>NZ_JAMCOK010000003.1:0-806054 GCF_023473045.1 Algibacter sp. L4_22
ATATCTCAGTTAAAAAAAGAGATTAAAGTCTATATAAAATATTATAATAATGAGAGAATTAAACAAAATTTAAATGGTATGAGCCCGATTGAATATCGAGCTAATTATTATCAAAATTAATTATAAATTTGTCTAAACATTTGGGTGCACTTCACTTTTGATTTGGCATTTATAATAGAAAAGATAAAAGCAAAATATTTATATTTAGATAAGTAATAAACCTAAACGATAGTGCTTATCACCTGCATTGCGTTTCTTATACATGAACGTAAAAAAAAGCACCAAATAAAACCCTTTTATAAAATGAAAAAAAATATTTTATTATTAGCTATTTTAATAACAAGCATCTCTTTTATAAATTGCGAAAATGATCCCTGCGATGAAGGCTATACTCAACTCGATAATGGAGTTTGTGTGCCAGATTATATAACAGGAATAGAACAAAAAACCGAATTAGGCAACGTGTTTTTTTATTCAGAACTAGGTGCTGTAACATACAAAAATGGCAGTTGGTTTGATGAAAATAATTCAGTTATCAAGAACATTAATAATTAAAAAAATATAAAAAAAACGCTTACTCTTTTAGCCATTCTATCATTTCTATTTATCAATGCACAATCTAAGAAAGGCACTATTTATTTAAAAGACTCAACAGAATTAAAAGGTTTAGTTAAGGTCAAAATGTTGGGAGGTATTAAATATAAAGCAAATTTAAATTCAGATATTATTCATTATGAAAATAGCCAACTAAATGGTTATGATATAGAAAGAGAAGATAAGAGTGTAGAGCGATATAGATTTAAACTGGTGCAAGGAATTTCTCGTAAAATGAAAATAGTACAATTAGGAAAAATTAATCTATATAGTGTTTTTGTTACAAATTCAGGCTCTGCAATGGGAATGGGAATGGGTGCAGGAATGAGCTTCCCTACATCGTCTGGTTATGTTTATTTTTTAGAAAAAAATAATGTAACAATAAGAACAGGAGCTTGGCTTAAAAAACGAAAATTTAATCTAATTGAAGATTGCCCTACCTTAATAGATAAAATAAAAAAGAAAGAATTTAAGAAAAAGCAGGTGGTTGATATTATCAATTATTATAATAAAGAATGTGTTTAAAACATCGACTCGTTTTAGTTTACCAAATGCGTAACTAAATATATCCAGAACTATTCGTCACAACTCAAAAATGACATTTAAAAGAGACCATCTTGAGAACAAAAAGACTTTTTATACCCTTCTTATATTTGTTGAAGTTGGTTTATATCTCTCATTGTTTTACTTCAAAATTCATTGGATATTTATCTTATTAATATTTCCTTTTTTATTGATTGAAATTATATCAAACATAAGATGTTTAAATCGTCAAAAAAGCTTCATTAAAGCCATAGAATTTAAAGAAAAAGAATTAGTTTGTACTCATTTTAATGGTAAGAAAACTAAAATAAGTTACAACAATCTTGTCTATTTCTTTTAGAGAAATTAAATTTGAAAAAGCCAAGTCGGAAATTGAAATAAAAGAAAAAAAACGAATTAAAAATAAATTAATTGGTCGACTTAATATAAAAGATTGGCAAACCATTTTTGAAATAAAAAACGCATTAGCCGAAAAGAAAATGAAACGAATAGAGTTTCAACCAGAAGGATTCTGGAGCAAGTACGGTTGGTGTTTATCAGAAATTACATTAATTGAAATGCAGTAGATATAAGTAAATTTCAATAATTTAACAGGGAATACATAAACACGGTAAATGAGTTCTAAATAAAACCAGACATAAAAAATGAAAAAGTTATTAGTATGCTCATGCTTCTTTTTATTTATACTGTGCAATTCTTTTGGCCAAAACGGTATCCAAGCTTATAAATGGGAAACGGTAGATTTATCGTTTAAAGTAAAAGGAAACATTGAGAAGCCTTTTCAGGTGGAAATATCTTGTAAGTTTAAAGCACCCAACGGTTCTCAAATTACCGTGCCTGGTTTTTACAATGGTAACAATGAATGGCTTGTACGCTTTAATCCAAATATAGCAGGTACTTGGACTTCTGTAAGCTCTGCTTCACTTAAAAAAATAAACGGTATTACCCATATTATTGAAGTCGCGCCTGCAAAAAAAGGAATTCGCGGTGGTATAACAATAAGCGACAAGGATGCTCAGAAACTTATTTACGAAGATGGCACACCATATAATCTGGTTGCTAACGAGGTGGATTGGTTGTTTGCTCTAGATTATGGCAACCCAGATTTAACAAAAACAAAAAAGTTAATTGAGGCCATTTCTGCTAATGGTTTTAATCAAATTATTATGAATGTTTACGCTTATGATTTGGATTGGAACCAAAGTAAAAACATAGATCCTAAGTGGAATTTTGGATCAAAAAAAGATATATTCCCGTTTTTAGGAGATAATGATAATCCAGATTATTCAGCCTTAAATGTAGAATTCTTTAAGCATTACGATCGCGTTATTAACTTACTTGAGGAACATGGCATTGTTGCTCACATTATGATTTACGTTTGGAACAAAATGGTGAACTGGCCAAAAGCAAATTCGGAGGCCGATAATATGTATTTTGATTATGTGGTAAAAAGATACCAAGCCAAAAGCAACGTAATTTGGGATATTTCGAAAGAAGCGCTACGTTATGGATATGACGATCCGAACTATATTACCGAGCGCATAGACAGGCTAAAAAACCTAGATATGTATAACCGATTGGTAACGGTACACGATTTTGATTATTGCGAAGCCAAACCTGATAAAGTCGATATTATCTCTGCCCAGTTTTGGCATTCTGACATCTACAGTAAAATGCTTAAACTGAAAGAAGAATACCCGAACAAACCCATTATTAATCTAGAAAATGGCGCTTATGAAAAATGCCAGTATGATATTTTTCTGGATAGTAATTATGATGATCCAGTCTCGGGTATAGAAAGAAATTACAAATGTGCTTTTGCCGGCACTTACACCAGCTACTACTGGCAAGGTATGGCGTGGAATATAGTAATTTACGATCCTTTTACTGAAGATGTAACGGTTCAACCCAAATTTGAATACTATAAATACTTTCATGAGTTTCTAAACAATATTAACTTTGATAAACTCCAACCAACTGATCGCCATAGTTCTAGCGGTTATTGTTTGACAAATAATGAAGACGGAGAATACGTATATTACATGCCTAAAGCTAATAGTGCGCTAGCTGTAAAAGGTTTACCTAAAGCTGAAAAACTACAAATACAATGGTTTAATCCGCTTACCGGATTATATACTGAGCCTTACGAAGTAAACTATAAAAGTTGGTTAGTATTGAATCCCGAATTTGAAGGCATTGACAATGTTATTATTGTGAAATTAATTAATAGAATTTAAATTATAAATATGAAATCTAATTTGAAATTAAGAATCTTCCCAATAGCAGTTATTCTACTTTGCCTCTCGCTGAATTCCTGCAATTCGAAAAAATCTACAAACCAAGACTGGGAACCCCTACTAGATATGGAATTAAGCCAATGGGACGAGTTTGTTGGCGCACCTCACTACAGCGTAGCTATTGAAGGTTACGAAAAAGGTAATGGCATGGAAGAAGGAACACCTCTTGGGTTAAACAACGATCCCTTAAACGTTTTTTCGGCTATTGAAATGGATGGAGAACCTGTGTTGAAAATTTCAGGAGAAATCTATGGCGCAGTAACCACAAAAAAAGAATACGAAAACTACCATTTAAGCCTTATGTTTAAGTGGGGCGATAAAAAATATGCGCCTCGTTTAGATAAACCCATGGATAGCGGGATTTTGTATCATGCTATCGGTGAGCAAGGTGCTTTTTGGAACTGTTGGATGCAGTCTCAAGAATTTCAGATTCAAGAAGAAGATTGCGGAGATTACTACACTATTGCTGGTACAGGTGCCGACATAAAAGCTATAAAGAAAGAAAATCCAGATTCGGCTTGGGATATTTTCACCTACAATCCAGACAGTACTTACAAACAATTTAAAACCGGAGAAGACGGCCGATGTAGAAAAAACGTCAACTATGGGAAATTGGAAGGATGGAATCAGATTGATTTGGTTTGTATAGGGGATAAAGCCTACCATATTGTTAATAGAAAAATAGCTCTTGTGGTAGAAAAATCTGTTACTTATGGTAAAAACGACATCGCCAAGCCTTTAACCAAAGGTAAAATCCAACTTCAAAGTGAAGGTGCAGAAGTGTACTATAAGGATGTTAAAATTAGACCTATTAGTGAGCTGCCAGCTGAATTTTCTAGTCAATTAAACTAACGTTTATGCTTATGCCGTATAAAATTAATTGCTTATTTTAGACGTTGCAAAAAACCGCAGTATTCTTAATACATAACCGCTGTGTGTAAGCCAAAATAAACGCCCAAAATTCAAAATAAATGGAAAAAATTAAAGCAACTTTATTAATTATCTCATTATTTATTCTAACAAGCTGTGAAATTGTTCAAGAAACAAAATTTGAATCTGATGGAAGTGGAAAATATAGCTTAGGATTTGACTTATCTGAAATGATGAAAATGGGGCAAGACACTAAAGAAGGAACTAATGAACAGTTAGACACTTTAATTGTTTTTTCTGAATTTTTAGAAATAAAAAAAGACAGTATTTCAAAACTAAGTAAAGAAAAACAAGATAAAATAAAGCAATTAGAAAATTTTAGCTTGTATATAAAAACAGATTCAATATCTAATAAATTTGAAATGAAAATTAATTATGATTTTGACAACTTATCAGAATTAAAATTATTCGGGGAAAAATTAAAAGAACAGGATATTAAAGAATTAGAATTGTTATCTAGCAAAACAAAAGACATGAAAAACGGCGAAGATAATGGCATACCTGATTTTAATAAATCTTACAATACCGTTTTCAATAAAGAACTATTTTCTACAAAAATAAGTTCCGAAGGATTGTTAGAAGCAGAAAAAAATAAAGATACAACGATGACTAAAGATAATCCTATGGCAGATATGATTAGATTTAAAACAAAATATTTTTTTCCATATAAAATCAAAAAAGTAAATAATAAAAATGTTAGAGTTTTACCCGATTTTAAAGGTATTGAAATTACTGGAAATTTATTTGAAATAAATAACGATCCAAAATATTTTGATGTAGATATAGAATTTGAACAAGAGTAAAAAGAAGAAATAGGAACTCCTAAATATGTGAGGTGTGATAATGGCCCAGAGTTTATCTTTAAGACATTTATGAACTGGTGTAAAAAGAATTTTATTAAAATTAAGTATACACAACCTAGTAAACCTATGCAGAACGGATATATAAAAAGATTTAATCATTTCTTTAGAGAAGATATATTAGATGCCTATTAATTTTATGACATTTACCTGCTCCAAAAAATTAGCGATAACTGGAGAGAGGTCTATAATTTTAATCATCCACATAAGTATTTAGGGAACATATCTACTAAAGAATATAAGTCCAGATTTGATGAAGAATTTAAATTCTTCATCAAATCTGGACTTAATAATAATTATTTATCGAATTTTAAGATGTCCTAAAAAAGGGAAGCTTACAATATTTGTTAAAAGTGAACACTTTAATTACAAATATTATTTTTAATTTTTCAACTAAAAATAACGTTCTTCAATCAATTATTTTTTTGAAATTCCAATGACATTCGGGATTCTCCAAAACTGATTGTTGTTATCGTTTTCATTGAAGCCCGTTTCATAACTTCCCATCTTTTCAATGGTTGTTTTGTTATGATTGAGGTAAAAAGAAGCTTCTGGTCCACCTTCTAAATACATTAAATTATGTAGGTTTAATGAAGATTTAGAGAGTATATCAATAAAATCGTGCACCGAATATGGCGATCTAGAAAAGATAAAAAGAACATTATCTTCCTTATCCTTGCCAATAACCACCATACTCCATTTTTTACTTTGCTGACTCCATCTATTTTTCTGGTTGCAATCCATCATCCTAATAGATTGTGAGAATGAATTGTATTGTGTTTTTAAAACCTCCCAATCTTGACATGTTAAATCTATGATTTGAAATTCTGGAACACTATCCGTTTTTCTATTAAAAGCAGCAATGGTGTTATCACTATTTAACCTTCCATTATTAACAACATTAAAATTTTTCATGAAACCAACATTTGTTAAATGATCTGCTCTGTACATGCCTGCATTTATTACTGCAATTTGATTTTCTTGCTTAGACCAATCTTTGGCTGTTTTAGAGCTACCTCCTTTTTCTTTGGCACTCAATAAATTGAAATCGTATAATTTAGAAGAAATTTTTAAAATATCAATTTTACTATCGCTATGACTTGACTTTAAAGGTGAATTGTATTCTGCATAATACAAGCCTTCGTCCATTTTCTTCCAACTTATTTTATCCTCTGGCAATGTATTAGACAACAGAAAACATGCAATTATTGCTACTAGAACTACGAATAAAACATTTTTCATCTTGTTAATTATTTATTATAAAATTCAAACTTATTGCAATCTATTATCAATGTGCTTTTATTCTGAAATTAAGCCCTATTAATTATATTCCTTTTCAGAGATTATTTTATCGTTTTTGTATTCTATCTCTTTTTCAATTTTCCCGTTTAATTTATAGTATTTCCATAAACCAGTTCTTTCATCCTTTGCGTATAAACCTTCACTATAGACATTACCAGCTGCATTGTAACTTTTATAAATACCATTCTTTTTACCATCTACAAAAGTTGTGGTGTTTTGAAGCATTTGGTCGCTTGTATAAGCTGTCCAAACACCAGTTTGATACCCAATTTTATATTGTCCTTCTAAGGTTAAATCGCCTGTTTTAGAATATTTTTTGTAAACACCATCCTTGTAACCATCTTTAGAATCTACAACTTCTTTTTTATTTCCGTTGGCATAAAAATTAGTTTCAGATTTTAAATAACCTTCTGCATATTTCTTTTCACTTAATAAAATGCTTGAAGAATCAAAATACGTACTAACACCATCTAATTTACCATCTTTATAGGTTTCTTCTGATGCTAATTTGCCATTAACATGGTATTCTTTTTTAATGTAGTCTTTTGCTGCTGTGTAATCTTTCTCCCAAATCATACGACCATCTTCAGTCTTCTGTGACCAAGAACCTGTAGGTTTGTTATTTTTGTAAAACGTGGTTTCAATTAATTTTGTTCCTAATCTTGCATCCTTTAAATGCACCACCCATTTTCCTTCTTTTAAATCATTTTTATAAGATTCTGTTCTTTGCAAGTCTCCTTTTTTATTGTAGGTTTTCCATTCGCCTTCCTTTAAACCATCCTTATATTTAAAATCTTCGTTTACGGTTCCGTCAGAATAATAAGTAATGCTTTTTCCGTTAGCTTGTCCCTTGTCATTAAAAGTCATTTCTTGTTCTAGTTTTCCAGACATGTCAAAATCCTTCTTAACACCAATCATTTTACCGTTTTTAAAACTGACTTCGGTATAGGCACCACTGCTTTCTGCTATTTTGTAATCGCCTTCTAAAAATTTATTGTCATTTTTAAATAAAACATCTTTACCAAAACGTTGTGTTTCGACATCGTTCCACATTAAATAGGTTTCTTGAGCACTTAATTTTGATATAGTAATTAAGCAAATTATTACGATTAACTTATACATATTTTATCCGTTTTAAAAATTTATGATTGATACTGATGTAAAGATATATGAGGTATAACAAAAATTAAATGGGCAATCTATATTCGTTAGGGTTGCGTTTATATTAGTAAGATATAATGTAAGTACTTGTTAAATCTAGTTCTTTAATTGCAAAAAACGAGTTCAATAACTAATACTCGGATGGTATAAGGCTATTATTAGCCTAAGGTACTATTAGAGTATAGGTTTTTATTCTGCTGAGACAGTACTTTCTCTATTCTTATTTAAACTGTATTCAACATAAATCATTATAAGAT
Source organism: Algibacter sp. L4_22 (assembly GCF_023473045.1). NCBI lineage: Bacteria > Pseudomonadati > Bacteroidota > Flavobacteriia > Flavobacteriales > Flavobacteriaceae > Algibacter > Algibacter sp. L4_22. The sequence goes on from NZ_JAMCOK010000003.1 coordinate 7,945, forward strand.
TAAAACCAATAAAAGCAATGGGCTCAAAGTTAAAAGACTTATCATCCATACCGAGAAAATGAATAGACAACATTGTTATGGGCACTAAAGGAACTAATACAAATAATGATGCTATACTTATTGAAAACGATTTTATGACTCTAAATATATTTTCGACTACAAATACATCGGCATATTTAATCATACGATAAGTGACATTTAAAATAAAGAACAACAAAGCAATGTCTATACCTTTAAGGACTAAATTATCTTGTAGAAAATTAGAAAACACCAACCAATCTTTATAAATAAAATATAAAATAACCAAAATACATGCTAACAGCCTTGAATAAAATAAACCTTCATTATTGTTAAGGATACGATGTAACGTTTTATTATTAATGTTACTTTTTACACGCTCCGGAATCCTTAAAAACGGATTTAAAACTCCTATAATACTAAATAGAATAGCAGCATTAAATTGAAAAACTAAATCGTCATAAAAACGATCATAATAAGAGTTATTATATGAGGCTAAGTTAAATTGAGATAGAATGATATTTAATAGTATTAAAACAACTAGAAAAATATGAAAATACATAGGATTGTAAAAAACATTATGACCAGTGGATTGTAATCCACTTTTTCTAGAGTTAAGAATTTTAGTTAATATAGCCTGTGAGCTTCCTAAAATTTTAACTTTTTTCATCAAAAAAACAATACCGATTAGCATGAACACCAAGGCAAACGAAATAAAAACATAAAAGAGCATTATTTTGGGTTCCTGAAATACAATTGAGAGTATAATGACTAAACAAAAACCACCTAATAAGGTATATAAACCTCTACGTATTAAAATTCCTTCATTATTATTTATCTTTTTTTTACTCATAAACACTGCCAAATTCACCAGTTATAATCTGATATATTAAACGGATTATTTTCTAATCCTAAAACATAAACTTTTGTTGATTTACCATAATCATTATTTGAGCATAGCTATGTGCAGTCCAAATTGAAACTAGAAAAAATAAAATGACTCTAAATTTCTTCATAATTATATTCTATACGTTTTTATTTAAACGGCTTAATAATTACCTCTTCCGTAATACTTTCATTCTCTTTGGTATTATAATAAAACAACACCTCTTCTATATCACCATAATAACAATTATTGGTATAATAATCGTATTCAAAGTTAGTATCTGGTAATTGCTTCATCGCTTCCATGAGTTGTTCTTTTGTTGTAATCTCTTCAGTATCTACTTTATTTTGTGTGGTTTTTATAATTTCTATAGTTTCTTTTAACTCTTTCATTGAGCTATCATTAAGTACTGGATGACTAGAACTAGAAATCACTTCTAAATTTTTCTTAGACTTATGTATAGCTCCAATTTGTTGTGAATCATCTAAGCTTAAAAATTCAGTGTTTTTTTGGGGCACTATAATCTGAACTTTATTTTCTTTGAAACGTACTTCAATACTTTCATCTCCTTCCGTTATTTTTTGATAATCTTCAGTTATTTTATAGACTTTGAGTTTTGGGTATTCTATAGTCAAAGTCATTTTTAGCTCTACAATCTCTTTGATTGTATCGATTTCGAAACTTAGGTCATTAAACACGATTTCATCTTGTGAGCTAGAACCATCTTTATATTTAATGTTATGAATTGTAGTTTTAAAAGCTATATTGGAATATTCTTGATTAGCAAATAACATCAGGTTTTCAACATTTAAAATTAGCTGAACTATAGAACCATCCATTCCAAAAGATTGCTGAAAAGAGATATCTTCTGAAATATTAACAATCAATGAGACTGCTTTTGGTTTATCAAATGTAGTCGTCGTCTCAAAACTTTCAGTTGTAAATTTTAGTTCGTCTTGATCATTATCTTCATTACATATAAAACCTCGTTTCAGTGTTTCATTTTCTATAATTGAAGGTGACCTATCTACAAAATCTTTTTGAGTTACTACAAATTCTTCAAAACTACTAGACTTTAAATCATTTATCAACTCTTGTTTAAGTGTTGGTCTTTGTGCATTAATGGTTGTAAAACCAAAGAAAGCGCATATTATACCTAGTTTAACAACATTACTAAAATTGAGGGTTTTATAGACCATGCTGTTTCTGTTTGTATGTTTATTCATATTATTTTTTATTAGTTTTATCTTTATTTTAACTGATGATATGTAATGGTTTCTTTAGATTGGTCACAGCTGTGTTCTTTAATCTCTATGACGTCATTTTCAAATATTTTAGACTGAACACCACAGTAGGCATCACCTTTCATCGTAGAAGAATAAACAAGAATAGGTGCGTCATTTTTATTTAAAATTAAATATGCAAAAAGCCTATGTTCTTTCCAGTTTTGAACAATTACCAATTGTTTATTTCCATTAAAATTATCTGTTATAAAATAATTATCATGCCTATTTTTTGTCGTATAAGTATATGGTATTTTATAAGTACTTAAATCTTCTTTTGTTATTTTTTCAGCCTCATGCATTTCATGCATTATCGTAGGGAAATCTACAGTAAACACATTACATGGACTAAACCTTTGGTTTTCATAATTCTCTAAAAGCTTTTTTAATCGCTTGTTTTCTAATTTTAAATCTTGATGAGCTATATAATCTTCTACTATAATCTTATTTATTTCCTCCATTTTACTGCTGTCTTTATGGAAATCCAAGAATCTTAACTCAACAAGACCTCTGTCTATTAAACTTTTCAGAAAGGGTTGAGCATATTCTGGATTATCTAAAAGTTTAAAATTTTTATGTACATCTTGCAACGTACTTAGCATTTCGCTCTGCCTTTCTGCTTCTAATTCTAGTAATTCTGCTCGTTCTTCAAGTTGATGATTTTTCAAAAAATAAACACCTATTGCTGTGCCTATTAAAACACAAATAGCCAGTATGGTAAATGCTAGTTTATTTTTCATGTTAACAATTGTTTTAAGAGATATAGCTTATATAATTAGGAAACTTTACAGTATGTTGAAAAACCAACTGATTGTTATCTGTAAATAATTTATAAAACGCTGGTGTATGGTAATGGTAACATTCACTTGCGTGCATTGTTACAGTGTATAACAACAAGAATATATATGTGATTTTAAAAATGAACTTCATTTCAATCCTATTTTAAATAAAAATAGTAAAATGATGTTGTGACCTAAAGCGCCAATCTATATTCGCTAGTGTTCATTCTTTTTTTGATGCTTCTTTATGTGATGTAAGAGTTCATTTAAGGTATTTCCTTTTATAAAGTTTTCATTGATACCCATAGTACTGCCATCTAAAAATTTTAGTTTCACCTTTTTAAATCGTAGATAGTTACTCCTTTTAGCATAAATAGCCAAAATAAAAAAGGCTCTATTAGACATTGAAAAATCTACGGATTTTATTTTAAAACTTACCAATGTACTCAATTTACGCTCTTTTGTAATAAGACCTAAAAAACGATGAGTTTTAAAAAAATCATCTTCAATCTCGTAAGTTTTAATATTCCAAAGACCAAAAAAAACAACTATGACACCTAAAAAGCACCACCAAAAACTGATACTTTCTGTTTTAAAGAATTCAATATATAATCCTATGATTAATAAGATAACTCCAAGAATAATAGGCTCCAACTGAACGTTATAATCTATTTTAGTTTTTATATGCGTTTTGGTGACCTTCATTGATTATTTAAACTGGAGTGTTATATAATGATATTCATCGTTTTAAGAGTATACTACTTATACCTCGTTTTCTCTATCACTTTACCCTTTTCGTTATATAACTTCCAAACGCCTTTCTTTTCTCCTTTTTCGTAGAATTTTTCTTGTTTTATGGTTCCGTTTTCAAAATATAATATCCACGCACCATCAGCTTTAGAAAACACAAATTTTCCTGTTTTTTTAACCGTTCCATTTTCGTGATATACTATTAAAGTGGATGTACGTCCTTCTTTATAACTCACACCAATAAAGCTCTCCTTTAAAATATTACTTGGGTAATAATACTCGTACTCCTCAAAAGGACCTCGTGCTTGATCTGTAACGTAATTTTGTTTTTGTTTTAGCTTTCCATCTCTATTATAATAACTCCAAAGCCCCTCTTTTTTATCAACTTTATAATAGCCTTCCACTTCTAATTGACCATTAGAAAAATACCGCTGATAAAGTCCTTCTTTTTTGCCATACTGGCCGTATGTGGTTTTCTTTTCCGTCTTGAACTCTCTTAATTGACCATTTTCGTAAAAATCTTTATCTATAGTAGTACCAAAAAAAGATTCATTTTCATTTAATGGATTTAGTAGTTTATCTTCTTGAATTATTATTGAAGATAGTTGCCCTTCATTTCTATAGTAATAGTCAATTCTTTTTGAAGGAAAACAACAATCACCAGAATAAATATCGTCGCTTACAATTTGTCCGGCTTCATTATACTCTTTCCAATTACCACTTTTAACGCCTTCTTTTCTATAACTAACAGATTCTAATTGTCCGCTTTCGTAATATTCTTTTATCTCTCCATGTAAATTTCCTTTTTTATATGAAGCACTGAATTTTAATTGGCCATTTGGATAATATATTTTTTTAGTACCTTCCTCTCTTAAAGTATTATACTCTGTAATAGACTTTAGGTTTTTACTCTCTTTATAATATTCCTTTTTTGTATTGACATGAGATTCTTCATTGGAAAAATCAACTTTTTTCGTCAGTTTTCCATTTCTATCAAACGTTTGCCAAATACCAGTTTTAATACCATCTTGGTAAGTGCCGGATTGGATAATAATTTTGTTTGAATCCATTTTGCCTAAAGCAACAACCTTTTTATAATCTTGTAAATAGGTTGTAAACTGTCCCGTTAATTCTCCTTGTTCATTGTAACTACCTTCATCTAAGACATAGACTTGTGGATTAGCACCTTCAGTATTATAACCTTCTGGTGTGTATTTAAAAGCGCCTGATTTTTTTCCTTTTACATAATTGTATTCATAAAACAACAAACCATCATCATTAAACTTTGCATGCTTACCGTTTTTTATGCCTTTAGTGTAGTTTATGGTTTCTTTTAATTGACCTTTATAATCATAAAATTCTTGAGCACCTTCTAACGTGTCATTACGTTTGCGCTCTATTCTCTCTATGGTTTCATCATTATGCTTATATGTATTCTCAATAATATCACCTTCTGGAGTTTTTAATATTTTGGTGTCTATATCATTGTAATCACCATCGATTATGGTATACGTTTTCTTTAATTTTCCTGTTTTTAAATCATAACTTTTTAAGGTTCCGTTACCATTTTTTAAAGTTCCGTGATTTAACTTATGACCTTCTTTATCGAAAAATGAAAGTATATTATAAACTTTACCGTCTTTATATGTTGCAGAAGAATGTAATTGACCATTGCTGAAAAAGGTTTTTACATTTCCCGTTTTTTTACCTAATAAATTAGTTCCTTTCTCTAATATTTCACCATTTTCATGGTAATATAAATAGTCGCCATCAGCCTGATCTTCGTTATAATTAATAGTAGCTTTTAATGATCCATTTTTAAAAAAGAAAGACCAAGCACCATTTTTTTTACGCGAAGCACTTCTTCCAAAAAAACCTGTACCATTTGTTCTTATAAAGTTTCCTTTTGAATTTAAATGTCCTTCTGAATCGTAAATTAATATTTCTCCAATTTCTTTGTTTTCTTTAGTAAAAACAGTGTCTAAAGTAAATATTATTTTCTGTCTTAAGACATTATTTTTATAATAGAGTAATTCTTCTTTTGCTGCACCATAAACCTCATGATTAATAACATTTGTTTCTGTACGCTGTGCAAAACTAGCTGAAACACTCATTGCAAACATTAAAATGAAAATTGTACTTTTATTAATTATTTTTAATTTCATGTTCTTTTTTAACTAAAATTATTCACGCGAAAAGTTGTTCTGCAAAAACACCACTAATAAAACCTTCAACAACCATAACGGCAACCAAAACAATTATTGCTTGTAACTAAAGTACAATAGATTAATTTACTACAGAATAGTTATCCCATATTTGTAAGCCTTCAATCTATATTTGAAAAAAATTAGTCTTCCGATTTTTTAAAAGTGATTGTTTTTACCTGTTTTGTTTGTAGTGTTACTAATTTATCGTCTTGATCGTAAATAGCAAATGTACCAGCATCGTTCGTTACCAATAAATCATCCGTATAACGTGAAGCTATAAAATTTGTAAAAGTTTCTTCTGATAATAATTGATTTTTTTCAGTAGATATAAGTTTTAAACCTTCTTCATTTTTAAGCCTAGCAGTAAATATAGAAGGACTTACATAATCTATACGAGAATAAGGAAGTTCTGTAATCCATTGGTTGTCTTGATTTAGGAAATAATATATATTTCTATCATAATCTTCAGTTTTCACATAGAAATATTTATCAGAATAGTTTTGCGTTTTAGAGTTATAAATAAACGAAACTTCTGATGGAAATGACTTAATGACTTTTCCCTTTTTATCTATAAAATCTGTTTTATCATTTAGTTCGTGAACATAAACATTTTTTATAGGTTCAATATTTTTTAGTGTTGGTAAAAGTGTAAGTGTATCTCTTCTATTTTCTAAATACAGCGTAAATGAATCTACATTGCCTTTTAAAACTTTTTTGTTCACTTTTCTAGACCTATCATCCTGATTTTTAAATTTTAAGTCCATATACTTGAATGTAAGAAAAAGATCTTCATAGGTATGTGCATTGTACACATACTCATAAATTTCTTTTTTTAAGTCTAAATATTCCACATAGCTTTCTTCTGGAGTTTCATTGCCACAATTACTAATTCCGAATTCGGTATCTAACACATTTCCTTCTTTATTAAAAAAGATTTCTTCTAAAACGGTGCCTTTATGATAAGGATAGTAATCACTTGGCAACTCATATTCTACATAATTATCTTCCATCTTTAGAAGCTTAATATTACCTTTTTGAACACCAATTTCATCTTTATTAAAATGAACAGAGTCAATCTTTGCTAAATACTTTAGTTTAATTTCTATTTTAAAACTATCTATTGGTTTTATAGTTTCAATTGGAATTGCGTTTAATGGAAACGCATGGACATCTACTGCTACAGCATTATTATCTTGAGTGCCATCATAATAAAAGATGTCCATGATTGTTAAATCCTCTTCAGAATCAAAATTAATGGGATAATAAGGTCTATAGGAACTATTTTCTGTATATCTAAAAGCGGCTGCACCATTATATCTGGTCACTGCTCTTATTGATGATTTGTTGTTTTCAAAATATTGATTAAAATAAACCCCTTTATTGATACTATCTCTAAATGATAAGTGATTATTATTAACTAATTTTTCAAAAACATTTTCTCGAGTATTAAACCTTTCTTCATCTGGTAAATAAGATTTAGTTAGACTTTTAAAATGATTATTTTCATCTTTATCCGCAGCCGTAAAATTGTCAATAATATCCGCTTTATTGTTTAAATAAAATTCATAATTAGTTTTAATTTGATTTTTCACCTCTTCAACACTTGTTGTATCAAGATAAGCTGTAATGTCGGTTTCAAACTGTTTAATCTTATAAGTACTATGACATAAACTTTCTTGTTCTTCAACCATTTTTGGTGTTACAACTTTTAGAGGATCAACCTTCTCAATTTGAGAATTGCAAGACATTAATGAAATACCAGTAATAACTAACCCTATTTTATATTTTCTCATGCTTTATTTACTTAATTGTAATACCACGACCACCATATAAATGAACGGCTAAAAAGCTGAATTCTTCGCCTAATTCTTGCTTTTTTAAATTGTTCCTTTTACTATTTTCTATTATTAGATTTTTTAATTGACTTAATTTAGACATTGCAATACCAGCAATTATAAAAACGGCAAGGATAATTACACCTACTATAGACAACTCCACAGCCATAATAGTATCATAAGTATCTAACTCATAACTATTACCTGCAATAAATATATTATGCACCAAAATAAGTATAAATATAACCGCAAAACATAGTTTAGCATAGGTTTCCATACCTAATGAAACGACATAGAGACTAAGCATTTCTTGAGTTTTATCTGTTGGCACAGCATCTAAAGACTTTAATTCAATTTCTAGTGTTGTATCGTTTTCCATAATTTAGCTATTTTGAATTACTAAAGTAGAATAGATAATAGTAATAAAAACTAGATAATTTATATTCGATAAGGTTGAGTTAATATTCGCGAACTAAATTTGCAACGTTTAATTATAGATTTTGTTCAAAATTACTTTTTTAGAAAAGTTGATGCTGTTTATTGTGGCTGAATTTAAAACTCAGAAAGTGGATCCATAAAAATTTATTAGCCTTTAATCAACTTAGAAACAAAATCGTCTTTTCTTCGTGACGCCACAGGGATTTTTTCGCCGCTCTTTAGATATATATACCCATTTTTATCATATTTATCGATAAAACTCATGTTAACGATAAAAGATTGATGTGTACGGATAAAATTATCTTCTGGTAATTGACCTTCGTATTCTTTAATAGGTTTTGAAGCTAAAAAAGATTTTCCGTTAGATAAGAAAAACGTGGTATAACCCTTATCAGACTTACAATACAACAACTCTTTAAAATCAATAACCTGGTAGCCTTCTTGCAAGCTCAAAACAAGTTTATTTTTATCTTTGTTTATTAACTGATCTTTTACAATTTGAATTTGTTCTTCGAGTACAGACTTGTCTGTAACTAATGCTTTATCTATGGCCTGCTCTAGCTCTTCTATATCTACTGGTTTTAAAATATAATCAATCGCTCCATTTTTTATAGCTTGCAAAGCGTATTGCTCATAAGCGGTTATAAAAACAACTTGAAAATCTAGGCTTCCAACTTGCTCTAAGAAATCGAAAGCATTGCCGTCTCGCAAATTAATATCTAAGAAAATAAGGTCTGGTTTACACGCATTGGCTACGATAACAGCTTCTTTTACAGATTCGCATTCGCCTAAAATTGTAATATCCTTATCTAAACTATTTATCATAGCTAGTAGTCCTTTTCTAATATATAATTCGTCTTCTACTATTAATGCCTTCATCATAATGTTTCTATTTTATATGGAATCATTAGTGTAACTTGAGTTCCTTTTTCATTGTATTTTCCTCTGTCTTCGAGAATAAGATTCGATTCGATTTTAAAATTTTTAGAGAGCATTTTTAAACGCTCTGAAGTAATCTTTGTTGCAAGCGAACTTTTATGACTTTTAGTTGTGCTTTTGGTAGCATTAAGACCAATTCCGTTATCTTTTATAGTACAAATAAGCACATTTTCTTTGCTTGTTAAATGTATCTTAATTTCCGGATTATCTATTTGTTCTTTAAATCCGTGTTCTATAGCATTTTCTATAAAAGGTTGAATTAACATTGGTGGAATAAGGATCTCTTCTACATTTATAGATTCATCAATTTCTACACTATATTTAAACGGTTGTAATCTGCTTAGATTCTGCAATTCCACATAACTTTGCATAGCTAAAAGTTCTTCTTTTACTACCACTAATTTTTCTCTTGAACTTTCTAAAATTAATCGTAATAATTTAGAGAATTTAGACAAATACTTAACTGCTTTTTTATCTTCCTTATTTAATATCATACCCTGAATTACAGACAACGAATTAAAAATAAAATGAGGTGTCATTTGGGAACGTAGAAGTTGTTGCTCTGTGACAGATTGCTCATGAGCAGCCTTTACATTTTTATATTTAAAATAGAAAATAGTACTTATAAAACCTATTAAAGCCAATAACGAAACAATAGCTCCCCAAAGTTTTTGTTTTTCTGATGCTCTAAACTTCTCTTTTAATTGGTCTTCTCTTCTATTGGAAGTCTCTAAAGCATCGATTTCTTCATTGATTTTTGCTCTGTAAATATTTTCGTTTACTTGTGAAATTAATTCTAAATAACGGGCAGCCTTGTCCTGCTTTCCTTGAATTTGATATAATTTAAAATAATTGGTGTAAATTCCTTTTTTTGCTCGTAACGGACTGTCATTATTTAAGACGCTAGCAGCTGAATCTAAATACACTTTTGATTGTTCCCACTTCCCTTGATGCATATAAACAACTGAAATATTAGAGTAGTTAAAATTTAAGCGCTCCGTGTTATTGCTAGACTTATATTGTTTAATCGATTTTTTAAAATAGAATAAAGCTTCGTCCCATTTTTCTAAACCCATAAGGGTTAAAGCGTAATTATTTTTAAATAGATTTAGATTTCTATATTTGGGTAAAGTAATTTTATTGTAGGTTTCGTAAGCTTTTTGATATTGGTCTGTATGGTAATACATCATTCCCCATTTAAAACATAATTTTTGAAATTCGATGGAATCTTGTTCTCTAAAAACTGGGCTTACCTTTTCACAAAATATAAGACCATCATTATAGCCACCAGAATCTATTAAGTTTTCAGCCTTTAAATTAAAGGCTTTTATCAAATTTGTAGTGTCTTTTTCTTTTAAGCTTTTGCCAATCATCTCGTTAGAGTAAATTAAACCATTGGCATATTGTTGGTTACGACCATAAGACTTTGTTAATAAAAAATAGTCGCGTAATGTGAGTGGTTCTTTAGCTTCTTTTTCGCTTAAAATCTCTATAACCTTAGCATATTCTCTATTTGTAAAAAGGTCTTCTACATTATTTTGTCCGCTAAGTTGTGTTGCACAATGCAACATAAAAAAACAGGCTATTAGATATTGTATTTTCACTTTTAAATAGGTTTTAATACCCATATATGTTTTTATTATTCGCATTACTTTTATTAATGTTATCCATCATTCTGCTTGATTTACTAGATTGACTTTCTACAAAGGGTTTTGATTCTTTTGCACCTTGTTCCTTTAAATAATCTATCACTTTTGGGTTAAAGGTAGATTCGGCAATATAGAGCGCATTTTCATTATCTTTATTAGTATAATCAAGGTTGGCATTATTAGCAATTAGTAATTTTACACAAGCCAGACTATTTTCCGCATTTTTATCGGCACTAGTTTCAAAGTTTTTCAAAAATACTGGATTCATAGATATTTGAATACCTCCAATTTCTTGATTCATTATAAGAGGATCGTATAATTTTGATGCTTGCATTAGCGGACTCCTTTTTTTCTCACTTATCTTATTGATATTAGCACCATTTTTTATTAAAAAAGTTAACATATTAACATTTCCACTAATAGCTGCATTATTAATTGCGGCATAACCATATTGCGCTGAAACGGTATTAATATCAATTCCGTTTTTTAATAAATAAGCAGATATAGCAGGATATTTGGTAAATACAAAACCTTCTTTTAACGTCTTTTTTAAAACCCATTTTTGACCTAACCACTGCTCCAAATTAGTTGTTAAACTATCTTGAATAATTGTATTGTAAAGTAAAACATTTTTTTCTTCATTTGAAAAATCATCAAAATACATATTTACTATTTTAGTATTTACAGATTCTAGCGCTAGCATTTTTGCAGTATCGTCATTAACATCTGTAATGGTATCTATTGCATTTTTAGACTTAAAATAAGCTACAAGTTCAGCATTTTCCATTTCAATACTTAAATGCAAAGGTGTACTATTCATTGATCCCGTTTTAGAATTAATATCAGCACCGTTTTCTACCATTCGCTTTACCAAATCATTATTCTCTTTCAAAATAGCATAATGAAATGGTGAATATCCATTATCGTCTAAAATATTTAAATTACTGCCATTGTCCACCAATAATACCGATTTTTCATTATGATCTTCTAGAATTGCTATATGCAAAGCCGTATAACCATAATCGTCTATTGAGTCTTGTAGTTTGCTGTTTTCTATTAAATATTTAGACACTTTTGTTGCGCCTCTTAAAATAGCAACTTGTAAAATATTTCTTCCGTCGTAAAACCTTAATGTATCAATATCTACTTTTTGTAAAAGTTGCTTAACTTTTGCGGTATCATCTTTCCATAAAGCATCTTCTATTGCTTTTTCTGAGTATTTAGTTTCACAGGCCGTAAACAAACAAAAAAGTAAGGTTGCTACTACTATAAAATGTGATTTTTTTACTTTATTCATAATTCATTTATTCATTTATTGAAGTTTTTATTTCTTACTTGTTTTTGTTATTATTTGTTCCTCTAATTTAACTATTTTATTGTCCTCATTAAAAGTTATATTCAATTTAATTAAACTATTATCATCAGTTTCAATAGTGATGACATACTTGTTTTTTAGATTTTCTAAAACTATGTTATTGCATTTTTTAAAGTTTAAAACTACCCTATAGTCATCATTAGAAATAATATTAGTATTCACTTCCCCTCTAACAGTGAGATTATTAAACCCATACAAAACGATGCCATAGTCTAAATAATAACTTTGAGGCGCTCTTTTAATTGACTCTACACGACTAGCCCAAAACTCGCTAGTTTCTTCAATGCTAAGTTCTTTTTCTAAATTTCCTAATGTAAAATCTAATGTTTCACACGTAATTACAACTTCTGTATTATTACCTAAAGCTGCAAAAAAATCTTTGACATTATTAACCTTCTTGATTGTTTTAATTTCACTTGAAAAAACCTGAAAACAATTTAATATTATAAGAATGAAGCCTATCGATTTTTTCATGATTTTATGTGAAGCTGGGTATTTAATTAAGTAAAAAGTGTGCCCATTATCAATTTCAATTTTTAAAATATAAAAACTTTTATTTACCCCTTCATACACATCTAAAGACATTTTACGAGCAGTATCACCGACATACTTTTTAGAATAATGTTAAATCTTTAAAGCCTCGTCTTTTATTTTAAGATTTAAAAAAGATTCACCAATAGTAAGATTATCTATTTCAATTTAGAACTCAGTATATTTTCTTTCGTTGCTTTTTGTCCGTTACACGCAGAAAACAATAAAGTAAAAAGCACTAAAGTGACTATTGATTTTTTCATAAAATAGATTTACATATAAGCATTTATAGTACTTTGTCCTTTTTTGTATTTTTTATAAGTCCAAAAAGCTAACCCAAGTGTTATTGCAGTACCTAATAAGATGGTGTTTAATGTTCCTAAATTTTCTGCTATAGCAAGCATAATTCGCTTTAATCCTCGTCTCCCACCTGAAATAGTAACTCTTTTACCAGCTTCAATATCTTTAGCTGTCATCGTAATTGCCAATGTAAAAATCAAAGACACTAAGGTATAAGCTGCTTGTTTTATCCAAGTAGATATTGACTTACTTTGTATAGTTTGTAATGATAAATGATTGGTCTTAGTTATTATATGTTGAAGTGTTTCTGTATATTCTTCAATAGAATTTAATTCTAAATAAGTTTTCTCTTTTTTCTCTTTTTCAACAAAGAAAAGTTGAATTCCATTTTCGTTTTCAAAAGGCACTATTTTAGTTATTTTAGAATATGCAATAACATGCTGCGTATCTAAAAACCCTTTTTTTTCTGCATTTATCTTTTCTAAAAATACATCTTTTGTTTTGTAATCTTCATCCGACAGTTTTAAACTATCATCCGTAATTAAGATATTCTTTATTAAAGTCGCTTTTGTATTAATTATAAATTTTTCCATTTTAGTTAAGCTTAACAGATTCTTGTTGTTTCAATTTTTCTAAAATCACAAAAGCAACTGTCGCTGATATTAAAACGGCAGGTATCATAACTACTAAGATTCCATCACTGTCTACATCAAAAAACGCAAATGCAATGATGAAAATTAATATTTCAATGGCAAACCAAGATATAAACGTGGCTGCAATCCACTTACCTGGTTTAATACCTTTTTCTGCTGCGATTTTTCTAATTTGCTTGGCAAAATAACCGAGTGCTAATATTTCTAACATAATATTTGATTTGTTTAATACAATGTTACAATACTAATACTGTGTTTTAAAGAGTGAACATTTATTCGTTAGGGAATAGTTAATATCTGTCCTTAATATCTCTACAACTTAGAATGATGTGAATTTAATTGTTAGCCTACGAATTTCATTTCTTAGTGTGTATTCTTTTTTTGTTGCTTTTTTATAATTTCTAGTAGTTGATTAAGTTTATTTCCTTTTATAAAGTTTTCATTAATTTGTATTGTGGAATCGTATATGAATTTTAGTTTCACTTTTCTGAAACGCAGATAGTTGCTTCTTTTGGCGTAAATGGCTAAAATGAAAAGAGCGGAAGGTGAAGATGCCATATCTATTACTTTTATTTTAACTTACCAATGTACTCCTAGCTTTTAATCTAAATTTATTTGGAACTATTTTGACATCAACCTTAATTTTAATTCTATTTTTGTATTCACTTTTTCTTCATTTTTAAAGCCTGCTTCTAACAAATCCTGATTTCCTAAAATACCACGTACTATAGCATCTTCGATATCTTTAGATTCATTGGTTTCTTTTGAAGAAATTTGACGATTATTTTTATAGACATTGTACTTAGCCTTTATATTAACATTACAAATCTTACCTGTTTTATCTATTATAAAATCGATATAAAAACTGGTGTCTTCAGCTACTTTTGAAAAATCAATGTAATAATTAAGCGCAGAATATAATGATGTATAGAGGCAATCAATTAAACAGTTCTCTTCAAATTGAACATTTTTAAATTTAGGTGGTGTATCTAAATCATTCATAGAATAGACTTCTTCATCATCGCATTCTATATTCTTTATTTCTGAAGTTTCAGTATATGTAGCTGGTAGTTTTTTGAGTTTTAATTTAGAATTCTTGTAGTCTTCAATCTTTTCGATTTGAAACATTATGTTGTGCAACAGAAAGAAATAATTATGATCTCTTATTAAAAAATCATAATAGTCGTTATCAATTAAAAGCTCATTTCTATCGGATAAAATGTATTTTTTATTTTCTAAAAAACTGAAGTCTTTTGGCTTGTTGGTTGAAAAGGTTTGATCTTCTTTAAAATTTAAAATTAAATCATTGACATGCTCATTCATTTCTGCTCGTTCATCGTTATTTAAACTTCTCCCTTGCGTTATATAGGTCCAGTCTATTACTTTCCATTTTCCCTCTAGCTTAATATTGCTATCATCTTGAGCTGTGCATGAAAACGTTAGAGATATGCTTAATAACATTAAAAAATTAAAAATTCTCATGGTTTTTATTTTAAATAATTTAACTTTTTTTTTAATGAATTTGGTTTGTGTAAAATGTTATTAATCCAACAATCCTTTAGCTCTATCCCAAAGCCCCTCATCTTCAAAACAACTAAAAATTATTATGGCTAAAAATGCTAAGATTGAATATTTCATAATTATATTTTTTGATGTTGTAGGTTGTAATAAGAATGATTGTCTTTTATGAAACTAAAAAAGTAATAATTTGTGAATTCAATTTTTCTAGAATCAGTAATAACGTTATTATTATTATTGAGCAGGCCAATTCTAAATTTTGAAGAGTGATATTGATTAAGAAGTATTGCTGGTAAAAAATACCCTTTTCTGTTTTGTTCAAAATAACCCTTTTTAATTTTACCTTTAATCAGGTAAGACTTTATATAGGTTTCATTGACATGCAATGTGGCACTAATTCTTTTTTTATTTATGACTTTTAAGGTAATATAGTAACATGGTTTTTCTTCCAATTTCATGTCGTAAATAATCCTAGATTCCTTGCTTTTAAAATATGAACCCCAAAAATAATCTAGGTATCCAGCGCTTTCAGCTTCATTATTCTCATAAGTCCCATCGAGTAAGTGTAAATTTTCTTTCGTTAATTCTATTTTGTTTTCAATAACTTCAGTTTGCTTTAATGTGGCGCAAGAAGACGTTAATAGGATTACACAAGTATATAGTAAAAGCTTATGTAATGGCATTTTAAAATTCATTTTTTGGTTTATGGCTATATGGTTTATAGTACTAGTGAAATAAATCAACCATTACTGTTTTATAAATAGTATGACTAAATACAATAGAACTATTGGATAAAATATTTGAATTTACCAAACCTGTTTGTTGACTATTGAGAGTAATGCTTACATTCTTGATGGTGCTTTCGGAATCCATTAAATAAGATTTTGGTATTTTATATTCACCATGTTTTGTTTTTAACGAATCTATGGTAACACCATCATAGGCATTTGATGTAATATTATCTGCTGGCTTAGGCTTTTCAATGAATTTATTAAATTTTAATTGATGTGAAGTAAGAAGGTTAGTCCATTTTATACGCATACTGTTTGCATCATAAATCGTATCTGGTATTTCAAATTTTGTTAGATTATATGCTTCATTTGGTTTTATAAAAGCCAGTGCATGTTTGGTGCTATCTGGCAATATAATTTCAAAATAGTAGGATGCTTTTTTAGACAAACTATCAGTAGTGTAAAATGATGTTTTGGTGTAATACAAGTCATTATGCACATACAATTCCATAGGTATATTGTTGACCAGGATTTTTACTTCGTCATTAATAATTTGCTTATCTCTATCAGATAGGGAAACTTTAATTTGTCTTAAATCCTCTTTTTTATTATTGGTTTCTATTAGGAGGATCGCTTTATATTTAGACAAGTCATTTGCATCTTTGCCTCCAAGTGTTGAAACATCACAACTACTAAAAATCAGTAATAAAAGTAATAGCTTTAAATTTTTCATTTCTATCTGTATGATGAATAACTGTATTTAATATTAGTAACTATAAACTATTAAACCTATTGCTAAAGCAACTATCATAATTGTAAAATAAATTATAGCTGTTACCATTTTACCAGAGAGTTTATTATTTGTTTTATCTCCTAGTTTTCTTAATACTTTTTTTTCGCCCTTAGAGTATAAAAAATGTTCCTTAAAAAAGCCACTAAACACCAATAGTACCATAAAAACACCAGCAAGTATCTTCTTAATCGGTAGCGTATTTAAAAAATATTCCATAGCTTTTGATCTGTTTAAACAATAAAATTTTAATTAAACATTATACAGTTCTGGGTTATAGGAAAAAAAACCATATACAAAGAGTAATACCACTAAAAACAGTAATAAACCAAATACTATCCGTACCCTTTTACGTCCAAAGACTTCTATAAAATAGGCCATATTAAAATAACCACCACCTGGTTCTAAAACCCAATCCCAATCTAATATAACTCCTAAAATTATAAATAGAAACGCAGCTGCGCCAAATAGGTAACCATATTCTGGATTAAGCTCCATAAAATTTGTAAATTCTTCTACCATTGATTTGTAATTTTTAATGTTACTTCTCTTTAAAATTTCTAAAATTGTACTTTATACTATTTGTTTATTTTCTCTATAGACTTCCAAGTTTCTAAAGCCCATTCAATATCCCTTGCTTCATCAAAGTAGAAAAAGCTTTGTAATACTTCATTATCTATACTACTGAAGGTGCACAATAGATTGTAAGTGTAATCTTTGCGTTCATCATACTCTTTAATGTGATAACCTATTTTATTAAAAGAGTCTTCATGAAACTCGTAGCGTTTTAAAATAGTGTTAGCCTCGTTTCTAGTATCAATATCTTCTTTTTGGGATTTTAAAATTTCAGATTTTATTTTGCCATCGTAATTCCAAATTGCAAGTCGTATCGTTTTATCTCCAGTAGTAAACATCAAATCCTTAGCATCTGCGTTTTTTTCAAATAGATTATTTATGGTTATTCCCCAATTTTTTGAAAGCTGATGTTTTACTTCAAAATCATCCTCTAACGGATAATCAAAAACCTCTTCCCAATCTGCATTTTCTTCTCTTTCCCAAACGCTTCCATATCCTTTGTATAGTAATAATTCTGAAATACTATTATCTACTTCTAAAATTGTTTTGGCATCGTAAAACCCAAAATTATCTGCATTGTTCGAGTACTCATCACTTTCAAAGCCAGAAAACATTCGCCAACCACTATCATTATCATTAGAGGGTTTTTCTCTAAAAATAAAATGTGGTTTCATATCATCTTTAAATAGCATTGAAGAAGCCATTACAGCTCCTATATTAGGAAAGTCTTCAATTTTAATTTTTTTCATATTGCTATACTTTTAATTTATCCTAAACGAGTATTAGAAACCAGATTTTTTCTATTCAAATTCTACACTTCTTTTGCATCAGCCTCAATTTATAAATCTAATAATCTATTGTAAACCTTCTCTATTTTTATATGCCATCACATTTTTATAGAGTAGAAAAATTCTGTAAATATTTTTTCCGTTTCTAATTATTTCATTAAAATCTTCCCCATAAGTAACAGATGACAAAATTAATACGCCTACACATTTAATGTCGTTTCCGTAAGTTAATAAATCTGTGCCTTCGTTATAGTGATTCCTATTTAAAAATGTATTTCTATAATTTATCAATTCATATTTCTGTAAGAATCAATATTAACACTTTATCTAAAGTCTAAAGAACATCAATTAATATTCGTTGGCTGTGAGTTAATATTTGAAAAAAAGGGGATAACACCTCATATTAAAACATTCAAAATAAGCCTATAGCTTTAATAACAAGCTTATTGAACTATTCACATACGCCATAAACGATTACAAAACTGACACATCGTCTATAGATTTAGAAGCATTAAAGTATGCTACTCATATAAAATTCAAATTAATATTATCAAATATAGACTGACAACTAACGAATATAGATTGAGGCTATTATTCTCTTAGCTATTCATGTAATCTTGTACCGAACAAATAAATATTAATGAACAATTATTAAAATACAACCATTTATAGTTCAAAACAAAAACACATTTTTAATTTAATCGCTAATATATTTAGCGAAAAACAAACTAACAATTATGAAAAACATTTTAAAAACCTTTTTAGCCGTTTCAGTATTAACATTATCATCTTGTGGTATGGATTCTTTAGTTCCAAAAAACTTGAATGACGCTGATGACATTGCAGTAATTAAAGCTACCGTTGAAGAAAAACTTGGAGCTGACAAGATGGTTAACAAATTAACCCTTAGAGCAGATGATTATCTATCTAGTCAATTTGAAAGAGCTCAAATAACCTATATGAGAAATGGTAAAGAATATTCCCAAGATTATTTTTTAAAAGTCGTTAACGATCCTAAAAAATCAATGTTTCAAAGAAATTCACATGATGGTGCTATAAAAATATCTGAATTCAATTTTGAGCAGATTCCTCCAAGTTTTAATAAAGCCGTTGAAATGATAAAAGCAGAAACGGATGAATACCATGATTTTGTAATGTACGAATGGGAGTTTGTTGTAGACAAAAACAATGAGGTAACATCTACTTTTGAACTAAATGGTACTAAGAAATCTGAAGGAAGCCATATGGAAGGTAAATCTATAGTAACAAACTATTATGAATTTAAATTTACGTCTGACAAGGATGGTAATCTACAACTTAAAATGTAAGGTTAAACACTGTATACTATAAATTAATCAAAACTAGAATTATATGAAAACTACATTATTAGCCAGTTGCGCATTTCTATTTATTTTTCTTCAATCTTGTGGATCAGGAGGAAGCGATACTTACCTACTAAACAACTCAGAAGGCCTAAAAGGACTGCAAACTAATTTAATAGAAGAATTTGGTGGAGACAGAGCCGTATATGGCTTAGGCTTAACAACAAAAGACCACTTAACAAGTGAATTTGAAATGGCAACCATAACTTACGTAGAAAATGAAAAAGCTTATTCTCAATCTTATATAACGGGTCCATATGGTGTGAAGATAGAACCTACAGAAGTTAAAGATATTGTAAAAAATGAATCATTCTTTAAAGACAAAAAAGGGAAGATAAAGATTAAGGATTTGGATTTGACAGTAATTTTAGAAAACTACAACAAAGCCATTAAAATGATTGAATCTACAACCGACCAGTTTTCTAATTTTCATATGAAAGATTTCAATATCGATGTTATAAATGACAATAAGGTAAAGGTTAGATTTGTTATAGAAGGGGAAAAACCAGATGGTAAAACTACGTATTATGGAGAACGTGTAAGAAATACTAATACTTTTCAATTTGAATTTAAAGCAGATGAAAATAATGTTCTAAAATCTACCGAAGGATTAGAGGGTTAAGAAACAAATAATTACAAACTAAAAAACATAAGTATGGGATTTAAAGACATGTTTTCAAAACTATTAAAAAGCGTAACACCCGAATATGATTTAGAAGAACTCTCTTACGAGAAGTTGAAAAAAATGGAAGGTCAAGGCTTTGACGTTAAAGAACTCCTTGAAAAATACGAGAAAGGTGAGAATAAAAATCAACTTTTGGCTCGTATAAGATTTGAAGATGTTAACATAGATCTGAGCAAAATACCCAATGCTACTGATGTTAGTTTGTTAAAACCTTATATAGATTCTAAACTCGATCCAGATTCCGATTTTATAAAAAAAAGCATGTCTGCTCCATTAATGGGAAAAGATAGCTGGAAACAGAAAGTAAAAGAAGGCGAAGTGATAATAGCTACAGTTATACAATGTGCGCCTCAATTATGGGAAACACACGAAGATGTTGGGTATGGTATGCTAGTTTGTGCGTTGGTTGAAAAAAACGAATACAAAAACAATCCTCTATTTTTAAAATCTATAAGTGAACTACTTAATAACTTTAGAGATGAAGATAATTTGCCTGCAGGTTTATCACAAAGAATGACTAAACTTCATAGTGATTTGGATAATCCGAATTCTACATTCGATATTAATTTAGATCAAAGTTTATTAGATGCTTACGATTTTCAATTTGAAAACAAACGTGTAATGACTTCAGATATTAGAGTTGCAACTATTGGTTTCTCTGATAGCCAAAATGATAAATTGCCAAGAAAAGCAATAGGTTCTGATGGTTTGTTACCATTTATTGCTTTTGATAACAGAAAACAATTTCATGTTAACAACTATAAGGTAGTAAACGGAGAACTTTACAGTATATAAGTATTACTCAATAATAAAAGTTTAAGTCTCATAAAATAAATTTTATGAGACTTTTTTATAACTATAATGTGTGTTTTTTCTGAAAACTATTGGTTTATTAATCTATTTCCCGATACAGAAATTAGCAAAAATATTCCCCAGCAAATCATCATTAGTAATTTCTCCGGTTATTTCACCAAAATAATACAACGCCTGACGAATATCTATCGCCATTAAATCTCCCGATAAACCTATTTCTAAACCTTCTTTTACTTTTCCTATTTCTTCAAAAGCTTTTAAAAGCGAATCGTAATGTCTGGTATTGGTAACAATAGTATCGTTATTTCTCAATGCGCCGGTATTTACAAAGCTTAAAAGTTTATCCTTTAATGCTTCGACACCCGTACCTGTTTTAGCGGAAAGTAGATGGATATTTTCAATTTCGGCCTTAACGATATCTATTTCTTTATCATCAAGCTTATCTACTTTGTTAGCAACAATAAGTAATGGTTTTAACGGATATTTATTTTTAATTTTTTCAATTTCAATTTTAAAAGATTTCAGAAAAGAAGTTTCCTTAAAGTTACTACCATCAGCAAGAAAAACAACTACTTGAGCCTGATCTATTTTTTCAAACGTCTTTTTAATACCAATACTCTCAACAACATCGGTTGTTTCTCGAATACCAGCGGTATCAATAAACCTAAAGCCTATTCCTCCAATAGAAATTTCATCTTCAATAGTATCACGCGTAGTTCCTGCAATTTCAGAAACTATGGCACGTTCTTCATTTAAAAGCGCATTTAACAGCGTAGATTTACCTACGTTTGGCTCTCCAACAATAGCTACAGGAATTCCGTTTTTAATCACATTTCCAACTGCAAAGGAATCAATCAATCGCTTTAATACAAACGTAATACGTTCGGTTAAATCTTTAAACTGAGACCTATCGGCAAACTCCACATCTTCTTCTGCAAAATCGAGTTCTAACTCTATTAACGAAGCAAAATTCATAAGTTCTTCACGAAGCTTTGCTATTTCCGAAGAAAAACCACCTCGCATTTGTTGCATAGCTATTTGGTGAGACGCTTCGTTATCACTAGAAATTAAATCTGCCACAGCTTCTGCCTGACTTAAATCTAATTTTCCGTTTAAAAAAGCACGTAATGTAAACTCTCCAGGCGATGCCATACGGCAACCTTTCCGGATAAATAACTGTATAATTTCTTGTTGAATATAATTAGAGCCATGACACGATATTTCTACCACATTTTCTCCTGTGTAAGAATTCGGGTTTTTAAAAACAGATACTAAAACCTCATCTATAGTCCGTTTATCATCAATAATATGACCTAAATGAATAGTATGTGTTTTTTGTGTTAAAAGTGACTTATTACTCTTAACAGATTTAAAACTTTTATCGGCAATAGTAATGGCTTCTTGTCCAGATAATCGAATTACAGCAATGGCTCCTGCTCCCGAGGGTGTTGCTAATGCTACTATGGTATCGTCATTTATCATTCTGCAAAAATACTAAAATTGTAAAAGGTTATGGCTATAACTTTTGACTCAAATAATAGCTTCAATATTTATTTTTAGTGTTCTATATAAATAAACCATGTTACACTTTTCTGATTACTGTTTTTTAAAATTAAAAAACAGTAATCAGAAATTAAACGAAATGAAAAACGCAATAAAACACATGCAAACATTATGAAAATGCTAAGACTTCTTATCAAAACCCAACAATAATATTGAAAATCTATTAAAAAAATGTGACTATTTAATTTTAAGAGTGTCTTAATAACGAGTCCCTACAGCTCATACTAAACTTTAATCCATTATAAATTATGAAAACTATTGAATCTGAATTCTCAAAGCATATTGTAAAATCTGAACAAATGCCGTTGGGAGATATTCACTTTTTTAACCATATAGCCATTATAGAATTTAAAGAAGGCGTACATGTAGATATTTATAACGTTTCTGGAATTTATAAAGAATTATTGTCCTTCTACGGAATATCGAGACCATTCGGTATTATTGCAAACAGAGTGAATTCTTACTCCATTAACTTATTAGACATAAGTAGTTTTAAGAAAATAATGAAAAATCTTTGCGCTTACAGCGTTGTAAGTCATAATTTAGCAAGTGCTATGAATGCCAAAATTGAAAGTAATTTCTGTTCCCCAGAAAATATTCATTTCGAAGACATTAACGAAGCTGTTAATTATGTTTTCAGTAAGGTAAAAACCAACGTCTCAATTTCCTTAAACTAAATAAATTCCGTCAGGTTTAATTTCAATCAAGCGCTGTCTATAAAGCGTTCCAACGGCCTTTTTAAAATTCTTTTTACTCATTTGTAATTGATCTTTTATAGCTTCCGGGCTAGACTTATCGGTTAAGTTTATAAAGCCACTATTATCATGTAACTCATGCATGATTTTTTCGGCGTTAGGCTCGATATTTCTGTAACCTATTTGCCCTAAAGTAATGTCTAATTTATTTCCAGGACGAATTTTTTTCACAATCCCTTTAAGTCGATCTCCAATACTTAAATCTTTAAATATTTGATCTTTATAAATTAAACCTATATGTTTTTTATTTACAATCACATTCATCCCAATATCCGACGGGTGCGATACAATTAAATCTACCTCATCAAATTCAGCAACAGTTAATTCCGTATTATCTAAAAACCTATTGGTTTTACTAGATGCTACTAAACGTTCTGTTTTTTCATCTAAATAACAATGCACCAAATACCAACCTCCCGGTTTCATTTTAAATGCTTGCTCTTGAAACGGACAAAACAATTCCTTTACCAAGCCCCAATCTAAAAAGGCACCGTAATCGTTAACTTCATTACAACGTAAAAGTGCAAAACCATCACGCATTACATACGGCATATCCGTAGAAGCAACAGGGCGTTCGTCGTTATCTAAATACACAAAAACCTCAAGTTTCTCCCAAATTTTAAATTCCTTCGGAACGTATCTGTTTGGTAACAAAACCTGGTTATCTTCATTATCAATTAAATAAGCACCGTGCTCACTTTCGCGAAGAATTTCTAATGTATTTACTTGTCCTAAATGTATCATGCAGCAAAGGTAATGATATTAGAAAAAAGAATCTAGATTTAAATAATTAGAAAAGATAAAATTTTAGAAGAACATATACTTAATGCAAAAAGGCGCTACATAAATGTAACGCCTTTTAATCTATAGAGTATTATTCTGTAATGTTAGTATACAGATTCTTTACTGAAATGTTTTGTTAATAGGTAATAAACAACAGCCCTGTACTTATTACGATTCGATTTTCCGTATTGCTCTAACACAGCATCGATAGCTGAATCTAATTTAGCATCATCAGCTAATCCTAATTTTTTAATTAAGAAATTGTTTTTTACAGTTGCTAATTCAGATGCGTCTGAACCTGAAACTGTAGAAGAGTCCTTGTTATAAATAGATGGTCCACAACCAATGGTTACTTTTTTTAATAAATCCATGTCTGCTTCTACGCCACATTTTTCTTTTAAATCGGCTGCATACTTTACAATTAATTCGTCTCTTTTACTCATGTTTAGAATGTTTTAAATAGGGTTAATAAATTAAGTTATTAAGATAACTATTTTTAAGACACAAAATAAATCGATAGGTCACATAATTATTTTATTTTCTTGAAATAATTTAATAAAACCTCGTCGTTAATAGCCTTAGGTGTAAACACTTCTAGTAATTTTGGTTGCTCTCCGCTTTCA
The DNA here is from genome assembly GCF_023473045.1 of Algibacter sp. L4_22. Taxonomy (NCBI): domain Bacteria; kingdom Pseudomonadati; phylum Bacteroidota; class Flavobacteriia; order Flavobacteriales; family Flavobacteriaceae; genus Algibacter; species Algibacter sp. L4_22. Next base: position 32,595 of record NZ_JAMCOK010000003.1, read on the forward strand.
TAAAATGAATTTAACGTCTCCTTTAATTCCAATTTATTTGAGGCTGAGCTATAATCTAAACCATACATTTTACATAAATGCTCCGCAGTAAGGCTGTGCTTTGTTTCAAAATAAGTATCAAAATTCTCAGTATTTTTATGTCCAGGCAATATTCTAAAAATTCCACCACCTTGATTATTCACAATAATTATTCTAAAATTTTTAGGTATATAATTATTCCAAAGTGCATTGCTATCATATAGAAAACTTAAATCTCCTGTGATAAAAACAGTTGGTTTATTATTCGCCACAGCCGAACCTATTGCAGTGCTAGTGCTACCATCGATACCACTTGTGCCACGATTACAAAACACCTCTAACGTTTTATTTAGGTTGAATAACTGCGTATAACGAATGGCAGAACTATTACCAACTTGCAAAATAGAATTATCGGGAATCGATTTTAAAATTTTGCTAAATACTGCAAAATCCGAAAAGGGGATCTCCTTTAAATATTGCTTATGCTTTTCTAATCTGTTTTGTTTTTCGGCAGCCCAAAAACTATTATAATTACTTTTTACATAATGTGTTACTTTCGGTAAAAACTCCGAAAAAAACTGATTTGGAGAAGCTTCAATATGATTATTTAAACTAAAAAAAGTATCGTTCGCATCCTTTTCATCAATATGCCAATGTTGTTTAGGTTTATACTTTCGTAGGAATTGTTTAATCTTTTTCGAAACAATTAAACCTCCAAACGTAACTAATATCCCTGGTTGAAGTTGTTTTTGCTCTTCTTCTGATAAAGGCGCTATTAATTGATCGATACTATTAAAAAAACGAGGATGATGTAAATTTGAAGTGCTTTCGGTTAAAACAATAACACTATCATCTTCCGATAATTCATCCAACCATTTTTGCTCAATAGTATTGGGTTGATTTACACCAACTAAAATCATTTTTTTTGTAGCCGAGTTCCAATCCTCGAAACACGATTTTAAAAGATGTTCTTCAATTTCGGTTTCTTTAAACGGAATTTCTATAACCTTTGGAGAAACACTCAATGTTTCAACCATTTCATAAAGAGGCTCATCAAAAGGAATATTAATATGAACAGGTCCTTTTTTTAATTTTGAAATATTAATGGCCGTATTTATTTCTTCTTCGTTATAAGTTTGAATACCTTTTTGCAAACCTAGTAAACGTTCAAATTTATCCTCTAAATTTTTAAATATTGGAAGTTCTTCGGCGTTAGGCACATTTTTTTCATCCTTTAAATCCAACTTTAAATTAGCTGAATATAAAATGTGATTTTTAAATACATTTTTCTGATTAATAGTCTGTCCATCACCTATACCAATCAAGTGCTTAGGTCTATCGGCCGATAAAACGATCAACGGAATATTACTAAAAAAAGCCTCGGCAACTGCAGGATAATAATTAAGCAATGCACTACCCGAAGTACAAACCACAGCCGTTGGTTCTTGTGTTTTTTGCGCAATTCCTAATGCAAAAAATGCCGCACAACGTTCATCAACAATACTATAACTTTTAAAAAAAGGATTGTGAGAAAAACCAATGGTTAAAGGTGCATTTCTGCTACCTGGAGATAATATTATATGTTTAATTCCTTTAGCTTTACACAACTGAATAACCGTTTGCGCAAGCGGAATTTTTGGATACATCATAAAAATTTAAAATATCCTCAAAAATAAGAATTACTACAAGAAATTAAGTGCTTACAACACCTTTTTAATCACTAAAGATTTAGAAACCGTTTCTTCCCATTCGCTTTCAGGGCAAGAGCTTTCCGTAATTCCACCACCAACATAAATAATGGCGTTGTTTTCTTTTAATTGCATACAACGCAAATTTACGTACAATTGTGTACTTTTTTTAGTTGTAGCATATGCCCTATTTTCAATATTACGTTTTCCAGAACGTGGCGCCAATATTACGTCTAAATTCAATTCTCCTAAAAAACCAGTGTAAAATTCACGATTATAACTTTCATTTTTTAATATGAATTGCTTAGCATCCAATTTTGGTAAACCACATACAGCTGGCGTAGGATGTAAACTGTAAAGTAAATCTTTTAAGCTAATAGCATTTGGCCTTAAAACACCCCAAATCTTAGTTTTTAAATGCAGTAAATTTCCAGCTTTTACCGTTTCAACTGCAGATATTTTTATATTATCAATAGTCGATTTTATATTATTTAAAATAAAATCGGTAACATATTGCTGTTCTTGCAATTCTTTATCTTGCCATTCTACATCAAGGCTCCCATTATAATTTTGTGTACCAGCCAATGCCATAATTGAAAAACGTTGACCTTCAATTTTAACCAAAGTTTCTGGTGTTGCACCCAACCACAGTCCAACTTTTGGATGATACCAACAATACACAAATGCCGAAGCATAATGCTCTAATAGTTTTTTAAAAATAGAAAGTGGATAATTATCAGAAAGTAAAACCGTTTCCGAACGTGACAAAACCACTTTTTTAAACTCATTATTCTTAATAGCTTCTACCCCACTTTTAACGAGGTTAATATGTATTTCCTTTTCGGAATTATTCTGAGTTTTTGGTTCGTTATTCGATGTCACTATATCGCTTAATACCGTATGAGCTGTCTTAAATTTTTCAGAAAACTCCAAAGGCATTAAAACCGATTTTTCGGTATTATCAAAAGGAGAGAATACGAAGCCTTTTTCCGTGAAATCTTGAGTAAATATTAAATCGTCTGTTTTTTGAAGTAACGCATTTATGCTATTTTCATTTGGCTTTCTATAAACAACAAATGGCAATTCTACGTTGTATTGACTTTCAATACGATTAAAAAATTCGTTAAAAGTCATTCTTATCTTTTAGGTAAAGAAATAGTAGATAAACGACAAATAGAAATTAAATTATCATCATCGTCCGTTACTCTTATATCCAATAATTGCGTGGTTCTCCCCTTATGTAAAAAGGTTGCTTTAGCATATACAAATCCGCTTTTCACACTTTTTAAATGGTTTGCTGTAATTTCTAAACCACGAACAAAAAGGTTATCCGTATTAACAAATACGTGCGTTGCAAAACTACCTACACTTTCTGCCAAAGCTGCTGTTGCTCCACCATGTAACACGCCATCTGGTTGGTGCACTCGAGAATCTACAGGCATTCTAGCCGTTAAATAATCATCACCAAAATCTACCATTTCAATGTTTAATGTTTCCATTAATGTATTTTTACAAGCTGTATTAGCTTTTTCTAAAACTGCTTTTTTAGATAATTCCATAAGAAATTGTATTTTTAATCGCGTTTGCAAAAGTACAAAATAATAAGAGTCTTTGTCTCGAGTTTACTCAGGCTTTTTATTGCCTTGAGAACCAAAGAATATTAAAATATTTAAACCGCATTACTTTATATATGAATACACTCATTTTAGAAAACAACCGAGTAAAACTAAGCCTTTTAACTTTAGATAATTATTTTGAAATCCTTAAAATAGGTCAACAAAAAAACTTAGTACAATATTCACCAAGTAAAGTGGCTACACCAGAAGATTTAAAAAATTATGTACAAACGGCCGTTAAAGGGTATCAAAACAAAACCGTTATTCCTTTTTTAATTTTTGATAAAAAAACGAATGCTTATGCTGGCACAACCCGTTTTGCAAATATTGATTCGCATAATAAATTATTACATATTGGTTGGACGTGGATTGGTCACGAATTTCAAGGCACAGGTTTAAATATAAATATGAAATTTTTAATGCTTCAATATGCTTTTGAAACTTTAAAGTTTGATAAAGTAGAATTCCGAGCCGATGAACGTAACATAGCATCTAGAAAAGCTATTGAAAAAATAGGTGGTAAACTAGAAGGTATTCTTCGGAAAGATATGCTGATGCTCGATGGTTTTAAACGAAATTCTTGTTGTTATGGTATTTTAAAGGAAGAATGGCTAGCTATTAAAACTTCCGTTTTTAAAGATTTTTAACATGAATATAAACGAAAAAAACTCAGATATTATCTGAGTTTTTTTCTTAATAATTATAATTTAAACAGCTTAACGGCTATTTCATATATTTTCCTTTTTTACTGCCCTCATACATCACGTATTTTACTAAACGTGATTCTAATTTGGCATTAAAAAGATGAATTTTTCTTGATGGACGTAAACCCACATGTTTTAAAGCCTCGAGGTTAGATGTAATAAACCACGCATCGGTACCAGGATAACTTTGTTTAAGCGTATCTCCAATGTTAGCATAAAACTCCTCCATATCAATATTTAATCGCTCACCGTATGGTGGATTAAAAACCATGTGTAATTTTTCGTCGCCTCCTTTTTGAGTTTTAAAGAAATCTTCATGTTTAATTTCTATAAAATCTTCTAGCTGAGCGTTTATAACGTTTTCTTTAGCTTTAGTTACAGCACTTGGTGCTTTATCGTAACCAATTATTTTATGATGAAAATCGCGAGTCTTTTTAAGTAGCGACTCTTCAATTTTTTCGAATAACTCTACATCCCAATCACTCCAACGCTCGAATGCGAATTCTTTACGCATCAAGTTTGGCGGTATGTTACAAGCAATCATAGCGGCTTCTATTAACATCGTTCCCGAACCACACATTGGGTCCATGAAATCTGTTTGCCCGTCCCATCCAGAAAGCATAATTAATCCTGCTGCTAAAACTTCGTTTATTGGTGCAATGTTTGTTGCTGTTTTATAACCACGTTTATGTAATGAATCTCCAGAAGAATCTAAAGATATGGTACATTTTCTACGATCTATGTGTACGTTTATTTTTAAATCGGGAAATTTTAAATCTACATTTGGACGTACACCTTCGGTATCTCTAAATTTATCGACAACGGCATCTTTCGTTTTTTGAGCAATATAGAGCGAGTGCGTAAATAAATCTGAATGAATAGTAGCATCTACCGCCAAAGTTCCTGTGGCTTTTAGATACTTAGACCAATCCATGGCATAAATTTTATCGTATAATTCTTTTTCGCTGTTTACAGTAAAACTATGAATGGGTTTTAAAATTTTTACGGCAGTACGCAAACCTAAGTTACACTTGTACATAAAACCTTTATCACCTGAGAAAGAGACGTTTCTAATGCCTTTTTTTACGTGATGTGCGCCTAACTGCGTAAGTTCGTCTGCTAATAAATCCTCAAAGCCAAATAAGGTTTTGGCAACCATGTTGAAATTTTCTTCCATTTTTTTCGTCTACGTCTAATAGATTGCAAAAATAACTTAATTTTGCAGAACGCAAGAGATATTAGCGGATAATGGGTTAGGGATTGCAGCGGCATCCTTTTTGCAAAGATTTTAAGACCAAATTTTAAGTTAAACCTTATGTTTTATTGATGTCTGATTCTTTAAATAAATTAAGAACGCTTAGCAAAAAGATATAGCGGAAAGCCCGACCTCGCCTAAAGGCGTGGTAACCTCCAAAAAACAATATGGAAAAACAAGAGACAGAATGGTTTGCTTCGTGGTTCGACACGGTGTATTATCATATTTTATACAAGGATCACGATGATACGGAAGCGCAGGCGTTTATGGAAACGTTGAGCAATTATTTAAACATGCCTGAAGGTGGTAAAATTTTAGATTTAGCTTGCGGAAAAGGTAGGCACTCTCGATATTTGAACAAAATTGGTTTTGATGTTACTGGTGTAGATTTAAGTAAAAACAGTATTAATTACGCGAAACAATTTGAAAACCACAGGTTAAAATTTGAGGTTCACGATATGTGTAACCCTTACCCAGAAACATTTGACGCGGTTTTTAATTTATTTACCAGTTTTGGATATTTTGATGATGAAGCCGATAATTTAAGAACGATAAAAGCTATAAAAGCAGATTTAAATGAATTTGGTTTTGGTGTTATCGATTTTATGAATTCGGAGTTCGTGATTGATAATCTAGTGCCTGAGGAAGTAAAAACGGTAGATGGTATTGATTTTTATTTGAAGCGTTACGTGGAAGATGGTTATATTATTAAAGATATTGCGTTTACTGCGGATGGCAAGGCTTATAAATTTCAGGAGCGTGTACGTGGCTTTACTTTAGCCGATTTTGAAGCACTTTTTGAGCAGGCCGATGTGTATTTATTAGATGTTTTTGGAGATTATAAATTGGGTAAATTTAGTAGAAAATCTTCGGAACGTTTAGTGATGATTTTTAAATAGTCGACTTGTAATCGACATTTATATTTACAGTTGTTTTTTTAATAGAAAACACTTTAACACTCATTTTTGAGCTTATTTTAGATGAATAAATTTATTTTACCCATAATTGCCGTTATAATAGGTGTGCTTATAGCAACCATTACCAAGAGTAATAAATCTTGGAACATGAAGCTTATGCTATCTTTTAGTGGTGCATTTTTATTGGCCTTAACCTTGTTTGAATTACTCCCGGAAGTTTATGAGCATTTACCTTCTAAACAAACGGGATTGTTTATAATGTGCGGAATTTTATTGCAGATTTCTCTGGAGTTATTTTCGAAAGGTGCCGAACATGGGCATGTACATATCCATAAGAACGAAACGGCTTTTCCTTGGTGGTTATTTGTTAGTTTATGCATGCATAGTTTTCTAGAAGGCTTCCCAATACATGAGCATAACGATATGGTTTATGGGGTTTTAGTTCATAAAATTCCGATTGCCACGCTTATAAGTATGTTTTTATTTCAGTCAAGTTTTAGTAAATCTAAAATTGCTATTTTCTTAGTTATTTTTGCTTTAATGACACCGTTAGGAACCTTAATATCGAATACAACAACTTTATCCGAATCGTTTACTCAAAGTATTAATGCCATGGTTATTGGTATATTTTTTCATATTTCGACAACCATTTTATTTGAAAGTAGTGACGGGCATAAATTTAACCTGAGTAAATTTGTAGCTATTATCTTGGGTGTTGGGATTGCTTACTTGATTTAAGAAGCGATAGAAACCTAAATACCAACCACTTAGAATTATGCCTAATTCAAAAAAACACTTTAATGTTTCAATTTGAATTAGACAAAACCTATTTAATACTCTTTATTGATTTTTAAAACCTCCAGGCTAGAATTCGTGATATCTTATTCCCCTGCCCCATACTTATAACTTTAACTTCTGTAGCTCCAAGTTTTTTAAGCGACTTTTGCATCCCTTTTACTAAATCCTTTTTTGAAACTAAGGTTGTAAACCATTCGCAATTTTCTTTATGGAGAGAACTCTCGTATAAATAAGTATGTAAAAATGCTTTTTCGCCTCCTTTATAAGCGAGTTCTGTATTTGTACCCGAAAAATTTCTAACTAATTTATCAGTGCTTTTACCTAAGTTTTTTAATTTTCTTGTAGTCGCTTCATCGGCCTCTTCTTCAGAATTAAAAAATGGTGGATTACAAATGGAAATGGAAAAAGCATCATCTTCCTTTAAAATACCATTAAAAATTTGTGAACTATCTTTCTGATGGCGTAAGACTATAGAATCTTGTAATTTATTTTTATCAATAATTTTTTGCGCATTTTTTAATGATTTTTCATCAATATCTGTAGCAACAAAATTCCAGTTGTACTCAGCATGACCCAAAAGCGGATAAATACAGCTTGCTCCTGTACCAATATCTAATATTTTAATAGCGTCCTTTTCTTTTACTGTTTTTAGTAAATGAACTATATGATGGATATAATCTACACGACCAGGAATTGGTGGACATAAATTCTCCTCTGGAAACTCCCAAAATTTTATACCATAATCTTTAAGTAATAAAGCCGTATTAAGCGCTTTTACCGCTTTTGGTTTAGCGAAATCTATAGTTATAGTTTGATGTCTGTTTTCGAAAACAAATGGTTTTAATTCTGGATATACATTACACAAAGCATCTAAATCGTAACCCGATTTATGTTTGTTTTTTGGGTGAAAGTTTGGAGTAGTTTTGATAATTTTTAATTTAAAGTTTCTATTAAGATACCAACAATACTAATAACTAAGCACAAGGGTGCAAAATAGGCTGTATCCATTTCGCCAAAAGTAGTCTGTTTTACCTTCTTAAAAAAGCCGACATATTTAAAATCTCCAATAGCACGAATAAAAAATAGAATGGAAATAATCCAACCAGTGTATTGCATAATCCAATTAGGCAAATATAGCGCCGTTACAGCCGATTTATAAAAGTAAAAACAGCAAAATGAAAGTAATGCTAAACCAACAATGGCGCTATCTATTTTTTTAGGGTTTAAAACGCGTTCGCCATTTTCTTTTGTTGGTAACGACGCTTCGAAACCAAATTGCCCTCCAAAAAACCAATTAAAATGAATAACCGCGAGCACAAGAAAAACGATACTTAATAGTAAGGAAAAAACAGTTATCATAATTCTTTAATTTAGGGTGCAAACTTAATAATTTCGATCTCGTTTTAATTATTGAAACGATTTCTTTTATCTTCGCCATAAATAAACTTTAAGATGTTAAAAGCTGCAATTTTCGATATGGATGGTGTTATAATAAATAGCGAACCGCTACACCACGCTGCCTACCACAAAATGTTTAGTGATGTTGGTGCTAACATGACTAGTGAACTATACGAATCTTTCACTGGGCAATCTACTTTAAATGTTTGTAAACAAGTTAAAGATCATTTTAACTTGAATGAAAGTCCCGAAACTTTAGTTGCTATAAAACGTAAACATTATGAGTACATTTTTGAAAACGATAAAGATTTCGATTTAATTGATGGCGTTTTAGATTTAATTAAAAATTACCATGCCAATGGCCTTACGCTAGTTTTAGCATCATCAGCTTCTATGCCTAGTATAGAGCGTATTTTTAAACGTTTCGATTTAAACCCATATTTTAAAGCCAAATTAAGTGGTGCCGATTTAAAAGCATCGAAACCTCATCCAGAAATTTTTATAAAAGCAGCCGACGCATCTGGTTTTAAAACTTCGGAATGTATTGTTATTGAAGATTCGACTAACGGTATAACTGCGGCAAATGGCGCCAATATTTTTTGCGTTGGTTATGATAGTGTACATTCAAAAAACCAAGATTACAGTAATGCTAATTTAAAAATTAAAGATTTTACGGCTATCACTTTCGATAAAATCTCAGCTCATTTTTAAGTGTTAACTTATTTATCTTTCTTATTAGGTATAATTATAACCTAAAAATCAATCCTAACATTTCCTTTATTAATATTAGGGATATACTTCTTTGTGCTCTAATGCCAATTATTAAATCTTCATCAATTCTTATCAAATTTTGTATCTATATTTATTATAGCTAACCGTTAAATCTAGCTTATTATAAATTCAAAAAGAGCGTTTCAACTTAAAAAATAAAAATAACTAACTCAATACCAACACACTAAACCCCTTTCGCGTTTTTTGGCACGCTGTTTGCAAATACCTAACTGTATAACATTAAAACATACAGATATGAAAAAGTATATATTCTTATTAGCCGGATTAGTCCTTGCAGGATTCACCGCTAGTGCAGACACAACAACCGCCAACCAAACAAACGAAGCATCAAATATTAACAGAGGTTACGGCAGCTCTTTCATATTTGTTGAAAACGGAATAGAATTTTCGATTTTTGCCGATGGTCAATTCGATTTTAATTTACAACGACAAACATCAAATGTAAATGTATCTTTACATTCTAGAAATCTAGATTTAAGTTTTAACTCTGGATACGATTATAATGCATACGTGCAGTACGATGAGTTTGGTGCAATTATTCAAATAGAAAACACACCTATTTATTACGATTATTACGGTAGAATTTCGCAAGCTGGAAACGTAAACATAAACTACAACAACAATGGTTACATATCTAACGTTGGCGGACTATATGTGCACTACGATCGTTATAACAGATATTCTCACTATACTGGTTTTATAAACGTATATAACCGAGGTTATATTTACCGTCCATGGCACAATTATTACCGCGCGCCATTAGTTAATTTTCGTGTAGTATTTAATCGTCCTTACCGTCAAAATTATGCTCCAGTGCGTTATGTGTACAACCGTCCGTTTTACAACAACCACCGTCCATCATCAGCTATATATAGTCGTCGTGGAAACACTGTTGCCAGAAACCGTAATTACGCTACAGTAAATAGAAGTTCTAGAAACGTTACCAAAATTAACCGTAACACACAAACCAGACGTAATGCAACAACAAATAATAACCGTCGTTACACTACAACATCACCAAATAGAAACTCTAATGCAAAAAGTACAAACCGTAATTATACACAACGCGATAATAGTCGTGTAGCAAGAACAACACCGAACAGAACGGTTACTAAAACAACAACAACAACTACTAGATCTACAAGACCTAGTGCAAACAGCACAAATACTAGAAATGTAAGCCGTGCGAAAATAAATACGGTTTCTAAAAATCCAAAAACATCTAACGCACGTACATATAATAGAAACAGCAATAATACTAGAAGCACGAAACGTGTAGCTACCGTTACTAAAGCACCAAGAACAAGCAATAGTAAAGCCACACAAAGTAGTCGTAAATCTAGCAACAATACAAGATCGACAACCACACGTAGACGATCGTAAAAATTTTGGTTGGTTAGTACGAAAAATCCCTGTGAACCGTTTGCTTCAAAGCAACATCACGGGGTTTTTCATTTTTAATAGTTTGGGGTTGAGATTTGACATAGTTTGATTTTAAACGAAAACGAACTATGCCTAATTATAATTTTATTGATGAATTGTTAAAACTGGATTGCTATGAAGTTTTTCTATAGTTGAAATAATTTTAGATTTACATAAGCCTACCTTTCTAAGTAAATCTGGCTTTTTATCAACCACACACATAATACTACTAAGGTGAGAAATAGCATATTCTTTTAAATTACTTGGCTTTTCGGTAAACTCTAGCCCTACTGATTTATTCGAATAATTTTTTAAATGATTCCTTAACAATTTTATATTTCTACTAGTTTTAACCGTTATAACATCTTTTTTGCCTAGAGCTAAAATATTGATTTCAAAATTGGTGTTTTTAAAGGTTTCTAAAAAAATATCTATTTCTAAAGTTCTTACTGCTTCTTTAAAGGTTGAAGCAATTGTTAGGTTTAGTGTTTTATTAATAGATGCACATGGCGGAACAATTAGTACAGGGCAAGTTCTTATTTCTCCAATAATACTTTGAATATTTTTATTAGGTTTAGCATTACCTTTTAATACTATTAAATCTGCATTTACAGTTTCTATATGTTTTTTAATAGCTTTAACTAAACTTAACCCTTCGGAAATGACATAATATTCATGCTTTGTATTATATCTATTTACGGCATATTCGTCCAGTAAATCACCTAATTGTTGCAAAGAATCTTCTTTAGGTTTTTCAAACCAATCATCATCTGCCTGGAGCATTTCTATAGCGTTTAAACTACCTGTTTCGTAGATATAAACATTAAGAAAATAGAACGAGCAAGCTTCATTCTTGAAGAGTTCTGTTATATAATCTATAGCTTTATAACTATTTTCAGAGAAATCTGTTGGAATTAATATCTTTTTCATCTTTTCTAATTATTTAAGTTTAAACCTCATTAACAATTTATAAATATGCGTTTCGAAAGCTGTACATTCCTGTAATAGGGATTTATACTGTTCTCGCTTTTTTTCATGCAATTTAGATCTTGCTTCATTATATTCTGTTTTGCCATATTCAAATTCATTTTTCAATTCTTGACTGTACTTACAAAATGTACCCATGATTAAAACATTTTTCCGTCGTAATGCTTTAATTAGATTTGAAATAGAAGAACTCTGAATAAGCTGTTTTTCTAATACATTAAAGCAATCTAATTTGTTATTAAATTGCTCTAATGTATAGAGCCAAAGATTTAATTCTCTTAAATCTTTTTGAATGCAAAGTCGCCTTTGATTGTCTATTCTATGTATTAAAATATTATCCAAAAATTATATAAATTAGGTAGTAGGGCTTCTTATAGTGTAAGTCTATCATACATTATACTATAGAGTTCACTTTTTAATCTTCGGTATTTATCAATGTGATATAGATAGCTTCTTCGGTAACTTTCATGCTCTGTGATGTAAACCATATCGCACTGCATATCATCACATTCAATTAAATTAGAACGTACTAAAACATATTTATTCAATGCGTTTAGCAATGTTTCATTTTCTGCCTGTTTTTTAAAAAGCTTATTCAAAATAGAATCGTCCTCAAGTTTTGGGGTTATTACTTTATAAATCCCCGAAAGGTTAACTAATTCTTTTTCAATATAATTTATATGGCAAATCCAATTATCTAACTCGGTTGTGTTAGCCTTGTGAGAGATATCAACATCGGAATCATGATCGTATATTTCTAAATATTGTGCTTTCATTTTTACAGATTTTAAATTACTAGATTTAAACCTTTAACGGTTTCTTCCTGATTTACTCCGGCTATTTTTAAATGATGTTTACCCCCTGGGAAATCCCAAATAATAGTATCACCTTCTGCATAACCAATTAACGCTGCTCCCATTGGAGCTAAAATTGAAATTTTATGCTTTTTAACATCTCTATCGGTAGGGATAACTAATTGTAATGTTTTTTCTAAACCATTCTGGAAAACTAAAGAGACCTTGCTATTAAATCTAATAATATCGATCGGCATATTTTCGTTATCGACTACCTGAGCCTCTTTAAGCTCCTCACTAAGTTTTTGCAAAGAGTTTTGAGTTTCAAAATCTCCTGCGTAACCAGACACATTGAGTATACGTTTTAAATAAACGTATTCCTTTTTCTCTAAAATTAAGCTTCCGTATCTCATTTCATATTTTTTAAATTATGGAAATATTCCTCTTAAAACATAAGCCTTCTCTATACGTTCTATAGCAATACAGTACGCAGCAGTTCTCATGTCCATGGCTTCTCGTTTAGAATATTCATAAACTTTATTAAACGATTCTTTTAATTTTTTATCAAGTTTCACAATAACTTCATCCAATTGCCAAAGCTCGCCATTTCGATTTTGCAACCATTCAAAATAACTCCCAATAACCCCTCCAGAATTACATAAAATATCTGGTATTATAGTCACTCCTTTTTCAATTAAAATTTGCTCACCTTCAACATTTATTGGTCCATTGGCTCCTTCTGCAATAAGGCTTGCTTTTATTTCTGAAGCATTATCTTGTGTGATTTGATTACCCAAGGCAGCAGGAATTAAAATATCGCAATCTATTCCAAAAAAGGTTTCATCTTTAACATAATTAGCTATTGGAAAACCTACAATACTTCCATTATTAGATTTAACGTAACTAAATAAGTTTTCTACTCCAATACCGTTTTTATTTTCTATACTACCAAAAGCGTCTTGCACTGCAACAAGAATGGCTCCCTCCTGCTCTAAAAAATAAGATGCCCAATACCCCACGTTTCCAAAACCTTGCACAATAAACTTTTTGCCTTTTAGTTCTGTTTCATTTTTCTCTGCCCAAAACTTAATAGTTAAAAATACGCCGTAACCTGTTGCCCTATCCCGACCTTCTAAACCACCACTACCTGCAGGTTTTCCAGTAACTACGTGTAAATTAGCCGAACGTTCTGCTGGCGGACGCGTACTCATGTAAGTATCCGAAATCCATGCCATAGTTTGACTATTGGTATTAACATCTGGTGCCGGAATATCATGTTCTGGACCAATATTATCTGCCAAAGCAAAGGTGAAGCGTCTTGTAATACGCTCTAATTCTGTAGTTGAATATTTTGCAGGATCTATCTGAATACCACCTTTACCACCACCGTAAGGCAATCCAGCTAAAGACGTTTTCCAAGTCATCCACATGGCAAGAGCTCTCGCTGCATCAATATCTACAGTTGGATGGTAACGTAAACCTCCTTTATAAGGCCCTAATGCGTTATTATGTTGCACCCGATATCCCGTAAAAATTTCAACCTCGCCATTATCCATTTTTACAGGAAAATGTACAATAATTTCGTTATTGGTTATGCTCAATATTTTTCGAATATTTGGATGTAAATCAATTTTATCTGCCGCACTATTAAACTGATTCATGACATTATCCATCATGCCTCTTAATGGTTTTTTTAGTGCTTTTTCACTTAATTCTGCTACTTCTATCATTATTTTAAATTTTAGGAAGAATTATATTTTTATTTCGTTAGCGGCTAAAGCTTTTTCTAAACTTATAGAAATATTATATACCGTGTTAAAAAATCGCTTACCATCTTTACGCTTTACACTAACTCTTGTATTTCCATCGTTAATTGTTTCCACATCTGTTACAACAACTTCTTCTCCTAAAGCCCCTTTATAATCTGCAACTCCATTTCTTTTTATTATGAAATTTGCTCGTGGAAATTTGATATATTTATACTTACTTGTTGAAGGATTTCCAATCTCAATAACATCGCCTACTTTTAAAGTTACCGATTTACTCATAGCATCTTGAGCATTCATACTTAAGCTACCTAAGGCTATAAAACCTGCTAATACATACTTTTTCATTATTAATTGTTTTTAAAATTAAGCCATCATCAATGGTGATGGATTTTTAGAAGTTTCATCTACATCTCTTTGTAGCATGATAATAGTTTCTGAGTTTTCCTCATCGTACTCACTACAAGACCAAACTTTATCCTTTTGCGCTGTTAATACACAGGTGTTTTGATGTATACAGCTTGGACATATATTAAATCGATTTGCATTCATTTCTATTATGTTTTGTATTACTATTCCATAAAAGGCAACGTTTGTGCCATTAGGATTAATAAAAAACATGTAAATACTTAAAGCCCTTATAAACAAAGAGCTTTATTGATTTTTTTTATAAAAAGTATGATTTTTAATCGGTACAAAATTCCCCAACCGAGAGAAAATGTATCAGTAAGAAATTTTATTCAGATAGCTTTTGACGAATCGTTTTTCTATCTATTTGAAGAATTTGGGCTGCTTTAGTTTTATTATTACCTGTTGCTCGCAACACTTTTTCGATGTGTTTTTTTTCGATAACCTTAAGAGGCTCTAAGGTGTCATCTATTAAATCTAAAGTGTATTTTAAATGCTCTGGCAAATGCTCCAAATCTATAATTTTATCGCACATAATGACAGCACGCTGAATTACGTTTTCTAGCTCTCTAATATTACCAGGCCAATTGTAACGGTTTAAAACAGATAGTGCTTCGGGCGTTATTTTTATAAATCTATCTTTATACTCCACTCCATATTTAAAAAGAAATTTATCTACTAATAAAGGGATATCTTCCTTACGTTCTCGTAACGGAGCAACATGTATTTCAACCACTGTTAATCTATAAAATAAATCTTCTCTAAAGGTTTGTTTCTTTATCATTTCGCGTAAATTGCCATTGGTAGCTGCGACAATTCTAACATCAATTTTTTCAGCCTTTTGGGCACCAACTTTAACAACTTCTTTTTCCTGTAAAACACGCAACAATCTTAACTGAGCTGCAACCGAAGCATTCCCTATTTCATCTAAAAAAATGGTACCACCATTAGCAGCTTGAAAAAAACCATCCCTATTAGCATCAGCACCTGTAAAAGCACCTTTTACATAACCAAACAATTCAGCTTCCAATAGGTTTTCGGGTATAGCACCACAATTCACAACAATAAAAGGTGCTCTAGAAAATTTACCTTCATAGTGTATAGCGCGCGCAACGAGTTCTTTTCCCGTCCCACTTTCGCCATTTATAAAAACGGTAGCTTTATTGTTTTTTACGCGTTCAATAATTTGAATAACATCATTTATTTTTTCCGAATTCCCTATAATATCTCCATACGCTTTGTTTTTTTCTTCGGAAGATTTAATCACTTTTGGATTATAATCTTCAGATGTTGCCATAGATTTATTTATAGCCGTTTTCAGCTCATCCCTAGTGAATGGTTTCGTTAAATAATCTACTACTCCAGATTTTATAAACGACAGCGAATCTTGAACAGAAGGATAACCTGTAACTACTAATTTTGGTAATTTAGGATAATGCTCTGAAACAAATTTTATTAACTCCGCTCCATCTATTTCGGGCATTTTTAAATCTGTTATTAGTAAATCAATCTTTGTATCTCGTAAAATAATTACCGCTTCTTTTACCGAAACTGCTTTATAGGTATGGTAATTCCAAGATTGCAAATGGCGTTGTAATAGTTCTAAAATATCAACATCGTCATCAACAATTAATATGTTTTCTTTACGTAAATGCATGCCTTAAGTTTTTGGTAACGTAATTGTAAATATAGCACCTTTACTCGATCTATTCTCCGCTTTCAGGGTTCCTTTATGAGAAGAAACAATACCATGAACTACACTTAAGCCAAGACCAGACCCATCTTCCATTGACTTTGTAGTGAAAAAAGGTTGAAACACTTTTTCTAATGCTTCGGGGGTAAACCCTGAACCTTCATCTGAAATTCTCAGAATAATATCAGTTTTAGTTTGTAAAGCTTCCATAGTTACCAAACCTTCTTTCGGGGAAAAATAAATAGCATTCATTAATAGGTTGAAAAGAATTTGGGTAAGTTGGATAGGATCTGCTTTAAGCCATAAAGTCTCATCTTCAATTTTCACAAGATATTTAACCTGCTCCTTTCTAAAGGACGCATCTAGTAAATCGATAGCGCTTTTAATAATAGGCACAAGATTAACGCGTTTCATTTCTTGAGGCATTTCGCAAGCAAAAAACATCAACTTTTTTAAAACTTCTCTCGAAAAAATAGCATTATCAATAATTTTATTTAAATCTCCAGAAACTTCTTTATTGCTTTCAAAATTAGATTTTAATAACTCCGCAAACCCCAAAATATTAGCTAAAGGTGTATTTAATTCGTGTGCAATTCCTGCGGTTATTTCTCCAAGTATCCCTAAACGATCGGCATGTTCCATGCGTTTTTTTAAAGCCGCTTCACTATTTTGAATCTCGATGCGTTCAAATAAATCCCCCACCTTTAAGGCTATATTATCGAGTAATAATTGTTCTTCTTTTAAAAAATCTTCATTTTTAAAGATGGTATCGTTTAAAGTGCAAACTATGCTTCCTTTAACTTCATTAAATATTTTAATTTCAGATTTAATTAAAACTCTACTTTCTGTGTGTTTTTTCGTCTGTATGGATAAAGATTTAACCGTGATACAAACTCTTGTTTTTTCAGGATGTAAAAATGCTTTTTGAAGACTTTTTGCAATAACTTTTAAAGTAATCTCGATATCCTCGAAATTTGCATTACTTATACTAGATGAAACCTCGTAGAGACAAGTAAGTTCTTTTATCCGTTCCTTTAATGCTTCATCTGTTGTATTACTCATTTTCTGAAATTTTTATTAAAAAAGAAAACCTCTATCCAATACTATTGTTTAGTAGCTCCTATAATATATCCACCACACTCACTCCATTATTCTTTTTAGTAATTTGAATTTGGGTAGAAATACGCTCTTTTAAATTTTCAACGTGAGATATTATACCAATCATTTTACCCTGCGATTGCAAAGTTTCTAAAGTAGAAATAACCGTTTCTAAAGTGTTTTTATCCAAGGTTCCGAAACCTTCATCAATAAACAACGAATCGATTTTTACGTTTTTACTAGCCAAATCAGACAAACCAAGAGCCAAAGCCAAACTAATAATAAACTTCTCACCACCACTCGATGTATCTACTAATCTAGCCTGATCCGTTTGGTAATGGTCTATTAAATTAAAATTAAGTTCCTCTTTAGGTTTGTAAGCCTCTTCCATTTTTAAAGAATAGCGCTTATTTAATTTAAACAAATGCACATTGGCTAAATCTAGTAAGTGCTTTAAAGTTAAGCGTTGCACATATACGTTAAAGGCATCTTTAGAATTCCCTATAATTTTAAATAGCTCTCTCCAAACGTTACAAACCGTTTCTTGAGCATCTATTTTTTTATAGATTTCTTTATTACGATCTCTAATTTCTTTATCCTTTCTAAATGCTTGTTTAATTTCTCCTTTTTCGGATAAAAAAGCTTTATTTTTAGCGTGTAAACCTTCTAAAGCGAGCTTACTTTCCTCTTCCGATATTTCGAAGTTTTTAGATGTATCTAAATCCGCTTTTGCTTTTTCGTTCGATTCTTTATAAGCTTTTAAACGAAGTTGCTTTTCCTTTATAGCTTCTTTATTTTTTGTGAATCTCACCAGAACCTCTTCTGGCAATAACGCTTGCTGAACAGCCTCACGTTTATCAAAATCACTGTTTTTTAATTGTGTTTCAAAGGCTGAATTTAAAGTTTCAAATTTCTCCTTTAAAACCAATTGCTCTTTATTATTCACTATTTTTAAAGCTTGCTTTTTGTTTTGTAAATCTAAAAACTCTTGTTGTTTTTGCTTACTTACTTCAACTTTTTTAGCTAAAGTTATTCGCTCTGTTTGTAAAAGCTTTCGCTTATGCTCTACGGAAATATTAATAGATAAAAGCGCTTTACGCTGGGTTGTTAATTCCTCTATTTTATCCACACTTAGCGCTATAGTTTTAGTACAATCCTTTTCAGCTTTAAGCTGTACTTCTAACTTTTCCTTACTGTTTTCTAATTTGGTATGTATTACTGTGACCCCCGATTTTAATTCCCCTAAATTCTTCTCCTTTTTATTAAAATTAGCAATTAAATTTTTAAGGTTTTCAATAAACACATTATTATTTTCAAAAGCTGGCAACTTATAACCAAACTTAGATAACTTAGTTGTTAATTCCGTTTCTAATGTATTGCAAGCCGCCTGCAAAACAATAATAAGCTTTTGTTTTTCTACAATATCATTGCTGCTATTTTTGTTCTTTTCAACAAGTGTAACGACACCAGTTTTTATCTTGTTAAGCGCCTCACTTTGTTTTTTAAAAGTGTCGACTAGTTTATTTTTTTCCTCTTGTAATTGTTGAGCTACTTTTAACTTTTCGTCTAATAATAAAATGTCTTGTGTTACTTGTTTAACTTCACTTTCAATTTGAGCGGTATTCGATAACTCACAGTCTATATTTAATTGTTTTGCCGATACTTTTAACGCCTTTATTTCTTCAATAATTAAACCATTTCGTTGCTTTAAACCATCGACAGTTGTAAGTATTGCGACTTCGTTTTTATCTAATTCATTTAATGATAAATTTAAAGTTTGAAGTTTATCTTTTCGTTTATTGAGTTCTAATTGTGATTCTGACACCCCAATAGACTTTAAATTCTCTGTAAACGGATGTTCTAATGAACCGCACAAACCACAAGGTGTTCCTTCAGTTAAACTCTGACGATCAGCTTCATATTTAGAAATACTTTTCTCTAAGTTTAAAATTTTATCCGCATCTGCAACCGACTTTTCTTGAGCTTCAATTTGTTGATTAACCGCTTGTATTTCCTTTTTACTAACCTCTAATGCCTTTGCAAGCGCTTTTTGTTTAGTTAATAAATCGGTTTGTTCTTTTTCAACTTTAAGTATTTGCTCAGAAAGTGTTTTAAACTGTTTCCAGTTTGTTTCTTTAGTAGCTAATTTGGTTTTAGTCGCTAGTAAATCGGTTAAATTATTTTTAGATAATTTTAAAGTGATCTCAGCTAATGACTTTTCTGTTTTTTCAATTTCGGCAGTTTCAACTTTTAGTAATTTATTCCCCTCTTTTAAACGAGCTTCTGTTTTTTCTACCTCTTCTTTTTTAACAGAAACAAAATCTTGAGCTTCTTTTAAACTTTCTTTTTTAGCTTTTAAAGCAGTTAATTCACTTGCCCAATTGGATATTTGTAAATCAACATCCTTCAATAATTTATGCTCAGAAATAAAGCTTTGATCTATTTTTATTTTAGCTTCAGTATCCGCTAAATCTTTATTCAATTTGGTTTGCTCTTCTCTTAAAAGCTTAATTTGTTTGGCTAACGCTTCTAATTCTAAAATTGATTTTTGCTTATTTTCAGCTTCATTTTTAAGTTTACCATCTAAGCTATTTATAGCATCAAATTTTGGTAACCAATCCGCAAACGTTTTGTCTGCCACATTTAGCAAATCCGTTTCTTTTTGAGTTTGTGAACTTAATTTTTCAATCTCTGGTTTTAAGGTTTTAAGTTCAGACTCTAAACGTTCTAATTGTTTAGATTTATCGACAGACTCTTGCTCTGTTCTATTTAAATTCTGAAGTAACTCTTTAAAAGGTGCTGCCTTTTCATTTAAATCTAACTGTTCTAATTCTTGTTTATGCTTTTCAACAAATAAATTTACCTCCTTAGATTCTATTTCTAACTTTTCCGATTCATCAAGTATTTTCTGGAATTTCACATACCATTCTACAATATTTTGAGTGGTTTTTATCTCCTTTTCAATCTTTAAAACTTCGGTATCGAGTGCTTTATCTTTTTGAGTTAAAGCAATGTTAGCTTCTTCTGATAAAACATCATCAGAATTAATTCTAGACTGAATATCTTTAAGCGCATTTTCTTCTTTAGCTTTTCGTTCTTGAATGCCCTGCCCTATTTTTTTATATATTTCTTCGCCTGTGATTTGCTCTAACAACTTCCCTTTCTCCGGGCCTTTAGCTGTTAAAAATGAAGCGAATTCACCTTGAGCCAACATTACAGAACGTAAAAACTGATTGTAATCTAATTGGGTTACTCGAACTACTTCCGATATTAAACTTCTTTTCTGACTGGCTAAAATATCGCCCGTTGTTAAATTCTTTAAACTAACTTCTTCCTTCGGATTCTTATACTTTTTACCAGATTTATCGGCAACCTTCATACCCCAAAAGGCATCGTAAATTACATTATCGTTTTCAAAAGTAATTCTACTAAAAGCATCATGAGCCCCATGACTCACAACATCTATTAATGATCCTTTTGTTCCATTAAACCTTGGTACATTGTGATATAGCGCAATAGTTACAGCATCTAAAATAGTTGTTTTACCCGCTCCAGTAGAACCAGTAATCGCGTATAGACCAACATCTTTAAACTGTTCACTTTCAAAATCTATTACTATAGAAGAATCAGATTTTAAAGAATTTATATTTTGTAATTCAATTTTTAAAATTTTCATATCTGTCTGCTCTTACTGATTTTTAACAGCGTGTAAAATTTCATTAAAAGCATCTTCTACTTCAGGCCTACTTTCTAAATCGAAACCAATTTCTTTACATTTCAACTTGAAAACTTCAGTTGGTAATAATTCTTTAATCGATTTTGTTTCTTCTAACAACTCCTCTATTCCTTTTTGTTTTCGTAGATTTTTTAGAGCTGTTTTTAATATTTCAAAAGGATATTTTTCGGCGGCTTTATTTAGATCTTCAGTATTAACAGTATGTGTTTCATTTAATACAATTTCTACCCAAGGTGTTAATTCATAAGTATTAGAAGTAATACTTGGAAACTCATCAATACATTCAGGTATGCTACCTGTTAGCTTATAAAACTCCCTAAAACGTGGAACTATAACATCTTTAATGGTACTGATTTTATTGCCTTCAACAGTTAAAATAACAATCTTTTTATCATAATTAATTTCACTGAAACTTAAAATATTTGGAGATCCAGAATAGCGTACTTTATCATTCCCACCAATAATTTGGGGTCTGTGTAAGTGTCCTAAAGCTATATAATCGAAATAAACGGGGAAATCCTGAGCACCTATATGGCCCAGTGTTCCTACGTAAATATTTTGCTCACTATCCGAAACCGAGCCTCCTGTTGCAAATAAATGCCCCATAGCTATAACAGGAGCATTACTCATATTTATCAATTTACATTGCTCGGCAGATGCCTTATAATGATTAATTAGTGCTGTTTTGTATTTATCGGTGAGCTCATCGAAAGATTCTCCTGCAACGGCACGCCTAATATCACCATCACGTAAATAAGGAACGGCTCCTATAATTACTTTTTCACCATTAACATCAACTTCAAAAACCTCATCTTCAATATTTTCCGTAGCTTTTCCTACTACTTTTATTGCCAAAGCATTTAATATATGTTTGGGTGCATTTAAAGTACCTGCCGAGTCGTGATTTCCGCCAGTAATAATTATTGATTTGCAACTTGTCGTTTTTAACTTCACTAAAAAACTATAGTACATTTCTAAACTCTGGTTGGATGGTGAACCTGTATCGAAAACATCTCCAGAAATTAAAAGTACATCTATATTTTGTTCAATGATGTACACTTCAATCCAACTTAAAAACAAAGTTTGTTCGGCAACTTGAGATTGTTCATGCAATCTATGTCCTAAATGCCAATCGGCTGTGTGAAGTATTTTCAAATGATTTATATTTTTAGCGTATTCAAAATACTATGATATAAATAATTTCATACCATCGTTATTCAACGAATTTAGAGAAATAAAAACTCAAAATCAAGTTTATTCTAAACCTTCAAATACTTTTGAAGTAACTTAGAAATATCTTCAGAAAATTTAAATTTAAAAACAACAAAGCCATAAAGAACAGCTATTAAAATGGACTTTAATGCAATGTTTAAAATAGGATGAAATGGAAAATCCCAGAAATAAAATATTAAAGTACAAGCACCTATAAACAAACCTATTTGAAGTGTTTTAGCAGAAAATGGTGAGATTTTAAATTTCTTATAAACAAAATATAATTTAATAGAATTGTATAAAAACACAGCTAAAAATGTAGCTAATCCTGCTCCATTAATTCCAAGAACCGGAATAAACAACATATTAAAAACTACCATAACAATTACCAAAATAACACCTAAAACAAGTACCATTCTATAATAATCACTATTAAAAAGAATAGCGTTATTGCTTCCTAAAAGGGAATCGTAAAGTTTTACAACACTAATCATAAAAACCACATAAAGCCCCTCATTAAATTCCTCTGGAATTATTAGATATAACTGATTAATATTTAAAACTATTAATAAAAAAATGAAACCACCAACAATAAATAGGTTTAACGAACTACGTTTATACAAATCTTCTAGAGTATCATAATCGCGTTCATTTAATAACTTAGCCGTCATTGGCATTAATAATTGATGCATAGACCGTTGTGGTACCGCAATAACTGCAGTTATAAAAATAGCTACATTATAATACGCAATTTCTTTAATTTGAATATAGTGGCCGAGCATCACTTTATCAACGTCTAAAAGAGAGGTAGCAATGGCTCCTGCTATAATTATTAATCCAGAATATTTTAAAATCCGGCTTAAATTTTTAATCTTTTTAAAGGTTAATTTTGGAAATTTTAAAGTGAAAGCATACACCTTCATAATCAACATTCTAATAAAATAAATAACAGCCAAACCAGCCATAAATTGCTCTAAATCTATATACTTATAATAAAAAGCAAATAGTAATAACATGCTACCTACACGATGAAAGACTTCTTTCATAAAGTTACCAAAAACAGTTTGCATTTGCACTTTCGCCCATGAAAAAAACAATTCAAAATAAGCTAGTGAAATAGCAATAACAACCGTATGCCATAAATATTTTTTGATTATCGGGTTTTTATTCGCCAATAAATCGCCAATAAAATCATAACCGAAATATGTGAGTAAAACAATAGGAATAATGACCGCAATAGGCATTAACAACATGAGTGTTAAAAAACTATTTAATGATTCTCGTGTTTTAAAAGTAGTATAAAACTTAACCAAAGAATTATACGCACCAAAAGACATTAATGGCATAATAACATAGGCTAAAGAAAGCATATAGCCAACCATACCATAGTTATCGTCGCTTAAAATTTTGGTGTAAAGAAATAAGGTATTTATTGCTCCAATTAAAAACCCCAAATAGGTAGAAACTATATTTTTAAAAGATTGAGAAGCAACTATGCCCATTATTTTTATAAAATTTCAATGTTAAAACTATAAATACCGATGTTTATTATATAGATTCTCAAGGCTTTTTTAAAACCGAAACTAGTTTGGAAGTTAAGTTTTTTCTACTATATTTTTGCAAGCCAATAGCATGCATCTGCAAACTTTTATTTTGATAGCTCTTATAATACGCGAAGATAGTCGATTTTAAGGATTTATAATCTGTGTAATAAAAGTAGTTTCCTGTATTGGTTTCTTTAATGATGCTTTCCACATCTGTATCTTTTGGACCTAAAGCCAAAATTGGACGATTAGAAACCATGTATTCAAACAATTTACCAGGAATAATACATTTTGTTTCTTCGGAATCAATTTCAACTAATAATAAAACCTGTGAACTTTTTTGATAAGTAATTGATTCTTTATGTGATACATAACCAATGTTATTCACGTAATCAGTCAGTCCATTTTTTTCAATAGACTTTAAAACGGTTTCGCTAACGGCTCCAACAAAATTTAACTGAAAATCTTTAGAAAACATTTCGTTCTCATTTACTAATTCTGCTAAAACTTGCCATAAAATTTCAGGATTCCGTTTAGACAATAATGACCCAATATGTGCTATTGTGAATTTAGTATCTAGTGGTTTAGTTTCAGCCGTTTCATAATCGTAACCATTCGTAATGACTTCAATTGGCTTATCTGTTATGCTTTCAAATTCAGTTTTTGTAACCGAACTTGTCACTAAAATATCATCGGCTGTTTTTAAAACCTGTTTTTCTAAAGCCTTATGTTTTAGCTTAGAAGTTTCTGTTAATTTTAATTGCTTGTGATAACCAATAGTTGTCCATGGATCGCGAAAATCTGCAATCCATTTCACACCACATTTCTCTTTTAGTTGCAAACCTATAAGGTGTAAACTATGCGGTGGGCCGGTAGTTATTATAGTCGAAATATTTTCTTTTTCAATATAATCTAAAAGATAGGCTACGGATGGTTTTACCCAACTTTTACGAGCATCGGGAATAAAGAAGTTTCCACGAATATAAAGCATCGATTTTTCAATAAAACTTTGAGTTTTTTGTTCTGGAATAATGCCTTTACTAATGGTATTAGATGATTTTTTTGAAAATAAACTAGCCAATTTATACGGTTCGTTTATAGGCTGTTTTAAAATAGTAATGTCTTTTGAAACTTCCGGAATTAAGCTCTCATCAATTAAAGGATAATTTGGGTTTTCTGGAATATAAACAATAGGCTCAACATCAAATTCTGGCAAGTATTTTACAAACTTTAACCAACGTTGCACTCCTGGCCCACCTGCTGGCGGCCAATAATACGTTATAATGAGTACTTTTAATTTCTTCATTTTTTAGAGTTCCACATAAACGAAAATAAAAACTATTCTTTTTTAAATCCGTAGAAAAGTCCGCCTAGCAATAATAACCCAAATAAAACAGAACTAGCAAGAGCAATGGTACTTCCTGTTTTTACAACATCGGGATCAAATTTAAATATAATTTCATGTTTACCTGCAGGAACTTCTAAACCACGTAAGGTGTAATTTACTCGTATATGCTGCGTTTCTTCTCCATCGATAAATGTTTTCCAACCATTTCCATAATACACTTCAGAAAATACAGCAAAACCGTTATTTGCATTATTAGAGGTATACTTTAAATAATTAGGTTGCTGCTCTACAATTTTAATACTAGCCAAAGAATCGACAGTAAATTGTTTGCTTTCCGTTGGAATTAACACATCGCTTCTTTTAGCAAAAACAGCAATATGTTTATTATCTAAACTATCTAATGCTTTAATCTCTTCGTTTGCAGAATTAACCATTTTCAAATCATTAACAAACCAAGCCGCTCCATTTGCATCTCTATTTGTGTATGGAAATGTTTCTCCTTTTTCACCTTGAGCAATAATATATTTCGTGTTAAACATATTAAGCACATTCATATTGTTCTTCGAAATATAAAAATCGAAAACTTCTCGATACCGTTTTAATTCAGCAGCATTATAACCATTCATAGAATTATGAAAATAGGATGGTTTTGATGGACCCGAAACTAAATCGTAGACACGATAATAACTTTTATCTTGTAAAATAGCTTTATCGACAGCATTTGCCTCAAAAGGTTTATTCATTTTAATTGATGATACAAAATCGTCATTATTTACATACCGTTTATCAACCCCAACTAAATCGAACAATAAAAGCACAGCAAAGGCAACAACCAATAAATTTTCTTTTAGCTTACCTTTTAAATACGCGAAAATTAATCCAGCTGAAAGCAATACTAAAACTAAACTTCTTAAAGTGTCCAATGTAAAAACACTCTTTCTATCCTCTTTTAATGCATCCACAAATTCTGCTCCGTAATTCTGACGATAATAACCATCATTCATACCAACAAAATCAAATAAGGACGATTTCAACATTAAAAACAAAAGAGCTAAACCGCCTGTAATTATTGTGGCATATTTTAACGCCTTTAGCTTTTCATCTTCCTTCTCATATTTATTAAACAAGCGTACTAAACCAAAAACGCCTAAAACAGGAATACACAATTCTAATAAAACTTGTATCGAAGTTACCGCTCTAAACTTGTTGTAAAGTGGTACATAATCAATAAAAAAGTTAGTTAAAAAGCCTAAATTCTTTCCGTAAGACAACAATAAAGAAAATAATGTTCCACCAACAAGCCACCATTTTAAACGCCCTTTTACCAAAAACAAAGCGAATACAAATAGAAATAAAATAACAGCGCCAACATAAGCTGGTGCTTCCACTATGGGTTGATCTCCCCAATATAATGGTGCATGTTTAGCTTCTTCGGCAGCTTGTGTTGTTGTAGCTCCTAATTTTCTAAAAGCTTCATAAGTAGCTGAATCTTTTCCAACATTTTCACCATTACCACCACCCATAAACCGAGGAATAAACAGGTTAAATGTTTCAGCAAAACCATAACTAAACTGCGTGATATAATCTTTATCTAATCCGTTTGAAACTGCTTTTGGAGAACCATCGGCATTAATCGTTAGTTCCGTTTTTCCTCTGGTACTTTCCTTTACATATTCATTTGTAGCCATAACGCTAGTTGCGTTTAAGGCAATAGAAAGAATAACAGCTGCAAACAAAATACCTACGGATTTAAAAAAATGAGGTAATGCTTGTTTCTTATAAGCATCTACTAAATAAGCGAGTCCCAAAATAAGCACCAACAGCATTAAATAATAAGTCATTTGAAAATGATTCGACACAATTTCTAAACCCATTGCCAATACCGTAAGCAAAAAACCTGCTATATATTTCCGCCTAAACGTGAGTATAATACCGCTTAGTACCAAAGGCATGTATGCTATAGCATGTGCTTTACTATTGTGCCCAACTCCCAAAATAATGATTAAATAAGTTGAAAAACCAAAGGCAATAGCTCCAAGCGCAGCGAGCTTAAAATCGACTTTTAGTACTAATAACAAAACGTAAAAACCTAATAAATATAGAAATAAATAATCAGCTGGGCGAGGTAAAAAGCGCAGTGCCAAATCTATTTTTTTAATGTAATTATGTGGGTATTCGGCTCCCAATTGGTACGTTGGCATACCTGCAAAGGCTCCGTTTGTCCAATAGGTTTCTTCTCCAGTTTGTGCTTTAAAATCTTTTTGTTGCTTGCTCATGCCAATAAACTGAACAATATCACTTTGATAGATTTCTTTACCTTGTAAAACAGGACTAAAATAGGCCAATGATAATATTACAAACCCTAAAAGAACTAAGATATGTGGAAGTATGCGTTTAATTGTAAATTGCATGAAAGTATTT
The DNA here is from genome assembly GCF_023473045.1 of Algibacter sp. L4_22. NCBI lineage: Bacteria > Pseudomonadati > Bacteroidota > Flavobacteriia > Flavobacteriales > Flavobacteriaceae > Algibacter > Algibacter sp. L4_22. The sequence goes on from NZ_JAMCOK010000003.1 coordinate 60,210, forward strand.
TATAACAATGAATGTGAAAATTAGTTATTATTTTCTTAGCATCGAAGTTTATCTTTTATTAAAAAAAATTAACGCTTTCGCGGAAATAAAAAAAAGAATTCACCTTAATCGACTTCTTCATAATCCACGTAATCACCAACATCTTTATTGGATGTTTTTATATTCGGAATTTTATCAATAGTAACCTTCCCTTCCTCTTTAACAGGCTCTTGCTGCTTCTTTTGAAACTGACCACCAAATCGCTCTTCAGCTTTTTTTACGGCAAACTTCATCAAAAAAGGCGCAAATATTCTTGAAAGCACTTTGAATAAATAATAAACTAAAACAATTATAAATATGGTTCTTAATAAACCCATAACTGAAACTTTTGATTAAAACTAACAACAAAAATACAATTCTATACGTTTAAAAAACATTGAAAAATGATAAAAAATATATAAAATATCTATATTTGACAACCCTTTATCATTAGCACATTAAAATATAAAATCCACGCACACTAAGAATGCGTTAAAAATTTCAAATATGAAAGCCATCAAATCGATTTTAATTATCCTACTAAGTTTTGTTTCAACTCAAGCTTTTTGCCAATATACCGATGTTATAAATTCTAATCGACCAGGCGTTTCACGAAGTGCCTTTTCTGTAGGAACAAACGTTGCGCAATTTGAAGTTGGCCCATACATTATTGAAGAAGAACGTACGCCGGCAATTGGTTATAAAGTTTCAGGTTTTGGAGCAGATTTTGCTATACGTTACGGATTATTATGGGAACCATTGGAACTTAATTTTGAAGGAAACTATCAAAGTGATAACAAATCTTTTTCGACAGATTTATCTAATAAAGACCGACGTTCAAATTTTAAATACCTAACACTTGGTGCCAAATATTTAGTATATGATCCTTATAAAAATGCTGAAGAGGACAAGCCTAATTTATTCAGTTGGAAAGCTAACCACAGATTTAAATGGAAGTCTTTAATTCCTGCAATAGCGGTTTATGCTGGTGCAAATTTCGATACGCCAGACAATCCTTACACAGCCGATGCCATAGAAGGAGTTAGCCCTAAAGTGATGATTGCTACCCAAAATAATTTTTCTGGAGGTTGGGTTTTTGTAATGAATTTAATTAAAGATCGTATTGGCACAGAGCAATCGGACTTTCAATATATATTAACCTTAACACATTCTTTTAGTCCGCAGTGGGTTGTTTTTGGAGAAACTCAAGCTATTAAAAGTGATTATTATGCCGATAATTTGTTTAGATTTGGTGGCGCTTATTTGTGGGGCAAAGATTTTCAATTAGATACAGCTTTAACCTTTAATACTAAAGACACACCATCCGTTTTTAGTGTGAATTTTGGAATGTCTTACCGATTAGATTTTCATAAAGACAAAGAAATGGACAATGGCACATCCGTTGAAGATTCCATGAAACGAAAAGGAAGTAAGAAGAAGAAAAAGAGTGGTAAAAAAAGTACTAAAGAAGAAACAAAAAAACAAAAACGTGACGCTATAGATTTTGAAGATTAATCGGAGAAATTTAGTATAAAAGCATATGATTACACTAAAAGAAGTAAAAACTAAAAAAGATCTAAAAGCATTTGTAAAATTCCCTTTTACATTGTACAAAGATTGTGAATACTGGACACCTCCGATAATTAGTCAGGAAGTAAAAACATTTGATAAAAATGAAAACCCTGTTTTCAAAGATGCCGAAGCTCAGTTATTCTTAGCATACAAAAACAATAGTATTGTTGGACGAATAGCTGCAATTACTAACAATTTAGAAATAGAAGATCAAAACATAAAAAAAATGCGTTTTGGTTGGTTCGATTTTATTGACGATTTAGAGGTTTCTAAGATTTTACTTAACAAGGTTTCTGAAATAGGAAAAAGTAAAAATTTAGAATATACTGAAGGTCCTGTTGGATTCTCTAATTTAGATAAAGTAGGTGTTATGACAGAAGGCTTTGAGAGCATCGCTCCTATGGTCACCTGGTATAATCATGCCTATTATGTAAAACATTACGAAGCTGCCGGTTTTGAGATTGAAAAATCTTATTCTGAAAGTCGTTTCCCTTTTGAAAACGTTAAGCCAGAATTCTTTAAAAAAGCACAAGAGCTTATAAAAAGACGTTATCAACTAAAAGCTTTAAAGTTCACTAAAACGAGTGAAGTAATGCCTTATGTTGATAAAATGTTCGATTTATTTAACGAAAGCTACGCTTCATTATCATCGTTTGTTGCGATAAATGATATTCAAAAAGCATATTTTAAGAAGAAATTTATAAGTTTTGTTAATCCAGAATATATCAAATTTGTAGTTGATAAAGATGATAAACTAGTTGGTTTTGCCATTGTAATGCCAGCCTTTGCACAAGCTTTAAAAAAGATGAATGGTAAACTTTTTCCTTTTGGTTTCCGCCATATTTTGAATGCCAAAAAGAATAGTAAAGATGTTATTTTCTATTTAATAGGAATTCATCCAGACTACCAAAACAAAGGTGTACATGCCGTTATTTTTAACGAATATTACGAAACGTTTAAAGAAAAGGGTATTGAGACTTGTTTTAGAACCCCAGAATTAGAAGATAATCATGCCATCCACCAAATATGGAAGCATTTTGATCCTGTGGTTTACAAACGAAGAAAAACGTATAAGAAGCTACTTTAGTTATAAAAATAAAAAAACCGATTCAATTAAAATTGAATCGGTTTTTTTAATATATTTTATTGTAATTATTCGCCCATTGCTGCCATAACAGAAGCAGATAAACGTTTGTACGTTCCATTTTCTAAACGCTCTCTAATAGCATCAAATGCATTTAAAGTCTCAGTTACATCTTCCAAAGTATGTGTTGCCGTAGGAATTAATCTTAATAAAATTAGTCCTTTTGGAATTACAGGATACACTACTATAGAACAGAAAACACCATAGTTTTCACGTAAATCCTTAACTAAAGCCATGGCTTCTGGAATACTTCCTTTTAGATATACTGGCGTTACACAACTTTGCGTTGTACCGATATCGAAACCTCTTGCTTTTAAACCAGATTGTAATGCATTTACATTTTCCCAAAGTTTAGCTTTAAGTTCTGGCATTGTTTTAAGCATATCTAAACGCTTAAGAGCTCCAGCTACTAATTGCATTTGCAAAGATTTTGCAAACATTTGAGAACGTAAATTATATTTTAAATAATCGATTATTTCTTTATCACCGGCAATAAAAGCACCTGTACTAGCTAAAGATTTAGCAAATGTTGCAAAATACACATCAATATCATCTTGCACACCTTGTTCTTCACCTGTTCCTGCTCCTGTTTTCCCTAAAGTTCCAAAACCATGAGCATCATCAACAAATAATCTGAAATTAAATTTCTTTTTAAGAGCTACAATTTCTTTTAAACGACCTTGTTCACCACGCATTCCAAAAACACCTTCAGAAATCACTAAAATTCCTCCGCCTGTTTGTTCTGCCATTTTAGTAGCACGCTCTAAATTTTTCTCTAAACTAGCTACATCATTATGTTTATATGTAAAACGTTTCCCCATGTGTAAACGTACACCATCAATAATACAAGCGTGAGCATCAACATCATAAACAATAATATCATGTTTAGACACTAAAGCATCGATAGTAGATACCATACCTTGATATCCAAAGTTTAATAAATATGCTGCTTCTTTACTTACAAAAGATGCCAATTCATTTTGAAGTTTTTCGTGTAAATCAGTGTGGCCAGACATCATTCTAGCTCCCATTGGATAAGCAGAACCGTATTGTGCAGCTGCCTCAGCATCTACTTTACGTACTTCTGGGTGATTGGCTAAACCTAAGTAGTCATTAATACTCCAAGTGATTACGTCTTTTCCTTGAAACTTCATTCTATTAGAAATTTCACCTTCCAATTTTGGAAACACAAAATAACCTTCAGCCTGAGACGCCCACTTTCCTAGTGGTCCTTTGTCTTTATAAATCTTTTCAAATAAATCCTTCATCTATTATAAATTGGTATTGCTATTAAACTTGAGATATAACTCCAACTAGAATAAAACTGCTTTTTAGGAACACAAACAATATAAGTTGCTTATGAAAGAATAAAGAATGCTTTTGTTTTAGTTAGTAGCTGCAAAATTAAATATTTATATGCATTGAACATAATTTTTTACCATGCATTTACGAAATATAGACAATAAAGTTAAAAAAATCATCTATATCGATTTTTCGAAGCATAAAAAAAGTCCATATTTCACAATTTAGTAAAATATGGACATATAATATGTTATAATATTCTTAATTATTTTATGTATTGTATGCTCTGCGCTGCTGCTTCATTTTGCGAATCGAAAAACCCTTGATCACTCATCCACTTATCGCTATACACTTTACTCATATATCGAGAACCGTGATCCGGATAAATAACAACAATTTTATCTCCTTCTTTAAACTCGCCTTGCTCACCCAATTGCTTAATAGCCTGTGTAGCAGCTCCAGATGTATAACCTACAAACAAACCTTCTGTTCTAGCTATTTCTCTAGCAGTATGAGCACTTTCTTCATCGGTTACTTTTACAAATTCATCTATAATATCGAAATCTGTAGCACCTGGTATTAAATTTTTACCTAAACCTTCTATTCGATAAGGATAAATTTCCTTTTCGTCGAATTCTCTAGTTTCGTGGTATTTTTTAAGTACCGAACCAAAAGCATCAACACCTATCACTTTTATGTTAGGATTTTGCTCTTTTAAGTATTTTGCTGTTCCAGAAATAGTTCCTCCTGTTCCACTACAAGCGACTAAATGCGTTATTTCTCCTTCTGTTTGTTTCCAAATTTCCGGACCTGTAGAATTATAATGTGCATCAATATTTAATTGATTAAAATATTGATTAATGTAAACTGAACCTTTTAATTCTTCATGAATACGTTTTGCAACTTGATAGTAAGATCTTGGATCGTCTGCACTAACATGCGCTGGACAAACATAAACCTTAGCGCCCATGGTACGTAACATATCAATTTTATCTGGAGAAGACTTTGAACTTACCGCCAAAATACATTCGTATCCTTTAATGATACTTACCATCGCAATACTAAAACCGGTGTTTCCAGAGGTTGTTTCTACAATAGTATCGCCTGGTTTTAAAACACCTTCTTTCTCGGCTTGTTCTATAATGTAAAGTGCTATTCTATCTTTTGATGATTGCCCTGGGTTAAAACATTCTACTTTAGCGTAAAAATCTCCTTCGAACTTAGAGGTTATTCTATTTAGCTTTACTAAAGGAGTATTGCCAACTAACTCTAATACATTATCAAATACTTGATTTCTGTGTTTCATAAATTCATTTTACAAGTTGCTCTAATTTTATAAATCAAAACTTCTCAAAACTTGACAAAAATAAGACATTTTTTTTTATTAGCGGTTAATTCCTTCCAAATCTAGCAAAAACGCGTATTCTAGAGCAACTTCTTTAAGACTTTCAAAACGCCCAGAAGCCCCTCCATGCCCCGATTCCATATCCGTTTGAAGCAGTAATTTATTCGTGTCTGTTTTTAATTCTCTAAGCTTCGCAACCCACTTTGCTGGCTCCCAATATTGCACTTGAGAATCGTGTAAACCAGTTGTAACCAACATATTCGGATAGTTTTTAGCCTCTACATTATCATAAGGTGAATACGATTTCATGTAATGGTAATAAGTCTCATTATTTGGGTTTCCCCACTCGTCATACTCTCCAGTAGTTAAAGGTATAGAGTCGTCTAGCATAGTAGTAACCACATCTACAAATGGCACAGCCGCTAAAACACCGTTGTACAATTCTGGATTCATATTAATTATTGCTCCCATTAGCAAACCACCAGCAGAACCGCCGTAAGCATATAAATGTTTGTTTGACGTATAATTTTCTTCAATTAAGAATTTAGAACAATCTATAAAATCTGTAAATGTATTTTTCTTGGTTAGCAGTTTTCCTGTTTCGTACCAATTGCGACCTAAATATTCACCACCTCTAATATGCGAAATAGCATAAACAAAACCTCGATCTAGCAAGCTTAAACGAATGGTAGAAAACGAAGGATCTATGGTTGAACCATAAGAACCGTAAGCATATTGCAATAATGGATTTGTTCCATCCAATTTAATTCCTTTTTTATAAACTAAAGAAATTGGCACTTTTACACCATCGCGAGCGGTTGCCCAAACACGCTTAGATTCGTAGTTTTCCTTATTAAACTTCCCGCCTAAAACCTCTTGTTCTTTTTTAATTTCACTAGTTTTGGTCTTGAAGTTATAATCCATTACCGAACTCGGGTTGGTTAACGAATTAAAACCATAACGCATAACATCACTATCAAAATCTGGATTATTACCAATGTAAGATGTATAAGTTTCAGAATTGAAAGGTAAGTAATAATCTTCACTACCATCCCAGCTTATTATTCGGATGTTGTTTAATCCGTTTTCACGTTCATTAACAACTAAATAATCTTTAAAAATCTCAATATCCTCTAATAAAACATCTTTTCTATGAGGCAGTAAATCTTTCCAATTTTCTTTCTCTGTAGCTGTTTCACTCGTTTTTAATAGCTTGAAGTTTGTAGCACCATCGCAATTAGAAATAATATAAAAAGCATCATCATAATGAGCGATACTATATTCCATATCGTCTGTTCTTTCTTGAAATATTTTGAATGCAGCATCAGGAGTATCGGCACTTAAAATTTGATATTCCGAAGATAATGTACTCGACGAACCAATGATAATATATTTTTTAGATTTAGTTTTATAAACAAAGGTATTAAAGGTCTCATCGGCTTCATGATAAACCTCAACATCATCTGTGGAATCACTACTTAATTTATGCTTAAATATTTTATGAGAACGCAAAGTTATCTCATCCTTCATGGTATAAAACAACGTTTTATTATCGTTTGCCCATGTAGCACTTCCAGTAGTATTTAAAATTTTATCATCTAAAATAGCACCGGTTTCAAGGTTTTTAATTTGAACCGTATATTGCCTTCTACTGACAGTATCGGTAGAAAAAGCTGCCATTTTATTATCTGGACTTATGGAAATACCTCCTAAACTAAAGTATGAATGATCTTTTGCCATTTCATTACAATCGAATAGAATTTCTTCTTTAGCATCTAAACTTTCTTTTTTACGCAAATAAATAGGGTAATCTTTTCCTGTTTCGTAACGCGTAATGTACCAATAGTCGTTTAATTTATATGGTAATGATGAGTCGTCTTCTTTAATTCTCCCCTTCATTTCTTCAAATAAATCCTTCTGAAACCCCTCTGTATGCTTCATTAATGCCTTTGTATAATCATTCTCAGCATTTAAATAATCAATAACCTCAGGATTTTCACGATCGTTTAACCAATAATAATTATCGATTCTAACATCATTATGCATTTCTAATGTTTTCGATATTTTTTTAGCTGAAGGAATAGTTACTTCATTTATAGATTTACTCATATTTATATTTTTACACGAAGCGGCAAAAGTAAAACTTACGCTTAAAAGAATGGTTGCTATTTTCATTTTTCGTTTAAAATACAATAAATTGGCTTAGTATTTGATAAATTTGCATTTACCAACCCCCTTAAAAAATATAAAAATATGTTTGGAGATATGATGGGCATGATGAGCAAACTCAAAGAAGCCAAGAAAAAAGTAGAAGAAACAAAAGAACGTTTAAATACCGTTTTAGTTGATGAAGCTAGTAACGATAATAAACTTAAAATTACTTTAACGGCCAATAGAACTATTAAATCTATTGATATAGACGATGAGTTATTAAAAGATAAGGAACAACTTGAAGATTACCTTGTTTTAACACTAAATAAGGCTATTGAAAAGGCAACCCAAATTAATGAAGCTGAACTTGCTGCAGCTGCAAAAGATGGAATGCCTAATATTCCTGGAATGGATATGTTTAAGTAAATTTAAAATTTTCTTAATTCACTCAAAAGTTTATCGTGCATAACATTGGTGTAATCCAAATGCGTAACCATACGTAATTTATTACCGCCCATACCTATAATATGGATGTTTTTATCGGCTAATTTTTGAGTGAATTCATTTTCGTCCGCTCCACCAATTAGTTCAAATATTACGATATTCGTTTCTATAGGTTCTACAGATTTAACAATTGAAAGATCACCTAAAACAGCTCCAATTTCTTTTGCTTTTTTATGATCTTCAGCCAATCTTTCAATATTATTATCCAAGGCATACAAACCTGCCGCAGCTAAATACCCGGCCTGGCGCATGTTTCCACCAAATATTTTACGGATTCTAATAGCGTTTTGCATAATAACTCCGTCACCAACTAAAACGGAACCAACGGGACAACCTAAACCTTTACTTAAACACACAGAAATGGTATCGAACACTTTTCCATATTGCTCCGTAGTTTCATTTTTTTCAACTAAAGCATGCCATAAACGTGCACCATCTAAATGAAATCCTAGATTATTTTCATCGCAAACTTTTCTAATTTTCTGTATTTCATTAAAATCCCAACATGAACCTCCACGCCTATTTGCCGTATTTTCAATTTCTACTAAACTCGTTTTACTATAATAATAAGCTTCTGGATTTATGGTTGTCAAAACATCACTTGCCGTAAACATGCCGTTATTTATATCTAATAAATTACAAGACACTCCACTATTAAAGGATGCTCCACCAGATTCGTAGTTAAAAATATGAGCATATTTATCGCAAATTACTTGATCTCCAGGATTGGTATGCAATTTTATAGCTGTTTGGTTTGCCATGGTACCACTCGGAAAAAACATTGCAGTTTCCTTACCAAACATTTTTGCAATTCGGCTTTCAAGTTCGTTTACTGTTGGATCTTCTCTAAACACATCATCGCCTACAGATGCTTGCATCATGGCCTCTAACATGGATTTTGATGGCTTTGTAACGGTATCACTTCTTAGATCAATAATCATATCTTTAATTTGTGTATAAAGCTATAAAATTATATTCAGAATTGTTTTCTGCTGGGGTAAAGAAATCTTATTTTTGTTTCAAATAAAATTATACATGATAACTTCCGATCAAATTAAAGATCTAAATACCCGCCTCGATAAACTTAGGCACTATCTTTGACATAGACGCCAAACTGATAGAAATACAAAACGAAGAAGAACAAACTTTCGACCCCAATTTCTGGAACGACTCTAAAGCTGCAGAAATTATAATGAAATCACTTCGTGTGAAGAAAAAATGGGTGGGAGATTACAAAACAGCAAAAACGCGATACGAAGACCTTGAGGTATTATACGAATTCTATAAGGAAGATGAAGCCACGGCCGAAGATGTAGAAACGCAATACAATTTATTAGCAACCCAGCTAGAAGATATTGAGTTTAAAAACATGCTCTCGGAAGAAGGAGATAGCCTTAGTGCTGTACTACAAATTACAGCCGGTGCCGGCGGAACAGAAAGTTGCGACTGGGCAAGTATGCTTATGCGTATGTACTTAATGTATGCAGAAAAAAGTGGTTTTAAGGTGAAGGAACTTAACTTTCAAGAAGGTGATGTTGCTGGTATAAAAACTGTAACTCTAGAAATTGAAGGTGACTTTGCTTTTGGTTGGCTAAAAGGTGAAAATGGCGTACACAGATTAGTACGTATTTCTCCGTTTGATAGTAATGCCAAACGCCATACCAGTTTTGCTTCGGTTTACGTATACCCCCTTGTTGATGATACTATTGAAGTTGAAATAAACCCTGCCGATATCGAGATTACAACGGCACGATCTAGTGGTGCTGGTGGACAAAATGTAAATAAAGTTGAAACCAAAGTTCAGTTGTTGCATAAACCTTCAGGAATTCAAATTCAATGTTCTGAAACACGTTCTCAACACGATAATAGATCGCGTGCTATGCAAATGCTTAAATCGCAATTGTATGAAATTGAACTTCAAAAACAATTGGCACAGCGTGATGATATTGAAGCTGGAAAAATGAAAATTGAATGGGGAAGCCAAATTAGAAACTACGTGATGCATCCTTATAAATTAGTGAAAGATGTACGTACAGCACACGAAACCGGGAATGTAGATGCCGTGATGGATGGTAATATAGACAGCTTTTTAAAGGCCTATTTAATGATGATGGGACAAAAGGTTGAAGATGATGGGCAACTGTAAAATATAATTAAAAAAACCTATTAGGCTTAAAAGCTTGGTAGGTTTAATTTTAAACAAAAAACATTTAATTAAAATGATAAAAATTTATCATAATCCACGTTGCTCAAAATCGAGACAAGGTCTAGAAATTCTAGAAAACTCGGGAAAACCATTCGAGATTGTAAAATATTTGGACGATACCCTTTCCGCGGAAGCGTTAGAAGAAATAATAAGTCTTTTAAAAATAAAACCTATAGAATTAGTTAGAAAAAACGAAGCCATTTGGAAAAGTGATTTTAAAGGTAAAGACTTAACTGATACCGAAGTTATTGATGCCATGGTGCAAAACCCGAAGCTTATTGAACGCCCAATTGTTGTTAATGGAAAGAAGGCTGTTATTGGAAGACCACCAAGCTTGATTGTTGATATTGTTTAGTTAGGATTCACTAAAGATTATATGTGAAATTGTAATAAAATACTAATTTGGAAATCATAGAAGTTCATAAAAACGAATACACCGTTTCAACCGACAAGAATAAACTTGACGTTGCTGTTATTCACAAATTCCTTGCAAACGAAACCGACTGGAGTAACGGGATTCCACTAACCACCTTAAAAACATCTTTTGAAAACTCTTTAAATTTTGGGCTTTATTACAAAAATCAACAAATAGGATATGCTCGAATAATTTCAGACTATTCAACCATTGCATATTTAGGAGATGTTTTTGTTCTAAAGGAATATAGAGGAAAAGGGTTGAGCAAATGGCTTATAAATGAAATCATGAATCACCCAAATCTTCAAGGATTAAGACGATGGATTTTATTAACAGATACAGCAGAATGGCTTTATAAAAAATTTGGATTTACAGAATTACCTAATCCTGAGTTTTATATGGAAAAACATAATCCAAATGTTTACAACGGAATAAAAAAAACATAATATTTTGTCCTGCAGCTTCAATATAAGCTTTAAGCTTTCCTCTTCCGCAGACGTTAATTTTAGTCATGTTAATTAACAAAGCTTTAACTGAAACAAGTTAAACCAACTCATAAATTTGCAGTCTAATTTTTTCAACCAATTAATAGACCTTTATGGTAAAACAATTATTTTTATTTACAATTTTCAGCCTATTTTCATTATTTGTAATCGCACAAAAAGAAGTTACAATTAGTGGAAAAGTAATAGATAAAGAAACCAACCAACCTCTAGAATACGCAACAATAGCTTTCTTCAATAAAAAGGCAAATAAAATGGAAACGGGTGGGATTACCGATTTAAAAGGAAATTTTTCTATCCCAGTTCCTGTTGGTTTTTACAATATTACTATCGAATATATTTCGTTTAAAACGATTACTATTGCTGATAAACAAATTAGTAAATCGGAAAATATTGGATCTTATTCTTTAGAAATCGATACAGAATCTTTAGGTGAAGTTGAAATAATAGCAGAACGTACCACTGTTGAAATTAAGCTCGATAAAAAAATATATAACGTTGGTAAAGATTTAACCGTAAGCGGTGGATCGGTTAGTGATGTTCTTGACAATGTACCATCGGTTTCTGTAGATGCTGAAGGGAGTGTTGCTTTACGCGGAAACGATAATGTACGCATTTTAATAAACGGAAAACCATCGGGACTAGTAGGCTTAAATTCAGCGGAAGCTTTACAACAATTACCTGCTGATGCTATTGAAAAAGTAGAAGTTATAACTTCGCCATCGGCAAGATATGAAGCTGAAGGAACTGGAGGAATTATCAATATTATTTTACGCCGTAGTAAACTCTTAGGTTTTAACGGTTCTATAACTACTAACGTTGGAAATCCTGATGCCGCTGGAATTTCGGGGAATATTAATTATAGAACGGGTAATGTAAATATTTTTAATACCACATCATACAGGTACACAGAAAGTGTTGGTAGGTGGTATAACGATGTGAAAAATTTTGATATTACTAAACCCGATTTAGATGAAAAAAGGAACTGGAATGATACCAGAAAAGGTATTACAACAAACACTGGTATTGAATGGTATATTACCGACTCTGCATCGATAACAAACTCCATTGTTTTTAGCGACAATAGCAGCGAAAACAACTCCGTAAACAACCTTTTATCTCTAAATAAAGAAAACAATACCACTTCAAAAAGTGTAAGGAAAGACCCTGAGAATAGCGATAGTGGTACCTTTCAATATGCTTTAAATTTTACAAAAGATTTTAAAACAGACGGACATAAATTTTCTTTCGATTTTCAATTTGAAAAATCGAATGATGATGAATATTCATTAATTAATAATGATGGTATCGATACCGATATTTTACAAACTTTGGAAGATGAACAACAAGTATTACTGCAAACCGATTATGTTTTACCTTTAGGTGATAATAGCCAGATTGAAATGGGATACCGTGGAGATTTTAGCACTACAGATACAGATTATCAAGTTTCATTACTTAACGATTCTGGTGCATTTGAATTAAACACCAACCTATCTAACGTATTTAATTTTAAACAATATTTAAATGCTGCTTATTTTCAGTTTGGAAGTAAAATTGATGATTTTTCATATTTGTTAGGTCTACGTTTGGAAAACACTAAAACCACGCTAGACCAGCCTACTTCTGGCGATTTTAAAAGAAAAAACTTAACAGGCCTATTTCCTACGGTAAACGTAAGTTATAAGTTTAGCGACGATGAAAGTATGACGATTGGTTATAACCGACGATTACGCAGACCACGTGGTTTTATGCTTAACCCCTTCCCTTCTCGATCAAGTTTAACTAATGTTTTTCAAGGAAATCCAGATTTGAACCCAACGTACTCTAGTGTTTTTGATATTGGATATTTAAATAGATTTGGAAAATTCACTTTAAGCTCATCTATTTATTATTCAAACTCAACAGATGTTATGTCTTTTGTGAGTAGAAAGAATGGAGAAAGTGTTGAGATAAATGGTGAAACATTTGATGTTATTCAGCGAGGCCCTGTTAATTTAGCTACCGATAATCGCTATGGTTTTGAGTTTAACTTAAACTTTAGCCCATCAAGAAAATGGCGTGTAAATACCGATTTTAATATTTACAAATTAGAACGAGATGGTAGCTTTGAGGATATTGACTTAACAGCAAACAATTTAACCTGGAATGCGCGTTTAACAAACAAGCTAACACTTCCATATGCTATAGATTGGCAAACAAACTTAAATTATCGAGGTCCTAGTGAAGACTCACAAAACGATAGACAAGGAAGCGGAACAGTTAACACAGCGCTTAGTAAAGATATTTTAAAAGATAAGGCATCGATAGCCTTTAATGTTAGAGATGTATTTAACTCTGGTGTTCACAGAAATGATATCACCACAGATACTTTTACAGCATACCAAGAAATTCAATTTAGAGGTGGTACAACTTACAATTTATCGTTTACCTACCGTTTTAACCAACAAAAGAAACAAGAACGTTCTGGAGGCCGTGGAGAAGGTGGCGACAGTATGGAAATGTAATATGCATTACTTAAAACCTGATAATAAAAAAACCTCAAAAATTATTTTGAGGTTTTTTTATTTGTAAGAATTAAATAATTCAAACAAAAAAGGTAGCTCGTTGAGCTACCTTTTTTGTAAATATATTTTCAATTAAATTTTAAGCATTTAATCGTTTTGCTTTCTTTTCTTCTTTAATTTCTTTTATTCTTTCAATTAAAGCACCTCCAATCCAGTAAGGGACTACAAAGGTTATTAAGAAAATCATTAACCAAAACCCTAAAGTTAATATTCCTAAAAATGCTAAAAAGCCTAAATATTGATCAAAATCAAACATAATTGTTGGTGTCTTTTATAAATATGCCACAAATATAATATAAACCATTTTGTTTTCCAATAACAATGTTAACATTTATCAACAGGTTATTCACTAATCTAAATTAGGTTGCGGCGTCATACGTAAATAAGGTTTGACTTCCTTAAATCCTTTTGGAAAAACAGAAGGAATATCTGCCGTTGCAATTGCGGGCACAACTACACAATCATCACCATTTTTCCAGTTTGCTGGAGTTGCCACTTTATAATAAGCCGTTAGCTGAAGAGAATCGATAACCCTCAATAATTCGTCAAAATTTCTACCAGTAGAAGCAGGATAAGTAATTATCAATTTCACCTTCTTATTATTATCAATTACAAAAACCGATCGCACGGTAAGCTTACTATCTGAGTTTGGGTGAATCATATCATAAAGTTCAGAAACCTTTCCATCTTCATCTGCAATAATTGGAAAGTTAACAGTTGTATTTTGTGTTTCATTAATATCTTTAATCCATCCTCGGTGAGATTCTAAACCATCTACACTTAATGCTACAACTTTTACATTACGCTTTTGAAACTCATCTGTATATCTTGCAACGGTTCCTAACTCGGTAGTACAAACAGGTGTATAATCTGCTGGATGCGAAAATAGTATTCCCCAACTATCACCTAACCATTCATGAAAATTAATTGTTCCTTCAGATGTTTCTGCTGTAAAATTTGGAGCTTCATCTCCTAATCTAATTGTTGCCATTTCTGTTTTGGTTTAAAATTAATCACTATTTAAATTCATTATAAAGATAATTAATTTTTAACGAGACAAATAATTTAAAATCTTATCAATTTGTTAAAAATTAGGCATAATAACTCATCTTTTAAAAGGATAAAACGGCTAAATAAATTAACTTTGTAATTCATAATTAAATCATTATTGCCATGAGTTACAGAATAGAAAAAGATACTATGGGCGAGGTAAAAGTACCAGCCGATAAACTTTGGGGCGCTCAAACAGAACGCTCAAGAAATAACTTTAAAATTGGACCTTCTGCGTCTATGCCGTTAGAAATTGTTTACGGCTTTGCTTATCTAAAAAAAGCTGCCGCTTATACAAATTGCGAATTAGGTGTTTTAGATATTGAAAAAAGAGATTTAATTGCACAAGTTTGCGATGAAATTTTAGAAGGCAAGCTCGACGACCAATTTCCGTTAGTTATTTGGCAAACGGGTTCTGGTACACAGAGTAATATGAATGCTAACGAAGTAATTGCGAATAGAGCACACCAATTAGCTGGAAAAGTTGTTGGTGAAGGCGAAAAAACGATTCAACCGAATGATGATGTAAACAAATCACAATCATCTAACGATACCTTCCCTACCGGAATGCATATCGCAGCTTATAAAAAAATAGTTGAAACTACTATTCCTGGAGTAAAACAATTAAGAGAAACTTTAAAGAAAAAATCTGAAGCTTTTAAAAGCGTTGTAAAAATTGGACGTACGCATTTAATGGATGCAACACCGTTAACTTTAGGACAAGAAATTTCGGGTTATGTAGCACAATTAGATTACGGCTTAAAAGCTTTAGAAAACACTTTAGCACACTTAAGCGAATTAGCTTTAGGAGGAACAGCGGTTGGAACAGGCTTAAACACTCCAAAGGGTTATAGTAAACGTGTTGCCGAATATATTGCAGATTTTACTGGATTACCTTTTATAACTGCTCCAAATAAATTTGAAGCCTTAGCTGCACATGATGCTATAGTTGAAACACACGGTGCATTAAAACAACTTGCCGTTTCTTTAAATAAGATTGCAAACGATATTAGAATGATGGCTTCTGGTCCTCGTTCAGGTATTGGAGAAATTATAATCCCTGCTAACGAACCAGGAAGTTCTATTATGCCAGGAAAAGTTAACCCAACACAATGTGAGGCCTTAACAATGGTTTGCGCTCAAGTTATAGGTAACGATGTTGCTATTTCTGTTGGAGGTATGCAAGGCCATTATGAGCTAAACGTTTTTAAACCTGTTATGGCTGCAAACTTTTTACAATCGGCACAATTAATTGGCGATGCTTGTAAAAGTTTTGAAGAAAACTGTGCTTCTGGTATTGAACCAAACCAAGAAGTAATTACTAAATTAGTAAACAACTCATTAATGCTTGTTACTGCTTTAAACACAAAAATTGGTTACTACAAATCTGCTGAAATTGCTAATACAGCTCATAAAAACGGAACAACTTTAAAAGAAGAAGCCGTTAATTTAGGTTATGTTACAGCCGAAGATTATGATGCTTGGGTAAAACCAGAAGAAATGGTTGGTAGCTTAAAATAATTACCAGTAATATATAAATTTTAAAACCCTCAAGATTGATTTTCAATTCTGAGGGTTTTTTATTATAAAATTATTTCTGAATTAAAAAAGCAAACTCAACCAGCTACAAAATTAAGCATCTACCCTATTCTCGGTTTTTTCGCTCTTTTCCCTGTATTTAATTTGTAGGTATAACTTAGTATAATGTAACGTCCTAAACTTTCCGAAATGGTTCCTTCAAAATAGTTTTATTAAACTGATATTTTTAAAATTCATGAAGATAATTTTAATGGCTAAAATTGGAAGACTTCATAAATAACAATGACATACCACCAAGATTGTATGCCTAAATAAATTACACACAAAACTTATAGTACATTTTGAAACAAAAAAGCCCAACGATATAACACCGTTGAGCTTTTTTTGTTTCAAAATAGTTGGCTCTAATTAAATATCAATAGAGTTAATTATAGTGCTCCCCATTCTTTTAGAGATTCCGTATTCATTTTGATATAACCATCATTTCCTGCTTCTTTAGAAAGAATTAAAGATTGTTTAGCTGCTTTAATTGCACCTTCCTTATCTCCGTTTGCTGCATGAATTAATGCTTGTCTACGTAAATAATAAAAACGAGGTTTCCCTTTTGTCATATCCACAGCTTTATCAATCCATTCTGTAGCTTGTTTCATGTCTTTCCCTTCAGCTAAGTAGTATGCTGCCGCTGCATAGTAATCTCCTTCGCCTGGACCATTCATTACTTTATCAATACCTGCTAAAACAATTTCTTCAGTAGGAACTGTAAAAGGTAAAGCCGCATAAGAATTCTCCCAAAGAAGTTCTAGAGTTGCTCCATTATTTGTAATATTGTTAATATCAATAGTAAAAGTTTCTACTACAAAAGGAATAGGTTCAACAACTACTTTCGCAGATGCAACAACTTTAGTATCATCCCATTTTTTTGGAGTTCCCCAATTACTTGTGTCATTGTAAAAAAGAAATTCCCATTCTGTTGCTGAAATTAATCGAGTAAATAAGGCATAAGAACCAGCTTTAACTCTTTTACCTGCAATCTTTATATCATCGCTAAAGGTAATTATAGTATTCTCATTAGCACCTGTTCTCCAAATTGTTCCAAAACTTTCCAAGTCTCCAAAAACTTTACGCCCTTTAACACCTGGTCTAGAATACTCGATAGTTACATCTGTTAATCCAACTTTTTGTTCAAACTTAGCTTTTGGACTAGGTTGTGGAGTTTCAATCTGTGCATTTACAGTATAAACTGTAGTAAATGCTAATAAAATTAATAATAGTTTTTTCATTTTAGTTTTAATTATTTATAAGCTATAAAATTACACATCAAAATACTGATTATTGTTAACAAAAGCTTAAAAAAGCGAAGTAATAAAAAACAAGGTAAACAACCGAAAAACGGCAATTATCAAAACATTAAAAAGAATCCTTGTTTTTCATTAAAAACTAAAAAATAACCAAAATCTAACATATAAAGTACTCAATCATTAAAATTTAGCTAAATATTTACTATTAATTCAAGAAATTTATAATATTTTATTATATTGTCGAATTGTGAATAATACACAGCGTGTTTTATTACAAAAAATTTATTAGAAAAACGATTATTACATATGGAACTTATTGAAAAAGCGGTTGAATTTGAACAACGCAAACATACTTTTAAAACTACAAGTGAAAGAATAGAAGCTTCAAGAGAAGTTAAAGACCTTATTTTGAGCCTAAACGACGTATACAAAGTTGACAAAGACCAAGAAATCATGGACTTAATGAAGCGATTGACGGCGGTAAAACAAAAAATAGAAAAAAGATTAAAAGGAAGGCCATAAACCAACCTAACTCCTTATTAGTACTATCATAATAGAAAATGCTAATCAAGGAATAATTTACTTTATAAAAAAAAACAGTATTTCATAATTATGAAATACTGTTTTTTTTATTGGCAAAAATTAAGTTTTTGCTATATATATTCTTCTAATTACTTTTTATAATACTTCACATGTCCTCGATAAGCGAAAGCTCCTAAAACAGCCACAATACCACAAGCAATAACAATAAATTTAACACTCACAATTTGATCACCACTAGCGTAACTATGTAGCCCTGCTAAGTAGAAATTCACTCCAAAATAAGTCATTAATATACTAGCAAAAGCTATTATAGACCATAGGTTAAAGAACCAACGCCCTCTTAATCCTGGCACCAAACGCATGTGTATAACAAAAGCATAAATCATAATACTAATAAGCGCCCAAGTTTCTTTTGGATCCCAGCCCCAATAGCGCCCCCAACTTTCGTTGGCCCACATACCTCCTAAAAAGTTTCCTATGGTTAGCATAACCAAACCTACGGTTAAAGCCATTTCGTTTATTACCGTTAGCTCCTTAATGTTGAGTAACATTTTATCTTTATTATCCTTATTGGTGAAAATCATTAAGAATAAAGATACTACTCCTAAAATCATTCCTAAAGTAAAAGGCCCATAACTCGCTACAATTACCGCAACGTGAATCATTAACCAATAACTATTTAATACGGGTTGTAAATTTGCTATTGCTGGATCCATCCAGTTCCAATGTGCAATCATTAAAATCATTGCTGTTACAAATGCAGTTGACGCCATGGTTAAATCACTTTTTCTACCAAAAAGCAATCCAAATAGCATAGTAGCCCAAGCCACATAAATCATAGATTCGTAAGCATCACTCCATGGTGCATGGCCAGATAAATACCAACGTACAATTAAACCTGCTGTATGCAATATAAACAAACCAATAACTATAAACTTAAAGACTTTAATAGCCGTATTTAAACCTTTACTGTGTGATTTAAATATTTGAATAATTAATAATACAAACATTAACGTACCTGCGTACATATACCAACTAAATAATTTTTTAAAAATATCATATTTGTTATATAATACTTCTGTTTTCACCTTTTGATCACTTAACATAACCGAACCACCGTACCTATGTTGTGTATCTTTAAAAGCTTTTAGCAGTTTTGAAGCTTGAGAGAAATCACCAGATTTTTTAGCTGAATTTAAAGTGTATAAATATGCTAAGAATCCACTTTTTACAAAATTATTGTAAAGTGAATCTTTTATAACCGTTGGATCTTCTTTATAATCGAAATTAGAAATCCATTTATGGTTATCATCATTAGGAATTGGGAATATTTTTAACGAACGTCCTTCAACCGTATTGAATAATAAATTTACACGTTGATCGGCTTCTTTAAATTCTTTCTGAAAACCATTTGGCACTTGCGCTTTGTATGCTTCATCTAAATAAGGTGCTAAAATATACTCTCCCCTTTCGGTGAAAAAATCGGCTAGAGTGGCATATTGTTCATCTAAATCCACACCAATCATATGGCGTATAGAATCTGCCTTTTTAGTTTTTAAGTAAATT
The DNA here is from genome assembly GCF_023473045.1 of Algibacter sp. L4_22. Lineage (NCBI taxonomy): Bacteria > Pseudomonadati > Bacteroidota > Flavobacteriia > Flavobacteriales > Flavobacteriaceae > Algibacter > Algibacter sp. L4_22. Next base: position 79,933 of record NZ_JAMCOK010000003.1, read on the forward strand.
ATAGGCACATTGTACCATAATTGTGGACTCTCCTGAATTGATAAAAACACTTGGTTGGCATCAAAATTTTCGTAAGAATCATGCTTACTTAACTTTCTCAGCATTTCCGAAGCGTAAGTATTTATAGGCATCATACGCCCGCTTAAATCCTGAATCACCAAATTCCCAAATTCTGATGCATGTGCTTTAGGAGTAATATTAGCTCTTAAAACAGAATCTATTTGTGTTTTTGTAGGTTTGTTATTATGGTTATGCCCGTCGTTTGCCGAATGCTCTTGAGCAAACCCTTGTAATCCAAAACACAGCATAACAACTGCTAAGGTCTTGGCTTTTTTAGCTTTTAACTTTTCGAGTTGCTTTTTTAAATCACCAAAACGAGAATGCTTAGAAAACAAAATCGACATCATTCCAAAATACAGCATAAAATAACCAATATAAGTGATTAACGAGCCCCAATAATCATGATTTACAGAAAGTATAGTTCCTTTTTCATCTGGATCGAAACCTGATTGAAAAAAGCGATAACCACCATGATCTAAAATATTATTCATAAAAATTTTATAATCAAAATCACCTTCTTTTTCATCCAAAACAGTTACTTCACTAGAATAAGCAGAATATCCTCTTTCTGTTCCTGGATAACGTTCAGCTTCAAAATCGTTCAATTTAATTGAAAAAGGCAATTCTAATTTCTTAGAACCGTACTTAAAAGCGAAATCTAATCCACCAACTTTTATTTGTTTAAAACTACTGTTTGATCCTTTTCCTCCAAGTAACCCTACATTTTGAGTTTCACCATTAGCAGTAACTTTTAAAACTAGACCATCTTCATTATTTTTAAGGAATTCTGCTTTTTTAACTACATCAAAAACACCTTTTACAACAGGTTTTGGAAATACAATTTGCATGTTACCAATAGAATACCCAGAACGTAAATGTAAAGGCTGTATGCTATCTTTTACAAGTAAACCTTTAGCACGCGTTGCCATAGTCATGTATTCCCCATCAAAAGGAGAATTAATGGTTAGGTTATCGTTTTCTAAAGTAATATTTATAGCGCCATCGGTTGGTTTATTTAATGCAAATAATACGTTGTGAACACTAGATACTTGACCTACTTTTAAGAAATGATTATGCGGACCACTAGTTCCTGCTTCTACTATTTTTAAATAAGATTCGCCGTTTTCGTCTGGAATAATATCTTCCTCTGCTCCAACAATAAATTTTTCTAGTTGAATATTTATTGGCTTTTTATTGTACTCGCTGTTTATGTTAAAATCATTATCTAAACGTCCAGAGAAATCGACTTCATTTTCCAAAACACGACGTTGAGCAACGCCATCTATTTTAAAATCACCATCAATATATGCCGTTATATATGTTTTTTGAGAAAGAAATGAATTTTCAGTTTCACCTTCACGAATGGCCATCATGCCTTCAAAACTGGCATATCGCGTAATAAATGCACCTAAAAGAATAAAAATGAAAGCTAAATGCAGAATGAAAGTTGCCCATTTTTCTTTTTTGTATAATCTAAAACGAAAAATGTTACCAACAAAGTTAATTACAAAAAACACCATAATGCCCTCGAACCACCAAGTGTTGTAAATTAAATTACGTGTATATGGCGTTGGAGACATGTCTTGTCCGGCATCTAAAAAGGTACCTGTTGCCATGGCTGCGGCAAAAGCAAGAAATAATACAGATGTTAAACGCGTTGAAAAAAGTATGTTAGCTATTTTTTTTTGCATAGTTAGGCCTTTTTAAGGTCGTGCAAATTTAATGATTTAAGTTTATTCTAAAGTGTTAAAACTGTGATAAAAAATTGATAAGAAACCATTGAAATATGATGAGAACTACACACCTAAAAATAAAATATTTCTTACAAAAAAAATTAAGTTTTATCATTAAACTCAAGTAAAACAGAAACATTAAGGTCTTAAAATCGAGCTACTTCCCCATTCTAGCTTCAAACATTTTTAAATATAAGAATGATCCCATTTTTCGGGCTTTAAATTTCGCGTTTTGTGCAAAGTCGCCTTCAAAAAGCTCATCGATGGTTTCTAACCAGAGGTTTAGCCAAAGTCCGAAATGGCGTTCACTAATTTTATTTTTATTATCGGCATCTACTTTTATATGAGTTTCAAGCGGATTACCTGTGTATTTTGTTTTTAGAAATAAAGAGGCCTCCCAGAAAGTTGTAAGACGTTCGAGATGGGCATCCCAATCTTTTATAACGTCGTTAAAAAAAGGCGATAAAACTTTATCTTGCCTCACTTTTTTATAAAATGAAGAAACAAGTAAATATACATCTTCGCGGGTTTCGAGATCTTTTTTCATGTTTCAAATTTACTGCTTATTTTATTATTACTGAAAGGTTGACGGCGCTTACATTGATTTTTTTTGATTTAAAAAGAGGTCTAAATAAAAATAAAAAAGCTCCTTCTTTTTTAATTATGAAAAACTAACGGGTAACTGCTAATAAAAATTAATATATAAACTAAAATTTTGTGGCAAGAACTAAATTTCCGAATACATCTGTAAAGAATTGAACGACCTGTTTGAGATCCCCGACCAAAGGAAGGGAGCGAGTAGTGAAATATTTATATTCATGAGTTCTTTAATTTAAAATAGAAATCAACGAATAAAGTCCGACCCTTGGGGTACGCGCAAATTATTTTGATTTATTAATTTGTTATTGATAATTGGTTAGTATTTTTGCAAGATGATTTCAGTAGTAATTTTAGGGGCTGGCAATGTGGCTAGCCATTTGTATAGAGGATTTCGAGAGGCAGATAATGTAACTGTTTCTCAATGGTATAACAGGAGTTTAGATTCGATTTCGGAGCATAGCAACGAGGTTGATATTACAGACGATTTAACGAATTTAAAGCTTGCCGATGTTTATATTTTGGCAGTTAGTGATGACGCTATTGGTGCGCTATCGGAACAACTTCCCTTTGAAGACCGTGTAGTTGTGCATACTTCGGGTGGTGTTGGTGTTTACGATTTAGATAAAAAACACAGACGTGGCGTGCTGTACCCGCTGCAAAGTTTTACCAAGGGTGCGGAATTGGATTTTGCCGATGTACCAATTTGCATTGAAACGATTGATAAAAAAAGTTTCCCGATGTTAAAGGAATTAGCCTTAAGTTTAGGTGGCCCGATACAGAAGGTTAATAGCGACCAACGGCGTGTGCTACATTTGGCGGCTGTTTTTGTGAATAATTTCACGAATCAGTTATATAGAATTGGCCATGAAATTACAGAAAGTGAAGGAGCAGAATTTGATATCTTGAAACCGTTGATATTAGAAACGGCAAAAAAAATAGAGCATTTATCGCCATTTAGAGCGCAAACTGGACCTGCTATTCGCCGTGATAAAAAAACGATTAAAAAGCACTTGAGAATTTTAGATAATAATATTGAGCATAAAAAGATTTACGAACTACTAACATCGTCAATACAGAAAACACATGGAAGAAAAAAGTTATAAAGAATATTTGGAACACATTACAACCTTTGTTTTTGATGTTGATGGGGTACTTACTGATGGTACCGTTTCAGTTTTAACAAACGGAGAAATGCTAAGAACTATGAATGTTAAAGACGGTTATGCCATTAGAGCTGCTGTTGATAAAGGTTATAACATGTGTATTATTTCTGGAGGTAAAAATGAGGGCGTGCGCAAACGATTAGAAGGTTTAGGTATTAAGGATATTTATTTGGGGGCGCAAAATAAAATTGAGCAATTGAATGATTATTTCACGAAAAATGATATTAAATCGGAAAACGTACTTTTTATGGGTGACGATATTCCAGATTACCCTGTAATGAAAGGGATTGGCTTACCTTGTTGTCCGCAAGATGCCGTACCAGAAATTAAAGGTATCTCTAAATATATTTCGCATAAAAAAGGTGGTAAAGGCGCTGTTCGTGATGTTATTGAACAGGTTTTGAAGGTGCAAGGGAAATGGAGTGGTTTTTTCTCTGCTCAGTTTGACTAAAAAAAGAAGACGATTTTCGGGTATGCTTTCTCTCTAAGACTATTGTTCTGTGCCTTTATTCATTTTAACTATTTATTTAATTGATAGATGCTTAACTTATTAAACCTTATTCGTTGGAAGAATTTATTAATGATTGCTCTAGCTCAATTATTATTAAAATACGCACTTTTAGAGCCTTTTGGAGTAGCGACGAGTTTGGATGGTTTTGGTATTTTTCTTTTAATTTTTGCCACAATTTGCATTGCTGCAGCGGGCAATATTATTAACGACATTTATGATGTGGAGACCGATTTTGTAAACAAACCACATAAACTTATTGTTGGTAATTCAATTTCGGAAAAAACGGCTTACAACCTATTTATTATTTTTAATATTATTGGTGTTGGTGTTGGATTCTATATTTCGCATTTAGTTGGGAAAAGTCCATTTTTTTCACTTTTTGTTATTATTTCTGCTTTGCTTTACGTTTACGCTACTTATTTAAAACGCACGCTTTTAATAGGAAATATTGTTATTTCAATCTTAGTTGGTTTAAGCGTCTTAATTGTTGGGATTTTCGAATTACTACCTGTACTTACTTTAGAAAACAGAGCCATTCAACTCACTTTTTTTAAAATTATTCTAGACTATGCTATGTTTGCATTTCTGCTTAATTTATTGCGAGAAATCGCCAAAGACTTAGAAGATATCGACGGTGACTACAAAGCAGGAATGAATACTTTACCCATTGCTATTGGTAGAGATAGAACCACTAAAGTCTTATTTGTTTTATCGATAATACCGATATTTTTGATAATTTATTATGTTGTAAATTCGTTATATACAGATATTTTTGCTGCTGGTTATTATATATTTTTTATTATAGGCCCCTTAATCTTTACGAGCATTAAATTGTTTAGCGCTAAAACTAAAAAAGATTATCATTTTATTAGTGATTTATTAAAATTGGTTATGTTTTTTGGAGTGCTTTCACTGTTAATTTATTATTTTAATTTGAAAGCTTAACTGTTCTAAATAGTCTACAAGGCCTTTAAAAAACAGGAAAAATACTTTGAATTGAATATAAAATTCATAAGTTAACCCTTTATCATTTCTCAATAACACTATCTAAATATGTTAAAAGAAAAATTAAAAAACTATAATATTATTCTTGCTTCTGGCTCACCACGCAGGCAACAATTTTTTAAAGACTTGGGTTTAGATTTTAAAATTAGACTTAAGCCTGTAAAAGAAGAATATCCAAATCGATTAACTCATTTTGAAATTAGTAATTATTTAGCACAACTAAAAGCACTTCCTTTTAAAGAAGAATTACAAAAAAATGATATTTTAATTACCAGCGATACTATTGTTTGTAACGATAACAAAGCACTTGGAAAGCCTAAAGATGAAGCCGATGCTTTCAATATTTTAAAATCATTAAGTAATAAAACTCACGAAGTGATTACTTCGGTCTGCTTTACCACCAAAACATCCGAAAAAACACTATACTCTATTACTAAAGTTACTTTTAAAGACTTTACAGATGAAGAAATTACTTATTATATAAAAACATCAAAACCTTTTGATAAGGCAGGTGCTTACGGTATTCAAGAATGGATTGGACAAATTGGTGTTACCAAACTAGAAGGCTCTTATTTTAATGTTATGGGTTTGCCAACGCACTTGGTTTACCAAACACTGAATAACATTGCCAATAAACCATTTTAAAAGTAAAATAAAAACACTTGCTGTGCTTTCCAACGTATATTTGCAGCGAATTTTAAAACCTTAAAACATGCAGTTTTTGGATACCTTTCAAAATGAATTAATAAGTACAGCAATTGTACTTATCGTTTTGTTCATTATTAGATATTTAATTCATTTTGCCATTACCAAAATTGGACGTAAAAGCGGTATAAATGACGCCCGAGTTCGCTTAATTCGTCGTTATATTACCGTAACCTTGTTTTTAATAGCAATTTTAATAGAATCTTTTATATTTGGAGCACAAGTCCACGATTTGGCAGTTGTTTTTTCTTCCGTTTTTGCTGTTATTGGTATTGCGCTGTTTGCTATTTGGTCAATTTTAAGCAACATAACTTCTGGTATTATTATGTTTTTCAACTTCCCATATAAAGTGGGTGATAAAATTGAAATTCACGATAAAGATTTCCCTATAAGAGCCATTATTGAAGATATTAGAGCTTTTCAAATTCATTTAAGGTTGGATAATGGCAATTTAGTAACCTACCCTAACAATCTAATGTTACAAAAAGCCGTAACTTTAATTCAAAAAGATGCCATTGATGAGGCTCATGATGACGGCGTAGATGCTATTTAAATAATCTATATCTTTATCTAAATATTTTTCCTAATGGCAAAAACGAGAAAACACAATTATAAAAAAAAGGCAGGCCAAATACCGGGAACAGCTATTTATACCGGTTCAAAATCTTCAGAAAAACTATTTATTGAAGTATTTGATTACAATGAAAAAAGATTTACTGAAAAACATTTAACCGATGTTTCGGAAACCATCCAATACAAAGGAAGTGATTCCATTACTTGGATAAACATAAATGGCTTAAACCATGTTGAAGAAATTGAAAAACTTTCTACGCACTATGAATTTCATCCGCTTGTTTTAGAAGATATTGTAAACATTTCTCAACGCCCAAAAATTGATGAATACGACAATTACTTTTTTATTGTTTTAAAGATGCTTTATTATGATAAGGACGAAAAAATAATCTCGGAGCAAGTCAGTTTTATTTTAGGCAAAGACCATGTATTGTCTTTCCAAGAATCTGAAGGTGATGTTTTTGATGCCGTTAGAGAGCGCATTAGGCATGGAAAAGGAAGAGTTAGAAACATGAATTCCGACTATTTACTTTATGTATTAATAGATGCTGTAGTGGATTATTATTTCAATATTATAGAAATATTAGGCGATAAAATTGAAGATTTTGAAACTGATATTTTTAATGGAAATGCTACGGAAGATGTAAGTCAGAACATTCAAAATTTAAAACGTGAAATTTTAAAAGTGCGCCGCGCCATTTTCCCACTTCGCGAAGTTATAAACCGTATTGAAAAAACAGACAACGAATTAATTTCAAAACAAACTCTAAATTATTACAGAGATGTTTACGACCATTTAATTCAAGTCGCTGAAAACATCGATATTTACCGCGAAATGATTTGGAGTTTAATGGATATGTACATGACTACCATTAGCAATAAAATGAACGAAGTAATGAAAGTACTTACTATTATGGCTTCCATTTTTATTCCGTTAACATTTATTGCAGGCATTTACGGCATGAATTTCGAAAACATTCCTGAGTTACACTACCACAATTCCTATTACATTCTTTGGTGCGTTATGATTGCTATTTTTATTGGAATGATTATCTATTTTAAACGAAAAAAGTGGCTTTAACTTCAATAAACACATATTAAAACCTATTAGCGACAAACACGGAAAAACATAAAGTTAAAGAAACATTAAAACCGTCATATACCCTTTCAATCTTTGTTATATTTGATGCTTAGCTAACTATATATTTATGCAAAGTCCAAAATATTATCTTTTATTACTAGTTTTAACTGTTTCCCTTTCACAGGCACAAAAACCAAAAACACCAGCATCTAACGAGGTTTACGAATCTATCCAAAAACTTAATTTTTTAGGTTCAGTTTTATATGTTGCAGCTCATCCCGATGATGAAAATACAAGATTAATCTCATACCTTTCTAACGAGGTAAAAGCTAGAACAGCCTATCTTTCTTTAACACGTGGCGATGGTGGTCAAAACCTAATTGGCCCAGAAATAAGAGAATTACTAGGCGTTATTAGAACTCAAGAATTATTAGCAGCTAGACGCGTTGATGGTGGAGAACAATTTTTTTCTAGAGCCAATGATTTTGGTTACTCTAAACATCCAAACGAAACTTTACAAATTTGGAATAAAGATCAAGTTTTAAGCGATGTTGTTTTGGCAATCCGCCAGTTTAAACCCGATGTTATTATTAATAGGTTCGATCACAGAACTCCTGGAAGCACGCACGGTCACCATACTAGTTCTGCCATTTTAAGCTTAGAAGCCTTCGATTTAGCAAACAATAGCTCCTCTTATCCAGAACAATTAAAACAAACTTCTTTATGGCAACCAAAACGCATATTTTACAACACGAGTTGGTGGGCTTACGGTAGTGAAGAAAAATTTAATGCAGTCGATAAAAGCAACATGTTAACTTTTGATATTGGCGTATATTATCCGTTAAAAGGTCTGTCTAACAACGAAGTTGCTGCACAAGCTAGAAGCCAGCATTTATGTCAAGGTTTTGGGCGCACATTAGAGCGCGGTTCGCAAACAGAATATATTGAATTTTTAAAAGGAGATCCATTAAGTGAAAACAAAGATATTTTTAATGGAATTGACACCTCATGGAATCGAGTAAAAGGAGGAAAAGCCATTGGTGATATTTTATATGAAGTTGAAAATAATTTCAATTTCAAAAACCCTTCAGAACATATTCCGCAATTAATTGAAGCCTATAAATTACTTCAGAACATAGACGACGACCATTGGAGAGCTCAAAAAACTAAAGAATTAAAATCTATTATAGAAATGTGTGCTGGTTTGTATTTAGAGGCATCGGCAGAAACGCCTTGGGCAACCCAAAACGAAATAGTTAAATTAGATATTGAAGTTTTAAACCGAAGTAATCAAAACATCACTTTAGAAAGTATTAAAAACGCAAACACTATAAATATTGCAAAACATATTGAATTAAAAGAAAACACAAAATTCAACTTCAAAGAAACCTTTAAAATAGGAAGCCATCAACAACCAACAACACCATATTGGCTTACTAAAAAAGGAACTTTAGGTATGTACCAAGTGGATGATACAAATTTAATAGGCTTACCCGAAACACCACGAGTTTACAAAGTGGATTTCAATCTTCTTATTAATAACACACCCATTACATTCACAAAAAATGTGGTGTATCGATTTTCTAAACCAGATAAAGGTGAGTTGTATCGTCCATTTGAAATTATCCCAGAAGTTTCGGCAAAAATCACAGAAAATGTTATTATTCTAAATTCCAATGCCCAGCATGATATTTCAGTAATTGTAAAAGCTGGACGAGATAATTTAGAAGGATCGGTAGAAGTTTGCCATCCTAAAGATTGGAGTATATTTCCAAAAAATCAAAAAATTTCAATTAAAAATAAAGGAGAAGAACAAACTTTAGTATTCACCGTAATTCCTCCTAAAACTCAAAGCGAAGGTATTATTAGCCCTATCGTACATATTGGCGATAAAGATTATACCAAAGAATTAATTTCAATTGATTATGATCACATTCCTTTCCAAACGGTTTTACTACCAAGCGAAAGTAAAATTGTGCGCTTAGATATTAAAAAGAAAGGCGAAAATATTGCTTATATTCAAGGTGCTGGCGATGTGGTTCCTGAGAGTTTGCAACAAATTGGATATAATGTCCGTATTTTAAAACCCGACGAAATTAATGCAGAAACATTAAGCCGTTTTGACGCTATTGTTGTAGGAATTAGAGCTTATAACACCGTTGAAGAATTAAAGTTTAAGCAAGAATTACTGTTTGATTTTGTCGCTCAAGGCGGAAATATGATTGTGCAATACAATACCAATCGTCGTTTAAAAGTTGACAATTTAGCACCATTCAGATTAGAACTTTCTCGTGATAGAGTTACCGATGAAACCGCCGATGTTACTTTTCTAAATCCAGAGCATCCTATTTTAAATTACCCAAATAAAATTACCCAAAATGATTTTGAAGGATGGACGCAAGAACGTGGGCTTTATTTCCCTAATAAATGGGCGCCCGCCTTCACTCCTATTCTATCAATGCATGATAAAGGTGAAACAGACAAAAAAGGAAGCTTACTCGTTGCAAAACATGGTAATGGCTATTTTATTTATACTGGTTTAAGTTTTTTTAGAGAATTTCCGGCAGGAGTTTCTGGAGCTTATAGACTGTTTGCTAATATGCTTTCTATTGGTAAAGAAGATTTAAAACAAGAGGCAAAACTAAACGATTAACTATGGAAGAAAAACAACCAAAAAAACAAGTTTGGCTAAAATTATATTCTTTAGTTCTAATTGCCAACGCTATCTATTTCGTCCTTTTTTACTTAATAACAAAAGCCTTTTAATTTATGCAAACTTTAAATTGGATCGATTGGGTAGTGCTTTGTGTAACTTTAATAGCTATAGTAGCTTACGGCACGTACCAAACCCGAGGTAGCCGTAATGTACAAGATTATTTAAAAGGAGGAAATACATCAAAATGGTGGACCATCGGTCTTTCGGTAATGGCAACCCAAGCCAGTGCCATCACCTTTCTTTCAACACCTGGGCAAGCTTTTAACGACGGTATGGGCTTTGTACAATTCTACTTTGGCTTACCTATTGCCATGGTAGTTATCTGCATGGTTTTCATTCCATTATACCACAGATTAAAAGTTTATACAGCATACGAATTTCTAGAAAACCGCTTCGACTTAAAAACTCGAACATTAACGGCCATTCTGTTTTTAATACAACGTGGCTTGGCAGCAGGAATTACCATTTTTGCACCTGCAATTATTCTTTCCGTAGTTCTTAAATGGGATTTACTGACACTAAATATTGTTATCGGGTTTCTAGTCATTATTTACACCGTTTCCGGAGGAACACGCGCTGTAAACGTAACTCAAAAACACCAAATGGTCGTTATTTTTATCGGGATGCTTGTTGCTTTCTTTTTAATTGTTAGCAAGCTTCCGCAAGATATTACATTCAGTAAAGCACTTGATATTGCTGGAGCTAGTGGTAAAATGGAAGTTTTAGATTTTTCATTCAACTTAAATAATCGTTACACTTTTTGGAGTGGTATTATTGGCGGTACGTTTTTAATGTTATCCTATTTCGGGACCGATCAAAGCCAAGTACAGCGCTACCTTTCTGGCAAATCTGTTAAAGAAATGCAACTTGGTTTAATTTTTAATGGCCTTTTAAAAATACCTATGCAATTCTTTATTTTATTGGTAGGCGTTATGGTTTTCGTGTTTTATCAATTTAATGAAGCTCCTGTAAATTTTAATCCAACAGCAACAGAAGTTGTTTTAAATTCTAAATATGCCGATGAATTTAAAACCCTTCAAAATGAACAAAAAACAATTTTTAACGATAAGCAAAATATCATTAAATCTTTTTTAAATTCTGATAATCCAGAAGCATCAAAACAAATCGCATTAGCCAATGAAGCCAATGATAAATTACGACAAAAAGCTAGAGATTTAATTGATAAAGCTTCGGAAAGTGAAAGTATAAAAATAGAAAGCAACGATAAGGATTATGTTTTTATTCATTTTATTCTGAATAATTTACCACGCGGACTAATCGGTTTACTTTTAGCAGTAATTTTAAGCGCAGCCATGTCGAGTACTGCAAGTGAATTAAACGCTTTAGGTTCTACAACAACCATAGATTTATACAAACGAAATACTAGCGAAAAGACAGAAGAAGAAATGGTAAGAGCCTCACGTTGGTTTACATTTGCTTGGGGAATTATTGCTATAGGTGTAGCTTGTGTTGCCAATTTAGCCGAAAACTTAATTCAGCTTGTAAATATTATTGGATCTATTTTTTATGGCAACGTTTTAGGTGTGTTTTTGTTAGCTTTTTTCTTTAAATTTGTAAAAGGAAATGCCGTATTTATAGGAGCCTTAATAACGCAATTTATTGTAATTGCATTATATCTTTTAGACTTAAACAATCTTATTAACTTGCCATTTTTATGGTTAAATTTTGTGGGTTGTGCTATTGTAATCGCAATTTCATGTATAATTCAAATACTTATTCCAAATGAAAAACCAATCACAAGTTAAAACAATAAACTGGGGTATTATTGGCTTAGGAAGTATTGCTAATAAATTTGCAACAGATTTATTAACTATTCCAGATGCTAAACTTTACGCTGTAGCATCGCGATCACAAGATAAAGCAGATCTTTTTGCTGATAAATATAGCGCTACCAAAGCATATGATAGTTATGAAGCCTTGGCAAACGACAAAAATATAGACGCCATTTACATTGCCACACCTCACGCTTTACATAAAGAAAACACCTTGTTATGCTTAGAAAAAGGCATAGCAGTTTTATGCGAAAAACCTTTTGCTATGGACGCTCAAGAAGTGAGTATTATGATAGCGAAAGCCAAAGAAAAAAACGTGTTGTTAATGGAAGCGCTTTGGACTTACTTTTTACCGCATTATCAGTTTGTTTTAAAGGAATTGAAAAATGAAACTTACGGTAAGCTTTTAAAAGTGGAAACCGATTTTGGTTTTCATCGTGATTTTGATAATTCAGCAAGATTATTTAATAAATCGCTCGGTGGTGGAAGCCTACTCGACATTGGGATTTACTCAATTTTTACAGCCTTATCAACTTTAGGTATTCCAGAAAAAATGGAAGCTGATGCTACGTTTTTTAAAAATGGTGCAGATTCATCTTGCAATATTTCCTTTAGTTATAAAAATGGTAAAACCGCGAAACTAAAAAGCACACTTTTGGAAGATACTCCAACCGAAGCTATTTTTTATTGTGAAAATGGAACTATTAAAATTAATACCATGTTCCACATGCCTACCACGGTAACTGTGATCGCTAATGGAGAAGAAAAAACTTTAGATTTTGGGTATAAAACCATTGGGTATAACTACGAGGCTATTCACTTTAATGAATTGATCCGTGCTGGAAAAACAGAAAGTGATATTATGACTTTCGAGTTTAGTGAAAAACTTATAAATACTCTAGATACCGTTAGAAACCTTATTAAACTAGAATATTAAAATCATATTTTCTTTAATAAATTACAAATCTGTCCGATAAGTTCAAAATTAACTTATCGGACATTTTTATTATATGGCTTAATCAAAACTTAGTGTAAAGCATGATCTTTAACTTGTGTAAACTATATCACTTAACAAACAGCAATGAAACCGAAGTACACATATAAAAAAAATCGAAATTTATTGAAAAATATAAATTTTGAATACTTTGAAACTTATTCTCTTCAGCGAGGAGAAAAGCTTGAGAAGAAAATCAAATCTTTAGAATCTGAATTTGATAAAATTAAATCCAAAACTGACCGAAATGAAACGCTAAAAAATAGATTATCTGAATTTCACTCAAGTAATTGTCAATAAGAAAGGAGAATCTCATTTTTCAGCAATAAATTTCAGAACAAAATAAATAATTTCTATATCTAAACGGGTTGAAAAGAAATATACTTTTCAACCCGTTTATTTTACTTGTATTTAGAGCTAATCCTATTATACTTCAATTAAATACTTTCAATTTTTTTTATGTAAATTCCATTAAAACAATCGTCTGCACAATTTTCATGAACATAACCGCATGTTGAAATTAATCCATCATTTTCAGTTTCAAAATAAACCTTGGAATCATCTCTATCAATCAACCATTCATTTTCGGCTTTATCATAAACTTCATCTAACGTTAAAGCTTCCGCTCCAGCGTATTTGTGATCCCCTATTTCATCCTCATTTTCGGTCCACTCCAATTCTTCATCTGTAATATCTTCAGATAAATCGTCAGTAATAAAATATTCAAAGTGTCTTTTAATTATTACACCATTAGAAACGGTGATAGTAGTCTCCGAATACCAACCAACCCAAGAACTTTTAGTAACAATATACTTATATGAATTATTGTTAGATATTTTAAATTCCTCTAGAACTTGATGACTAACTTCAAAACCATTTTTATGCGAAATATCATCAGATTCACAAGATAACATCAGGTTTCCCAATAAAATTAATGCGATAAGATAAATTTTGTTATTCATACTTTTGAGTTTTATTTTCTAGATACACCTTTTTGAATTTGGTTGCGTAAGAAAACATAAAAAACTAATGTATTAAACAACTTGAAGTAGAATTTATAAAATGATTACGGAGAGTATAAAAAAGGAGATTTTTAGGACTAGCTCAAAAATCTCCTTTACTAAATTATATTTTATGCAAAGGCTCCAATAAAGGAATACCCTCATTTAACTTCTTTAATCTTAATAAAGCTTCAACATAATAGTAATCGGCATAAATAATAGAATAATCAATTTCTGAATTAGCAGGTGCATGACCTGTTGAATGCAATAAACATGCCGTATTAACGTCTTTACTTTGGTAGTTTTTCGACAACTCTTCTAACATCTTCTCTCCCTTTTCTCTATATTCTTTAGCTAAATTTTCATCTTTAGTAAAGGTTGATAATTCTAGGATGGCAGAAGCCACCACAGCGGCCGCAGAAGCATCTCTTTCTACGTTTGGAATATTTGGATCATCGAAGTCCCAATAAGGTATTAAATCCTCAGGTAAACGGTCTAAATACACTTGAGTTACTTTTTGTGCAAAATCTAAATATTTAGGATCTTTTGTTTCTCTATAAACCATAGTGTAACCGTAAATAGCCCACGATTGTCCACGAGCCCACATACTGCTATCACTATAACCTTGGTGTGTTACTGCTTTAATTTTCTCACCTGTATCTTTATCGTAAATCACAACATGATAAGAACTATAGTCTGGTCTAAATTGATTTTCCATAGTTACATCGGCATGACTAACAGCCATGTCATACAACGCTTTATTATCACCATTTTTAGAAGCCCAGAATAGTAATTCTAAGTTAATCATGTTATCCATAATGGTGTTATGCTGCGGCCATTCCATATTAGGCACATCTCTTGGCCATGACAAAATAGTTCCCACATTAGGATTAAACAACGTTGCCAATGTATCTGCCGTTTTTAATATAACATCTTTATATTCTGGATTTTTAGTTAAACGATAACCATTACCGTAACTATTAAATACTTGAAAACCTAAATCGTGATCTAAAGCAGGTGTTACAGAAAGAGGTTTAAGATATTCTGTAAATTTATCTGCAGTTTGCTCCCATGTTTTTTCATTATTAAATTCATATAAATACCAAAGTTCTCCTGGCCAAAAACCGCTAGTCCAATCTTTATAATCTACATAACGCCATTCTTTACTACCTGGTGCAATATTTCTTGGAATATCACCTTCGGCTGGAACCAATTTTAAAGCACTCGAAGCCTGACCAACGCAATATGCTAATTGAGCATCAACATCAAAACTAGTTTCTAGTGCTACTTCACTTTTATTTTTGCCACAATTTATCATTAGAAGTGTTACAAAGAGCGCACCTAAAATTTGTAATTTCATATTCCTCATATTTAATATCTATAATTTTCTTACTTAATTTTTCAAGTTTCGATCATCTAATTATTGCGATTAAATTTCAATCGCAGACTACTTAATTTTATAATTCAATATTAGTAAGAATAAATATTTAACATCATAAATTATAGCGCAATTAGTATAAATTATAGTCGTATTTAATATAAAAGTGCTGTAAAATCAACAGATATCGAATTATCTCTATAAAATTTGACCTATTAAAAACTTACGGCCTGTTATATTTATTAAGCTTACCAAATACTCATAAATGAAAATTTTTAGATTAATAACAACAGAAAAGACACTCAAATATTAACAGGGTATTATTTTAAATTTACGCACAAAAAAATCCCCTGATTAACTCAGAGGATTCTTTTATCTCAAATTAAATAACAACACTTCAATTTGTTATTAATTTACCTGTTTAATTCATTATGGCTATTAATTAGTAAATAAACAAGGTATCATTAAAGTAACTACGTTACTTTATTTTTTTATAAAAATATTGGTATAATACCATCTTCCATTTTCATTTTGTTCTGCAGATATATCAAAGTTTGTAAAATCTCCTTCAATATTATGGCGATGTCCTTCACTCTCTAACCAAGCTGTTACTAATGTTTTAGCCGAACTATAACCATAAGCAACATTTTCTGAGACTCTTTCTGCTCCTGTATGAGATTTTAAATACTCACTTCTTTTAAAAAAATAATCGTGTGAAATTTTATTATTTTCAAGCATATAATCGGTATGGCTATAAGCCACAGATTTTACAATATCCATATCCTCCAAAGGGTTTAATCCTTTAGACAGCCTGTAATCATTAATTAATTCCAAAGTTTCAACTTCAATTGTTTTGGATTCCATGGTAACTTCACTAATCACGATTGTTCCAGAATCATCATCCATACGCTCTGTAGAACAAGAAAAAGCAAACATGGCTATAAAAGCAAATAACGGAAGTTTAAAAAATGATTTCATAAGTAGGTAGGTTAAAAATTGTTGACTTGGTTCAACAAAGTTATACGCCTACTTAAAAGAAAATGTTAACGAAATGTTAAAATCGATAAAAAACAAGCCTTTCATCGATTTTAAATGCTTTTTATCGTTGAAATACATATTTAATAAATCTAAAAATGTATTTCACCGACATTTTAAGAAGATAAGCGATTAACCAACCAATTATAATCCTCTTGAAGTTGATATCGAATTCTATCGTGTAATCTATTAGGTCGTCCTTGCCAAAATTCTATTTCAATAGGTTTTACAATATAACCTCCCCAATATTTAGGTCGCAAAATAGGTTTGCCTTCATATTCCTTTTCTAATTCAGACAGTTTGTTCTCAAGATAAGCACGATCGGGAATAACTTCACTCTGGTGAGAAACTAAAGCTCCTAACTGACTCCCAACTGGACGCGACTCAAAATATCCGTCGCTCATGTTCTCTGCTATTTTTTCAGCTTTACCCTTTATAATAATTTGCCGCTCTGCACCATGCCAAAAAAAAGACAAACAAACATTTGGATTTACTGCAATAGCTTTTCCCTTTTCACTTTCATAATTTGTATAAAAAATAAAACCTTCATAAGTATAGCGTTTTAATAGTACAACCCTATTTTTAGGATAACCATCTAATCCAAAAGTTGAAACCGTCATGGCATTTGTTTCATCTTCAGTAAAATGTAAATCTACCTCATGAAACCATTTTTGAAATAATTCCATTGGGTTTTCGGGCACTTCTTTTAAAAGCAATTCGCCTTTATCATAAGATTTTCTATAGTTACTTAAATCATTTTCCATAGATACAAAATAACAAAAAAAAATAATTCTATAAACTTTTTTAACGTAAGATTTTCCGAATATTAAGAGTGGTAAATAATAAAAAATACAATTCAAAATATTTTAATAACATGATGCATAAGAAAATAAAACTTTCCTTCGGAACATACTATTTTTGTAACAAAATTATAATTTCAGAATTAAATGAAGGCGTACATTTTGATTGAAAAAAAGGCTACATGATGATTAATAAAATCTTAGTGTTTTATGGTGAAGATGCTAAAGTTGGTTTTATATCAAATAAAATAAACAATTACTCTGTAGACCCAAATAATTGGGTGAGAACGCTTACCGAATATAACTTTATGGTTACAAGCGCAATAAAGTACTACACTAGAAAAATACTTTTCTCAAAAAAAAACTAAAACGCTGCTTATATCTAAAAAAAGCCACTACCTAGCTATTAAAATTTAAAAAACTGAAAGTGTAATTATTAAAATTACTACAATTAACCAAAATCGAACACTTTACCATCTGCACTTAACTCCACATTATCAAAAACTTCCTCAGCTTCGGTTTTAAAGCCTTCTAAACCTCCATAGCGCGTAGAAAAATGTCCTAACACCAAAGTACCTACATTGGCCTGCTTAGCAATCCTAGCTGCTTCTTTTGCTGTAGAATGTTTTGTTTTTGGACCTAAGTGTGCGTGTTTTTCCAAAAACGTAGACTCGTGATATAACACATCTACATTTTTTATAATAGGCACAATATCTTCCTTATAGACCGTATCACTACAAAAAGCATAACTTTTAGGTTTTTCGGCAGGACTAGTAACAGATTCATTTCTTATTAAAACACCATCCTCATTTTCAACATCAAAACCTTGTTTTAATTTACGATAATACGCCACATTTATATTGGCTTCTTCAGCTAAATAAGCATTGAGTTTACGTTCGCCTATTTTCTCTTTAAAAAGGTAGCCATTGGTATAAACACGATGTTCTAATGGAATGGTATGTACTTCTACCACATCATCTTCATAAATTAATTCCGATTCTTTGGATGTTAATTCATGGAAATACAAATTATAATTGGTCCAAGAATCGGCCAACTTCATCTGTAATGTTACTATTTCTTTAATACCTTTTGGTCCATAAACATGTAAATCGGCTTCTCGTTTTAGCAGTCTAAAAGTAGAGATTAAACCTACTAATCCAAAAAAATGATCGCCATGCAAATGCGAAATAAACACATGCTTTATACGGTTGAATTTAATTTTATGCCTACGTAAATGTACTTGAGTACCTTCTCCACAATCTATTAAAAACATGTGGTTGTTAATTTCTAAAACCTGTGCTGTTGTGTTCGTTAAAGCTCTTGGAGTTGCGCTATAACAGCCTAAAATTGTGAGCTTCATAAATTTATTTTATTAGTTTGTAATGTAAAGCTTCTTCAACAGAAAATTTACTTTTAAAGGTGAACGCATAAGGCGTTTCGCCATGTATATTTAAGTAATCTAATCGATCTTTAGCGTCTTGAAACGTTGGTATATAACCCTCAGGAATATACCAGAAAGCCATGTGTAGCATTTTCATTTTGCTAAACCATTCTTTTTTACGCTTAAAAACCTCAATATGTCCAGAGCTATAGGTATAATTAAAAAGTGCTTCTCTGCTTTCCCAAACCGATATATTAATGATTAAAGTATCATCTTTAAAAACAAGTACAGCCGCATCCTTATCTTCATCCTTTAAACGCCAAATAAAACCATCACTAACATCCGCAATAGCATTCATTTTATCCACATTATCTACAAAACCTTGCATAACGGGATCACTTAAAGGCGCCAAACATTTAGCTATATTTACTTGAGATAAAAAATACCGACTCATATTAAAGTCCTAAATCGCGCTCCATAACTTCCATTTCAATAAGATCATGAGCTTCTTGCAAAGTTGGCACAATAGCTAACTCCTCTGGAGCTTCGTCTAAATCAATCTTACCCGAAACAATAACAAACGAATGGTTTGCTGCACGATGCGTATTCGAAATTTGTAAAAACTCACTAACCTCAGCCTTACTTATTGCATCTAACGACGTTAAAGCTATAATTATGTTATTGTTTTTAAACTTAGGGTATAAAGCTTGTATTTTTTTTATCAATTCTATACTCGTAGCTTTTACTTGAGTAATAATGGATGTATTTTCTTTTTGATTTATTATCATAATTACTGTTTTATTTTAGATGCCAATAAATAAATTACTGCCATACGCACCGCTACTCCATTCTGCACCTGATCTAAAATAATAGCTTGGTCAGAATCGGCAACATCACTGGTTATTTCAACACCACGATTTATTGGGCCAGGATGCATGATGGTAATTTCCTTATCTAGCGAGTTTAGTAAATCTTTAGTAACACCAAACTGTTGTGTATATTCTCGAGTGGATGGAAAATAACTAATATCCATACGTTCATTTTGCACACGCAACATATTAGCAACATCGCACCAATTTAAGGCTTTTCTTAAATCGGTCTCTACTTTTACTCCTAATTTATCAATATATTTTGGTAACAACGTTTTTGGCCCACAAACCATAACCTCTGCGCCTTGCAATTGTAATGCAAATATGTTAGATAGTGCTACCCTACTATGTAAAATATCGCCAACAATAACCACTTTTTTTCCTTTTACGCCGCCTAGTTTTTCACGAATAGAATACGAATCTAACAAGGCTTGTGTTGGATGCTCATGCGCGCCATCACCAGCATTTATAATACTAGCCTTAACGTGTTTAGATAAAAATACACCAGCGCCAGGGTTTGGGTGTCGCATAACAACCATATCCACTTTCATCGATAAAATATTGTTTACCGTATCGATTAAAGTTTCTCCTTTTTTAACCGATGATTGCGCCGAAGAAAAATTTAAAACATCGGCCGACAAACGTTTTTCTGCCAGCTCGAACGATAACTTTGTTCGTGTAGAATTTTCGAAAAATAGGTTGGCAATCGTAATATCACGCAGCGAAGGCACTTTTTTAATTGGTCGGTTTATCACTTCTTTAAAATGATCGGCCGTTTCAAAAATAAGTTGAATATCCTGTTTGTTCAGGTATTTAATACCTAATAAGTGGTTTACACTTAATTCGCTCATGATTTTACATATTCAGTTGGCCCCAATAGTTGCCAGTTGTTCAAATTGTATATTGTCTAGCTTCTTCTAAAACTAAAAAACTATTTTTCAATTAAATAAACCGCATCTTCACCATCTTGCTCCGTCCAGTTTACTTTTACTTTTTCATTATTAATTACATCAACCTGTCGGCCACGATAATCGGGCTGTATTGGTAAATGCCTACTAAAACGTCTATCTATAAATGTTAAAAGTTCAATTTCTTGAGGTCTCCCAAAAGACTGTATAGCAGTTAAAGCTGCACGAATACTACGTCCTGTATATAAAACATCGTCCACAAAAACGACATTTTTATCTTCAACTAAAAAATTAATTTTAGTAGCATTGGCCTCCAACGGTTTATCGCTTCGTCTAAAATCGTCGCGGTAAAAGGTAATATCCAATCTACCTAGTTTAATATCTTTAATTTTATAATCTTCGGTTAAAATTTTAGCCAATCTACTGGCTAAAAATACGCCACGTGGCTGTAAACCAATTAAAACGGTATTCGAAAAATCGTGATGTCGTTCAATAAGTTGGCAAGCCAATCTGTGAAGAATGATATTTATGGCTTTAGCGTTAAGTAAAACTTTTTGACTCATATGGTGTTCCAAACGTATTTGGTAAACAAAGGTAATGCAAAAAAAGATAAGTAGAAACCCTAGTCAATAACTTTATTTTGGGCGCAACCCTATCGGGTCGGGCTATACGTTGCAAGTCCTCGTAATCCCGATTATCATCGGGCTTACTGTGGGCTTTTCACTACTATCCCTTGCGCATAGTTCGCAGCGGTAGTTTTTAAACTAAAATTCCGTTTTTTTTATCAGCAATTATCAACTAAAGTAAATCTATAATCCTAATATTTTGGCATCTACAAAGAAGGTGGAATTTACATCAATATTATGGTCTTCTGTAATCAATTCATCTGTAACCGTTTCTACTCTTAAAGTATAGGTGTCACTTTTTATATAGTTTTTTAAATCGTCTGAAGTTGTTTCTAAATTCAAAACATTCTCCGAGTTTTCAGGAACTTCATTCAACCAAGCAATAATAACCTCTTCTTCATTTTCAGCAGAAATATAAATCTTAATGGAATTTAAAAAATCAAAATCACCAGTTTCAGGAGCTGTAATATCCAATTCCATAGCAGTTAATTCAATAGATTCTATTAAATCCTTATTCGTATTATTACTTTCAAAAGTAGATTCAGAATTAGAAGTAACTTCGGGTGTTCCTGCATTAAAAGGCAAATTTATAACAGTAGCAGATTCTATTACAATTTCTTCCGTATAGTTTATTTCAAATTTGGTTAATTCATCTAGTGCATCACAGCTAAAAAATAAAATTATTAATACAGCGCTAGCAATTAATTTAATGGTTCTCATAGGTTTAAATTTGGGAATTTAATTATTTTATGTTTTCAAATATAAGATAAAACAACAACTAACCTATTTTAAAAATAACCAGCCTTTTAATAAAACAAAAAAAACTCAAGTTTTTTAAACTTGAGTTTTTTCTATTAAGCATTAATTAACGAGTCTATTTTAACCTAAACTCAGAGCTTGATACTAAATCTTTTTCATTATAAACGTTAACAATATAACGTCCTTTTTCAAATTTCTCTTTTCCTTTAGATGCAACAAACTCACATACATTAAGAGAAGCGTTTTCATAATTAAATTTACTAATCATACTATAGTTCAATATAGTTTCATCAAACTGAACTTGCTCATTTAAACCTAAAGTATGATTTAAAGGATCTATAACTTGTACATAAAGTTCCTGATCGCCACTCTGCACTAAGGTGTTTTTAGCAACCGTGTAACATACTCTTATTTTATCGGTACGGCTAGCACGTTCTGTTGGTATTAATTTTCCAGATGCACGTTCTATAACTCCAAAGCCTTTTAAACCAAAAGCTCCTAAAACAGATGCGCTATTAACCACTTCTGCCAATGCAGTATTTTGTATAAGTAAAGAGTCTGTAAAAATAGTACGTTCCTCTAAACGCACTCTAGTACTATCTAAAGATGTAGCTAAATAAGAGTTTTCAACACGTAATGAATCGTTTTGTGCCATTAACACATCCATTTCTTTCTGTAATGATGTATACTTTTGTTTATATCTCCACAAGCTTTTTACGTTAGTTTCAGATATTTGCAAAGAATCCATTAAACCCTGAATTCTTCCACGAGCATCAATTAAATTTTTATTCGAAATTTGATTTTCACTAATAGCCTCGTCATATTGCTTAGCCATAGTATTAAGGTCATTCATTACCAAACGTTTTTGCTCGGTTAAATCTTTTTCAACTTCGTTACTTTTCTTATTTAGGTTCATAGCATAAAAACCAGTTGCTAAAAACAAAACCAATGCAATGCCTAAAGCAACTTTAAGCCCTGTACTACTACTATTATTTTCCATATTTCTTACTTTTGTGTTTAATTTTAAAATACTAATGTATTCTCGATATTTGCTTTATATACGAACTTCTTTTTATTTTGGACGTATTACATTGTTAAAATAAATATTACGTAATTTAATTACCTATTTAAATTAAGGTGAATATTAAAACATAAATTATTGGTTGCTTTAAATTTTATGAAATTACAAATAATCCCTTTTGAACAGCAATACGCAAAAGATTTTTACAACTTAAACATAGAGTGGTTGCAATCTCTTTTTTATGTTGAACCTTACGATGATGTAGTGCTAAGTAACTCCAAAGAACATATTATAGACCAAGGTGGATATATATTTTTCGCTAAACTTGATAACGATATTATTGGCACGGTGGCTCTAATGAAGACGAAAGATACTGATAATTTTGAATTAACCAAAATGGCCGTTTCCCCAAAACATCGCGGATTAAAAATTGGCCAGAAATTAATGCATCATGTCATAGAGTTTGCGAAAACAAAACAGATTTCTAAACTTATTATTTACTCTAACCGAAAGCTAGAAAATGCTATTTACATTTATGAAAAAAATGGTTTTATTGAAATCCCGTTGGAAGAAAACAACCAATATAACCGAGCAGATATTAAAATGGAATTAGTATTTTGAATATGTAAGATTTTATCTTTTTTTATTGATTAGAATAACTAAAATTTACTTTGATTTTTTCAAAAAAACAATTAACTTCGTTAAGTATTTCTATACCAAATCATTCTGAATCAATTGAGACGAACAAAAATTCATACTACCAAAAAGTTAGAAAAGTTAGTTAAGAAACTTATCTCAACAGACAAAGAAACTGATTGCGGAATTTTAGGAAAATGGAATGCTACAGTGTTTTATGTAGACAGAAAAAAATGTTGGTTAATTACAAACGGATATACTAAATACAATGTAATTTTGACTGATATAAAAGCATCGGAATTAAGCAACATTGAAGAAATTTTTAAGGATGCTCTTTTCGGACAGCTAATTTATGATGGAATAATAATTGACTTTGAAAACCTGAATTCAATTATTGGTAGTCTAGATTTTCTTCCAACCGATAATGACCGAAGCACTACAGGATTCCAAAATCAACGACTTGAACAATTGGATTGGTGGAAAAATGATTTTGGATCTTTAGAAAAAATGCCAATAAAAGATTTAGCCAACCGAATGAACAATAGTCCAATTCACATTGGGAAAAGTAAAAAAATGTCTGATTTTACCTATTCTATTGAAGAAATAAAAAAATTATTAATGGAATAAAAACCTCTATCAACATCAATAGAGATTATTGATATTCTTATGATTCTAATGGTATTTCTGGTAATTTATTTTTAAAACTTGGAGCTGTCTCTCTATAAGAAACAACTTTCTTCTTAGAAATAATCACTAACAAATCTTCACTTAAAGTAAATAGAGTTCCTGTTCTAAAAGATTCCATTAGCAATGTTTCCAATTCGGCAATGGCCTCCTTTAAAGTAAACTGTTTGTAAAGCTCTTCTTCCGTATAACGGTATTTAAATTGAAAAACTTCTTTACCATCAACTACAAATAAACGCATGTATACATTTGATAAACTTTCACTTCGTTTAACAGGTTTACTTAGTGTAAGTTTTACAAACTCATCCTTTATTAGGCTTTGTTGTAATTTTTCGAAATATTCTTTAAATTCACTCATGCTGCAAAGATAAAAAACTATTTATATTTTACTCATAAACTCTAGCACGCAAATATGTTCAAAACCCGAAATTTAGATACTGTTTGATTAAATACTCAAATAAAAAAGCTTTTGACTTTCTAAAACAAAACAGTTAACTTCGTTTTACATTAAAACCCTTTCACAAAAAATCATCAGTAAACATGAAGTACATTAGCCGCTAACTGAAACAAAAAACACTAAATAGAATATGGACTTAAAAAATCCTTTCACATTTTTCCCTTTACTAATAATAACAAATATTGCAGCATATGTACTAACCATTGTTATTAGCAAGCTTTGGAATTACTTCTATAATCATCAAGAAATGCTACCTAGAGAGGAAATAATTGGTTCAATAATTATTTTATGCATAAATATTGTAATAGCGATACCAGGATATTTATTATGGCTTAATGGTATTATTACATTTTCTGAATCTAGTGTTTGGGTCTCTTTTATTAGTGTGTTTTTGTTAATGGATTTTTTAATGTATGTTTTACATTACCTATCTCATAGCTTAGGAATATTAAAGAAAATCCATGCAAAGCATCATGAACATACCGATAGGTTTAACTCGGTTAGTTTATACCATATGTCTCCATGGGAATCTATATTTTTTGGACTTTTACTAACTATGATAACCATATTGTTTCAATTTAATATTTATGGTTTTATTTTATTTCTGTTTTTTAATTGGGTTTATGGTTTAATAACTCATTTAAATGGGAACACTTATAAACCATCTTTATTTATTTTCACGACAAATACATTTCATAAAGCGCACCATAAACTCAACAATAAAAACTTTGGGTTTTACACCTTTTTTTGGGATAAATTATTTAAAACTGAAGTAAAAAATTAAACCTTAAACAGGTTTTTAAAAGCTTAGTAAAAACAAAACGTCTACAAGCTTTCTCTCACACTAGCCTAAAAAAAACCTCTGCAAACACCCGCGTTAGGGATTGATGCGGCATCCTTTTTTGTACTAGCCTTAATATTCTATAAAATAACGAAACTTATGCATTGCCTCTACCTAATTAAGATGCCAAAATAATTGAGTACAAAAAAGATACAGCGGAAAGCCCGACCCATTTTCGGGTAACGCCATAAAAAAAAACGATTGATAAACTTAACAGCTTATCAATCGTTTTTTAAAATTAAATATTTCTTTAAAATATTAGCCTTTTAACCAAGCTTCACGTAATGCTTTTTGAGCATCGGTAGCATCGGCTTTTTCGAAGATACCGTCGCCTATAGTGTAAGATTTTGTGGTTGTGGTGTTGATTTCAATGTCTTTACCATCGCGCTCCAAGGTAACGTGTATATCTGTTCCTGGAGACCACATAAACATTTTTTGCAATAAATCGTTAGCGTTTGCCATAGTGAACAGCTCGCCATCTATGGCTTTTAAAACATCGTTTGCTTGCACACCTTGCTCGTTCCAGAAACTATTGCCTTTTACGGCATCTATAAAAAACACTTGTCCTTTTTCTGGATTAGCACCAAATAAAAGTGTTCCTGCATTATGCACGTAGCTGGTTTCGACTTTTCCTTCGCCAATTTCTAAGCCTACTTTGTTTAAAAACTGGTTGTAGTTAATTGGAATATCCCCAATAACATGATTATCGAAAAAATCGCGTAACGACGGGTAAGTCATGGCTACAATTTCGTCTATTAATTTATCGTCTTCGAAAGGTTTATCCTTTCCGTATTTATTAGAAAGTTCTTTCATTAGTGATAAAATACCGCGATGTCCATTACTTTCTTCTCGCATCATAATATCGATACACATGCCTATTAATGCGCCTTTTTGATACACATTTAGGTATTGATCTTTGTACGGTGCTTTTAATACGTTTTCGCTCATTATGGTAAAGCTCATAGCATCGTTTAGGTTTTTAGATGCTTGTACTTTTTCCATTATTTTATTAAAAAATTCATCTTCTGTAACTAAACCTTCACTAACTTGAAATAAGGTTGCAAAATATTCGGTAACACCTTCGTACATCCATAAATGCTTAGAGAATGTTGGGTTGTTATAATCAAAATAATGAACATCCTCGGAATGCACGCTTAATGGCGTTACAATGTGGAAAAACTCGTGAGATACTACATCTGTCATGCTGCTTGCAAGCATTTCTTCGTCCATGTCTTCTGGTAATACCACTACGGTAGATGTGTGGTGCTCTAATGCGCCAAAACCTTTAGGAGAATCGTCTGCACCATCAGATAAATACAAATAAATATCGTAACGTGGTGTTGTATTTATATCTCCTAAAAAGGCTTTTTGCGCTTCCATCATTTTAAAAATAGTCTCTTTTAATGAAGCTGCGGTATGTACCTTATTTGGAGAATATACGCTTAATACAATTTTAATATCGCCAACCATAAACTCTTCGACATCTAAATCGCCGTACATCATTGGGTTATCGGTAATATCGAAATAACGTGGTGCAAAATAGCTAGTGGTTATGCTTTTACCATCTTCGCTAGTTTTAGAATCTACAGTTTGTAATGCCGAAGTACGAACAAAATCTGCAGGACCTGTAATATCTACTTTATATTGGTTGTTTTTTAAAGTATCGAAATACCCAATAAAACCGTGCAAATTAAGCACATAGTTTTCTGGTTCTATATTTGTTCCAGATGGTGAAAATGGCTCTTCGCCACCTATACCGCCTTTGGTTTCAATATCGAAAGTATCGTTTACCAAATATGTTATTTTATCTAGTTGTTTTGCATTTGCTATAGTCCAAGTATTAGCATCGACCTTAACTACTGGCATGCTTTCTCCTTTATAGTTAATGGCTTTAAAATCGTCTATATATTTCCCGAAATCACTTACCGAATAGGTCCCCTGCACTACTCTTGGCAGCCTATAGGTAACGCTCGATACTGTAAAACGTCCAGGATTAATAATTACTGGTGCTTTATCGTTAGTAACGTTGTTTAAATTAATAGAAGTTTCTATTGGTAAACTTACGGCTAAATCGTTTTTAGCATTTTTTGTAGAACTACAACTTGATAATAAAATCCCCATCATGACAGATGCGGAAAGGAACTTGATATTCATATATTACTTTTAATTTAATTATAGATTGCCATAGATTTAGTGTGGTACAACCTAGATTTATAATTACTTAATTTTAACTAAACACATAGAATGTATAGCAAATTAACGCTAATGGCTTAGTTATAAACAAGTGACGTCGAAAATACTATTATGTTGCATATTAATCTCCTAAGGTTTTGTTAAATTCGCAGCATGCAAAAACCATTAGTTAGCATTTTAATTCCGTTTAAAAACACGGAAATCTATTTAAAACCATGCTTAACCTCTATTATTGAGCAAAGTTATCCCAATTGGGAATTACTTATTATTGACGACGGTTCTACGGACCAAAGTTTCGATATTGTAAATTCTTTCGCTCTAAAAGATAAAAGAATTCAACTTTTTAAAAATTTTGGAAACGGTATCATTGATGCCTTAAAACTGGCTTTTTCTAAAAGTAGCGGTGAACTTATTACCCGCATGGATAGTGATGATATTATGCAACCTAACAAAATTGAGGTTCTAGCAAATAACTTGTTAACCCACGGAAAGCAACATGTTGCCGTTGGCTTGGTGAATTACTTCTCGGAAGATGGCATAAAGGACGGTTATAAAAGTTATGAGGTTTGGTTGAATAACTTAACTGAAAAAGGTTCTAATTTTTCTGAAATTTATAAAGAATGTGTTATTCCCTCGCCTTGTTGGATGCTTTACCGAAGTGATTTAATTGCTTGCAATGCCTTTAACCCAAACTTATATCCTGAAGATTATGATTTAGCTTTTCGGTTTTACAAGCATGGTTTTAAATGCATACCATGTGCTGATGTTTTACACAATTGGCGTGATTATAACAGTAGAACCTCACGCACGCATTTGCATTATGCCGAAAATCATTTTATTGATATTAAACTGAAGTATTTTTTAGAACTCGATTATGATAAAGACAAAACCTTGGTGATTTGGGGTGCTGGAAAAAAAGGTAAAACCATTGCAAAAAAACTGATTGAAAAACAGATAAAATTTGAATGGATTTGCGATAACCCAAATAAAATAGGTCGTGATATTTATGGTGTTATTCTCAAGCCTTTTAGTTATTTAAAAGACGAAGGAAACGCACAAAGCATTATTACTGTTGCCAATAAAATCGAGCAAAAAGAGATTTTAATTTATATGAAGAATTTAAACCTGAAACAGATTGAAGATTATGTTTTTTTCTGTTAATCTTTATTTTTGATATCTATTATTAGAAAAACATGCGGGAAGTTGTGGCAATATTTTTTTCATTCTCTATATTTGTCTAATTATAAAAAAACATGCAGTTTAAACACCCCGAACTTCTTTACGCCTTATTTTTACTGCTTATCCCTATTATTGTTCATTTATTTCAATTACGGAAATTTGAAAAAGTAAACTTTACCAACGTTGCCTTTTTAAAAGAAGCCAAACTTCAAGCCCGGAAAAGTTCTCAGATAAAAAAATGGCTTATTCTCTTTACAAGATTATTACTTTTAGCCTGTATTGTATTGGCTTTTGCACAACCTTTTACAACAAAAACAAATGCTTTTAAATCTAAAAAGGAAACCGTGATTTATTTAGACAATTCCTTTAGTATGCAAGCCAAAGGTAGTCAAGGCCAACTTTTAAAACGTGCCGTACAAGATATTATAGAGCATGTTCCCGAAGATGAAAACATAACCTTTTTAACCAATAATTCGGTTTTTAAGAATACAACGATTAAAACTATAAAAAACGAACTACTGCAACTGGATTATGCCGCTACACCACTTACAACACAAGCTGCATTTTTAAAGAGTAATACTTTTTTTAGTAAAGAAAAAAGTAGTTTAAAAAACTTAATTTATATATCAGATTTTCAGGAAAGCAACAATAGATTTTCAATTGAAAAGGATTCTTTAAAAACAAATTATTTTGTTCAACTAAAACCTGTAAATACTGAAAACGTAGCGATTGATAGTGCTTTTATTTCTGAAAAAACAGCATCCGAAATTCAATTAACCGTGCTTTTAAAGAACAACGGAAAACTTATTGAAAATCTACCAGTTTCTCTTTTTAATAACGATACCTTAATTGCAAAAACATCGGTTAGTATTGAGAAAGCAGCGAATACTACATTCACCTTACCAACAAACAAAATAGTAAACGGTAAAATAACTATAGACGATGCGAGTTTACAGTTTGATAACAGCTTGTTTTTTAATATTAATAATACATCTAAAGTTAATGTTTTAACCATAAATGAAGCGGATGACAATTTTTTAAAACGTATTTACACCGCTGATGAATTTAATTATACAGCTTCGGAATTAAAACAATTAAACTATAATATTTTAGAGGCTCAGAATCTTATTGTTTTAAATGAAATAAATACAATCCCGAGTGCGTTAATTACCGCTTTAAAACAATTCGCAAGTCAAGGTGGTGCATTGGTTATTATTCCTTCTAACAGCATTACAATAACATCTTATAACGATTTGTTGCAAAACTTTCAATCTACTTTTAAAGATTTTAATAAAACCGAAAAACGCATCACGACTATAAATTATGCGCATCCGTTATTTAATAATGGTGTGTTTGAAAAAAAGGTGAGCAATTTTCAATACCCTAAAGTAAACGGGCTTTATAATATTAATGCAGCCAACTCGTCTTCTATTCTTAAATATGAAGATAACAGCCCATTTCTATTTCAAAATAAAAACACGTTTGTGTTTACGTCTGCTTTAAATAGTGATAATTCAAACTTTAAAAATTCGCCCTTAATTGTTCCAACACTTTATAATATTGGAAAGTTTAGTTTTAAAATTCCCGAATTGTATTACACCATCGGGAAAAACAATAGTTTTGAAGTAAACACGCAATTGCAACAAGATGCTGTTTTAACTCTATCTAACACAACTGTAAACATGATTCCCGAACAGCAACTTTTTAATAATAAAGTGCTTATAAAAACTTCGGAAACGCCTAATACTGCGAGTATTTATCAAGTGAAAAACAAAACAGAAATTATTAAAAACGTGAGTTATAATTATGATAGAACGGAAAGTAATTTACTTTACACCAATTTATCGAACACAGAAAACATCAATCTCAACAACTCTGTTGCTCAAGTTTTTGACACCATAAAAAGTGATGCAAAAATTAATGCGCTATGGAAATGGTTTATTATTTTTGCACTAGCGTTTTTACTTACTGAAATGTGCATATTAAAATATTTTAAATGAACATACTTATAAAATCGGCCACGATAATAGATTCTAAAAGCGAGTTTCATAACAGTACTCAAGATATATTAATTGAAAATGGCGTGATTACTTCCATTGCGAAGTCTATTAAAAACCCAAACAAATATCAAGAAATTCAACTTGATAATTTACATATTTCTCAAGGGTGGTTTGATAGTAGCGTCTGTTTTGGAGAACCTGGTTATGAAGAACGTGACACAATAGCAAACGGTTTAAAAACTGCTGCAGCTTCTGGTTTTACAGCCGTAGCAATGAACGCGAATAGTAATCCCGTTATCGACTCGAACTCTAATATTACCTTTGTAAACGCCAAAGCTCAAAACCATGCCGTAAGCTTATTACCTATTGGTGCTTTAACCGTTGGAAGTAAAGGTGAAGATTTAGCCGAATTATTTGATATGACATCTGCCGGAGCAGTTGCTTTTTATGATTATAAAAAACCGATTTCTAATCCCAACTTAATGAAAATTGCGCTGCAATACGCAAGTAATTTTAACGGATTAGTCTGCGCCTTTCCTCAGGAAAATAAAATTGCTGGCCGTGGTGTAATGAATGAAAACGTAACAAGTACAACTCTTGGTTTAAAAGGTATTCCCGCTATTGCGGAAGAATTACAAATAACTCGTGATATATTTCTATTAGAATATACAGGCGGAAAGTTACATATCCCAACTATATCAACAGCTAAATCTGTAGATTTAATTCGTGAAGCGAAAAAGAAAAAATTAGATATTACTTGTAGTGTAGCCATCCATAATTTATACTTTACAGATGCCGCATTAAACGATTTTAACACACATTTTAAAGTATTACCTCCATTACGTATACAAAGTGATGTGGACGCTTTAATTGAAGGTGTAAAAGACGGTACAATAGATATGGTTACCAGCGACCATAACCCTATAGATATTGAGCATAAAAAAATTGAATTCGACCATGCCAAATATGGCACTATTGGTTTAGAGTCTGCTTTTGGCGCGCTTCAATCCTTATTCACCATAAAAAAATCTATTGATATTTTAACCAAAGGAAAATCTAGATTTGGTTTAGAAAACACACCTCTAAACATTGGAAACAAAGCAAATTTATCGTTATTTAATCCTGATACTAAATACACGTTTTCTAAAAACGACATCATATCAAAATCTAAAAATGCCATTTTTGAAGGCGAATCTTTAAAAGGCAAAGCATATGGTATTATTTCTAACAATAAAATTTCTATAAACTCATAATTTAAATGACAACACAAGATATTGAAACCGGCCGTAAAAACGCCATAATTAGCTACCTAACCTTAATTGGAGTTATTATTGCTTATTATTTAAACAATGAAAACAAGAGTGCTTTTGCTAGTTTCCATATCCGCCAATCTTTAGGGTTATGGCTTACTTTTTTTGCATTAGGACGCATAGCGGGAAGTTTTGATAGCTGGTATATAAGCTCTGGTTTTTATTTGTTTTTTGCGGTTTTATTCATTTTTGGTTTTTCTAATGCTATTGGTAAAAAAGCAGAACCAGTTCCTCTTGTTGGTAATTTATATCAAAAACTCTTTGCTAAGCTTGGGATGTAAATAATACGATTATATTAAAATTTCCTAAAAAAATACAAACCTCAAAATATCAAGTTATTTCTTGATGTATTAAATTCTCTTTATAATGAATACGTCTCTTTCTTTAAAACATATTATCCGTAAATCATCGTTAACCGAAAATGCGCCGTTATTAATTTTACTACATGGTTATGGTAGTGATGAAAACGATTTATTTTCGTTCGCGGGTGAATTACCTGAAGAACTTTTTATCATTTCAGTAAGAGCACCATACCCAATGCAACCTTCTGGAAATGCTTGGTACGCTATTAATTTTGATGCTGAAAAAGGAAAATGGAGCGATAATGAACAAGCTATCTTATCCCGTGATTTAATTGCTAAATTTATTGATGAAGCTATTGAAACGTATCCTGTAAATAAAAATAACGTATCGCTTTTAGGTTTTAGTCAAGGTTCTATTTTAAGTTATGCTGTGGCACTTACTTATCCAGAAAAAATTAAAAACATCGTTGCTTTAAGCGGTTATATTAATCCAGATATTTTCCCGAAACCTATTCAAAAAGAAGATTATGCGCATTTAGATTTTTACTGTTCTCATGGTAGCGTAGATCAAGTTATACCTGTAGATTGGGCAAGACAAAACGCACCTTATTTGAGTAAATTAAACATAAAGCATAAATATTCGGAATTCCCTGTTGGGCACGGTGTTGCTCCGCAAAACTTCTTTGAATTAAAAGAATGGTTAACTGCTCGTATCTAAAATTAGGTTATAATAAAATTAATTAACAACTAAACTCTTCATTATGGAGAGTTTTTTTTGTTTTAAAATCGACAACTTAATCGTTAATTTTTAACCATATCGATAAATTAAGATGAAAAAATTTAAGCCATTTGTAAAAAGGCTTTTTATCTCTATTTTTGAAAGAAAAAGCAACTTTTTAGATGAAACTTTTACTCGATAAAATGTACATTTGTACATAATATTTTCATAAAAACATACTTTAATTAAGTAATTTAACCCCTATAGTATAATTATTATGAAACTTAAATCCCCCTTATTTAAAAGCTTACTATTTACAATTTTACTAGTCTGTATTGCCTTAACGTCTTGTGAAGACGATGATACATCTGACGATTGTTTTAAACCCTCCTTCACTACAGAACATACTTCTGGAACCACTTATGTGTTTTCTCCAGAATTTGAAATATTAAATGGAACCGAAATTAAAGAAGGCTATATCTTAAAGTTTTTTGTTGACGGAGAATATAAATATCAAGCCTTAGGAGCTGCATGGGATGAAGGCGAGTTTAGAACTACTTTAGAGCCTGGTAGTCACGAAATTTGTTTTGAATTAACCACAAACGATTGTAGCGAAACGAGAAACAGTTGTGAAACCATTGAAGTTGGAGATTGCTTTAATCCAGATTTTACCATTTCGTTATTTTCTGAAGGTTATTACCAAATAAAACCCGATTTTGAATTATTAAATGGTACAAGTATTAAAGAAGGTTATATCTTAAAATATTACTTAGACAACGAATACAAAGCTACAGCTTGGGGTGAAGCTTGGGATCAAGGAAACTTTTTTGTATAACTAAAGCCCGGAACTTACGAGGTGTGTTATGGACTAATTACCGATGCTTGCCCAGAAGAACAGTTTAGTTGCCAAACTGTAACTGTTCCTGCCTTATAATTCATAAAATAAAAGATTCTGAATACTAAATTTTGTTAGAGCTTAAACAACATAAAAACACCCTCACTAAATTCAAATTTTAGTGAGGGTATTTTCTTTTAAACTTCTTATAAAACCTAATCACAATAACCATTGGGAATCAATTTCCGAAGTAAAACAGAAAACATAAAAAAACCTGTCGAATTTTATAAAAACTGACAGGTTTTAAATATGTTAATTAGGCTGAAATTTTAATTATTCACAACCAATCTGAATCCTTCACCATGTATGTTAAGTATTTCTACTTTCGGATCTAATTTTAAATACTTACGAAGCTTTGCTATGTAAACATCCATACTCCTAGACGTAAAATAATTATCGTCTCTCCATATTTTAGTCAGTGCTAATTCACGAGGCATTAAATCATTTTCATGTAATGCTAATAAACGTAACAATTCGTTTTCTTTTGGTGATAATTTTACAGGATCTGTACCATTATGACTTAAAAAACGAAGTTTAGAGTTTAAATCGAAGCCTCCTATTTTAAATTCAAATTGCTTACTATCAGAAACTGTTTCAGTAGCTTTTCTTTGAATAATAGCCTTAATTTTCATTAATAACACCTCACTATCAAACGGTTTGTTTAAATAGTCGTCTGCTCCTACTTTATAACCTTTAAGAACATCTTCCTTCATGGTTTTAGCAGTTAAGAAAACAATAGGCACATCCGTATTTTTT
The DNA here is from genome assembly GCF_023473045.1 of Algibacter sp. L4_22. Lineage (NCBI taxonomy): Bacteria > Pseudomonadati > Bacteroidota > Flavobacteriia > Flavobacteriales > Flavobacteriaceae > Algibacter > Algibacter sp. L4_22. Next base: position 114,616 of record NZ_JAMCOK010000003.1, read on the forward strand.
TCACGTATTTCTTTAGCTAATGTAAAACCATCTTTATAAGGCATCATAACATCTAAAATACACAAATCGAAATCGTCCTTTTTGAATTTTTCAAAACCTTCCATACCATTTTTAGCATGGGTTACGTCATAATCATTCATCATTAAATAATCCTTAAGTACAGTTCCAAAATTTGGATCATCTTCTACTAATAAAATTCTCTTTTTATGCTCTTCCATAATTTACGATATTAACGGAAGCCTTACGGTAAAGGTACTTCCTTTGTCTTTTTCACTTTCTACTGTTATATGACCTTGGTGATCATCTACTATTCGTTTCACGTATGCTAAACCCAGTCCATGGCCTTTAACATTGTGTATATTTCCAGTATGTTCTCTATAAAACTTTTCGAACACACGTTTCACGGCAGCTTTACTCATTCCGCTACCTTGATCTTTAATTTTTAATAAAATGCTGGTTCCAACATTTTCTGTATACACATCTATCTTTGGTGCTTCTGGTGAATATTTTATAGCATTATCCAAAATATTAACTACCACATTTGTAAAATGTGTTTCATTTGCTAAAATACATGTGCTTTCGGCATCAAGATGTGTATGTATATAACCTTCTCTATCTTCAACAATAAGCTGAACATGCGTAATAGCATCTTCAATTAATTCGTGAAAATCAACACGTTCTTTACTTATATTAAGCTCGTTTTTCTCAAGCTTAGAAATACGTAATACATTTTCAACCTGAGCATGCATACGTTTATTTTCTTCTTTAATCATGTTTAGATAACGGATTACCTTATCACGATCCCCAATAATTTTTGGGTTTTTAATAGAGTCTAAAGCCAAATTTATTGTTGCTATTGGCGTTTTAAACTCATGCGTCATGTTATTTATAAAATCGGTTTTAATTTCCGAAATTTTACGCTGTTTCATTAACTGATAAAGTGCGCCTGAATAAGCCATAATTATAATTAACGTAAACACAATAGATAACAAAATCATACCTATTATAGTCGATAAAATAAACTTACCATCTTCCGGAAAATTAACTAATAATTTATACGGACTGCCTGTATTCATATTAGAAAAAATGGGAACAGAAAAAGTCGATTTCTTATCATATTCAAACGAATCACTTTGTATTTTTGTTGCCAAATCATTACTATAAATAGCAAATTCAAATTTGATATTTATAGAATCTTCTTTAAGCTTTCTAGTCAACATATCTTCAATAGTTTCTCGTGAAACTCTTTGATGTATTGGTCGTCTTTGTGCAATATCCTTATAAAGATCTTCAAATAAAATTTTATCGGTTGTAGACATTTTCTCCAAAACCAACAACTTATCATTAGAACTTAAATCAAAATCCGATCCTTTATTGCTATACACTCTCGTTTGGCGTTCATTATAAATGCGTTTTACATTTATAGTATCCAACCCCATGTCAAAAAGCGGTGAGCTCAACTTATAATTTTCCTCTAAAATACCACTGCTATAAACTACAATTTCTTTAGAGTCTGAGTCCTCTTGAATTATATTTAAATTACGAATAGCCGCCGTATCTACAGCAACACCTTGTAAAACTAAATTCTGAAGTTTATATACATACTCCGATTCTTCCTTTGTTTCAATTGTATTCGAAACATAATAAAGTGCCGTTTTAACGCTACTTCTAAAACGCTCCTTTTCGTTCTTAACAGAATTGTTAATATAGTAAGCCTGAATTGAAATTATACCAATTAAGGATAAGCTCATTAACAATATTAAAACAAAAATTATGCGTTTACTCATTAGTCAAAATTAACATTTTAACATTTACTAAAACAGCTTTTAACCTTACATTAACAAAAATGTTAAAATTCTATGATTTCTGTATTTTCTTAAGGATTTGTGCATGCACAGAAGATACCTGATTTTTAGTTTTTTCCAAGTCTACATTTTCAATTACAAAATGTGAAAGTTTCACTTTTTCTGCATCACTCCATTGATTCTTCATGATTGCAATAATTTTTTCTTCGGAAGTATTATCGCGAACCAAAACACGCTTTATTTTAGCATCTTTTGGTGCTGTTACAGCAATTACGTAATCGCAAAGTTTATCACCACCATTTTCAAACAAAATAGCCACTTCCTTTATTACATAAGGCGTATTTTGCTTTTTCGCCCATTTCTCGAAGTGCCTAGCCACTCTAGGATGTATAATAGCATTCATTTGTTTCAGCATATTTTTATCAGTAAAAATAATACTGGCAATAAATGGTTTATTCAAATTATTATCAACATAGGCTTGCTCGCCAAATAATTGGATAAGTTTTCGTTTAATGATTTTAGACTTACGCATTAGCTTTTTGGCTTCATCATCGGCTATATAAACCGGAACGCCTAATGTCAAAAACATTTTCGCCACCGTTGTTTTACCGCTACCAATACCGCCTGTAAGTCCTACTACAATCATTTTGTTATAATAAATTCTATAAGTTGTTGATTAATTTTTGCGTTTTTAACCTGTGCTGGAATCTTTACCAATTCTGGAGTTAAGGTCGATGCTTTTGCTACTTTACTGTAATCGCAAACCACTTTAAAATCCTTTACCGTAACACTATTAAAATTCTTTAAACTCACGTAATAAGATACGTTAATTTCTTTTGGAAAATATTTGATTTTCAAAGAATCGGGGCTATTAATAATTTGAACAGGAACTTTCAATTTCCCTTCAGTAAACTTTTCAACTTTTGCCTTTAAAATAGATGTTTTAGTTGAAAATTTTAAATCAGCCAAATTCGGAAGATTTAATTCTAATTTTTTAGTAATATCAGTTTTAACATCAATTAAATTTACAGGTTTTGTTTCTATAAAATCCAATTTTGAAACTAAAACATTTGGTCCAATTATAGTAATTGAATCTGGTTGTAACTTATAATCTCCAGAAACATCGTAACCTAACGAAAAACTTACTTCCGATTTCAACCTAACAGGTACTTTTTTAACCATATTAACACCATACTTAAAGTAAAGCGTATCTGGAGAGATGTTTAATAATTCCACCTGACTTTCAAATTGCGTATTTGCCAAATATTTAATCGATTTATGCCAAACATAAGCGGAGTCTTTTCTGTAAACATCTTTAGAAAAATCAATTTTAACCTTAGGCGTGCTCATGTAATAATTCAACCATTTAAAACCATGCGTTTTTAAGGTTATAGCCAAAACATTAGTGCTATCGTTTAAGATAACATGCTCTTGTGGCACGTTTTCCATCTCTATATTAAACACCAAAGTATTAGTATATTCTTTAGATAATTTATTAAAAATTAAGATAATAAAAGCCGACACCAAAAAGAGCAGAAAAATATTAATTTTTTTACTTTTTATGGAAGACAATAAATGGGACTTTAATTTTTTTATCATTTCGATTTAAAAAATAATTTAGGAAAATGATTCTCAGGATCTTTATTTAATACTGAAACTGCTATTGTCGATTTTAAAAACCCATAGCCATATCCAAAAAACTGAATAATTATTGCAGGGATTGCCAAAATAGAAACTATAATATTTTTTGTTGAAAATAATGCTAAAATAAACGCTATTCCGAAGTAAAACAAATAAGCATTAAGTGGAAAATTTATATTAACGAAGTTCAACAAAATAGAACCTAAAAATCCTAAACAAAATAAGGTAGGAAACCAATAGGTTATTTTTTTAGTTGAAGGATGCCAGCTATTTAAAATAGGCCGTACCATACCAAATTTATTTACTTGCTTATAAAAATTACTCCAAGAAATTCGGCGTTTATGATACACGAAAGCTTCGGGAATTAAAGTAGTTTTAAAACCCAAATCCCATAAACGAATAGATAAATCGGGATCTTCCCCAGGATGTATACGTCCAAAACCTTGCGAAGCTAAAAAGGCTGCTTTAGAAAGCCCCATATTAAAACTCCTTGGCTGAAAAGCATCTACACTATTTTTATTTCCACGAATTCCTCCTGTTGTTATAAATGAAGTCATCGAAAAATTAATCGCTTTTTGCAAATTAGTAAACGATTCGTGAGCCGCATCTGGCCCGCCAAAACAATCTACATAGTTTGCATCCAATCCTTTTTCAACTTCCGATAAATACTGCTCTGGTAAAATACAATCGGAATCTAAAATAATAAAATAATTACCTTTAGCCTTTTGCATGCCATAATTTCGAGAATCTCCAGGTCCTGAATTTTCTTTAAAGTAGTATGAAATATCTAACTTATTTTGAAACTCCTCTACAATAGTTTTTGATAATAAAGTAGATCCATCTTCAACAATAACTATTTCAAAATCTGTATCCGTTTTTAAGCCCACAAAACTCTCCAAAAGTTCTTGGGTTTCGTCTGGACGGTTATAAACCGGAATTATGAATGAAAACTCTAATTGCATAACACAAAAGTAACAAAAAAGCCACCCTTTTACAGGTGGCTTTTCATAATATAAAAAATATATTTTCTATTTTTCTTGAGCGTCTACAAAAGCACTCATTACCTCGTCACTAACACCCATGTTGCTAAAACCACCATCATGAAATAAGTTTTGAAGCGTTACACGTTTAGTTAAATCACTAAACATAGATATTGTATAGTTTGCACAATCTAACGCCGTAGCATTACCAAGTGGCGACATTTTATCTGCATAAGCAATAAAACCATCAAAACCTTTTACTCCGCTACCTGCAGTAGTTGGTGTTGGCGATTGAGAAATAGTGTTTACACGTACGTTTTTATCTCTTCCAAAGAAATATCCAAAACTACGAGCTACACTTTCTAAATATGCCTTATTATCAGCCATATCATTATAATCAGGAAATACACGTTGTGCAGCCATATAAGTTAAAGCAACAATTGATCCCCACTCATTCATAGCATCTGCTTTGTAAAGCGTTTGCATTACTTTATGAAAAGACATTGCAGAAACATCTGTTCCTTTTTGTGTCCAAGCATAATTCTGGTCGGTATAATGCTTCCCTTTACGTACGTTAATAGACATTCCGATAGAGTGTAAAACAAAATCAATTTTACCTCCAAGAATTTCCATAGATTTCTCTACTAAATTCTGTAAATCTTCTTCCGAAGTAGCATCAGCTGGAATAATTTGAGAACCTGTTTTTTCTGCCAATTCACTAATTTGTCCCATTCTCATGGCAACTGGTGCATTTGTTAAAACAAAAGTTCCGCCTTCTTCATGAACACGTTCTGCTGTTTTCCAAGCAATTGAATTCTCATCTAATGCTCCAAAAATAATTCCTCTTTTTCCTTTTAGTAAATTGTACATATTAATTGGTTTATTTCCCTTATTTAACAAAATCTTAATTCAGATTTTCCTCATTGCTATTCCTTTTTTAGAAATATAATACGGGAAGTATTTTTTAGGTTATTGATTAATTTAACGGCGCAAAAATACTAAACTTTAAACTTTAAAACTTAAAACCTTAAGTTTTTTTAATTCAGTAGCTCCTTAGCGTGTGCTATAGCTGATGATGACATCTCTATTCCACCCAACATTTGTGCAATTTCCACAATACGCTCGTCGTGGTTTAACTTCACTAAATTGGTCCTAGTAACATCGTCCACATCCTCTTTATACACTTTAAAATGCGAATGTCCTTTAGCTGCGACCTGCGGTAAATGGGTTATAGAAAATACTTGCATAGTTTTACTCATATCCTGCATAATATCGCCCATTTTGTTTGAAATCTCACCAGAAACACCAGTGTCAATCTCATCGAACATAATAGTTGGTAATTGAATATAGTTTGATAAAACCGATTTTATAGCTAGCATAATTCGTGATAGCTCACCACCCGATGCTGCTTTTTTAAGTTCATTGAATTGCCCTCCTTTATTTGCAGAAAACAGGAATATTAACTCATCTTGTCCATTTGCAAAAAAGGCCTCTTTAAGATGAACTTCAATTTTAAACTGCGCATTAGGCATACCTAAACTTGCTAAAATAGTTTCTAACTCTTGTTTTAACTGAGGAATTACAGCAATACGTGTTTTATGAATTTCTTTAGAAACTTTATTTATCTGCTTCGTTTTAGAAGAAATTTCATTTTCTTTTTTCTGAATATTTTCATCTAAACTCTCGGTAGCCGAAACTTTTTCTTCTAGTGTATTTTTAATTTGAATAAGCTCTGCTACATCTTCAGCAACATGCTTTTGCATTAAATTATGAATAGTTTTAAGTTTTGCATCTACCACTTCTAATCGTGCAGGATCGGCATCTAGTTCTTCTTGCAAAGCATCTACTTCACTAAAAACATCGTCCATTTCAATGAGACTACTATTAACACGATTAAACAAATCCTCATATTTTGAAGATAATCCAGAAAGCTTTTGAAATACATTTTTTAAGTTCGTTAAACTCCCTAAAACACCTACTTCTTCTTCTGTTAATAATTGATGTGCCTCCGATAATTTTTCTTGAATACCCTCTATATTATTAAGGGTTTCGTATTCTCCTTCTAGTGATTCCACCTCACCATCAACTAAATTAGCTTCAACTAACTCATTCAATAAAAAGGAATTGTAATCATGTTCTTTTATAGCTTCCGCCTGAAAAATTAAAAGTTCTTTTAACTCCTTCTGAAGTTTTTTATATCCTTTTAATCCTAATTTATATTCTTGTAAAACGGAATCGTTATTAGCTAAAGCATCGATAATTTGAAACTGAAAACCATTATCAGTCAACTGCATGGTTTGATGCTGAGAATGAATATCGATTAAACGTTCTCCCAAAACTTGTAAACCTTTTAAATTTACAGGAGAATCGTTTACAAAAGCTCGTGATTTCCCCGAAGGTAATATTTCACGACGAATAATAGTCTGCTCCTCATAATCAAAGTCTTCAGCTTCAAAAAGTCCTTTCAGATTATAATTCGACACACTGAAAACAGCCTCAATAACACACTTTTTCGTAGCTTCTTTCAAACTACTTAAATCGGCACGTTTTCCTAGAATTAAGGATAAACCACCAAGAAGTATAGATTTTCCTGCTCCAGTTTCACCTGTGATTATAGAAAACCCATCGTTAAAATTAACCTGTAAATAATCGATTAATGCGTAATTTTTTATAGAAAGCGATGTTAGCATTTTTTGTAGTCTTTAATTTTAGACTTTAATGTTTAGTTATTAGTATCAAGATCAAGGCGTTATTCTAAAACTTAATGTTATTCCATTTAGTACTATGCATAGGAGCAATACGCTGTAATGTTTCTTTTAAGCTTGCGATATTTACATTTGGACCATCGCTAAAAATTTGTTCTAACTCGTCCGCTTTTGCATCAAAAAAAGTTCGTAATAAAAAAGAATTCGGTCTACGGCTATTCATTTCTTTAAAAGTAGAAAGAGCCGATACTATTTCTTCTTTTCCTTGCTTTGCGTTTTCAGACATTATATCCATACCATTTCTGTGGTACGAATAAATTACAGATCGAAATTCTTTAAATGTTGGCGATAAAATGTTATCAATAAGAACGAAACGGCTTTGTAAACCATCTTCTAATTTCCAACCAATGGAGTTACTTTGCTGAGAATAATTTGTAATAATTTGAGCTTGTTTAAAATGTGGATCGCCACCTTTTTCGGCAAACGAATCGGCATCTAAACCGAGTACCATATATACATGAAATGCTAAAACAGAGACTAAATTAGATTCGTATTGTGAAGGATTATATATTAAATTCTGAAACTCTAAATATCTAAAATTAAAATCTTTATCGTTAAAATTATAAATAGGTGAACTGTATGAAGATCCATAAACAGGACGAGAAGATTGCACTTGCAACGTTGCTTTAAACGATTCGCCACTGTACTCAACAACATTAATAAACATACTACAATCTATACGCTCTTGAGTTGCAAACTTTTGGTTAGTCCATGTGGTTTTGTTTACAAATTCGGTAAGTTGTTTTTCTAAAGTTTTAAAAATAGGAAAATTTTCGTTTCCTGTTTGTTGCGCATTAACAATCACTTTACAATTTAATTCTTGCGAAATACCTGTAAAACTTATTAATACTAATAAAACAACTAATATATTACGCATATATATTTTCAATAATTTTATTTAATAAATCCGACGCTACATCAGTTTTAGATTTCAGACTGTTTTCTGTAATATTTCCAGCTTCATCAATAAAAGTAACTTTATTGGTATCACTTTTAAATCCAGCACCTTTATCGTTTAACGAATTTAAAACAATTAAATTTAAATTCTTTCTTTTTAATTTTCCTTTTGCATTTTCGAGCTCGTTATCGGTTTCTAAAGCAAAACCAACTAAATATTGATTTGTTTTAACCTCGCCTAACGATGCTAAAATATCTTTAGTACGCCCTAACTCTAAAGTTAACGTATCTGACTTCTTTTTTATTTTCTTATTAGAAACTTCTTTTGGTGTAAAATCTGCAACAGCGGCAGAAAGTATGGCTATATCAACATTTTCAAAATGCTCATGAACCGCCTGATACATATCGGCAGCGCTTACAACAGGTACTACATTAATTAAACTATGATTTACTTTTTGATGTGTTGGACCAGTTATTAAAACTACTTCAGCTCCAAGATTTGCAGATGCTTTAGCTATTTCAAAACCCATTTTTCCACTAGAATGATTTCCAATAAAACGAACAGGATCAATAGCTTCATACGTTGGACCTGCTGTGATAAGCACCTTTTTTCCGCGTAAAAGCAATTTCCCTAAAATATCCTGCTCAATGAATGTAACAATATCTTCAGGTTCTGCCATACGTCCCTCTCCTATTAATCCGCTTGCTAACTCTCCACTTCCAGCCGGAATCATAATATTTCCAAATTCCTGAAGCTTCTCAAAAGATTCCATTGAAGATGGATGCTTATACATATCTAAATCCATAGCTGGCGCAAAATAAACGGGACATTTAGCAGATAAATAAGTTGCCAGTAATAAATTATCACTCGTACCGCCCATCATTTTAGATAAAGTGTTTGCTGTAGCTGGAGCAACAACAAAAACATCTGCCCATAGCCCTAAATCAACATGACTGTTCCAAATAGCATTATCATCATCTTCATTTGTAAATGTTGAATATACCGGGTTTTTAGAAAGAGTAGATAAGGTTAAAGGTGTTATAAAATTTTTAGCCGCTGGCGTCATCACAACTTTTACATCCGATCCGGATTTAACAAATAGCCTAACTAACTCGGCCGTTTTATAAGCAGCAATACCACCTGTAATACCTAATAGTACATTTTTACCTTTTAGAATACTCATAAAAAATGTGTGTGTTTTTTTTATATTTACCTAATAACCTAAGAAACTCCAAGCCTATTGTTATAATTGGTTTGGAGTTTAAATATTGTAAAGAAATTAAAGAATTTACTCTTGAGAATCTTCCTCTGTATTTCTAAAATAAATTTTATCTGTTAACCATTCTTGGACAGCTAAAGAATGAGGTTTTGGTAATTTTTCGTAAAATTTAGATACCTCAATTTGCTCTTTATTTTCAAAGATCTCTTCAAGACTATCGTTATAAGTAGCAAATTCTTCTAACTTATCAATTAATTCTTTTTTAATCTCTGTATTAATTTGCTCCGCACGTCTTGCTATGATTGAAATTGACTCATAGATGTTCTCTGTAGGCTCATCTATTTGATTTCTATCATACGTAATCGTATTAACGGGAGCATTGGTTTTCTTTAAATCCATTTTGATCTTGTTATTTAACTTTTTTTGCTATAATTTTCTAAAGCGCCATCTAATTCAACTGCCATATTATCAACTTCTGAAATATACTCAGAATTCACATAAGATTTTTTAAAACTTTCGTAATAATCTTTGGCTTGTTTTAAACGCACTTCTTTTTTTCGTTCTACACTATTCATTGCTAATTGATATGCAGAATCTAATCTGTAAAACAAAGCTTTTTCACGTAAAGATGATCCTGGGAAATCGAAAATAAAATTATCAAATGATTTTATCGATGCCTCAAAATCTGATATTGTATTGTATTGCTTCGCTATACTATATGCTTTATTCTCTAATTTATAATCTAAAGCTTGAACCAATGTATTAGCATCAGCAACATATTTAGAATCGGGGAATACATTAATAAACGTTTGCAACTTCTCAATAGCTTCAATTGTTTGTTTTTGATCTTTAGTGTAAGCAGGGGAAAGCATTGAATAACTTTTCGCAGATAAAAACGAAGCTTCTTCTTGCTTTTCACTATTTGGATAACTAGATGCAAAACGTTCAAACTGATAACCTGCAACATAATAATCTCCCATTTCATAGAAAGAATTAGAATACAAATACATCAATTTTTCCGCTTGCGGTTTACCTCTATAATTGGGTACAATTTGCGCAAACAATCTATTCGCTTTTGCAAACTTACCTTCGTTATATAAATCTTCACCCATTTTAAACTTCGACGCAATATCTTCAGCTTTCAAAACCTTTTGATACTCGCTACAACTACTTAAAACAGTGAATACTAATAAAATGTAAAAAAACTTTTTCATAAATATAAAAGAGGATGCAAAATTAGGTTAATAATATGGATATTAAAAATATTATTTTCAATCCAAACTTTTGCTAAAATAGAGGCTTAAACCCAGTAATCATAAGGTTTAAGTAATATTTAACACTGAAAAAATAATTAATAAGCTTCTACAAAATCTTTTATTTTTTGCTTTAAAGCATCTGTTGCGGGCACTAATGGCAACCTCACAGTATCTTCACATAGATTTAAAACTTGAAAAACGGCTTTAATTCCCGATGGGTTATTTTCTTCAAAAATATAATTGGTAACATCCATTAATTTAAAATGAAGTTTATATGCCGCTTTGTTATCTCCTTTTAATCCCAAACGAATCATTTCAGAGAAATCTTTAGGAAAAGCTTGGCCAATTACAGAAATAACACCAGATCCACCAGCTAAAACAATAGATAAAGCTAAATCGTCGTCACCAGAAATCACTAAAAAATCTTCCGGTTTATTCTTTATTAACTGTAAATACTGAGCGACGTTGTTCCCTGCTTCTTTTACGGCTATAATATTTTTAAAATCGTTTGCCAATCTTAAAGTGGTATTTACATCCATATTTTTGGATGTTCTTCCTGGTACATTATAAAGAATAATATCAATTGGTGAAGCTTCTGAAATAGCTTTAAAATGCTGATAAATCCCTTCTTGCGTTGGCTTACTATAATAAGGAGAAACTGATAAAACAGCGTCTATACCGCTTAAATCTGTTGTTTTTATTTCTTCAACAACTTGCATAGTATTATTTCCGCCAATACCTAAAACCAATGGTACACGCCCGTTATTTGCTTTAGAAATGGTTTCAACAATCGCTTTCTTTTCATCTTTAGTAATGGTTACACTCTCAGCAGTTGTACCGCTAATTACCAAATATTCTGTACCATTATCTATATTGAAGTTAACAATATTGGTTAATGCTTCATAATTCACCGTTAAATCGGCATTAAAAGGCGTTACCAATGCCACTCCAGTTCCTAGAAACTTACTATTCATCCTTAATTTTATTTAATATTTTTAAGTATTTAAAAGTTTCAGTTTTAAATAAACCGAACTCTTTTAAGCTTGTTTTTATAATTAGATCGTTTATTCTTTCGTCACTTTGCAATATCCCAACTTTAAATTTTGCCTTAGATTTTGCCGTTATTAGTTTCAACTCTAATATATCGGTATCGTAATAACTTACTAAAACATCAAATTCAGTCTTTAAAAACTCCTGTAATTCGGGGTTTTTAATTTTGCCCCTCCAACCAAAATCTTTAGGGTTATAGCAATCATCCCAAGTATTCAAATCTTCTTTTTTACTTTGAGAAAACGCTATGATTTTCAATCTATTAGACTTCACTTTTAAAAGTTTAGCTAATGAATTAAATAATTCAAAATCGTCTATTTCATCTATATTTAAGATAACACCTAAACTATTAACATCGCTATCAGTAACCGCCATCTGGCGCTCCGACAACAATTTGTTTAAGTATTTTTTATTAGATTTTTCTTTAAAACCCTTTAAAATCATTTACCTTTATCGTTTGCGCAAAGGTAGCAAAAGTACATTCAAAAAATTAGTTTAATATATGAGGATTACATATTTATTTATTTTGTTAAATATTTTTGTCTTTTCAGGATGTAAAGAGCATAACTTACATCTTACAAAAATAGAAGGAAAACAAATTGCTATTACCGATTCTATTGAGGCAAACAAAGAAATTGATGCCTATATAAAACCGTTTCGTGATAGAATTGAAAGGGATTTAGATAGTGTTTTAGCTTACTCGGTAGATACTTATTCTAAAAATGATGGAGAATACAATTCAGCAGTTGGGAATTTTATGGCCGACGCTGTTTTTAGTGAATCCAATCCTATTTTTAAAAGCCGAACAGGTAAAGATATTGATGTAGTTTTACTAAACTATGGTGGTATCCGTTCTATTTTATCTAAAGGAAATGTGACTAAAAGAACCGCTTTTGGATTAATGCCTTTTGAAAACAGCATTGTTGTAACCGCTTTAAAAGGAGTACAGATGGATAGTATGATAAATTATTTATCTCGCGCAAAAAAAGCACATCCTATTTCCGGTCTAAAAATAAAACTAGACAAAAACTATAAAATTCTTGAGGCAAAAGTAAATGGTAAAAACATTGAAAACGATAGAACCTATTACGTTGCGACTAACGATTATTTATACAATGGAGGTGATAACATGTCCTTTTTCAAAACAAACGACAGTCTTTATATTTTAGACTACAAAATAAGAAATGCGCTAATTGATAAGTTTATAAAGTTGGATACCATTAATCCTGTTATAGACGATAGATTCACACAAATTAAATAATATGAAACGCAGAGATTTTATACAACAAGCCACAGCTGGAACAGCTTTAGTTACACTTGGCAGCATGGGACTTCAATCGTTTACTACTCTTGGAAAAACATCAAAAATAACTATTCTACATACTAATGACGTACATAGCCACATTGATGCTTTTGGCCCAGAAGATGGAAGAAACGCCAACAAAGGCGGTGTAGCTCGAAGAGCAACCTTAGTTGATAGGCTGAGAAAAGAAAACCCGAACACCTTATTATTAGATGCTGGTGATATTTTTCAAGGCACACCTTACTTTAATTATTATGGGGGTGAATTAGAGTTTAAATTAATGAGTAAATTAAAATATGATGCCGCTACTATTGGAAATCATGATTTTGATAATGGCATAGACGGCCTATACGCACAATTACCACATGCCGATTTTCAGTTTATTACCGCAAATTACGATTTCTCTAACACCGTAATGGATACACATACCAAACCTTATAAAACATTTATAAAAGATGGTATTAAAATTGGAGTTTTTGGTTTAGGTATTGAACTTTCTGGCCTAGTAGACAAAGGTATGTTTAAAGAAACAAAGTATTTAGATCCTATTGAAATGAGTCAAGAAATGACACGTATTTTAAAAGAAGACGAACACTGCGATTTAATTATTTGCCTATCACATTTGGGATATCACTACAAAAACAATCCGAACAAAATAGACGATTTAAAATTAGCTGAAGCCACAAAAAATATTGATTTAATTATTGGAGGACATACCCATACATTTTTAAAGAAACCTACTATTGTTAAAAATGCTGAAGGAAAAAACACGCTAGTTAACCAAGTAGGATGCTATGGCATAAACTTAGGGAAAATTGATTTTTATTTTGATTCTGATAAAAACAAATCGGCTAACGGAACCTCTATTATAGTTTAATTCCAGAAACCCCAACGACACTATAATTTAAAAAAATCTAATAAGAGTAAAATATTTTAGATACCAAGGAAAACGTTGAACCTATAAATAGCAACTATTAGATCTTTAGCTACTGGAATTATAAATATTACGGTTTAGATATAAAGCAAAATGATTACTTAAGGCTTAAGTCGGGATAATTGAGATCGTCCCGATGGCTAATATTAGATAATTTTGATTGCTCGTAGAAAAAGTAGAAAGCCCCTAAAACCAATGTTGTTGAAAGAAAATTCAATAAACTGCTTTCAGAAATGAAGATATTAGCAACGTCTATTATTTCGGAAAAAACTAAACATAGAACTCCAAAAAATAAGAAAAGCGATTTTTCATTATCACGATAAAAATAGTTTAATAATGAAATTGCCAACACCATTAAAATAACGATATTATATGCATTCTCTAAATAATAATCGATAGACGTACCAACTTCTGGCTTTTCAATGGTGTGTAAAACATAAATTAAATAAGAGTTCAAAATAGCTAAAATAAATAAATGAATCTTCAAGTTCTTTAATATATATCTAAAATTAATCGACTTACAAATCCTAACAAACAAGATAGTATATGCTAAAATATACAAGCAATTACCAATGTAATACACGTATTCATAGTAGATAGAGTTTTCATCTAAATAAACAAATTTATCTATAACACCCAATAAATCAGATAGCCCAAAAAACACTAAGAACAATAAGAACAACTTGTTTTTAGGTTTTACAAAAATTAAATAACGAACAACTACCAATGGCACTATTAGCGACTCAAAATAAAGTGCTAATTTAGAGTTTCCACTAAATTCGAAAACAACAAATAGCACATAAACCGCCACTATTAATACTACAAAAAATTTTGATTTGTACATATTTACCACTAAAACAGAGGCAAATATAAACAAATAACACAATTAAACAGGATTAAAATGTATTTAATCGATATTCATTACCCCATACTTACCATTTGCAAGAATTCAGCCTCGGTTATTAAATCAATATTTAATTTTTCAGCTTTCTCTTTTTTACTTGGCCCCATTTTATCACCTGCTACAATAAAACTAGTTTTAGAAGAAATAGAACTACTTACCTTACCTCCATTATCTTCGATAAGTTTTTTTAACTCATTTCTAGAAATCGTTTCAAAAACACCTGTTACTACAATAGACTGCCCTTGAAGCAAAATTGTTTTACCCACCAATTCCTCTGCCGACATTTCTAACTGAACACCAAAGGATTTTAAACGATTTATAGTCTCATTATTTTCTTCGGAAGTAAAAAATAAACAAACGCTTTCTGCTATCTTAATTCCAATTTCATCAACATTTTCTAACTGTTCTTGTGTAGCTTCACGAATAGCATCAATACTTTTATAATGTCTTGCTAATTTTTTAGCAACGGTTTCACCAACATAACGAATACCCAAAGCAAAAAGCACACGCTCGAAAGGGATGTTTTTAGATTGTTCAATGCCTTCTATTAATTTTTCAGCACTTTTTTCTGCCATACGCTCCAAAGGAATCACTTGCTCTTTTGTCAATTCATATAAATCAGAATAATTAGTAATTAGTCCTTCATTAACCAAAAGCGCAACCGTTTCACCTCCTAAACCATCAATATCCATCGCTTTTCTGGAAATGTAATGTTGAATTCTCCCTATAATTTGCGGATTACAACCATTATAGTTCGGACAATAATGCTGTGCTTCTCCTTCTTTACGCTCTAATAAGGTATTACATTCGGGACAATGCGTAATATATTCGGTTGGTTTAGAGTTTTCTGGTCGCTCACTTAAATCTACACCTAAAATTTTAGGAATAATCTCACCGCCTTTTTCCACATAAACCATATCGCTAACCCGGATATCAAGTCTTTCTATTTGATCTGCGTTATGCAAGGAGGCTCGTTTAACAGTAGTTCCTGCCAACTCTACAGGCTCTAAATTAGCGACAGGCGTAATCGCTCCTGTTCGGCCAACTTGATACGTTATACTATTTAAACGAGTTGAAACCTGCTCGGCCTTAAACTTATATGCCATAGCCCAGCGAGGTGCCTTGGAAGTAAACCCCAATTCTTCCTGCTGTTGCAGATCGTTAACTTTTACAACCACACCATCTGTTTCAAACGGTAAATTGTGTCGGTGTATATCCCAATAATTTATGAATTCTAAAACCTCGTCAATAGAATTTGCTAATTTCGCAACTTCTGGAACTTTAAATCCCCATTCACGAGCTTTCTCTAAACTTTCAAATTGACTAGTAACACCTAAATTCGTGCCCGTTAAATTATACAATAGACATTCTAATGGGCGTTTAGCAACCTCTGCGCTATCTTGTAGTTTCAAACTTCCGGATGCCGTATTTCTCGGATTCCTATATGGTTCTTCACCTATTTCAATCCTATCTTCATTCATTTTATTAAACCCATCGAAAGGCAAAACAATTTCTCCACGAATATCAAATGTTTCTGGATAATCACCTTTTAATTGCAATGGCACAGATTTAATTGTTTTAACATTAGCAGTTACATTATCGCCCTGAAAACCATCGCCTCGTGTTACAGCTTTAATCAACTTACCATGCTCGTAAGTTAAACTAATAGATGCGCCATCATATTTTAACTCGCAGGTAAATTGCACATCACCATCTATTAACTTCTCAATTCTGGTTTCCCAATCAAGTAGATCTTCTTTAGAATAGGAATTCTCAAGAGAGTACATTCGATAGGCATGCTTAATCGTTTCAAAATTTTTAGTTACCGTTCCTCCTACCCGCTGGGATGGTGAATTAGCGTCAAAAAATTCTGGATGTTTAGCCTCTAATTCTTGAAGTTCTTTGAGTTTTATATCAAAGTCATAATCAGAAATAGTTGCACTATCAAGCACATAATAATTATGATTATGCGTTCTTAACTCGCTTCTTAATGCTTCTATATGTTCTTGAATATTGCTCATGTATCTTTTTATTCTTGACTAGAATTTATTTTTTAGTTGAAAAAAAATCTTCCAATTATTAATTAAAAGTTCCTTTTATCATTCTATCTTTTTTGAAAACATCTTGTTTCAATTGAATATTTTTAAAATTATTCGACTTTAAAAGCTGAATCATTTCACTACCTAAATATTCATTAATTTCAAAAAACAAAACACCTTTTTCTGTTAAGTTTTTAACTGCGAATTCAGTTATGGCTTTATAAAATTTTAATGGATCTTCATCATCAACAAACAATGCCAAGTGTGGCTCGTTTTCTAAAACATTCGGTTGCATTAATTGTTTTTCTTTATTTCGAACATATGGCGGATTCGAAACAATAATATTAAATTTAAAGTTTTTATCAAATTTAGAATTACAAACAGATAGAATATCTTGATTTATAAATTTAATTTCAACTTCGTTTAATTCGGCATTTTGCTTTGCCATTTCCAGAGCTCCTATACTTACATCTAAAGCATACACATTAGCATTTGGTAAGTGTTTTGCAATAGAAATAGCTATACAACCACTTCCTGTACCAATATCTAAAATATTTATTTTTTCGGTTTTAGATTTCATTTTTAAAACCCAATTCACCAATTCTTCAGTTTCTGGCCGTGGTATTAAGGTGTTTTCATTAACCTTAAACTCTAAACCGTAAAATTCAGTTTCACCTAATATGTACTGGATAGGTTTTTGATCTTTTAGTAATTGCAATGCATCTAAAATTAGTGCTTCATTTTCAACCTCCAAGCTAGAATCCATTGCTAAATTCAATCTTGAAATCTTATAATAAGCTTCAATCAACATATAAAAAAAACTATCCACTTCCTCTAAAGGGAATAAATTGTCCAATTCTTGATGGAATTTATTTTTAATATCTTTCAATTTCATTTAGCAAATTTATATTTTTTAGCTACGAATACACAAATTATTACTCAGAAATACAATGTTTAAAAAAGCTTAAAACAGTAAACCAATTAATATCTCATTGTTTTTATAAATCCTTTAACATCCAAACACCACAAGAAAAGTGACCTGTATCACCCAAAGCCCTTTCTAAATGTTTAAACCCATTAATTTCGTAAATATGTATTGCTGCTTTTAATTGCGTAGCCGATTCAATATAACACTGCTTATAGCCTAATATTTTAGCTGTTTCTAAACATTTTTGAAATAATAGCTTACCATAACCTTTACCTCTAATTTTTGGAGAAAAGTACATTTTCTGAATTTCACAAACCGAACTTTCAAAATCCTTCAAAGGCTTTACTCCACCGCCACCTAAAATTTCACCATTTACATCAATAACAAAATATGCATCGTTTTCATTTTGGTAAGCCTCAAACAATTGTTTAGTTTCTGGGTCGGTATAAGCCGTACCTTCCAACGGGATTTTAAATTCATGAAAGCACCCACGGATAACTTGTTCCATTTCTGGGTTATCTTCACATCTAATTTCTCGAATAACTATAGTATCTTTGCTCATAATTAATCATCTTTTTAGATAGGTGAAGATACAGTAAATCATAAATATCATTAATGAAGAAACTCATAATTTTATCAACACTCCTTATCTCATTTTTGAGTTGTACCGTTACAGAAAAACCTACTTTCGTTGGTGTACAAAATATTAAAGTTATAGAAAGCACCTCTAGAAACATAACATTTGTGGCCGACGCTTTATTTTTGAACCCAAATGATATTGGTGGAGAATTGCAAACCGACGGTATTAAGATTTTTGTAAACAATAATGAAATGGGACATGTCTCCGCAGATAATTTTGATGTTCCAGCAAAAAAAGAATTTACAATTCCTTTAAAAGCTATTATTCCAACCGATAGTATTTTTAGTAATAAGAATCTAAGCAGTTTACTTGGTAGCTTATTCAGTAAAAAAGTAAAAGTGCAATATACAGGTGAAATAAATTATAAGGTTTTTGGTTTTTCGCATAGCTATACCGTTAACGAAACTGAAGATGTTAAAATAAAATTATAGTATTGAACACCCACGAAACATATATTAAACGTTGTTTAGAAATCGCTAAAAACGGCTTAGGATCAACACAACCAAATCCCATGGTTGGTAGTATTATTGTATTAAACAATAAAATTATAGGCGAAGGTTTTACCAGTAAATACGGTGGAAACCACGCAGAGGTTAACGCTATTAATTCTGTTAAAGATAAAAGCCTTTTAAACAAATCTACTATTTACGTCACGCTAGAACCTTGCTCGCATTATGGAAAAACACCTCCTTGCAGCGATCTTATTATTAAACACAAAATACAGAAAGTAGTGATTGGCTGCGTTGACGATTACGAAAAAGTTGCAGGCCAAGGTATTAAAAAGTTAAGAAGTTCTGGCGCCGAAGTTATTGTTGGAGTTTTAGAAAAGGAATGCAAAGCACACCACAAACGGTTCTTTACATTTCATAATAAAAAACGCCCTTATATTATTTTAAAATGGGCACAATCTGCCGATGGATTCATTGCGCCAACAACAAAAAACGAACAAAAACCTGTTTGGATTACAAATACCTTTTCCAGACAATTAGTTCATAAATGGCGTGCTGAGGAACAAGCTATTTTAGTAGGAACAAATACTGTACTAGCAGATAACCCAACACTTACAAGTCGTGATTTTGTTGGTAAAAACCCTATTCGGGTTGTTTTAGATAAAACTAGTAAATTATCAAATAACCTTGCTGTTTTTAATAATGAAGCCAAGACTATTATCATTTGTGAAAATGATGAACTTAAGCTAACTGAGGTTGAAAACAAGAAACAAGAAACAATCAACTGGAATTTAAAATCCAAAATTGCACAGCAAATAGCTTCTGTTTTATTCAATAACAACATAAATTCTGTAATTATAGAAGGTGGAGCACAAACACTTCAAACTTTTATAGATGAAAACCTTTGGGACGAAGCTAGGATTTTTACAGGAAAAACGCAATTTAAAACAGGCGTGAAAGCACCAAGATTTTCAGGTTGTTTAATTTCCGAAGAAAACATTTTAACAGATACATTAAAAATTTACAACAATGATTAAAACCTTGATTTTCGATTTCGGAAACGTATTTATAAATCTTGATATTGAAGGCGCTGCAAAATATGCTTTTGAAACTTTAGAAATAGATTCCTTTTCGGAAGAAATGACTGCTTTTAATAGTTTTTATGAGCAAGGGTTAATTTCAACCGATGAGTTTTTAGAGTTTTATGCCGAAAATTTCCCTAAACTTTCAAAAGAAGAACTTATCTATACATGGAATTACATGTTGAAACATTTTCCTAAAACTAGGTTAGAATTCATAAAAGAACTAAAAACTTCATCTAAATACAAACTTATTTTATTGAGTAACACCAATGAGCTTCATATTGATTCAATAAAAGAAAGCATTTCATTTTTCGAAGAATTTAAAAATTGTTTTGACGCATTTTATCTTTCTCACGAGATTAACTTAAGAAAACCAAATGATGATATTTTTGAGTTCCTTCTAAAAGAAAATAATTTAAAGGCCGAGGAATGCCTTTTTATAGACGACAATAAAGATAATATTGAAACTGCCAATAATTTGAATTTTAAAACCTGGCATATTAATCCAGAAACTGAAGATGTTTGTACTTTATTTGAAACCAAAAGCAGCTTATTTTAAATACGTTTGATAGAAAAAGATACATATAGAACTATTGATGTAGCTCCAGAGCCAGTCTTATTCAAAGATAAAAACAGTAAATTTTTCGGCTACACCTTTCCCGTTTTTAATGAAGATGATGTGAAAACTCATTTAGAATTATTAAAAAAGGAACATCATTCTGCGCGTCATTGGTGCTATGCTTATCAATTTGGAACAGAAACCATAAGTTATCGTGCAAACGATGATGGCGAACCAAATAATAGTGCAGGCATGCCAATTTATGGTCAAATTCAATCCTTCGATGTTACTAACATCTTAATCGTGGTTGTTCGATATTTTGGTGGCGTAAAATTAGGTGTCGGCGGTTTAATAAATGCTTATAAAACCACTGCCCTATTAAGTCTTGAAGCATCTAAAATATTAGAAAAAACGATAAACATTGATTATCTAATCACTTTCGATTACAAAAACATGAATAAAGTGATGCGAGTAATCAAAGAACGGAACTTAAATATTACCAATCAAAAACTAGAACTAGATTGCCAAATTACAATTTCCGTTCGAAAAAAAGATTCAGAAGCTGTTTTTGAAACTTTTAATCATCTTTTTGAAATACACATCAAGCAAATTTAATACGAACATAAAAAAAATTAAGCTTCAAGTATATCTAAAATATATTGTGGCGCTTTTGTTGGTCGTTTGGTTTTCATGTCTACAAATACCAAAATTGTACTTGCTGTAGATAAAAGTTCTCCTTTCTGATTTGTGATTTCATACTCAAATTCTATTTTGGCAGTGGGTCTTTTTTTGAGTTGTGTTTTCACATTAATTAAATCATCATAACCCGCTGGCTTTTTATAATTTACATTCAAAGAAACGACGGGTAACATAACCCCATTTTCTTCCATAGTTTTATAAGAAACACCAAGTTTACGTAGCCACTCAATACGTCCCATTTCTAAATATAACGCATAATTCCCGTGATACACAACCCCCATTTGGTCTGTTTCACCGTATCTCACTCTTATTTGTATTTCATCGGATTTCGGAAGCATATTTCAATATTTTTTTGTAGTTTCGACAAGTGCTTAAACTTGAGGAAAAAATTCTAATTATTCAATAGTAAATGATTTTTTTTTTAAGAATTTTGTTCACATCTTTGCCGAACGCAAAATGGAGGGATATGGAAAATTCGTTTTTCATCCATAATAATTAACAAACAACAAGAGTATTTAAAATGAGTATAACTGCGCAAACGGTATGGAATAGTTGTCTAAAATTCATAAAGGATAATATCCAGCCGCAAGCCTATAAAACATGGTTTGAACCAATAATAGCAGTTAAACTAGCTGATAACGCTTTAAGCATTCAGGTACCTAGTAAATTCTTTTACGAATGGCTAGAAGAACATTATGTTAAAATATTAAAAGTATCCCTAACTAAAGAATTAGGAGAAAAAGCCAAACTAGTTTACATTATTAAAATGGAAAACACTTATGGCAATAAACAACCTTTTACCGAAAAAATCCCGAGTTCAAACAGAAGTGGTTTAAAATCACAAGATGTTGATATTCCTTTAAACAATAAAAATCCAGAATTACGTAATCCATTTGTAATTCCAGGAATTAGAAATGTTAAAATTGAATCGCAATTAAACCCAAATTATAGTTTTGAAAACTTTTTAGAAGGCGACTCTAACCGTTTAGCTAGAAGTGCAGGATTAGCTGTTGCCGCTAAGCCCGGTGGAACATCTTTTAATCCATTATTAATCTTTGGAGGTGTTGGTCTAGGTAAAACACATTTAGCGCACGCTATTGGTGTTGATATTAAAGATAAATATCCTGAAAAAACCGTTTTATATATTTCAGCTGAAAAATTTACGCAGCAATATATAGATTCTGTTAAGAAAAATAATAGAAACGATTTTATTCATTTCTATCAAATTATAGATGTTTTAATTATTGATGATGTGCAATTCCTAACAGGAAAAACAGGAACTCAAGATGTTTTCTTCCACATTTTTAATCATTTACATCAAAATGGAAAACAAGTTATATTAACAAGTGATAAAGCACCTGTTGATATGCAAGATATTGAACAACGCTTATTATCTCGTTTTAAATGGGGACTTTCAGCAGAGTTACAACATCCTGACTTTGAAACTCGAGTTTCTATTTTAAAGAATAAATTATATCGTGATGGTGTTGAAATGCCAGAGGACATTATTGAGTATGTTGCTAAAAACATAAAAACAAATGTTCGAGAATTGGAAGGTGCTATTATTTCATTAATTGCACAGTCTTCTTTCAACAAAAAAGAAATCACTATTGATTTAGCTCGCACTATTGTTGAGAAATTTGTAAAAAACACAAAACGCGAAGTTTCTATAGATTATATTCAAAAAGTAGTATCAGATTATTTCCAAATGGACATCGATACACTTCAATCTAAAACTAGAAAACGCCATATTGTACAAGCTAGACAATTAGCCATGTTTTTTGCTAAAAAACTAACAAAGGCATCTTTAGCCAGTATTGGTTCTCAAATAGGTAAACGTGATCACGCCACGGTTTTACACGCTTGTAAAACGGTAGACAATTTATCCTCAACAGACAAACAATTTAGAAAATACGTTGAAGATATCACTAAAAAACTTTCTGTTTAAAACTGTTTTAAAATGACTAAAATTCTGATGGTATGCTTGGGAAACATTTGCCGTTCTCCACTTGCCGAAGGTATTTTAAAATCTAAACTATCCAACAACTTCATTGTTGATTCTGCCGGAACAGCAAATTACCATACAGGTAACTCGCCAGATTCGCGATCTATTGCGGTGGCTAAAAAATATGGTCTAAATATTTCAAATCTAAAAGGAAGACAATTTTTAGTTTCCGATTTTGATACATTTGACATCATTTACGTGATGGATGATTCTAATTTCAAAAATGTAATCAAACTTGCCAGAAACAATCAAGATATCTCTAAAGTTAACTTTATTTTAAATGAAGTTTATCCCAACAAGAATTTTAATGTACCAGACCCCTATTACGGTGGTAACGATGGTTTTGAGAACATATATAACATGCTAGATGAAGCATGTACTATTATTGCAAATAATTTAACTTCGGAATAAAATGACATCAGCTAAAGGCCAACTTTTTTTAATACCAACTACTTTAGGCGATAATAATCCGCTAGATGTTTTACCTATAACTGTAAAAAATACCATAGATAAAATTGATGTTTTTATTGTTGAAAACGAAAAAACAGCACGCCGTTTCATAAAAAAGATTTGTCCAGAAAAAGCACAACCTTCACTACAGTTATTTACTTTAAACAAACGAACAGAAGCTAGTGAATTACCCGCTTTTTTAAACCCGTGTTTAAATGGAATTAACGTTGGACTTCTATCTGAAGCTGGCTGTCCAGGCGTTGCGGACCCTGGAGCCGATGTTGTAAAAATAGCACATGAGAAAAACATAAAAGTAATCCCTCTTGTAGGACCATCATCTATTTTAATGGCTATGATGAGTTCTGGAATGAATGGGCAAAGTTTTGCATTTAATGGCTACTTACCTATTGATAAAGGAGAAAGAAAAACAGAAATAAAGCGATTAGAGCGCTTATCTTTTGAGCATAACCAATCGCAACTTTTTATTGAAACACCTTACCGGAACAATAAAATGCTAGAAGATTTAAGTACCGTTTTAGAAAACAACACCGATATCTGTGTAGCCTGTGATATTACTTTAGAAACTGAATTTATAAAAACAAAGAGCGCCAAAGCATGGCAAAAAAATAGCGTTGACCTTCATAAAAGACCAACGCTATTTATTATACATAAAAGCTAATTTTAAAACCCCTTTTAGATTGCCTTAGCACGCCTATCTGGTTTTACAAATGAAGTGTCATAACCAGAAAAACGTTTCATATAATATCCAACTGTGGTTCCAAAACCATCAGCAAAATTATCTAAACCGTAGCTTCTTAAATACGTTTTCACACTGCCAGGACCTGCTAAATGTGCTGCTGCCAAAATACCAGATTCTGTTACAACCACACCATTAATACGTCGTCCTACAAAATTTTTAATGTCGCGACGTAAAATCCATTTATTTCTTGCGGCATTAGCAATAAACGCTTTTTCTTGTAGCTTAGGACTCTTTAAAAACTGAGCTGGATTATTAATCCCAATCATTTTTAACGTTTCTCTCCCAAACTGATATTTGCCTAAATAACCAAAAGTGTTTACTGTTGTGTAATTACCTCTCGATTCCTTAAAGCCTATAGCTTCTTTAAATCCTACAAATGATTTTCCCAAATATGGAGAAAATACATTGTTCTCGTCATTCGACACTAAAACATCTTCTTTGATGTCTTCGTCGAGGCTTACAGTATAATCTAACTCTAAACCTGCTGTTGAATACTTACTTAAATCTTCTATCGAATTTTTTGATGAAAACGACACACTTAACATAATTACTGTTAAAAGTGCTAAGACTAAATAACTTGCAATATTCTTTGTCATAATTTCTAAATTCTTCAGTGAATTTACAATTAAAAATCACTTGAAATTTTGAGCGTGCAAAGATACTCAATATTATAACACCAACAAAATTAATCGATTAACTACACTAATCAAATGTAGAATGGATGAAAAACACACCCTTTTTTATTAAATTCGAGAGTCGGAAACGGTATTTTTATCATACTAAAAACACTAAAAATCGTTTTCAGAAAAGGCGAATTTGTTTTTATTTTATCCAAATTAACATCGAAACTAAGAAACATTTGCCTGTAAGGCGAGTTATTTATTAACATTTGGTTATCAACACTTTCCACTCCTCTAAGCATACCTTCCCCACCATAACCAACAGCAATATTGAGCCATTTAGGGATTTTACTTTTCTTAAAAAAAGATTGCAAATTTGCGCTTAACCAGTAAGTTTGTCCGTTGTAATCCTTTAACACCTCTTCTAAAATACCATTCCCGAGCTTATCAGGGTTCCGTTTGGCGTATTTTGTTTGATGAAAACTATACTTTAAAGCAATTCTTTGTTCCTTCCACAATAATTCTTGCCCAATATACAAACTTGTACCTGATGCATTAGCCAAAATATCACCCCAGGAAAAACCCCATTCTTCAGAATAACCGTCTAAAATTTCAACAGCAGAAAGGAAACCAAATCCCAATGTAGCTCCATAAATAAGTTGATCCTTTTCACCTACACCACTCCAGTTTAAAACTTGCGCACCATGTTTCCCTATTTGATAAGCAGAAAACGCATGCCCAAACTTATCCATTTGCAACCATTCATTATTATCATTTAAAGTATGCAATTTAGAACGCTCGTAATCCGCATACCATAATTGGTTTAAACCAACTAAAGTTATGCCTGCAAGTGCAGCTTCAGAAATAACAACAGTATTACGTCTTGAAATATTTAAAGAATCACTAGGTATAAAAAATGAATTGAACTTCGTTTGAGAAAAAGCTAGCGACGAAACCAAAATTAGAAACAACGCATATTTCACTCTAAAACCATCCACTATTTATTAATGCCTTGAGCAGAAAGATAACGCTGATATTCACGTGCGTTTACATTATGCTGTGCTAAAGTTTTAGCAAAATTATGATACCCCATTTTTTTAGCATTCGCAGCAAAATAAAGATATTTATGCTTTTCAAAATTTAGAACCGCATCGATAGCAGAGATATCTGGCATAGCAATTAATCCAGGAGGTAAGCCTCTATTTTTATAAGTATTGTAAGGAGATACAATATCTTTATGCACATTTAAAACACGCTTAATAATGGTGTTTTTATATTTTGGTAGTTGGTAAGCAGCAAATTTTAAGGTAGGATCTGCTTGTAATGGCATACCTATTCTTAATCTATTCATATAAACACCAGCTATCCTTGGTTGTTCGCTAGCTTGTTTAGATTCTTCGTAAACTATAGATGCTAATGCAATAACTTGATTTTGAGATAAACCAATAGCTTCCGCTTTTTTAGTTCTTGTATCATTCCAAAAACGATTGTATTCTATTAGCATACGGTCTCTAAAACCTTCAGCATCGGTGTTCCAGAAAAACTCATAACTATTAGGTAAATACATTCCTAAAGCGGTTGCTTCACTAAATTTATTTTCAGCTAAAAAAGTTTTTTCTGTCATGGCTTTCAATAGAGACAAACTATCGGCTTCAATTTCTTTTGAAATGCGCCCCGCCAACTTTTCTAAAGTCGACTGGTTGTTAAACGACACTTTTATAGGCACATTACCACTTCGTATAGAATTGATAATATCGTTATTTGTCATTCCCTTTTTAATAGCATACTTACCTCCCTTAATGTTAGAGGTATATTTTTTACGGTCAGCTAAATCATCAAACGAACCTATATCATCCAACAGCGGCTCTAATTGACTTCTCACTTCATCATAATCAGCCTTAGACGAAATATAAACATAAGCCGTTTCATTATTAAAGGCTGTATTAGGCCTCAGCATAGCTTTGTAAACAAAATTGGCAAAAAATCCGGCAACAACAAGTCCGATTACTAAAATGGCAAGAAGTATTTTTTTTATATACATTTAATTTTTAATAAGCTGAAATAAATATTCGTTTTTATAAGAACCATTTACATAGTTCCAATCTTTTTTAAGTCCAATTTGTTTAAAACCTTGATTTGTAAACAGCTTGATACTAATAGTGTTTTCTTCGGAAATATTACAATACAGTTGATGTAAATCTAAATGTGTAAAACTATAATTCACTAACAAAGACAAGGCTTCTTTACCTGCTCCTTTACTTCTATCAACTTCATCTTTAACTAAAACACCAATACCTGCTCTTCCGTTTTTAACATCAAAATCGAACAAATCTATGAGCCCAATGGCTTCATCTTGATGATTAGAAATCACTAATCTTAGTTGCTTTACGTCGTAAATATCACGGTGAGCTTCCTCTAAATACTGCTTAATTAAAAACTTAGAATATGGAGTTTGCGTGTTACTAATTTCCCAAACAGCTTCATCGTTTTCAATGGCATGAATAAATTCTAGATCTTCAGGCTCTAAAGCGCGCAAATAGATATGTTCGCCTTTTAAAGTAATCATATCTCGCCTTTAAACACAAATTTAGCTGGCCCAATAAGCCAAACATTTTTGTAAGTACCGTTTTCAATATCAAAACTCACATTTAATTTTCCGCCTTGAACATTTAATTTTATTAAAGTTTCAGGCGTTTCATTAATAGCGTGCATAGCAATTGCAACAGCAGTAACTCCAGTTCCACAAGATAAGGTTTCATCTTCAACACCACGTTCGTAAGTTCTAACTCTAAAAACTTCGTCGTTTACTTTTTTAACGAAATTTACGTTTGTACCTTCATTAAAATATGGTTCACCATTTCTAATTTTAGATCCTTTATCTTTTATATCGAAATACTCAATAGCATCTTCAAATTGCACATGATGAGGAGATCCTGTATTTAAAAACACGTGATCGTCAAACTTTTCAACAACATCAACATCCTGCATTTGAAGTTTCACAATATCTGCTTCAATTTCAGCATGATGTAAACCATCTATTGCTTCAAAAACTGCTTTATCGTCAATAACACCTAATTGTTTTGCAAAAGCCACTAAACAGCGACCTCCATTTCCACACATGGTACTCTCGTTTCCATCAGCATTGAAATACACCATTTTAAAATCTAATGTATCATGATTTTCAAGAAGAATAAGCCCATCTGCTCCTATTCCAAAACGTCTATCGCATAAAAAAGCAATGCGTTTGGTGTCTCTTTTATTGAACGTTTGCTCACGGTTATCAACCATTACAAAATCGTTACCTGTTCCTTGGTATTTATAAAAAGTCTGTTGCATAATATGCTGGCAAATATATGAATAAAGAATCTAATTTTCTGTCCACAAATACAGGAATTAATCTATAAAAACATCAAATCTAGTACATCAATAATAAGATCTTACAAACCTTATCATTTTAACACAAAACACTAACAAACATAGCTTTAATTATTCAATAACAATAAAACAAGACGTTTGCACCCTCTGTTAAATAGGAGTTAAAGTGCACGTTAAAAATCGTTAAAAGTAAATTTAATGTTCAATAAATATCTAATTTTAATCATTAAATAGATTGAAATAAATTTTAAACTCTCAAAACAATATATAATATGAAAAAGATTTTAACCTTAGTAATGGTATCCATATTAGGAGGTGTTATAACGCTTGGCTCTTATAAACTCTTTTTAGAAAAAGACAATACTGTCGTAGTTGCAACAAGTAATGAAAAGCCTACTTTTCTACCAACAAATAATTTAAACATGGCATTGAATGCTGCCGAAAACACAGATTTTACAACGGCTGCAGATAATGCAGTACATGCAGTAGTTCACGTTAAAAACGTAACTATTAGTTCTGGACAAATGACATTACAAGATTTCTTTTCTGGAAGAAGCCCGCAACGTGCACAAATGGGCACAGGCTCTGGCGTAATTATTAATGCCGATGGTTATATTATCACCAATAACCACGTAATAAAAAACGCTAGCGAACTTTCAGTAACCTTAAACAACAACAAAACCTATACTGCTGAAGTAGTTGGAACCGATCCAAAAACCGATATCGCTTTACTAAAAATTGATGCCGATGAAGATTTACCCTATGTTACTTTTGGAGATTCCGATAGCGTACAAATTGGCGAATGGGTATTGGCCGTTGGTAACCCTTTTAATTTAACATCTACCGTAACGGCGGGAATTATAAGTGCAAAATCTAGAGATTTAACAGGGCAAAGTTCGCAATCCTTTTTACAAACGGATGCTGCTGTAAACCCTGGGAACTCAGGTGGTGCATTAGTAAACACCAATGGAGAATTAATTGGTATTAATACGGCTATATCATCGCAAACAGGATCTTATGTTGGATATTCCTTTGCTGTACCGAGTAATATTGCTCGAAAAGTTATTGAAGATATTATGGAATTTGGTAACGTACAAAATGGTGTTTTAGGTATCCAAGGAGGCACGCTTAATAGCGCTGTAGCGGAAGAAATGGGTGTTAATTATGCCGAAGGTGTATATGTTGCCGAAGTTGTTAAAAGTTCCGGAGCTGAAAAAGCTGGTATTAAAAAAGGAGATATTATTAAGAAATTAGACAATATCGAAATATCGAAATTTGAAGATTTAAGTGGTTATATTAAAACAAAACGCCCTAATGATGTTGTGAATGTAGAACTATTTAGAGATAATGATATAAAATTGGTTTCTGTAACACTTACAAAAACAGAGCTGTTTACTGTTAATTTCATGAAAATGGAATTACAAGATTTATCAGATTCTTTTAAAGAAAAGTATCAAATTAATTATGGAGTAATTGTTAAGAAAACAGAAAACGAATGGTTATACTCTAATTTAGGTATTTCTGAAGGTTATATTATTACTGGAATTAACGATAGTAAAATTGAAAGTATCTCGGATATTTCAAAATTAAAAGAAAAATACGGTGAAGATATTTTAGATCATATTAAAAAATTAGAATACATAAACACTCGAAAAGAGAAAAAAGAAGTTCTTTTCAAATAATTATTGTTTGAATTTGTGTTAGTGAACCCTTTAAAGTTAAAAACTTTAAAGGGTTTGTTTTTTTACATTAGCTATACCGAACAAAACATTAAAAACTATATTTCGTGATTTTAGCAGAAAAACATAAGCGCTATTCATTGTGTTCAATGCAATAATAACAAGATAACTTTCCTCAGAAAATAACCAAAATACTCGACTATATATATGGTCCAATAATAAATATAACGATAGCTATTAGCTTATTAAGTTAATGAAATATGCTTCTAAAACGAGCATTTTACTTATTACAAAATAAAAACATCTAAAATAAAATGTTACCCGTATATAAATTAGCCTCATTTTAAAGAGGCTTTATAACTAATTATAATCATATTTTCTTAACTTCGTCAACCGAATTCAACCAATTAAAAATTATTTTTAGAAATGAATTTTACTAAACAACTGTTTTTCATAGCATGTGCGTTTTTATTTACGCTTACTTCTTTTTCTCAAACCAATGCAACACAAGAAGAAGATAAATTATCATTAAACAGCGGCTCAATAGATAACCAATTTGAATTTGTTATCAGACGTTCGAACAGCTGGCAAGATTATAAAACCGTAAAAAAGACATGGCTTTACGCGCTTAAAGCACATACTTTAGATTCTTTAAAGGCGGTACATAAAGATCTAGCCGACACACAAGTAGTTGTTAAAAACCAAGGAAAAGAAATTTCTGACTTAAAATTAAACTTATCTAATACGCAAACCGATTTAGACAAAACCAACACTGAAAAAAACAACATGTCTTTGTTTGGTTTACAAATGAGTAAATCGAGCTACAATGTACTTATGTGGTCTATTATTGGGGGATTATTAGTGTTATTACTTTTCTTTATTTATAAATTCAATAATAGCAATGCGATAACTCGTGCTGCAAAGAAGAGTTTAGCCGAAACTGAAGAAGAGTTTGAAGAACACCGAAAAACAGCACTAGAACGCGAACAAAAAGTGCGCAGACAATTGCAAGACGAAATTAATAAACAGAAAAAAGCTTAAAAACTGCTCTTTATAATATTAAAAAATCCGCAATGTTTATTGCTGATTTTTTTTGTTGTTAACCGAACGAAACACTTGGTAAATCTTAATTAAAAATACCGAACAATTAATTTATCTTTGTAGCAGATAAAAACAAGCCATGCGTATAGATATTATTACCGTTTTACCAGAATTATTAAAAAGTCCGTTTGAGGCTTCTATTTTAAAACGTGCTATTGAAGCCGGTTTGGTTGAAGTTCATTTTCATAATTTACGCGATTATACTACCGATAACTATAAATCTATTGATGATACTCAGTTTGGTGGTGGAGCAGGCATGGTAATGATGGTAGAACCTATTGATAAATGTATAACCGATTTGAAATCGCAACGTGAGTACGATGAAGTTATTTATATGACGCCCGATGGTGAAACCTTAAAACAAGGTATTGCAAATCAATTATCGATGCATGAAAATATAATAATTTTATGCGGACATTATAAAGGTGTGGATCAACGGGTGCGCGATCAATTTATTACGCGCGAAATTTCTATTGGAGATTATGTGCTTTCGGGTGGCGAATTGGGTGCAGCTGTGCTTTGTGATGCGATAATTAGATTAATACCAGGGGTTTTGGGTAATGAAACTTCGGCCCTAACCGATTCTTTTCAAGATAATTTATTAGCGCCTCCTATTTATACAAAACCTAGAGAATATAAAGGATGGAAAGTTCCTGAATTACTATTTAGTGGTAATTTCCCTGAAATTGAAAAATGGAGAGAAGAACAAGCTTACCAGCGTACTAAAAAATTGAGACCAGATTTATTGGATGAATAAAAAGGTTGTGGTGCGTACTTTAGTTGTGACTTGTGAGTAAAAAAAACATATAAGAAGTAGTTAGACAATTCGATCAATTTTAAAAATTGAAAAACAAAAACGATTCCCATATTGCAATCAGAAATAACAAACCCAAGAATAACATGTTACAAATGCATGAGACCCTCAAGTACATGTGTTTGCGAGCACATTAGTCCTTTAAAGACTAAAACTCGTTTTATTATCCTTATGCATCCTAAGGAATACAAAAAAGAAAAAAACGGAACGGGACATATAACGAATCTTCAACTTGAAAATTCCGAAATTATAGTTGGTGTTGATTTCACCAATAATAAGCGTGTAAACGACATACTGGCTAAAGAAAACAGTTCTTCTTTTTTACTTTACCCAGGGAAAGATAATTTCAACTTATCGATAAGAGAAAGTTCAGAAATAAATTCTTTTATGGGCAATAATGCAAACCTATTTCTTATTGATGGCACCTGGCCTTGCGCTCGTAAAATGCTTAAACTAAGCAGGAACTTGCAGAAATTAAAAAGAGTGAGTTTTGATAATACAATAAAATCAAAATTTATTATCAAGCAACAACCAGAATCTCTTTGCCTTAGTACTATTGAGTCGGTTTACACAGTCTTAAATTTACTTAAAGATGGTGATTTAGAAGAATGCGACACAAAGGACTTTCTTATTCCTTTTGAAAAAATGATTGAGTATCAACTGGAATACATGTTAAACCCAAATAATAAGAACTATTGTTCTACTATGAACAGAGCAATTACTCCTAAGACGATGTATAAGAAGAATACTGAAAGGAATATTATTTTTGAACAAGAATAGATGTAATTTCTATATAGATGGTTTTATGCCTTCTGGAGATCTAAATGTTGGCAGATGGTTGTGTTAAGGATAGCAGCGGCATCCTTTTTGAGAAACTTAAAAGAGACTTAGTCTATAATATTACTTGTAAAAAGAAGAAAACCACAACAACACAGCTAAAAACTTCGCAAAAAGATATAGCGAATAGCCTGACCCGCAGGGAAACACCATAATAAGTGGTGTAAAAATTTATTATTTTAATTGTGAGTTTTAAATTATTAAGTATCTTTGCACCCAATTTCGGGTTAACCTCTGGCGAAAATCGTGAATGTTGTTCTGAATTAATAATTTAATAAATATAAAGATATGCAATCTTTAATAAAATTTGTTCAAGACGAGTTTGTAACAAAAAAAGATTTTCCAGAATTTGGAGCTGGAGATACAATTACTGTATTCTACGAAATTAAAGAGGGTGCTAAAACACGTACTCAGTTTTTTAGAGGAGTAGTAATTCAAAGAAGAGGGTCAGCTTCAACTGAAACTTTTACAATTAGAAAAATGTCGGGTACTATTGGTGTGGAACGTATTTTCCCTGTTAATTTACCTGCATTACAAAAAATAGAAGTTAACAAACGTGGTAAAGTACGTAGAGCTAGAATCTACTACTTTAGAGGTTTAACTGGTAAAAAAGCCAGAATTACTGAACGTAGACGTTAATTACAAAACACTGTTTTACAGTAAGTTAAAAGCCTTGAGATATATCTCAAGGCTTTTTTTATTAACAAAAGTTAATAACTACAGTTCATAAGATGTTGATAACTAGATTCTTAAATATTTCGAAAATAGACATTCTGGTTGTATCTTAGCTGTAAGGATAATGACAACGAAAGTTGGTTTCACTTCAACACTGAATTTACATTTTATTCTAAATAAGATAACGTTCTTACAAATTATTGTTTTTTAAGATTTTGTTACTTCAGGTGTATGCGTGAGTAGCAAAAAACAAGGGCATTTTAAAGTATTAAAAGATGAAAATTTTGATATCTTAATAATGAACTACTTATAAAGTATATAAAAACGAAAGTTTAAGTAAATTTTATAAGTTCTGCTAATTGTGGAATATAAGCGAAAGCAAATATTAAAAACATTAGCATCAAGAAAAACAATTACCACGATATATTAGTGTAATAGGTCAATACATTTTGAAAATTACAGTAGTATGTCAATTGAAATAGCAGACTTGAATTGAAAAGGTTTTGATGAAAATTCGAATCGACTTAGTAAATTTTACTAAATTCAAGAAACAAGAAAAACTATTTCAAAAAAGCCATATCAAAGGAGATTAAGTTCTGCAGTGATATGGCTTTTGTTTTTTATAAATGTTTGATTGAATCAAGGCCAAAAGTGGTTGGGTTCTAAAATATCCCAAAACCCGTTAGAATAAATAGCCTACATGTTTCGGCGATACTGCCCTCCTACTTCAAACAACGCGTGCGTAATTTGACCTAGAGAACACACTTTACAAACTTCCATTAAGGCTTCAAATATATTTTCGTTATTCACTGCTTTATACTGAAGTTCCTTTAATAAAACCTCTGAACTATTTGCTGCATGCAGATTTTCTAATGTATTAATCTGAAATTGCTTCTCTTCTTCGGTAGCACGAATAACTTCCGCAGGTAAAACCGTTGGAGAACCTTGGCTACTCAAAAAGGTATTAACTCCAATTATTGGAAAATCGCCATTATGCTTTAAAGTTTCGTAATACAAGCTTTCTTCTTGTATTTTACTCCGCTGGTACATGGTTTCCATAGCTCCTAAAACACCTCCACGCTCCGTTATTCTATCGAACTCTAGTAAGACGGCTTCTTCTACTAAATCGGTTAATTCTTCAATAATAAACGAGCCTTGAATTGGGTTTTCGTTTTTATTTAAACCTAACTCTTTATTAATGATAAGCTGAATAGCCATAGCACGACGAACAGACTCCTCTGTTGGTGTTGTAATTGCTTCATCGTAAGCATTAGTGTGTAACGAATTACAATTATCATAAATAGCATATAAGGCTTGAAGTGTAGTACGGATATCATTAAAATCGATTTCCTGAGCATGTAAACTTCTCCCAGACGTTTGAATATGATATTTAAGCATTTGCGCTCTTGCGTTGGCTCCATACTTGTGCTTCATCGCTTTTGCCCAAATTTTTCGGGCTACACGACCAATAACTGCATATTCTGGATCAATTCCGTTGGAAAAGAAGAATGACAAGTTTGGCCCAAACTTATTAATATCCATACCACGGCTTAAATAATATTCCACGTAAGTGAAACCATTAGATAAAGTCAATGCTAATTGTGTAATTGGGTTCGCTCCTGCTTCGGCAATATGATATCCAGAAATAGAAACCGAATAAAAATTACGCACATTATTATCAATAAAATATTCTTGCACATCGCCCATAAGTCGCAATGCGAACTCCGTTGAAAATATACAGGTGTTTTGTGCTTGATCTTCCTTTAAAATATCGGCTTGTACCGTACCACGAACTTGTGAAATAGTACTCTTCTTGATATCTTGGTAAACATCTGCAGGTAAAACCTGATCTCCGGTTACACCTAAAAGCATTAAACCTAAACCATTATTACTTTCGGGTAAATCACCATTATATTGTGGACGTTCTTTTCCTTTATAAATTTCTGCTATTTTAGCTTCAACTTCATTTTCTATTTTATGTTCTTTAATATAAATTTCGCATTGCTGATCGATAGCTGCATTCATAAAAAAACCTAACAACATTGGTGCTGGCCCATTAATCGTCATACTAACCGATGTCATCACATGTGCTAAATCGAAACCAGAATATAATTTTTTAGCATCGTCTAAACAACAAATAGAAACCCCTGCATTTCCGATTTTCCCGTAAATATCTGGACGTAAATCTGGGTCATTTCCATATAGCGTTACACTATCAAAAGCGGTAGATAAACGCTTGGCGGGCAATCCTGCACTTACGTAATGAAACCTTTTATTAGTCCGTTCTGGCCCTCCTTCTCCCGCAAACATTCTCGCAGGGTCTTCACCTGTTCTTTTAAAAGGATACAAACCTGCAGTGTATGGAAATTCTCCTGGTACGTTTTCTTGTAGACACCATTTTAAAACATCTCCCCAAGCTTGATACTTTGGTAAAGCGATTTTCGGAATCTGTAAATGCGATAAAGATTCTGAATGTGTTTCAATTTTTATTTCCTTGTCTCTTACTTTAAAGCTATAAATAGGGTTTTTATATTTATTAATTTTTTCGTCCCAAGTGGTAATAATTTCCCAATTATAAGGATCTAGGTTTAATTTTACACGATTAAATTCTTTTACCAAAAGGTTTAAAAACTCCTTATCCGTATCGTTTTGAGCTTCCCCAAGAATTTGCTCCTCCTCTAACCCAAATTTCCCCAGATGAGATTTCTCATTTTCGTTCGAAATTACCGCCACAGAACAAATGGTTTTATAAATTCCGTATAATTTCTGAGCCACCTCAAACTGTTCTAAGCCTTTTTTATCGTAAGCACGGTTGTTTTCAGCAATTTCAGATAAGTAACGTGTTCTATTTGGTGGGATAACAAAAATCTTTTCACTCATCTCGTTCGAAATTATGAAAGTCGATTTCAAATCGGCACCAACTTTTTCAACCAAAGTATCCATAATTGCTTTGTAAAGCGTATTCATACCTGGATCGTTAAACTGCGAAGCTATAGTTCCAAAAACAGGTAAATCGTCTTGATGCGTATCCCACAAATTATTATTACGCATGTATTGTTTTTTCACATCACGCAAAGCATCTAGTGATCCCCGTTTATCAAACTTATTAATGGCTACCAGATCGGCAAAATCGAGCATATCAATTTTTTCAAGTTGGGTTGCAGCACCAAATTCAGGCGTCATAACATATAAGGATACATCGGAATGTTCGATAATTTCGGTATCACTCTGCCCAATTCCCGAAGTTTCTAATATAATAAGGTCGAATTCTGCAGCCTTTAAAACCTCTACAGCTTGGTTCACATGTTTTGAAAGTGCTAAGTTAGACTGCCTTGTTGCTAAACTACGCATATAAACGCGGGAATTATTAATGGCATTCATACGGATTCTATCTCCCAAAAGAGCACCTCCCGTTTTTCGTTTTGAAGGATCTACAGAAATAATACCAACAGTTTTCTCAGGGAAATCTATTAAAAACCGACGCACTAACTCATCTACCAAACTAGATTTTCCTGCTCCACCAGTACCAGTAATTCCTAAAACACGTGTTTTTGAATCTTTATTTTTAATATGAATTTCATCTAAAATCGATTTTGAAACCTCAGGAAAATTCTCTGCCGAAGAAATAACTCTTGCTATAGCTTTAGAATTTTTATCTTTTAATGCATTCACATCAACATCAATTTGGTCACCAATGGCAAAATCTGATTTTTCAACCAAATCATTAATCATTCCTTGTAGTCCCATTTCGCGACCATCATCGGGCGAATAGATTCTACAAATACCATAATCCATCAATTCTTTTATTTCAGAAGGTAAAATAACACCGCCGCCGCCGCCAAAAATTTTAATATGTTCGCCACCTCGTTCCTTTAATAAATCGAACATGTATTTAAAATATTCATTATGTCCACCTTGATACGATGTTAAACAAATAGCATTAACATCTTCTTGTATAGCTGTATTTACAACCTCTTCTACACTTCTATCATGTCCTAAATGAATCACTTCCACGCCCGTAGATTGAATAATTCGGCGCATTATATTAATTGAGGCGTCGTGACCATCAAAAAGTGATGCTGCGGTCACTATTCTTACTTTATACTTAGGTTTATAGGAAGAAATTTGTTTCATTCTTAAAAAATATTAGGATTACAGGTGCGAATTTACATAATATTCAAAAAACCATGCTGTTTTCAAAAAATAATCTATTTTTAAAATACAAATCTTAATTTATCTAATTTTAACTTACTTTTAACAAAAATTAAGAAGTCCATTTAAATGAATAAAATAACCCTCCTCATTCACTGTAAAGATTTACCTGGTATTATTGCATCGGTAACCAACTTTATTACTGAAAAACAAGGTAATGTTATTTACTTAGATCAACATGTAGATCGGGAACAGAACATATTTTTCATGCGTTTAGAAAGTGATTTTCAAAACGTTAATTTTTCAACAGAAACCTTTAAAGATTGTTTTAAAACTGATATTGCTGAAAAGTTTAACATGAAGTGGCGCATTTATTCTTCTGAAAAGAAACCTAAAATGGCACTTTTTGTTTCTAAATACGACCATTGCCTGTATGATTTACTAGGTCGTTACAATTCTGGGGAACTTAATTTAGAAATTCCATTCATTATAAGTAATCATAATGATTTAAAACCTATTGCCGATAGTTTTAAGATACCATTCTACCATATTCCAGTAACTAAAGACACTAAGGTAGAGGCAGAAGCCAAACAATTGGAATTGTTAGAAACCCATAATATCGATTTTATTGTGTTAGCACGCTATATGCAAATAATATCTGGCACATTAATTAATAAGTATCCAAATAAAATAATAAATATACATCATTCCTTTTTACCTGCTTTTGTGGGAGCCAAACCTTATCATTCCGCTTACAAACGTGGTGTTAAAATTATTGGAGCTACAAGTCACTACGTAACCGAGGAATTAGATGCAGGACCAATTATTGAGCAAGACGTAGCACATGTAACACACACATATACTATAGATGCGCTTATTGCCAAAGGACGAGATTTAGAGAAAATAGTTTTAGCAAACGCCATAAAAGCACATTCAAACCGAAAAGTAATGGTTTATAAAAATAAAACTATAATTTTTTCATAACCTCATAAACCACTAAAAATCAGCGTTTATAAACAACAAATTACATTTATAAACACTAGCAACGAGAACTTTTTTAATATTTTTACAAATAACTTGTGACTTATCAGTTTTTCCAGTGTCTTAATAGTGTGGAAAAATAACCATTAACTAAATTTTAATTTTTATGAAAACAAATTTATTTTTAAGCCTAGCTTTAATTTTCGGAATCGGATTTACTCAAGCTCAAAACTTACCTGCAAATCCTGATCCAGGAAAATGCTACGTAAAATGTATTACAAAAGATGAGTTCAAAGACATCGAAGAAACTATCGAAGTATATCCTGCATATACAGTATTAGAAGTTGTTCCTGCAACTTACAGAACAGTAGAAGATCGCGTATTAGTGAAAGAAGCTGCTAAGAAGTACACGTACGTTCCTGCAACTTACGAAACTGTAGAAGTACCTTACGTAAAGAAAGAAGGAAGAACGGATTTAAACATCAATCCTGCTACTTTCGGTTCTAGTTCAAGAACTTTTGAAACATATCCTAAAACATCAGGATGGGAATACAAAGATACTGCTTGTGATTCTCCTAACAAGGAAGATTGTGTAGTTGCATGTTTTGTTGAATACCCTGCTCAATCTAGAGATGTAAGCTTTACAACTTTAGCTACAGATGCTTCAACTAGCCAAGTGCCTGTTACAGAATTAAACACTGTATACAAAAAACGTGTTGTTAAAACTCCAGCAAGAATGGACGAAATTGAAATTCCTGCAGAATACTCAACTATCAAACGTCAAGTTGTTGCAACTCCTGCATCTACAAGAAACGTAACTGTACCTGCAAAAATGCAAACTGTTACAAGAACTATTTTAGCTAAAAAAGGTGGAATTACTACTTGGGAAGAAGTTGATTGTGGATTATTAAAATCTAACGTATTACCAATTTTTTACGAAACAGGTAGCGCACGTATCACTCCAGCATCTAAGAAAACTATCGACGAAACTTTATTACCTTTATTAAACAGCAAACCAGTAAGCATTGAATTAATGTCTCATACTGATGCAAGAGGAAATGATGATTTCAACATGTCTTTATCTCAACAACGTGCTAACTCTGTAGTTAACTACTTAGTATCTAAAGGAATCTCTAGAAGCCGTTTAACTGCAAAAGGATATGGTGAAAGTAGATTAGTAAACAAATGTGCTAATGGTGTAGAATGCTCAGACGCTCAACACCAACAAAACAGACGTACAGAATTTAGAGTTATTCAATAAAATGAGTAAATTCTATTATTAAACTGAGGGGTTAGTTTAATTATCGAAAAAGGCATCTTTTAATTAAGGTGCCTTTTTTATTTTATAATATTTTGGGCGTTACCACAAGGGTCGGGCTTTCCGTTGCAAATCCTCACGCCACCGATTTCCATCGGCACCGCTGTGGGTTTTACTCTGCAATCCCTAACGCACAAATCTATTATCTTCAGTGCATATCAAAATAGCATACCGCCTTGCTTAAAGGATTATTGAAAAAAAACATATACCGTATCTTAAAACTATTTATATTTATTCAATCTATAAAAACAATAATGAAAAAAGCAATTCTATTTCATATAATTATATTATTATTTACTTCTAAACTAGTAAGCCAAAATAACGAAAAGAATGGCACTACAAAGGAAACAAGTTATTTAACCCACGATTATAAAGATATGAAAGCTCTTTTTAACTTGAGCCCATTATCAATATTTAATGAAACTACCGAAGGCATAACCCTTTCCGAAAAAAAAGAATTACTCAAAAAAGGAGAATCAACTTCTTGGAAAATCACCAATAAAAATAAGACAAAGCTAACCATACAAAACAAAAACCTTTCAAGCCAGGTTACCCTATATTTTTTAAAGAATAAAGATAATTTGGATGGTGTATTATTTACTGAAATAGAAAATGGGAGAAACAACAATATTCATTCTTGGAAGTATATCAATAAAAGTGAAACCCTTCAAAAGATTAACATATTAAAAAAATATAGTGCAAATGATTTTGTTCGTAAAGAAGAAAAATTACCCGATTCATACCAACCTCTATTGTATTATCTTTTTATTGATGATCAAACAATAGAGGTATCCCTTCATACTTTTATGGAAAAAGAGTTTGAAACCCGTGAAATCATTAATAAAATATTTTTAAAATGGAATGGGGAAAATTTTGTAGAGAAAATCGAAAGAATTAAGGAATAAGAGCAAAATAAAACAATAACTAACATACATCAAGTTTTTGATACTTACCCAAAAATAAAGCTAAAACCCAGAACTTGACCCAAGCGCAAAACTAAAAACTAACTACTTTTAATCTATGCACTAACCATAATTGAGACGTTTTGTTTTTTAATGATAGCGAAAAACTCTTCGCCTACCTCTTATTATAAACATATTCAGGGTAAGCCAT
Organism: Algibacter sp. L4_22; assembly: GCF_023473045.1. NCBI lineage: Bacteria > Pseudomonadati > Bacteroidota > Flavobacteriia > Flavobacteriales > Flavobacteriaceae > Algibacter > Algibacter sp. L4_22. The sequence goes on from NZ_JAMCOK010000003.1 coordinate 155,647, forward strand.
CACTTTCTTTTCAACTTTTATACCGTATTCCCCAAGATTAGAAGCCATAAACTCAAAATATTTATAGTGAATTTGCCAATCGTGCAATTCTTCATTTTTAAATTTCTTATCAAAAACAATAGGTGTTTCTAATAAAAAAGATAATTGATACGCAATATCACTTACCGAAGTATTATCTGCTTGTATATCCGAATCGCCAATTAAATATTTAGGATTATTTATTCCCCAATCTATTTGGGTAGTATCCCAAAACTTAGCATTATCAATATTTAGGACCAATACATCACCCTCTTTCTCATATTCTTTACGGCGTAACTTTAAAGCTTTCGCAATACTATTTTCCTTATTTTCAAAGGCTTTAGATCCTTCTGAAAAATACATTTTATAATATTTATTTACTGCTTCAGGAATTTTAATTTGCGATTTATTACTATGTAACGCATAAGCCATGATATCTTGCAAACGCCCTTCAATCTCTAAATAACCATTTCTATTTACAGCTTGAATTCCAGAATTGATACCATGATCTTCTTGAATTTCTAAAAAATCGAAATCTTTTCTTCTCTTTATAGGATTCTCTATAGCGACTTCTTGCTTATATTCTTCAAGTTTTAAAAAATCATCTACCGAAATCGTTTTTTGATTTCTAGCTAAAAATCCACCAATTTTATAAGCTTTTAAATCGGCAGCATGCCCTTCCCACAGTTTTATACCATCGGCATTAAACAAAATTCCATAAGGTAAACTTGCTATATTATTTTCAGCAAAGGTTTCACCTTCATAATCTGTAGCTACGGCTAATCCTGTGTTATGCTTAATCATAAATTTATTTACAACCTCCGCACTTTCCTGTGTTAAAGACACTATATAAAAGTTTTTAGGAAACTGTTGTTGTAACGATTCTAAATATTTAGAAACATGAATACAAGGGCCGCACCAAGTTGCCCAAAAATCTACAAAATACAGCGCATTCTCATCTGTCGTTGCAATCGAAGATTTTTTAATATTCTTTGAAATATGTATCTGCCCGAAAAACAAGGTCGAACTTAAAACACATATCAAACAAAGTACTAATTTTCTTATTTTCATTATAATACAGCTTAATATCTAGTCAATTTAATAATATATTGTTATACATAACAATAATTGTGCTAAAATAGTATTTTAAAAAATAGAATGCTTTTTCATTTGTAAAATATATCTTTGTGCTTTAATTAAAAACCCAAAAAACATGATACGTAAAGGTCTCGCTTTCTTATTAATATTTAATTTAACCGCTTGTGCGGAACTTCAGCAAGTAGTTGATAACTTACCGCAAACAAGTAGTGTACTTGGCAATACCGAAATAGCATCTGGCCTGCGTGAAGCATTAGAATTAGGTATAGACAAACAAGTAACAAAACTTACACAAACCGATGGTTTCTTTAAAAATGATTTGGTTAAAATTTTACTACCAGAAGAATTACAAAAAGTAGATAAAGCACTTAGAGACATAGGCTTAAGTAGTCTTGCTGACGAAGGTTTAAAAGTTCTAAACAGAGCAGCTGAGGATGCTGTAAAAGAATCTACACCAATTTTTATTGATGCTGTAAAAGATATTACGTTTGCTGATGCTAAAGATATTTTATTAGGAAGTAATGATGCTGCTACACAATATTTAACATCGAAAACAGAAACGGCTCTTTACGCTAAATTTAACCCGGTAATCAAAAGCTCTTTTAGCAAAGTTGGTGCCGATGAAATTTGGAGCAATTTAATTAACAAATACAATGCTTTACCATTTACAAGTGATGTAAACCCAGATTTAACAGACTACGTAACTGGAGAAGCTTTAAAAGGTGTTTTTACTATGATTGCAGTTGAAGAAACTGAAATTAGAACAAAAACAGCATCTAGATCTACAGACTTATTAAAAAAGGTTTTTGCTTTGCAGGACTAACTTTTATAAACATATTAAAAAGCCGAATACAGTTTTGAATTGTATTCGGCTTTTTTATGCTATTATTTTTAATAATAATGTATTTCTTACAAAATAAAACCTACTTACCTGAAAATCAAAACAAAAGCACTTACTTTATTCAACAAAAAAATGTATATTTAGGTTTCCTTAATTCACTATAACTGATATGAATCGAACTGATAGTATTAAAATTAACCAGTACAGGTTAAGCCAACGCTATAAAGAACTTATAGAACAAGCTTATAATTTCCGACAAACAGACTCTGCTTTAAGTGATATTTCTGAATATAAAGCTATAAAACTTCTCAATAAATTGAATCGATTAAAATACCTCGCTAGGGAAACAACACATCACATATAATTTTTTCAACTAATATTTTATAATAAAAAAAGTTCAGTTATTACGCCGAGCTTTTGTATCTAATTATAATTTCACAATCTTTCGAGTGATGGTAACATTATTATCACTAATACTTAAAAGGTATAGACCGCTGTTTAAATGTGACAGGTTCAATTTAATCTCATTTAAATTTTCTGATTTGGTTTCCAAAACCTTCTGACCATTAATATTATATAAAGTGATTTTTGTTTTATCCACATTTAAATTAGTATTAACTAAAGAAATTTTAAGATCGTTCAAAACAGGATTAGGATATAAGCTTATAGGATTAATTACATCATTAATAGATAAAGCTGTTGAAAACACTTGTACTTCAGCCAAGGATAAAGCCACTGTATTATCTAATTGAACTATTTTCACTGTTTTCCCTAGTACTCCGCCAGCATCAATAGTTTTTGAAGGGTTTGGAGGATTGTTCGTAAATGTTTGCTTAAACATTTCTGTTCCGCTAGCATCATAGACATAAACGGCAAAATCCGAAAGTCTGTCTATATAGCTTTGCTTTCCTGTTCTATTGAAAATAACAATATCTCCTATAGCTTGCTCTGAAGATAAATTTACTAGCCACCAAGTTGGAGTATCTGAGGGATCAGTATGCGTTACAGAGTTATTTGAAAAACTCCCATTAGTATTACCGTCAATAGCACGACTTCCTATGCCTCCGTAAGCTGTTGAAGATTGAATGGCTGCTCCTGTTAATGCTAAGTTATCCGAATCACAATCTATAGTTGCAATAGTATTATTATTTCCATTATCTGTTATATTACCCGTGTCGCAGGCCCGAACAATAATGTTTTCACTATCAGAATGTAAAAGCAAAGGGAAATTAGTTAGATTTCGGATACTAATATCAGTCGATGTTAAATTATTTTGATTTGGGTTTGCACCATTAATCATTCTAAGATTTTGTAATTCACCTGATACCATTATTTTTAAATCACTTGGAAAGTCTACAATATCTGAACGAAAAGTTAAATCGTGATTACTTCCTCCAACATAAGCTACAGCTTTATGCCCATTATAATAAGCACCACTTGGAGGTAAAATAGTAATATCGGCATTATAACCGTTATCACTACTATATGTACTTTGAAAAACAGGTCCGTAAATAGCATCTGCTCCACAGTTAATAACCGTACCGTTACCTATAGAATATCCGTTTTCACTACCTAATACCGTACAGCCTTCAACATATTTTTTACCAGAGGCATGAGCTAAGGTAACACCTGTTCTAGCATTCTTTACTGTACAATTTAACACCGTAGGATTATCTGTACCTCGTTCAATCTCTACCCCATCGATATAGGTTGTTCCTGCATTATAGGCTCGTATCCCTGCTTCTTGCAAACTCATCATATAACCTGCTGGGAGCGTGTAACCCCATACAGTCATAAAGTCTTTATCAAAAGCTGGACCAGATGTTTCAGCTAACATATCATCAGTTTTACGCATTTCACCTTCTATATAACAGCCTTCAATTATTGGATAACTAGCAGCTTGCATAAAAACAATATGCCCGTAAGAGCGTGAAATAATGGTACAATCTTTAAGGTGATTTCGTAAACCTCTCACTAAAATCCCCGAGTGTTTCCTATGGCTTATAACAGACCCACCTCCTTTACCAAAGGCATCACCATATCCATAAGGGTAAGATCCACGTATGGTTAAATGCCAACCTTCTATCCTATTATCCCTACCATCTATAACAATACTTTGGGCTCTTTTACGAGGCGGCGTATCTCCAGTATCTTCCATCGTTAAATTTCTAAGGACATTCTCATTTCCCAATATTTGCATTTGGTTAACATCTACATTACCAAAAGCCGTAAGCACATCGGTTTCTATCTTTATAGTAACTCCTGTAAAATCGTAGGTACTATTAGATCCTTCAAAAAGAAATAGTGGATTACTAAATTTTCCATCAGCTATATCCTGAGCAGTTATAGTATATGTTCCTGCCGCAAGCTTAATATCTGCGCCGTTATCATCTAAATAAGGCAACAAATCTGCCAATGAGGTTACCGTAGTTTGTTGGGCTTGTATAAATTGGACACAAAATAAGGCCAGTAATAATAAATGTAGATTAGTTTTGTAAAGTTTAGTCATCAATGTTTATTTTAAAGTTTAATTAAAACAAAAGAAACATTTATTATAGAGATATATGATAAGCTATCGGTAAAAACCTATAACTTATAACTCTTTAAGGAGTTATAAAACAAGAATTTACTTTATTATAAAAAAGGAACAATCTAAAGTCTAGATTATTCCTTTTCAGTAAAAAAAACAATAAAATATATTTTTAAAATATTGGTGTGTACTTAACTTTTATGTGTCCACTACTTACAGGTTTAATAAAATCGACACCAATTCTAATGGCACCTTTACCTTCTCGCAATGCTTTTACAGGTACAGGTTCTGGGGTTATTTTAATAGCGCCACCTTCACTGGTAATTTCAACCTTTAATTTTTCGTTTTTATTGGTTAAAATTAAAGTGTGGGCATCTACAATCTCATACTTAGAATACGTCATGATAGTTGTTCCAAAACTAACAGGTTTTGTAGTTTTAAAATCGTCTTGAATCGTTATAACTCCCTGTCCCGACTTTGCATTTACCATCGTTCTTTTCAAGGTTTCTAATTCTGAAATTTCATAAGCCGGTTTTAAATCCATAACCACTTTATCCATATTTTCTTGAAAATCGGTTTCCAAAATAACACCTTTAAACTCCCTTCCATTAGATTGTAGTGTATTATTTATTCTTGGTACCGGATGTCCCCAAGAGCTGCGAGCAGGGTTCGTTTTAGAGAAAGATCCCGCGGTATATGATGGCGCTCCAATATCACCAGAAATTAAATCTTTATTTAAAACAATAATATAAGTCCCCACATCACTATGGTTATGATTCTCTGCATTGTGTCCCGCTTTTATGGCTATTGAAAAAGGCACCTTTTGTTTACCACGCGATATAACCATTCCAAAATCGTCGAAATACGTATGTCCCTCTAAATCTGAATTTTGTTTTTCATTTGAGCTATTCACACTAAAAAGTTCTGGATTATTCCAAGCAATAAGTTGTTCTACAGCTTCCTCCATTCTAATTTCCGAAGGTTTTATAGCTCCATAATATTTTGATGATAACACTTCTGCAAAATTACTTCCGCTACTCGATGTATGAGACACACCATCGGCAAAGGGTGCACAGGTTCCTTTTTGTATTTCGAAATGCTCTGGAAAATTCCCGACTCTTTTTAATTTTTCAGGATTATCAAAATTAAATAAATTAATTTTTTCATCCGAATAATCATATAGCATTTGAGCTATATATAAATAATGATTAAAACCATAACCCCAATAGCCTAAACCTTCCGAACAATATCCATCATCTCCAAAACCGCTTATATAATATTTCATACTATTTATTGAAGACCCAACCGCTGCTAAACGCTCCTCATAACTTCCAGAATTGGTAATAGAAACTAACAAAGCTCCACTTGTACATACCGAATTCCAGTTACTAGTGCCATCAATCCAATGATTATTTCTATCAGAAATTTTACAACTTTTTAAATAGGTATCCGTAATACGCCATTGCAATTGTTTTTTAATTTCAGTACGTAATTCCTCCGAAATGGTTTGATCTAAAAGTGATTCTGCTAAAGCCAAAACACCACCAAATTTACGTGCTCCTAAATCTATTGAAACTCTTTTTCCTTCTAAAACACTGTTATTGTTATCATCATGATTAGGATGCATCCACGATTTCATATCCATAATAGCTTGTATATAGGTATTTATTTGAGGTAAAAAACGTCCTTTATTTTCTAAACATTCCGCTAGAATAAAACGTTCTAATCGATCCATAGTACGGTAATATCGAGGTTTATAAATACCCCGATTGCCTTCCTTATTGGCGCGTTTATAAATCTCGTCGGAAATTGGCACTTCTGGTTCTTTATCTAATTCTGCATTTGCTTTTTCAAGATAATCTTGAGCCGATTTTGTAGCAGCGACCTTATCCCAATACACTCTATCAGATATTTTTGGAGCAGGTTGATAAGCTTCAACTGGCATCACGGTTTTAAGTAGTTCTATTTGTGCTTCCGATGGATAAATTTGATCTCCATCAGCCTGTTTTAAATAGGCTATTATATCTAACTGCTCTGTTTTTAATTCTTGCTTTTCATTACAACCTATCAAGGATAATGACAGAAACAAAAAACTATACTTTAAAAGATTTTTTATCATTGCATTTTTTATTTTTCTATAAAAGCTTCTATAGGAATTACTTCATCAAATTCTTTAATTTTTATATTTCTATAATAAATCTCGGCAGTTTCCGATTGAAACCCAATAATACCCTCACTTGGTTTTAAATTAAAAGCCATGTTTACAATCTCTCCGTTTAGTTTATGAATGGTATATTCTCCTCCCATTACAATAATTTCGCATACATTCCACTTATTATTTAAGGCATTAAAATTGGTTGTTGGAGACGCTAAATGCATCCAATCGCGTTTAATTTCCGGCACACCACCGTTCTCCGGACTTAAAAAACTTTTACCATCTTTAGTACAATACCAATCATAATCTGCTCCCGACGGACGAATTAAATCACCAGTATGATTCAAGCCTGTTTTATGATTGTAACGAATTTGATATTCAATACCAATAGGCCAAACTTTATCGTCTGTAACGTGGTAATAAACACCTGCATCGTATTGCCAACGATCAAAATTATTCGTTATTTTTTCACCCCATTTATATTCAAATCTAAGAATGTATTTACTATATTTTTTGTTGGTATAAAAAAGTCCGTGTGTTGCGTTTTCACCTGTATTAAGATTTAAACTATCGGGCATATCTTTAAAAACATGCACGCCTTTTTTTTCAATGGCATATACTTGTTTAGCCATTTCTGCATCGCCATTTTTTAATTTAAGATGCCACCCCTCCCAATTTTTACCATTAAAAATTTTATGGAATCCTTTCTTTGATAACGGGTTCGGTTGCGCATTTGTAACTCCAGTAATTAAAGTTAGTATTACCCCTATAAGCATTGACTTTAGTGCTGTTTTTATGTTCATTTAGTTTAAATTTGGTGATTACAGTTTATTTAAAATCCCTTTTAACAGGAGCTTCTTTTTATCGGTTTATTTTATAGTTATAATCTGCTTCGCTACAATTTCTGCTGAAGACTTCCCTATTTGAATTTCATAACGTCCAGGATTCATTACATATTTTTGTTTTTTAACATCCCACCATGTCATATCATCCATTGAAAAATTCAATGCAACTTTTTTAGTTTTCCCTTTTTCAATAGAAACTCTTTTAAAAGCTTTTAGTTGACGAATGGGTTGATAAACTTCAGAATCCAGATTGCTAACGTATAACTGAACCACATCATCGCCATCCATAGCTCCAGTATTCTTTACATCGAGTACAGCTGTTACTTGTTTTTTATCCTGTGTCACCTTTAATTCTGAATAATCAAACAATGTATAGCTTAAGCCATAACCAAAGGGATAGGTCACATTATCCTTCATATACATATAGGTTCTTCCTTTACTAATTTCGTAGTCTTCAAAATCTGGTAATTTATCGGGATCTGTATAAAATGTAATTGGAAGATGCCCAGAAGGATTTACTTTACCAGTAATTAATTCGGCCAAAGCATAACCACCTTCTTGCCCGGGAAACCACTGTAAAAGAATAGAAGGCACCAGCTCATTAAGCTCAGACAACTGCACTACCGTACCACCATTAAGCACCACCACCATATTAGGATAAATTGCGGCCAATGCTTTAATTTCTTTCATTTGATCTTCTGGCATAATAGAATTCATTCTATCATGAGATTCTTTGGACATTCTCCAAGTTAAACCACCCACATAAATTAATAACTTATCTTCTGGATTTTCTATATTAACTTCCTCTTGTGGTTCAATCCACTTTAATAATGCACGAGCAGGCTCTACCTCATCATTGTAATATTCCACCTTTAAATCCACTGATTTTCCAGCTTCTAAATACAGCCCTTTGGACTCTATAGTATTAGAAGCTTTACTGTGCCAATTATCAAGTACTTTTTCTTCATTTATCCAAACACGCGCTCCACTTAAAGCTGTCATTGAGAAATAATGAATTCCTGTACGATTTGGAGTTAATTGAGCCGTCCAACGTGCGGAAAAAGTTGGTTGTGGAATTTCGGGATCAATATGTGCCAATGGTTTTGGTAAATCTAAATTAACAGAGCGATCTGTTCTCACAGAAATAGGTTCACCTGCAAGTTTTTTACCTGCAAAATATTCCCCTTTTACACCTTTAGTATTTGGTTTTCCTGGTACATTTAAATTCCCTTCAGGGATAAATAACCACTTTCCGCCTAACTGACTTTTAATTTCATAACGATCCCCTGCTAAGACTTTCATTCCTAACATAGGCGTTGCAGCAATACCTGCAGCATTTCCGCTATAAGCCCCAAAAGGCGCATCGTTCACATAAGGTCCGGCAAAAAGAATAGATTTATATTTTTCCGGTGAAGCAGGAAGTACATTTTTTTTATTTTGTAATAGCACGGCGCCTTCACGAGCTATTTGTCTGGCAATTGCGAGATGATGCTCTGACCCAATAACATCTGTTGATATTTTAGTATAAGGATTATCTTCATCCGAACGTAAAAGTCCTAATTTAATACGGCTTGCTAGATTACGAATTATTGCTTGATCTAAATCCGATTCTTTCATCAAACCTTGTTGAACCGCTTGCTTAGACCATTCCCTCTCGTTTACTTCCGAAGCTCTATCCGAGCCTGAATACAAATCGACACCAGCAGTAATCATCATCATAGCAGCTTCTGCCCCATCTTTAGCATATTTATGTTTTTCAACCATATGCCCAGGCACTCCAACATCGGTTACCACCGTACCATTAAAGCCCCACTCATTACGTAAAACATCTGTTAACAACCATTTATTAGCCGAACAAGGCACGCCATTTAAACCATTATACGAAGACATTATGGATTCTACATCTTCTCGTGCAATGACATCTCGATAGGCCGGAAAATAATATTCACGCAATGCACGTTCTGATACATCTGGACGCACATGCAAACGATTATGCTCTGTGTTATTCACTACAAAATGCTTAATAGTTGCTACAGTTTTTAAATAATTTGGATCATTTCCTTGCAAACCATCTACAAATGAACACGCTAACTCAGTGGTTAAAAAGGGGTCTTCACCATAGGTTTCTTCGGTACGTCCCCAACGCGGATCCCGCGCCATATTAATAACAGGGCTCCACAAAGTTAAACCGTGGTAACGTTTTGTTTTATCGGCTGTCGAATCGGCATTATTTAATGCGCGAGCTTCATCACTAATTGCCGTAGTCATGTCTTTAATCAAATTAGGATTCCAACCAGAAGCCATAGAAAGCGGCACAGGAAACTGAGTAGCTTCTCCACGACGCGCTACCCCATGTAAAGCTTCATTCCACCAATTATAGCCTGGAATATCTAGACGCTCTATAGGCAAACTATTCATTTCAATTAACTTGACTTTCTCTTCTAAAGTCATCTGCTTTACTAGTTTTTTTGCTTGCTTAGTTGCACTAGCATGGAGTGCTGTTCGATCTTGAGCCACAACGGACTTTACGACAAACATAGCAACACAATAGACTACCATCAGAATATATTTTCTCATAACTATTTTATTTATAATACTTTTATCATTTCCTAATATTTGCATCAATAAGACTTTGGAGCACTCCTGGGTATGCCTGCACTTTGTCTTTTACACCACTCCCATTTGTAATAGAATCTCCTAAACAAATAATTTTATTATAGGCCTCTAAAAGACTATTCTTTTTTAAATATTGAAAAACCAATTCAGCTATAAAGTGATACCCTAATACTGTAGGATGTACACCATCTCTCGCGCCACTATTCATAGCGTTTCTAAAGAATAGGTCTTTATTATGTTTTGGCACATTTAAATTAACAAAAGCCTGATAAACGTCTAAAAAATAGACTTGTTTATCCAATGCTATTTTAGAAACAATACCTCTAATTTTATTTAATTTCTCGTTTGGAGATTCCTTAAATATTTCTTTATTATGACGTTCAAAAAGGTACACTGAATCTGCAGGTGGTGATGACATTAAAAGTACATCACTTCCAGATTTCTTAATTTTATCAACGAGCACCTTCATATTTTTGCGATACGTTTTATAAGAAATCATTTTTTTTGAATTCAACATATCGTTTGTTCCAACCATTAAAATCACCAAATCGGGCTTCTCATTTAAAACATCTTTTTCTAATCGTTTTAAAATGTTTGTTGTTGCGTTTCCTCCAACACCAGCATTTATAACAACCTGAGCATTAACAATAAAATTCGGTATAATACAAAAAACACTATATAGTATAACTTTAAAAATTTTCGTTTTTATCATTTGCACTTTCGATTAATAACTTAACACTTGCCCGTCGGCGATTAGTTTCTCTTTCAATTCATCATAAGACACTTCGTGAATATCTATATCTTCATCAAGAGCTAACGCAGCCAACGTTCCCGCGCTTTGACCTAAAATCATGAAAACAGGTTCCATACGAATAGAACCAAATGCAATATGTGAACTCGATACTGCTAATGGTACAATTAGATTTTTACATTCCTTTTGTTTTGGCAAAATGGTTCCTAAATGAATTTGATATGGTTCTTCGGCATCGACACCTAAATCTCCTTCGTTTTGAACATAACCATCTTTAGTAATATAACGTTGCACATTATGGGAGTCCATGGTATAAGACCCCATACCTATAGGTTTATCGACTTTACTTCTTCCTAAAATTTCATTTTCCGTCATTACAAAATCCCCAATCATACGTCTAGCTTCTCGCACATAAATTTGATACGGCCAATGATTATTATCCTGAAATTCATCTTTAGCAAGCCCCCATTTTTTAATGCTTTTTCTAAAGCGTTCTGGCACACTCTCATCATGTCCCCAGAAGTAAAGTAACCCTTTATGATAGTTAATATGCTCTTCCAAAATTACTTTACGTTCTTCATAGGATGCTTCTGGATATTCATAATTCATACCAATATTATCTGAACTAAAAGGGCCTACATTATTAACATCTCGTTTATGATTTGGAATTTCACCTCCACCAAACATAGAATAGCGTCCCCCTTTAAACACACGCCTTAGTAGTTCGTATTCTGCTGGATCGTAATCCTTCGGTTTTTCAAAAGGAACAACATTTCCTTCTGCATTTGTTGTACATAATCTGTAATTATAAGCTTGTACTCGGTTATCTCCAGAACCTTGTTCTCCCGGAGGAGCTGTTGAAATACGCGGTAAAACACCACTTGTGGAGTCTCCTGGAATAACATAAGGGCTAATGTTTAACTCTTGAAAATTATGACTGTGATGATACACACCTTTCTGCACACCATTCCAAGTTTCATTATAAACACTATTAGCCTCCCGACCTACATGGTAATTTACATTAGCGGCAGCCATTAAATCACCTTCGTAAGTACCATCTACAAATATTTTACCTGTATATTTTTCACCTGTCAACATCGTGATGGACACTATTTTTCCATCTAATAATTCCACACCATTATCACGATCCAACCATTTATTTCTAATAACTTTAATATCATTATCGGTAACCATTTTTTCGAAAATATTCTCAGCTACGTGTGGTTCAAAAGTCCACATAGTTTTTAAATCATCATCAATAGCTGTTGTCCCTTGTCCTTCGTTTCCATATTCATTTCTAGGTTGCCAGTTCCACGCTGCTTCATCTTGATAATGGTTATAAACGCTTGTATAAAATTCTTTTGAAATACCACCAATCACTTCTTTATTTCCAAGATCGGTAAAACCTAAACCACTTGAAGATAGTCCGCCGATATGCTTTTCCGGACAAACAATTAATACAGATTTATGCATACGCTTTAATTGCACTGCTGTTGTTATCGCGGCCGAAGTTCCACCGTAGATAATAACATCGGCATCATATTCTTGTTTTTCTTCGGAAGACCCACAACTTACTTGAATTAAACTCACAACTAACATGAGTAAAAGCACTATTTTATTCCTATTCTTTACATTAAAATTGATCATAATTTCTTCCTATTTATTATCTCTAATTAATAATTTGATTGTCTTTTTAGAATCATTATAATCTCCATTTTTATTAGCATCATTTAACTTTAAGCTATTGATGTTTTTTGGACTATAAAGATTAACGGTTGCATTGGGTTGTCCTTGAAAAATTAAATTAGGTTGCGCTCCAAAGTTTTCAACTAAGGCGGTATATTTAGATAACGCATGAATTAGCACTTGCCCATCACGACGCAAATAACTACCATGACCGATAAAGACTTCATTAACATTATTTATATTTGTTTTATCTGCACCTTCATCAAATTTTAAAACGGTGATATAAGCATCGGTTTCCCAGCCATCGATATTAATTAAGCTGTTTCTATGTTTTAAACTTCCATCTGCTAATAAATTAAAATATACTTCGGTCGTCTCACCTTTTTGAGTGATGGATACTTTTAAATAATCTTTGGTTTCATCTCGGGTAATCACCGGTAGATTATTTTCATTGTCATCATTCTCTAAAATAATGGCAGAAATAAATTTAGTTCTTGCTGTTTCTTCAAAATGACTGATAGACCAAAAAGGTTTTTCTTCTTCAGGGTGATGATCTTCATGCCCTATTTTTTGCGTTAATAACATGTGCTCAGGAAAATCGTGAGGACGTTCGCCTCCTGGAGGAAACGTATTTGGAAAAAGCGGACGTACTCTTATTTTAGCATCTTCATCTTTAATGGTTAAATCAATACCTCCTTTTAAGGTAGATTCCCCATTGTAATGTAAAAACCATTCAAATTTCCCAGGTTCAAAAGCTAATAAATCGTCTATCACTAATATCACATCGCCTACCCAAATAAAATTTCGATAATTACGAGTTAAAATGTGTGAATAAGGTCCTGTAGCGTTTGCTAATAAGTATTTAAAATTATCGCCTTCAACTAAATTGTGCAACGACCCAGGATTAACATTTCCGAAATATGGATCCTTTCTGTTTTGCGCTTTTCCGTTGAAAAAAATCACATTATGAGCCTCACTTTGGCAATAAAACTCGGTATACAATGGACTTAAATAACTAGCACCACCAGAATCTATTATTAAATTTTTACCATTATGAAATAAAATATACGATCCAGCATCGGCATGTGCGTGGTTCCAAGTAAATCCAGATTTCACGGCTAACATAGTCGCATTATCATCCCAAGAATTTCTCATGGTTGCCCAGCCCATATCTTTATATAGATGAGATTTAGGACGGTTTTTTGAAAAACTTAAATTGTTAGATTTAAAATCGGGATTTAAAATTAAAGCTTCAGCCGAACTCGAATCTCTATTCTCACCGTTACTTATATGATTCATGTAATATTGATACCCTTCATTTTGATATCCTAAATTCCAAAGTAATCGCACTATTCTATCTCCAGTAGCAATAAGCCCAGAGTCCCCAAAATTAACAGCAAGATCTTCCCCACTTTTGACATAATAGGTTGTATTGATGAAAAAATCACCAATTTTATCAAGTATTGGAGATTTATATATAGGGGTATTTGGCCACACATTTTGATAAGCAGATAAAAACAACAAATATTGCGAAGCTGCATACGAAGCATAATTTATACTTTCATAAAAGCCGCCATCTTGATCAAAAGTGGGTGGTTTATTTTGCAATACACTTCCTGTATAATTAATCCACTCTATAGCCGATTCCTGAATTTCTTCGGCCCATTTTGTAGCCTCAGGAATTTCATTACGTACCGATAAAGACGTTAATCCAGTCATATAAACACAGGCACTCCACCAGTTATGCCCCATAGTATCGTAGGTATGCATATTTTTTTCTGGCTCTAACCAATCCTCTCTTGCAGGTGTTATCCCCAAGCGCACAATATCTTTCGCGATGTCTTGCCGTTCTGTTTCCGATAGATAATTATAAATACAATCGAACCCCATAGCGATATCATAACTGGTATGCGAGGTTCCTAAACCAGCTTTCCATGCTGGTGTTCTTTTTAGCAACGTAGCGCCTTCCCAAGTTTTTCTGGAGGTATAACTAAGAAGTATTTCTTTTAATTTACTAGCAAATTTTTCTTCACCAGTCATTCTATAAACTAAGCCTAATAAAAGGCCATCCTTTGACTTTAATTTATCTTTTTTAAGTAAATCTTTGGCCTTTTTATACTGTGTATTCCAATGGTCCTTTACAGACTTATCATTAGAAATTTGATTTTTTAGTTTAGAAATATTGCTATCTGTGTACAATAAATAATTTCTTTCTTGAGCTGTTATACCAATAGTTAAAAAGTACAAAAAAATTAAAAGGAGTTTTCTCATTTGTTTGAAAAGAATATATTATTAAAATTTAATTTGATATTCAATAATACATAAAATGAAAAACAAACTCTATAAACCATTATCCATACACTATAAATTATGATTGATTATCGGAAGATAACTTTAAAACGAAATTTACACAAGCCAATCTCTTGCTCCGATTTCTTTAACTAACCAATAACATCACTTAACTTTTAGTTAATAACTATCTCCTATTTATCTAATGTTATTTATTAGTTTTAGAGAAATATGAAAACTATTACCCACTGAATTGAGATCATAAACCATTCGGGTAGATTTCGATGTTATTACTCATTAAATTGCATAAAAAAAGTCAAGATGTACTAAAAGTGATTTTAGTACATCTTGACTTAATATTAAAACTTACGAGCTAAAACAGAACTTGTTATTGCTTCTATAAAGCTTTTTTTATGGCTGCATTTACCAAAGGCTCCATAATATCGTAACCATCACCATTGGGATGTACAGTATCTCTACCTAATTCCATCTTCAAACCTTTATCTTCATTAACCATTGGCGTGTAATAATCTAAATAAATAATCTTATTCTTTTTAGCATAGGCTTTTATAAGTTTATTTAATTCCACAATTTTATCTGCTGGTTCAATGGATGGACTCCAAGAATAACTAGAAGCTGGTAACACAGAAGCTAAAATAACTTTTATATTATTTGCTTTCGCCAATTCTGCCATAGAAAATATATTTGCAGCAATACGCTCTAGACTGATATAACCTCTATTACCAGCAATATCATTAGTTCCTGCGGAAATCACAACAACTTTTGGTTGTAACTCAATAACATCTGGTTTAAACCTTAACAGCATTTGCGCACTAGTTTGACCGCTAATTCCTCTATTTACATAGGTAGGGTTCGCCTCAAAAAATGATCCGTGATCTCTTGTCCAATTATCTGTAATAGAATTCCCTATAAACACCACTCTTTTTTCATTTTTAATGGGTGCTCTTAATTCGGCATTAGCCTTTCTATATCGTTTTAAGTTTGCCCAATCTTCTGTAGGTATTAATTGTATTCTCACAACTGAAACCTGTGCATCAGGAGCATTCTCAGGTAATAAAACAGTTAATTTACCATCAATTAATTTTATTTTTATTTTTTTATCTGGTTCAGAAAGCAATCTTGCCTCTCTTGGTTTAATCGTTCTGTCTATAACCAATTTACCATCTTCTGGCCAATTAACAACATGTGCCAATAAAAAACCTTCTTCTCCTTCTGTATAGGCTCCCCATTCTGGTTTTTCATAAGGAATTGTTTGAGAAAACCCTATACCAATATTTAAAACAAAAGCAATTGTAAAAATTATTAGTTTCTTGTAAACATTCATCATTTTCTATATTTAATATTACTTTAGATTAAACAGCCAAACACTCCAAAAGCTCTTTGTCTGTTCATTCCTTTTTTTAATCAATCAATTCTATAATTAATTTGCTAACTCTATCTTTACAACAGAAACAGGAAGATCTGGTGCCAACATAGGCACTTCAACTATTACTTCTCTAGATGTTCCTAATGCTTTTAATTCTGTATCAGGATCAGTTAATAAAGTTACTTTTTTAAACTTAATATCTTTGTTAAGCTTTAACAATCCATCTTTTGGCCAGTCGAAAACATGAGCATAAACCACTCCATCTTTTTGAGTATAACGTCCCCATTTTGGTTTTGCGTATGGACTTGCTGAAGCGCCATAAATAGCTTCACCATTTTTCTTAGTCCACTGCCCCATTGCGTCTAAACGACGAATACTTTCAGCTGGAAATCTTCCGAAACCATCAGGTCCAATATTCAATAAAAAGTTACCTCCTTTAGAAACAATATCCACTAATTTTTCAATAAGATCTTCGCTACTCTTCCAGTTATTATCAGATGGCTTGTATCCCCAAGTTCCATTCATAGTCATACAAGCTTCCCAATCCGTATCAATACCTGTATCAGGAATTTCTTGTTCCGGTGTTCCAAAATCTCCTGCAAACTTTCCTGGGTGATTGTTCATACCATCCATTCCAGTTCTTCCTTTATCAACTCTATTATTTACAATAGTATTAGGTTGAATATCACGAATATATTTATAAAGATCCTTACCCATTTCTGTAGTATAATCAGAAATCCAATCGCCATCAAACCAAACCACACCAATATCGCCGTAATTTTTTAATAATTCACCTACTTGAGGTTTCATATAGTTTTCATAATATTCAGGAAATTCCGGATTTACAACCGATGGATCATCATGTTGCGAAATGTTGTAATTAGGGTATAAATTCCCTTGTGCTTGTGGATGATGCCAATCTACAATAGAGTAATATAAACAAAACTTAATACCTTGTTTTTTACAAGCTTCAGATAATTCTTTAACAATATCACGTTTAAAAGGAGAGGTATCCATAACATCATAATCAGATACTTTTGAATCCCATAGAGCAAAACCTTCATGATGCTTAGACGTTAATACAATATACTTCATCCCAGCATTTTTAGCCATAGACACCCAAGCATCTGCATCAAATAATTGAGGATTAAACATTTCAGGAAACTTCTCATAATCCTCAATCGTATAATCTAATTTATCCATCGCCCATTCGGCACCACCTCCGGCAATTTTAGTACCGCGTTCACCTCCAATTATAGAGTAAGCCCCCCAGTGAATAAACATCCCGAATTTAGAATCGCGCCACCATTCCATACGCTCGTCATCAGATAATTTTTTCTTACTGGAACTTTGAGCAAAACCTACATTGGTGTTTAACGCAACCACCAATGCTAGCAATAGTATTTTGTTTAAATTTTTCATTTTCTTTTATTTAGTGTTTATAGTTATTTTTTGTTCCGACTGATTACGCATGATAACCAAGTCTAATTTATCCGTTTTATTTTCAACATTAATTTGAAAAAAATCTTTTACCGTTTTTACTTTCTTACCAGCAGCCTCAAGAATCACATCGCCTTTTTTAAGTCCGTTATTTTTAACAGCAGGGCTACCCGACCAAACTTTTAAAAGAATAACGCCTTCTGGAGTATTTAATCCGTAAGCCGATTGTTCTTGTTCAGATTCTACACTTTTCAATTCGTTACGCAACCAAGCCAAAACAAGAGCTCCTTTTTTATTTTCTTCGGAAGGATCTCTCATCACTGGAATTTCTGGTGTTTTAGCTATTTTCTTCAACTCAGCATTCTGCACTCCAAATTGATCCATTGGAAAGTTTTTGAAACCTATTTTTAATGCAGGAGAATTTTCAGCAACCGAAAAATCTAATGATGAAGGATCTTTAAACATGGGATCACCAAAGGCACTATGTAAATCTCTATCGTAAATTTGAGATTTCAACATCGATTCTTCATTCGGAAAAAAGTTGTAATCCATCTCTTTTCCCCAACCAGATAATCGTACATCTTGATAGCCTTTCTGAACGATATTGTGTTTAAAAACATCTTCACTTTTAGCAAACCAAACATGTGGATGTAAAGAATTATTTACCATAATATTATTTTCGGCAACACGATTAAAACCTTCACGCAGTTTTAATCCGTTATTTAATAATAAATTATTATAAATATGATAATTCGATGAACCATCGTCTAAATCGATATCCCAACCATGATCGCAACGAAAACGGTTATTTCTAATAATGGTTGTTTTTATCGCATCCCATTTTGGCATATCTGGATTTGCCGTAGTTAAGCTATCCATAATACGACGGTTTGGGTGCCAAAAGCGATCTCTTCCCCAAGAATTAAACGAGCCATGATCACTAGTTTCTAAAACAGTATTGAATACATCATTAAATTCTAAAATATGTCCGCCCCAAGTACCATCTCCAATATTAATACCTGCTCTCGGTACATCGTAAATACTATTATGTCGAACCATAATATCCATCGCCATTGAAATTTGAACACCTGCCGTTTGCTTTTCAACACGGCCAATACGGTGAATTAAATTATTTTCAACCAAACATTCTCGCGGATACAATTCACCTTTTGGTCCCGAAACCGTATCCATTTCTGCTACTGGAACAAACTCTCTATAAGTTAAAGCCGGCGATCTTACAGCCGAAACATCTCCCACTAATGAAACAGCACTTGCTCCACAATCGTGAATATAATTATCTTTAATTTCTAACCCTTTATTGTATCTACTAGCCATAATAACGTTTCCACCCAAATTGGTGAATTCACTATGTTCAACTTTACAATTTTCTGTACCTTCAAAGAAGACAACAGCTCCACGATAAATAGTCCAATCACTACGCAATAACGGCTCGAAATCTTCCATAAATGTACGTGTAGTATTTTCGAATTTAATACCTGATATAGTTACGTTTTTTACAGGATTTTCTAAAGTTCCAACCACTTGTATTAAATCTTTTAATACTGAAACTTCAAAGTTTAAATCATTAATAGCACTTATACTTTCTGGCCAATAATATAATTTGTTTCTTTTTTTATCCAAAAACCACTCGCCTGCACTATCAAGCTCTTCAAACACATTTTCTACCATACGGTATTCTTCGTGCGGTTTTGAACCTCTATTGTTTTGTTGTCCTCCACTTAAAATGGGTGTTCCATCATCATTAACTCCTGTTATTTCAAAATGAAAACCGCCCCATCTTCCGTTGTGTAATGCATTAAAAATTGCACCTTCAGGATTTGCCCAAGTTGCAACGCGCTCTTTAGAAATAGCATCGGCAGCATAGCCTTGCCAATATTGAGCACTCTCATCATAATTTGGATAACGTGCTAAAATTTGTGGTTTTCCGTTTACTAAAAACTGATCGAAATCTAAACCTGCAGGAACATTAGTTACAAAAACATTATTGCTAAAAGTTTTCCATTTAGCCTCTAAAACCTGAGATCCTTTTATACTAACTTCCGAAGCATTAGTTCCTTTTATAGTTAAACCACTTAACGATGCTGGTATTTTTATAGCTTCGGATAAATGATATTGCCCTGGTAAAATATTGACAACAACCTCAGCGTCCGCATTGGTCGATTTTATTTCAATCGCTTTTTTTATAGCTTCAGAAATATTAAAAAAAGGCGCTTCTTTACTTCCATCTGCATTTGCTACTTCATTTTGAGAAACATAAATTTCTATAATGTCTGTTGCTGAAGAACAGGACGCCAATAACACAAAAAACACAATAATTACACTTAGTTTTTTCATCTTAGATTTTAGTTTTGGTTATAGTTGCTTTTCCTTTTAAATACCCTAGAGACTGTAAAAACAAATCGGCTTCATAAACGGTTTCATAATAGTATTTACCTTTGTTTTTAGACTTATTAAAAAAACCATGCTCTTGCCCTTCATATATAAAAAGGTCGCATCGACTTCCTACCGCTTCCATTCTAGACTTATATTCCTTTCCTGTAGCCACCGGTATGTGTTTATCATTATCTCCTAAAAAGAAAATAGTTGGTGGTGCGCCTTTTGTAATATTATGCATTGGTGAAATTTCCATATAACGATCGCCAATACGCTCGTAACCATAACCGCCTTCTCCATTATCTATTACGGGGTTAAACAAGATTAACGCACTCGCTTTTGGACTTACCGCAAGATCATCCGTAGATTCGTTTAAACCAGGAAGCAATGTTGTTGCAGCCGCTAAATGTCCTCCTGCAGACCCTCCAGAAGCAACCATTTTATTTGTATCGATTCCGAAGTCTTTGGCATGAATTTTTAAATAACGCATAGCCGACTTCGCATCTTTTACAGCTTCAAAAGGCGATGTTTTATTACGGTTTTTTATACGATAATCTACAACAACGGTAACCATACCTCGAGATGAAAAATATTTAGATTGATCTTCAAACTGACTAATAGATCCACTATTCCATCCGCCTCCAAAGAAGAAAACTATGGTCGGGTATTTTTTTCTTTTTTTAAATTTTTCGGGAAAATAAACACGAAGCATTAATGAGTCGTTATTAACCACTTTATAGATAACATCTTTAGATACTGGCTCCCACTTTTCTTGACCATAAGATGATACAAAAACAAGTAAACCTAATACTGTAAATATTATTTTTTTAAACATACTGCCTAATATTTTTCTATTTTCCATTCAATATAATTTCAGCTTTATCGTACCCTTTCTCTATTTTAAAGACTAACTGGGCATCATTATTTCTGTTTGTTGTTCCTTTTCGGCTAGCAACCAATTTACCACTTTCATAAAGTCTTAATTCAGCTGGCTTATCACCTTTAATAAAAGGCATATTTATTGTAATTGCCTCGTCTGTTTCAAATGTAAACCCTTCTTTTATTTTTTCAATTGAAAAAGTAAAAGGATTCCCTGAAGATACAATATCCCAACCATCATTTTCATATTTATACATCCCTGAAAGGAATAAAAAATCGAGCGTTTCATTTTCTAATGCCTGCCTTTTTATTGAAAGTAAGCCTTTTTGATAAAAGTTCTCATTTTTAGCAATATCAACATCGGAAGCATTAACTACAATATGATCGCTAGTTATTTTATCACTTAATAAAACATCAATAACCTGCGTACTTGGATATTTTTCGAATGATTTATACGAAACATTAGTAATAGGATTTTCTCCGCCTTCAAAATATGGATTGAAAACAACTGCAAATGGGTTTTGCCAAGCGGCAGCATTTCTCTTTAAAATTAAAGTTGGCGTAGGTTTTTTAAGAATTTCTAATGGAGCTGTTCCTTTTGAAATTGCATTAGATGCTGGTGAATTCACTTTATAAATTGTTTGACTCTCGCTCCCTTTTACCCACAATTTCATTAAATTATCAGGATTATTTTCAGTTTTTAATGTAAAAACAGCCTGAACAGCACCAGATGTTTGTGCTTTAAATTTATCGGTAAAATAATTATAACCTTTTAAATCTCCTTTCTTAGAACTTAAATCTGAAGTTTTATCAAGTTTTAAAACGGTATTCTTAGAATCTGTAATTTCTAACGACTGTCCTAAATTATGATAAATATACTCGTGTTTCTGTGGTCCGGCTTCTTGTTTTTTAGACCTAAATACATCGATAATATAATTTTTAGCTGTATTCGATTTTATAATAGCGGTAAAGCGTTGCTGATTGGAAACCGTTGCAGGCTCTAAAAACACCACTTTAGAAAACGTGATTTTATCAAAACTTGGTGTTTCTCCCGTTTTTGGATAACTATTTTCTAATTGATATGGATTAAACGAACGCATGGCACTATAATCAGATTTACCATCGACAATAACCGTGTTATGCGCAGGAAATCTCGAATTGAATTCACGATGCGTTGGATGCCAATAACTCGGCCCTTTTCCCATATCTGGTCCTAATGCATAATTGTTTGCAAAAAGTTCCATAGAAACACCGTTAGCATGTGCATGATTACCGTAAGACCCAACTGTAGATACCATTACAGCATTATCCTTATCACCCATTCGCTGGTTAAACATACTCACATTAGACGCATAAAATGTAGGAGATGTTAAGTTTTTAATACTCGGAGACACTTCGTTTTTATTCAATTTTAATTCATCTGCATAAAAGAAAAGTTGAAAGAAATCAGATGCTTTTCGAGTATATAAATCATCGGAAATCATTTTAGAAAGGATTCCAGAAATTAATACTTCTTTCTCTGTCTTATCATATTTTTGATAATTAGAAATTAAAAGCTCGAAGTTTTCAGGTGGTAAAATTTTATGATTGGCATCTCCAAAACCTATAGTATATCCATTTGGAAATAAATATTGAAATGATGCCAAAGCAGCTTTTTCAACTATGGGATAATTTAAAAACTCGTCTTTATTAGTTGAGTTATCTAAAAGTGTAAAAATGCGTAAGAGCGTGGTAATTACGTGTACAGAATACGATGGCGATTCTGGCCAAATACCATTTTTATGATCGTAAACTAATAAAGATTCCTTTATCGCCAACTGTCTATCCGTTGATGTTTCGAAAGTGTGATCTAAATAATATTCGCGTCCTTTTCCATTTTTATAAGTTGAATCACTTTCTAAAACTAAACCGATATAAGTTAAAAAACGCGCTTGGAATAAATTCCAATTATTATCTGGAATTCCGTTTTTTATAATTTGATCTCCCCATTTCTGAAACACAGCAACCGAATGATCTAAATTCGTTTCATTAGCTTCAAAATAGTTATACATAAAATCGTAAACCGTTACTAGAGATACTACTATTCCTTCATGAATAACCTCGAAAGTGGCTAAACCAGATATTTTTTGTTGAATAGTTTTCTTTAAATCGATTGGCGCATCACGATAAAACATACCATCCATATAAGTCAAAAAAACAGGTGCAGCAAAATCTGCATATTTTTTATCATTTGTTAACCAATACAAAAATGCAGCATCTTCTGCCAATGCCATAATTTGTTCATTCACTTTCTCTATAGCAAAACCAGCTTTAGACGGATGAATCCATTCCATTTTCTTGGTTTTCTTATTCTCTAAATACAAACCTTTAGGATCGTCTAAATAAGGAATTACATCTTCCAATTTAGGTCTATTATAATCTGTAGCCCAATCTCGAGTTCCCGAATATCTAACAGTTGCAACTGGAGCAGAACCTTCGGAATGAGAAAAATCGCCAGCGTTCAAATAGACTTTATCATGTTTTGTTTTCCAGTTCATTTGTAGCCGTGAAACTAACCAACTTGGATCTTTTTCAACATATTCAAGATATTTCTCTAGGTTTTTCTTTTTCTTTTCAACTAGATCTTTCTTCCAAGAAACCTCTTCTAAAGTTTTTAGAAAAGCGTCTTTAGATTCATTGTTGGTATAAATTCTTGGATGTTTTACACTTTGTCCTAAAACGGAAAGCGACACCATCAATAAACAAATCGATATATAATTTTTTACTGCTCCTTTTATCATTTTAATTATTTAATTTCAATATTATAACCCGCTGGAAATTGTTTTGCTTTCATTGTTTTAGTTTGAATGAAAACAGGTTTATCAGAAGAATAAAAATAACTTCCGTTATCAAACTTTAACTCTGCGGAAACGGCTTCTTTTACTGCTTCAATTTTAAAATCACCTTTTTGAAGGCTTTTCCCCTTTCCTAAATATAGATATTCAAATTCATTATTTTTTTCTGAAACAATTCCAAAAACTCCTTGAAATTTTAAACCCCTAATAGGCTCGTATAGCTTATTATCAATAGCATTACAGATATATTGCTTACTATTTTTAGAAGTAACGGAGATGCTAACAAAGTTATCAGATGCTTTTAATTTTGAAATATTATATATAGATTTATCACCTGTTTCATACGTTTCAAAAACAGAAACAAATGGATATTTTTTTCCGTTAATATCATTTTGACGTACAATTAATGTTGGTGTAGTTTCAGGACTTTTGTTTACCAACCCAGGTGTTATATCTGCTCTTAAAGTTGTTGGAGGCGCATCTACCACATACAACTCGCGATTATTTTGTCCCATCATCCACAGATTAACATGCAATGCAGGAGATACCGCTGTTGTGGTCCAATTCGCATTAAAATCTTTTGAATAATCTATTTTTCTTTGATTTTTAAAAAACGAATAACTTTTATCATACTTCACTCCTAAATCATTCACGTTCTCTAAACTCAAAAGTGTATTTAATTCACTTTTAAGTATTACTGAATTCCCTAAATTATGATGAACATAATCATTATCTGATTGATCCGATCTAAAAACATCAACATAATAGCCAGTAGTTTCAGAGGTTCGAACCATAGCTACCAAACGACGTTTTTCGTCTGCAGACACATCTGAGAATGATACCTTTTCGGAAGTTTCGGAAGCATTATAAAACCCTATATTGGTATCTACTACAGGATCCATGGCATTTATAACAATATCTCCACTGCTATATCCTGGTAAAATGGTATTCGACCCTGTAATTCCTCTATGATAAGGAGCATCTTTAGACCAATAAGATTCGTATGCAGAAGCATCCGGAGCCATAGCCCAACCCTTTCCGTAGAATTGCATAGCTAAACCATTTGCTGTTAAATGAGATTTATGTTTTCCGCCGTACAGTGTGAACATCATACCATTATTTTCATCGTTTCCATTTCTCATAATAATATGTTTATGAAATGGAGAATATGCCGCTTTATGAAATGGCAAATCACTTCCCGAACCTAACAAAGGTTGGTTAAAAATAATGCCTTGCCAATCTGATGCGTTTCTGTCATACTGTCCCGAAGCGATATTTTTACGAATTACCGTAGCCATTTTTTTTGCTGTTTCGGTATCTCCTTCCCAAGTAGAATAGGTTAATAAAGACTCGAAAGACGATATATTTGCCGGTCCGCCCCGCATATCGCCAAAAACTACTAAGTTCCCACGAGCATCTAACCAACCTAAATTTGCTAATGCTGCTTTAGTAATAATTGGGTTTCCAGCTAACGTATTCACACCAGATTTATACAATTTTACGCCCATATCTAAAACCAAAGGAATCATGCCTGACGCATAACCCGGAGATTCCGGCCACAAACCTGTTGTTTTGTTATAATAGTCCATGATTACAGGTAATCCTGCAAAATATTCGGACGGTTTATCTTTCGTATAAAACGGAATATAATATTCTCGTCCTTTTCCATCTTCATAAAAATCGTTAGATTCTAAAACAAGCATGCTATTCAATATATTTTTATAACGATTCACATTCCAGTTTCCTACTTTACCACCTCTTATTAAATCGATTTCTATAAAACGTTTAAACACATCTCCAGCAACTTCTGTTGTGGTTTTGCTTAATGCTTTTAAGTGTGGATGCGGATGCGCATTTAAATAATCATACAAAAAATCGTAAGCAGCAGCAGCAGGAATTTGTCTGTCGTCATGAATAACTTCATAATCATAAAACCCCATAATACCACCAGGTTCGTAGCCTCCAGCTCCTTTAGTAGACTTATTAGGATCTAATGGTGGCTCCATATAATAGGTTCCTAACATCCAAGTCCATAAAATATCTGAAGAAAATTTCGCATACTTTTCATCTTCAGTTACAAAATATGCAAAAGCGGCTTTTTCGGCTAGCTTTAAAATCTCCATGTTGTTAGCACGAATCATGTGTCCTGTTTCTTTATAAGGAATTAATACAGGCGTTTTATCGGCACTCGATCTACTAATACCTAATAAATCTCCAGATTCACTATAAGGAATTCTATCTTCTAATGGCACATTTAAATAATCGTTCCAAGTACGCATACCTGGTAATCTAACGGTTGGTACAGGTGCATTACCTTCCCCATAATCCCAATTTTGATTTTTAATATAGCATTGTGTAAAATGCGCCCCTTCTTTCCAATACATTGCCAATCTAGAAACAATCCATTCTGGATCGGTGATATGACGCGTTACGTACGGATTAATTTCTTCTTGTAATGCATTCCAAGAAGCTTTAGCCCAAGCTTCATTTTCAATTTTAGATAAAACCTCTTGCCTATCAGATTTATTTACAAATACTTGAGGATGACTTCCTTCTTTTTGCCCATAAATAGGGCTTTCTATTAAAAATAAAACGATTAATAATGGTACTAATTTTGATAATTTCATCTGAATAAAAAACTATTTTATGACTATGATTCTTATATAAGAATGTCTAAATTTCAATTTAAAACAAAAACTCAGACGTAATTTTAATTACTTTTTAATGAAGCGGAACAGTTTCAATATCTGGGTTGTTTTTGGCTTCAAGGTATTTTCTAAGCACTTCTTGATCTAGCTCCGAACTATCTCCATAAAACTTACGCATATCTTTAAGTTGTTGTTTTAACTTCACAACTATATCTGCATAGGCAGGATCATCTATAACATTAGTCATTTCTTGAGGATCTTTTTTACGATCGTATAATTCCCATTCATCTACATCGTAATAAAAATGCGCCAATTTATATTCTTGAGTAATAATAGCATAATGCCTTTTTACCATGTGAATTCCTGGGTATTCGTAATAATGGTAATACACGGCATCTCTAGTCCATTCTTCGTCGTTTCCTAATAACAAAGGAATTAGACTTTCACCTTGCATATCAGAAGGCGGAACAATGTGTGCTGCTTCTAAAATAGTTTGAGCAAAATCTAAATTCTGAACCATTTCGGTATTTGTAGTTCCAGGTGTAATTACATTTGGCCATTTAATTAAAAGCGGTGTTTTAAAAGATTCATCGTAAACAAAACGTTTATCGAACCAACCGTGTTCTCCTAAATAAAATCCTTGATCGGAGGTGTAAATAATAATGGTATTTTCATCCAACCCGGTATCTTCTAAATAATCTAACAAACGTCCTACATTTTCATCAACAGCAGCAATACATCCTAAGTAATCTTGCATGTATCTTTGGTAGCGCCATTTCATTAATTCGGTGTCGTTCATTTTTGGGTATTGCTTTTTAAAGTCTTCCATCATTGGTCTGTAAACCGAATCCCAAACGGCTCTTTGCTCAGCATTCATAGCACCAACTTCACGTTCAAAAGCTTCTAAATCCCATCCAGATTTATCTTTAATGCCTAATTCTGCCATCATTTCAGGATATAACTTAGAATCTCCAGCCCAGTTCATGTGAGTTAATAAATTCATTTCTGCCGTTTTAGCTGCGGTTCCGCGTCCTTCGTAATTATCAAATAAAGTTTCTGGCTCTACAAAGGTTTTCTTGGTGTATTCCTTAAAATGGCGAGGAGCTGGTAACCACTCTCTATGAGGTGCTTTTTGCATTGAGAATAACATAAATGGCTGTTCGTCATTCTTATTTTCTTCTAACCAATCTAAGGTCATATCCATAATAATATCGGTTACATAACCTTCAACCGTAATTTGTCCGTCATTGGTATCAAAAATAGGATTGTAATAGCGACCCTGACCTGGTAAAATTTTGAATTCATCAACACCTTTTGGATTGTTACCGAAGTGTAATTTCCCAAACATGGCTGTTTTATATCCAGCTTGTTGCATTAACTGCGGAAAGGTAACTTGCGATTCATCGAAAGGAAATACGTTATCTACTTTACCATGAATATGGCAGTGTTTACCGGTTAAAATAGTTGCTCTTGACGGTGCACAAATGGAATTAGATACACAGGCGTTTGTAAACTTAATACCTTCGTCTGCTATACGATCTATATTTGGAGTTTCAATTAAATGATTACTATACGCACTAATAGCCTGATACGCATGATCATCGGACATCATAAAAATAATGTTTGGTCGCTTTACAGGCAATTCTTTTTTAACAACAGCAACCTCCTTGTTTTCTTTCGATTTACACGACACCATGCCTATTAAAAAGAAAACAGTTAACAATTTTAAAATAGTTAGATTTTTCATAATTGTATTATAATGATAATTTTTAATTAGATATTTAAAATGACAACAGCTAATGAATTACTTGGAATTTCAACTTTTATGCCTTCGCCATTTTCTATTTGACATTCGTAAGCCTGCGCTTCATCTTTAGTGTTTTGAATAAGTACATAAATTTTTCCTTCATGCTTTATTGAAATTAAATCGGCTCTAGAAAAGTTAGCAATTCGTTTAGCTCCTGGCACCAAATACTGACTCATAAAACCAATAACCGCATAATCTGGATTATAAGTTACTTGTTTTGTATTTCGATCTATATTAATAAGTGAATTTTGTTTCCAATCCCAACCACTTTCGGTAGTTTCATTTAAAATCATGTTCCAATAACAATAATTTGGTACACCTCTATTAATATAGTTAGCAATCTCTCTTAATCTGTTTGATGCTTGTCCCCAATTATTTTTTCCATCATCGCAGTTTCCTTCTGTGTGCATTAAGTTTACTTCTGGATAAACATCTTTGGTTTGTTGAATATAAATTCCACTGGTATATTGAATTCCTATACCATCATACAAGTTCCTATAGTCCTCGTTAGCTGCAATTTCAATGGCATCTAAACGCCCGTAGGTTCTAAAAGTTCCTGCCCAAATTTCAGTGTCGATATTATCTTTTTCAAACTGTGGACGTAAATAAGATTTTACTAATTTATTCATTTGAGCCACCGACATATCATTAGACGGATATTTAGTATTGGCATCATTTTCATTTTGAATAATTAACCTATCCACAGTAATGCCTTTTTTCACGTAAGCTTGAATGTATTTAGAAAAGTACAACGCATAAGCTTTATAGATTTTAGGTTCATCTTTTAGTTGGTTCTTCTCAGGAAACTCTTCACCTCTATCCATTAAACCAGAATATTTCATCCATGCTGGCGGGCTCCACGGTGAAGCAAATAATTTTAAGTCTGGATTTGCTTTAAATGCTTTTTGAAGATAAGGAATAACCGTAGTTTCTTCTCTTTCTATTGAAAAATGCTTCATCTTATAATCGTCTACTTTTTCAGCATAACTATACGCATCAATTCCAAAATCGCTAGCACCAACAGCAGTTCTATTAAACACAAGTTTCGCCCCTAGATCTAAGCTAAAAAGGTTCGCTATAACTTGATCTTGTAATTCCGATGGTAATGACATTAAGGCTTCTCCTCCTATTTCATTAAAAGCACCACCAAAACCTTCAAGCGTTTGAAACTCAACGTTTGGATATAATTTTATTTTATTCTTTCGGTTAATAGGCGTTTCCACATCTTTTCCTACGGATTTATTTACAATAATTTCTCCATTCGGTATTTCTCCTGATAATTTAATAGCATGCACTTCTACATTATTTTGAGACCATACAGTTATCATAGATAAAAGACAGAAAAGTAGCGGCGTTAACTTTTTCATATTTATTTAGTTTTTGTTATTTGAATAGCAAAACCATTGTTACTATTACTCTTTGTATTTATTTGAATTAACCTGTTTGAAATGATTAATTTATAATATTCGATTCCCCTTCATCTACAACCTCACCCACACTTGTAATAATACTTGTTTTTGAATATGTCCCTAATAGTACTGGATTATTAGTCTCGTTATTCAATTCAATACTGGTAGCACTATAAGTGTTTTTTAAATCTTCCTCAGTACGTTCGTCATTATCTCCCCAATCTTCTGCAACTCCAATCCAAATAGGGCGTAAGTTTTCATTTGGTTTTGTTCCCTTATAAGTGAATTTAACCTGATGTCCACTTCCCGTAATTTGTGCAAAAGGATGATTGCCCATAGTAACTTCAGAATCTATCAATTCCAATTCAATATCAGAATTTTTCTTATGATCATAAGGTAACATCAATAACGGACCAAAGGCTGTATTACCTTTACAGTTTTTAACAACAGCATTAGAAGGAAAGCTATAAGCATGTTCGCAATTTACTACTGTATTGTTTGATACATTAGAAGCTCCAGAACCAATAGATAAGGTAATTCCACCACGCATTTTATCTACAAAACAATTTTCGACTGTAATATCTCCTGTTCTACGATTAACACCATTAACATCATCACCATCTAAATAAGCTCTTATTCCATCTTCTGTTAAACTAATCATCTCTCCTTTTCGAATAGGCAAACCTCTTTCCAATTCTGGGAAATATATTTTAAAACCATAATCATAAGCAGGACCAGAAGTTTCTTCATAAATTTCGTCTGTAAGTCGTCTAGCTCCTTCCATAGTAACGTTACGTATTATGGTGTTTTGCGATCCATGAATATGAATTCCGTGTCCAAAAGAAAACACTTTAAAATCGCATCCATCTACCAAAACATCATCACCTAAAATAGACATTGCGGAATGTTTATACAGCCCTACATAATGATCTGAACCTTTACCATACAAATCACCATAGCCATAAGGCGCCGACCCTTTTATAATAAAATTACAACCAAGAAAAGAGATGTCATTACCGTGTACCTCAAATTCTGCAAGGCTTTTATAAGGTCGTTCCTCTCCTGTATTTTCAAAATTCCCTCCATTAAAAACAAGATTGCTACCGTCTATTCGATACGTAGCAAATTCATGCGTATTTCCAGGCCCCATATTTCGTAAAACACTGGTTGGGATTATAATAGTTACTCCTTCAAAATTAAATACGTTATTAGATCCACTAAAATGAAAAATAGTTTTCGGGTCTTCAGGCATGGTACCAGATACAACATATTCCCCGGCTTTCATATTAATGGTTTTACCAGATAATTGAACCGCTTTTCTTAATTCGTCAATTGTAGAAATAGCAAGCACATCATCGTCATAATTAAGTACAACTTCCTCCTCTATAACTTCTTCCTCTTTTTCGATAATGGTATCATCTTTTTCCTCCCCACTATCACAGGATGTAATAAAGCATAAGGAGAATAAAATAATTAAACCGAAAAGGTATTTAGGTAATAATTTTAGTTGTTTCATGGTTATTTAGTTTTAGTTTATCTTCCTATTTTAAACCTATAACAATGTCTTGAAAAGGCATTGGTGGCACTTTAAAGGTTATTAGTTTTTTTCCGTTTACTATATGGCGATCCCCATTTAACTGTTTAAACCCAAAGCTCATAACGACGTTTCCTTTACCATAAACATCCGGAACCGTTAGTAAAATTGGATCATCGCAAGTCAATTGCATTTGTTCACCATAAACTAAAGTCGCTGTTCCATATTTTTTACCTAAAATTTCGATATTATATCCGTTTTCTTCAAGCCTTTTTCCGGAACCTAGAAAAAGAGTTATTTTACCTTTTTCGGTAGTTACTACCCCAAAAGCACCGTCAAATCTTATATTCTGAAACCCATAAGTCCCGAATGTATCAGATGAAAACACATAATCTATTCTATCCGAAAGACTTTCTATTTTTAAGCCAACAAAGCTTTTATTTGAAGCCGCATCAAAAGTCTCAATATGTTTTATTCTTGAAGGTTCACTAGTTGTTGAAGGTTCATAAACCGCCACAAACGGACGATTCCATGCTTCACCAGTTTGGCGTACTACAATAGTAGGCTGTAATGCCTTAGCTATTTCTTCGGGAACCATAGCTTCTCTCATAGCCTCAGAACGTAGTGATTTTACTTTGAATATTTCACGATTTTTATTCCCGCTCATCCACATATTCATGCTAACTTTTTCTTCTCCTTTAATAGATAAATTAAAAATGGCGTTAAAATCTGAATCTGTTTTTACTGAAGTTTCATCTGTGATATAATCGTAAGCCTTAATATTACCTGCTTTTGAAGTTAATTTAGAACTCGTGTCTAATTTTAGAGTTTGATTGTTTTTGGTTGAAATATTTAACTCTTGACCTAAATTATGATAGAAATAATCATGATATCCATCCTTTCCGTCTTTTTGCTTAGAACGAAAAATATCTACATAATATCCAGAAGTTTCACCGGTACGTACAATACTCATCACTCTATTTTGATCGGAATTTGTACTCGGTTCATTAAAATAAACATCAGAAAAATTGATATTTGGATAATAGCCTGATTTTCTTTCCGAAGTTGGATACAATGCATTCACCTGAAAAGGATAGTAACTACGCATTTTATTGTACTGTGATTTTCCATTTACAGAAACCGTATTATGTGCAGGGAATTGCGAATAATACTCACGATAATCTGGCTGAAAATAACTCGATCCACGTCCCCCTTCCGGAGCTAAAACATAATTTTTACCATACAATTCCATAGCAATACCATTGGAATGAGCATGATTCCCTAAAGACCCAACTTGAGAAATCATTAAACCATGTTTTGCATCCAACCCATTTCTCATAGCTACCCAACTCACTGTTGGCGCGTAAAAAGAACTCGTCATGTAATCACTCTTAATTGCAGGAGCAATAGTTTCATCTAAAAGAACTGTAGAATCATGTAAAAAGTTGGAAAATGCATTTTTCTTATTTCCTTTCGTATTCTGCACTTTTTCACCTTCTATTAAATATAGTAATCCAGTAAATTTTTCTTCTTGTTCTCTATTATTAAACTGCTGTGCATTACTAATTAAATCGTAATACGGGTTAGATTTCAACGGTCCATAATGCGAATCACCAAAAGCAACAATGTTATTATTAGGATATAAATACTGAGGCATAACCGCCACAGCTTCTGGAATTACTGGCATAAATTGCATAACATCTACACCCAATGAGTTTTGAACAACTCTTGCCAAATGCGTGTACCCTTCGGCCACGCTTAAAGCATAACTTGAACTCTCATTCCAAACACCATTTTTTTGATCGTAACCATAATCTAAAACATCTTTAACAGACCATTGTCGAACTTCCGATTCGTTAAATACACGGTTTAAATAATACTGACAGCCTTTGCCGTCGTCGTACATTTTATCTTCATCTAAAACCAAAGCAATTTGAATTACAAAATTGGCTTGATGTAGATTCCAGTTATTATCTGCTACACCATTTTTTATAATTATTTCTGCTAATTTCTTTAAAGATGTGGCATAAATTTGATTTTCCTTTTTATGTTTTTTTTGAATATAATCGTAAAGAAAGTCGTAACACTCAGCCAATTCATCTACAATATTTTCTTTAATAACTTGAAAAGAAGTTAGTCCAATTATATTTTGAACATTTCCTTTTTTCATGTCTATAGGTTCGTTTCTATAATACAAACCCTGCATATACACATCGAACAAATGTGCTGCTAATTTTGCGTAATCGGCATCACCTTCAACATAATAAACCAACGCTGCATCACGAGCAATTCTCATAATATTTTCGTTAGTATTTTCTATTATCCTTCCTGTTTTAGCAGGATTTACCCACTCCCATTTATCGGTTTTTTTATTCTGAAGAAATAAACCACGCGAATCTTCTAAATATGGCTTTGCATCTTTTAAACTTGGCATTTTATAATCTGTAACATAATCCCGTTGCCCTGTAAAACGTACCGTTGGCACAGGCGCATAACCTTTGGCATGATCGTAAAACTCCCCTTTCACAAAAATATCTGTAGCATGAGATTTCCAATACATTTGATATCTTGATGATAACCATTCGGGTTCAGTTTTATACTGCTCGACGTATTTTGAAATTTTACTTTTTATAGCTTTATAAGATTGCTGAACATCATTTGAAGTTTCTATTTTTTGAAGAATATCTTCTTTAGAAACTTTAGACGATATTAAACGCGGATGTACTCGTTCAATATTCTTAGGAAATACAAATTGTGCATAAGTCAACTTTCCAAAAAACAAACTAAAAGTAATTAAAAAAACTATTTTCTTCATCCTTTTCATATCTCCTATTCATTACGCACCCAAATATGGCTTCCGTCTAAAAGTTTTTTATATTGAATTTCGAATTCCGTTTTTATCTTCTTAAAAACTTCTGGTTCTTTTAAAGCTAAATTTTCAGATTCACTGATGTCGTTTTTCAAATTAAACAATACAAAGTCGGTCAATTTTGCACTTTTTACAAACTCTTCATTTCCATCATATAGATTATGAATATGTGGTAATTCTTCATTGTTGACATCTAATCTCCCCATAATTTTCCAATCGCCACTCCTCATAGCCACTCGACGTTCGTTAATAGCATCATAAAAAGCCCAAATCAACGGTTTTTCACGTGTTAATTTACCCGAATCTAAAAAGCTTTTAATGGATTGTCCATCTAAGGTTCTTTTTGGTAATTCTGCCCCTGCTAATTCGGTAAATGTGGGTAGAAAATCTAATGCTGAAACCACTTGATCCGAGGTTCCTGAAAAAGTTTCTTTCCCCATCCAATTTACAATACACGGTACTCTAAAACCAGCTTCGTTAGTCCATAACTTCATCCCTTTTAAGGCACCTGGTGTACCATAAGAATGCTTGGCTCTACTATAACGCATAAAGGTTTCTGGCCCATTATCGGAAGTGAAAACGATTAATGTATTCTCACTATTATGTTTTTCTAAATAAGCTACTAAACGGCCTACTGCAATATCTACATTTTCAACATTAGCAAAATATTCTGCTTGCTGACGGTTTTCTGCCAATGGTAAATATTTTTGAACTAAATCTTCTGGTGAAGCAATAGGTTCGTGTGGTTCATGAAAAGCTACTTCAAGAAAAAATGGTTTATCATCTTTTTTGGTTTTCAACCAACTAATAGCTTCATCGACAACAATTTGACTACTAAAACCTTCTATCTCACCAACCTTTTCACCATTACGAATAAAATTATTCGGGTTATGATGGCTAGGCGCTGCATTGTTATGTGTAGCAAACCAATGGTCAAAACCAAAATCATTTGGTTGAGGTTGTGCTGCATTATTAAAACGAGAATTACAATGCCATTTACCAGATAAACATGTGGCATATCCAGCAGATTTTAAAATAGCAGGAATGGTAACCTCATCGGCTTGAAGATGCACTAAATCTCGATTATCTTCACTTTTTTTATACCCCGGAATAAAATCGTAAACACCCGCTCGGTTTGGACTCCTCCCTGTTAACAACCCAACTCTTGAAGGTGAACAAACTGGAGCTGTGGAATAAAAATTGGTGAGTTTAATTCCGGTTTTTGCCAGTTTATCCAAATTATCTGTTTTAATAATAGGATGCCCAAATGCTGCTAGATCTCCATAACCTAAATCATCACATAACATAACAACAATATTAGGCTGTGACGATTTTTCAGTTTGAACAGTATCTTCTTTTAATAAAGAATTTTCTTTTGATTTACATGAAATGCCTAATAAGACAACCACGCATAACATATATTTTATTACTTGGATCATTTTAATCTATTTTGATTTATTAAAAAAGTCGCTAAAATAAAGCATGTGGTATTTTATAGAATTACTCCAGTATTTATTGGTATGCCCACCTGGACGTTCAATATAATCGTGTGGAATATTGCGTTCCACTAATTTATCATGAAGACGAACATTAGCATCGTGAAAAAAATCGTCTACACCACAATCAAATAAGAAATTTAGATTTTCACCATCTAGTAAATACACTAAATTAATTACACTGTTTTTTTTCCAGATTTCAGGATTTTCGGCATAAACACCTAATCTTTTAGAAATATCCCAACGCAATGGAAATGGCCTAATATCGACACCTCCACTCATACTTGCTGCTACTCCCCAAATATCATTATGTTTAAAAGCCAAATACAATGCTCCATGGCCGCCCATACTGTAACCAGAAATGGCACGGTTTTTATTATTAGCTTTTGTATTGTACGTTTTATCAATTTTAGAAACTAATTCTTTCGAAATATAAGTTTCATACTTCATGGTTTCATCAATTGGACTATCAAAATACCAACTTGTTTTAGTACCATCAGGACACACAATAATTACATTATATTGGTCGGCATAAGCTTTAATCTTAGGAGCTTTTCCTAACCATGCTTTGTGGTCGCCTCCTGCTCCATGCAGCAAATAAACTACAGACAAAGCTTCTCCATTTTTTTTATAAGAATCGGGAGTAATTATTACATTTTTTATGTCTTTATTCATACTATTACTATGCACAACTAGCGTATCAATTTTTGACGCATAAAGTGATAATGACAAACAAAAAACGAGTAAAAACCCAACTAACTTTTTCATATAAACTGATTTATTATTTTTTCTTTAACATGATATCTTCTAATTCTTCTAATGTTTTCCCTTTAGTTTCTGGCATCATAAACGCAACAAATAATAATTGAAAAACCATCATTACGGCAAACACAAGAAAAACAACTCCTC
Organism: Algibacter sp. L4_22; assembly: GCF_023473045.1. Taxonomy (NCBI): domain Bacteria; kingdom Pseudomonadati; phylum Bacteroidota; class Flavobacteriia; order Flavobacteriales; family Flavobacteriaceae; genus Algibacter; species Algibacter sp. L4_22. The sequence continues at coordinate 192,082 of NZ_JAMCOK010000003.1, forward strand.
CTCCAACTAGTTTTAATAAGAAAGGAAATAATGAAGGAATAAGTGCTGCTAAAACCCAGTGGGTTGAACTACCGAAAGCTTGACCGGAGGCACGTAAATGATTCGGGAAAATTTCTGAAATAAACACCCAAATTACTGCACCTTGGCCTACTGCATGAGCTCCAATAAATAAAAACAAGAAAATTGGTACCGCCATACCTGTCCATTCTAATAAGAAAGCAGCAGCTAAAAGTCCTAATGAAACAATATACCCTACAGAACCAATATACATTAACGTTTTTCTTCCTAATTTATCAATTAAGAACACCCCTAATAATGTAAAAACAAGATTAGTAACACCTAAGCCTATACTATTTAATAATGCTGAATTTTCTCCTAATCCTGCCTCTTCAAAAATACGTGGCGCATAATATAATACTGCATTAATTCCTGAAAACTGGTTAAAAAAGGCTATAAAAAAGGCTAACATTAACGGAAATCTATATTTTTTAATGAAGATAGTTTCAGATTTATCACTTTTTTCTGCATGCGAATTAAACTCTCTTATTTGCTCTTCAACATCAGCCTCAGGCTCTATTATTTTTAAGACCTCTCTCGCTTCATCCTCTCTAGATTGAGATAATAACCAACGTGGGCTTTTAGGTAATTTTAAAGCGAATAAAATATATAACACTGCAGGAATAGCTTCTACACCAAGCATCCAACGCCATGCATTGTCACCAATATCACTTAATAAGTAATTAGATAGATAAGCTATCATGATACCAAAAACTATATTAAATTGGTACATAGCAACCAAACGGCCTCTATCTTTTGCTGGTGCAATTTCAGAAATATAAGCTGGAGCTGCAATAGTAGATGCACCTACTCCTAATCCTCCAATAAAGCGAGCAAAGGCAAATACATACGGATCATTCGACAAAGCCGAACCTATGGCTGAGACAGCAAATAAAACCCCAATAACTATTAGGGTATTTTTACGTCCGTATTTATTAGTTGGAATACCTCCAAAAATAGCACCTACAACAGTTCCCCAAAGTGCCATTCCCATAACTACTGCGCCATGAAAAGCTTCTGAAGACCCCCATAATGCTTGTAATTTTTTATCGGCACCAGAAATTACGACAACATCAAATCCAAATAAAAAACCTGCAAGTGCTGCGGTAATGGACCATAATAATATTTTTTTGTTCATGTTATGTTTGTATTAGTTTTATTAAAATATTTAATTGTATTATTTTTTTAGAGGAATAACCATATTCCATGTTTTTGTTCCATTGCCAAAACCACCAGGACCATCCATGGTGGCGAAAAATATATGAGTTGGTTTTCCGTCTTCAACTAAAACAAAAGGACGTTCTAACTGTCCTTGTTTAATAGTTTTTCCGTTATTCCATTTTACCATTTTGGTATATGCTCTCGGGTTATCATCTACCACCCAATTTATCCCATCTGTAGAATGTGCTAAAAGCCCATCTCCATGTCCGCCAGTAATAGCTCCTCGTTGGTCTTTAGCAATCATGTGATATCCTTTAGCGTCTCCCCATAAATGCGGATCTTCAACTTCACCAAAATGTTCTATTGAAAATAAAGGTTTATCACCAATTACAGTATATTCTCCATCGAAAGTAGGCGCCGTAGCTACGCCAATACTCATATCACTATGTGTAATCCCGTCTTCTTTATACGACCGGCCTTTAAATAATAAAACTACCGAGCCATCTTCTTTTATTAACGGAGAAGGATTAGAGGTTAAAAAACTGTAATACGAATTTGGTTTCACATCTAAAACAGGAGCGTCTCGTCGTTTCCATGGTCCATTCGGACTCTTTGAAGTTGCTATCCCAACACGTTTTCCCCAACGGGCTGCAATACACCATTTACTAGATAAATTGAATTGGTCTACATTACCTTCTGTAACATCCTCAAATGGATGGGTAGACCCCATATAATAAAGAATATAGGTGTCTTTATATTTTACAATTTTTGGATTGTGACAAGATTTCCCATCCCAATACTGCGTTCCACGATTACCTAAAGCAACATCTTTAAATTGATACGGACCATCTGCCGTTTTAGAAGTAGCATGTACAATTTCCGATTGAATCATCCAACCTGGATGAAACGGTAAATATTTTGGCCAACGTGATGCATACATGTGATATAAACCATCTTCGCCTTTAATTACAGAACTTCCCCAAACCCAATAATCGTCCATTTGTAGTCCGCCATTAATTGGTGCTTCTTCTAAATTATCGAAAATGGCATTCTGTGCATTAGTACACGCGATAACCCCAATAAATAAAAGAATAAAATATTTCATCTAAAAAAGTATTTAGTTTTTGTTTGGTTTTAAGGTTACATCTTTCAAGTTAATAGCATTCCATTTTCCTGCTACAGGCATTATAGAAAACTGATACTTCCCAGCTTTTTCAACTTTGAAATTACTTAAATCTGTTGTTTTAAATCGTTTAGGATTAGACCCTGTTTTTGGGATTTTAACGGTTTTGGTTTCTCCGTTAAATGTTATTGAAATTTCGGAATCTTCTGCTGCAGAATACCCTAAAATCCCATTAAAACTGCCTGGTTTATCTATTTGAAAAGACCAATATACTCTAGCCGTTTCACTATCCCAATTAGAAATACAATCCCATTCCTCTTTATATAACGCGCCTGGACCTTGTAAGTTTTCATATTGCGCTCTAAATGCAGATAAGACCGCAACTCCAGCTTCATCCTGTCCTAATGGTTTTACAGGTAAAGCATTTGGCTTTTCTTTCAGCTTTAAAACAATTACAGAAGCAATACTATCTGGTGCTTCTCCTGTTAATTTTACTTGAATACCATCGTCTACCGTTTCCGTTTTAAATGTTCTATTTTTATCAGTTAATAAATAACAAGATTCTACACTGTTTTTTAATCGGATAGGTAATGATGCGCCATCTTCCCAGTTGTAAACGTGTAAATAAAGCAAGCCTTTATCGTCAACCGTTTTCATAGTAATACGTCCCCAATCTGGCTCGGTACTCGTTGGGCTAGCTTGTGTTCCGTATATAGCTTCGGAATTTTTAGACATCCAAGCGCCAATAGCTTTCATACGTTCTACCGCTTCAGGTTTTAAAATCCCTTCACTAGTTGGACTCACATTTAATAAATAATTCCCGCCTTTACTACTTTGGTCTATCAAATTATGGATTAAAGTAGGAATCGATTTGAATTTGTTATCATCGCTACGATAGCCCCAACTTCCACTAACGGGTTGGCATAATTCCCAATATTTTGCTTCAGGTTGATGTCTAGGTCCGTTTCTTTCAAAAGTTTTATGATCTCCAGGATAATCGTCGCCCAAACGGTCGTTTGTAATTATTCGTGGTTGTAATGCTGTTGTGATGTGGTGTAAACTATCTACTACCGATTTTGTCATTTCTCTAGGCGTATCCCACCAAAAGATAGCGATTGGCCCGTATTCTGTTAGCAATTGTTTTACTTCAGGCAATGCTTTTTCGTAAACATACGCGTCGCTACTAACACGTTTTAAATCTTTATCCCAAGTATTTCCTAAACCACCTGGATGATGCCAATCTTGAGCTTGTGAGTAATAAAACCCAAATTTTATGCCTTGAGCCTGACATTCTTTAGCTAATTCTTTTAAAACATCGCGTTTAAATGGCGTGGCATCTACAATATTATAATCGGTTGCTTTAGAATCGAACATTGAAAATCCATCATGATGTTTGGCTGTTATCACCATATATTTCATTCCAGCTTCTTTGGCTAAAGACACAAACTCTTTGGCGTTGAATTTTGTTGGATTAAACTCGTCTGCAAATTTTTCGTATTCGACAATTGGAATCTGCCCTTTATTCATAATCCATTCGGCACTATTAGAAATTTCTTTGCCTTTATAAAACCCTGCAGGAACAGTGTAAATCCCCCAGTGAATAAACATACCAAAACGGGCTTCTTCCCACCATTGCATGCGTTCTTCATCTGATATATTTTTCGAATCGATATTCTCGTTAGTAACTATAGACTTTTCTGCTTTAGTTCCACATGCTGTTCCTAAAATAAAAACAAACAACATTGCCCAAACACCTAATTTTCTCATCCTTGTTTTTTTATTATTTATTCTAAAAAAGTATAACATATACAATAATAAAAATTATAGAGTTTTTACGGTATAAATCATGAGCCTTTCCATATAAACTATAGCTTATTTATGCGCTATATTAATAAAATAGGCTATTAACAAATAATTGGACGATTACAAACACGAATAAAACCCCTCAATTTACATGAGAATCTGTAAACTATTTTAAGACATATTTATAGTGAAAAACGAGATTAAATTAATGGCTAGTTTCCTTTAAAATAAAATCCACAATTGGTTTTGGATCTTTTAAAGAATGAGGATGATGCCCTACTTCTGGCTTGCGAATCATGTTTAATTCCCAACCCAAACTATTTAGTCGTTGCTCTAATAACGCGCTATTTTCTGCAACAGGAACCACCTTATCGGCATCACCAACAATAATTAAAATAGGCACTTTTTGAACAGCGATATATTCCATATGATTTATTGGATTTCCTGAAAATTGAGTTGCAATTTCTTCAGAAAAACCATAACTCACTAAGCAGGCTTGCCATGCTTTTTTAGAGCCATCGCCAGTACCTTGCCCAGCAGGCCAACTTTTAAAATCACAAACCGGAGCATCTGCATAAATACAAGCTACTTTTTCGGCATTTTGGTTGGCCCAATTAAAGATAATTAAACCACCTCTACTCATACCTTCTAATACAACTTTAGGATTCAATTTATATTTTTTTATAATGAATTTGTAAAAACCATCCCAGATTTTCACAGCCTTTGGACTTCCGAATAAATTAGCGACTTCAATATACACCACATGAAAACCTGCGTTTAAAAGTGCAATATCGGTTTGTGGCTCGTGACCCCAAAATCGGGCGCGCCAAATCCAGTTTTTACTTGCATTCGCTTTTTTAGGAAACACCACTTTATAAGCCACGCCATTTAAGGTCGCTTCCTTTATTTTAAAACCATTCCATTCCTTTTTTACGGCTTCGTTTTCTTTGGAAATATCTCTAATTGAAGTTTCAATATTAACGTTTGCTTCCGCAGAAATTATTTCAGAAGGAAAACAGTAAAAACTGTAAAATAGGATAATAAGTAAACTTAAATTTCTTTTCATTTTTTAATATAGTTTAATGTATTGGGTTTTCGATAATTTCTCTTGCATCTTCAGGGCTCGTTTTTTCGTTTCCGGTTAGCAAATAAATAACCATACCAGCATCCGATGGATCGAAATCACCTTTTTTAACACAAGTTAATTGCCTTTGATACAACCAATCTAATTGGCTTTTAGCTTCTTCGGAAGTATTTCTTATTGGCGAGGTTTTTATCCAATCGAACATGGCTTTTGGAGCTTTCATACCTTCGTAATCTTTCCCTCCATTTTGATCGGTTATTCTATCGCAAATAAGTCCGAAGGACTCAAAATTCGCTTTAATTTCGTTCCAAGTCCAACCAGAATGATCTTCCCAATCGTAAGGTTTATCAGAATGTTTATCGTTCCAATTAGAATGAGAAATAATTCTAACATATTTCAACTTTTCTTTTTTAGATTGTGAAATTGCAGATCCCACAACATGCATTGGTCCAGCGGCCACAATAGTTAATGGATTACTTGCCTTAGATTTATTAATTTCTTTTACAATGGCATTAATAGCTTTTGTAGAATCGGCAACCGCTTCTAAGAAATTACTTTTTTTAAAATTATATATTTTTTGCCCTTCTAAAGCACTGATTAACATTTCGGCTTTTCCCTTTTTCATTTGGTGATCACTGCCCCAAATATGATCGCTAAAAGTATAAACCGTAAGTTTATCTTGAAGTCCGCTTGCAGCCAACAGCGCTAACGAAAAAGGTGTTGCCGCCCAATCGTCGTGATCATGCTCATTACCATCAGAACTCACCACAATACGTCCAATAGAATACGGTATGATCTGCGCGAAAAGATGAGAACTCAAAGTTAATGTTATACAAATAAGAACAAAACGAAGTTTTTTCATTTTAAATGTGGTGTTTGTTAAATATTTTCTAGTTTCTTTAATCGCAATAAGGCTTCCATATAATAGTAATCGGCATAAATAATTGGTACGTCCATTTCTTTATTCTTAGGGTGATTCCCTGTGGAATGCAATAGCAAGGCATCATTTTTAGCATGACTCAAATAAGCACTAGATGATAGATTTTCAACCAATGTTTTACCTGCGTTGAAATATTTAGATTTTAACTTTTCATCTTGAACCAAACCCGATAATTCCATTAAGCCACATGCTGCAACTGCTGCCGCAGAAGCATCTTTTGGTACATTAGGAATTTTAGGATCGTCGAAATCCCAAAACGGAATACCATCTTCCGGTAAACGCTCTAAAAATTTATCTGAAAGTTTTATGGCAGTATTCAAAAAATTAGAATCACCAGTTTCACGATATGCCATTGCAAAACCATAAATTCCCCAACCTTGCCCTCGCGCCCACATGGATTCGTTAGCATAACCTTGATGTGTATAACCTTGTAAAAACGCTCCTGTTTCTATATCAAAAGATCCAACATGAAATGCAGAACCGTCTTCCCTAACCAAATGCTTCATAGTTTGTTCTGCATGACTTTTAGCTATATTGTACAAACTTTTATCTCCACCATTTTTAGCTGCCCAAAAAAGCAACTCTAAATTCATCATATTATCTATAATGGTGTTGTGCTTGTATCGCTTAATTTGAGAAGGCCAAGATAAAATACTACCAACTTTCGGGTTGTATAATGTTGCCAATGTATCGGCAGCGGCCAACAAAACCTCTTTGTAATTTTGGTTTCCTGTTAATCTATACCCATTACCATAACTACAATATAACTGAAAACCGATATCGTGATTTCTCGCAGAACTGTATGCAATAACCTTAAGTGGTTCTGTGAAATTTACAGCCTGTTTCTTTAACCCCTCATCTCCTGAATATTCGTAAGCATACCACAACATACCTGGATAAAAGCCGCTACACCAATCTGTAGTTTTAACAAAACTCCATTGGGTATTGTTTTTATTAACGTGTCTCGGAAAACTATCAAAACGTGTATAAGTTTGTGCTACTGTTTTTATTTTTTCAACATTATTTTTTAGTATATTCTCTATATTAAACTTAGAGACTTCATTTAACGACCTTTCTTTTTTTGCAGAATTACAAGCAAAAACTAAACTCAACACTAAAAATGACACTAACTTAACCACACGCATTCTTTTTCGGTTTTAAAATATTCAACATAACGTTTTCAACAATCTGGCAAAACTTATTCCATTGCAAGTTATTATTTATTGATTTTATGATCGTTAAATTATCAATCAAAAGCTATAAATTATTGCTTAATTAAAGAGATAATTTCAATCTTACTAAAAAACAACGTTTTTATACTTGTAATTTCCTTATTCATCTGAACAAAAATGTTCCTAACCTTCAATTTAAATATTAAAAACTGATTAAGAACACTTTAATTAACTTCAAATTGAAAACACCTACTATACCTTAATTCTTTTATAAGGCAATTTATTTCGGAAAATAAGTCATAATTTATAATGTTGAAGCGATAAATTATACACATTGGTCTAAAATATAAATAACATTGTTAAGACTAAAACCACTTTAAGTACCTTTTTATTAAATATGTTTTAAAACATCAACTTCAAAACATTTTAAAACGGGTATTTAAAATTAACAAACTAAACTTTTATGATGAAAAAAACCAAACCTCAGACAAGTCTGAAAAAACCAGCAAATCTATTTTGGCTTATAGGCCTTCTAGTTTGCTGCATGACTACATTAGGGCATGCAAGTGCAAATCCTATTATTGAACAAAACAAAACTATTACAGGAACTGTTGTTAGTGCCGAAGATAACATGGGTATTCCCGGCGTAAACGTTATCGTGAAAGGTACTTCTATAGGAGCTGTAACAGATTTTGATGGAAATTACAGTATTACAGTACCTAACAACAATTCAACTCTTGTGTTTTCTTACATCGGTTATGTTTCTCAAGAATTGAATACGGGAAATAAATCGACTATTAACGTATCTTTAGAATCTGATGTTTCTGCCTTAGACGAGGTTATTGTTGTAGGTTATGGTACTGCTAAAAAAGAAACATTAACAGGTGCTATCGAACAAGTAGATTCAGAAGTATTTCAAGATCGAGCAGTAACTAATGTAGCATTAGCATTACAAGGACAATCACCTGGTCTAGTTGTTAACAGAAACACAGCAAGACCTGGTAATGAAAATGTCAACTTACAAATTAGGGGAGCTACTTCAGTTAATGGAGGAAGTCCATTAATTGTAATAGATGGTGCACCAGCATTTGATGATAATGAGTTTTTTCAAATGAATCCAGATGATATTGAATCAATAAGTGTTCTTAAGGATGGGGCTGCTTCAATATATGGTTCTAGAGCTGCCAATGGTGTGATTTTAGTTACAACAAAAAAGGGTAAAGGGAAAATGAAAGTTGAATTTAATTCTATGATTAGAACCAATTTTATTGGTCTAAACCCTCCTGTTCCAACAATGCAACAATATGGGCAATTATGGCTAGATGCAGGAGAACAAGACACCACTCCTAATTATTGGAATTGGACGGAAGATACTGTACGTGGCTTTGCTGCAGGAGAATCTAGATTTTATCAAACCACTCCTCCTGGATGGGGCTATGACGGACTTACCTACATGGCACCTGCAAATAGGTTAGATGAATTGTATGGAACGAATACCGGTCATCAAGAAAGTTTAAGTCTTTCTGGAAGTTCTGAGCAAGCAAGATACAGATTATCTATGGGGTTGTCTGAATCTGAAGGTGCTTTAAAAACAGCTTATGATGGTATAAAACAATATTCTATTAGATTAAATACGGATTTTGATATTTCAGAAAAATTAAACTTGGGCGCTAATGTTTCCCTACAAAAAAATATTACATCTAGTCCATCATCATCATTTGGACAAGCACTTCTTTCTCAAGATGCCCCAGTATTCCCTTCAAAAAACCCACAAGGGCAATGGTACGCAAATTTTGGCGTAGGAAACACAAATTCTATAGCTGGTACTCAAGATGGAGGTAGAGATAATACTGAAGAAAACATTGTTAAAGTTGCTCTAAACTTAAATTATGACATAGGCCATGGATTTAGTACAAATGCAACAGCAACTTATAACCATGTAAATAGCAGACAAGACCTTACAATGATAGAAGTTCCTCTTTATAACTGGAACGGTGAATTAGAAAACTCAATAAATAATAACCCAAGTATTGAAACCGAACATATTACAAAATCATATCAAACATACGGTGCTTTTTTAAACTATGAAAAGAACTTAGACGTTCATAATTTTAAAGCAATGGTTGGTTTAACTGCTGAAAAGAGTGAATTTCAAGGCTTATGGGCAAAAAGATTAGGTTTTGTAGATGAAGGTGTATATGATATACTCGTTGCTACTGGTACTCAGACAAATGGAGGAACAGGAAATAATAATACAAAAGGACAAGAACATGAAGGACTATATTCTTATTTAGCAAGGATTAATTATGACTACAGTGAGAAATACTTACTTGAGGTAGTTGGCAGACGCGATGGTTCTTCAAGGTTTGCTCCTGGATTTAAATTTAATAATTACGGAAGTGTATCTGTTGGTTGGAATATTCATAAAGAAAGCTTTTTGGAAAACTTTGATGTTTTAAACAATTTAAAAGTTAGAGCTAGTATTGGTACTAGTGGTAATCAAGTAGGTATTGGACCTTACGATTATGTATCTACAATAGGAACAGGCACCGAACTTTTTGGTGAAGGAGGAACATTAAGTCCAACATCTTACATTAATGGATTAACGACAACTACGCGTTCTTGGGAAAATGTTGAAATGAAGAATATTGGAGTTGATTTTAGTTTTTTCAATAGCAAGCTTTCTGGTACTTTTGAAACCTACGAAAGAAAGAACAACGGTATGCTTGTATCTGTAACATATCCTGAAATTCTGGGTGCTACTGCTCCAGAAACTAATTCTGGAAACTTACTAACGACAGGCTGGGAAGCGATGTTAAACTGGAAAGATCAAAAAGGTGATTTCTCATACAACATTGGGCTAAACATGAGTGATAGCAATAACACTTTAGTTAATCTAGAAGGAGGAAATGCTATACAAGCAGGTTTACGTGAAACTGTTGAAGGTTATCCTCTAAATTCTTATTTCGTTTGGAAAACAGATGGACTGTTCCAGACACAAGAAGAAGTAGATGCTTATAATGCAGAATATGTTGGTTCAGGATCGGAAGTTCCAACAGGTGCATCAGCTATCCGTATAGGAGACACTAAAAAAGTAGATTTAGACGGTAATGGCGTTATTAATGACCAAAATGCAGACAATGATAAAGGTCAAGGTGATGTTAAATTTGCAGGAGATGCACAAGCACATTATACTTTTGGTATAAACCTAGGAGCAAAATATAAAGGGTTCGATTTTACCGCTTTTTTTCAAGGCCACCTAGAACAAACACTTATTAGATCTGGGGTTGATGCTTATCCTTTTTTTAATCCTTGGCCTAACCAAACTATTGCCTATAATGGCCTAACATACACTCCTGAGAACACTGGAGCAACATACCCAAGATTAACCGCTCAAAGAAATTTAGCACGTTGGAACTGGGGTGATACAGACGTATTTGCACAAAACAATAAATATATTCGACTTAAAACACTAGTTATAGGCTATTCATTACCTTCTGATGTTCTAGAAAAATTAAATATGACTAAAATACGGGTTTATATGTCTGGAAATGACCTTTTTGAACTCAGCTCTTTAGTCGATGGTTTTGATCCTGAATCGGCAAAGACCTTAGCGGAGAGTGATGCTAATACGCAAAGATCCGTATATCCATTTCAACGTACTATTGCTTTTGGAATTAATTTGGCGTTTTAGTCAATATGAAAAAGCCATCTTTTATTAACGAAAAAAATATAAAAATGAAAAAAATAATTATTCTATTTACTATAGGCTTATGCTTGGTAGGCTGTGAGGATAAATTTCTAGACTTAAATGATTTAGATAGTATTACAGAACAAGTGTATTTTGACGAACCACAAAATTTCATAGATGCCTCTAACCGTTTTTACAGAACGCTGCATTCACCTGCCGGCACTAGTGGTGATGGTTTTGCGGAAATTTCAGATTACGGAACAGAATTTAGTGGGTACTTACAAGATTATGGACAAGGAACCAACAATGCTACCGATACCGATATTTATTGGAATAACCCATATACGTATCTTAGAGAAGTAAACATTTTGATTAAAAAAGCAGACGAGTATGTAGCCAATGGTGGTAGCATGTCTGACATAAGCGAATCAGTAGCAGCGGCCTATTTCTTTAGAGCCTATAACCACTTTAGGCTATTAAAACGATTTGGAGGCGTGCCTATTGTGACAGATATAACTAATGTAGACTCAGATGTTCTCTTTGCTCCTAGAAACAGTAGATATGAAGTAGTAGAACAAATTCTTGCAGATTTAGATTTAGCCATTGCAGGCTTACCAGAAACAGCAACAGGAGCTGATTTAGGAAAAATGTCTAGCGCTGCTGCATTAGCATATAAAGCACGTGTACTTTTATTTGAAGGTACTTGGGAAAAGTATGTAGGTACAGCGACTGATTTTGAAGGATCTGGAACTGGAAATAATTCAGCAGAGTATATTGCTCAAGCCGTTATAGTAGCAAAAGCTGTAATGGATATTGGTCAATATGAAATTTGGAATAAAAACGACGATCCTCTTATGGAAAACAATTCTTATAAATGGTTGTTTTCTATAGAAGGTGCAGATTCAAACCCTGGAGGTTACACTAAATCTTCAAATAAAGAATTCATTATACAGACCATATTTGACTTTGATTCAGGAAATAGAATAGGAAACCTATTTACTCAAATAAACGCCGGTAGAAATGCTCCTACGCAAATAGCATTGGATATTTACTCATGTTTAGATGGATTACCTATAGCCAAATCTACTCAATTTGAAGGCTACGCTACTCAAGATGTTCAGTTTATAAATAGAGACCGAAGAATGTGGGCCAATTATGGTAGACAGGTAATCGAGAATGGATCACGTCCAATACTTCCTATTTCAGCCGTAAATAACTCAAATTTAGAGAATGGGAAATTTAAAACTTGGAATGATTACAGATCTGTAAATGAAGAATCTTATAATTATTCACATCTTAGATATGGTGAAGTTTTACTTACATATGCAGAAGCTTTATATGAGCGTGATGGTTCAATTTCAGATAATGATTTAAATATATCTGTTAACCTACTTAGAGATAGAGCAAGTATTGCTCCTTTAACAAATACTTTAGCTAATGATAATAACCTTGATATGCTAGAAGAAATAAGAAGAGAAAGAACAGTAGAGCTCTATATGGAAGATAATAATCACTGGAATGATATACGTCGCTGGAATACAGCCGTAGATTTACTTAACGCAGATATAGTTGGATACGTCATAGAAGGTACTGAGTATGATACTGATATTAATCTTTTTGACCCATCAATTGCTATTTATGGTTTTGATGATGATTACCCATCTGGAGTAGGACCTGTAAAGGCCTTGATTATTGATTCTAAAGAAAACAGACCCTTTAATCTAAAAAATTACTTATGGCCATTACCAATTAATGAAACTGTAATAAATACAAGTTTAAAGCAAAACCCTGGCTGGTAACTATAGCTAGTTAATTTTAAATAATATCTAAAACTGCAAATCGAAAATTCGATTTGCAGTTTTTTTATTCCACATTGAAATAATTGATATATCATTCCCCATTAAATTCAATTAAAGGTATAGAATTGTTTTTAACAAGAGCAATTCGATAATAAATCTAATTATGACAAAAAACTATAATTTCATCTTAAACATCCTAAAATAAATGATAATTTATACATATTGAATCATAAATTATATCCAATTTATTTAAAATACTATAATATTGTAAGAGGAAGCCTGGAACATTTGTTTTAGAGAAAATGTATTTTATGGCAACCTATTTTCATATTAGTTACAAATATATTTATAGTTTAAGTTAGTTTTTTTTAAATTAAAAAAAAGCAGTTATAATTTTATAACTGCTTTTTTTATGTCTATAAATAATTTCACTTCATATTAAAACACAAAATATCACCATTAACGACGGACTTTCACAGAGAGACGGACTAAAAACAATTATATATGCTAATAATTATTTTTCCGTTTTTGTAACTGAAATTCCATTTTAATATATAAGTAGTAGTAGTAGTGTCATGAATTTTAGTATAATTAGCAGCTGTCATTTTTTTAGAATTTTTCGTTTTAAAAGCTGCTCCATGTTTAATCAAAAATTCCAAAATTTTAGTCTTGCAAAAAACAACGTCTATATACTTAAAATTTCATTTTTTACCTTAAAAAAGATCTTAAATACTGATTAATAGACCTTAATATATTTTGAGCTCAAAACACCTCTTTTCCTTAATTATTATTGAAGGCAATTTATGACAAAAAATGAATCATAATTTATCATTTTGAAGTGATAAATTACACTAAATTATCTAAAATATAAATAACATTGTAAGACTAAAAATCACTTTAAAAATTTCTTAATTGAAAACGTTTTAAAAGTTCAATTAAGAAGTTTTTTAGAGGGAAATATTATAGAACAAACAAAATTTTATGATGAAAAAAACAAAAACTCAGACAGGTCTGAAAAAAACAGCAAATCTATTTTGGCGTATAAGCCTTTTAGTTTGCTTCATGACTACAATGGGGTATGCAAGTGCAAATCCTATTATTGAACAAAACAAAACGATTACAGGAACGGTTATAAGTGCCGAAGATAACATGGGGATTCCCGGAGTAAATGTTATCGTGAAAGGTACTTCTACAGGAGCTGTAACAGATTTTGATGGAAATTATAGTGTTAAAGTACCTAACAACAATTCAACTCTTGTATTTTCTTACGTAGGTTTTATGACACAAGAATTAATTGTAGGAAACAGTTCTACTATAAATGTATCACTAAAAGCCGATGTTGCCGCTTTAGACGAAATTATTGTTGTTGGTTTCGGTACACAAAAAAAAGCTACGCTTACGGGATCTGTAGCACAAGTAAAAGGGGACGATGTTGTAAAAGGTAAGGGTACTTCTAGTGCCGTTTTAGCTTTACAAGGTGAGGTTCCTGGTTTAGTTGTTACACGTACATCTACCCGTCCTGGTGTAGAAGGAACATCTATTAATATTCGTGGAGATATTTCTGTAAATAGTATAAGTCCGCTTATTTTATTAGATGGTGTTGAAATTTCACAAAGTGATTTGGCTGCTATTAATGCAAACGATATTGAAACGTATTCTGTTTTAAAGGATGCGTCTGCTGCAATTTTTGGTACTAAAGCTGCAGGAGGTGTTATTTTAGTCACTACTAAAAAAGGTAAATCTGGTAAAATGAAAATCTCTTATAAAGGTGAAACACAATTAAACTTTGTAAAAGACTTTCCCGTAGCTAATATGAAAGAGTTTGCAGAGGCTTGGTTGGTCGCTGGAAGAAATGATGCTATTGACTTTGTAGATGGGACCGGAAATCAACAAACAGCAGCAACAAGTTTTAGATTTTTTACTGAAGATGAATTTATGAATATGGCCAATGGCACATTGCCTACAGCTCCAGATTCTTATTATTGGGCAGGAAAAGATAATTATTTTTCTGACACAAGCCAATTTGATGCCGTTTACGGCACAACTATTACAGAAAGACACGATTTTTCACTTTCTGGAGGTAATGAAAATGCAACCTATAGAACATCTTTTGGATATGCCAACGAGCGTTCTCCTATATCAGTAGTATACGATGGGCAAAAACGTTACAACTTCCGTACAAATGTGGGGTATAAGGTTAGTGATTTAGTAAAAACAGATTTTAATATATCATACAATAGTAATATAATTGATACTCCAACTCAAGGTATTGGATATGGGATTCAAGATATGAATATATTCCCATTGTATAATCCAGATGGACAGTTTTACGATAATTTCGGAGGAAACAATCCACTAGCATATTTAAAAGAAGGTGGTCGTGTAAAAAATAGAACTAATGTGTTTCGCTTAGGAGGTAAAGTTACATTAGACTTAGATAAGTATGTTGAAGGTTTATCTTTCTCTTACTTTGGAAACATAGCAATGACACAAAGTAGAAAAAATAAAACATGGAAACCTGTAACCATGTACGATTGGCAAGGTATTGAAACAAGTACTCCAACAACTTTAGGAAATGCTAAACTAGAAGTAACTGAAGCCGATTACGTATTCCAAAACCATATTTTCCAAGCAAATTATAATCGTTCTTTCGGAAAACATAATTTAGGAATTATGGTTGGATATACCGCAGAACAATCAGAAACAGACAAGTATTTCATGTCTCGTTCTAATTTAGTTGATGCCTCTTTAAACGATTTAAATGCTTTTGACGCTACTACGCAAACAAATAGTGGTGGTAGTAATGTTGTTGGTTTAGTATCTTACCTAGGAAAAATAAATTACGATTATAATGGTATTTATTTATTAGAAGTATTAGGTCGTCGAGATGGATCTTCTCGTTTACACCCAGATTACAGATGGAAAAACTTCCTTGGTGCATCTGGAGGTATTGTATTTTCAGAAATGTCATTTATGGATGATAGTACTATTAATCTATTAAAATTACGTGCTTCTTATGGAGAAACAGGATCGGTAACAGGTATCGGTGCTTACGATTATTACTCTAGCATTGGTAATGGCACTGTATTATTTGGTAGTACTCCACAATTAGCTGTAACATCGAATATTAGTGGAATGACTTCTTTTCAACGTTCTTGGGAACGTGTATCAACAAGTAACA
This sequence comes from Algibacter sp. L4_22, assembly GCF_023473045.1. Lineage (NCBI taxonomy): Bacteria > Pseudomonadati > Bacteroidota > Flavobacteriia > Flavobacteriales > Flavobacteriaceae > Algibacter > Algibacter sp. L4_22. The sequence continues at coordinate 208,093 of NZ_JAMCOK010000003.1, forward strand.
TTGCATTAGATTTTGGATTATTAAATAATAGATTAACAGGTACTGCAGAATATTTTATTCGTAAAAATGACGATATGTTAATTAATATAACATATCCCCAAATATTAGGTGCTACGGCTCCAAAAACGAATAGTGGTAATTTTGAAACTAAAGGTTACGAATTGTCTTTAAACTGGAGAGATCGTATAGGAGACGATTTTACATATCGTGTAGGACTTGCATTTTGGGATAACGATAGTGAAGTTACCAAAATGGAAGGTAAAAGCACTATTGCTTTGGGTACAAACGATATTCTTGAAGGGAAACCATTAAATGCAATATATGCGTATAAAACAGATGGCATATTATCTTCAGAAAGCGAAGTGTTAGAATACTATAATCAATATGGATTTGCAGATCCTGCAGACCAAACAAACATGAAAAATGGTACAAAATTGCCAAATTATAGAAGTGCAGATCGTTTAGTTCCAGGAACCGTTAATCGTGTAGATGTTAGTGGAGATGGTGTTATTGATGAAGATGATTTAGTGTACATAGGCGATGCAAATCCACATAAAAGTTTTGGTGTTAATTTAGGGTTCTCTTATAAAAACTTCGATTTTAGTGCGTTCTTCCAAGGAGTTGCAGAAGTAAATATCGTTAGAACGGGATCTCTTTCTTATCCATTTATGCAATGGTGGACAAACCAAAACCCAATTTTCACAAACAAGACCTGGACAGAAGATAATCAAGATGCTGAATATCCTGCAGCTTTCGTTAATGGAGCTAGAAAAAAATGGAATTATGGAGATTTAAACGATAGAAATGTTATTAAAGCCTCTTATTTAAGAGCTAAAACAATATCTGTAGGATACAGGTTACCAGAAACTGTTTTAGATAGAATGGGAATGGACAAAGTACGTTTCTCTCTAACAGGTAGCGATTTATTTACAATTTCGAACATAAAAGATGGGTTAGATCCTGAATTTGGTGAAGGAACTAGACAAGGGAATATGGTGCCTTTTTCATCTGCATTGACCTTTGGAGTTGAACTAGCATTTTAATTAAGAACTTTTAATTTAAAGAATATGAAAAATATACATTATAATATAAAACGAATAGGGCTAACAGCCGTAGTTTCAGTATTCATGTTTACTGGGTGCTCAGATTATTTAGATCAGGAACCACTGGATTCTGTTACCGAAGCAGTGTATTTTAACACTGCAGAACAGTTTGAAAATGCTGCAAATTATTTTTACCGTGCATCTTTAGGATATGATGCCGGAGATGAATCTTCAGATTTATCAGGAAATCTTGCCACTTCTCCGTCTTATGGACAAGGACAATCATCTATTCCTGTTACAGATGCTGTTTGGTCAAGTAATTATGGTCAATTAAGAGAACCAAATCAATTAATTGAAAAAGCCGCAGAATACAATGGAAATCAATCAGAAATTGCTGGATCTGTTGCTACAGCTTACTTCTTTAGAGCTTGGTGTCATTACAATTTATTACAACGTTTTGGAGGTGTACCAATAGTTACACGTTCTTTAGATGTAGATTCAGAAGAATTATATGAAACAAGAAACAGTCGTTACGAAGTGGTAGATCAAATTCTTAGCGATTTAGACGTAGCAATAGCAGATTTACCTTCAGAAAATAGTATTCCAGATTCAGGAAAAGGTAAACTTTCAACAGAAGCGGCTAGAGCATTTAAAGCACGTGTTTTATTATACGAAGCAACTTGGGAAAAATACGTAGGTACAACTACAGATGGTGACGGCATTAGCACAGGTGCTGGGTCTAATAAACCAGCAAATTATCCTAGTGTAGACGAAATGTTTACAGAAGCAAAAGAACAATCTTTGGCAGTAATTAATAGTGGAGCTTATGAATTATGGGATCACCGTGATGAATTTGGCGATAGAAACTTATTTTATCTATTTAATTTAGAAGATGAGGGATCTAATCCTGCTGGCTTATCTAAAGCAAATAATAAAGAATTTATAATTCAAACCGTTTATGATTATACATTAAGAAGTATAAATAAAAACCTAACACACTCTAAAACTCATACTCCATCTCGTAAATTAATGGATATGTACTTATGTACAGATGGTTTACCTGTTCAACATTCTTCAGTATTTGAAGGCTATGATTTAATGAATTCAGAATTTCAAAATCGTGATTATCGTTTAACTAGTTTTGTTAGCGAACCTCTAAAAGAATACTGGGGTTGGGGAAATAGCGTAGAAGGTGGAGGAGCACAATATGGTGTAGACTTCGCAGACGCAGGTACTAATTATGATTATAGATATGTGCCGGAATTAACAAGCCCAGGAGCCGGACGTAATATTGGTTATAGAGGTGTTAAGCTTACCACTGAATATAAATTAAGAGAAACCAAAGATGAAGCTTTTAATTATCCACATTTACGTTATGCTGAAGTACTATTAACATATGCTGAAGCAGCTGTAGAATTAGGAGGAGGAACAATTTCAGATGGTGATTTAAATATCTCTATCAACAAAATTAGAGAACGTTCTAATGTAGCTCCTTTAACCAATGCTTTAATTGCACCATTTTCAGACTTAACTATGTTAGGTGAAATACGTAGAGAGCGTGCTATCGAGTTATTTGGTGAAAATCAACGTTTCAACGATTTAAAACGTTGGGGTATCGCAGAAGAAGAGCTTGGTCATACTGTAGCAACCACTTATGTAGATGGTACAGAGTTTGAAACAGCTACCAATCCAAAGAATCCAACCTCTACAATTTATCTTCCAAGTGCGTTTTCTTATGGAACAACAACCTCAGAAGAATCTGTATCTTCTTATTCAGGTATTGCAACAACAAAACCAGGAGCTTTAATTTTAGATATTGCAGGAAATAGAAATTTCTCTATAGATAATTATGTAGATCCTATTCCTTCCGGTCAAATAGATCAAAATTCAAACTTATTACAAAACCCAGGTTGGTAATACTAAAAACATTTTTTTTAAATTAGTTGTTTTACAAACTGCGGATTGATTTTATCAGTCTGCAGTTTTTTTTATGCTTAAATACAACTATTTAGATTGAAGACCGTATTTATTTAATATGAGTAAATTGGACATCTTTTTATTCAGTTGGAAACCATCAAGATCTATTTTCTAATACATTGCATCAAAAAAACACTAATAAAATACTGTTTTCATATAAAAATTAAAAAACAGATATTTTTTACGAGGCAAAAACCCCTAAAATAACTGATAATTTATAGTAATAGAACCATAAATTATATCCAATTTCTTCAAAATACTATAATATTGTACAAGGAAGTCTTAGAGATTTGTTTTGGAGAAAATAAATGTTATGGCAACCAATTTTCATATTAGTTACAAATATATTATAGTTTGAGTTAGTTTTTTTTTAATTAAAAAAAAGCAGTTATACATTTATAACTGCTTTTTTTACGTCTATAAGAATTTCACTTCTTGTTTAAAAACAAAAAAGCCACCATTAACGGCAGCTTTTTACAGAGTGACTAACTCAAAATAATTATATATGTTAATAATTATTTTTTCTTTTTCTCAGCTAAAGTTTCTTTTATTATAACTGCTGCATCGGTAGCGCCATGAATTTTAGCATATTTAGCAGCTGTCATTTTTTTTGAATTTTTCGCTTTTAAATCTGCTCCATGTATAATTAAAAGTTCCAAAATTTCAGTTCTGTTAAACTTAGCGGCATACATAGCCGGCGTCATCCCATTAGAAACCTGATTAACATCTTCACCCAAAGATAACAACTTCATTACAGTATCAATATCACCTAAAGCGATAGATACACAAAAGGAGTTTACTTTAAAATACCGAACATTTACTAAAGTGTAATCGGTTGAAGTTACAGGTGTAGCATTTACAGTTCCTAATGAAAAGCATAATGCGATTGCGGAAATAATGATTGATTTTTTCATGATGAAAGATTTTTGATTTGATTAAATTGATTATGTTTTTTGATATACTTAAAAGACGATGGAATCTTAAAAATGTTACAGAGAAAATAAAAATTATCAAGATTTTAGTATTTAATTTTGATATAATTAAAGAAAACCTACATTTTCAAACAAATTATCAACCCCCTTATAAAACCCTATTTTCAAGCTAATTTTAATGGTCACTTAGACCAAGTTATGTATCTTTGTAATGATTATTAAAATTTTCAAAAAAATGAATAAAAAAGTCATCTTAATGATTCTAGACGGTTGGGGAAACTCTCCAGACCCAAAAGTTTCTGCTATCGATCATGCAAACACACCTTTCATAGATTCACTATATAAAAAATATCCATTCGCGACATTAAGGACCGACGGTTTACATGTTGGTTTACCAGAAGGGCAAATGGGAAATAGTGAAGTTGGCCACATGAATTTAGGTGCCGGTAGAATTGTGTATCAAGATTTAGCTAAAATTAACTTAGCGATTGAAAAAGATACTTTAAAAGACGAAAAAGTATTAATTGATGCTTTAAAATATGCATCGGATAATAATAAAAAAGTACACTTTTTAGGTTTATTAAGTAATGGTGGTGTTCATGCACATACTAGCCATTTAAAAGGGTTTATTGATGCAGCCAACAAAGCTGGTGTAAACTCTTATGTCCATGCATTTACAGATGGTCGTGATGTTGATCCAAAATCTGGTAAAGGTTATGTTGAAGATTTACAAAAATATATTGAAGGCACAAAAGCAAAAATAGCAACTATTACTGGTCGTTATTACGCCATGGATAGAGATAAGCGCTGGGAACGGGTAAAACTAGCTTACGATGCTATTGTAAACAATGTGGGAACTAAAACAGATAACCCAGTTGCCGAAATTCAGGCTAATTATGATAATGATGTTACCGATGAGTTCATCAAACCTTTAATTATTACTGAAAATAATGAAGCCATAGCTAAAGTAGAAAAAGATGATGTTCTTATCTTTTTTAATTTTAGAACAGATAGAGGTCGTGAGTTAACAGAAATGTTAAACCAAAAAGATTTTCCAGAATACAATACTAAAAAATTAGACTTATACTATGTAACCATCACAAACTACAGCGATGCTTTTAAAGGTATAAAAGTTATTTTTAATAAAGATAATATAACCGAAACCTTAGGTGAAGTTTTATCTAAAAACGGTAAAAAACAAATTAGAATTGCCGAGACAGAAAAATACCCACACGTAACATTTTTCTTTTCAGGAGGGCAAGAAACCCCATTTGAAGGTGAATCTCGAATTTTGAAAAACTCGCCTAAAGTAGCGACTTACGATTTGAAACCAGAAATGAGTGCTTTTGAATTAACAGAAGCGTTAGTTCCTGAATTACAAAAAGGAGAAGCAGATTTTGTTTGCTTAAACTTTGCCAATGGCGATATGGTTGGACATACAGGTGTTATGGAAGCAGCAATTAAAGCTTGTGAAGCTGTTGATACTTGCGTGAAAGAAGTTGTTACTACAGGTTTAGCAAATGGGTACACTACCCTATTAATTGCCGATCACGGTAATTGTGAAACTATGATTAATCCAGATGGTTCGCCAAATACAGCACACACAACAAACCCTGTGCCTGTTATTTTAATAGACAACGAATTAAAAAGTATTAAAGATGGTGTTTTAGGAGATATGGCTCCAACCATTTTAAAACTTATAGGTGTAGAACAACCAAAAGCAATGACGCAACACCCTTTGGTTTAAAATCTAATACTCTAGCTTAGGTTTTATAAGCTACCGTTAATAAGATGAATTTTAACAACACAAAAATAATTGCTGTCGATTTTGATGGCACAATCGTAGAAGATGCTTACCCAAAAATAGGGAAGCCTATGATATTTGCTTTCGAAACATTAAAAAAACTTCAAGAAGAAGGGCATCGTTTAATTTTATGGACCTACAGATGTGGTAGTAGATTAGACGAAGCCGTTACTTTTTGTGAAGAAAATGGTATTAGCTTTTACGCTGTGAATAACAGTTTTGCAGGTGAAGAATACACAACAGATATTAGTCGTAAAATAAATGCAGATTTATTTATAGACGATAGAAATATTGGCGGTTTTATTGGTTGGGGTAAAGTTTATCAAATACTTACAAATGAAACACCAGTAATACCCAAACAAAAAAAAGGTTTTTTTAGTTTCTTAAAATAGGTTAAATCTTGAGTAGCTTTATTTTAAGCAAAAGCAAAGACTTCTAATTAAAGCATCTTTGCCATTATTTTTTTTATAATTATGATAGTAATAAAAACAAAAGAAGAAATAGAATTGATGCGTGAAAGTGCATTAATAGTATCTAAAACATTAGGCGAAGTTGCCAAAGCAATTAAGCCAGGCGTTACTACGCTTCAACTTGATAAAATTGCAGAAGAACATATTAGAGACCATGGTGCTATTCCTGGTTTTTTAGGCCTTTACGATTTCCCAAACACCCTTTGCATGAGTCCGAATACGCAAGTAGTACACGGTATTCCTAATAATACACCTTTAGTTGAAGGCGATATCATTTCTATAGATTGTGGTGCATTAAAAAACGGATTTTATGGAGATCACGCTTATACATTTGCAGTAGGTGAGATTGATCCAGAAACTGAAAAATTACTTCAAGTTACCAAAGAATCTTTATACGTTGGTATCCGTGAGTTTAAAGCGAACAACCGTGTTGGCGATGTTGGTTATGCCATTCAAAAATATTGTGAAGATCATGGTTATGGCGTGGTTCGTGAGCTAGTTGGTCATGGATTAGGCAGCAAAATGCATGAAGATCCAGAAATGCCAAACTACGGAAAACGTGGTAGAGGCAAGAAATTTATTGACGGTATGGTGGTTGCCATTGAGCCAATGATTAACTTAGGGACACACCGTATAAAACAACACAGAGACGGTTGGACAATTACAACTTTAGACAATAAACCATCTGCACATTTTGAGCACGATGTGGCTTTAGTTGATGGAAAACCTGAGTTGCTTTCAACCTTTGCGTATGTATATGATGCTTTAGGAATTAAAAGTAATGAAGAAGATGAATTTCGTCAACAAGCATTAGTTCTCTAAAACAACGCATGAATACATCTATTGAATCTATAGAACTCGCGTTAAAACCATTACGCGCAGAACTTAATTCTCATAAACTATATAGCAACTTAGCATCGGTTAAAGACATAAAAACCTTTATGGAGCAACATGTGTTTGCCGTTTGGGATTTTATGAGTTTGCTAAAAGCGCTTCAAAATCATTTAACTAATACTTCTGTGCCCTGGATTCCTGTTAAACATCCTTCTACAGCTCGTTTTATTAATGAAATTGTTTTAGGAGAAGAAAGTGATATTAATGAATTGGGAGAACCTAATAGTCACTTTGAAATGTACTTAGATGCTATGCACCAAATTGGAGCAAGTACAACTAATATAGAAAAATTTATAATACAAATAGAAAAAGGTATTTCAGTTTCCGAAGCGATGACGGCTTTAAACTTACCTAAAGCAACTAGAGATTTTGTAGACTTTTCATTTAAAATAATAGCAACCAATGCATCGCATAAAATAGCATCTGCATTTACTTTTGGCAGAGAAGATGTAATTCCTGATATGTTTTTTCAAATTATTAAACAATCGGAACAAAACAATAAAGCATCTTATAGTAAGTTAACTTATTATTTAGAACGCCATATTGAATTGGATGGAGATGAACATGGCCCACTGTCACTAAAAATGGTTGAAGAATTATGTGGAAACGACCAAACTAAATGGAATGACGTATTAGAAACAGCCAAAGATGCATTAAAATATAGGATTGCGCTTTGGGATGGTATTTCAACTTTAATTTTATCGAATACGGTATTAGCCTAGCAAAATTTGAAAAAGCTCTTTAAACTCATATTAAACACCATTCCAAGACCTTTGTTAATAAGGTTAAGCTATGTTATTCGTCCGGTTTTAGCTTTCTTTTTAAAAGGCGACACTTTTACCGACCCTATAGATGGAAAAAGCTTTAAAAGTTTTCTCCCTTATGGTTATGGCAATCAGCGTAACAACGTATTATCACCTTCTACTTTAAGTTTAGAGCGCCACCGATTACTTTGGTTGTATCTTAAAAATGAAACCGATTTTTTTACAGCACCAAAAAAAGTACTTCATTTTGCTCCCGAACAATGTTTTTTAAAACGTTTTAGAAATCTTAAAAACTTAGATTACACTACAACCGATTTACTTTCTCCTATTGCAGACGTAAAAGCAGATATTTGCGATTTACCTTTTGAAGATAATAGTTACGATATTATTTTTTGTAATCATGTTTTAGAACATATTCCTGATGATACCAAAGCGATGCAGGAATTATATCGTGTTTTAAAACCTGGTGGTATGGGTGTTTTTCAAATTCCCCAAGATTTATCTAGAGCAACCACTTTTGAAGATGATTCGATTACCGATAAAGTTGAACGCGCTAAAATATTCGGACAATACGATCATGTTCGTGTTTATGGCCAAGATTATTTTGACAAGCTTCGAGGTATAGGTTTTAAAGTAAAGGAGGTTGATTATACCGCAAATCTTTCCGCGGAAGCGATAGAAAAATACTGTTTAGCCAAAGGTGAAATTATTCCGGTAGTTTATAAATAAAAATTTCAAACTAAATATTTATTGAATCATGACACAACAAGTTATAATTGCTACTGGTGCTATTTTTGGGATGTTATCCGTTATTTTTGGTGCTTTTGGAGCACATGCTTTGAAGAAAATCTTATCTAACGACCAATTGCATAGTTTTGAAGTTGGTGTAAAATATCAAATGTATCATGCCATTGTTTTGGTAGCACTCGGTTTAAATTTTAAATATATAACGATACCTATTTACTGGTGCTTTACCTTGGGTATTATCTTGTTTTCTTTCAGTATTTATGGTTTAATTTTATCTGATGCAAAAGGAAGTAAGTTGAAATTTTTAGGCCCTATAACTCCGCTAGGTGGCTTGCTTTTTGTTATTGGCTGGTTACTTTTGTTAATTAATGTTTTATAGAAAGAATTTACGCTTATCTATTTTCTATTGTATCTAATTTGACGCAACCTAATTAGATATTTATCATCTAACAATAAACTAGAAAACATGAGGCATTTTATTTTTACATCTATAATGATTCTAACCTTCTTTTCTTCTTGTAAAAGCGACGAAAATGAAAACGATTGTTATCCCGAAATGATAATATCAAATTGGGTTTCTGAAAAGGAAATAATAGTTGAATTCGATACTCAGTTTAAAAGAAATAATTATAATATAATTAATGGAAATAAAATATTGTTTAAATACAATCTTAACGGAGCGCAATGTGATAATATAATAGATGATGAATGGGGAGAAAACTTAATTTTTCAAATCGAAAACAATAATACTGACTTTGAATTTATAGATAATGAAATCCTTTCAACAAACTGCTTTTACCAACAGTATGGGGCTTGGGTAGCTCATAACAAATATGAAGTAAAAAATGGTATAATAAAAGGGGAGAAAATATCAAAGACCGAGTGGGAAATAACTGTAAATATTGAAACAACGCCTATATTTGAAAATGAACCATCTAAAAATATTATTTTTACAGAAATATTTAAAGAATAAAAACAACAGATACCAAACCTATAAATTACTCACCAAAACCATTAAAAGTTAAAGTTTCAAACTCCTTTTCATCATTTTCAAAAATCAGGAAAACTTTTAATTCTGAATGATTTTCTAAAAAAATTTTTACTTTTTCTATTCCCATAGCCTTAAAAGCTGTTGCGTAAGCATCTGCCGTCATACAATTATCAGCAATTACAGAAATGCTTAATAAGTTAGTTTTACTAGGATAACCTGTTTTAGTATCGATAATATGTGCATAGCGATTTCCATTTTCGTCAACCTTAAATTTTCGATATGTTCCTGATGTTGCCATGGACTTATCTTTAAGAAAAAGCACTTTATTTATAGATTGCGTTCCATTAAAATTTGGGTTCTCTACACCTACTGTCCAAACCTTTCCACTGGCTTTATTAGAACCTCTTGCACGTAGTTCTCCTCCTATATTTATTAAATAGTTTTTAACGTTTTTACTTTCCAAAAATCTACCTACAACATCAACCCCATAACCTTTTGCGATAGCGTTAAAATCCAAAAACGTTCCTTTTGGTTTTATAATTTTAGAATTAACCAATTCAACTTTATTTAAACCTACGGATTGCATTAAATTATTAATCTTAAGGCTATCTAAGTCAATTATTTTTCCCTCCGGGCCAAAATCCCATGCGTTAACAACCGCTCCAATTGTAGGGTCGAAAGCACCATTGGTAGCTTTGTAAATAGCTTCGGAATTTTCGAAAACGGTTTTAAAATGGTTATCAATATCAATAATTTCATTTCTGTTTAATTTCGAAATATCAGAATCAGGAATATACGTTGACATCGACTTATTAATTACAAAAAACAAACTATCGAGCTGTTTTTCATAATTCACATCTGTACCGTAAGTAACTTGATAAAAGGTTCCAAAAACAGAACCTTCGAGTCGTGTATTTTCAGGATTAATTATTTCTTTACTTGAAGCTGATTGCTTGCATGCAGCAAACATCAAGCATAATATCACAAATTTAAGCTTATTCATTTAGTTCAAATTTGTTTCTAAAACCTGAATTCCGTTATATTCTAATAAGTATTCTTCGTTTAAATAAAGAGGTTCTTTTTCACCATTAACACTACCTACTCCAACACCTGCATACAATACTTTAGCATCATTTTCTCTAGCGTGCTTTTTAAAGCTTTCCATCCAAACTACATCGTAATTATTAGGGTTTTCTGGTAAAATTACGGCACGAACAATTACAAAAAAGTACTGCTTTGTTTTATCCATACAAACAAATTGGGGATGTTTTTTAAGTTTACTATTTATGGCTATAAAATCGAAACCACGATTTTCTAAATCTTTCCCAACGTGGTTCATGGCCAAATTGTGAAGTTCTTGTTTTGATAATGCTTTACTCATATTGCAAAAATACAATATTACTCGTATTTTAAAAACTAGATTATAACAAAGTACTTGACAAAAAGTTATTTAAAACGAACAAATTTGGAATTATTAAAGGTATAATTTGAAACAGGTATAACAACATCTTGCTCCAGTTTATACCACGGAGAAATTACGCTATTCTCAAGATTTTTAACCAAATGCACACTTTGCGCAGGCGTATTTCCTTGAAACAGTAAAAATAGTTTTTCACCATTTTCATTTATCACTTCATCACAAAGCATAACAATATGCCCTGGAGAACCACCTCTTATAAGCATATCTCCAATTTTCAAATCTTTTGAAGATGTTATTTTTGGTAATTCATTGTATAATGACAATGTGCCTGAATACATGTAAATAAGATTCAAATATTTATAAAAATTTTCTTTTGAATAATTCTTCCCCGCGGTTTTATAAAAAGAGACTTTATTGCCTTTAATTTTAGGCCGATATCCTTCAGCATATTTAAGCCAAGAACAGTAATGTCCACTTGTGAAATTAAACCCTATTTCTGATTTTCTACCGGTTTCCCATAAGTATTCGCTACGTATTCTAATTAATGCATCGGCACATTGTTGTAATCCGTTTTTAGGAACAGGAATTTCTAAAATTGCTATGTGGCCACCTTGCCAAAAATATTCAGAATTATCATAATTAATAATTTTACTTCCAAAAGCTTTCAATTTATAATTCCGAAGATAATTTTGAAAAGTTCTTTCAGAATAATTTACACGTTTATAGCCATCAGGAACATTTACTCTTGAAACAATAGTAAAACTATCTTTATCAATTAGGTTTACTTTATCGGTAGCTCTAACACTGTTTTTTAAATTCTTATGAGAAGATGTTATCTGAAAGAATAAAACAGCAACAACGCCGGTGAAAATGGTTAAAACGATAGTTTTTTTCATGTTTTTATAACGAAGAAACATATAGTTTGGTATAAATAGAATTGGTAAAGAAAGTCCATTTTAAAGAAACTGCTTTTTTTTTCGTAATTTAATATCAAAATTAACCGATATGCAAACTACTCCACGATTAGAAGCCGCTATAAATAAACTATATATTGCTTTTCATAATAACAAATTGAATCCCGAATGTTGCAAACAATGTGCGGTTGGAAATATTTTAGACCAAATGGATAGTTGGAAACATCTTTCTGACCATCATGGGGCAACAGCGCTTAATTATGTTGGCAAAGTACATCAAAATTTAGAACGAAAATTTAATGGATATTCCCCTTTAGAATTACTTCAAATAGAAGCAACTTTTTTGAAGTCTTGCGGATACAAATTACCACTTCATTATAAAAATGAAAAACCTACAAATCCAACAGATAAAGATATTTTATTTAAAGGGTTGTCTGAAGTGATAAAACTTTTGTGCGATTTAGACAAAATCGATAATGTTATGGATTATACCAAATTATTTGAATTTAAAAACGATAAATCTAAAGTAGAATTACATCTTTTTAGTTGAAAAACAAATAAGTTTAAGCTTTCACTGGAATAGAAAAAGAAAAAGTTGTTCCGGCGCCTTCTGATGATGTAAACCATATTTTACCAGAATGAGACTCCACAATTTTTTTGCAATGTGCTAAGCCTATTCCCGAACCTTCATAGTCTAATCTTGAGTTCAACCTTTGAAATATAGCAAAAACACGATCTTGATATTCTTGAGCTATACCAATGCCATTATCTGCAACAGAGAACTGCCAGAATTTTTGTTCTTCAACATCGCCTTCTTCTATTTTGGAAATTTCGGTACAATAAATATCTATTTTAGGCTTAACTCCAGGTTTTGTAAATTTAATCCCATTAGTTATCAGGTTTTGGAAAAGTAATCTTAATTCTACCTCATTACCTTTTATTTTTGGCAAATCTTTATAATTAACAACGGCTTCACTGCGGTTTATGACACTTTGTAAATCTCCTGTCAATACATTTAATAACGGCATACAGTCAACATCATCAATTATTTTTGTTCTTCCTAACCTAGAATATTGTAAAAGTGCATCGATTAACTTTTTCATTCTCACACTACCTTCTTTTATAAAACCAAGCATTTGTTTTCCATCATCATCAAAACTACTGTTGTACTCAGAATCTATAACATCTATAAAACTAGATATGGTATTAAGAGGTTCTTGTAAATCATGGCTTGCGATATAAACAAATTGTTCTAATTCTTTATTTTTTGAAACCAATTGTTTAGACTGGTGGTTAATTTCAACATGCTGTGCCTTTAAGCGAAAATTTAATTTTTTATTCTTAATATAAGCCACTAGCAATGATATACTCACTATGAATAATAAACAAGACAAAATGGATAATAATATATTGTATTGTCTTTGTGTACTTATTATTATATTTTTTTCTGCAAGAATATCTTCCTTTTCTTTTATATGAATGTTTTGGACCGTTAAAACCTTTTGTTGATTTTGAATTTCAAGATTAACAGAATCTATTTCTAATTGTTGCGCATTTATTTTATATAACTGTTTTTCAAGCTTTTCTTCTAATTCTAGCTCGAATACAAGACTTTCTTCTAGCCTCTTGTTTTTCAATTCACTTTCACGAGACAAATTAGTTATAGAATGTTCTTTATCTATAATAACTTTATCTTTTTTATTAATATCATCTATTTGACTTCCAATTGTTTTTATATGAGTTTCTATAATTTTTTTCTGCTCAGCTTTTTCCCTATTGGCTATATATAAGTTTTGCTCTACTTTTTTATATAATTTATCTTTTATTTCTTTTGAAGTTACAGCATAACTAGCTAATACTGGAGTAATTTTAAGATTAGCTTCTCTAATAAACTGCCTATTGATATCATATTCATAAGTATCACCAACCTGCACCATATTAATCATTGAGCTGTGCGTTGGATACCCTTCTGTTATTATCAGAATCTCCTTCCCCTTTGTACTATTTAAAATTGCTTTTATTAAATATTCATAGGTGCTATTTACATAAACCACATTGCAATATTGAATATCATCAACACTGTTTATTCTTTTAACTTCAATAAGTTTATCATATATGCGTCTATTATTTGAAATATCAAAAAGACTCTTTTTAATAGTATCTGGCCCCATAACTCCTATTTTCAAGGTAGTCATTTGTTTTATTTTGGGCCACTTAACTTGTTCACACAAATTAAAAACCATTATTGCGCGTTGCTCCAGTATAGAAGATTCTCTGTTTTTCTCTGAATTCTGGCTAAAAGACAGATTAGAGTACAAGGAAAATACAACTAATAATATTAAGGTTTTTAAATTTAAACACTTTGAATTATAAGTCAGTATAATTTTCTTAAGCACAGATTTACTTAGATCCCTATATGATATATTTCCCATTTTTAAACAACTCTATTAAACAGCATATAACCCTAAGAACAGTGTTCTAATGGTTTATTTATCTGTTTAGACATAAAAGATATTATATATCTTTAGTTTATTATTAAATTTAGAGGGAATGAATGGATTATTTTACAATTAACCTAAAGCAAAAAATTAAGCTCTTATCGTTAACTAATACTTACTAGATATTTACATAATTATTAATATATTCTACTGTTAGCATTTTTCCTTTTTTAATCTCAACTTTACGAACGGCAGTTAACCTTTCAAATTTTTCTTCTGATAAATCTACACTTATCATAGCATATACCACGACTTTATCAAATTTATCATTAGAACATTTTTGGACTTCTTCTAAAAATTGAATACCATCCATAACAGGCATATTTATATCTAAAAAAATAATATCTGGAACATCAATATTTTTCAAATAATTAAGTGCTTTTAAGCCATTCTCCAGCATTACTATTTCACAATTGATAGCACTTTTTTTAAAAATATAATGATTATAAAAATTGGTCGCTTCATCATCATCAACTAAAAGTATTTTTTTCATAATTAATATGATGAAGTATTATTCTTAACTTTCATTAATGCAGAATTAAACACCTGTTTATCTAGAGGCTTCCTTATAAAATCTAAAAGTGTATCATAATTATTGAATTTTGTTAAATCTTTTGGATCATTAGATGACGAAAGAATAATAACGTTAATATCATCGACTAAATCCTTACCCAATGCATAAAAATTTTCTAAAAACTCCCAACCATTCATGGCTGGCATATTAATATCTAAAAAGACTATATTGGGTTTTTCTTCTTCGTTTTTTAAACAATTCTTAATATAAGAGATTCCTTCAAAACCACTATCTAATAACACTATAGAACTAATATTATCATTATTTTTAGCGATATGTTTATTTAAAAAATTAGTTGCTTTATCATCATCAATGAATAAAACTTTTAGATTCTTTTCTTTATCAACCATTATAGAGCGATTATATTATAATAATGAAAGGTTTTATCTACGCTTATTGTTGCAATTTAATTATTTTATCGATATAATAACACATTTTTACGACATAATACATTGTGTATTTCTAATTCAACAAAAAAATATTAAAATAAAAACTTTATATTTTAATATTTAATAAAAATTAGAAGCTAAAAAAGCCCAACACTTTCGTATTGGGTTTTTTATATATTTCAAATTTAGAGACTATCCTCCAAAATCATCAAATCGAATGTGTTCATCTGGGATACCAAAATCTTCACCCATTTTTTGAACAGCTTTATTCATTAATGGAGGTCCACAGAAGTATAATTCTATATCTTCTGGAGACTCATGTAATGACAAATAATTATCGATAACACAGTTGTGAATGAAACCTACAAAACCATCACCTGGGGCATCAATATTTTCTTTTACTTTCCAGTTATCTTCTTCCATTGGTTCAGATAATGCTAAGTAAAATTTAAAATTAGGAAAATCTTTCTCTAACTCACGGAAATGCTCTAAATAGAATAACTCACGTTTAGAACGTCCACCATACCAATAAGTCACTTTTCTTCCAGTCTTTAAAGTTCTGAATAAATGATATAAATGAGAACGCATTGGAGCCATACCTGCACCACCACCTACGTATAGCATTTCGCTATCAGATTCATTAATAAAGAATTCACCGTAAGGTCCTGAAATTGTTACTTTATCTCCTGGTTTTTGGTTGAATATGTAAGACGAAGCTATACCTGGATTTACATCCATCCAACCACCTTTGGCGCGATCAAACGGCGGGCAAGCCACACGTACGTTTAACATAATCTCACGTCCTTCAGCAGGGTAAGAAGCCATAGAATAGGCTCTTTCAATTGTTTCCGTATTCTTCATGACCAATGGCCATAATTTAAATTTTTCCCATTCTGCTTGAAACTTATCTGGCGTTTCATGTTCTTCAGGATGCGCTGTAATATCCATATCAGAATACTTTACTTCACATGGAGGAATTTCAATTTGAATATATCCACCTGCTTTGTAACCCATATCTTCCGGGATCTCAACTACAAATTCTTTAATGAAAGATGCCACGTTATAGTTACGCACTACAACAGCTTCCCATTTCTTAATTCCAAATACTTCTTCTGGAATAGTGATATCCATGTCTTGTTTCACTTTAACTTGACAAGCTAAACGAACACCATGTTGTAATTCCTTTCTTGTAAAGTGAGGCACTTCGGTTGGTAAAGCTTCACCTCCACCAGAATTTACGTGACATTCACATTGAATACAAGTTCCACCACCACCACAGGCAGATGGTAAAAATATTTTAGCATTCCCTAACGTGGTAAGTAAACTAGCTCCAGAAGCTACTTCTATTTCCTTTTCACCATTAATCGTTATTTTTACTGGTCCTGATGGTGATAGTTTTTGTTTTACAACTAATAATAAACCAACTAGTAAAAGCGTAATAATTAAAAAAGCAATTACTGTTACTACTATTGTTCCTGTTGTACTTGCGGCTAATATCATATTACTCGTTTACTTTTATGTTGTTAGCTAACACTTCTTTGTTATCCTTTGTAGAATCTACTTTTGCAGTTTTTTCTTCTTTTGGTGCTTCTTCATCACCTCCAGTTAACATTCCTCCAAAACTCATGAATCCAATCGCCATTAAACCAGTAATGATGAATGTAATTCCTAAACCTCTTAATGCTGGTGGCACGTTAGAATATCTAATTTTTTCACGAATAGCGGCTATCGCTAAAATCGCTAAAAACCATCCAATTCCAGAACCTACACCGTAAACAGTTGCTAATCCTAAAGTTGGTATTTCACGAGATTGCATAAATAATGAACCTCCTAAAATGGCACAGTTTACAGCAATTAATGGTAAAAATATACCTAATGAATTGTACAATGATGGAGAGAATTTCTCGACCACTATTTCTACTAATTGTACCATGGTTGCAATAGTTGCAATAAACATGATAAACGATAGGAAACTTAAATCGTAACTTGCATACTCCTCACCTAACCAAGATAAAGCACCTGGTTGCAATAAATACTGATCTAATAACCAGTTTAAAGGCACGGTAATAGCCAATACAAAAATTACGGCTGCTCCTAAACCTACAGCTGTACTCACTTTTTTAGATACCGCAAGGTAAGAACACATTCCTAAGAACGTGGCAAATACCATGTTATCGATAAATATTGATTTAAAAAATAACTCTATATGTTCCATATTTCTTTAGTTATTGGTTATTTAATAATTGTTACTTGTTATAAAAAAACCCGTCACAACCACTAATAACCAAATTTTAATGATCTTCTACTAATGCTGTATTTCTACTACGTTGAATCCAAATAATAATACCAACTACAATTAAAGCCATTGGAGATAATAACATAAAACCGTTATTCTCGTAACCTAAAGCATATAATCCTGTTTTTTCGATTGGATCTCCTAAAACTTTAAATCCTAATAGTGTTCCAGAACCTAAAAGTTCTCTAAAGAATCCTACTAGAATAAGAATTAAACCGTAACCAGCTGCATTACCAATACCATCAAGGAAAGATCTCCAAGGTTTATTTGCCAGAGCAAAAGCCTCAAAACGTCCCATAATAATACAGTTTGTAATAATTAATCCAACAAATACCGAAAGCGTTTTACTTAACTCGTAAGCAAATGCCTTTAATACTTGATCTACTATAATTACCAAAGCTGCAACAACAACCAATTGTACAATAATTCTAATTTTTGAAGGAATAATATTTCTCATTAAAGAAATAACAACGTTCCCAATAGCTAACACGGCCATTACTGAAACAGCCATTACAATAGATGCTTTTAACTCAGCAGTAATTGCTAAAGCAGAACAAATACCAAGAACTTGAATAGTAATTGGGTTATTATCCGCTAATGGATCTGTGATTAACTTGGCGTCTTTTTTTGATAAAAGTCCCATAAATTAATTGTTTTTTAAGTTTTTGAAGAACGGTACGTAAAGCTTTAAATCGCTTTTTATCATTGCTGAAACACCATTACCTGTAATAGTAGCCCCTGCAATAGCATCGACTTCGTTATCTGTTTTATCCTCGTTTTTTGGATCGGCATTACTTTTAGAAACATCAATACCTTTAAAACGATCTGAGTTATCTAACAAATGCTCACCAATAAAATCGTCCATAAAAAAACGTTGCTTAATATTAGCTCCTAAACCAGGCGTTTCTCCTTTGTGATCAAAATAAGCACCTTGTATTACCATGTTTTCGTCCATAGCAACGTAAGCCCAAATAGCATCCCAAAGACCTTTACCACGAATTGGCGCAATGTAAAATGTTTTACCATCCTTTACACCTTCTAATAAAGGTAACCGTCTAGCAATACCAGCTTTCGCATTGGTTTGTTCTTTTTTAACATCAATTAAATAAGCTTCATCATCCTCGGTAACTTTACCATCTTGAATAACCAATTGTTTTTTAATGTATTTTTTAAACAAGTCTGGCGCTTTATCTGTTGATACAAAATTAGCACTAGTTTCATCATTCTCATTTACGCCCATAGCATACAAAATATTTTGTTGCTTTTCTAGACGTTTGTTTTCATCAATATTAGGTTTTAAAGATGATGCTGTAAATGCTAATAATGAACCTACAACCAACACCATAACAACGGCGAAAATTATAGTATATGAATTTTTATCTGTTCTATTTTCCATCGTTATGCAACTTTAGCTTTTAAACGTTTCATTCTTTTCTTCACATTTCCTTGAACCACATAATGGTCAATAGTTGGAGCAAACACATTCATTAATAGAATAGCTAACATCACACCTTCTGGATATGCTGGATTGAATACACGAATCATAATAGAAAGAAACCCTATTAAGAAACCATAAATCCATTTTCCTTTATTGGTTTGCGACGCCGTAACTGGGTCGGTAGCCATAAACACGGTACCAAAAGCAAAACCACCAATAAGTAAGTGATGCCAAAATTCAGTACTCATTAATCCATAAAACTTACTTGTTTCAGTAATCCAACCAGAACTTACAACACCATTAAAAATTAAGCCCATAACTAATGCGCCAACACATGATGATAACATAATTTTCCAGCTTCCAATTTTAGAAAACACTAAAAACAAACCACCTAAAATAATAAGTAGTGTTGAAGTTTCTCCAACTGAACCAGGGATAAAACCAAAGAACATATCGGCAACAGAATGCGTAACCGCTTTCCCTTGTGCTAAAGTCCCCAAAATAGTTTCTCCAGAAATGGCATCTAAATTAGCTCCAGCAGCAATTTCTTTTGTTCTTTCAACTGCACCTTCAACCCAAACTTTATCTCCAGACATCCAAGTAGGATATGCAAAGAATAAAAAGGCTCTAATTGTTAATGCTGGATTTAAGATATTCATCCCAGTACCACCAAAAACTTCTTTTCCGATAACAACACCAAAGATAACAGCAACGGCCAACATCCATAAAGGAATATCAATTGGCACAATTAATGGCACTAACATACCTGTTACTAAATAACCTTCTTCAACTTCGTGATTTTTTATTACCGCGAATAAGAATTCAATTCCTAAACCAACACCGTAAGAAACAATTACTAAAGGAATGATTTTCCAAAAACCAATAATAAAGTTATCAAAAGCCCAAAATTCTGGACTAAAGAAACCTGCCGTTACAGCTTGAACTTCTCCAACCTGTAAGTTATGTTGATAACCAGCGTTAAACATACCAAACAATAAACATGGCACCATAGCCATAATTACTGTATTCATAGTACGCTTTAAATCGTCGGCTGCTTTTATATGAGTTCCATTATGTGTGGTCTCATTTGGTAAGTATAAAAAGGTATGGATTGCATTAAATGCAGGTGCCATTTTTGTCCCTTTATACTTTTGCTTTAATTTATGTAAATTATTTTTTAAACCCATTATCCTATTTCTTTAAGCATTAAGTCTAAACCTTCTCTAATAATTTTTTGATGCGGTTGTTTAGATACACATACAAACTCGGTTAAGGCGAAATCTTCAGGTGCAACTTCGTACATTCCTAAAACTTCCATTTCATCTAAATCTTTATACATACAAGCTTTTAAAATTTGCATTGGATAAATATCTAAAGGAAAAACCTCTTCGTAAACACCTGTAGTAACAAAAGCACGATGCTCACCATTAGTGTTGGTGTTTAAATCGTATTTTTTTGTTTTACTTAACCAAGAAAATGTTAAGGCTCTTGACGTAGAAATTTTATTGAAGACAGGTTTAGTCCATCCAAAAAACTCATAATCATCACCTTCAGGAATAACAGATATTACATTACTGTAATAGTCTAAATTTCCGTCTGGTTGAATTTGTTTTCCTGATAACACATTTCCAGAAATAACACGATCGTTACCTTCTTTAGAAACACCTTTATCGTAAATAATGGTAGAAATTTCACTACCAATAATAGTTTTAAAATATCTTGGTTTTTCAACCGAAGAGCCAGCTAAAGCTACAATACGTTCTGCATTAAACTTACCAGTTAATAAAAGTTCCCCAATAATAACCAAGTCTTGAGCGTTTACCGTCCAAACCACTTCGCCTTTATTTACAGGATCCACTTTATTAATTAGTGTACCAACATTCCCAGATGGGTGTGGTCCAGAAACTTTATGAGTAGTAACACCTGTTAAACCAGCAAGAGGTGAACTAGAGGTGCCAACTGAAATATGCACAGCACCTTCCGTTAGCTTACCTAAAGCAGTTACCGCAGCTTGCAATTCAGCTTCTTTACCTTTTAAAGTAAAGTCTAAATCGGCAGCTAATGGCGCACTTGCATAACCCGAAATAAATATCGCTTTTGGCGATTTATTTGGATTTGCAATAACATCATAAGGGCGTTGTTTTACAAACGGCCAGCATCCTGATGCTAACAAATGTGCTTTTACAGATTCCGCTGTGGCACTACTTAAATCAAATTTCCCTAAATCTGCAAAAACTTGCGATTTATCAGCTTCAATTTTAATAGCATCTATGCGTCGTTTTGGTCCACGCTGTACTTCAATCACTTTCCCTGAAACTGGCGATAAAAACATTACCGAGTCTTGAGATTTATCGAAAAACAAAGTATCCCCAGCTTTTACTGAAGTACCTTCTTTTGCAACAAGTTTTGGAATTACGCCGTGAAAATCCTCTGGCCTTATAGTGTAGTAGTTACTAATAATCGCTTGTTCAACGGTTTTATCAGCTTCACCTATAAGTTTAATGTCCAGACCTTTTTTAATACGAATGTCGTTTGACATATTTATTTTTATTGAAATTAGTTGTCTAAAAATCGGTGCAAAAATACAAATAAATACCTAAAATCTTCATCAAAAAAAAGCATATCATTTATTTATATCGATTCTAAATAAACAGATTTAATTAGGCATAGATTTTGTTTATATTTACACATAAAATTATAGCAAATATGAAATCTAAGGTAATAAAAACATTTCTTATAGCACTCCTCCCCTGTCTTATTTTTTCTCAAGTTGAAGAAGTAAGTCCTCCTGATTTCATTAAAACCATCAATTTTAAAAGTAACACACCCGAAACCCAATTACCTATTTTAAAACTAGGCGAATATGTTGTTTTAGAATTCGACGCCTTAAATGGCGAAGAGGCAGACTACTACTATAAAATTGAACATTACAATTTCGACTGGACACCTTCCAACCTTATAAAATCTGAATTCTTAAATGGTTTCGATAATCAGCGTATTCGTGATTACGAAAATTCACTTAACACCTATCAAATATTTTCACATTACAAACTCACCATCCCAAACCAATTTACAAAAGGACTAAAAATTTCTGGGAATTATATGATTTCTATTTTTAATGACGACGACGAATTACTATTCTCTAGAAAATTCATGATTTATGAAGACAAAACCGCCGTTGGTGTAAGCGTAAAACGATCAAGAAATATTGAATTCATTGAAGAAAAACAACGAATAGAACTCCTAATTACCTCAAACAACATCCAGCTAAATAACCCAACACAAACTGTAAAAGCCGTCATTATTCAAAATAATAATTTAAACAACGTAATCGCGAATATTAAACCACAATACACCATTGGCAGCAAGCTTATATATAAATATGATAACGAAACTAGCTTTTGGGCCGGCAATGAATTTCTCTTTTTCGAAAATAAAGATGTTCGCGCAGCCAACACCGGTATTCAGTTTATAGACCTTAAAGATATTTACCATAATTACCTTTACACCAACATGGAACGCGCCAGTAAACCATACACATATAACCCAGATATTAACGGAAATTACTTAATAACCAATGTTGATGCAGATGACGCTAGCATTGAGTCAGATTACGTTTGGATGCATTTTTCACTATTAGGCGACGACTTTTTAACCAATAAGAACGTACATATATATGGAAACTTTAATAATTACGCGATAAACGATAGCACACGTATGATTTTCGATGAAGCAAATAACCGTTTTACAAACACCATGCTACTAAAGCAAGGGTTTTATAACTACAAATATATTGTTGTCAACGATGACGGTACAATAAATGAAGGTGCCGTAAGCGGTAATTTCTGGCAAACCGAAAACAATTACAAAGTTCTAGTGTATTATCGCGATTTAGGCGCTCGATACGATAAAATCATTGGTTTAGGAGAAGCCAGCTCAGTGAACATCACAAATTAATACGCTAATTTTAGAAATTCAGCAAAATATAGGGTAAGAAATGCATTTCAACTAATTTATCAATCAAACCTGTTAAAATCGCTCACTAACTCTTTAATATTTATTATTTTAGCAACGTAAATTGCTTAATCACATATGGTACAACAAGTTACATGCGGCATAAAAATTTCGGTAGTTACAAACTTCGAAGGCTCATTTTATAAAAACTATAAAATGCAATATGCCTTTGCCTATACCGTAACCATAGAAAACCAAAGTAAAGATTCCGTACAACTTTTTGCCCGCCACTGGGAGATTCTAGATGCCTTAAATAATGTAGAAACCGTAATTGGCGAAGGTGTAATAGGTAAAAAACCTGTTTTAAAACCAGGAGAATCACACACGTACACATCTGGCTGTTTGCTTAAATCGCCTTTTGGCGCTATGCAAGGGCACTACAACATGGTCAATTTTACAACTACAAAAAAATTCCAAGTAACCATCCCTACATTTAAGTTGAGTGCTACTTTTGCTATCAATTAATTTCTGAATTTATCTTATTTTGGCGTTACCCAAAAGGGTCAGGCTTTCCGCTATATCTTTATTTGTGCTATATTAATTACAGCTTTTAATAAACAAGCGTTAAAACCCCAATTATATTCCTTTCAGCAAAACAAAAGCTTAGCACAAAAAAGGATGCCGCATCAATCCCTAACGCAGGTTTCCACAGTGGTTTAATTATATTAATAATTTAATATTTCAATTGCTTTTTCCAATACTTCATCTCTCCCCTTTTTAATTCCTTCAACAGTTGGCCTAATCACCACATCGGGAACAATACCAATTCTTTGAGTTTCTGCACCATCTGGATAATAAATACCATTTCCAGAAATTCTAGTTAATAATCCTCCTGGTAAATATATATCAGAAACACTACCATCTGCTCCAGCTGTAGTACTTCCAACAATAGTAGTGTTCTCTCCTGCTCTAAATGCCATAGCAGTAAATTCCGATTGACTTTGCGAATATTCATTAACCAAAACAACCAACTTGCCTTTATATGTTATAGTATCGTTTTCGAGATTCAAAGGTTCCGAAAAATTAAATTCCCCAGGGTTATCTTTATTAAATTTAGCTATTTTAACAAAAGGGGTTCTTGACGAAACAAAATAAGAACCTAATTTATAAGGCACAAAAGCCGAAGGATAGTTTCTTATATCAATAATAATACCTTTTGTGTTTTCAAAAGTTTCTTTTAATATCGGTATGTCCTCAGTTTTTATCGATTTTAAAGTTACATAGCCAATATTATTTTCTAATAATTTATAACTTTTTTCACCCGTCCATTTATACCACTTCGTATTCAATTGCTCCAAAGGATAAAACGATATAAACTCGTGCTTTTTGATTTCATTAGAAATAAAATCAATATCAATATTTTTTTTATTGAAACGTAAAAGATCTTTAGAAATATCTCTCATTTTCGCAGCGCCATTTGATGCTGGATAATAAGGACTAATACTATCCACAATAAACTCAACAGATTTATTATTAATATGTGTAATCACGTCCCCAACTTCAACCTTCGAAGTTTCTTTTAACTCAGGATTATAATAATCTGTAACTACTAATTTATCTTCGACAAATTCAACTTTAAAAGGTGGGTAAAACTCACCTCGTTTTTTAGTTACATTATTAAAACCAACTGAAGTTGTTGCATGAGTATCATTAATGTCACTTATTAATAAAATACATTTTTTTTCGTATTCTAATTTACCCTCTGATTTTATAAACTCTGGAATATATTCTTTTAAAACTTTACTCCAGTCTTTATCTGTTAAATGTTTATAAGGAAAAAAATAATGAATCATATTCCAATATCGATAAAGAGCTAATAATTTAAATCCATCATCATTATACAACATGGAATAGTAATATTTTTCATTTACAAAATTCGGATTCCCAGTAGGACCTTTATCAATATAATAATGCTTTCCTTGAAATCTATTTTTATAAATATAATTTATTTTATTTTTTAATTCTGAACTCAAACTAAACCCTTCCAACCATAACATATCAGGCTTTACAAAACTAACAGCTTTAGTATCTATACATTTTGCACACGCATCAATTTCTCCGTATTTTTTAATCCATTCGAGAATCACCTTATCTCTTTCTAAGTTACCTTTAACTTTTAAAAAGTTTGGTAATATTCTAAAAAGCTCAAAATCCCAATTATAATTTCCTTTACCTACCTCCGGATGATTGTATTTCAAAAACCCCCAAACTTTACCTAATAATTCTAAATTACTAACAAGTTCTTCATTAAGCTCAGGGAATTCAATCTTAGAGTTCAAGTCAAATTCATTATCTAAAGTTGCTTTATAAACGGGTTGTTCTATTTCTTTTAAAGTTTGAACATCCTGGCCATCTATAGTTAAAACAAATTCGTCAAACCATGCCTCACCTGTGCCACTCATTATCCCCGCCACAATAATATTTTCAGCATTTTCGGGATATGTTAACGTTACAGTGTATTTTTGCCAATCTTTTGTACCATGGATATTTTGTTTTTCCATATTATCGCCCGCTAATATTTTTTTACCACCATCTATTCTCAGCATAAGACCTGCATACCCTTTTTCAATATTTTTGGTTTTCATGTAGCCTTCAAGTTTAATAGACTCTCCCTTATAATTAGCAGGAATACGGTAAGCAATACAACCAAAAGAATTGGCAACATTTTCTTTAGAAGTTATTTTGGATGCATATCTGCCTGAATGCACATTAACACTATCTACATTTAAGCTATAATCTCCCCATTCAAACCATTTCTCCGGAAATAATAGTAATGAATCATAAGTTTCAAAATCTAAATTAAATCTCTTTTTTGTTTGAGATGTACAGGTTATATAAAAAAGCGATACAATAACTAAAACCGTGTATTTCATTAGTTTCATTTTTTATAAAAATATCTATTTAATATAACAGAGACGACAACCTTTTCTTAAGGCTCCAAACAAAGTTAATAAAAAACTGATAATGTTTACATTAACTCTTAAATAGCACTACTTAATCTTCACAATTCAGAATATATTCTATCAACTAAATATAAAACCATCAAAATGTAACATTTCAACAAAAAACGACACCTATATATAAAGTAGCTACTTTTCATTTACAAAGATTTAGATCAAGTAATCTTTCACACTCTTGTTGACTATTTCAACAGAGTTTCACTAAAAACATTCAGAAATTATGGGAGGAGAAGGCTCAATGATGGCTGCTAACCTGTCGTTAAAAAACAACAGAAGTATAGCGTCAAAACGAAGAGAAAACAGCGCTTTATCTGGTAGCTACTCAAAAATTAAATTAAAAAAATTTCCTAAAGCCACACCAGAACAACTAAAAGAAATAAAGGAGAAAACAATAAGAGAAAACAGAAAAACGCTATTAATAAATATTGGCTTATTTATAGTAACATGCATTGGCTTATTTGTTGCCATCCAATATTTATTCTAAAAAAAAAGATCCTTCAGATTTAAAAAACCTGAAGGATCTAATATTATATAAAGTTTACTATTTAAACGTAAATCTATCTAGCTCACTACTTCTTTAATACGCTTAATAGCTTCAATAATTTGTTCTTGCGAAGCTGCATAAGAAATACGAATACAATTAGGATTACCAAAAGCAGCACCTGTAACGGTTGCAACTAAAGCTTCTTCTAATAAATATAAAGAAAAATCAGTAGCATTATTTATTTTTGTACCTCTTAATGTTTTTCCGAAGTAATAAGATACATCTGGAAATACGTAAAAAGCACCTTCTGGCGTGTTTGAGTTAAAACCTTTAACATCGCTCAATAAATCTAAAACTAAATCACGACGCACTTTAAACTCGTCGATCATATATTTAACAGCACTCGGCTCTGCTTGTAACGCTGTAATTACTGCACGTTGTGCAATACAGTTAGCACCACTAGTAATTTGACCTTGCATTTTATTACATGCACGAGCAATTTTTTCTGGAGCACCAATAAAACCAATACGCCATCCCGTCATAGCGAAAGCTTTCGATACACCGTTTACCGTAATTGTATTATTGTACATATCATCAAATTCTGCAATACTTGAATGACCAGAACCGTAGTTAATATGCTCATAAATTTCATCTGAAACCACATAGATATTAGGATATTTAACCAATACATCGGCTAAAGCTCTTAATTCTTCTCTACTGTAAACAGATCCACTTGGGTTACAAGGTGAACTAAACCACATCATTTTGGTTTTTGGCGTAATAGCCGCTTCCAATTGTGCAGGAGTCATTTTAAAATCTGTATCAATAGATGTTGCAACCTCTACTGGCACACCATCGTTTAATTTTACAATATCAGAATAACTTACCCAATAAGGACAAGGTAAAATAACCTCATCTCCTTTATTCAACATAACGCTAGCAATATTTGCCAATGATTGTTTAGCTCCTGTAGAAACAACAACTTGAGGTAAAGTATACGTTAAGTTATTATCGCGTTTAAATTTCGCAATAACTGCCTCTTTTAAATCTACATAACCATCTACTGGAGAGTACGAATTGTAATTATCATTTACAGCTTGAATGGCTGCATCTTTAATAAAATCTGGTGTGTTAAAATCTGGTTCCCCAAGACTTAAACCAATAATGTCTTTGCCTTCGCCTCTTAATTCGCGCGCTTTGGCAGCCATAGCTAACGTTGCCGATGTAGCCATGTTTAAAATTCTATCAGATAGTAATTGCATGAAATGTGTTTATAAGTAAATATATAGTTAGTTTATGCTAAATCAGGATTTTTCCCAAGCACTTTTAATTGATTATAATGTTCTGAAACTGCTTTCCAAAATGTGTTGTATTCATTATATGGTAAACTGAACTCGCTTGCTGTTTCTTTAACTATTTTCGCTATTTTACTATAATGCACGTGGCTAATATTAGCAAATAAATGGTGCTCTACTTGTCGGTTTAAACCTCCAGTATAAAATTCAGCTAACCAGCTTTTAGGTGAAAAATTACAAGTTGTAAATAATTGGTGAATAGCCCAAGTGTTTTTCATATTACCATCCTCATCAGGCAAAGGCATAACAGTGCTAGGAACCACGTGTGCCAATTGAAAAACAACACTTAAGATTATTCCAGCTGTGTAATGCATAATTAAGAACCCTATTAATACTTGCCACCAAGCAAAACCTAAAATTAATGGTAAGGCCACCCAAAGAGAATAATACACAATTTTACCAATAATAAGTTTAGTCCATTGTGTTGCAGGACTTGGTAACTTACCATAAGCTAATTTACGTTTTAGGTATTTATAGGTTTGTATAAAATCTGTTGTAATAGCCCAGTTTGCAGTTAACAGTCCGTATAAAAAGAATGCATAATACTTTTGGTATTGATGAATTTTAAACCATTTTGAATGTTTTGAAAAACGGATAATTCTACCCGCATCAATATCTTCATCATGTCCTTGAATATTGGTATATGTATGGTGCAATACATTATGTTGTACTTTCCAATTGTAGTCATTTCCAGCTAAAATGTAAATACTACTTCCCATTAATTTGTTCACCCATTTTTTACTGGAGAATGAACCATGGTTAGCATCGTGCATCACATTCATGCCTACTCCTGCCATACCAATACCAACAACTACCATGCATAAAGCTTGTAGCCATCCAGACATGGGTACTGTTAAAATTAATACTGCTGGAACAATTAGTAAAGCAAACATTATGATGGCTTTATTATATAATTTCCAGTTTCCTGTGCGTTTAATATCGTTCTCCTTAAAGTAATCATTAACACGTTTATTCAACGTTTTAAAGAACTTAGCAGGGTCTTTTCTCGAAAATGAGACGGTTTGTTTAGTCATGCAATAAATTTTAATATGATTTCTAAAATATTTTTTTGATCATACCTAACTGCAAAGATATGAATAAAGCTATTTAAGTTATCCCAATTTTTTGTAAAATTATGCGCCTAAAAAGTATATTTTTGTTGAAAATTTAACAGAAATGAAACTGCTTTTAAAATATTTCCCCGACTTAACGGAAGACCAAATTGAAAAATTCACCCAATTAGAAACCTTATATCAAGATTGGAATTTAAAAATAAATGTAGTTTCTCGAAAAGATATCGATGAGCTTTATTTAAGACATGTATTACATTCTTTAGGAATAGCTAAAATAATCCAATTTAAAGATGGTAGCCATATTCTAGATGTTGGAACAGGTGGTGGATTTCCAGGAATCCCTTTAGCTATAATGTTTCCCGAATGTTCATTTCATTTAGTAGATAGTATTGCTAAAAAACTAAAAGTGGTTAACGAAGTTGTTGAAGGCTTGGGTTTAACCAACGTAAAAACAACACATAGCCGCGTTGAAGAAACCAAAGGGAATTACGATTTTATTGTAAGCCGTGCCGTTGCTGCTATGCCTACTTTTGTACATTGGGTAAAAGGAAAAATTGCAAAAGAGCAAAACCACGAACTAAAAAATGGTATTCTATATTTAAAAGGTGGCGATCTAACCGAAGAGCTAAAAGATTACAAAACCACTACTATTTTTGATTTATCTGACTATTTTGATGAAGATTTCTACGAAACAAAAAAAATAGTACACTTACCTTTAAAGTATCGCGGGTAATTTATAACGGATTATAAGAAAAGTAAAAGCCATTAAAAATCATAATTATGATTTTTAATGGCTTTTACTTTTCTTAATTGTAATTTTTTCTAGCTTAAAAACAACAATCTTTACTATGACTAGAACCTAAGCCTTCTCAGGAATTTGCTTTAAAATTTCTAATACAAAGTTCCAATATTTTTGAGCAGATGAAATTTGAGCACGTTCATCTGGAGAGTGCGCTCCTTTTATAGTTGGACCAAAACTAATCATGTCCATTTCTGGATAATTTGTTCCAAGAATCCCGCATTCTAAACCAGCATGACATGCCGCTACGTGTGGTTTTTCGTTATTTAATTCTTCGTAAAGTTTCTCCATTATTTTTAAAATAGTAGAATCCATATTTGGTGTCCACCCTGGATAATCGCCTGTACACTCTACTTCGCAACCCGTTAATTCGAAAACAGAACGTAAAGTGTTTGCTAAATCCCATTTAGAACTCTCTACAGAAGAACGTGTTAAACAACCAATTTTTACATGGCCATCTTTAATAATAACTCTAGCAATATTATTTGATGTTTCTACTAATTCAGGAATATCTGCACTCATACGATACACACCATTCCATGCGGCATAAATAGCTCGTGTTAATCCTTCTTGAACTCCTAAATCCATTATTTTTTCTGGAGTTTCAACTTTAGAAACTACAACTTCTAAATTAGGCTCCATCGTTTTTAATTCCGTCTTTAAAACTTCTTCTTGCTGTTTTATCTCTAAAAGAAAAGCTTCTTCATGAATAGCATCGATTGCAACAATAGCATTACTTTCTCGAGGAATAGCGTTACGTAAACTTCCTCCGTCGATTTCCGAAATGCGTAAACCAAAATTCTCAAAACCATCAAAAAGCACACGGTTCATTATTTTATTCGCATTACCTAATCCTTCATGAATTTGCATTCCTGAATGACCACCTTGTAATCCTTTTACTGTAATTTTATAACCTATTTTGAATTCTGGAGTTTCCTCTTCCTCATATGTTCTCGTTGCTGTTACATCGATACCACCGGCACAACCAACACCAATTTCATCATCTTCTTCAGTATCTAAATTTAAAAGAATTCCGCCAGTAAGTAAGCCACCTTTTAATCCTTCCGCTCCTGTCATCCCTGTTTCTTCATCTATAGTAAACAAAGCTTCAATCGCTGGATGCGGTATATCTGTACTTTCTAGAATAGCCATAATAGTGGCAACTCCTAACCCATTATCGGCTCCTAACGTAGTGCCTCTTGCACGAACCCAATCCCCTTCTACATACATTTCTATACCTTGTGTATCGAAATCGAATTCTGTATCATTATTTTTTTGATGAACCATATCTAAATGCGACTGCATCACGATAGTCGTTCTATTTTCCATACCTGCTGTTGCTGGTTTTTTGATAATAACATTACCAACCTCATCTTCGATAGTTTCAAAACCAAGGTTCTTACCAAAGTCTTTCATAAATGCGATAACACGTTCCTCCTTTTTAGATGGACGTGGTACGGCGTTTAAATCGGCAAATTTATTCCAAAGTTCTTTAGGCTCTAGGTTTCTTATTTCTTGACTCATGTCTTTTTATATTTTAATGCAAAGTTAGTAAAAATACACAGATATTGGCAGCTACTCCTGATTGATGTGGCATCCTTTTTTTGTTGTTAAATAGTTTGCAAAAAGTCTAAACGATTATAATTAAGTTTAACTTTACTTTATACTGAAACAAGTATATCAAAAAAAAGATATAACGGAAAGCAGGAAGAAACCTTTATAAATATACCCGACCTTTGGGTACAAATTTTTACTATTTTTGATTTATGTTGAAAGATAAAAAAACGATTATTGCGCTGCTGTTGATTCCGCAGTATTTTTTCGTGAAGTTTTTAGGGAATTATCCAGAATTTGTAGATGCGTATTACAGTAATGGGCTCTATATATATGTATCGAAAATGTTTCGGTTTTGTTTAGGGTGGTTGCCATTTTCATTTGGAGATTTGGTCTATGCTGTTGGATTAATTTATATAATTAGATGGTTTTTTAAAAATTGGAAACGTTTAAAAACGGATACAAAGCAGTGGTTTGCTGATGTGTTTTCTGCCGTTTCGGTGCTTTATTTTGCATTTCATTTATTTTGGGGTTTTAACTATTACCGATTACCGCTGTATAAAAGTTTGAATTTGAATCCTGAATATTCTACAGAGCAACTTGTAAAGGTGACAGAACAGCTTATTTTTAAAGCGAATGCATTGCATTTGGAAATCGCGAAAAATGATTCATTAAAAGTAGAGATTCCGTTATCTAAAAATGAAATTTTAAAGCTTGCGCCAGACGGTTATTTAGGGCTGAAGCAGGTGTTTCCTAATTTGGAATATTCGCCACAGAGTGTAAAAAAATCGTTGTTTAGTTATCCGCTAACTTATATGGGTTTTAGTGGTTATTTGAATCCGTTAACCAATGAAGCGCAGGTTGATGGATTGATTCCGAAGTTTAAATTTGCGACCACAACAACGCACGAAATAGCACATCAATTAGGCTTTGCAGCAGAAAATGAAGCAAATTTTATTGGTTGCTTGGCAGCTATAAATCATGAGAATATTTATTTTAGATATTGCGGTTATACTTTTGGTTTACGCTATTGTTTAAATGAAATTTACCGAAGAGACGAAGCACTTTACGAGGAAGTTGTTAAAAACCTAAATATCGGTATTTTAAAGAATTACGAGGAAGTTCGTGTGTTTTGGGAGGCTCACCAAAACCCAACTGAGCCTTTATTTAAAAGTTTTTATAGTGGTTTTTTAAAAGCTAACAAACAAACTAAAGGCATGGAAAGTTATAGTTACGTTGTTGCTCTATTGGTAAATTATTTTGAAGAAAAATGAGAAATTCTTAAAGATTACAACTTTATATGTAAAGGAACTTTGATTCTAGATAGATATCCGTATTTTTAGCTAAAACTAACAGATTGTATCTATGATTAAAAAATGTATTGGAATCCTGAGCTTCTTTTGCTGCAGTTGCTTATTTAGCCAAGATTATTTTCCAAAAAATGATGGTGTTAAAACTACAAACACCAACTACACAGCATTCACGAATGCAAAAATCCATGTTTCTAGCGGAAAAATTATTAACAAAGGCACCTTGTTAATACATAATGGAAAGGTAATTTCTACCGGAACAAATGTTTCGATTCCAAAAAACACTAAAATTATTAATATTGAAGGTAAAAGCATTTACCCTTCTTTTATTGATATGTATTCCGATTTTGGTATTGAAAAACCAAAAGCCCAAGCAAGAAGCAGAAGTCAGGCTCCCCAATACGATGCTAGCAGAACGGGATATTATTGGAACGACCATGTGATGCCAGAAAACGAGGCGCTTACTAAATTTAGCTACGATTCTAAAAAAGCTAAAGAATTACTAAATGCCGGGTTTGGCGTTGTAAACACACACATACAAGACGGTATCCATAGAGGAACCGGTACTTTAGTGGCTCTTAATAATAAAGAAGGTAATGAAACACGTATACTAAAAGAGAACTCTGCACAATACTTATCTTTTGATAGAAGCGCCTTATCTCGACAAGCTTACCCAAATTCTATAATGGGTAGTATTGCTTTGTTACGTCAATTATATAATGATGCGGCATGGTATAAAAAAGGACTTAGTAAAACGAAAGATTTATCTATTGAAGCCTTAAACAGAAATCAAGATTTAGTTCAAATTTTTGAAGCTGGAAGTAAAGCCAATGCACTAAGAGCCGATAAAATTGGAGATCAATTTGGTATTCAATATGTAATTTTAGGTGGTGGTGATGAGTACGAGCGTATTGATGAGATAAAAAACACGAATGCTGCATTTATACTACCCATTAACTTTCAAGATGCTTATGATGTTGAAAATAGTTTTTTAACAAGTTCATTAGCACTTAGCGATATGCGTGCATGGAGCCAAGAACCAACAAACCCAAAGGTTTTAGCCGATAACAACATCCATTTTGCATTAACGACACACGCTTTAAAATCGCCAAGTGAATTTAAAGGCAAATTAATGCAAGCTATTAAAAACGGACTTTCTAAAGAGAAGGCTCTAGAAGCATTAACGCTTATTCCTGCACAATTACTTGGGCAATCTACAGCAATAGGAACACTTAACAATGGTGCTTATGCTAACTTTTTAATTACCTCGGGCGATATTTTTGAAAAGAAAACCAAGCTTTACGAAAACTGGGTACAAGGCCAGCAACATATTGTTACCAACATGAACACTATAGATATTGTTGGTGATTATGAGTTTAGCGTATATAATACGGCTTATAAAATGACTGTAGAGGGCGACATTAAAAAACTGAAATCTAAAATTACAAGCGAGACTAAAACCTTAGGTTCAAAAATTAGTTATACTAATGACTGGGTTCAAATCTCGATGACTACAAAAGATTCTACGTCGCAAGATTTTATTCGTATTGTAGCTCATGTTGAAAACGACGCTGCTTTAAAAGGGAAAGCTACTTTACCTAATGGTAATGAAATTCCATTTTCAGCCAAAAAGAGTACAAAAGCCGAAGACGATTCCGAAGAAAAAGATAAAAAAGACGATGATTCTAAAAACAACATAGCCTCTATCTCCTACCCTAACACTGCTTACGGATTTAAAACACTACCAAAACAGGAAACGCTTCTGTTTAAAAACGCAACGGTTTGGACTAACGAAGCCGATGGTATTTTAGAAAACACAGACGTGCTTATTAAAAACGGTAAAATAATTAAAATCGGTAAAAACTTGAGCGACGGAAAAGCTCAAATTATTGATGCAACCGGCAAACATTTAACGGCTGGCATTATAGACGAGCATTCGCACATTGCAACAGCTTCGGTTAACGAAGGCGGGCAAAACTCGTCTGCAGAAGTAAGCATCGAAGATGTTATCGATAATGAAGATATTGGCATTTACCGCAACCTTGCTGGTGGTGTAACCTCAATACAAGTATTGCACGGTTCGGCCAACCCAATTGGTGGACGTTCGGCTATTATAAAATTAAAATGGGGCGAATCTGCCGATAATTTAATTTATAACGATTCACCTAAATTTATAAAATTTGCTTTAGGCGAAAATGTAAAACAAACCAGATATTCTAATGGTGTGCGTTTTCCACAAACCAGAATGGGTGTCGAGCAAGTTTACATCGATTATTTTACACGCGCTAAAGAATACGATGCTTTAAAGAAAAGTGGTAAACCTTATAGAAAAGACGTCGAAATGGACGTGCTTGCTGAAATTTTAAACAAAGAGCGTTTTATTTCTTGTCACTCTTACGTTCAAAGTGAAATTAATATGCTTATGAAGGTTGCAGAACAATTCGACTTCAATATTAATACATTCACTCACATTTTAGAAGGTTATAAAGTAGCCGATAAAATGGTTGAACATGGTGTTGGTGGTTCTACCTTTAGCGATTGGTGGGCTTACAAATATGAGGTTAACGATGCCATTCCATACAATGCTGCCATTATGCACAATGCAGGCGTTACGGTTGCTATAAATAGTGACGATCCAGAAATGTCTAGACGTTTAAATCAAGAAGCTGCAAAAACTATTAAATACGGCGGTATTAGCGAAGAAGAGGCTTGGAAGTTTGTTACTCTAAACCCTGCTAAACTTTTACACATCGATAACCGTGTGGGAAGTATAAAAGTTGGTAAAGATGCCGATGTTGTTTTATGGACCGATCACCCAATGTCTATTTATGCTAAAGCAGAAAAAACAATTATTGAAGGTGTCACTTATTTCGATTTAGAACGTGATACTATGCTGCGTTCGGAAATTAAAGAAGAAAAAAACGAGCTTATCAACCAAATGCTAAAAGCTAAAAACAAAGGCTTAAAAACGCAACCTATTAAGAAAAAGGAAAAAGTAGATATGCATTGCGATTTTATTGGCAATCAAATTAACTAAAACATAGAAAATGAAATATTTCAATTTATATATAGCGTGTGCCTGTCTCCTATTTTTCGGATCCATACACGCCCAACAAACTCCAGCAGACAAACAAAGCAAAGCCATATCTATAGAAGGTGCCACGGCGCATTTAGGTACAGGTGAAGTTATTGAAAATGCCCTTATTATGTTTAATGAAGGTAAAATCACTTTCGTAGGAAGTGCTAATATGAAAATTGCGCGAATTGGGGACGTTATCGACGGTAAAGGTAAACACGTCTACCCTGGTTTTATTATTCCGAATTCAACTTTAGGCTTAGTTGAAATTGATGCTGTAAAGGCCACTGATGATGATTCTGAAATAGGAACATGGAACCCAAACATTAGAAGTATTATTGCCTATAACGCGGAATCTAAAGTTGTAGAATCTATGAGACCAAACGGGGTTTTACTCGGGCAAATTACGCCACGAGGCGGTCGTATTTCAGGAACCTCATCTGTAGTACAATTTGATGCTTGGAACTGGGAAGATGCTGCTGTAAAAACCGATGACGGGATTCATATCAATTGGCCAAGCAACTTCAAAAGAGGACGCTACTGGTTAGGCGAAGATCCTTCATTAAAAGTGAATAAAGAATACGGCAACCAAATTACAGAAATAGAAGATTATTTTAATAACGCTAAAGCCTATTTAAAAGCAAGCCCTTCTATCACCAACCTATCTTATAAAGCATTAGAAGGTATTTTCAATGGTTCTAAAAAACTTTACATTAATGTAGATGATGAAAAAGGCATTATCGATGCTGTAAATTTCATAAAGAAAAACGCCATTCCAAACATGGTTGTTGTTGGCGGAGCGGAAGCTTATAAAGTAACCGATATTTTAAAATCGAATAACATATCTGTAGTTTTAAACCGTATACACTCGCAACCAAGCCAAACTGATGACGATTACGATTTACCATATAAATCGGCAAAATTATTAGTAGATAATGGCATTACAGTAGCCTTACAAGCTAACGGACAAATGGAACGCATGAATTCTAGAAACTTACCATTTTACGCAGGTACAACCGTAGCTCATGGATTAACAAAGGCACAAGCACTACAACTAATTACTCTAAACCCAGCAAAAATATTAGGTATCGATGCGCAGTATGGATCTTTAGAAACTGGTAAAAGCGCTACCTTGTTTATAAGTGAAGGTGATGCCTTAGATATGCGTACCAACATTATTTCTCATGCTTTTATAGACGGACGCTTAATTAGTCTAGAAACGCACCAAACAGAATTATGGAAACGCTATTCCAAAAAATATCAATCCAATTAATACCAACAAAAAAAAGGAAGCCAATAGGCTTCCTTTTTAATTTAATATATTTTCTATATCTAATTTACTTTGCAATTGTAGCGCCTTCAGGAACATCAAAAAGTGTAGCATCAGGAATCTCTTTAGATAGTTTTACATTTACAAAAGTATCTTCTCTACTCATTTTTGTTGGTACATTATTCTCCGTGGCGTAACCTGCCATAGTTGCTGGTAATTGCAAACCGCTTACATCTTGCCAATTTTGATAACGTCTAAAATGTAAATCTTTACTTTTTTCTTTAGAAAAATAAGTTACCGTATAAGCCAACCATTCCATTTTATAAGTTTCAGGGTTGTAATAAAGTACATATTCATCTCCAGACGATTCACCTACACCATATTCATAAGAAATTTTAATTCCAGGATATGTTTTCCCTTCAAACACTAAAGGATCGGCATCACCATAAATAATACCATCATCTGCCAATATAAAAGGCATAGAGTAAAAGTAAAACATTAAATTATAGAAAAACTTTGGTTTTCCTTTATAAGCTTCCTCTCCTTTATTCTTTAACCAAATATCTTTGCCATTAGAACCAATAGCATACTTAGGCATATCTACCAAAATTTTTCTATTTTTTAAGTTGGTAGTTGTAACATCGTTCCCGCCTTCTTTTACCTGAGCAAATGTTAATGAGTTCATACTATTCCAAGTATCTAAACCACCATGTGCATCAAAAATTTTAACTAAGGTTTCTGGGTAATGTTTTTTATTTTCAACTTGCTTTTCTACAGATGGTTCTGGGGATTTTACTGTTTCATTTTTTGTTTCATTCTTACAAGAAAGAATTGAAATTGTAATAAATAAAAATAGAATATTTCTCATGGTAAATTTTTAATTTACCATGAAGTCGTAATTATCTACTTAAAATTACAATATTTAAATTATTAATAAATAAAACAGTTCGTTCAACTAAAATAAAAAATGCGATAACGTATTATAAACCAATTGGATTTAATAAGTTTGAAACTTAGAGTCCAGAAAAAAAACCATTTTAACAAAATTAAGATAATAAATGAATTCAAATTTCACTGTGTCAACAAATAAGGTGTTTTTAAAAATTCCTTTATTCATATTAATTTTAACTGTTCTGCATATCTTTAGGTTTATTGTTTATGAATACACACCAGATACCGCACTGTATATTTTAGTTTGGAAACTTGTAATTGCAAGCATTACGGGCTTTTTTTTTAGTTGGTATTTTTATCTGAATAAAAAATGGACCTTAGGTATTATTACACATTTACTATTCATTCTTTTTGCATTTCAAACTAATTTATCAAATTTAATAGATTATTATTTTAGCATTGATAACAGTAGCTCCATAAGGACCTCTTTACAAACTATTCTGTTTCTAGTATCTGCTTCGTGGTTTGCTTTTGGATTTTTTAAAACTGAAAAGGTAAGGCCAAAGAAAAAAGCATTTGCAAAAGTTTTCCTTTTAGTAATTGCAACCTATTTTGTTCTTGCTAGTGGATTAGGAAAACTTAGCGAACTCTTTCAACAAATAATTAGTAGCGATTCTAGTTTTTTCGAATATCTAGTTCAACTACTCGTTATATTAACGCGTGTACTTAAATGTTTTGTATTATTAATTGGGTTTTACTACCTATTATCTAAAATTATAAATACAAACAAGCAAAGTAATATTTTAGCACCTCAATATATTTCTAAATCGTTTTTCAGTAAAGGTTTTGCCATTTCATACACATTAATTTTCCTTGTATTTTTTAGTGTTTTAGAAAATATTGTCGCATTTGTTCTGTTCAGTTTTTTCTCTAGAAACTCTTTTGATTTTTACGAAAACATTCAATTACTATCTAATTTCGCCTATCTACTTTATGCTGTTTGCTTTTTAGGCCAACTTATGCAATACAGAAGTTATTCTTTGAAACATTTTTATGGCATATTTTCGGCTGTAGCCTTATTTCCAATATTAAATACGGTATCACTATTTGTTCTTAGACACAAAAGAAAAGTAAAATCTGTATCCGATTTTATAAAAAACGCACCTAAACAAAGAAACATTCATCTTAGTATTTATGCTGTTTTAATGATTGCTTTTATCCTTTTTATAAATAAAGATGAGTTAACCAATGAAGATGAGTTAGCTTGGATTTTCGCAGGTATTATTCTGCATTGCATTTGTTTATTTATCGTTTCATTAAACAAAAAATACGTTTATATCGCACCTGCTATAATTACGCTTTTATGGATTATTAAAAATTACAGCTCCTTTTCTTTTATAGAAACTATTACAGAACATGTATTTGATATCAGTATACTATCTCAAGGCATTTTTATTATAACCATTTACTATTTAACCTATTATTTATTGTTTTACATCTACCATAAAGCCTTTTATGTTAACACAAATGAAGAACAAATAAAAGTAGAGTTAGACTCCCATTTCTCTGCTACTAACGAGTCCGAAGTTTTATAGAGAAGCGTCCTCTTGAATAAAAACTTATATTATCTTTTGAGTATAGTTTAAAACTAAAACTATAGTTCCCATCTTCTGGAACTACATAAACTCCAGACTCGGCCTCATACTCACTTGTTACACGTGTAATATCGACTTCTTCCTCTTCGTTGTCGTCATTGTATCTTGTTTCTGTATCCGATTCTTCTTCTTTTGAAGATTTAATAAAATGAGAAAAAACCAATGGCAAATACCGATCTACCAACATCGAGTCCTTATCTTTTTCTATGTAATACTTTATAGAATAATCGTCAAGGTCTGGAGATTCGTATGTTTTATATTCTAAGCTAGATTTTGTCCAAATTACAACCTCTTCTCCTTTTTTCAAAGACACATTATCTATAGTAGAAATTGAGGAAGTCGATAAGCCTACTTCTTTTTCTAAATCATTACCAACAACATTACAGGAATGTAACATCCCTAAAAATACTAAACAATAAAAATATTTTATATACCGCATTTTATTCAATCATTAAAGTGTTATGTTCCATTTGATAATCAAGCATTTTTTTATAAAAATCTGCCGAGTTTTTATCCACGCCCTCTTTTCTAAAATAAAATACTTTATTGTGCTTTTCTATTCGATAGTAAAAATGATCTGCATAACTAGTTTCACCATCATAATTTTTGCTATCTTTAGTAATTACATAGGCGTTGCCTTCATGCTTTACATTAACCATAAAACCATCACTTCTAAATGTTCGCCTTCTAAACTCCCACTCGGTCTTACCATCATTTACCTGTTTCACAAGGTTTTTATCGAGCATAGCTCCTTTTTTCAGGGAATTAATAATATTTAAAAATGACGTGTCGAATTTTTTAGAAGCATAATAAAAATCGAAAGTTTTATAATTATATAAACTTCTTAAATCAATTTCTTCATTTTCTTCCATAAAAACTCTCATCTCTTTATCGATATCTTTAAGAGCAAAATTATAGGCTTTTATAGTAACAGCAGGATACGTATCTATATAGTCTGCCCAAGACTTAACAGCTAAATCTTCATTATTTTTAGGTTCCTTAGTTAAATTCTTAGCCATACCTAAAGAAAAAAGAGCCATTTCAAAATTCTCTTTTCTATTTAAGTCCATCATATCGATTACAGCTTCATAAACAATAAAATACTCGTGTATCTCATCATATTCAAAATACACAACATTAAAACCATCTCTTTCGGAATAAATAACGCTGTTTGCATCTTGATACTCTACAATTAAATCTTCCCAAACTTTATCTTCGGCATCACTTATATTTTTTTTAATTTTCTCAAAAGTAATCGCATCTTTATCTTTAGATGGTAAGAGTACAATACCCTCAGAAATCCCATAAGCATCATAATCCTCTCCACTTTCAATATCAATTGCTACAGCTCTGTCTTCTCGTATTGTTAAATCTCCCCAAATATATTCTTCATAATCACTGGCCTCATAATCTTCAAAAGCATCCTCAACTGTAATATCATACTCATAACCAACTGGTAACGAAATCTGTGGATATAGTGTGCTATCGTTTAAATATTGAATTGAAAGAAGATCTATTTGCCTATTTAAAATAGACGCTATTCGTTCTTTAGATAACAGTTCTTTTGGTGTATCTACAATTTCAATCTGATTGCTTTCCTCTTTTTCCTGACATGAAAAAAGAGTAAGAAAAACGCAAAAAAATGTTTTCACTAAATATTTCATCATTATTTATTTAAAAATTCTAAAATACTCAAAATTAAAACGGTTTTAGAGTTCAATTCCATTTTTTAAAAACAGACTACAAATTAAAAAACCTAATTATAGAATTCCCGAAAGTAAAAAGAAGAAGCACAAGAATAAAGCATCTCCTGCTTATTGTATATAAAAGTG
Source organism: Algibacter sp. L4_22 (assembly GCF_023473045.1). Taxonomy (NCBI): domain Bacteria; kingdom Pseudomonadati; phylum Bacteroidota; class Flavobacteriia; order Flavobacteriales; family Flavobacteriaceae; genus Algibacter; species Algibacter sp. L4_22. Next base: position 249,517 of record NZ_JAMCOK010000003.1, read on the forward strand.
TAAATTTGCAGCTATAGATTTTGCCATAAAGCGATATGAATTACAAAGAAATATCTAGTACACAAAACCCATATATTAAACAACTTGTTTTATTAAAAGACAAATCGCGTGAACGTAAAAAGTCAGGTTTATTTTTAATTGAAGGCGTTCGCGAAATAGAATTAGCCATAAAAGGTGGTTATGTATTAGACACCGTTTTATTCTACCCAGGACTCTTTTCTGAAAACGAACTCGAAGCGTTAACTACAAGCCAGAATACAACTATTGAAATATCTAAAGACGTTTACGAAAAACTCGCTTACCGAAGCACTACAGAAGGTGTTCTAGCGGTTGCCAAACCAAAAAGCCACCTAATAAGTGATTTAAAATTTGACACCCAAACACCACTAATCTTAATTGCTGAAGCTCCAGAAAAGCCAGGTAATATTGGCGCCATTTTACGTACTGCCGATGCTGCCAATGCCGATGCTGTAATTATTGCCAATCCAAAAGGCGATTTATACAACCCAAATATTATTCGTTCTAGCGTAGGTTGTGTATTTACCAATACTATTGCAACAGGTTCTACTACCGAAATTATAGAGTTTCTAAAATCGAAAAACATTGATATTTATTGCGCTATTTTACAATCTGCTATTCACTATCACGAGCAAGATTTCACCAAAGCAACCGCTATTGTTGTTGGTACAGAAGCTACAGGCTTAAGCGAAGAATGGCGCGTAAGCTCAACTCAAAATATAATAATCCCGATGCAAGGCGAAATAGATTCTATGAATGTTTCTGTTGCTGCCGGAATTCTTATTTTTGAAGCCAAACGCCAACGTAATTTTAAATAAACGTAAATTACAAAAAACGAGTTCCCCAAAGAACAACAGTCCGTTTCGGATTTGAAACTTAACACACTATGAACGCAAACACTCTTTTTTACATTATAATTGGCATTATTATTATCAGTTTTATAGTTGATAAAGTCTTAGACGCCCTAAATGCAAAACACTTTAACGACGTACTTCCTGAAGATTTAAAAGATGTTTATGATGACGAAGCATATAAAAAATCGCAAAATTATAAAGCGACAAATTATAAATTCGGATTACTAACCTCTACTTTTTCCGTAATTTTAACATTAGCCTTTCTTTGGTTCGATGGTTTCGAATTTATTGATAATATTGCACGCAGCTACAGTGAAAACCCAATATTTGTTGCTCTTATTTTCTTCGGAATTATCATGATTGGTAGCGATATTTTAACAACCCCATTTTCTTATTATAGCACTTTTGTAATTGAGGAAAAATTTGGTTTTAATAAAACAACCATTAAAACGTTCTTTTTAGATAAAATAAAAGGCTGGTTTATGATGGCTATTGTTGGCGGTGCCATTCTATCTTTAATTATTTGGTTTTATGAAGCAACAGGCAATCAGTTTTGGCTTTACGCTTGGGCATTAGTTGCTGTGTTTAGTTTATTCATGAATATATTTTACTCTAAACTTATTGTGCCACTTTTTAATAAACAAACACCTTTAGAAGCCGGAAGTTTACGTGATAACATTTCGGAATACGCAAAAACAGTTGGCTTTAAATTAGATAAAATCTTTGTTATCGATGGTTCTAAACGCAGCACAAAAGCCAATGCTTATTTTTCTGGTTTTGGTAGCGAAAAACGCGTTACGCTTTACGATACTTTAATTAACGATTTGGATGAAGATGAAATTGTTGCTGTACTTGCTCACGAGGTTGGTCATTATAAAAAGAAGCATATTATTTTTAATTTAGCGACTTCAATTCTATTAACTGGATTTACACTTTTTATTTTATCGCTATTTATTTCGAACCCTATATTATCACAAGCTTTAGGTGTTGAAATCCCTAGTTTTCATATCGGGTTAATTGCTTTTGGAATGCTCTACGCTCCTATTTCGGAAATTACAGGTTTAATAATGAATCTCTTTTCTAGAAAATTTGAATACCAAGCCGATGATTACGCTAAAAACACCTATAAAGCAGAACCTTTAATTACATCCTTAAAGAAACTGTCTAAAAACAGTTTAAGCAATTTAACACCACATCCGGCTTATGTTTTTATGCATTACTCGCATCCTACGCTTTTGGAACGTATTGGAAATTTGAGGCAGTAACAATTTTAACTTTAAAACCACAAACCCCATGAACTGGAAAAACACCTACCTACTATCAATAGCAACAATAATTACTACGTTAGTAATAGCAATAATAACCAGCTTCCAATATGGCTTTGCCTATAATATTATTGGCAATATATTTACTTTAGGTAAACTTTTTGTCTTTTTTAGTTTTATAAACATCTTAGACAAATCTATAAAAGCCAAAACCATACAAAAAAACTTAAAAACTTTTGAGTACATATTATATGCTGTTATTGCTCTTAATGGTATAGCTGTTATTTCAATAACTATTCAGTTAATAACGCACCCCGCGATATTTGCGCATTCCCAAATAATTATAAGTTTAGTATCGCTAATTTTAACAATTTACTTAGCTATTAATGCTTTTTACTTAAGAAAAAAAATATTAGGAAAATACAATGGCGTACAAAAAATAACCTATACGCCTACCGATGTTAATGCTTTAAAAACTAAAACCTACAACACCATTGGTGATAGATTGAGCCTTTGTAAAAGATGTGTAAATAAAGCATTTGACTCTAAAACTGGGTTAATTTGCAGTTTAGATAATGCTAAACCAAGTTTTGATACATATTGCACAGATTTTATAGTTAACGAAGCAGAGACAGAAAGAATAGACAAAACCGAAGCTATTGAAAAACCAGGATTTTTTGGTAGTTGGAAAGGCGCTTTAGTGATGTCGATTCTTGGTTTTGCACGATTTGCGATGCGCGGACTAGATGATCCTTTTGGTGTAGTCTTTCTTGCTCTTGGTATAGGCTGGCTTGTAATTGTATTAACTAGCAGAAAGAGTAAATAATTTATCCAAACTTTATTGATAAACTTCTATTTATCAATAAAAAAACAATTATGAAAATTTCGATTTATAGGTGGTGATTACACTAAAACCAACTATAAAACCGAACCATTAATTACCTTAAAGAAGCTTTCCAAAAACAGTTTAAGCATTTTACACCACATAAGCTTACGCCTTTATACATTAATCACACCCCAAACTTTTACAGCATATCAGTAATTAAAAATATACCCCACTCTCCATTTTTTTTTGTCATTTCGACGCTAAGAGAAATCGCATAATATTATCTGGGATAAGTTGTTAATTCTGATGGATTTTACTTAATTTATTCAACTAAATTTATTGCAAATGAAAACTTATAAAAGTAAAACAACTTTACCCATAATAGAAGCCAAGGATATAATTGGCTATTTATCAGAATCTTATAGAGATTACTTAGCCGCGAGGATCTTATTTAATAACAACCAGCTAATTCAAGCATGTAGTTTAGCCAATACAACTATTGAAAAATTTCTCAAAGCACTAATTTCTACAAGTAAAAAAAAGGTTAAATGGAGACATAATCTCTCTGAATTATTAATTGATATTAAAGAATATGACCTTGATTTATATCACTCCTTAAATACAGACTTCCTTAATGTTCTAACCAAAATATATTCTAGCAGGTACATAGGGTCGTGCGATACCGGCTACAATATGGTTATATTAAGAAATAAGTTTCTTGCCGAACTGGATTATACATATTCACTGCTTGAACCTAAGATCCAAGTGCAGGAAGCAAACCAAACTACAAAAAAAATCACTAGATACGATAGAGATATTAGCATAAAAGAAGCCGCTTTACTTACAAATAACTATGTCCTACTAGGAATAGATAAGACTAAATTTATAGAACAATTAGATTTTGTTTTTGAGTTAAGAATTCATAATCATCAAATTATGGAAGTTTCTTATTCAACCATTGAATCTAAAAACGACGGCAAATTTAGTTTTGATTCATTGGTACCTAAAGGAACTGAAAATCGAAGTTTTCAAATGTGCTACAAAGCATATGAAGAAGATAATAAATAAATAATTATTTAACTTTTTAACAATCCTTAAGCCCCAGCCCAACCCCGCGTTAACGATTGCAGCGGCATCCTTTTTAAAATTTAAGCAACCAAAAACCTTGGTATTTCTACAAACATTCTAGATAAACACTACTATGCTGAAAGCTATAAGTTTTTAAAAAGATATAGTGGAAAGCGTGTTAAAACGTCCAAAAAATTGAATATCCAAAAATTTGATTACCTTTGCACCTTGAAACTCAGAAAATAATGAGTTTATATTCCTCAGAGAGAGGATGTGTTACTGGAAGTTTAAGGTTAAGTATGTCGATTCGCTTTCTTATGTAACACCACATAACAAAATCGAATACTTATACAAGAATGAGCACATTCCAAGAATTAGGTCTTAATGAAGATCTATTGAAAGCAATTACAGATTTAGGATTTGAAAAGCCTAGTGAAGTTCAAGAAAAAGCAATCCCTATTTTATTAAATTCTGAAACCGATTTAGTGGCACTAGCCCAAACCGGAACAGGAAAAACGGCGGCGTTTGGTTTCCCTATGTTAGAGAAAATTGACGTTGATAGCCGCACGACTCAAGGTTTAATTTTAAGCCCAACGCGTGAACTTTGTTTACAAATTACCAACGAAATGAAACAATACGGTAAGTATTGTAAAGGTTTAAATGTGGTTGCCATTTATGGTGGATCTAGCATTACAGACCAAGCTCGTGACGTTAAACGTGGTGCACAGATTATTGTGGCTACGCCTGGTAGAATGAAAGATATGATTAGCCGTAGATTGGTTGATATTTCTAAAATCCAATACGCGGTTTTAGATGAGGCTGATGAGATGCTAAACATGGGTTTCAAGGAAGATATTACTGATATTTTATCACACACTCCAGATGAAAAAAACACATGGTTATTTTCTGCAACTATGCCAAGAGAAGTGGCAACTATTGCGAAAAAATTCATGGACAACCCACAGGAAATTACGGTTGGAAATAAAAATGAAAGTACAAGTACCGTATCTCACGAATACTATTTAGTTAATTCTAGAGACCGTTACCAAGCCTTGAAACGTTTGGCAGATGCAAATCCAGATATTTTTTCTGTAGTATTTTGTAGAACAAAACGTGATACTCAAAAAGTTGCCGAGCAACTTATTGAGGATGGTTATAGCGCTGGTGCTTTGCACGGTGATTTAAGCCAAAACCAACGTGATTTAGTAATGCAATCGTTTAGAAAAAACCAAATACAAATGCTTGTTGCAACAGATGTTGCTGCTCGTGGTATTGATGTTGACGATATTACTCACGTTATAAATTACCAATTACCTGACGAAATTGAAACGTATACTCACCGTTCTGGTCGTACCGGACGTGCTGGTAAAAACGGTATTTCTATGGTTATTGTTTCGAAAAGTGAGGTTCGAAAAATAAAAAGTATTGAACGCATTATTAAACGTGAGTTTGAGAAAAAAGAAGTGCCAGATGGTATGGAAATTTGCGAAGTGCAATTAATGTCTTTAGCTAATAAAATCCATAACACGGAAGTTAACGACGAAATTGAAAAATACCTAACAAGCATTAATGAAATGTTTGAGGATACAACGAAAGATGAATTGATTAAAAAATTCTTCTCGGTTGAATTTACACGTTTTTATAACTATTACCAAAAATCTAAAAACTTAAATGTTGCTGAAGGTTCTAGAGATGGAGGACGTGAAGGTGGTCGTGATCGTGATTTTGGTGGAAAATCTAATTCTACAAGATACTTTATTAATGTTGGTGAAAAAGATGGTTTCGATTGGATGAAATTGAAAGATTTCTTAAAAGACCAATTACAACTTGGTAGAGACGATGTTTTTAAAGTGGAAGTTAAAGAGAGTTTCTCTTTCTTTAATACTGAAAACGAAACTAAGGATAAAGTTTTAGCTTTCTTTACAGACTTTAAACATGAAGGACGTTTTGTAAATGTTGAAGTTTCGGAAAACCGAGGCGGTGGCGGAAGACGCAATGATAGACGTAGTAGTGGTGGCGGAAGACGCGACGATAAACGTGGCGGCGGAAGACGTGGTGATGACAGAAAAGGTGGTTCTGGAAGCAGAAGTGACCGCAGACGTAGTAGTGAAGGAGGTTCTAAACCAAGACGTTCGGATTCGGACTCTGGTGGAGGGAATTTTTCTGGAGCTAGACGTTCTAGAAGATAAAATTTATATTTTATAACATACAAAAGCTGACTGAAAGTAAAATTACTTTTTAGTCAGCTTTTTTTATGCCTTGTATTTAGCGTTTTAATGTAAAATGGCCATGATACTGTGTGTTATTACTCGGCCTATTAATAACAAACTAATAATCTGAAGTTGATAGCGGATAGCCGTTTAAAGTGCCATCCCATCCTTTTTGAATAGAGATTTAATTGAATGATTAATTTACCGTAACGATCGAAAATATTGATTTCGCTAATACAGAGTTGAATTGATAGCCAATAATCTACACCATTATTTAGACTCTCTACGTCATTATTTTCAAAATTAATACCTACACTAATCAAAAAAACCAATTAGCTGCTTAATCTTGAGCATCAGTAATATTTGAAAATAAAAAAAACACTAAAACCCACAATAAAACAATGCATATTAAACAGTTAGCCACCTTAATTTTATAGTTAAAAATAAATTTCAGAAAGGTTTAGTAATTTCTTATGAAAATAGATTTATGTAATAATATTCTTAATAAAAACCACTTAAATATTTACAAAAACCTCGTTATTGTGTTCAAATCCGCATTAATAGAGCACTTCTAAGTTAAATTATATTAAAATATATGGTTATATTTAATTCTTTAGTACTTTTATAAAAAATTCGTTGATGAGAAAAAATTTAATTTTCCTTTTTATATTTACTTTATTGGTAGGGCAAACATACGCGCAAGACAGCGAAAAAGCAGAAGGAGTTGTGCTTAACGCATCAACATCTACAGCTCTAGAAGGCGTAAATATTGTAAACCTAAACCAAGTAAAAGGAACTACAACAAACCAAAAAGGCGAATTTAAAATTACAGCAAAAGTTAACGATACTTTACATTTTTCTTATTTAGGATTCAAATCTATAAAAGTTAGAGTAACTAATGATTGGTTAAAATACGGTAGTTCCAACATTGAACTTACCGAACTCGCCCTAGCATTAGAAGAAGTTGTGGTAAGCCAATTAAAACTAACCGGTTTTTTAGAAGTCGATATAAAGCAAGTTCCCGCTGTTAACAGTAATTATCGCTATAATATTTCTGGATTAGAAGGCACGGGTTATGAGGCCGATAAAAAATCTGGACTCACCAAAGTAATAGGGTCTATATTTAATCCAGCCGATTTTCTACATCGTATGTTTGGTAAAAAACAAAACGAACTTAGAAAGTTAAAAAAGATGAAGGAAGACGATGAAATTAGAAATCTTCTAGCAACTAAATTCGACCGCGAAATGCTAACCGTTTTACTTCAAGTAGATCGTGTTGATTTAGACGAAATTGTAAGCCAATGCAACTATTCCAAAGGTTTTATACAAAAAGCAAACGACCTTCAAATCCTCGATGCCATTAGCGAATGTTACGAAGAATACAAGGTATTAAGCCGAGGAAGAACTCGTAAAATTTAAAATATTTATTTGGGCGTTACCACAAGGGTCGGGCTTTCCGCTATATCTTTTGGCAAAACACCTCTATCTATTTAAACCTCTTACTTTATTAAAAAACCTGCTTTATCCAAAGTTAGAGAAATTAATTTTTGCAAAAAGGATGTCGCATCAATCCCTAACGCGACCATCTGTAAAGACCTTTTCTCTTCTATAAAACAGTTAAAAATTTACTAATTAACATGTTAAAAACTATTAAAGAAACAACATCATAAACAAAAAATGATGTATTTTGGTACAGCAACTATCAAAACAAACCATGCACTATAAAAAAGCGTTACTCTTCTTTTTAATGCCACTCACCATGATTTCTCAGAATATAACAGGGAAAATTTACGATTCAGAATCTACAGTACAAGGCGCCAAAATTTTTAATAAAACAAAAAACAGCGTTACATTTTCTGATGAGAAAGGAAGCTTCAACCTTATTGCTACTCGTAATGATAGCTTAGTAATAACATCACTCTTCCATCAAACAAAATATGTAAAAATTGATGCGTTTTATTTAGAAAACACAATAGTTGTAGAACTCACAAAACAAGTAAACAATTTACCCGAAGTATTACTTGCAGAAAATGCCAACCAATCTGGATTAAAAGCTCTCGAAACTAATAGTGATTTGGGAACAGAATTAGCATCCGACTTAAAAAATAATTCTGAAACTTGGTATAAAAACATGCCAAAATCGGGCATAGATTTTGTTGCCATTGCATCACTTGTGGCTAAGCTTTTAAAAAGTAAAAAAGCCAAACCACAACTTATAACAACAATAGAATATAAAACTTTAGATTCTCTTTTTTCTTCATCACATAAATTGTTCAATAAATCATTGCTAATCAATGATTTTAAAATACCTGATGAGTATATACCTCTATTTTTTGATTATTGCGATTCTCAATCTATAAACTCTAATTTATTACTAGAAAAAAATGATTTTATGCTTCTAGATAAACTTCTTAAAAGTAGTAATGACTTTTTAGAAATGCTTAAAACTACTGAGCAAAATTAATCTGTTTCATAAAAACGTTCGGTAATTTTCTCGTAACTTTTTATTGTTTTTGTACACCAATCTAAACGCTTTTCTAGAATTTCATCTTCGGTTAAATGCCATTCCAAATCAGATTGTCTTAATTTAGACGTTGCTTGCTGTAAAATAATAGCCGCGGAAACAGAAATATTTAAACTCTCGGTAAAACCAACCATTGGTATTTTCAAATAACAATCCGCTTCATCTAAAACCGCTTGAGATAAACCTTCCGTCTCTCTTCCGAAGAAAAAACAAGATTTTTTAGTGACATCGAAGTCCTTTATATCACAATCATTAGCATGCGGTGTGGTAGCAACAATTTGATATCCTTTACTTTTCATATCCGCAATACAATCCTTAACATGATTATAGCGATTTAGATCTACCCATTTTTGTGCGCCCATGGCTATTTCTCTGTCAATATCTTTAGAGTTTTGTTCCTCAACAATATTAAGTTCTTGAATCCCGAAAACATCGCAAGTTCTCATAACAGCACTGGTATTATGAAGTTGATAAACATCTTCTGTGGCAACCGTAAAATGTTTGGTGCGCTGTGCTAAAACTTTGGTAAATTTCTCCTTTCGTGATGGTGTAAGGAATGTTTCCAAGTGCTCTAATAGTTTTAAATCAATCATGCGTCAAAAATATAAAAGAATTTTAAATCGCAACGTAGTCCACTTAGAAGATTTTTCATTAAAAATAAATACAATTTAAAATCTAAGTCTGTTCCAATTGATTTAAAATTTATATTTTTAACACTATGAAACATATTGTTGTATTAACAGGAGCTGGCATAAGTGCCGAAAGTGGTATTAAAACATTTCGTGATGCCGATGGTTTATGGGAAGGCCATGATGTTATGGAAGTCGCTACGCCACAAGGTTTTGCCGCTAATCCCAAATTAGTTTTAGACTTTTACAACCAACGCCGTGCAGAACTTAGCACTGTAAAACCAAATAAAGCACATATTGGTTTGGCAAAACTTGAAAAACATTATAAAGTAAGTATAATTACCCAAAATGTAGATGATTTACACGAGCGAGCTGGTAGCACAAACGTAACGCATTTGCACGGCGAATTGCTAAAAGCAAGATGTACAGTTGATAAAAATGATATTAAAACTTGGAAAAACGACATAAATTTAGGCGATCTATCTGATAAAGGATACCAAATGCGGCCGCATATTGTATGGTTTGGTGAAGATGTCCCGATGATGGATAAAGCCATTGAAATTTGTGAAACTGCAGATATTTTAATAATTATTGGCACCTCTATGCAAGTATATCCAGCTGCTGGTTTAATGAATTATGTACCGCAAAACACACCAACATACTTTATAGATCCAAAACCTAATATGAAAAGCAGTAAAAATTTAACGGTAATTACAGAACCTGCAACCATAGGTTTAAGTTTGGTTGAAAAACTTTTGGAAAGCGACGTTTAATTTTAACAAAACTGAGTTTATAGCGTTATTTAGCTAATTCTCTATTTTATGTTTTTATTTTATGTTTTTCTACGTTTCTTAGGTATTCTTTTACAAATAACCACAACTAGATTAAAGCAAATTTTATTTAAAATTGGCTATTTTTGAGTTAGTTCACTTTATATCTCTCACTAAACCATATATATGCTTTTACGCGTTAGTTGCAAATTGGAATTTCAAATAGAAACACCAACTCCTTTTATTTTAATGTTACGCCCTCGTAGTGGTGCTCAACAATGGGTAGAACGGGATGAATATAAAATACCTAAAAATGTAGCTATAAGTGAATTTACAGACAATTATGGTAATCTGTGCCAACGCCTTGTTGCTCCAAGTGGTAAATTCTCGATATATACTACGGCAGATGTAAAAGTTTCAGATTATATGGACGTTGCCTTTGGAGCTCCTTTTATAGAAGTTCAAAATTTGCCAAACGAGATACTTGGCTATTTATTACCAAGTAGATATTGTGAGTCTGAAAGATTTCATGATTTAGCAAAATCTATTACTGAAAATGCTCTACCAGGTTACGACCAAGTTGCTGCCATTGAAAATTGGTTACGAAATACTATTAGTTTTATTCCTGGTAGTAGCGACTTTCCTATTTCGGCAGCAGAGGTTAACATGAAACAATCTGGAGTTTGCAGAGATTTTGCGCATTTAGGAATTGCATTGTGTAGAAGTTTAAGTATTCCGGCACGTATGGTGGTTGGGTATTTGTACGAATTAAAACCAATGGATATGCATGCTTGGTTTGAGGCCTATATTGGCGGACGATGGTATTCTTTTGATGCTACTCAAAGCGGAATAAAAGGTGGTTATGTTACCGTTGGTTATGGTCTAGATGCTGCCGATGTTGCCGTATATAATCAATTTGGTCCTTCCGTTACTCCTATTCAGCAATTAATTACTGTAGAACAAATTGAAAGTTAAACTTAGATATTAATTTTCCTTTTCTCAGCAATTTCATTATTAATAAACTCGACATATTATATACAATTATGCTATAATACTTTTACGAAATAACCTTAGGTTTTATAAAATTATTTGGAAAATATCAGATAATGAAACAGATACCTCATTAAAAAGTTTATCTTCGCGCAAAATTTAGAATTGCTTTTTATGAAACGTATTAATGAATACAAGAAATTATTTGGTGCTGAACAAGATATGAGTTTAAAAGCTTTAAAATCTTCTTACAGAAATTTAGTAAAAGAATGGCACCCTGATAAATTCCAAGCTGGAGACGAAAAAGCTATTGAAGCTGAATTAAAAAGTAGACAAATTATTGATGCTTACCATTTTTTAGTGAGCATTGCTCCAGAAACAAAGGAAGCGAATTTAGAAGATTTCAACCAAACTATTGCTTCCCCAATTATGGATTGGCAACATAAAGGTTTACTTTTAGAAGTTACCTTTTTAGACGGAAATACATACGAATTTTTTGGAGTAAACAAAGCTGTGTATATCAAATTCTCACAATCTGATAAACAAACACGTTTTGGTAAACGAAACATTTTTAACACGTATACCTACAGAAAAATTAAGAAAAGTGAAGTAGAAGCTTAGGCTTTATTCTTCTCCTCTATCCATCGGCTCATAAATTTGGTGCTCTGCATGCTATGATGATGTAGCATTTGCCCCATAAAATTATTTTGACGATGCGTATATAAATTATCTACAATCGATTCAATTCGCGATAAGAACATCTTTTTATGTTTTTGCGCATTGAATCGATTGTTTATTACAGCAAATCCGTATTCCTGTTTTTCTTCCCAAACCCTTTCATTATTATAAAGTTGAACAGCTTGATTTGCAAAATTGTTCGGGATATCCTCAACAAACCCATTCGGTTCCAAATCGCCAAACATACCCTCTGCTCCAATTGTTGACGTTACCATGGGTGTACCATTTTGCATAGCATCTATTAATTTACCTTTTAAACCTGCTCCAAACCGAATTGGAGCTAAACATACTTTAGCTTGCTGCATTACCGTATTTACATCTTCGGCAAAACCTTTTATTAAAAAACCTTGTTTCCCGTTGTGTAACTGGTTTACTTTTTGCGACGCATAAGCTCCATAAATATGTAATTCTACTTTTGGTAATTGCTTTCTAATTAATGGCCAAATGGTATCTTTTAAATATAAAACTGCATTGTAATTAGGTTCGTGAAGAAAATTTCCGATGGTAATAAAATGTTCTCGATCTTCAAAAGATGGTAGATTTCCAATTATTTCTTTTGAAATTTCATCTAACATAAAAGGCAAATAAAGCAGTAAATCTTCATTAACTTTAAAATCATTTTTTAGAATTTCCATTTCAGCCTCTGAAATAATTAAGGTTAAATCGCAACGGTGAATACAAGCTATTTCTCGTTTTGCTGTATCATTAAACAAATATGCTTTATCAAATAATTTTTCATCTTTAAATGCTTGATGTCTACCTTTTCGTAAACTGTGTAAATCTTCGGTATCTAAAATTTTAATGGCATTCGGGCAGTTTTCAGTAACACGCCATCCAAACTGTTCTTCCATCATAAAACGATCGAAAAGTACAATATCAGGATTTAATCCTTTTACAAAATCGTCAAAACTACCGTTATTCAATTCAATTGTAGTTTGCAACACACCAATACTTTCAAGGTTAAAAGCATTATCACTTTTTGCACAAGGGCTAGCAAAAGTAATGTTGTAATTTTGTGTTTGAAAAGTTTCAATTAACTGCATCATCCTACTGCCTGCAGCAGAACTTCTAGGTTCTGGCCAAACAAAACCGATTATTAATAATCTTTTATTCACCTAAATTAATTGATATTAAAACTTAATTCCGTTAGAACCCTTTCCAAGTTGATTGTGACTAAATTTACTCAGGTTTAGCTTCCAAACTATATTTTATACGCACCAATTTCGCCCAATCTACAACAGCTTTAATTTGCGCATCACTAAGTTTAGCTTCTGTATGTGTAATGGTATAAGATTCTAAAGGCATTTCTTTCTCTTCAACCATTTCAATAATTTCTTCAAACTTATGGTCTTTTCGTTTTACAGAATTCCCTATCCAATTAGAAAGATTCAACTCTTCCTTTCCTTCCTCGACATGATGTGCCATCCAGAAATTTACTGGCGTTATATTATTGTACCAAGGATATCGCGTTACATCGCTATGGCAATCGTAGCAAGTTTCTTTTAAAATAAGCCTTACATCTTCAGGCGGATTTGTTTCAGCCAAAAAGGCATCAATTGAAGCCAAATCACCTTCATTTTTTTCTGGTCCAAAAAACTGACCAATTACAAATGCGATTAATAATAACAACAATATTTTTTTTACTATCTTCATTTTAATTAAATTTAAAGCATAAAAATACGCAATCCATTTGACTACCGAGCAACTGTACAACGAATTAAATTACGTAAACCATTCTAGAGAAAAGCGGTTGTTTTATGCCAATATGATGATTAACCATCCGGAGTTAATCCCTAAATTGTTAGACATCCTTTTTAGGGTAGATGATAAAATTTCTCCACGTGCTGCTTGGGTTTTAGAGTTTATGTGTAGTAAAGATATTGAAACTATAATTCCCTATTTAGATCGCTTTACAGAAAACATATATAAAGTTCATTTAGATCCTGCTGTGCGTCCCGTTGCTAAAATTTGTGAACTTTTAGCTAAGTATTATAACTCCAGAGAAGATAACCGAATTAAGACCGAGTTAACAAAAGTGCACCAAGAACGTATTATTGAAACTTGCTTCGATTATATGATTAACGATGAAAAAGTAGCACCAAAAGCATACGGAATGGTTGCTCTTTTTCTATTCGGAAAACACTTTGATTGGGTGCATCCCGAATTAAAAATAATTTTAGATCGTGATTACCCTAAACAAAGTCCAGCTTTTAAAGCACGAGCCCGACAAATTTTAAAAAAGATAAAAAAGTAATTATAACTCTATAACATTTTTAAGTTCTTTATCTGAAATAACTAATAATTTACTCTTTACAAGTCTTTTAGTTAATTCTCTCCAATTTCCATCTTCATCAAAAATAGTTTTTAAAATAGGGTGCGCCTTTTTAAACTCTTTATTGTTTAAAAGATTAATAGCGTACCAAAATTTCATTTCTAAATTTTCTGGGAACAACTTTTGTGCTTCTAAGTAGAATGTTTCAGCAGCTTTTGTGTCACCTTTTTCCATTGCCAAATCACCATTATTCATAAAATCATATGCTTTATGAATTTTAATTAAGCGTTCTAATTCTTGTATTGGGTTTTCGTTATCTTCAACCCTTAAATCCATAATAGTATCTTCCCAGATGTTACCTGTAGAAGTAGGTTTTACAATTAAAATGGCAGCACTTTGACTTCCTCGAATATCTCCTTTTTCATTTTGTGCGGCTTTCATTGCAGCTAAAATACGCTCACTAAGCGAACCCGCAGTATTTTCAAATGCTACAGCCATGGCATCCCAAACTGTATTATTAAGCATCATATTTGCCTGAACAGAAAAGTTATCACCTTGCCTATGCCCTGCATTTTCAATACAAAGACTTCCCGTATGCGTGGCAACATGCCCTTTTACATCTAGAAAAGCAACCTGTCTAAACATCTCTCCTTCATCTTCGCCTAACAAAGAATCCAAAGCTTTTTGTGGAGGCACTCCTTTTTTCATTAAAGCAAGACCTTTTGGTCCATAACTTGGGTTTATAAAAGATTGGGTTGCAACTACACCTACTCCAGCTTCACCATAAGTTACAATACTACCAACACTAAACCAATGGCTTTGTACGGCGACCCCCATTTCTCCAGTTTCTGCATCGCGAGCAACAATAGAATAGGTATGAGCAAAAGGTTCTGACTTTTTATAATTTTGAGCCATAATGGTTTGTGTTAAAAACAGGATTAACAATAGATTGTATATTTTTTTCATTTTCAAAAAAATTAAGATTAAAGATAGGTAATTTCTAATAGAGTTTTATTGTATAATAACTATATTTACAGCTTCAAAAAATCAAATAAACTATGTCATTATCAGCATTAAACGCCATATCGCCAATAGATGGTCGTTATAGAAGTAAAGTAAACGAATTAGCGCCATATTTTTCGGAAGAAGCCTTAATAAAATATCGTGTTTTAGTTGAAATTGAATATTTTATCGCACTTTGCGAAATTCCGCTACCTCAATTAGAATCTGTTGATAAAGCTATTTTTGAAGATTTAAGAGGTATTTACAAGAATTTTTCTTCGGAAGATGCGCTTGCTATCAAAAAAATTGAAAGCGTTACCAATCACGATGTAAAAGCAGTTGAGTATTTTATAAAAGATAAGTTTGATGCTTTAAATCTTTCAGCATACAAGGAGTTTATCCACTTTGGGTTAACATCTCAAGATATAAACAATACAGCCATTCCTTTAAGTATTAAGGAAGCAATGAATGATGTTTATGTTCCTGAATATCTTATAGTTTTAGAAAAAATTAAAAAACTATCTAAAGATTGGGCACATATCCCCATGTTAGCGCGTACACATGGGCAACCAGCTTCGCCTACTCGTTTAGGAAAAGAAATTGAAGTTTTTGTTGTGCGTTTGCAAGAGCAATTTAACTTATTGAACGATATACCTAGCTCAGCCAAATTTGGTGGAGCAACTGGTAATTTTAACGCACACCACGTAGCTTACCCTAATATTGATTGGAAAGCTTTTGGAAGCAAGTTTGTTCAAGAAAAATTAGGTTTACAGCACTCTTTCCCTACTACACAAATTGAGCATTACGACCATATGGCGGCTTTATTTGATAATTTAAAGCGTATAAATACCATTATCCTAGATTTAGATCGCGATATTTGGACTTACGTTTCTATGGATTATTTTAAACAAAAAATTAAAGCTGGTGAAGTAGGTAGTTCTGCTATGCCACATAAAGTAAACCCTATAGATTTTGAAAACTCTGAAGGAAATTTAGGAATTGCTAATGCTATTTTCGAGCATCTATCAGCTAAATTACCTGTTTCTAGACTACAACGTGATTTAACAGATAGTACCGTTTTACGTAACGTTGGTGTACCTTTCGGGCACACATTAATCGCTTTTAAATCTACAGTAAAAGGTTTAGACAAATTACTTTTAAACGAAAGTAAGTTTGCACAAGATTTAGAAAATAATTGGGCAGTTGTTGCCGAGGCAATACAAACTATATTACGTCGCGAGGCATATCCAAATCCTTATGAAGCTTTAAAAGGTTTAACACGTACTAATGAGAAAATAAACCAAACCTCTATTTCTAACTTCATTGATACTTTAGAAGTAAGTGATGTTATAAAAGCAGAATTAAAACAAATTACACCAAGTAATTACACAGGAATATAAATATGTTTGATGATAAGACTTCTATAATACTTTGTGGCGTTCTAGTAGCGATTATTTTTTGCACAGGTGTTTTAAAAATTCTTGATAATTATATTGTTTTAACCGTTATTTCAGTTTTGTTTTTAACCATTGTTTACAATATTATTTATACCAAGCAAAACTCTAAATAGTTAAAATACACACATAAAAAAAAGGGACACTTCGGCAAAAGTGTCCCTTTTTACATTAACATTTAACTGTAATCCTTACGAGTTAAATTATTTAAAAAAGTTTTGAATATCTTCAAGTTGGCTTTTATCAAAATCGGCTTGTTTTAGTGCGCTAACTAAAGTTCCCATTTTCGACGGATTCATATCGTTACCTAAAACACGTACAATACCAAAACCATATTCCTTAGAGCTTCCGAAAATAACAACCTCATCAGCTTCATCATCAGTTCCTATATATTTTACAGCAATCTTATTTCCTTTATCGCTAAACTCAATAAGCTCGTTGTATTTCTCATCCTTTAGAATCTCTTTAACCGTAGCTATTTCTGCTTTTATAGCCTCTGTATTACTTTCATTAGCCTTATAACCAATAAAGTTTAAGCGGCTTACAGAGTTAAAAGCCTCTGTTTGCTCTTCCGTAAAACTAGACTTATCCATTTTCAACATAGAAATTGGTAAATCTTGCGAAATAAAATTTGGCGCCTCTTGGTGGTCTACAAAATAAGTTTGTAAAGTTGGCCCGCTGCTACAGCTAACTAAAATAGCTGTAGCAAAAAGACCTAATAACAAGTGATTAATAGCTCGTTTCATGATTGATGGTATTAATTTGATTGATGAAATTATTTTTATATTTAAGTAAAACATCTGTTAAACAGTATTAAACTATTACTTTTTATCTA
The DNA here is from genome assembly GCF_023473045.1 of Algibacter sp. L4_22. Classification (NCBI taxonomy): domain Bacteria; kingdom Pseudomonadati; phylum Bacteroidota; class Flavobacteriia; order Flavobacteriales; family Flavobacteriaceae; genus Algibacter; species Algibacter sp. L4_22. The sequence goes on from NZ_JAMCOK010000003.1 coordinate 266,972, forward strand.
AATGCTTCCCTCCTGGGATATTCATTTTATCGGTAAGTTTAGAAATTTCGTTTAAGTCAATATCACCAGTTAACGATACTACAACGGTTTCAATTTTACGTTCCTGTCCGCCAACTTCAATACCTTCTTCCATAAACTTATCAACGCCGTTTACAAAAATTAAAAGTTCCCTAACGTGGTCGGCATCTTTACCTTCTTTTACGTAAAAATTCACATTAGTACCATCGTCTTTCACTTCCATTAATTCCTCTAAAGCACTAGAGCGAGATTTTACCCACTTAGCAAGATCTGCTGCTATCGCTTTATTATCGGTAATCATGGTTTTAAAACTTGTAATACTTTTTACCATATCCATATAAGCCTTAGCTTCTTCATCTTCCACATTAATTCCCATTTTGGCAATCATTTGAAACATTTTTGGTTTTATCGATACATAAGTCACATCAGAGTTGTCACTATATTTCTCAAAAACATCCTTTTGTGCCATTCCTGTTAAGGGTAATAACATCACGGCCATTACGAATACTATTAATCTATTTCTCATTGTATTTGATTTTAATTTATTTGAATTCTTCATTTTTTCTTTATTAGTTTTTAAAAATTATTCCTGTAGCATTATCAATTTCGTTTAGATATCCAAGGGTTGCTTTACCTTTCTCCAATTCGTCTAAATAATTTACTGTAGACACACCTTTATTAAAATTTTGCGAAATCATTTCTAAAGATCGTGTTACTTCTACTAAAGCCAACTCTGGATCTTCATAAGTTCCTAAATCATCATTATTTAGCGAACTACTTCCAAAATAAAACCCAATCATTAAAACTGCTACTGCTGCAACCGAAAGCCATTTGTAATTAAAATTACGTTTCGTTGCCTTTGCTTCAGTATCAAAAGGGATCTCCTTATTAAATTGCTCCTGCTTGCTTACCAAAAAATAGCCAAACATGGGTTTATACATTTCTAAATGGGGAGCAACATTGTCTCCTGCAAAATAGTTTTTTAACAGTTGCTCTTCCTTTAGGCTTGTTTCGCCGTTCTCGTACTTTTCTAGTAAATTTTCTATATTATTTAATACCATAATTATGTGTATTAGTCAGTTTTTCTCTTATTGTTTTTCTTGCTCTCGATAAGTTTACGCGTACTGCTGTATTATTCATATCCAGCATTTTTGCAATCTCATCCAAATCATACTCTTCTATATCTCGTAGCTGAATTATTGTTTTCTGTAACTCCGGCAAATCCTTAATAATTTTAGATACCCAGTTTACGCTATCATTTAATTCAACTTGCTTTTGTAAAGCCGTTTGTTTATCCTCGTAATTTGTATGAACAATTTTAAGATTCTGCGCCTGCTTCGATTTCAACTTATCGAAACAAAAATTCTTAGTCATCGTCATCGAAAAAGCCTCCACGTTTTTATACTCGGCAATCTTTTTCCTATTGTTCCACAACTTTAGTAAAACCTCTTGGGTCGCATCTTCGGCTTCTTCCGTCGAAACTAGCAAGCGTTTCGCTAACCGAAACACTTTATCCTTAAAAGGCATTACAACATTTAAAAACTCCGTTTGAGTCATTTTGAATTGGTTTTATTAAAACGGCTTGGTTACGGCTATTTAAGTTACGACGACCACATTTCTCATTTGTTACATCGAATAAAAATATTTTTTAAAATAATTTGGGCGTAACCCTTTTCCGCTAAAGCTACAAATGGTCGGGCTATACGCTCCAAGTCCTCGCAATCCCGATTATCATCGGGCTTACTGTGGGCTATCCGCTGCTATCCCTTACGTAAGGTCTGCCTCTAAAAACAGTCTAAACTAAAAACAATATCGTTAAACGCGGCATAATGTTTGATTTTTAAACCGTAACAATATTTTTTATTACACAATAATGTACCTAAATTTAGAGTTTCAAAATACAAGCTCTACTAATTAATAAGACATGAAAAACATAAAAGCCTTACTACTTCTTACATTAATATCCTTAGCTGCAACAAGTTGCTTTAAAGATGAAGATGATATTATTGTCTCTGAAAACGAAAAAACAGAAGAAATAAACGATTTTGTATGGAAAGCAATGAATTCTTGGTACAACTGGCAAGCAGAAGTTCCAGATCTAGACGACTCTAAAGACGATAATAACGAAAGTTATACAGCTTACTTAAATGAATATTCTACTCCAGAAAATTTATTTAACAGTCTTATATATCAAACCGATGTAGTAGATCGTTTTTCATGGTTTATAGAAGATTATATTGAGCAAGAAAAAGCATTTCAAGGTATAACCACATCTTTTGGTTTACGTTTTGAAGGTGTTCGAATAAATACAGATGACGATGTTATTATATATGTACGCCACGTTGCCGACGATTCTCCAGCTAGTGCAGCCAACATTAAACGTGGCGATATTATAAACGCCATTAATGGTACCGTTTTAACAGCGACAAATTACAATTCTGCAATAAGTGGCTTATATCAAGATCAGGTCACCTTATCTTTTGTATCAGAAAGTGACGGAACGCTAACAGCTATAGAAGACAAAACCATTACCGCAACCGTAGTCTCAGAAAACCCAGTGTATTTTACAAAAGTATTTTCTGATATCGACGGAAAAAAAGTAGGCTATTTATTATATAATGGTTTCCGATCTTCATACAACGATGAACTAAACGATGCTTTTGGTTTCTTTAAAGATGAAAATATAAGTGAACTTGTTTTAGATTTAAGGCTTAATGGTGGTGGATCTGTAGAAACATCTGCCTATTTAGCCAGTATGATTTATGCTAATGCAGAAACAGGACGTTTCGCTGAATTAGTTTTCAACAGCAAACAACAGGACGAAAATGACTATTACAACTTTACAAACACTCTAAATGTGTATAATAGCAATAGTGAAAAAACGGGAACAGAAGCTATTAACCGCCTAAGTACAATAAATCAATTATATGTGTTAACGTCTGGTAACACGGCATCGGCTAGTGAAATGATTATAAACGGATTATCACCATATATTCCGGTAAAACTTATAGGAACTACAACTTATGGAAAAAATGTAGGTTCTATTACATTGTATGATTCTCCAGATTCTGACTTTTTATCTAGAAACTCAGCAAATTCAACGCATTTAAATGCTTTACAGCCTATTGTGTTTAAAATATTCAATAAAAATGGAGAAAGTGATTATGCCGATGGTTTTGAACCAAACGTTACCGAAATAAACGAATACGATTATTGGAACAACACCTTACCATTTGGTGACGAAAACGAAGCTATTTTAAAAGCGGCTTTAGATAATATTAGAGGTATTTCTGGTAGAAGCACTACTACTAAACAAAGTAACAACTCAACACGTTTAGAAACACCATACACCAATAATAAGTTCGAAAACGAAATGTATATTAATGCCGATTTTTTATCTAACACCAAATAAGTTTTAGATTTAGGTTTTAAAACTTTTGTCGCTAGACCCAATTCCAAATATTTTGACACCGATTTTGCAGGAACTATTATAGATTAAAATTTTATAGACAGCTTACCAAAAGGCGTTGCCCCTTGTAGAGAACATAGCGAGTTACAAACGTTTTCTTTCGATGGTTCTATCTTCAAAAAACCTATTTCATTTACCATTAACGAAAAGGGATATCGCGAATATGATGCACAAAAAACCGATGACGATTCTGTTTGTACGGCATTTGGTATTGCGATTTAATACAAAACTCAACAACATAAAAAATGCCACCATAATTGGTGGCATTTCTTCATATAAAAACACATTACGTTTTCTATTTATTTCTTTATTAGTTTCTGAGTAAACAAACCAACTTCAGTTGTTAATTTCACTATATAAACACCAGGTTTTAATCTATCTATTGAAACTGGAGTTTCCTTATTACTTACCAACTGCTTTAGAACTAAACTTCCCGTAATCGAATAAATGGCTATAGTTCCTGCTCTTGAAACATACAGTTTAGATACAGCAGGATTAGGATATAATGACAGTGCATTTGCCTTATTTACGGCATCCAAACTTAATCCTGTAGCTTCGTTAATAACACCAACAGCATCTAAATCGAAACCAGAAGAGCCAAATGGTGTTGCGTATGGATCGTTAACAATATTCCCGTAACTATCGTAAGTTGCGTATGCAGGATCAATGGTGCCAATAACATCAATAATTTTTACATGCGTAATAGCACTTTTATCTAATAAAACATTATCAGTAATATTATCTAAATCGAAAGGCGTTCCATAACTACCTCTGTACTTCCCTGCTAAATTATTAATATAAGTAGCGTCAAGATTACCAAAACTAGCAACTTGAGTTTCTGTTTGAGTTTGGCTATGCGATGGAAACCTAAAAAAGGTTACACCATCGGAACTTACTTCAACAAAACCTAATTCTAAAAAAAGACCATCAAAACTGTTCTCAAAAACTGCAAAATCGAAACCAGCGTTATTAACTATTGGAATACTGAAAGTTAAAATGGCTGTTCCGCCATCACCAAGGCTTACTATTTGATCATTAGATTTATCGATTGCATTTTCTGGAACTCCAAAATTCGCTAAATCCCCTGTTGGATTTGTAATATTTTGAGGGCCTCGAACTACAGTAACTCCAGTGGCCCAAGATTTAAAAACATCAGAATCTCTATGGATAGCTGTTGTGCCATCTGCACTTGCACTTGGCGCGTAAGACTGCCCATAAATAGCGAGATTTACTAGTGAAAAAAGTACTGCAAAAAAGTAATTTTGTTTCATGATTTCTTAAATTGGGTATAAAAAATAGCTAAACAAGGTAACTGTTCTTAATATCTTATCGTTTTTCTCTAAAAATCTACTAATACATTAGAAAGTACCAAAGCCAATATAACTGTTTTATTAGTTAAAATAGATTTTAGAAGCTCCACTACCAACATTAAAAGTATGAATTAAAGCAGAGCTATCTAAATCGTAAATTAACAACTCACTTTGTGCCGTAAAACTTGCGTTCGTTACATAAACCTTATCATCATTAACAGAAAGCCCGTAAAGATAAATATCGGCTATTTCCAAAATAGACGTTGTTGGTAAAGTAGACTCATCATCATCCAACTCGTATATTTTATTATTCATAGCGTAATAAACCTCGTCATCATCATGTGCCATTTGGCTTGGGTGTAAACCTGCTGCAAACTCAAGTGTTTCAATAACAGTATCTGTAGTTGTATTTATTCGTGTAATAGACGCTGCTGTTTCTACATAATTAGCTGCCCAATCTCTGTTATCACCACTACATAAAACAACTAAATTCCCATTAGAATCGAAAGCCATTTCATCTGGAGCATCATTAACTGTAATGGTTTCAATACTGTCGTCCGTAGTATCAATTACCGAAACAATGTTATTAATATTATAACCACCTTTATGCGATATATATAAATTATCACCTTTAGCTAATATTTGTTCTGGACCTTCAGCTATAGCTATAGTGCCCGTTACTGTGTTCGTATTTAAATCTATTTCTGCAATAAAATCATCTGTAGTATCAGTTCCATCTCCCCAGTTTGTTACATACCCTTTACCGTTTAAAAAAGTAATGTATCTTGGAGTTAATAATCCTGTTGAAATTTCAGCTTGTTTTATAAACGTATATCTATTTACTACGATAATAGTGTTAGCGGTATCAGAAATTATGTAAGCTAAATCGCCATTAAAACCAATAGATTGTAAATACACACCTAAAATCTCTGTATTTACATTGTAATAAATTTCATTTTCTACTGCCATGTAATCATCTGAAATATAAGATACAGATGCTGACTGACCACCTTCCGCACTAACTAAAATACCATTATCATAATCGCCTAGTGGTAATTGAGTGTCGTCATCATCATTATTAGAACACGAAAAAACTAAAAGTGATACTGATAAAACTGATAAAATAATTTTCTTCATTTTTGATTTATTAGAATTTATAGTTGATTTGAATATTAAAATTTCTATTCGGCATAGGCCTAAAAGCTACGTTTTCGTAAACTTCATTAAATATATTTTTCAGAGTAATCCCTGTTTCTAGTTCGTTTTTTGTGTTCTTAAAAAAAGTATAATTACACCCCATATTCCCCACATCATAACCGTTTAAAGAAGTAAAACGTCCTTCTAGATTATCTGCTGTAGTAAAAACATCTCCATTAAACATGTGCTGATAAAACACTGTAACAGCCTTATAATTGTAGGCCAAGGCTAAATTTCCTTTATGAAACGGCACATAAATAAGTTGTTTATTGGTTTCTAAATCTTCAGAAACGGTGTAAGAATAATGCCCAGAGACATTAAATTGATGCTCATTAATGTTGTAATGCAATTTCACCTCTACTTCGGCACCGTAACTTGCTACTTCACCAATATTTATAGGCGACCATAGGCCAGTACTGTTAGGCTGCCATTGTATCATATCTTTTGTATTAATATAATAACCATTAAATTTTACATTAAAATTAGGATAATTAAAGTTTTGCCCTAAATCTATTTGGTAAGACGATTCTGGAACCAAATCTAAATTACCACCTGGTTGCCAATACAAATCGTTAAAAGTAGGAATACGGTAGTTTTTAGAACCGTTTATTTGAATCTGATAATGTTCAAATAAATCAAAACCCGCATCAACTGAAAATACAAAGGGTCTCTCACCTCCTGTTATAAAATCTTGTCTTAGGTTAATGCCATAACTTAATAAGTTATTAGGTTTGTGATTAAGTAACGCTGTTGCAGAAAATGCGTTTCTTACCGGCTCCTCAAAACTATCTCCGTTTCCTATTGAATTTGAATATTCTAAAATGGTTTTAAATTGAAGTTTCTCATTAAAACGCACATTAAAATTATGATTAATTAATAATGTATTTACTTTTCCTAAACTGTAATTATCCTTGTCTTTATTTTCAAAATATTTAAACATTTCGTGCAAATGAACCACTTTAAATTTTGAACTAAATTCCCCGGAAATTCGTGACCATTCTAGCATAGTTCTAAAATTTTCATCCTCGTATTTACTTCTAGAGGGTCCTATTAAAGTGCCCGAAAAATTACGCTCGCCAATATAACTTTGATGGTATAGTTTTAAAATATCCTTATCGGAAATAAAAACGCCCAAATTCACGTTCATGTTTAAATTATTGAACTCGCCATTCTCGTTAACCTCATCCGTTCCAAGATATTTATAATCGTTATCGGAATCCACATAAGTTACTCCAACATTAGCTGTCCATAGCTCACTTCCGAAGGAAGAATTAAAACCTAAATTTTTAGAATTAAAGCTTCCGTAGCCTGTTTTAATAGTAGTATTAAAATGATCACTAAAATTTAAATCATTATTTAGATGAATACTACCTCCAATAGAACCGCTGCCATACTGCACACTACCACCACCACTTCTAATATCTATAGAACTATAGTTTGAAGTATTTACGGTATTAAAGTCCGTTTGGCCGTTTAGTTGTGAATTAATATTAATACCATTCCAAATAACGGCTGTTTGCGATGCTGTTGTCCCTCTAAATGAAGGCGACGACACCATACCTGCACCATTTTCTTTAAAGTAAATATTAGAATTAAACGCGAGTAAATTTGTTAATGACATCGCATTTTTACTTAAAACAGAATCTGTAAGTTTTTCTATTTTTATGCCTGAAGCATAGTTCTTTAACTTGCTATCACTTAAAATTACAACATCTAATTTTTGGACAGTATTAATCTGTGCTTGCATACTGCTGCAAACGCCAAAACTTAAAAATAATAAAGTAAAAACCTGTTTCATAAATCTTTGAAACTCTTTACCCGAGAGTTATTTTTAGATGATGAAAATGGCAGGTCTCCTGACTTGTTTTATGTTATCTTACCTTCCCAGTTTTACCACCAGTGGTTTTTTTGAGTTAATAACACCTTAATAAATAAGTACCGAAATATTTCGGTAAAAACGTACAGTTGCGGGAACAGTCCTAGATTTTAACTAGATTCCCTTTTAATTGATATATCTGTAATCCTTAACTTGTTTTAGGATACAAATAATGGTCAAACCAAATTCTTTACAAAAATAGATTCTTTTTTAAATGCAAACTAATCAAATTCATTTTTTCTTATTCAATTTATAAACAAGATATATAAAACCAATTAAAAAATGTAATATTATAATACCTCCTACTATATATAGTGTTAAATTTGAACCGTTTCTCATAATAGAAATTTTGTATAAATTTAAAAAACTTAATCTATCTAAATGTCACTATTGTTACAAAAAAAGTATTTATCCTTCTCTCTGTTTTTTATTTTAATAAGCTTTATTTCTTGTAAAAAAGAAAAAGAAACAACGAATAATATTACTACAGGAAAAGAAATAAAGCTAAAATACGCCAAAGGTTTTTCAATAAAAGATTTAGGCATGTACAAAACTTTAGAAATTAAAACACCATGGCCAAATGCTGAAAGTAGTTTTAGATACGTTTTAGCTAATTATGGAGATAATAAACAAGCAGATAACACTATTTCTTTACCAATAAAAAAAATTGTAGTAACATCTACTACACACCTTCCGGCTTTAGAGCTTTTAGGAGTAGAACAAACTTTAGTTGGTTTCCCTGGCACAAAGTATATTTCTTCAAAAAAAATAAGATCTAGAGTTGATAATGGAGACATTAGAGAACTTGGTAAAAATGAAGGTATAAACACCGAAGTCCTTTTAGAATTGGATCCAGATTTAGTTGTTGGTTTTGGAATTGACGGTAACAACAAATCTTTAGACCTTATTGAAAAAGCAGGAATCCCTGTAATTTACAATGGAGATTGGGTAGAGACTTCTCCGCTTGCAAAAGCTGAATGGATTAAATTTTTTGGCGTACTATATAACAAAGAAAAAGAAGCCGATTCTATCTTTAACACCATTGAAAAAGAATACTTAAATGCTAAAAAAATAGCGAAAAATGTAAAGAACAAACCAACTGTTTTAAGTGGAGCTATGCATAATGATATTTGGTACTTACCCAATGGAACAAGTACCGAAGCGCAATTATTAAAAGACGCCAACACAAGTTACTTATGGAACGACTCTAAAGGCACAGGAAGTTTACAACTTAATTTTGAATCGGTTTTTATGAAGGCTCAAAATGCCGACATCTGGTTAAGTCCATCTAATTACTCAAGTTTAGAAAAACTAAAAAATGCGAGTGCACATAATGCAGAATTTAAAGCCTTTAAAGATAAAAACATCTATTCTTTTAATAATACAACAGGAGATACTGGCGGTGTTTTATATTTTGAATTAGGTATGAGTCGCCCAGATTTAGTACTCAAAGATTTAATAAAAATTTGCCATCCCGAATTACTGCCAGATTATAATCTTTACTTTTTTGAACGTTTAGAATAAAAACAAAATCTATTAGTTTTAAAAACAAAAAATGAGCAAAACTTACAAATATTCTTTTCTAGCCTTAACACTTACTTTAGTGTTCTGTTTTTTCATGAATATTAGTTTGGGGTCTGTTTCTATTCCCTTTAAAGCCATTTTTAATAGTTTAATAAACAGCAACGTAGAACACGAAAGTTGGCAACATATTATTATAAATTACCGCTTACCAAAAGCTATAACCGCCATAATTGTAGGCTCGGGTTTAGGTATTTCAGGCTTATTAATGCAAACATTATTTAGAAACCCATTAGCTGGTCCTTTTGTGCTCGGTATAAGTTCTGGTGCTAGTTTGGGCGTTGCAATCGTTATTTTAGGCTCGGGCTTGTTTGGAGGTGTTTTCGCGACCCTTTTTGTTTCAAAATGGGGTATTGTAATTGCCGCAAGTTTAGGTAGTTTTTTGGTGTTACTAGCCGTTTTAATGGTTTCCATTAGAGTTCGAGACACCATGGCTATACTTATTATTGGCCTTATGTTTGCGAGTATTACAGCGGCAATTGTTAGTGTACTGTCTTATTTTGGATCGGCAGAACAATTACAACAATATGTATTTTGGGGTTTTGGTAGTTTAGGAAATTTATCATGGAACGATCTCGGTATCCTTTTATTAATTTATACCATAGGGATTCTGGCAAGTATGTTTTCCATTAAATCACTAAACACCTTACTTTTAGGTGAAAATTATGCCAAAAGTTTGGGCTTAGATATTAAGAGAAGTCGATTAACAATCATTATTGCCACGAGTTTACTTGCTGGAACTATTACCGCTTTTACAGGGCCAATTGCTTTTATTGGGTTGGCTATTCCGCATTTAACACGTCAGATTTTCAACACCTCAAATCATAAAATATTATTACCAGCCGTATTTCTACTTGGCGGTATTGTTATGCTCATTTGCGACAGTATTGCTCAGCTACCAAATAGCGATTACACTTTACCTATTAATGCCATTACCGCTTTAATTGGTGCTCCTGTAGTTATTTGGCTATTGGTTAGAAAACGTGGAATGGTATTTTAATAAATAAAAAGGATAGAAAATAGCATGAACAACAAGACCTCACATATCATTTTAAAAACCGAAGATTTATCTATTGGTTATGCTTCCAAAAAGGCTGAAACGGTTGTGGCTTCTCAAATTAATATTGAATTAAAAAAAGGAGAATTAATTGGGCTTGTAGGTGCCAATGGTATCGGGAAATCGACACTTTTACGAACATTAACAAACGTTCAAAAATCACTATCTGGCACTGTTTTTATTAATGAAAAATCAATTTTAAATTATAACCCTTTAGATTTAGCAAAAGTATTAAGCTTGGTTTTAACCGAAAAAATAGCTTCCAGAAATTTATCGGTTTTTGAACTTATTGCTTTAGGCAGACAGCCATATACCAATTGGGTTGGTAATTTATCAAAACACGATACAACCATTGTAAAAAATGCTATTCTTCAAACTAATATAGAAGATTTACAACATAAAAAATGCTTCGAATTAAGCGATGGTCAACTACAAAAAGTTATGATTGCTCGCGCCTTGGCTCAAGATACCGATTTAATTATTCTAGATGAACCAACGTCTCATCTAGATATGTATCACAAGGCCTATATTCTGAAATTACTCCAAAAATTAGCTAAAGAAACAGGTAAGACTATTCTATTTTCTTCACATGAAATAGATTTAGCCATCCAACTTTGCGATACTTTAATTGTAATGAATGCGGGAACTGTAGTTACAAATCAACCTTGTAAACTTATAGAACAAGGTGTTTTTGAAACGCTTTTCCCTAAAGATTTAATTGCTTTTGATAAAAACACGGGGAGTTTTAGGGTGAAGAAGTAAAAACTGACTAAAGTTCTAAACCTTCAACAAAAAATTCCTTAGGTAAATATTCTTCACTAAACTTTTGCTGTAAATGATTAAACCACATCACTTTGTATGATTGACTACTAATATTTTTTTTAGGCTTACCGTCTGAATTAAACAAATCTTTTTGTTCTTCATTCTTTATTCCCGATAAGATAAAGTCTGGTGACTGAAAAGATGTGCCAGGTATTTTTTCTAGAACATGTCCATCATAAGATTTTCTGTGTTCCAATTTTTTCGTTTTAAACTGCACACGTTTTCCAAACTCATAGTCAAAATTATTTTTATATTTCAAAACTTCTGAAATTAAATCAACATTTGAAGACTTACCATTACTTTCTTCTTTTCTCTAATATTTAAGATCTAAATAACTTTGAACTAAAGAATGGTAAATAGTTTTCTCCACAAATTCACTTTTGCTTGCATTAAAAAAAACACAAACATATTTAACTAAATCTGCTATTTTCGCACCTTCAATTACATCACTATACAATACTTTTTTATCTTCTTTTTCATAAATAACTTCCTTTATCAGCATTAATGGCGGTACCTGAGCTGGAAATTCATTAATTTTCTTATGAGTAGAACTAAATAATGGATGTGATTTAAGCGTTATAATCTCCCCTATTTTAAATACAGTCATATTCCTTGTTTATTTTTTACTAAATATAAGAATAATAGTATATTTACAATCAAAGTAAGGAAGTTCTTTAGTTAAAAGGAATAGAACATTTGTTGAACTACTGTATTGATTTTTAATCAATCACTTAATCCGACTTTTTTTGAGTAAAAAGGATAATAAATATGGAGATTAAGCAAACAGTATAATTCTTCAGATAAACAAACATTTATCGATAAATATTTGTTTATCCTCAGAAAGAATAGTATAACTTCAGTTAATTTATGAAACTTTAGGGGCTTTCCCTTGAAGTATGTGATTATTTGAATCATATATATTATTATTTGTATTAAAGCTAACACCTGTCCATTCATCTGGTAAGGTACGTAAAACCGCAACGTGAGTCGAGAACTCGGCTAATGGTTCAATCCTTTTTCAAGGTGTAAGTTTTATTCTGTTATAAATACGTGCGAGAGCTTCCCTTACTTTTATTAAAATATGAAAGCACAAAAAGATTGGTTTAAAGACAGAAGGTACCCACATTTTACTAATAAGACTCCAATGTCTATTAGAAAAAATATTGAACGCTATATTCTCAATGAAAAAAAAGTAGCACAGCATTCCTTCTCTCCTCTTATTTTTAAAGAAATTAAACAAAGACGGTATAAATTATCTAAATTTAATGATGTAAAAAGGCGCTCGCATAAAAAGTTAAAGCATGGTAAAATTATATCTAACACTAAAATTAGAGAAATACTTTACGCAACACATATAGATGCGCATATCTATTCATATTATACCCAACAAATAATTACACCAAAATACGAAGCTTACCTAGAGCAAAACGCTTTACTTTCAAATTCAATAACGGCATACCGGCAAATAGAAACAGACGATAAGCTGAAATATAAAAATAACGTCCATTTTGCAAAAGATGTATTTGATGAAATTAAACGAAGAGAAAACTGTGTTGCACTTGTTTTAGATATAGAAAACTTTTTCCCAAGTCTAAATCATAAAAAACTAAAATTAGCTTGGGCAAAAACATTAGGCTATAAAACGCTTCCGAAAGATCACTTCAACCTTTTTAAAGCGACTACAAAGTTTTCTTATGTAAAGTTGAAAGACCTAAAAACTAAAAATGGTCATTTTGATGAAAAAGAATTATCTAAACATAGAAAAACTGGTAAACACACTTTTTTTGAAAGTATAAAAGACCTCATTGATTCTGATGTTATAATTCATAAAAACCAAAAACATGATGACGATAAAAACCTAATGGGAATACCACAAGGCTTACCTATTAGTGCTTTATTAGCAAACATCTACATGTTAGATTTTGATGAAGCTGTTATAAAAGAATTAACTTTAAAGCACGATGTCTTTTATAGACGCTATTCCGATGATATTGTCGTGATTTGCAAAGAGCATCAAATAGCATTAATTGAAGAATTTGTCAAAAATGAAATGGCAAAAAACAAATTAACGGTATCCTTAGAGAAAACAGAAAAAACACTTTTCAAAATAAATAATGGTCGTTTACAATGTTATAAAATTAAGAAAAACGGTAACTTAAAAGAAAACGTTCCGTTAAATTACTTAGGTTTTGAATTTTATGGTTATCAGACATTAATTAAGTCTAAAAATCTAGCTAAGTTTTATAGAGAAATGAAACAAACTATAAAACGTAAGCATAAACGAGTTGAGACAATAAAAGAAAAACACCTTTTAGATGAAGCTCCAATATTTAAAAGAAAGCTATACAGACTTTTTAGTTTTAAAGGTGAAAAATCTAGAATGTTACCAGCAAAACGAACCAACTATATTGACGGTAAAGCACAAACTGATTATTTTGATAGAAAATTTCGAGGTAATTATTTAAGATATGCTTACAGAGCATCTGATGATTTAGAAGCCCCAGAAATAAAAAGACAGCTACGTAATCATTGGAAAATACTTCAGAAAACGATGAAAAAATATGATTTTTCGAATGTGAAGAAAGACTAAAGAGTTTAAATTACAACGCTTTTAATTTCTTACTTTTACCACATACAACTTAATAAAATGAACGACAGTCTCATCTTAATCCTCGCTATTATTATTTCCGCTGTTATTGGTGGTTATTTAGGCATGCTTTTTACTAAACTTAAAAGTAAAAGCGAAAACAGTACACTCGAAGAACGCAATAGTAATTTGCAACAACAATTCGACGATTTTAAGCAATACACACAAAGCGAAAGCGAGAAACAAAACAACATTAACACTACTCAAGTATCGGAATTAAAAGAAACCATTTCAAAAATTGAAAACGACCGCGAAAATATCCGTCGTGAAAAAGATTTTTTAAATGCTGAATTAGCTCGTAGAAACACAGAATTCGAAAACCTGCAAGCTTTAAACCTAAAACGCGATGCCGAACTGGAAGAACGCCAAGAGCAACTACGCAAAGATTTTGAGCTTCTTGCAACGAAAATCCTAGATGAAAAATCGGAGAAATTCACCCTTCAGAATAAAGAAAACATCACTAATATCTTAAATCCGCTTCAAGAAAAAATTAAAGTTTTTGAACAAAAAGTCGATTTAACTCAAAAGGAAAGCATTAGTATGCATTCTGCTTTAAAAGAGCAATTGTTAGGCTTAAAAGATTTGAACCAACAAATGACCAAAGAAACAACTAACCTAACGCGTGCGCTAAAAGGAGATAGCAAAATGCAAGGAAATTGGGGTGAATTGGTTTTGGAGCGCGTTCTGGAAAAATCGGGATTAGAGAAAGATCGCGAATATTTTGTACAGCAAAGTTTTACTCTAGAAGATGGCTCTCGCGTGTTACCCGATGTGGTTTTGAACTTGCCCGACGGCAAAAAGATGATTATTGACAGTAAAGTATCCTTAACCGATTACGAGCGGTTTGTAAATGCTGAACTTGAAGACCAACCGCAGTTTTTAAAAGCGCACATTAACTCGATTAAACGCCATATAGATCAACTTTCTGATAAAAATTATCAAGATTTGTATGATATAGAATCTCCCGATTTTGTATTGCTTTTTATCCCAATAGAACCTGCTTTTGCCGTTGTTGTAAATGAAGATAACTCTATTTACAACAAGGCTT
Source organism: Algibacter sp. L4_22 (assembly GCF_023473045.1). Classification (NCBI taxonomy): domain Bacteria; kingdom Pseudomonadati; phylum Bacteroidota; class Flavobacteriia; order Flavobacteriales; family Flavobacteriaceae; genus Algibacter; species Algibacter sp. L4_22. Next base: position 281,997 of record NZ_JAMCOK010000003.1, read on the forward strand.
TCGAGAAAAACATTGTTATTGTTACGCCTTCCACCCTATTGGCAACGCTTCGAACTATTGATAGTATGTGGAACAATGAAAAACAACAACAAAATGCTATCGAAATTGCACGACAAGCTGGAGCTCTTTATGATAAATTTGAAGGTTTGATAAAGGATTTAACCAACGTTGGAAAGAAAATTGATGCTGCAAAAACCGACTATTCATCTGCGATGAATAAACTTGTTGACGGCCGAGGAAACATAATTACTAGCGTAGAAAAACTTAAAAAAATGGGAGCAAAAGCGAAAAAGGCTTTACCTGAAGCTATTATTAAACGCGCTCAAGAAGATGAATTACTTTAATACTATTCTATATCTTTACTTTAAGTGTAATTAAAACCTGAAATTTTAGCATTATAAAAATCAATACATTGCGAAAACAATTTTTTAAAAGTCTCTTTCCTTAAAACTTCCTAAAAATTAAATACATTTAGGAAATACATTTTATATATTCATATTTTAGAATATATTTAAATGCTACTAATTATAATTTAAGGCCATACATTTTATGTTTAAACATCCAAAAGACTCGCAAATATCAATATCTCACCTTATGTTACCATCGAATTCCAATTTTAGCGGAAAAATTCATGGTGGTTATATTCTTAATTTAATGGATCAAATTGCATTTGCATGCGCATCAAAACATTCACGTAATTATTGCGTTACAGCTTCTGTTAATAAAGTAGATTTTTTAAATCCTATTGATGTTGGAGAACTTGTTACTCTTAAAGCTTCTATAAACTATACAGGAAGAACGTCTATGGTTGTTGGTGTTCGCGTAGAATCGGAAAATATTCAATCTGGATTAACAAAACATTGCAATTCAAGCTATTTTACAATGGTAGCAAAAGATGAAAAAGGGAATAACGCTGTGGTTCCAGGAATTATTTTAGATGATGAGCAAAGTGTGCGTCGTTTTGCTAGAAGTATGAAAAGACAAGAACAATCGCGTTCTAGAAGTAATAATTTTAAATCATCGGAATTTATAATTGCAGACCATTTAGAATTTGTAAAAACTCAAAATGCAAAGATTACGTTTTAAATCTGATCGGATTCCTGATATATTTCTCAGAATTTATTCAAAAAAAAAAGTTCAATTAACTAAGTTTAGTTAATTGAACTTTTAAATAAATAGCAGGTAATATTACAATCTGCTTAATAATTCAGCTTTCTTCTTTTCAAACTCATCTACTGAAAGAATATCCTTGTTTTTTAAATTAGCTAACTTTTCTATTTTCATAAAAATATCTTCCTCCAAAGCACTATTGTTATTATTAGTGTTCGAATTATTGTTATTGTCATTAGTGTTTACAGGAGCCTGTTCCATAATTATTGGTTCTGGCTGATTCTGCATTGCATTATTATTATTATTATTATTATTAACTTGTTCTGGCTGTTGTGGTTTAGGTTTATTTTCTCCACCCGAAACAATAGGCAAAGTATTTAAATCTACCGTACCATATTGGCTTGTAAATGTAACTGAATAATTCCCACCTTGTTGTTGCCCTACACCACCTATATGGTTATCAAGCGTATCAAATACGGTTACTTTTCCATTCTGTTGAATCGCTAAACGCCCAATGTTAGAAAAAATAGCATAACTCGTTCCGTTTTGACTACCTGTAGAATTAGGAAAACCTAAATCTCCCCACCAGTTCCCAGATCCTGATTGAAATCCGTTTTGGTTTTGTGTTTTCGGTAAAGGTTTATATTGTATTCCTCCTTGATTTATTAAGTTTGATAACTCGTTGCACAACCCATCTACTGTAGATTTAAGTTGGTTGTTAAACATATCGCCAACCATAGTCATGCCACCTTGCATCCACTGACCTCCGCCACCAAGCTCGGAAATATTAAATTGGGCCATTGTACCATTACTTCTCATAAGTGCTTGCGTTAAATCTGTAACAGCATTAACACTTACACCATAACGGTTTGCTACATTCGTCATATTCTGAAAACTAGCATCTGTGAATATTGCATTCATAATTATATCTTTCTTTTTTTAGTTAAAAATGTTAACCTAACAATTTTGCCGCAAAGGTAGACTATAGAAATATGAATAACCATCTTTTACACAGAAGTTTAGCATATATTTCACATTATTTTTGAATGAATATTCTTTCCGAAGAATTACTTATTACTTTCTCATGAAGCCGCCGTTAAAAAAAGGTTAATTAAGCCAAATTATTTGGTCATTATTTACTTTACTTTCAACCACCAATAAACTGTTTTTAAATAAGTTAACCTTCATTTTTTTAATAGAAAATTATTAACTTTGATTAATATCTTAGATTAAAAAATTAAGCCGATTTCCTGTTTATATCGCTCCATGTAACGATAAGAAAACTCTTCCCGAAATCAATTAATTTTAATAAAACAATAAATTTAAATATAACACATTTAGGTTATGAAAATTCAAAAAGTTGAAGCAATCGAAATACTCGATTCAAGAGGAAACCCCACAGTAGAAGTAAACTTAAGATTAGAAGATGGAACAATCGCGAGAGCCATGGTGCCGAGTGGAGCATCGACAGGAGAACGAGAAGCTACAGAGTTAAGGGATGGTGATAAAAATAGATATGGAGGTAAAGGCGTATTAAAAGCGGTTAATAACGTAAACACCGTAATAGCCAAAGCTATTGAAAACAAACATTTTATAAACCAACGTGAATTAGATTATTTTTTAATAGACCTAGATGGCACAAAGAATAAATCGAAATTAGGTGCCAATGCCATACTTGGTGTTTCTATGGCTTTTGCACGTGCCAAGGCATTAAGTTCACGCATGCCACTATACCAATATTTAGGAGGTAGCAATGCTCACGTTATGCCTGTGCCTTGTATGAATGTTATTAACGGTGGAAGACATGCTGACAATACGATAGATTTTCAAGAATTTATGATTGCGCCTCACAATGCGCCATCCTTTAAAGAATCTATAAGAATGGGTGAAGAAGTTTTTCATTCGTTAAAAACAGTATTAAAATCTAAAGGCTTTAGTACTGGCGTTGGAGATGAAGGTGGTTTTGCTCCCGATTTAAAATCGAACGAACAGGCCGTTGAAATGATTTTAGAAGGTATCACCAAAGCAGGTTACACACCAGGAAAAGATGTTGGCATTTGTGTAGACCCTGCAACAAGTGAAATGTGGGAAGATGGCAAGTATAAATTTTTTAAAAGTTCTCAAAAACTAGTTTCAAGTGACGACATGATTAAGCTATGGGAAAGCTGGGTAAACCAATACCCTATTGTTCTATTAGAAGATGGTTTATCTGAAAATGATTGGGAAGGCTGGAAAAACATGACAGATACTATTGGTAAAAAAATTGAAGTTGTAGGTGACGATTTGTTCTGCACAAATAAATCTATTCTAGCAGAAGGCATTAGTAAAGGTGTTGCAAATTCAATTTTAATTAAACTTAACCAAATAGGAACTGTAACAGAAACACTAGAAACCATAGAGCTTGCCAATAAAAACTCTTATAATTGTTTTGTTTCTCACAGAAGTGGTGAAACTGTAGATAGTTTTATTGCAGATTTAACGGTTGGTATTAATGCTGGACATTTAAAAACTGGTAGTGGTTGCCGTGGTGAACGTATAGAAAAATTCAATCAACTTATGCGAATTGAAAATGAATTAGGAAGTGCTTCAAATTTTGCAGGAATTAAAGCTTTTAAAAACGCTGGATTACTACAATAGAGATAAATAAAATAACAACACAGAATTAAAAAAAGCCCTTAATAAGAGCTTTTTTTAATTATTTATATTTTCTTTTGAAAAAGATAAATCATACTTTTTAAATATTAAAAGAATAAAATTTATCTATAAAAAAAAAGCTACTTCCCCCTTAACATAAAATAAAAGTCAAAGGGAAGCAGCTTTCGCTATATAAATATATTATTTAAAATAAGCTAATTGCTAACTGCACTCTAGCTATTCTTAATGAAGGATTCCACATGGTTGTTGCAGACACAGGGAAACTTAAATCTGAAAACTTAAGTATTTTAGTTGCTGTTAAACCAACATTAACCAAATCGAAGTTTTGATCGCCATCACCATATAAATGAGTATCACCATCAAAAGAGAAACCTGCTCCTACAAAACCTTTTAAATTAACTTTAGTATCGCGAATTATAGGGTAAGATGCTTCTACGTAAGTAGAATAACGTTGATCTCTATCTCCATCGCTATTAAGTTGAGAATCTCCACTACCGTATAATAATACATCAGCTTCTAAACGTAATGGGAAGTTATCATCAAATTGATAAGACGTTCTTAAATCAATTAAATGCGTTGTTGTGTTTTTATCATAATTCCACACATCTGGAACTGCTACACTACGTGTGTTAAATAAATCCCATATACCTATAGATAAACCGTTTTTAGCATATTGAGCATAGTAATTTATTTCTTTATAAGATGTTCCGTCACTTTCATTTGAAAAAGCCATCCCTCCCCAAAAACCAGTAGTAAAACTACCTGATTTATTTAATTTTAATTTTGAAAAAACAGCTACCATCGGCTTATCTGTAATAACCAAACCCCTCCATAGATGGTTAGTTTTTACATCTACATTAAAATCGATAGGACTATCTTTTAATTCAGTTTCTTGGGAAAACCCCATTTGCACTGCTATAAGTGCTACAAATACTATTAATATATTTTTCATTTTATTTTGATATAATTTGATATGATAAGATTACCCTACATTAAATACATATATAAATAAGCTGCGATTACACAACCAATAATAGGACCTACTATAGGAACCCAAGCATAACCCCAATCACTTTTACCTTTTATAGGTAAAATAGAGTGCATAATTCTCGGACCTAAATCTCTAGCCGGATTAATGGCATATCCTGTAGTACCACCTAAAGACAAACCAATTACCCAAACAAGGAAAGCTACAGGTATTGCTCCAATAGATCCCAAACCAATAAGAGCTTCAGGATTTCCTTCTATCCCCAAATCAAGACTTGGACCTGCTATATAAAATATAACAAAGATCAAAACGAAAGTTCCTATAATCTCACTCATTAAATTTGAAAAGGTATTTTTAATTGCTGGTCCTGTACTAAAACAAGCTAATTTACCCTCATCATCATCAGTTATTTTAAAGTGATCTTTATAAAATAACCACACTAAAAATGCGCCTATCATGGCTCCTATCATTTCCCCTGCAAGATATTCTGGAACTAAAGCCCAAGAAACTTTACCTGCCACGGCCAAACCAATAGTTACCGCTGGATTTAAATGTGCACCACTATAAGGCCCTGCTACTATAACACCTACAAACACAGCCAACGCCCATGCTGTAGTAATTTCGATCCATCCTGCACCACCAGCCTTTGTATCTTTTAAGACTACATTAGCTACAACACCATTACCTAATAGAATCATTAGCATGGTTCCTAATATTTCTGCTACTAAAATTGACATAATTTTCTATTTTTATGATTATTGATAAGTATTTATTCTTCGATCCAATGTTGAGCGCACTTAACAGCTTTATGCCAGTAATGCAACATATCTTCAACTTTGTCTTTAGCAGCTTTTGGAAAGAACTCCTTATCAATACTCCATTGCGATTGAATATCATCTACACTATCCCAATAACCAACAGCTAAACCTGCCAAATAAGCTGCCCCCATCGCAGTGGTCTCTAAGGTTTTAGGTCTTATAATTTTAAATCCAAATAAATCAGATTGTATCTGCATTAATAAATCACTTGCTGCAGCACCACCATCTACTCTTAATTCTATACTTTCTTCTCCTGCATCGGCTTCCATGGCTTTCACAATATCGTATACTTGAAAAGCAATCCCCTCTAAGGTAGCGCGTGCAATATGTGCATCTGTAGTACCTCTAGTAATACCAAGCATAGCTCCACGAGCATATTGATCCCAATAAGGTGCTCCTAAACCTGTTAATGCTGGTACAAAATATACACCACCGTTATCTTTAACTGTTTCAGCTAAATAATTAATTCCTGGTGCTGTTTTCACCATTTTTGCTCCATCACGTAACCATTGTATAGCGGCTCCACCAACAAATACACTTCCTTCTAGAGCGTAGGTTGTTTTTCCATTAATTTTCCAAGCAACTGTTGTCAGTAAATTATTTTTTGAATACACCGCTTTATCTCCCGTATTCATTAATAAGAAACATCCTGTGCCGTAAGTATTTTTAACCATTCCAGGTTTTGTACACATTTGGCCAAATAAAGCCGCTTGTTGATCTCCTGCAATACCCGCAATAGGAATTTTAGATGAAAATAAAGTAGTCGCTGTACTTCCGTAAATTTCACTACTTTCCTTAACTTCTGGCAACATAGCTTTAGGAATATTGAACAAAGCCATCAACTCTTCATCCCAAGCCATGGTATGAATATTGAATAACATCGTTCTACTTGCATTAGAAACATCTGTAATAAACATTTTACCCCGAGTAAGCTTCCAAACAACCCAAGTATCTACCGTACCAAAACATAGTTTTCCTGCTTCGGCTTTTTCTCTAGCACCTTCTACATTATCAAGAATCCATTTTAATTTAGTTGCAGAAAAATAAGCATCGATTACTAAGCCCGTTTTCTTTTTAATCATATCCACATGACCAGCATCCTTAAGACTATCGCAATATTTAGCCGTTCTTCTATCTTGCCAGACTATTGCGTTGTAAATTGGTTCACTGGTTTCACGATCCCAAACAATAACGGTTTCCCTTTGATTAGTAATCCCTATGGCTGCAATATCATCCCCAGAAACACCTTCTTGAGCAACAACCTCGGCTGCTACAGATATTTGCGAAGACCAAATATCATTCGGGTTATGCTCTACCCATCCTGGCTTAGGAAAAATTTGTTCAAACGCTTTCTGAGAAACTCTTACAATTTCTCCATCGTGATTAAATAAAATTGCTCGGGATGATGTTGTCCCTTGGTCGAATGCTAAAATTAATTTACTTTTCATGTCTAATTTAATTTAGTGGTTTTTAGTTGTTTATAAAATATAATTTGATGTCACTTTTTCATAATCTGAAACTTGTTTTGCTTGCCAAGCTTCATCTTTACCTAATTCCTTAGCCATTATTTCTGCTACTTTTGGAGCCATTTCAACACTTTCTTTTGCATTTAATAACTGACAACGAACTCTACGAGCAAGAAAATCTTCAACATTAAGAGCCATTTCATATCTTACAGCCCAAACTACTTGCGCTTGTATAACCCCCATAGATGTACTTAACGATTCATTCCATCCATTTTCCTTAGATAATTGCATTACTTTTTCTTCATCACTACCATAAAAATATAATGGATCATCATGATTTACATTTTCTTTGTAACCGTGTATTTTAAGATGTCTTGTTTTTGTTGGAATATGTTTCCATTCGTGATTTTTCTCGGCTTTATCAACCAAATGTTGACCCATTCTTCTAAAAGTGGTCCATTTACCACCTACAATAGTTAATAGTCCTGAATCTGATGTATAAATTTTATGGCTTCGAGAGATCTCTTTCGTTTTGCTTCCTTCTTTTTTTGGAGCAGCCAAAGGACGTAAACCAGCAAACACACTTAACACATCGCTTCTTTTAGGAGCTTTTGTTAAATATCTACCAGCAGTCGCTAGAATAAACCCTATTTCTTCTTCTAGAGCAACTGGTTCTAAAGATTCTGTTTTAAGAGGTGTATCTGTTGTTCCAACAATAACACGGTTATGCCATGGTACTAAAAACAATACACGACCATCATCTGTTTTAGGTATAGTAATAGCGTCATCACCAGGTAAAAAAGATTTATCTAACATTAAGTGAACACCTTGGCTAGGTGCAATAGTTTTTTCGGCCCCTGGAGAATCCATTTGCAATACATCATCTGCAAATACACCTGTAGCGTTCACAATTTGCTTTCCTTTTATTTCGAATGATGCACCATCCATTTCATCATGCACTTTAACTCCTGTAATCTTTCCATTTGAATCTTTAAGCAATCCATCTACAGAACAATAATTAACAACTCGAGCACCTAATCCAACAGCTGTTTGTAACGTATTTATAGCCATACGAGAATCATCAAACTGACCATCATAATAAACAACACCTGCTGAAATTTTATCTGGATTTATAAGAGAAATACGTTTTAACGTCTCTTTTTTCGAGATACGTTTAGATCTTCCAAGACTCAGTCCTCCTGCTAACAAATCGTAAAAAGTTAAACCAACAGTATACAATATTTCATCATACAGACCATGAGTAGGTATTATAAACGACTGGCTTTTAGTTATATGAGGAGCGTTTTTAAGCATCAACCCTCTTTCTACAACAGCCTCTCTAACTAAACCTATATCACCTTGTGCTAAATATCTAACACCACCATGCACTAATTTTGTAGCTTTACTTGATGTAGATTTAGTAAAATCAGATTTCTCAAGCAAAGCAACAGAATAACCTCTTGCAGATGCCTCGAGAGCTATACCAATACCGGTTGCTCCACCTCCTATAATTACGAAATCATAAGTTTTAGAATCACTTCTCAACTTACTCATTATTTCTTTTCTGTCCATGACCTTTTATTTTAGTTTTTAGTATTATTTTTTTATTTCGATATAAAACTACAACAAAACGAAACAAAACAAAAGCTATTTTTTATTTTTTTTGATTATTTTTTCAGTTTCATGATATATATCATAAAAAAAGCAGTCAAGAAACTCGAAAAAAGCAAATTTTACCGTGTATTCTGATTATTCAACATTTATTTTTATTAAAAAAATAGAAAATAAGGTTTCGTTTTATTCCAAATATTCCATAAAAGTGCCATTTCAGCTTCATTTTAATTACGATATCATGTACCTTTGTATAAAACGAAACAAGATGCCACTAAATATAATTGATCGCCACAAACAGATTTTAAAGAAACTGGAAGAGAATGGCTTTGTAAATGTCAATGAGCTAAGTATTGAGTTTAATGTTTCATTAGTAACTATCCGTAAAGACTTAAAACTACTCGAAGAAAGAAAACTACTGTTTAGATCGCATGGAAAAGCTATTCCGGCAAATCCTTACATCACCGAACATCCCGTAAATTTTAAGAAAAAGCTAAACGCCAAAGAAAAAAAGAAAATAGCAACAGCCGCCGCATCAACACTAGAACCTTTTGACACTATTATAATAGCCTCAGGAACCTCTGTAATTGAATTAGCTAGACAAATTAAGCCTATAGAAGGATTAACAGTACTAACCGCTTCTTTAAATGCAGCTATTATATTAGCAGAGCATAAACAAATAGACATCATGCAATTAGGAGGTATGCTTAGATCAAGCTCTTCTTCTGTTGTTGGATCTATTGCTGAAAAAATGTTGGCAGAATTTACATTTACAAAATTGTTTTTAGGCGTCGATGGCATTGACCTGGAATATGGGCTTACAACCACAAATTCGATGGAAGCTTCTTTAAATAAAGAAATGATTAAAGCAGCACAAAAAATAATTGTATTGGCAGATTCTTCTAAATTTAGCAAAAAGGGATTTGGAAGAATTTGCGGACTTGATGAAATCGATCAAATAATAACCGATTCTGGCATTGACAATAAAACCAAAAACAGACTAATTGAATTAGGCATTGAGCTTACTATTGTATAAACAAATAATCCCAAAAAAACTCTAAGCGCCAAAATTAAAAAGTACTTGATTTTTGGTGAAAAACAGATAAATCCATTTAACACAAAGAAGTTCACCGCTTTACATCAAATTTAAGATATAAGACAGCTATTATGAATTTGAAAAAAAGAAAGTCTCGTGTTTTATTGAGACAACATGACACAAGCAGATGTTACAATAATAGCACTATTGAATTCTTACAACCAAACCGGAATCAATTCTAAGAAACACCATAAACTAACACCTAATTAGCCCAATGCCCTTTTAGAAAGATTCCAATAGCACGATAATGATAAATTTAGGACGAATTAATATATTTAATATTATGTCGATCCTTAATTACATAGAATACAGGTTTGGAGTCTATTTTTCTAAGTTTGAAAAGCAAAACGAAAAACTTAGTCCTGCTGAATTCTCTAAACGTAATTATCCTTTTAGCGATATAGATCAATTTTTAATAATTTTATGTACTTTCAATTTAATACCAACAGAATTTTTGGATAGGTTTAATGCTCATGAATTTGAATGGCTATCTAGTTTTAAACACAACGACTTTAACTTACTAGAAAAAACTGAGGCTTATTTAAAAAGGACTCAATTTAGAGAAATACCTAATGTGTAATACTTTTCATAGTTACTCGCTAGTTGTAAAATAATTTAAAAATTAAGGAAACTAATTAACACTCTACACAAAAATATACTATGAGTAAATTACTCAACTTGGCAATAATTATTTTACTACTTTTAAACAATCAACCTGTCTCATCTCAGGAATGGATAAACCTAAAAGCTTATAAAAAAACTACTGGACAGCATGTTCTTCCGGATGGTTCGTGGTTAAAAAAAGACAGAACGAGAAACACAACTTCTTGGCAGCAAGCCAACAAATACAACCTATCCATAGATAACGGAAACCTGAAATATAAAACCATTTCTCAAATACGAGATTTCTATCTGTGGTTTGATGATGAACGAACAAAAAAAGGACATGAAATAAACGAAATTGGTGTGGCAGCCTTAGTTGCAGGACAACTTTCTAAGTTTGATAATTATTTTATTAGAACATGCATTGTTAGAAACAAAGAAGTAGTTTGGTTTGCGAACGAAGGTGCTAAAAAAGTATTAGAATTTAATTTCCCTTTACTTAAAAAAGTTTATTTCTCAAATAAAATATTGAAACAGCAAGAAGCAAAAGATTGGGATATATATAATGGAAAAACAGAACAATGTGACATTTTAGAAGCTCTTTATATTGAATTATCGCCAAAAGCAATTTGGAAATTAGACCGGATGGCGAAAGGAAAAGGCATTTACAATTTAGGCGTTAAAAAGGAACTAAAATTTGAGGGAGACATCACAGATTGTAAAACAAGATATGAACATGCCCTTTCTAAGCTTACCTCTTATTATTTAAATAAAAAAAAGTAAATTAAGAAACACATCTCACAAAACAACACCAACGGAACTATGAAGCTTATTATTTTATTTTTCAGTCTATTAATAATCTCCTGCGGTTCTAAAGAAAAAACCTCAAGAAAGGATGATTATACAGGCACCTCAGAAAAGACAATTTCGCAGAATAATACGCTAATTAATTCGAAACTATCTTTTGAAAAAACTCAAGACAGCTTAAGAAAAACTCTTCTAAACTCTAAACCAAACGAGAATCTAAAATCTAGTATTTTACAAGAATTATATATTAGAGGACTTGTAAACCAAGTAGATGATAAAATTAAATTTAACCTTCCTTTTAATCTTCATGGGCTTGATTGCGGAACTCCCGATTGCTATTCAACCGATATCTTGTTTGAAATTACAGCCAAAAACCCCATTATCTTTCCAGAAATAATCAATTTTAAATTATTAGAACACGGATGCGATATTGAACAAGAGATAACCGAAAGCGGAGTATTTAAGCTTGTGGAGCAATCATCAAAATACGTTAATTATTATTCGGAAAATCAGAAAAGCAACTTAATTATTCTTAACGAAAAAAGAGCGCTCTATTATTTTACAGACGTTAAACCGAATATCATAAAAATAAATTTATTAGATAAAATATTTGACGAATACAGCGAACTTAATTTAAACGCTCTTACACCTTACCAATCGACCATAATGACGACAAATGAATATGAGAATTTTATAGAAGGAGAATAAATCTCTTTAGGTTTATCTTCAAATCTTATTTTTGTTCTACAAACTGTTTATTCTGACAAGTTAAAATCTTGATTTTATCAAAAACAGCTATTAACCATCCTTAACAACTCCTCTGCTAAAAATTCTCTTTAAAAAGCACCATAAATCCTAAAAAACAATACACTGCATAAATCGCGTTAGGGATAGAACGGCATGTTTGAAATCCTTTTTTCGAAAATATTAAAACTACATTTTTCGAGACAACTTAACTTTAATAATATACAACAACCTTAAAACAAGCCTAGAGCCCTTCGCAAAAAGATTGAGTAGTGATAGCCCGACCCTTTTCGGGTAACGCCCAAAAACAAAAAAACCTCACATAAATGCGAGGTTTTTGATATTTTAAATACTTGATTATTTACTCAAATACATTTTTCTGCGTGCGTATAAATCGTAAAAAGCATCATCTTTTAAACCGTCTATAAACAGTATACTTTCGCCTGTACTTTTCATTTCTGGTCCTAGTTTTTTATTCACATTATGAAACTTATCAAACGAAAATACTGGTTGTTTTATAGCATAACCTTTAAGTTTTGGTTGGAAATTGAAGTCTTTTACTTTCTTCTCTCCCAACATCACTTTTGTTGCGTAATTTACGTAAGGTTCATTATAAGCCTTTGCGATAAATGGCACGGTTCTAGAAGCTCTTGGGTTGGCTTCAATAATATAAACCTTGTCGTCTTTTATGGCGAATTGAATATTTATTAAACCAACTGTATTAAGCGCCAATGCGATTTTATTGGTATGATCGATAATTTGCTGCATTACTAAATCGCCTAAATTAAACGGTGGCAATAAGGAGTTACTATCGCCCGAGTGAATTCCACAAGGTTCGATATGCTCCATAATCCCGATGATGTAAACATCTTCGCCATCGCAAATTGCATCGGCTTCGGCCTCAATTGCTCCATCTAAATAATGATCTAGAAGTAATTGATTACCTGGCATCCTGCTAAGCAAATCTACTACGTGCTTTTCTAACTCTTCTTTATTGATTACAATTTTCATTCCCTGACCTCCAAGAACATATGATGGACGAACTAAAATTGGGAAATCTAACACATCGGCAATAGCAGCAGCTTCGTCGGCTGTAGTTGCAATATCGAATTCTGGATAAGGAATATTGTTTTCTTTTAACATATTTGAAAACAAACCACGATCTTCGGCTAAATCTAAAGCCTCAAAGCTGGTTCCTAAAATTTTAATACCGTATTTGGTGAGTTTTTCGGCTAACTTTAAAGCTGTTTGCCCACCTAATTGCACAATTACGCCTACTGGCTTTTCGTGTTTAATAATGTCGTAAATATGCTCCCAAAACACAGGCTCAAAATACAATTTATCGGCTGTATCAAAGTCGGTTGAAACCGTTTCTGGATTACAGTTAATCATGATAGTTTCGTAACCACATTCTGCAGCTGCTAAAACCCCGTGAACACAACAATAATCGAACTCGATACCTTGCCCTATTCTGTTTGGTCCAGACCCTAAAACAATTACTTTTTTCTTATCGGTAACAATAGATTCGTTGTCTGCATAACGTTTACCGTCTGCCGTTTCCATATCACTTTCAAAAGTTGAATAGTAATATGGTGTTTTAGCTTCAAACTCGGCCGCACAGGTATCTACTAATTTGTAAACACGGTTTACACCTAATTCTTCACGTTTATTATAAACTTGACTTTCTAAACAGCCCAACATGTGTGCTATTTGGCGATCGCCATATCCTTTTTGTTTTGCTTCTAACAATAAATCTTTTTCAATGGTATCGATTTTAAAAGTAGAAATTTCGTTTTTAATAACGTGTAATTCCTCGTATTGCTTAAGGAACCACATATCAATTTTGGTGATCTCGTGAATTCTACTTAATGGAATACCCATTTCGATTGCATCGTAAATTATAAAAACACGATCCCAAGAGGCATACGTTAGTTTTTCAATAATTTGCGCGTAATTTTTATTCTCTTTACCATCAGCTCCTAGTCCGTTACGACTAATTTCTAGAGATTGCGCTGCTTTGTGTAAGGCTTCTTGAAAAGAACGCCCAATCCCCATAACTTCACCTACGGATTTCATTTGAAGCCCTAAAGTTCTATCAGAACCTTCGAATTTATCAAAGTTCCAACGTGGTATTTTTACAATTACATAATCTAGTGTTGGCTCGAAAAGTGCTGACGTAGATTTTGTAATTTGATTTTTTAATTCATCTAAATGATACCCTAATGCCAATTTTGCAGCAATTTTCGCAATTGGATAACCGGTTGCTTTACTTGCTAATGCAGAAGAACGTGATACACGTGGATTAATCTCGATAGCAATAATATCTTCATTCACATCTGGAGATACAGCGAACTGTACGTTACACCCTCCTGCGAAATCACCGATACTACGCATCATATGGATAGCCATATCACGCATTTTTTGGAAAGTTCTATCACTTAACGTCATTGCTGGCGCTACAGTAATTGAATCTCCAGTATGAATCCCAATAGGGTCCATATTTTCTATAGAACAGATGATAACTACATTATCATTTGAGTCCCTAAGTAACTCAAGCTCATATTCTTTCCAACCTATTAAAGCTTTATCAATCATTACTTCGTGGATTGGAGAAATCTCTAATCCGCGTGTTAATAACTCATCAAAATCTTCTTCTTTATGAACGAAAGATGCACCTGCACCTCCTAAAGTAAAAGAAGCTCTAATAATTAATGGAAAACCAAATTCCTGAGCAATTTCTTTACCTTTTAAGTAAGATGTAGCCGTAGCCTGAGGCGCCATTGGCACTCCTATTTTAAGCATCAACTCTCTAAACTGCTCTCTATCTTCAGTAATATTAATAGCATCAATATCGACACCTATAATTTCTACATCAAAATCTTTCCAAATTCCTTTTTCATCAGCCTCAATACATAAATTTAATGCCGTTTGCCCACCCATTGTTGGTAAAACAGCATCTATTTGAGGATGCTCTTTTAAAATCTGAATAATTGATTTTGTTGTTAAAGGAAGCAAGTAAACATGATCGGCCATAGAGGGATCGGTCATGATAGTCGCTGGGTTAGAGTTGATTAAGACGGTTTCAATTCCATCTTCTCTAAGTGATCGCAAAGCTTGGGTTCCCGAATAGTCAAATTCGCAAGCTTGTCCAATTACAATTGGCCCTGAGCCAATAATTAATATCGATTTTAGTTTTGGATTTTTTGGCATTTTTACTCGTTATTTATTGTCACTTAATGAATTGCAAAAATAGTAATCAGTTGACATAAAAAAAGGCGTTACACTTAAGTAACACCTTTAATTTATCAACAATTGTTAATCATTTATTTCTTATGTCTAGTTTCAGTAGAAACAGATAATTTTTTTCTTCCTTTAGCTCTTCTACGTGCTAATACTTTTCTACCATTAGCAGAAGCCATTCTTTCTCTAAAACCGTGCTTGTTTCTTCTTTTTCTTTTAGAAGGCTGAAATGTTCTTTTACTCATTATCTTGTATCTTTAAAACTGAATTGTATGTTTAAACTTTGGCTTTGGTAATTCTCCAAAACTGACGGCAAATATACGAAGAGTTTTCACTTTGACAAATGTTATTAGAAAAAAAAATATAATATTTTTATTCTAAACAAAAACAATGACAAAACCGCAATATATTTGACTTCGTTGGTCACTTTTATGATAAAGGTATCATTTGTTTTTCATAAAAATTTAGTTTCTTTGCACAATTAATAGTTAAATAGGAGGAAATTTTCTTCTAATTTCATACCAAAACTCAACCATGTACAATAAAATCATAAAACTTATTATCGCTGCCGGAATTATCGCTTTTGCTGTTTATCAATTTACAGAAAGCTATATAGGTAACGGTATTATGCTTATTTTGCTATCTCTTATATTTATTTTCTTATATTTTAAAAATGAATTTATTTTACTAGCGTTTTTAAAATTAAGAAAACAAGATTTTGAAGGCGCAACAAGATGGCTGAATAAAATTAAAAACCCAGAAATAGCTTTAGTAAAGAAGCAACAAGGGTATTACAACTATTTACATGGTATTATGGTATCTCAAACTAATATGAACGAGGCCGAAAAATATTTTAAAAAAGCACTAACATTAGGTTTATCTATGGATCACGATTTAGCGATGGCTAAATTAAACTTAGCTGGTATTGCTTTTTCTAAGAAACGAAAAATAGAAGCTCAAAAATTACTTACCGAAGCTACTAAATTGGATAAACAAGGTATGCTAACCGAACAGATTAAAATGATGAAGGATAACATGAAACGTGCCGTTGGACCTAACCAACACTATGGTGCTGGAGGTTCTGTAAGATCTCAAAAACGTAGAGGATAAATATATTTACATCGTCTTAAATAATCAATTTATAGATTATTAAAAAATTAATTAAACCTGAACAATAGCTTTATTGTTCAGGTTTTTTTTGATTTATCTATTTTATTTGAGTGCATCGCTATTTCCTAGCGAAACACGAGAAAACTCTTTAACCACAAAAAGTTTAATCTTTTTTTATTTTAATTGTAATATTTAAAGAAAAAAGCAGACAAATTGTAAACAACAATTATATGTTAAGATAAAACATAACAAAACGGAATTACTTATCTTTGCAGACTTAAAAATAAGATTTTTTTCGCAAATGAAAATGGATAATAACATAGAAGAACACGATGCTTTAGGCGAAGATCATGTTGGAACATCATCGAACACGCCTTTAAGAAATGATGCTTTTAAGCTTTCTGATTCAGAAAAAATAGACATTATTAAAGACGATGTCCGTCATATTATGGAAACGTTAGGGTTAGATTTAACCGACGATAGTTTAAACGGCACTCCAAATCGCGTTGCCAAAATGTTTGTAAACGAAATTTTTAGCGGTCTAGATCCAAAGAAAAAACCAAAAGCTTCAACTTTCGATAATAAGTACAAGTACGGCGAAATGCTTGTTGAAAAGAATATTACGGTATATTCAACTTGTGAGCACCATTTATTACCAATTGTAGGAAGAGCACATATTGCTTATATTTCTAACGGTACCGTAGTTGGTTTATCTAAAATGAACCGTGTTGTAGATTATTACGCAAAACGTCCGCAAGTACAAGAACGTTTAACCATTCAAGTTGTAAAAGCACTTCAAGAGGTTTTAAATACAGACGATGTTGCTTGCATTATAGATGCCAAACATTTATGTGTAAACTCTAGAGGTATTCGCGATATTGAAAGCAGTACTGTAACATCTGAATTTGGTGGTAAATTTAAAGAAGAAGCAACTAGAAGAGAGCTTTTAGAATATATTAAATTGGAGACTAAGTTTTAGAAATATTTGTTGTTTGGGTGAAGTATATACTATAAAACAGACACATTTAGAAGTCATTTTCTAAATATGACATTATATAAGAACTTAACAACATAATAACTAAACAGTAAATAGTATTTCAAATTAACAACAACCCATTAACAACATACAACAATGCAACTTTTCGAGCATAACCCTATAAAAATATACAATACACTTACAGGAAAAAAAGAAACCTTTAAATCTATTGAGCCAGGTTATGTTGGCATGTATGTTTGCGGCCCAACGGTTTACAGCAATGTACACTTGGGAAATGTAAGAACATTTATGTCGTTCGATATGGTGTTTCGCTACTTAAAGCATTTAGGATATAAAGTGCGCTATGTACGTAATATTACCGATGCTGGACATTTAGAAAATGATGCTGATGCTGGTGAAGATAAAATTACAAAAAAAGCAAGATTAGAGCAAATAGAGCCTATGGAAGTAGTACAACGCTACACCGTAGATTTTCATAATATATTAAATACGTTCAATTTTTTACCGCCAAGTATTGAACCTACAGCGACGGGACATATTATTGAACAAATTGAATTAATTTCGACTATAATTGATAACGGTTTTGGATACGTAGTGAACGGATCTGTATATTTTGATGTTCATAAATTTAACAAAACTCACGAATACGGTATATTAAGTAAACGTAAGTTAGAAGATTTAATACACAACACTCGCGAACTCGAAGGACAAAGCGATAAAAAAAATCCACAAGATTTTGCGCTTTGGAAAAAAGCCGAACCTCAGCACATTATGCGCTGGCCTTCTCCTTGGAGTGATGGTTTTCCTGGCTGGCACCTAGAATGTACTGCGATGAGTACAAAATATTTAGGTGACCAATTTGATATTCACGGTGGTGGAATGGATTTAAAATTCCCGCATCATGAATGTGAAATAGCTCAAAATGAAGCAGCTAAAGGCAAATCTCCTGTAAATTATTGGATGCATGCAAACATGTTGGAGTTAAACGGACAACGCATGTCTAAATCTACTGGAAACACCGTGAATCCAGATGAATTACTTTCTGGAAACAACCAGTTTTTCAGTAAAGCCTATGCGCCAAGTGTCATTCGTTTTTTTATTGCTCAATCTTCCTATAGAAGCGTTCTAGATTTAACTAATGATGGTTTATTAGCCAGTGAAAAAGGATTTTATAGATTAATGGATGCTGTTAATTTATTAGATAAATTAGAAGCTTCAAAAACATCTTCTATTGATATCAATGCTTGGAAACAATCTTGCTACGATGCCATGAATGACGATTTTAATTCACCTATTTTAATTGCAAATTTATTTGAAGCGGCAAAATACATTAACCAAATAAAAGAAGGTACTGAAACCGTTTCTGCTGAAGATTTAAACATATTAAAAGAAACCGTAAACATTTTTGTTTTTGATGTTTTAGGTTTGGAAAATTCAGCTAAAAATGATTCAGGAACTGATAAATTATCTGGAGCTGTAAGTGTTTTAATAAAATTAAGACAAGATGCTCGTGCTAACAAAGATTTTGCTTTATCTGATAAAATACGCGATGAATTAGCCGAAGTTGGCATTGTATTAAAAGATGGTAAAGATGGTACAACGTATTCGGTTAACTAATATGTTGTCTTTATTCGTTTAAAGCGGAATCCAATTTAGATTTTAAGACTTTTGAATCTATATATTATGCTGAAAAAACTCTTAGTAGCACCATTTATATTCATAATAAAGGTCTATCAAAAACTGATATCACCATTAACGCCAGCAACCTGTAGATTTCATCCTACTTGTTCACAATACTCAAAAGAAGCTTTAGAAAAACACGGCTTAATTAAAGGCGGCTGGTTAGCTATAAAACGAATTTTTAGTTGCCATCCTTGGGGTGGTTCAGGTTATGATCCCGTTCCAGAGAAGGATGATAAACAGAAAAAAACTCACTAATACTATTTCAGGTTTTTAAAAACGCAACAAATTGATCTTGATTTCCATAAGAAATCACAACCTCCTAGTATCAAAAATCAACTTTACAAAAGTCTTCTTCTTCTAAAAAAAACATTAAAAGAGTTTGAATTCTTACAAACACGAGTTTTTATTCCTTCAAAAAAATAACCAAATAATTACATAACTATTTGATTATTAGTAGTTATTTTATTATTTTTATTAAATCTCTAATAAATAATTTCATTTTAAAGAGACTCTCCAATAATTTTTTTAATAGCAAAAGTGATGTCTACCTCCTATTTTAATTGAAGTAGATCGTCATTATGGTTTCATATTTCTAAGAAATCAAACAATTGATATTTTGAGCTATAAATAACTAATTTAATATGAAAATTGCAAGCAAAAAACAAAATGAACTATAGTCTTTTTTAGTTCTTAACACTAATTCACCTCGTTTTTGCTTTCACTTTCTGTTAATGCTATTAAAAAAAAAATGACTAAAAAAGCTAAAATTGTAGGCATTGCACACGACGTGAAAACGGTAAACTTCGTTATGCCAAATACCTTAACCAAAAAGTATGAACTAAAATCGTACATCGAAGTATCGGAAACCCGCTCTAGCAATAACATTAACACCATCGATTTAGATATAAACGACTTGGTTGCTATTCAATTTACAGACCAAACGGAATGGATTGGCCATCCAGCAGATGTTCAGGAAATTTACGACAAAAAAACATTAAACCAACGCTCGATTAATAGCAACGACTATGTTTTCGACACTCAAATATCGCATGAGGATGTTAGTCGTGGCTATATAAAACGTGCTCTGGTAAAAGTGTTTAGCGTATTTACACCTTCTACCAAAGTAGAAGAAGTTGCTATAACGGTTTTAGCTGAAGCATATGATAAAAAAACGCAACCTCATCCTGGAATTTATCAATTAGACGCTAGTTTCAATAAATCGAAATATAAAATCCCTACGGATACTTCCTTACCTTTTTTACTATTAATTCACGGCACATTATCTACAACTCTTGATGCTTTTAGTCAATTAAATAAAAACACCGAAACTTGGAATTCCATCCACAGTATTTACGGCAATCATATAATTGCTTTAGAACATTATACCCTTTCGGTTAGCCCGTTACAAAATGCATTAGATTTTCTAGAAGCTTGTCCAAACTCGATTACTATTGATATTTTAAGCCATTCTAGAGGTGGTTTAGTTGCCGATATTTTAGCAAAATGCGATTTCAGAAATAAAATTAAAGGTTTTAGCACATTAGAGATAGGTATTTTAAAAGGTGATGAAGAAAAAGAGAATAGAGTTTTAATGGAGGCAATTAATGTAATTGTTCAACGTAAAAAAATCACTATTAATAAAGTGATACGTGTAGCTTCTCCTGCTAGTGGAACAACTATTTTATCAAGAAGAATTGATCATTATTTTAATTTAGTTTTGAATGCGGTTTCTCTTGCCTTCGGTGTTACCAATCCGTTATATCATTCGGTAAAAGCTTTTCTTTTAGAACTTGTAAGCCAAAAAGAGAATCCCGAAGTTTTACCCGGGTTAAACAGTATGATGCCAGAATCGTTATTTCAGAAAATGCTAAATATTTCGGACACCACCGTAGCTAGCGATTTATACAATATTGCTGGTGATGCTGAAATTGGTGGCATAAATTTTAATTCTCTTAAAGTTATTCTTGCCAATTTATTTTATTTAGAAGCAAATGATTTGGTCGTGGATACACGCCGTATGGAACATGGGGTGATTAGAAATGATGGTATCTACAAATTCATATCTAAAAACAGTGAAACTAATCACTTTAATTACTTTTCTGAAAGAGAATCTAGAGCAGCTATTTTAGATGCCATAAAAGCTTCTGAAGGTTCACCTGCACTTTTATTTACAAAAGAAGTTTATAGCGAAGGTAAACGCGGAATTTTACTCGATAAACTTTCCATGGAAGGCATTAGTATCCGTCCAGAAATTATCACGCGCGACGTTGTTATTTTAATTCCGGGTATTATGGGGTCTACCCTTTCTAGAAGCAACGAAAACCAATGGGTTGACATGCGAAAGCTAAACCAAGGTGGCATACCCAAAAACTTAAATATTAGCGCTACAAATGTTGATGCTAGCGGTGTAATTATTAAATATTATAATGAACTAGCCAACCATTTATTAGATCAATATGATGTTATAACGCTTGAATTTGATTGGAGAAAATCTGTAAAAGAAGCAGCCAAGGTTTTAAAAACTGAAATTGAAAACATCATTAATCATCATAAAGTTAAAATTCATATTATAGCACATTCCATGGGCGGTTTAGTTGCTCGCCAATGTATGATGAGTCATGCCGATACATGGGCGCAATTCAAACAAAATCAAGCCAACAGGTTTATTATGTTAGGCACACCATGGCTAGGTTCTTATTTAATTATGGAAGTACTTACTGGGCATAGTGGTCGTGTTAAACAATTGGCTGCTATCGATTTTAAAAATGATAGAAGCGATTTATTAAGAGTGTTTTGGAAATTCCCAGGAATATTTGAATTACTGCCAATAGAAAAAGAATCTGATAGACATTTTTGGGAAGAAGATTTTTGGGAAAAATTAGATGATAGTGCTAATTTAAAACACATGCCAAAACCTTCTAGTAACACAAAATCTTTAAGTGAGTTTGAAACTTATCGAGATGATGTTATCAGCTTTTTGGATAATTTAAATGATTCTGATTTTAACAATATCTTTTATATCTGCGGTCAAGCCGATAAAACGGTTTTCGACTATACATTAAAAGATCGTTTTCTTTCAAGAGATAAAAAATTAGTTTATAAAGCAACATCGCACGGTGATGGTAGCGTTACTTGGGCCACAGGCATACCAAAACAATTACTAAACAGTAACAACTTATACTATTCGCAAACCACACATGGCGATTTAGCGAATGAAGATTACATTTTTCAAGGCATAACAGATATTTTATCTACAGGAAGCACTAATGCGCTTAGTACACAAAAACCAAGTAATAGAGGAAGTGAAATTATTTCGGAAGTTTATGAATCGGTAGAACCAATCTTTGATTCCGAAGCTGTAGTAAACGCCATTTTCGATGTTAAAAAACAAATAAAAATAGAAACAGAATCCTTTAACGTAAAGGTTATTCATGGCGATTTAAAAGTAGCCTCCTACCCTGTTATGGTTGGGCATTTCTTTATGGATTTAATTTTAAGTTCGGAAAAAGCCTTAGACGATTATTTAAACAGCAGATTATCGCAACGTATGGGAATTGGTTATTACCCCGGCCAAGTTGGAGAAAGCGAAGTGTTTTTTAATTTAAATACACAACCTAAAGGCGCCGTTGTTTGTGGTTTAGGAAGTCCAGATGCACTTACATCATTCCTACTTGCTAAATCCGTTAAACAAGCCGTATTGAAATACGCTATGTTTATGCGAGATAATTACACCTTGCCTAGAGCTAAAAAATATGCAAAAGGCATCTCGCTAGTATTAATGGGTATTGGTTATGGACAATTACCTGTAGAAGAATCTATTAAGGGCATACTTTTAGGTATTGCCAATGCAAACAAACAAATTAAAGAAACTGAAGAAGGCTTACAATGTATTAAAAATATTGAAATTGTAAATTACTATGAGTCAGTAGCCAGCGAAGCTTATTTCAGTCTATCTAGATTGCAAAACAATGATGACCGCTTAAAATTTAGATTAGAAAAAGGAATAACCAAACGTACTGGTGCTAAAAAACGAAACATATTCCACAATGACGAATACGAACGTTGGTTCAACCTTCATATTGATAGTGTTAAAAATGACAATCTAATCTGTGAAAATAATGAAGGAATTACAGGTTTTAAATATTATTCCTCAACGGGACTAGCACGTGTTGAACAAGAAATGGTAGGCATTGGTTTACATAAAATAAATCATTTAATAAAAGAAATGTCTACCAGTTCTACCTGGGATACACGATTATCAAAATCCTTGTTCGAAATGCTTGTACCTAACGAGTTTAAAAACACCTTTAGAAATCAGAACAATTTAATATTAAAATTAGATAAATACGCAGCCCAATTACCTTGGGAATTACTTCACGATAGCCATACTACAGATGTACCTGGCTCGGTAACCTCAAGTTTTATTAGGCAATTAATAACTAACGACTCGGTGCGTTTTAATCAAGTATCTTTAAATAATATTGAGGCTTTTGTTGTTGGAGACCCTATGTATTACCAAAACGATTTACCCCAATTACCAGCTGCTAAAGTAGAAGCCGAATGGGTTGCAAATACACTAAAAAATGCATCATATAATGTTAATGCCCTAATAAATTCAACGGCAAAAAATATTATGATGGAGTTATTTAGTAAGCCATACAAAATGATGCACTTTGCCGGACATGGCATTTACGATCCAGAAAATTGCAATGTTGGCATCGCTATAGGAAATGGTATTTGCATAGATCCAGCCATGATAAACCAAATTGGTTATGTACCCGAATTTGTATTCATAAATTGCTGTTACTCGGGAACTTTAAACGCAAAAGATGATGCCTACAGCAAAAACAGATATCGTTTGGCAGCTAACATTGGCACACAACTTATAGAAATGGGTGTAAAAGCTATAATTATTTCGGGTTGGGCTGTTAATGATGGAGCTGCAAAAGTATTTTCGGAAACCTTTTACGAAAAAATGTTCAAAGGCTATGCTTTCGGTACAGCTGTGCAAAAAGCGCGTTTAGAATGCTTTCAAAAATATAGAAATTCTAATACTTGGGGAGCTTATCAATGTTATGGAAATCAATATTATAAATTTCAAAACCAATTAAAATCTAACCATCATACACACGAATATGTAGTTGCTTCACAGGTTTACACCGATTTAGATAATCTCTTTATTACCATTAGAGATAAAAAGGAAGATCATTCATCGGCTCTTAGAAAGCTGGACCAATTTATTGATCGTGCCGAGGCATCTAATTTACTAGACGCGGTAGTTTTAGAAAAAGAAGCTATGATTTATGATGAATTGGGCATGTCTGGCGTGGCTTATCAAAAATATAAAGACCTTTTCGAATTTGATAACGGCAACTATTCAATTAAAGCATTAGAACAATATTGTTCCGTACAATCCTATCGCTTAGGAGAAGATGTTAAATTGGCTAAAAAAGATAACAAAAGTCAAACAATTCCAGAAATTATTTCAACCTATTTAAATGAAATAAAACTTCTAACACTCGCTGGAAAAAACCCAAGCCGATTAAATATAATTGCCAATGCTTACAAAAATTCTGCTATTCATTTAGAACCTAAAGAACGTATTGATCAGTTAAAAATGGCATATAGCTTTTATAAAGATGCACTAATAATTTCTAAAGACCAACACAGCGGTCAATATCTAGATGCCATTTCTAACATGATATATATTGGGCGATTTTTAGAACAACTAGGCGATAAAAAATTAATGGTTCGTTTTAAAGAAAATAAGACTTTCTCTAAGATTAAAAACCTTGAAAAATACTTAACGGATTTTTATGCTGAACTAGATGACTACGATAAAGCCGATCTAGATGTTTCTGTACTTATAGGTATGACCGAGATAAGCTATACCTTAATTTTAATTAACTCGAAAAACATCAATAAAGAGGAACAAAATATATTAAAGTGGTACCGAAAAATATTCAGCCAATTGTACAGTCCGCGCTATATAAACATTGAAGTTTCTCAAATCGATTTCTTTCTAGGTTATGTTGAAGATCCAAAAACCCGTAAAAGCCTAAATTACATTAAAAGTGAATTGAATAAATACTAAAAATCATGAAAAACTCCTCAAAAATTATCGTTTTAATAAGCTTATGTTGCTTTCTAACATCATGCTATTCTGTGCGTTTACGCAGTATTAATGGAGCTTACCAACCCGACCCGCTTTCCACAAGGACCGATTATTATCGCAATATGGCGGTTACAGAATTAGACACCGTAATTAAAATAGATATCTCCTCTAAGGATTTCACCCTTCTTATAAAAGAAACTGAAAGATGTAAAACAGGTAAACTACATACTGTAGAATTTCGAAATACTTTTGGTGGTTCTTTACTTAGTATGGTCACTTTTGGCCGAAAACGTAAAATGAAAATTAAATACGTATGCATGCAACCAACAAACTAAAACTATGGCTACTACAAAAACACATACATTAAAAAAATGGGACACACTGCATAACAACGGCCCATTCGATATAAAAAAACTATACGCAACCGAACTAGAAGGTGATGGGAACATGCCAAAAAAACTTGATCGATACAACGATGCAGCAAAAGAAATAAGAAGGTTAATTAAAGAATCTCACGATGCTAATCACGGTTTTAGAGCTTACGGATCTGCTTGGTCCATGAATAATATTGCCAGCCATAAAGACCGAATGCATTACAATGGGTTTATGAATATACATATTCCGATAGAACCTAAAAATTGTCATCCTGATACTGATTTCGATGCTTCAAATTTATTTTTATTTGAATGTGGCACAACAATAAAACGTGTTTCCGAAGTATTATCAGCACACGGAAAATCACTAAAAACAACAGGAGCAAGTAATGGGCAAACACTTGCTGGATGTATTTCTACTGGTGTTCATGGTTCTGCATTACATGTTGGTTCCGTTCAAGATTATGTAGTTGGCTTAAACTTAATTATTGGGTCAAACCCAGAGGATATTGTGTATTTGGAACGCCATACAAAGCCTGCTTTAAACAACGCTTTCGCGGAAAACATAAGCAAAAGAGTAATTCGAAACGATGGTTTATTTAATGCAGCTCTTGTAGGGCTGGGTGCTTTCGGGTTTATTCACGGTATTGTTATTGAAGCCGAACCGCGCTTCTTATTAAAACGCTATGTGAAAAAAATTGATAAAGGTTTAGCTTTAGAACTGGCCGAAACTTTAGATTTTAAAAACTCTACTTTTAAAATCCCTGAAGAAACAACCGACGATGGTTTAGGCAACACACCATATCATTATAAAGTTTTCATAAATCAATACAGTAAAGAGGATAAATATGTAGTAGAATTAATGTATAAAAAGCCGTACCAAACCAATTATAAAGATCCTTTTCCTATAATAAAACAATCTTTATATCGCGATTTAATATACTTATTCACTAAAATGGCAGAGAATTTCCCTAAAAGCATTCCTTGGCTAGTAAAACGTTTACGCAAATCCATTTTACCAAAAGTAGACGAAGAATTAACAGGGACTTTACCCGAAATATTTTGGGATGCACCTTATCAAGGTCCTGCATTTGCTTGCTCTTTTGGAGTAAACCATACCGATTCTCCAAAAGCATTAAAACTCCTAGCCGATTTAACAAATAACGAAGGTCCTATTCCTGGAATTTTTGCTATGCGCTTTGTTAAACAAACTAAAGCTACTCTTGGTTTTACAAAATTCCCAGTAACCTGTATGTTAGAAATTGACGGCGTTCTATGGAAAAAAACTAAAAAAATAATAAGCTTAACGGAGTACTCTAAAAGGATGATTGAAGTTTTAAAAGAAAACAACATTCCATTTACCATTCATTGGGGAAAAAGCAACGATTGGGCTTTTCCTAATTTGGTAAAACATATGTATGGAAACGAAGCTGTTAAAACATGGAAACAATATAGGCACGCTTTACTTTCTGAGGAGATGGCCCAGTTGTTTTCCAATACATTTTTAGAAAACGCAGACTTAGCAGAATTAAATATCGATCCTACCGAAACCCCAATTACAGGCGACGACTTAATAGCTTCACTATAAAAACAAGACACTATGCCTAACGAAACAACATCCCATTTCCCTTATAAAACTTTAATTTGGGCCCTATTAGCTGCATTAACACTATTTATTTTTAAACCTCAAATAGAAATGTTACTAACCGATGCGGAACATATTGTTGTGTTTGGCATAGAAATAAAAACTAACAAGGAACAAGCCAACAAATTAACGGATAGTATTCAACAATTTGAAACCCAAATTAACAGCTTATCAGGCCAAATTACAACACAGCAAAATCAAATAAAAACTTTAGATAGGCTTAGAGCAAAACTTGAAAACGATTTAAAAAAATGTCCAGATGCGCAAGAGAATGTAAAAGAATACAGCCTGCAATTAAACCAAATATTTAAAGCCAACACCGAATTAAAAACTAAATCGGATGTTTTAAAAGACGTTAAAATTTTACAAAGAAGTGAACTCGTTAAAAAACCATAAGCCTAAGCTTATAGACTATAACGCTCCTAATTCCTTATGAATTTCATTAAAGAAATAAAACTGGTTCTTATACCAGAATGTGTTTTCAAATAACAGAATATCCAATTTGGTACTTCCGTTACTTTGTAAAATATTTTTTGCTTTATCGAAATATAGCTTTGTATTTGGTACATCTTTCAATTTATAATACGTCATGGAAAGCCCCAGCATAGCATCAAAATCTAAGGCATCAAATTTTAGCGCCGTTTCAAAATCGGTAATAGCATTTTTATATTTTCCTAAAAGCAAATATGAAGTTCCTCTATAGAAATAAGCAAACCCATTATTTTTATTTAACCTAATAGTTGTAGAAAAATCGTTTTTCGCTTTCTTATAATAATTAATACTTAACAGAAATACACCTCGATTATAGTAAGTATCTGCCGAAGGATCCATAAGTACCGCAACGGTATAATCTTTTAAAGCCTGTTTATAATTTTCAAGATTCTCAAACGATAAAGCTCTCAAACCATAAGCCTTAGCATAATATGGTTCTTTTGTTAATAATTGATTAAAAACAGCAATAGCCTCGGTATAATCACCTAAATCAAAATTAGCACAACCCAAACTGTAAATCGCATCTAGAAAATCCGGATCCATCTTGGTCGCATACTTATAATCCTCTCTAGCACCTTCAAAATCCTCTAAACTATATCTGGCATTTCCACGATTAAAATAACTATCGGCATCGGGTTGCGATATTATAATTTTAGAATAATCAATAATAGCACCCGAGTAATCGCCCAACTCATTTTTAGCTATGGCACGATAAAAATACGCATCTAACTTATCAGATTCTAAAGCAATTACTTGTGTTAAAAGCTCTATTCTCTCATTTAAATCTTCTGTTTTTAAAGCTTGGCGAAACAATTTATTTGCTTGCCCAAATATTAATATTGGCAATGCAACTAAGATTAAGGTGAAGTATTTTTTCATATTATATTAATTCAACAATTAATATGCCGTTTTTAATGGCTTCAACAATTTTTTATTAAAGGTAATTATTTTTTACATAATTATAGGTATTAAACATTCAACAAAACCCTCTTAATTAGAACACCAAACAGCCAATTCATTTCCCGAAGGATCTAAAAATTGAAATCGACTTCCGCCTGGGAACATAAAAACATCTTTTGTAATTGTTCCTCCTGCCGCTTCTATTTTAGCTTTAATTTCTAATAAATTTGCATGATACAAAACCACAAGCGATCCGTTAATTATTTTGGCATCGGTATATTCGAAACCGCCTTCTAAACCACTATTTTTAAATGCAATGTAGTCTGGCCCATAATCGGTAAATTCCCAATTAAAACATTTTTGATAAAACCTTTTGATGGATTCTAAGTTATTAGCATATAACTCAATGTAATTTATATGATTGTTTTCCATAAAATATTATTTAAGACGATTAAAAAATGACTAGCAACTAAGTTATTAAAAGAATAATAACTTCATCAAAATATTACTTCATTTTATCCAAAATATCCTTTTTCTTACTTTCCAAATAATGGCGCTCCAAATCATTATTCACAGCATTAAGCGCCAAATCAATTTGATTAATAGCTTTTCTAAAATCATTAGTCGCTATAAAATATTCTGCTACTGTACCATAAAACAAATAACTACGCTGTTCAAAATCGTGAGAATTCAAACTATCCAAATATAATTTTGTTAACTTAAAATCTTCTTTTTGAATACAAATAACGGCCATGCTTAATACATGTATATCCATAGGTTGTAAAGTGTGCAAGCATTGATACCAATAATGAATTTTATCCCAATTAGTATCTTCAAACCGCGCTACTTTTAAATGCTCGGCAGCAATAGCGGCTTCATAATGATAACACGAAAACGTTTTACATTGAACCGCTTTGTGCATCATGGCATTCCCAACTTCTATTAGCGGAAAATACCACAAACTTCTATCCTGCATTTTTAAACTAAGTAGCTCATTCTCTAGATTAGTTTTCGCATCTAACCGTGCCGAATGAAAACACATTAATGCACACAACGCATAACTTTCTGGTGTTCGAGTATGTTTATTCTTTAAAAGCATCTGACAGAGCCTTAGTGCCTCGCCACATAACTCTTCCCTAATTAAAATTTCTTTTTTATTAGAATGAAAACCTTCATTAAAAATTAAGTACAATACTTCCATCACACTTTCTAAACGTTCCGGCAAAGCTTTTCCTTGAGGGATTTGGAATTTTAAATCAGACGCCAAGATAGCTTTCTTAGCTCTTGCCAATCGTTTTTTTATAGTATCTTCTTTAGTTAATAATGCCGATGAAATTTCTTTTATACTAAACCCAGAAACCGTTTTTAAAGCAAACGAAATGCGATCTCTAGGATCCAGTTTTGGGTGGCAAGCCGAAAAAATCATTCGTAATTGAGCATCGGCGATCTCTGTATCTAAAAAAAGATCATTTACAGCAATGGTATCCGTTCCCAAATTAAAATCAAGAATATGTTTTTGATGTGTTTTTAGACTTCTAAAGATATCTAAAACTCGATTTTTAGCCGCTTGCGTAAGCCACGCCTCTGGATTCTCTGGCGGATTATTTCTCCAAGCTAAACTTGCTTTAATAAAAGTATCTTGCACAGCATCTTCAATACTTTCAAGATGTTTCAATCCAAAAATCCGAGTTAAAACAGAAACCATCTTTCCGCTGTGATGGCGAAAAAGATGGTCTATGAGTTTACTTCCCATTAATGGTCGAAAACCATAATTTCACGAATCTCTACCGTACCTCCTAAATCAAAATCAGGATAATCTTGAGCTATTTTTTCAACTGCATCAAAACCTTCAGCTTCAACTAAATAATAACCACCCACAATTTCTTTAACCTCTGCCGACGTTAAATCTGTAACCGTTCGATTTTCACCAACAACACGTCTAATTTGTGGTGTTAAAGCCTCGCCTCCTCTCAATACTCCAGCGCTTTCCATTTTATTCCCCCAAGCAAACCATTTGCCCATTCTCGTTTGTAACTCTTCTGGAGATAAGCCTAAATCGGCATAATCGGCACCAACGAAAATCATCATAAAATTTTTCATATTATATATTTTTAAGGTTTATATAATTAAGACGTTTACCAAAATGTAAAAGGGGACCGTTTTTCAAAATAAATTATAACTTTTTAAAAACTGCTTCAATTTTAATTTGGGCGTTTCCCTCTGGGGCAGGCTTTCACTACTCGCTCCCTCCTATCGTCGGGGAGCTCAAACAGGCCGTTCAATCCTTAACGCGAGTGTAGGCTTAAAGTTATTTTTTAACTTTTAATTTAACGAATATAACCCAAAATCCATTCAAACTCAAAACTTCATAAAACAAAAAAAAAGACCACCTGGGAATTTCAGATGGTCTCTTTAAAAATATATTTTAAACTCTTATTCTCCTAAAAATGGGTAACGGTAATCTTTAGGTGTAACAAAAGTTTCTTTTATCATTCTAGGCGATACCCAACGTAATAAGTTTTGAGCGCTTCCGGCTTTATCATTTGTTCCAGATGCTCTAGCACCTCCAAATGGTTGTTGCCCAACAACAGCTCCTGTTGGTTTATCGTTAATATAGAAATTACCAGCACAATTTTGTAAAGCTTCTGTAGCTTGTGTTACAGCATATCTATCGGTAGATAAAATAGCTCCCGTTAATGCATAATCACTAGTTTCATCAACTAACTTCAACGTTTCCGCGTAAGCGTCATCCTCATACACATAAATAGTAATTACAGGGCCAAATAACTCTGTAGACATGGTTGTGTATTTAGGGTTTGTTGTAAGTATAACAGTTGGTTCAATAAAGTATCCTTTGCTTTTATCGTAACCACCACCAACAATAATTTCTGCATCAGCATCCGCTTTTGCTTGGTCTATATATTTAGCTAATTTATCGAAAGAACCTTCGTGAATAACCGCTGTAATAAAGTTGCTCATATCTTCTGGAGAACCCATTTTAAAAGAATTCACATCTTCGATTACAAATTTCTTTACATCATTCCATAAACTTTGAGGAACATAAGCACGAGATGCCGCACTACATTTTTGACCTTGAAATTCGAAAGCTCCACGAACAATAGCTGTTGCTACTTGCTTAGCATTTGCAGATTTGTGAGCTACAATAAAATCTTTTCCTCCTGTTTCCCCAACAATTTTTGGGTATGTTTTATAGTTATGAATGTTATTTCCTATTTGTTTCCAAAGTTCCTTGAAAATAAAAGTAGACCCTGTAAAGTGTAATCCAGAAAAATCTGGGCTAGCTAATACTGTATCTGTAATCATTACTGGATCGCCAAAAACAACATTAATAACACCTGCAGGAACTCCTGCTTCTTCAAAAACATCCATAATAACTTTAGCAGAATATACTTGGCTATCACTTGGTTTCCATACTACAACATTACCCATTAACGCCATACAAGCTGGTAAATTTCCAGCAATTGCGGTAAAGTTAAATGGTGTTACAGCATAAGTAAAACCCTCTAATGGACGATACTCTACACGGTTCCAAGCATCACTTGTACTTTTTGGTTGCTCCATGTAAATGTCTGACATAAACTGGACATTAAAACGTAAGAAATCAATAAGCTCACAAGCCGCGTCAATTTCTGCTTGGTATATGTTTTTAGACTGCGCAATCATGGTTGCAGCATTAATTTTAGCTCGGTATGGACCTGCAATTAACTCAGCAGCCTTTAAAAATATCCCTGCTCGTTGCTCCCATGGCATTAAACTCCATGATTTTCTTGCTTCTAAAGCTGTAGAAATAGCATCCTCAATATGTTTTTGCTCTGCTACATGATACGTTCCAACCACATGTTTGTGATCGTGAGGAGGAGACATTGTTCTGGTATTTCCAGTTTCAACATCTTGACCATTAATATATAGTGGCACATCTACTTTGCTATTAAACATTGCTTTGTAAGTTTCTAAAACAGCAGTACGCTCAGGTGATCCTGGAGCATAAGATTTAACTGGTTCGTTTACAGCAACTGGCACATTAAAAAAGCCTTTTCCCATGATTTTCTATTTTTTTGTTATTGAATATTCAGTAAATACAGCACAAATTTAAGAATTTTTAAATGATATATTTGATTGGAATACTATTAAAAGGTTGTTAATTTAACATAAAACACACATATCATTACTAATTTTAAAAATAGCAGTAAAAATTTAAACTCTTTTAAACCTAAATCCTAAAAAAATGTAAGTTTAGAACAATATAAAGAAGCATCAAAATTAGCTATTTAAATCGTTAGCACCCCATTGGTCTAGACTTCTTAAAATACCTTCGAGAGATTTGCCTCGTGTACTTAATTTGTACTCGACTTTGGGAGGAACCACAGCATATACTTTTCTAACAACTAAACCATCTTTTTCTAGTTCTCTAACCGTTTGTGTGAACATTTTGTTAGAAATACCAATAATTTGTTTCTGTAAAATCCCCGAACGCAAAGCTCCTTCTAAAAGATGAAACAGAATTAAAGGTTTCCATTTTGTACCAATTAACGTCATGGTATAATTAAGCGGGCAATAATTATTTTTATTCATTTTTAAACATAATACATTAATAATCAACAATTAACTCGTTTAAGTAACTATAATACTTTTTAGTAAGTTATTGCCAAGATGACTAATATAAGTTAAGTTTGTAATATAAAACTTGAATTATGACTAAAAATAAAAATTATCCAAAATCTTTTTCACATATCGGAATTACAGTTCCTGATATTAAAAAAGCCGTGAAATTCTATTCTGAAGTAATGGGATGGTATGTTATAATGGAACCTTCCGAAATAAAAAAAGAAAATGACACTGCCATAGGGCAAATGTGTATTGATGTTTTTGGTGAAGACTGGGAAACCTTTGAAATTGCACACTTATCAACATCTGATGGTATTGGAATTGAATTATTCTGTTTCCCTCACGGCGTTAAAGAAGCACCAGAATTCAACCCGTTTAATACTGGTCTTTTCCATTTTTGCATTCAAGACCCTGATATTGAAACATTAGTTGACAAAGTAGTAGCAAACGGAGGTAAACAAAGAATGCCTATTAGAGAATATTATCCAGATGATAAACCATATAGAATGTGTTATGTAGAAGATCCATTCGGAATTATTTTTGAAATCTATACACATAGCTACGAATTAACATATTCTTCTGGCGCTTACACAAAATAAGAGCAAGAAAAACAGTAGAATACAAACCTATTGTAGTCTATAAATTTTATTTTTGCCTTTCAAAATTTTAAAATTTGAAACATTTTTTCGTAAGTTGCCAATCTGTTTATAGACTATAGTTTTTATGTGTACAGTAACTATTTTCCCAACAACCGATAACGGTTTTGTTTTAACCTCGAATAGAGATGAAGCACCAAATCGAATTTCTCTTGAGCCCAATTTATATAACATAGAAAATACAAACCTACTATTTCCTAAAGATAAATTAGCAGGTGGCACTTGGATTGGAGTTAGCGAAAAAAACAGACTTATTTGTGTGCTTAATGGCGGATTTAAAAACCACCAAAAACAAGATAAATATAGACTTAGCCGAGGTGTTATTGCTAAAGACTTTCTTATTACCGATAATATTGAAGCGTGCATTGAGAATTATAATTTAGAAGATATTGAACCTTTTACTATTGTAATTTCAGATTGGAATTCTCAGTTGAAATTCTACGAATTAGTTTGGGATGGTAGCAATAAACATTTCACAAAACTACCCTTAGAACCTAAAATTTGGTCGTCTTCTACTTTATACAACGCAGACATGAAAACAGAGCGTTTACAATGGTTTGAAAACTATAAACAAGAAAACAAATTAACAGCAAAATCTATTTTAAAATTTCATAAAACTGCAGGTGCCGATAATGATAATTTTGGTGTTATTATGAATCGAGGCTCTATAAAAACTACAAGTATAACTCAAGTTGAAAAAATAAATAATAGTGTAAACATGCGTTATGAAAGTTTACACAACCAAAGCATTTCTAACAAAACATTAAAAACGCCACAAATAGTTAATGGATAATACCGGAATTATTATAACACTCGCCTATCCTGACACTATTGTATTAGTTTCTAAAGAATGGTTTTCTCCATTTTTAAGGTTTATAGGTGTTGGAAAAAAAGATTATTTACGTGCTGGCCACGCCGCTTTAGTTTTAATTGACAAAGAAACAGGGGTTTTAGAATATCACGATTTTGGTCGCTACATAACACCAGAACCAGATGGTCGTGTACGTGGCAGGTATACTGATAACGAATTACATTTTCCTATAAAAGCTGAAATCAAAAATGGGAAAATCGAAAATTTAGATAGAATTTTAGAATTTTTAGCAACAAACCCAAAAATAACACATGGTGAAGGCAAATTAGTGGCTTCAGTTTGTAATGTTATAGACTATAAAAAGGCTAGAAAGCATATAACCATGATGCAAAACAAGCATTTTATTCGTTATGCTGCCTTTATTAAAAATGCTAGTAATTGCGCACGCTTTGTTTCCGATGTTTTAATCGCTTCGGTTACAAAACCCGATATGAAAAAAAACATTGAAAACTCAAAATGGTTTACACCAAGTACGGTTGGAAATGTACTACTTTCCAATACTGAAGAACATCCTTTTGAAGTTTCCGAAACTGGAGAAATTTCAAAATTCACAGGTTCTCAAAAAAGCGAGAATTTACGATGTTTTTTAGATAAACTTAAAAATCACGAAGTTAATCTAGTTGGAACTTTAATACCAAAACCTGTAGAAAACCTACATAAAAATGCACAGTGGCTATCAGGTATTGCAGCTGGAGCTTGGTTTGAACTTCACAAAACAGACGAAGTTTCAAAATACAGATTTCGACGTGTTTCTCCTTACGGGAATATAGATGTTGATGCTTTTTTTAAAATTGAAAATAACGCTTTTAATCATGATAAAACGTTTCAATTTATTCCATATTCAAATTGTCAATTCTTTCATGTAAAACAAAATGAAACTGTATTTAAGTTCGAAAGAATTTATTAATTAAAGACTCAAAACAATTTCCTTTTGTTCTTTAAAAACTCCAATTTCAGGCAATTCAGTAATTGCTAAATCAATATACCTTAAAGCTTTTTCTTTGTTCTTTTGATGCGTCTCAATCTGGGCCAATCTATAATATGCCCAAGCTTTTGGTACGCCATCTTTAGCCGAGTAATTTTCTAAATATCTATTTAAGCAAGCTTCTCCTTTACCGAGTTCAATGTTATATTCAGCAGCAACTTTTCCTATTTGATAATGCAACGCGTTTCTCTTAAGTTTACCTTCGGCTTCTTCAATGTTTTTTATGGCATCTTTTGGTCGATTTTCTTTTTCATAAAAAGCCGTAAGTTTATTAAAACAAGTTAAAGAACCACCTTCAACTATAGCCATTTTATAAAACTTCTCAGCAAGTTCTGGGGCATCATCATACTCATAAACATAACCTTTAGCTAAGTAACCATCTACTTTAGAAAGTATCTCAAGTTCCTCCGCATATTTTAAAGATTTATTTTTACTTCCTCCTAAAACGCCCGGTAACTGCATATACAATTCTACCAAAGCCCAACGTGTATCAATGTGGTTTGCATCTAATTCAGCCGCTTTTAAAAACGCACTTTTTATATCTCCAATTAATCCAAGCGCAGTAAACTTACTTACGGAGAGTGCTTTCATCCCTAAAACACCTCCATATTTATAATGATAATTGGCTGTATTAGGTTTATATTCAACTAATTTTTTATAATTTCCAATAGCTTCATCCCATTTTTTTTGATAGCCAAAAGTATCGCCCAACAACTCGGTTGCTTTCAGATTATTCGGATTATTTTCTAAATATTTAATAAGTAAAGGCTCAACTTCTTGGTATTGCTTATTATCTATCATCGTTTCAAAATCTTGAATAGACGATTGACAAAAAGCCCAAATAGGTAACAAAAGAAAAATTAAAAATTTATTCATATAAATTAGTTCGAAAACGCAAAGTTAAACTTTCTACTTTACTCTAAAAATGGTTAACTTCACTCAATGAACGAAACCGTTTACCAATTAGTACTTTTTGGAACGGCTTTTGTTTATATTTTTGAGACAAATTTAGCGCAATGAAAAATTCCATATCTATTTTAATGATTATACTATTTTCAAACTTTTCTTCAGCTCAAAACCATGATTACGAGACGTTATGGAAAGAAGTTAATAAATTTGAAGCTGAAGGTTTACCTAAATCGGCATTAAAAGTTGTTGAAAACATAGAAAAGCTTGCTAAAACTAGCGAAAACTATCCACAAACTATAAAAACAATGCTTTTTAAAAGCAAGTTTGCAATGGTTTTAGAAGAGGACGCTCAACTCGA
This sequence comes from Algibacter sp. L4_22, assembly GCF_023473045.1. Taxonomy (NCBI): domain Bacteria; kingdom Pseudomonadati; phylum Bacteroidota; class Flavobacteriia; order Flavobacteriales; family Flavobacteriaceae; genus Algibacter; species Algibacter sp. L4_22. The sequence goes on from NZ_JAMCOK010000003.1 coordinate 318,856, forward strand.
TATTATTAATGATTTTAAATCTAAAATTTCCAAAAGTAAATTTCCTACTAAAAATGTTTTGGAGAATATTTTAGCAAATTTATATTGGCAATATTTTAAACAAAACCGGTGGAAATTTTATAACAGAACTAAAACTAGCGAAAAAGTAGATACCAACGATTTTAGAACTTGGGATTTACAAACACTTTTTAATGAAACACATTTGCATTTTCAGAATTCGTTAAAAAACGGATTAATGCTACAACAAGAAGGTTTAGAACAATATGACGCTTTATTAAATAATCAAATCGAATCCAAGCTTTATAGACCAACACTTTTTGATTTTTTAAATCACAGTGCTTTAGATTTTTATAAAACTAATGAAACACATATTACCAAGCCTGCGTACAAATTTGATATTGATAGTACAGCGTATTTAAGCGAAGCCAAACCATTTTCGGAACTAAAAATAACATCAAAAGATTCTACTTCACTTCAATTAAACGCTTTAAAAATTTATAAAGATTTAATACGGTTTCATTTAAAAGATGCGTCGCCTTTCGCTTTAGCTGATGTAAATATAGAACGCTTAAAATTTGTAAATGAACATGCTACTTTTGATAATCATGAAGCCTTATTACTAGATGCATTAGAAAATAAAAACAAACGCTTAAAAGCACATGAAGTATCTGGTTTATATGCCTTTGAAACTGCACAAATTTTTAATCAGCAAAGTCAAGAATACCAAACAAAAACTAAAGAAACTAACCGTTGGAAAGCTAAAGAAGCTATTGAAATTTGTAATACTGTTATTTCTAAATTTTCAAAAAGTAAAGCTGCTGAAAAATGTAGGGTTTTAAAAACTATTATTGAACGCGCTCAACTTCAAATTACTGCAGAAAGTTTTTTACCTGTTCAACAAGATACTCGCATTTTAGTTAGGTACAAAAACTTAAATCAACTTCAATTTAAAACCTATAAAGTAAGTGATAAGCAGCTTGAGAAATTCAACGCACTTTATAATCAAGAAGATCAATGGGAGTTTATTGAAAAATTAACATCTTATAAAACTTGGGAAAGCACATTAAAAAATGAAAAAGATTACCAAAACCATAGCACAGAAATACTAGTACCAAAATTAGATAATGGCCAATACATTATTGTAGCATCAACCTTAAAAAACAGCAAAAAAAACTTCGCATTTACCAACATACAAGTTACAAATACGGCTTTAGTTGAAACGCAAACACCACAACACAATATTTTTCAATGTATTGACCGAAATAATGGCGCTCCCATTGCCAATGCCGAAATTGAATTCAACTACAATGTAAACTATACAAAAGAAACAAAAACCGAGTATTTCACTACAAACAGTTTAGGAGAATTTAAAATTGAAAAGAAAAGGAATAATTGGTATCGTAATGTGCGATTAAAGATTAAAACCACTAATGATTTGGCCTACTTTGGTGAATATTACATTAATAGAAGCTATACTCAAAATGAAGAAAAAGTAACATACAAATCATTTTTATTTACAGACAGAAGCATTTACAGACCAGCTCAAACGGTTTATTTTAAAGGCATCGCCATGAAAACAGAAGATAACAAATCTGAAGTTTTAGATAATCAAGACGTAGAAGTTGTTCTATATAATACTAATCACGAAAAAGTAAAAGAACTACAATTAAAGACAAACGATTTTGGGTCTGTTTCTGGAGAATTCATTCTACCAAACTCCGGTCTAAATGGCGCTTATTTTATAGATATCAAATCCCGTTCTGGTAATATTGACATAAGAAGCACTGCTTATTTTTCGGTTGAAGAATATAAGCGTCCAAAGTTTGAAACTAAATTCACCCCTGTTACAGACACTTATAAAATTAACGATTTAATAAACGCTAAAGGTAAAGCCTTAGCGTTCGCAGGCAGTAATATTACCGATGCTAAGGTGGTTTATCGTGTGCAACGAAAAGTACAATACCCGAACTGGTATTATTGGTATCGTCCGTATTTTAATAGCGAACCACAAGAAATAACGCATGGAGAAACAACCACCAATGATAAAGGTGAATTTGAAATTAAATTTAAAGCACAACCAGATCAAAGTATAGATAAATCGAGCTTACCCGTTTTTAAGTATGAAATTACAGCCGATGTAACAGATTTAAATGGAGAAACTAGAAGTGCAACAACGGTTATCAATGTTGGATACCATGCCTTAATAGCGACTTTGAGTGTTGATTCTGTTTTAGATAAAACTGAAAAAGATCATCTTATTAATATTGACACAAAAAACCTTAACGGTGAATTTATTGATGCTAAAGGTTCTATCAAAATTTATAAGCTGAAGTCACCAAATTCAGTATTAAGAACACGTCCTTGGGAAGTACCCGATTATCAAGATATGTCTTCAGAAGCATTTAAAACCTTATTTCCACACGATGCTTTTCAAGATGAAGACAATTCGAAAAACTGGAAAAAGGGTGACTTAGTTTTTCAAAAAGACTTTAATACTAAAACGGCTAAAACCCTTCCGTTAGGAACTATTAAAAAATGGCAGTCGGGTCAATATTTAATTACTTTAGAAAGTGAAGATAAATTTGGACAACCTGTAAAGGATGAAATTAAAACAACATTATTCAGTTATTCTGATAAAACTTTGGCAGACCATCAATTATTTAGTGTTTCGACAGACAAAGATCAATACAGTATTGGAGAAAAAACTAAATTAACGTTCGCTTCTGCAGCTGAAAATATTAACGTTACAGTGTCTATTGAAAAGGATGGAGAAATTACTAAATCTGAAATTATTCAACTTAATAACAATAAAAAAAGCATAACGATTCCTGTTACAAAAAACGACTTAGGCGGTTTTACTGTAAACTATAGCTTTGCCGCATTTAATAGTTATCAATCTGGTTCGGTCGCGATTTCCGTGCCATACCCAAAATCTAATTTAGAAATTGAAACGGTAACTTTTAGAGATAAACTGCAACCAGGAATAGAAGAAAATTGGCAATTTAAAATTAAAGGTCCACAAGGGGAGAAAGTAAGTGCAGAGATTTTAGCGAGTATGTATGATGCTTCTCTAGACCAGTTTAAACGACATGCTTGGAATTTCAACCCAATTCAAAACCCAATATATTACACCCAAAATAATAGTCGAGCGCAAACAAGTTTTGGTACGAGTCATTTTAGAGTTTATAATGACTACATAAATGCAAGATATCCTGAACAATATTATGACCAATTGGATTGGTTTGGTTTTAATTTTGGTAGACAAAACCAGAACATCATGATTCGTGGTATGGCAAGCGTAGCTAAAAAACTAAGTGGCCGTGTTGCAGGTGTGCAATTAAATAGAGAAAAAATGCCTGCTCCCGAAATGGTAATGGAAAGCGAAATGTCTAATTTAGATGACACTGTAATTGTTGGCTATGGAACTGAGAGGAAAAGTGATATTACAGGAGCCGTAACAGAAGTAAATTCAGATACTCTTTCAGAAAAAAACGAAAATTTCGACACAGTACAAATCCGTAAAAACCTCCAAGAAACGGCTTTCTTTTTTCCACAGCTAAAAACTGATGAAGATGGAAATATAAGTTTCAGTTTCAATACACCCGAAGCTTTAACCCAATGGAAATTGCAATTGCTAGCACACACAAAAACATTAGAAAGCACCACAAAAACATTAACTACAGTTACCCAAAAGGAACTAATGATTACACCAAATGCGCCACGCTTTTTACGTGAAGGTGATAAAATTTCAATTAGCACAAAAATTTCAAATCTTACAGAAAAAGAACTTTCTGGTCAGGCTAAATTATTTTTAACAGATGCTTTAACAGGAAAAGATATTAATACCGATTTAGGAATTGCTGATGCTCGCAAAAACTTCAAAGTCGATGCTGCAGGAAACACGCAAGTAACGTGGAGTTTAACCATTCCAGAAAATGTGCAAGCTGTTCAATATAAAATTGTAGCAAAATCTGGAGATTATAGCGATGGTGAACAAAATGCTTTGCCAGTATTAAGCAACCGTATATTGGTTACCGAAACATTACCAATGTGGGTAAGAAGCAATGAAACTAAAACATTCACATTAGATAAGTTGAAAAACAATAACTCTACCACTTTAAAAAACCATAAACTAACTTTAGAAGTAACCTCCAACCCGGCTTGGTATGCTGTACAAGCACTACCCTACTTAATGGAATATCCATACGATTGTAACGAGCAAACTTTTAGCCGTTATTATGCGAATGCTTTGGCGAGCCACATTGCAAACTCAAACCCAAGAATTCAAGACGTTTTTAATCAATGGAGAAATACCGATGCCTTACTTTCTAACTTAGAAAAAAATGAAGATTTAAAATCTATTCTAATTCAAGAAACGCCTTGGTTACGTGATGCGCAAAACGAAACGGAACAGAAAAAACGTATTGCTTTATTATTCGATTTAAATAAAATGAATAACGAGTTGCAATCGGCTATTAATAAACTAGAAGTCAATCAAATGAATTCTGGTGCTTGGGCTTGGTTTAAAGGCGGTCGCGAAAATCGATACATTACACAACATATTATTACAGGTTTTGGCCATTTAAAACAACTTTCTGTTGTAGACCCTAGCGGAAAAACTTCTGAAATGATTTTAAAAGCCATTAGTTATTTAGATGATGAATTTGTTCAGGAATATAATGACATCAGAAAATATGATAAGAACATGGATCTAAACTTAGACCATTTAAGTTATACACAATTGCATTATTTATACATGCGAAGCTTCTACCCTAACATTAAAAAATCTAAAGAAGTTGAAACAATTATCAAATATTATGGAACACAAATTGAGAAATATTGGTTAAGTCGCTCGCTTTATGCTAAAGGCCTAATGTCTCTTATTTCTCATAGAAATAATGCTCCCGTTATGGCTTCCAAAATTATAAAATCGCTAAAAGAAACGAGTATTACTTCGGAAGAATTAGGCATGTATTGGAAAGCAAACACCAATTCATGGTTTTGGTATCAAGCACCAATTGAAACACAGGCTTTATTAATTGAAGCCTTTTCGGAAATAGAAAACGATACAGAAACAATTGATAATTTAAAAATCTGGTTACTTAAAAACAAGCAAACCAATCGTTGGAAAACTACCAAATCTACAACCGATGCCGTGTATGCTTTATTACTGCAAGGTAGCGATTGGTTAAGTGTAACCGATGCTGTCGACATTGTTTTAGGCGGACAAAAAATTGAACCATCAAAACTAGAAGATGTTAAAGTTGAAGCCGGAACGGGTTACTATAAAACATCTTGGAATACTTCGGAAATTAAACCGGAAATGGGAGAAGTTAGTATTTCTAAAAAAGGAGCAGGTATTGCCTGGGGTAGTTTATACTGGCAATATTTCGAAGATTTAGATAAAATTACTTCTGCTGAAACACCTCTTAAATTGAATAAAAAACTATTCTTAAAAACGAATACTGATACTGGTGAAGAAATTTCTGAAATTAACAAAAACACACATTTAAAAGTTGGAGATTTAGTTCGTGTTCGAATAGAACTTAGAAGCGACCGAGCGATGGAATTTATACATATGAAAGATATGCGTGCCGCCGGTTTTGAACCTATAAATGTAATCTCAACTTACAAATGGCAAGATGGTTTAGGCTATTATGAAAGTACTAAAGATGCCAGTACAAACTTCTTTTTCGATTATTTACCAAAAGGTGTTTACGTTTTTGAATATGATTTGCGCGTCAATAACGCCGGAAATATGAGCAATGGCATCACAACGATACAAAGTATGTATGCTCCAGAATTTAGCAGCCATAGTGAGGGTGTACGAGTTGTGGTAGAGTAAGAAACTTAATAAAAAATAAAAATCCCCTTCAAATTTAAAATTTGAAGGGGATTTTTATTTTATGAGATTTCTGTTATAACAAATACTCAACACTTTAATTAAAACTCCAGTTCTTATAACTACTAGAAGCTTCTAATTTATTTTCTAAACTATCTTCTAACTCTGGAAAGAAATCAATTCCTGTAAGTTTTTCAACTTCATCTACAGATACAACAAACTTATATAAAGGTTGTTTAGACTCTACGCTAGGCATTAAAAATGCTATCATTTTAGTTTTACCCGAATTATTATCGATTAAAACTTTATAAAACTGATTTGGAACAGCAACATGCTCGTCACCAATGGTTTTCATGTCCCCTTTTAAAACACCTCCAGTAACAACAAAAATACCATTGTATTTACTTGCCCAATAACGCACTTTTTGTTCTAGAGTATTCCAAATTCCTGCGTTAAAGTCATGTTTCTGCGGACTAATATTACTTGTTAAAAAAGTCTCATCGTAAGCTTCTTTAGTATAACGTCTATCTCCCGCAGGACAAAGATGCCCACGATCGTAACCCGATTTTTTATAATTACGCCAATCTGCCGCTCCTGTATTTACCGCTTTATCAATTTCAAAATACGGTCGTTTAAAATCGTTTTTAGATAAGTGTGATTTCTTTAACTCGTAAGCCACCCATTCTGCTTGTTCAAAAGGCTCACTATATGAAAGTGAATACCCATCATGATGCACAATTTGCCCTGTAGTACTTGTTGGTAAAAAATACTCGTTGGTATCCGATTTAGACTGCCTGCCTTCGGTTATAATTTCGGTTTTCTCTTCTTCATTTAAAAAATGCTCATAACCATAAATTACTACAAGAATAATAGCGGCAGCGATAGATAATAACTTCCTTTTATTCATTATTCTAAAACAAATTCTAAAGGTTCACCAATTGTAAAATTAGGGGCATTAATATCTAGTAATGCTGAAATGGTTGGTGCAATATCTGTAATTTCAGTTTTCTTAACTGTTTTTCCATGTTTTATACCTTTTCCGAAGAATAAAAGAGGCACATGTGTATCATAATTTAAACCACTACCATGTGTAGAACCCGTTTTTCCGTAGGAAATATAAGCCGGATCTTGAAGAACTAAAACATCACCAGATCGTTTTTGATTATATCCATTTTGAAGTAATTTTTCAATCCCTACAGTAAATGAAGCTTTCCCCATTGTTGTTGCTGTGTATGCTTTATAAACATTAGTATAATTAATTATTTCATTAACTACAACATCTTGAACATCTTCTAAATTTAAGTTTAAGCTTTTAATTTTTTCACGGTTCAAAAATATTTGATTGTTACTTATGTTTTCAATTAAATCTCCAGAGTTAAAAGTTGTTTTCATAAATGCTTCCAACTTTGTTCTCATCGCTTTATTATTCAAATATCCAGCTGGAATTTTTTTAGATTTCATATAAGCGGGTACATTAATAGCACCGTGATCTGCGGTTAAAAATACCGTATAATTTCCTTTACCAACTTCTGCATCCAATCCTTTAAAGAAACGCTCTAAATCTTTATCTAAACGTAAATACGTGTCTTCAATTTCTTTAGAATTAACACCAAAATTATGACCAACATAATCGGTACTAGAAAAACTAACTGTTAAAACATCTGTAAATTCATCTTTTCCTAAATCTTCGCCTTTTAGGGCTGCTAAGGCAAAATCTGCTATTAAACTATTTCCATAAGCTGTTGCTTTCAAAATATCATAACCTCCGTTTGTCTTTTTTAACTCATCTAAATCATAAGGAAATGTTGCTGTTTCTTTTCCTTTAAATCCGCCTTCAAAATCGTTTAAATCATTTCCACTTTCAGCATAAGTATCAATATCATATAAAGTATTCCATGTTTTAAGATATGATTTTGCACTACCTGATGAATTAAATTTTGTTACCCATTTTGGTAATTCATTCATATAAAATGTACTAGAAATAAAATTCCCTTCATTTTTTCCTTGAAACCAATATGCAGCATTCGCTGTATGTCCTGCAGGTAAAATGGCTCCACGATCTTTAATTGAAATACCGATAGTTTTTCCTCGCATTTGCGTGAACAATCTATTTTCATCAGCAAATGTTGTTGTTTTCATACGTTGCGAAGACATTTTTCCCGCATCCGTTTTGGTGCCTACGGATTCCATTGAATCGTCTTGAGCGCAATACACCATAGTTTTCAATTCCTTATCAAACCAATTATTTGCAATAATACCGTGATATTTTGGTGTAGTTCCAGTATAGATTGAAGCGTGACCAGGACCTGTATAAGTTGGTACATAATTAAAATGATTGTTTTTACAATTAAAGCCTTCATTCATCATACGCTTAAAACCTCCTTCGCCGTACCTATTAGCAAATCTTGTTAAATAATCGTAACGCATTTGATCTACCACGATTCCAACTACTAGTTTTGGATTAGACTCATCAGATTTGTTTTGTGCTTTAGTCGACAAGCCCAACACAAGGACTACAGCTAAAAGAAAAATGTTTTTATTCATTATAATAGGTTTAAGGCTCAAAAATACATATTTTAAAAACATGTTAATTTAAAATAATCGTTAAATCCGAGTAACTTTTTTTACTTTAGCACTTCAAATTTAGATATGACGTACCTACATAATATAGGAGCTTATTTTTTAATGATTGTCGAAATGTTTCGCAAGCCAACAAAATGGGCTGTAATGAAGCAATTAATATTAAAAGATATTGACGACTTGATCATTGGATCGCTTGGCATTGTTGCCTTTATTGCCTTTTTTGTTGGTGGTGTTGTTACCATACAAACGGCTTTAAATATTGATAATCCATTAATCCCAAAATATTTAGTTGGCTTTGCAACAAGACAATCTATTATATTAGAATTTGCACCAACATTTATTTCGATAATTATGGCTGGTAAAGTAGGATCTTTTATTACATCCAGCATTGGAACCATGCGAGTTACCGAACAAATCGACGCCTTAGAAGTTATGGGTATAAACTCATTAAACTACTTAGTTTTTCCTAAGTTTATTTCTTTAATGCTATATCCTTTTTTAATATCAATTGCTATGTTTTTAGGTATTCTTGGTGGAATGGCAGCTTGCGTTTTTGGAGGTTTTAGTTCCTTGGAAGATTATACTACTGGAATACAAATGGATTTTATACCGTTTCATATTACTTATGCTTTTATAAAAACGTTTGTGTTTGCTTTTTTACTAGCAACGATTCCTTCTTTTCATGGATATTATATGAAAGGTGGTGCTTTGGAAGTTGGAAAAGCAAGTACCACATCGTTTGTTTGGACTAGTGTTGCCATAATTCTTTTAAATTATTTACTAACCCAAATGCTGTTAAGCTCATGATTGAAGTCAAAGATTTACATAAATCGTTTGGAGACGCGCATATTTTAAAAGGGATTTCCACCACTTTTGAAAAAGGAAAAACCAACCTTATTATTGGGCAAAGTGGATCGGGTAAAACCGTATTTTTAAAATGTTTATTGGGTTTATTTGATTATGAAGAAGGCTGTATTGCCTACGATGGCCAAATATTTGCTCAACTTACAGAGGATGAAAAGCGAAATATGCGCGCAAAAATTGGTATGGTCTTTCAAGGAAGCGCCTTGTTTGATTCTATGACAATTGCCGAGAACGTTATGTTCCCACTACAAATGTTTACCAAACAAAGTAAAAGCGAAATGGAAGATCGTGTAGATTTTGTTTTAAAACGTGTAAACCTAGATGATGCGCATAAAAAAATGCCAAGTCAAGCTTCAGGCGGTATGCAAAAACGTGTCGCAATTGCTCGTGCTATTGTTAACAAACCTAGGTATTTATTTTGTGATGAACCTAACTCGGGATTAGACCCAAAGACAGCTATTGTAATTGATAATTTAATTCAAGAAATTACAGATGAATACCAAATAACAACCGTAATAAATTCGCATGATATGAATTCGGTTATGGAAATTGGTGAAAAAATCGTATTTTTAAAAGATGGTTTAAAAGCTTGGGAAGGCTCTAAGGATAACATTTTTAGAACCGATAACGAGGTAGTTACCGATTTTGTGTATTCATCAAACTTATTTAAAAAAGTTCGTAAAATGTACTTAGAAGAGAATAGTTGAAAATTGTAATCATCCTATTCTACTTCTAAAAACAGTTAATATTAATTAATTTCGTTTTATAATTACAACCTTTGTTTTAAGCTCTTGTTTTAACCAATCTCCAAGTTGTTTTTCTTTTATAATTACCAAGCTATCATTTAGTGATTCGCTCCACTTTACAGTAGCAACATCTAAAGTATCTGTATTTATAAAATCTTTAGATTCAAGAGTTTTTGCGTAACTAAAATACTGTAAATCGTTGAACCTAACTTTTGCATCGCGCGAAAGATTAGTAAAAGACACCGTGTTTTTCTCTGCATTTACAACACGAAGTTCTTCTCGTATCACATCAATTTCTGCTCTTAAACTAGAAATAACATGATCTTTTTCATCTAAATCCTCAATAGCTCTATCGTAAGCATCAGATATTTTATCAAAACTTCTATTTTTATTACCAAAAATCACTAATTCAAAATCACTAATTTTTGAGTAACTTTTAACTTCATTTCTCAAATCGGATTCTGTTGCATCCGTTATTTCACCATTAAAATAAAGTGTTATCTTTTTTTCGTTTGAATCTAATGTTCCATTTTGAAACCATAATTCTCGATTCATTTTAATTTCATTTGAAATAAAATTGTTGTAATCATTCTCATAACCACTACTCTTCAATACTCTTAAAAAAGTTATGGTTGGATAAATCATGACAACCAACGCTACCAACAACGCAAATCTAGCCGTTCGTCTTCTTTTGGCAGAATTAGCATATTTAAGCATAGGAAACCTTAATACTTTAAGTACAAGAAATGTTGCCAAAGCAATAAAAATAGTATTGATGGTAAACAAATTCATGGCTCCTAAAAAGTAGGTAAAATTACCATGAGCTAAGCCATAACCAGCTGTACACAAAGGTGGCATTAATGCTGTAGCAATAGCAACACCAAAGATTACCGAAGCAATGGTTCCTTTTTTAGTACGCGCAATAATTAACGCCAAACCACCAAAAAAAGCAATAAGTACATCACGAATATCGGGTTTTACACGACCTAATAATTCTGAAGTTTCTTGATTTCCTAACGGGAAAAACTTAAAAAACAAAAATGCCGTTAATAAACTTAGCACAATCATGGTTGCTAGGTTTATTAACGATTTTTTTAAGGTATCAATATCGTTTATGGCAATGGATAAACCTATTCCCAAAATAGGCCCCATAAGAGGAGAAATTAACATGGCTCCAATTACAACAGCGGTTGAATCGGCATTTAACCCAATAGAAGCGACAAAAATAGAACAAATTAAAATCCATGCCGTAGCGCCCTTAAAAGGAATATCGGCTTTAATAGCTTCAATTGTTGCATCCCGGTCTGTATCTTCACGGAAATCTAACAATTCTTTAAAAAACACCTTAATGCTCTTAAATAATCCTTCTGCGTCTTTCTTTACAGCTTTTTTAGATTCCTCAACATCTTGATTTTTTTTTGCTTGAATCTCTTCTTCAGAAAAATTGAATTTATGTTCTTCCATGGTTTATTAATTTGCAAAAAACTTTTAAATTTTAGTTGCCATGCTTTTCGTTAAGCCTTTTTAAAACTAGTTTTATATCTTGTTCTTTACTTTTAGGGTAAATTAATAAAGCATCATCATTATCCACTATTATATAGTTGTCCAAACCATCGATAATCACCTTTTTACCAAGTTTAGTTCTTATCATATTACCTTTAGCATTTTCTACTAAACTTTTAGAATTTAAAATAGCATTATCATCCTCATCCTTATCAAGTTTATCGTATAAACTTCCCCAAGTTCCTAAATCGTTCCAATCAAATTCTGCCCCTATCACGTAAACATTTTTAGATTTCTCCATGATAGCATAATCTACCGATACGTTTTCTGCTTTCGGGTAATTTTCCTTTATAAAATCCTCTTCCAATTCGGTATTATAAACTGGAATTCCAGATTCAAATAACTGATATAATTCTGGCTGATTATTTTTAAATGCTTTTAAAACACTCTTTGCACTCCACATAAAAATACCTGCGTTCCATAAAAAATTACCTTGGGCAATAAATGCTTTGGCCGTTTCATAATCTGGTTTTTCTCTAAATTGATTTACTGGTTTAATAACTTTAGTTGAATCTTTATCGAATTCAATATAACCAAAACCTGTATTTGGAAATGTAGGTTGAATTCCTAACGTCATTAACGCATCATTTTCTGAGCAATAATTAAAAGCTTCTTCTACATTTTTTGAAAACGTTTGTTCATCTTCAATCCAGTGATCACTTGGAGCTACAATCATTAAAGCATCCGGATTCTCTTTTTGAATTTTTAAAGATGCATATAAAATACAAGGTGCTGTATTTCTCATGGCTGGCTCTAAAACTACTTGTTTTTGAGTTACTTCTGGAAGCTGTTCTAAAACCAAATCGTTATAGCGCTCGTTTGTTAATATGTATATGTTTTCCTTAGGAATTAATCGTGATAGACGCTGAAATGTTTTTTGAATAAGTGTATCACCAGTTCCGAGCATATCGTGAAATTGTTTTGGAAAATCACTTGTACTAACAGGCCAAAACCTAGATCCAACTCCGCCTGCCATCAATATGGCATAATAATTTTTATTCATTTTCTACTTTATTTGTGCTAGAAACTCAAATGAAATTCTAGCTTATTAATATTATTACTTTATTTCTTTTTTTAGAAATTAAATTAGTTCAACCTCTGCATTTGGATTAAACAAATATAACCTTCCTGTTTTAATTTCAACACACTCAAATCGTTTTACCCGTTTTTGTCCCATTTTAAATACGCGACCATTATATAATTTAAAGGTTACTCCTAAGGGTATTTCAAACACATAAGTTTTATCGTTTGGCTCGTCAAATTGCTTTAAAGCAAACGCTAATTTAATATCTGTATCACTAGAGGCTTTTGGATTTTTAAAATGCTGCGCTAAAAGTGGCAATAGATTATTTGGGAAAATATTTGGGTTTAAAAATGGTAACATTAAATGCTGAAAAGTGTGCTTCCACTCTAAACCATGGGGTTTTATATATTTACCATAAGCTTTATAGGTTTCAAAATGGGCTATTTCATGAATAAGCGTTATTAAAAACCGGTATTCATTTAAATTCGAATTTATTGTTATTTGATGTTTTCCGTTTGGCAATTGCATATAATCTCCATGGCGCGTTTTACGTTCGTTTTTTATTTTAACAGAAAGGTTATCATGTGCTAAAAGATTTAAAACTTGAACTAAAGAATTGCTCGGAATATAATTTTTGAGTAGGTTCTGCATTAAGACAAAAATAATAATTGTTGAAACAACACACTTATTTTTTAAGAGAAAAAAAATAAAAACTTGAAAAACTATTATTAAAAATCTGACGAATCATAAAATATATTTTTAGTGTTTCCTATATATTAAGATTGCTTTAAATCTTATAAAGATTGCTAATAATTCATAAATATTGGCTAACTTATATTTTTTTAAAATTATTTAACTCGTAAATAAATCATCATAAAAAAACAATTACAGTTAAAAAACTATATTTTTTTTAACAAATATTAATAAACCATATGCTTTATTTACTTAAATTCACAAAACATTAATTATTTTTCAACAAATACTTATATTTGAGCATAACACTTGGAGCTTATGAAAGACAATAACCTATTCTCACATTATGAGAAACTTGCTAGTACTTGGGACGAAATGTATAACGACAATGCCGAATTCAGGAAGCAATATGAAGGTTTTATTAAATATTTAGAAAACACATCGCCTGAAAAGCTTACAACGAAAGAGGACCTTGCTAAACAGCTCTTTATGAGTCAAGGTGTTACTTTTACGGTGTATAACGACAATGAAGGTATTGAAAAAATATTTCCGTTCGATATTGTTCCAAGAATTATAACGGCTGACGAATGGCAAAAAATAGAAGCAGGTATTAAACAGCGCCTTAAAGCATTAAATCTCTTTATTAAAGATATTTATAATGAGCAGTTTATTATAAAAGATGGTATAATCCCTGGTGAACTAATTTATTCTTGTCCTAGTTTTTTACGCGAAATGAAAGGTGTAAAAGTACCGCATGATGTTTATGTTCATATTTCTGGTGTTGATTTAATTAGAAATAATGATGGAGAGTTTTACGTTCTTGAAGATAATTTAAGAACACCTTCAGGAGTGAGTTATATGCTAGAAAACAGAGAGATCTCAAAACGTTTGTTTCCTGGTATTTTACCAAAAAACAATGTTAGATCGGTATCTGACTATCCAAACTTATTATATAAAAAACTTAAAGAACTTTCAAAAATAACAAATCCAAACATTGTTCTACTTACTCCGGGAATCTATAATTCCGCGTATTACGAGCATACTACTCTAGCTAGATTAATGGGTATTGAATTGGTTGAAGGTAGCGATTTGGTTGTTAAAAACCATTTTGTTTACATGAAAACAACCAACGGATTAAAACAAGTTGATGTTATCTATAGACGTGTGGACGATGATTATTTAGACCCGCTAGAATTTAATGAAAAAAGTGTTTTAGGTGTTGCTGGAATTATGGCAGCATACAGAAAAGGAAACGTAAATATTGTAAATGCACCAGGAACAGGAATTGCCGATGATAAAGCCGTTTACATTTATGTCCCAGACATGATTAAGTATTATTTAGACGAAGAACCTATTCTAAAAAATATTGAAACCTACCAATTAGGAAGACCAGATGAACTTGCGTATGTTACAAAAAACGTAAAAGAAATGGTTATCAAAAAAACCGATGGTAGTGGCGGTTATGGCATGCTTATGGGCCATGAAGCTTCCGATGACGAAATTAAAGATTACTTAGATAACGTTAGTAAAAAACCAGAAAACTTTATAGCACAACCTATTTTAAGACTATCAACTGCACCGTGTTACATAGACGGCAAATTATCGCCGAGATGTATAGATTTAAGACCTTTTGCTCTTTCTGGACGCGATGGTATAGATATTTGTCCTGGAGGGTTAACACGAGTGGCACTAAAAAAAGGCTCCTTAGTAGTTAACAGCTCACAAGGAGGAGGAAGTAAAGACACTTGGATTTTAGAATAATTTCATAAAAAATAAACATGTATGTTAAGTAGAGTAGCAAATAATCTTATTTGGTTAGATAGGTATATGGAACGCGGAAACGGTATTTTAAGTTTACTAAAAGTAAATTTATCTACCAATCAAGACTCTCCAGAATTATTTTCTTGGACACCAATTATTAAAAATTACACCGCATATGATAACGAATACCATACAGAAGATGCTTTAGAATGTATCGACTTTATGGTCTTTAATACAGACAACTCCAACTCTATTCTTAATCTTGTTACAAAAGCAAGAGAAAATGCACGTAGTGTACAAGAGCACATTTCTAGAGAACTTTGGTTATGTGTTAATAATTACTATCTATTTCTTACAAATAAAGATTTACGAAAAAAACTAGGAGAGGAAGATCTTGCGCAGTTTTTAGAAGATTTACGCAAACATCATCTTATCTATAACGGAACAACCGATGTTACTCAAGAGCGTGGTACGTCTTATTATTTTATGAATATTGGTAAATTCTTAGAACGTGTTAATCTAATAGCCGATTTTACTTCGCTTAAACTTACCGAAATTGGAAATACTTCTGATAATTTAGAAAAAAGTTTTTATTGGAAAAACCTGCTTCTGTCTATTGGAGGTTACCAATTATACTTAAAAACACATAAATCTTCTTTTAACGAAGACCATATTATCGAAATGGTATTTCAAGATAAATTATTTCCAAGATCTGTTTATTACTGTGTTAATAAATTAAGTAGAGCTATTACTCGTTTAATTGAAACCAATGAACTAGAAAAAAGCAACTTAGAATTTCTAATTGGTAAACTTGAAAGTTCTATAAAGTATACTACTATTGAAAATATTAATGACCAAGGATTAAATAATTTCATACAAAGCATTAAAGAGGATATAAGTAATATCTCTAGTAATATCAATGCTGTTTACAACTCTAAATAACTGATTAACAATCGCAATCATGGCTACATTTTTCATCAAACATATAACAAAATATAATTATAGCGCTCCCGTAATTGATGGCGCAACTTTAACGAGGTTACACCCAATAAACGATAATTTTCAAAAAGTACTTTCACACCTAATTTCAATAACAAACAATCCTTTTATTGAAACGTTTACAGACTTTTATAATAATCGTGTGGGTACCTTCATGCTCATTGAACCACATGATGAATTAAGTGTTATATCTGAAATCGAAGTTGTTACATCTCCCAAATTAATCCCAGATGATAGCGTTGATAAAACAGCACAATGGGAAGAATTAAAAAGAATAAAAAACACAATAGAGTTTATTGATTTTACAAAGTATAAACCCTTCAGCGGAAGCAAAGAAGTTTCAGATGTTATTTTAGATCTCATGTTGAAAACTAAATCGCCTTTTCAAGCTGTTCTTGCACTTTGTGAATACGTACATACTAATTTCGATTATAAGCCTGGTGTTACAAATGTAAAAACACCCCTAGACGAAGCTTGGAAATTAAAAGAAGGCGTTTGTCAAGATTTCACCAATGTAATGCTACAAATGGTTAAAATGCTTGGTATTCCAGCCCGTTACGTAAGTGGTTATATTTGTCCTAATGAAGAAATGACAAGAGGTGAAGGAGCCACACACGCTTGGATAGAAGCATATATTCCATTTTATGGTTGGTTAGGAATAGACCCGACAAACCATGCCATTGCTAACGAAAACCATGTACGCTTAGCTATTGGAAGAAATTATAGCGATTGCGCACCTGTTAAAGGTGTTTTTAAAGGCAATGTAGAATCTGAAATGAGCGTTAAGGTTACTGTTAAAACTGATAAAAACGAAGATAAACCAAGTGCACCTGCTATAAATACAAAAGAACCTGCTAACAGTTATAAACGAAGTTTAGTAGTTAAAAAGGAACAAAATCAAAACCAGCAACAGCAGCAACAGCAGCAATAGACTTATTTCTTTCTATCGATAACATAATTAACCATTAATTCTAATGATTTTTTATATTCCGAATCTGGATACTTTTGAAGTAATTCTAAAGCTTCCATTTGAAATTCTGTCATTTTAAAAACCGCATAATCTAAACCACCATTATTTTTAACAAAAGCGATAACTTCCTTAACACGTTTGGTGTCTTTATTATGATTTTTAATAGAATTGATAAGCCATTTCTTATCCTTTTTAGAGGCACCATTTAACACGTTAATTAAAGGCAAAGTCATTTTTTGCTCCTTAATATCAATACCTGTTGGTTTCCCTATTTGTGTATCTCCATAATCGAACAAATCATCTTTTATCTGGAAAGCCATACCAATAAGCTCACCAAATTTACGCATGGTTTCTACATGTTCAGATTCTGGTTTTACCGATGCTGCACCTAAACTGCAACAAGCGGCAATTAATGTTGCCGTTTTCTGGCGAATAATTTCGTAATATATATCTTCTGTAATGTCTAGTTTTCGTGCTTTTTCTATTTGAAGAAGTTCACCCTCGCTCATTTCGCGAACGGCAATCGAAATAATTTTAAGTAAATCGAAATCGTTATTATCTATAGACAATAACAAACCCTTTGATAATAAAAAATCACCAATTAAAACAGCTATTTTATTTTTCCAAAGTGCATTTACAGAAAAGAAACCACGACGACGATTACTATCGTCTACCACATCATCATGCACTAAGGTTGCCGTATGGATAAGTTCTATAACAGATGCTCCACGATAGGTACGCTCGCAAACTTCGCCATTTGAGACCATTTTGGAAACCAAAAAAACGAACATAGGGCGCATTTGCTTTCCCTTTCGGTTAACGATATAATGTGTAATACGATTAAGCAGAGCCACTTTGCTAGACATTGAAAGCAGGAACTTTTGTTCAAAAAGATCCATTTCGTAAGCTATAGGTTGCTTTATTTGTTCTACTATTTTCAAGCTCAGATATTAAAGAAAATCAAATATAAGATTTACAAGTTTATATACTAAATGATTTATGATTTTATATGAATTGCCGAATACTTTCAGCTTTAAATTAGTTATAAAAGATTAACTTTTATTAGCCAGTTGTCCACAAGCTGCATCAATATCTTTTCCACGACTACGGCGCACGTTTACAACAATTCTGTTTTTTTCGAGCGTACTAATGTAGTTCTCTAAAGCTTCATTTGTTGCTTGTTGAAATTCGCCATCGTCAATTGGGTTGTATTCTATAATATTCACCTTACATGGTACATATTTACAAAACTGAACAAAGGCATCAATATCTTTTTGGCTATCGTTTATACCCTTCCAAACCACGTATTCGTAACTGATTTTACGATTTGTCTTTAAGTACCAGTATTCCAAAGATTCTTTTAGATCTTTTAAAGGAAAAGTTTCATTGAATGGCATTATTTTAGTTCTCACCTCATCTATAGCGGAGTGTAATGATACTGCCAAGTTGAATTTCACTTCATCATCGGCCATTTTTCGAATCATTTTTGGTACTCCAGATGTGGAAACTGTAATTCGTTTTGGAGACATGCCTAAACCATCGGTAGATGTAATTTTATCAATAGCTTTAATAACATTATTATAGTTCATAAGCGGTTCGCCCATGCCCATAAATACAATGTTACTTAATGGACGGTTGTGATACAAACGGCTTTCTTTATCTATCGCAACAACTTGATCGAAAATCTCGTCGGGATTTAAGTTCCGCATACGTTTTAAACGTGAAGTTGCGCAAAACAAGCAATCTAAACTACAACCAACTTGGCTAGAAACACAGGCTGTGGTTCTCGTTTTTGTTGGTATTAAAACAGACTCTACTATTAATCCGTCGTGTAAACGTACTGCATTTTTTACCGTGCCATCGTTACTACGTTGCATGGTATCTACTTCTATATGATTAATTACAAAATTGTCCTCAAGCATTTGGCGAGTTTCCTTAGATACGTTTGTCATATCCTCGAAAGTATGTGCCGATTTTTGCCAAAGCCATTCGTAAACTTGGTTACCGCGAAAGGCTTTATCGCCATTTTCTACAAAGAAATCCCGAAGTTGTTCTTTGGTTAAGGCGCGTATATCTTTTTTATTATCTTTCATTTGGTTGCAAAAATAGTGAAAGCTTTTTCTTTTATAGCACTTGTTTTTATAAAGTCGTACTAATTTTAGGGTATACACTAAATTTAGCACATGGTTGCATTAGGGATTGTAGCGGCATCCTTTTTTGTGCTAAACTAATTATTTTAGGAGGATATCAACTTCGATTTAGAACTAAATTTAAAAGTATTAAAACAAATTCCACACAAAAAAGATATAGCAAAAAGCCCGACCTGAAAGGGAATGCCCAAATTTTAAAACTACGAAATAGCCTTAAAAATTGATAAAAAAAAGCCTCATCGTTTATATGGATGAGGCTTAAGTTTTATTTTGATGGGATTAGATGATTAACATCGCATCGCCATAACTGTAGAATTTATATTTTTCTTTTACAGCTTCTTCGTATGCTTTTTTAGCAAAATCGTGTCCTGCAAATGCCGAAATCATCATTAAAAGTGTTGATTTTGGTGTATGAAAGTTAGTAATCATACAGTTTGCAATACTGAATTCGTATGGAGGGAAAATAAATTTATTTGTCCATCCCTCTACTTCGTTTAGTTTCCCGCTTGAAGATACCGCACTTTCTATGGCACGCATAGCTGTTGTTCCAACGGCACAAATACGACGTTTTTCGGCAAGTGCTGTGTTTACAATTTCTACGGCTTCTGCGTTGATTTTCAACTCTTCGCTATCCATTTTATGTTTAGATAAATCTTCTACTTCTACTGGGTTAAATGTCCCTAAACCTACGTGTAACGTAACCTCAGCAAATTTAACGCCTTTAATTTCTAAACGCTTTAATAAGTGTCTAGAAAAGTGAAGTCCTGCTGTTGGCGCTGCTACGGCTCCTTCAGTTTTTGCATAAATAGTTTGGTAACGATCTTGATCTTCTGGTTCTACATCACGTTTAATGTATTTTGGAAGTGGTGTTTCTCCTAGTTCGTTTAATTTCTTACGAAATTCAGTATAAGATCCATCATATAAAAAACGTAATGTACGCCCTCTTGATGTTGTATTATCTATAACTTCGGCTACTAACGTTTCGTCGTCACCAAAATATAATTTATTTCCTATCCTTATTTTACGTGCTGGATCTACTAAAACATCCCAAAGGCGTTGCTCTTCATTTAATTCTCTTAATAAGAAAACTTCGATTCTTGCTCCTGTTTTTTCCTTATTTCCGTATAAACGGGCAGGAAAAACTTTAGTATCATTTAAAATTAAAACATCGTCTTCCTTAAAATAGTCGATAATGTCTTTAAACATTTTGTGTTCTATGGTCTGCTCTTTTCTGTTAAGCACCATTAAACGTGATTCATCTCTGTTTTCAGCTGGATATTCTGCTAATAATTCTTCTGGTAAGTTGAAACCAAAATGTGATAATTTCATTCAAAAAGGTTTTAAATTAATGTGTTATTATTTCTGAGCTTCCTCAAAAAAAATCTAACAACTGCAAATATACAATCTCAGGATAGGGGTTGTCAAGTAAATGCGTGTTTATTATTCTGTTATTTTAAACCCAATGGCTCTTAAATCTTCCCAAAACGTTGGATACGATTTTGATACCACAGCGGCATGTTCTATAATTATTGGTGTTTTTAGTGCTAAAGGTGCAAATGCCATAGCCATACGGTGATCGTTATAGGTTGCAATTGGCACTAACTCTTTTATTTTAGTAGATGGTGCAAGGTGTAATGATTTATCGGTAATTTTTACTTCGCCACCTAATTTTTCAATTTCGGTTTTTAAAGCTACTAATCTATCTGTTTCTTTAATTTTTAAGGTGTGTAATCCTATTAAATCGCAAGGCATACCTAAAGCAAAGCATGTTACTGCAATGGTTTGAGCTATATCTGGTGCGTTTTTTAAATCTAAACTTAATGTTGATTCGCTAGGCTTTTCTTTTTTTAATGTGATAGAATTGCCGTTGAACGTGCTACTTACTCCAAAATGCTTATAAATTTCGACCAATACAGAATCGCCTTGTAAAGAGTTCTCTTTGTATGATGATAATGTAATTTCTGTTCCGATTTCGGCAATGGCCGCAATACTGAAATAGTATGATGCTGAAGACCAATCGGACTCTACAACCAATGTTTTTGGCGTTAATTGTTTTGTGTTTGATTTTACAGTAATAACATTACCACTAAATGATGACTCTACTCCTATTTCGTCTAATAAACTCAACGTCATTTTTATATATGGAACCGATGTAATTTCACCTTCTAAGGTTAATTCTAACCCGTTTTCTAACTTTGAAGCAATCAATAATAAGGCAGAAATATACTGGCTACTTACATTTGCTTTTAGAGATACTTTATGATTTGATAGTTTTTTTCCTGTAATTTTTATTGGAGGAAAACCATCGTTATCTACATAACTTATTTCAGCTCCAAGATCTTGAAGGGCTTCAACTAATATTTTAATTGGTCGCTCGGTCATCCGTTTAGAACCTGTAAGCGTTACCGTTCTTCCTTCTTGAATTGAAAAATATGCAGTTAAAAACCGCATAGCCGTTCCTGCGTGATGAATATCTACAACACTAGACTTCGAGCTTAATGCATTCGTCATTAAATTACTATCGTCCGAATTTGAAACATTTTCAACTTTAAATTCCGGATAAAGCGCTTGTAATAATAACAAACGGTTAGATTCACTTTTTGAACCTGTAATTGTAACTGCCGATTTTTGGTTTTCTAGTTTGGATTTATGAAGGGTAATATTCATTATAAAATTCTATACGGATTAAAGCCTGCTAATTTACTTTAATTTTTCGTTATTATGGTGCCTATCATGGTCACGTTTTCCTTTCTTGTACATTCTTTCATCGAATGCTTTTTGTAAATCGACTCCGGTTTGATTGGCTAAGCATAATACAACGAATAAAACATCGGCTAATTCTTCACCTAAATCTTTGTTTTTATCACTTTCTTTTTCGCTTTGCTCTCCGTATCTACGGGCAATTATTCTAGCGACCTCGCCTACTTCTTCTGTAAGTTGAGCCATATTGGTAAGCTCGTTAAAATAGCGAACACCGTGTTCTTTTATCCAATGGTCAACTTCTTTTTGTGCGTTTTGTATATTCATTATATTCTACTTAAAACTATTTGTTCGTTTTCTTTTTCTATCATTTGTGCAAAATAAGCTTTTAAAGCTTCGTAATATTCTGGAGTAATTATTGCTGAGCTTATCTCAGATGTTAGAGACAATTGTATTTTACCTTCTTCACCTTGAATACGGTAAACAAACTTCCCTAAATTATTAGGTAATGCATAAGCCACCGATTCCGGCACACTTTCTATTTTATAACCTTCTGGTATGCTTATATTAATCTTACTAGATGTTTTAGATGGATAACCAAAATCTACAGGAAACTCTCTTTCGCTTAGTTTAAAGGGGTTATCTGTAGTTTTCAGGAAAAATAATGGCGAAAAATACATTTTATCACCAATAATATCTGCTTGGCTTTCTTTTACAAATTTATAAGATTCTACAATAGGCTTGCCCAGATCTAATCCGTTTTTAACCTCGTAATCCGAAATTTCAAGTCCATCGTACTTATTTTCTAATTTCTCAATAAAATCATCACGATCAACATCAATAAATTTTTCTCTAAACGATAGCGCTTTATGATTCTTTTTTATACTTCTATACCCACCAGATAAATCACCATTTTTAGTTAAACTTCCCATGAAAAAAACTGAGTTCTTAGAGATTTGTTTAGGATATAAATCCACTAAAGTAGAACCACCAGCTTCTGCTATAACACGTCCTTGCCAGTTTAATGTTCTAAAAGGTAAAACATTAGGAGTACTAAACTTACTTGTGGCATCTAAGAGCATATTACCTTCAATTAATTTAACATAACTCACTACATAATTATATCCTTCTAAGGTTGGAAATAATGGCACACCGTGTTCTCTAGTACTTACTAAAACCGGGTAAGCTCTAAGTCCTGCATGTTGCAACATAGCAGTAAGCATTAAATTAATTTCGGCAACATTACCCACTTGTTCTTTGTATGCTTTTTTAACACCATCGTCCGTTCCATAACCGTAATAACCATTCCATTTTACTTTGTTTTTTACATAGTTAAATATTAACGCTGTGCGTTGCAATGGATCGGAAACTGTTGCTATTAGTGCATCAATATCGTCTTCAAAATAACCTTTTTTATTTAATTCTTGACCAAAATTTGAGTTATCGTAAATAGTATTTACTACATCGGGCCAGGATGTGGTATATGACTTTATAGGTGCATCTGGATACTTAGTGTAGGATAGCTCGTATTTTACAGAAGATCTGTAATTATCAATATTATTAACATAAGGTTCATCCTTTAGGGGCGGTACATTCTCTATATCATACTCTGTAATATGCTTTGTAAAGTTTAAATCTTCTGAATAAAACGATCTATCTTCTGTTCTACCCGTAAATGTTATTTTATCTGACTGAGCACTCTTTTTAGGCATAACCCTTAAATACCCTCTCACGTTCACTTTAAAGCTAAAATATTCTGGAGCCTCAAATCGAGCTTCTATTTTTTTAACAGGAATATCATGTTGAAATACAAATTCGTCTACATTGTATATAAACGGTGAATTAATTCTGTATTTATACTCTACAATACTACCTGCCTTTATATTAGGCATGGTAAACTTATACTCATTACTGTATTTTGATAGTTCCGTTTTAAAAATACCATCTTTAGATAGTTTAGTTTCAACAATTTTACCATCTACTAAACTATAAGTATACGCTTTTAAGTTTCGAATTTCCTCATCGCTCCCTCCACTTACACTCAATCTATTTGATTTCGTTGCATAATCGAATCCTTCTTGATTATAAATCTTAATGCGCTCGTGCACTTCAGTTATCAGAGTAAACCCATTTTGCTCATCATACTGATAAAAAGATTTTCGATATTTATATAAATACGTTGCACTTGCTGAAGAATCTAAAGGATTAAACTTTTCTTGCAATTCTTCTTTAGATACTTTTCCAAAATGGTAATCTTGGGCAAATACGGTTAATGAAAAACAAAAGGTTACTAATAGTGAGGTTAGTTTCATAGTATCATTTTACTTTTTAATTAATGCTACTTTAGCATTATCGAGTTTTGATATTTCTTTATAAAAGGTTCTAAACGCAGCGTAATCTTCTTTAGGGAATTCGCCATCGTTTATAATAAATGTTCGTTTATATTTTATTTTAGAATTATCAATAGCCGAAATTTCAGTAATATAGCTACCGAAATCTGTTTCGAGCACCTGCCCTTTTGGTAATGATTCTATATTATAGTCCGTTGGTAAACTAATTTCTACCTCATCTACATCTTTAAAACCTCTATTTATTTTTAATGGAAGTTTTCTACTTCTATATCTGTCTGGAATATGCTGGTTTCTATTTAACACATTCAAATTAACCAGCATACGGTTCCCCACTTTTTTAGTATAATTATTCGCCTGAAAATCTATGTTTTCAACTAATTCTACGGTCTGTTTATCATTTTCAATATCTATGCTATTTATAGACATATTATTTATGTATTTCCAACGTTTTTTGTAATACACATCTAAATCACGTTCTGGTTCGGTTTCTAACCAATATTTATCGTTGTATTGAATACCTTTTGAGTTTACACTTACTTTAGCGTCGAGAGATCCATCGTTTAATATAGTACACAAACCATTTATAGTTTGTAAACTTTCATCCGGATTATATTTTTTGGTATGCTCTATTTTCCCTCCTTCTGATGAAATTACCAAAACATCTCTATCATCTGTAAAATCGCCAATAAAACCGAAAGGTAATTTCTGGCTCGTACATTCTAACCAAATATTTTCATTTTTATTTGGTATGTTTAGAATAACGTGATTACCCTGCATACCAGCAAAATCTTTCTCTAAGCTACGTTGTGAATCGCCTGCAAAAACTACGGAATAATTAGATTCTATACCTACCGCTTTAAGTAATGCTAACGTATAATTGGTAAGTGCTTTACAATCTCCATAACCTAATCTATCTACTTCCGAAGCATTAAAAGGTTTCCACCCACCTATACCTACTTGCACACTTATGTAGCGTACTTTATTTTGAACGTATTCGTATATCTTTTTTGCTTTTGCTACATCATCTGGCTCATTTTTAACTAATGCCTGAACCATCATTATTGTTCCTGCCGATAAATCGTGTGTGTTCTTAATTAAATCATGATACATCCAAGTTCCAAATTCATTCCAGTTTTCAACCACAGAACTCACACCTTCTAAAGTAAACTGTTTTGAAGCAAACATTACTTTTGGGATAACATCCGAAAAATTAGGACTATACTCTTCTGGCTTAATTGCCAAAATATCTTTTATTTCGTAATATATTTTAGTCGAAGAAACATCTTTATTAACCTTAAAACCTTCAATATTTTTCTCTTTTTTTCTAATTGAAAGTTCTTCAGGAAAACTTAACGTATAACTACTATTTTCTATACTTAAAAAATATTCATTCACAGGTGAAAACGAATTTATAAAAGCCGTGTTATTAGTTTCGTATTCCGAATTAAATTCAATGGTATACGGATATTTAATCGCTGTATATTCTAGATATTTTACACGAGAATCGGAATACAGTGTTCCTCCAGATACGGCGCTTACATCTCTAAAATCTTTTTCTTTTATTTTCTTAATCACTTTTCCGAAGTTATTATAAACCAGAACTTCTAATGTTTTAATGTTTACATTTTTATCGTAATACAAATAAGCATTAATAGCATCGTTCCCTTCTTTATTAAGTACGGTTACTATACGTTTTTCGGTAACCAACATGTTTCGAGAAGATTCTAAAACGATATCGGTATTATTTAACCTAACAACAGCATTTGCATGCTGTTTTAAGTTATCAGCTATACTAAAACTGGTGTATAAATTTTCTTGGGAAAAACTAAAAAGAGTTATAAATAAAAATAGTGTATTTAAAATACGTTTTAAAATCATGAAATGAGGTTAAGTTTATTTTATAGATAGGGAGTTTAGCTTTTTTTAAACAAAGTAAAACGGGCTAATCCTTATTTTTACTAAATTTAAAAACCAAAAACCTGATAGCTAATATAATAAAACACGGCATAAATATGTACTTAAATTCGCTAAAAATAACCTGAACACCGCGTTCTGATATAAATTTACCAATACCAATCGGTGAAACACGAATATCTTGAAATGGAAAGAAAAACCGGTCGTTATTAAAAGGAATAAAAAAGCCAACACCTTTTCCTCCAGAAGTCATTGCATCTAAAAGCCCATGAGACATTGTTGAAACGAAAATCACTAAAAACCAAATAACTTTATTACTTCGTCCTAAAGTAAACATTAAAAGTATTGCCCATAATAAAGCAAACACAATAGAATGTGTAAAGCCACGATGCCCTAAAGGAGAACTGTAAGCAACTCCAAAATTAAAACCAATAACATCAAAATCGGGTAAAATAGTTGAAAAAATTGCGGCAAGTAATAACCATTTTAAGTTTTGCTTATTAGCTACTTTCACTAAAGTATAACCAACTATACCGTGACCAAAAACAGATGCCATTATGCTTTATTTTTTGTATCTATAATTATAGTTACTGGGCCATCGTTAAGTAATTCGACTTTCATGTCTGCACCAAATTGTCCTTTTTGTATTGGTTTCCCCAAATCGGATTCTATTTGTTTTATAAAATCTTCATATAAAGGAATAGCAACATCGGGTTTTGCTGCTTTTATATAACTCGGTCGATTGCCTTTTTTAGTTGAAGCTTGAAGCGTAAATTGACTTACTATGATAACATCGCCATTTGTATCTTTCAGAGATTGATTCATCACACCATCTTCATCTGAAAAAATTCGAAGATTTACAATTTTGTTTGATAACCAATTAATATCAGTCTGTTCGTCTTCATTCACAATTCCTAAAAGGATTAAAAGTCCGTTTTGTATGTTGGCTACTTTTTCGCCCTTTATAGTAACGCTTGCTTTTGTAACGCGCTGAATAACTGCTTTCATTTTTTAATTGAATATTGAAAACCTTGTCGGTCTTAAAAAACCTTCTAACAAGTGTTTTTTAAATCTAAATTTATCCCTTACGGGGAAATGTCTCAACAATGAATAAAGAAGACTAATCCCAAATATCTGTTCGATAATGCTCATCTTCACCCTCAACAAGCTGTATATAACTTCTATAACGAGAATATTCAATATCACCTTTATCTAAAGCTTCTTTTACAGCGCACTTAGGTTCTTTAATGTGTAAGCAATTGTTAAACTTACAATCTTGTTTTAATGCGAAAAACTCAGGAAAATAATCTCCTATTTCTTCTTTTTCCATATCCACAACACCAAAACCTTTAATTCCTGGTGTATCTATAATTTGAGCACCAAAACTTAAATCGAACATTTCGGCAAAAGTTGTAGTATGTTGCCCTTGCATGTGTTGGGTTGAAATTGCTTTAGTCTTTATATTTAATGTTGGCTCAATGGCATTTACTAACGTTGATTTTCCAACGCCGGAATGACCAGAAAACAAACTTACTTTACCAGCCATCAAGGCTTTTACTTTATCTACATTTTTACCAGTAACGGCAGAAACTCCAATACACTCATAACCTATTTTACGATAAATATGAGCTAAATATTTTACTTCATCTAATGTATCTTGATCGAAAGTATCCGTTTTGTTGAATAATAAAACTGTTTTAATTGAATAAGCGTTTGCCGTAACTAAAAAGCGATCGATAAAACTGGTTAATGTTGGTGGATTATTAATGGTAATCATTAAAAAAACCTGATCGATATTTGCCGCAAGTATATGAGTTTGCTTTGAAAGGTTAACTGATTTACGGACAATATAATTGAATCGATCATGAATATTATGAATTATTCCCGACTCCTGATTGTTATCGGTTTCCAATTCAAAATCTACTATATCGCCCACAGCAATTGGGTTGGTACTTTTAATACCTTTAATTCTAAATTTCCCTTTTATTCGGCATTCGTAAGTATCACCCAATTCGGTTTTTACGGTATACCAACTTCCTGTAGATTTATAAACGCGTCCTGTCATATTCTCCAAAAATAATCTAAAAAAATTATTTAATGATTAAGACTAAACATATATTAGTAACTTAATTTTAAACAACCCAAAAAACAATGAAAAAACTATTATTTTCAATCTTATTCTTAACCATTACTATTGGTGCAACTTCTCAAACAAATCTTTATGAAAACCCTGAGTTTGATGAAATTGCTAAATCTCACAAAATTATTGCCGTTGTTCCTTTCAAAACACAAGTAAAACTGAGACCTAAACAAATGAAAGACATGAGCAACGAGCAGTTGCATAAGCTAGAAAAAGCAGAAGGCGAAGGCATACAAACAGCCATGTATTCTTGGTTTTTAAAAAGAAAGAAACGAGGTAAATTACTTTCTTTAGAAGTGCAAGATCCAAAAGTAACAACTGCTTTATTAAAAAGAAATGAAATAGACTACGATAATGTTTTAGACTACACTCCAAAAGAATTAGCTGATATATTAGAAGTAGATGCCGTAATATCTGGCGATTTTGAAACTAACAAACCGATGTCTGAAGGTGCAAGCGTAGCTTTAGGTGTGCTTTTTGGAGCTTGGGGAAGCACAAACAATGCAATAATAAACATGTCTGTACATAATGCCTTAGATGGTGTTTTACTTTGGAATTACAACAAAAAAGTAAGAGGAAGCATAGGTAGCTCTCCAGAAGATTTAATTAACATTTTAATGAGAAAAGCGTCTAGACGTTTAGCTTATACTAAAAACGATTAATCTTTTTATAGTCCTACTATATATTAGATTTGAATCCATAAAAAAAGCCTCGCTATGCGAGGCTTTTTTATATATCTAAATTAATAGTTACTATCCGTTAATCACTTTTTCTTGGTGATTAATAGATTCTTGGTGTACTGCTTTAAACATTTTTAAGATAAATTCTTCACTTAAACCATATTGCTCACCTTCTAAAACCATTTTACCTAAAATTTCGTTCCAACGTTTAGATTGCAAAACTGCAACGTTTTTCTGTTTTTTAAGCGCTCCGATACCATCAGAAGTTTTCATACGTTTTCCTAATAATTCAAGAATTTGATTATCAACTACGTCAATTTGTGCTCTTAAATTATCTAAAGAACTGTTGTACTCTTCTTCAGTATTAGATTCTTTTCTAATTTTCAAATCTCTCATAATTTGAACCAAAGTAGATGGTGTTACTTGTTGTGCAGCATCACTCCATGCTTTTTCTGGATCGTAATGCGTTTCAATCATTAATCCATCAAAGTTTAAATCCAAAGCGGTTTGAGATACATCAAAAATCATATCTCTATTTCCTGTAATATGCGATGGATCGTTTATTAATGGAATATCTGGATATTTGTTTTGAAATTCAATAGCTAATTGCCATTCTGGAGTATTTCTATATTTAGTTTTTTCGTAAGTAGAAAATCCTCTATGGATTGCTCCAATATTCTTAACACCAGATTTGTAAATTCTTTCGATACCACCTAACCATAAAGCTAAATCTGGATTTACTGGGTTTTTAATTAATACAGGCTTATCTGTTCCTTGTAAAGCATCTGCAATTTCTTGCATGATAAAAGGACTTACTGTAGAACGTGCACCAATCCATAACAAATCGATATCATGCTCTAAAGCTAATTTTACGTGAGCTGCATTAGCAACCTCCGTACAAACTTTCATACCAGTTTCAGCTTTTACTTTTTGTAACCATTTTAAACCTAAAGCTCCAACACCTTCAAACATTCCTGGGCGTGTTCTTGGTTTCCAAATACCAGCTCTAAAATAGCTTACATCGGTATCTTTTAGCTCATGCGCTATTTTTAATACTTGTTCTTCTGTTTCAGCACTGCAAGGTCCCGCAATTACTAATGGATGATCTAACTTTAAATCATCTAACCAAGTTCTCATTTCTTTCGTGTTTTCCATAATCTTAATCAAATTTCAAAATGAAATTCCAATTTCCAAACTTTGTTTTAATGTTTCGTATTGTGTTGAAATTGGAGATTTATTTTTTTTCTAGGTTTAATGTATTCCGTTTAAAATATCTTTTATATAATTTGTACTTTCCATCTCTTTATAAATAGCTTCGAAATCGTCTTGTTCCATAAGCTCTTTAAAGTGAGATAAATTACTAATATACTCGTCTAATGTTTCAATAACATTGGTTTTATTTTGTTTAAAAATTGGTGTCCACATGGCTGGCGAACTTTTTGCTAAACGCACCGTCGATGCAAAACCACTGCCCGCCATATCGAAAATATCGCGCTCGTTTCGTTCTTTATCAATTACGGTTTTACCTAACATGAATGCGCTAATGTGCGATAAATGCGATACGTAAGCAATATGTTTATCGTGTGCTTCCGGATTCATATAGCGAATACGCATTCCAATATCACTAAACAGTTTTAATGCCTTTTCTTGTAGTTTGAAAGTTGTTTTTTCAACCTCACAAACAATATTCGTTTTTCCCTGAAACAATCCACTAATAGCAGCTCCTGGCCCAGAATGCTCTGTTCCTGCAATAGGATGCATGGCTAAAAAATTTCTACGTTTAGGATGGTTTTCAACCACTTTACAAATATCAACTTTAGTTGAACCTGCATCGACAACCAAACCTGTTTCTGGAATTAAATCCAAAATAGTTGGCAACAATTTTACGGTAGCATCTACGGGTATAGAAATAATTACTAAATCTGCATTTTTAAGATCGTCTAAAGTTGCTTTCTTATCAATTAAATTAAGTGCCAGCGCTTCATCTAGCGTGCTTTCCTTTCTGCTAATACCATGGATAATAACATCTGGTCTAAGTGCTTTGATATCCTTAGCCAAACTTCCTCCTATTAAACCTATGCCTATTGAATATATATTTTTCATTCTTCTCCCGAACTTTCTCCATAAGAGAACGAACTGTTACGGGTTTTACTTTATTACTATTTACTCCTTTTTATTACTTTTACTTACTTTTAGACTATAACGAAACTACGAACTCACGCGTCTAATAGCTTCGTGTAAATCTTCAGTTTGTGCACATAATGAAAACCTAATATAACCTTCACCTTGCGATCCAAAAATAGTTCCCGGCGTTAAGAATATACTCTTCTCTTTCAATATTAAATCTATATATTCTTCGGCTTTTATATGTAAAGGCAATTTTGCCCAAACAAAAAGCCCTGTTGCATTTTCATCATACGTACAATTTAATGCTTCGGCCAGTTTCCAAACTAAATCACGACGCTCTCTGTACACATTATTTAAGGTTGCAAACCACATGCTAGAACATTTTAAAGCTTCAATAGCTCCTTTTTGAATGCCGTAAAACATCCCAGAATCCATATTACTTTTTACTTTTAAGATATCATTTATATACTTATTATCACCAACAACCATCCCAACACGCCATCCGGCCATATTAAAAGTTTTACTTAATGAATTAAGCTCTAAACAAACATCTTTTGCGCCCTCCACATTTAAAATACTCGCTGGGTTATCATTTAAAATGAAACTATATGGATTATCGTTTATAACTAAAATATTATGTTTTTTGGCAAAAGCAACCAACTCTTCAAACAACGATGCTGAAGGTTGTGTTCCTGTTGGCATATGCGGATAATTTACCCACATTAATTTCACTTTAGTCAAATCTAATCGCTCTAAATCTTCAAAATCTGGTTGCCAATTATTTGCTGCATCTAATTCATAAAACACAGGTTTTGCTTCCATCAATTTTGTTACAGATTGATAGGTTGGATATCCTGGATTCGGAATTAGAACTTCATCACCTTTATTTAAATAGGCCATTGAAATATGCATAATACCTTCTTTACTTCCCATTAATGGAAGCACTTCCGTATTCGGACTTAAATTAACATCATAATGTGTTTTATAAAACCCTGAAATTGCTTGACGTAATTCTGGCAAGCCCTGATAACTTTGATATTTATGAGCATTCGGACTTAACAATCCTTCCGTTAAAGCTTCAACAACTTTCTGTGGTGGTTGCAAATCTGGACTACCAATACCTAAATTAATTACAGGTTTCCCACTCGCTATTAACAAGTTTACCTCTTTCAATTTTCGCGAGAAGTAGTATTCTTCAACACTATGCAATCTATCGGCTACTTCAATCATATTTTCGCATTTTTATATTCACCTAAAACTTTAAAATCTTCGCCCATTATTTCAATAAGAGATTGTGCTTTTTTAAAATCGGCATAATCATCAAAAGTAACATCAACAAAAAAGGCATATTTCCATGGCGTTTCTACTATTGGTAAAGATTGTATTTTAGTTAAATTTAACTTACAATCGCTCATTACATTCAAAATAGTTGCTAAACTTCCACGCTTATGGTTAGCTTCAAACTTAATAGAAGCTTTATTTATTTCGGTTTCCAAAACTTTAGAATCCTCACGTTTTACAATTACAAAACGAGTTTCATTATGTTTTATAGTTTGAATACTATTTGCTAAAATATCTAACTCAAAAAGTTCGGCTGCCAAAGCACTTGCAATTGCTGCAACACCTTTTAATTTATGTTTTTGAATACGCTCTGCAACTTCGGCCGTATCCTTATCTTCAACTAATTTAATATGCGGATATAATTTAAAAAATGCCTTACATTGTAACAATGCCATAGGGTGTGAGTACACCTCTTTTATATCTGCAATAGTTTGGTTTGGTAATGCCATTAAATTATGCTGAATATCCAAATAATGCTCTCCTATAATATGAAGGTTATATTTATCAATCAACGCATAATTAGGAATAATAGAACCTGCAATAGAATTTTCTAAAGCCATAATTCCAGCATCACATTCTTTAGAAATTAACACATCAACTACCCTATCGAATGTTAAACAATCGATGGTTTCCACAGGATTTTCAAAAAATTGTTTCGACACAATATGATGATATGATCCTTTTACACCTTGTATTGCTACTGTTTTTATCAAGTTTCTATTATTTATTAAGTTTTCAATCAAGTGTTAAACAAAAAAAGTCTCGATTTTCATCGAGACTCATATTAAATTTATTGTTATAAATTATACATACAATGCCTCGTTCTTCTCGCTAAAAAAGAAATAAAACCAGTTGTTAAAATATGTATAATATACTGTCATACTCATAATTGAGTGGCTAAAGTAATTAAATAATTAAGAAATCAAAATACAATAAAAACTTTTTTTAGTATTTGTTGCTAGTTTTAATGAATTTACAGTAAATCTTCCATATTATTACGCTATATCGAATAATATATAGATTTTACAATAACATCTTAAAAGCGATTATTATCCTATTATATACCTTATAATTATTATTTTTGAACAAACTATTAAATTATGTCGATAGAAGTCGCTGGAATATCAAAAATTTACGGAACACAAAAGGCTTTAAATAATGTTTCATTCAAAGTGAATAAACCCGAAATCGTTGGTTTTCTAGGCCCAAACGGCGCTGGGAAATCGACCATGATGAAGATTTTAACCACATATATTCAACCTTCTGAAGGCACTGCTAAAGTAAACGGTTACCACATAAACGAAGCAAAGCAATTAGTACAGCAAAGTGTGGGTTATTTACCAGAACACAACCCGTTGTATTTAGATATGTTTGTAAAAGAATATCTAAAATTTAATGCAAACATTTATAAGGTTGATAAAAAACGCATTGATGATGTTATCGAACTTACAGGCTTAGCTCCCGAAATGCATAAAAAAATAGGGCAACTCTCTAAAGGGTATCGCCAGCGTGTTGGCTTAGCAAATGCTCTACTTCATGATCCTGAAGTCTTAATTTTAGATGAGCCTACAACTGGTTTAGACCCGAACCAATTAGTCGAAATAAGAAATCTAATTAAAAACATTGGTAAAACAAAAACCGTTTTTCTATCTACGCACATTATGCAAGAGGTAGAAGCTATGTGCGACCGTGTGATTATTATAAACAAAGGAGAGATTGTTGCCGACAAAAAACTTACCGAACTACGAGACGAAAAGGAACAGATTGTAATTGTAGAATTCGATTTTAGAGTTGAAGATGCTTTTCTGCTAAGATTACCAAAAGTAAACAGCGTAAAAAACACGTATGGTTTTGTTTATGAAATAACTTTTATTACTTCGGAAGATATGCGTGCTCATGTTTTTGATTTTGCACATGATAACGAATTAAAAATTCTTCAACTCAATCAAAAAAATGCAAGTTTAGAATCCCTTTTTAGAGATTTAACAGCATAATCCTTCTTTTTAAATTGCAAAGCATGACAAAAATCATCTTTAGCAACATCCAAACCTAATAAATTTGCAATCATAACTAGATAAAAATAGATTATTCCTATTTAAAACAGGTAAAATCTTTATATTTATAACGTAACAAATACATTACGATGAGCAAAGGAATTTATGTAGCAACGATTGAACCTAACAGTGGAAAATCTGTAATTGTTTTAGGTTTAATGAGAATGCTTTTAGGCAAAACAGCTAAGGTTGGATATTTTAGACCAATTATTGAAGACCTCGAAGAAGGTGAAATGGACAATCATATTAGTACCGTTCTTTCACATTTCGAAATAGATATTAATTATAAAAACACTTATGCTTTCACTAGAAATGAAGTGGTCGATTTATATAATCAAGGTAAATCGGGAAAGGTTATTGATGAAGTTATTAAAAAATATAAATATTTAGAAAGCCGTTTCGATTTTGTTTTAGTTGAAGGAACCGACTTTTCTCATGAAAACTCGAGCTTAGAATTAGATATTAATATCTTAATTTCTAAAAACCTTAGTATTCCTGTTATTATTGTTTCTCAAGGTGATAAAAAAGACGTTAAGTCTATTTTGGATAGTGTACAATTGGCACATGATACATATAAAGAAGAAGTAGATGTCATATCTATTGTGACTAATAAAGTAGATATAGATCAAATTTCTGTTTTAAAAGAACAATTAAAAAAGCGTATAAAAACAAATGCCGATATTACGGTAATACCAAAAATAAAAAATCTATCAAGCCCAACCATTAAAGAAATTGTAAAAACCCTAAATGGTACTATTCTTTTTGGTAAAGACATGGTTAATAACCAAGCCGAAAACTTTAATGTTGGTTCAATGCAATTACGGAATTACCTAACACATTTAAAAGAAAATGCGCTTGTTATTACACCTGGTGATCGCGCTGATATTATTCTTGGTGCTCTGCAAGCCCATATTTCTAAAAATTACCCAAAACTCTCTGGTATTGTATTAACGGGTGGTTTAATTCCAGAAGATTCTATTTTAAAACTAATAGAAGGCCTATCAAGTGTTATCCCGATTGTAAGTGTTAAAGCTGGTACTTTTGCTGTTACAAATACTGTTGGAAAAATAAAATCTAAAATTTATCCGGATAATAAGGAAAAAATAGAAACATCTATAGCAACTTTCGAAAAGTACGTTGATACCGATAAATTATCAAATGATTTAATCACTTTCAAATCAGAAATATTTACGCCAAGAATGTTTCAATACAATCTTTTACAACGTGCTTTAAGTAATAAAAAACATATTGTTTTACCCGAAGGGAAAGACGAACGTGTATTGCGAGCTGCAGTACGATTATTGGATGCTCAGGTTGTAGAATTAACTTTAATAGGAGACGAAGATCAAATTAAAGAGCGCCTTATCACTCTTGATATTCCGCTAGATACTAGTAAACTTAATATTGTATCGCCTACAAAATCACCTTATTTTGATGATTATGTAAACACGCTTTATGAGCTAAGAAAACATAAAAATGTAAACCTAGAAATGGCTAAAGATATGATAACAGATGTATCATATTTTGGCACCATGATGATTTACAAAGGCCATGCCGATGGTATGGTTTCTGGAGCTGCACATACCACACAACACACACTAAGACCTGCACTTCAATTTATTAAAACAAAACCAGATGTAAATATTGTATCCTCTGTTTTCTTTATGTGTTTAGAAGATCGAATTTCTGTTTTTGGAGATTGTGCTATTAATCCAAACCCAAATGCAGAACAATTAGCCGAAATAGCAATTTCATCTGCCGAGACTGCTAAAAACTTTGGAATAGAACCTAAAGTAGCTATGCTCTCTTACTCTTCTGGAGCTTCTGGGAAAGGTGTCGATGTAGAAAAAGTACGTGAAGCTACCGAATTAGTGAAAAAAATAGCACCAAATATTAAAATTGAAGGTCCAATACAATATGATGCCGCTGTAGATATGCGTATTGGTAAAAGTAAATTACCAGACTCTGAAGTTGCAGGACGTGCAAGTGTTTTAATTTTCCCAGATTTAAATACAGGAAACAACACTTATAAAGCCGTACAAAGAGAAACTGGAGCATTGGCCATTGGCCCTGTTCTTCAAGGACTTAACAAACCTGTAAATGATTTAAGCCGTGGCTGTACTGCCGACGATATTTACAGCACAGTAATCATTACCGCAATTCAAGCACAAGACCTATAAAAATATGCAAGTACTCGTTTTAAACTCTGGAAGTTCATCTTTAAAATTTCAATTATTCTCAATGCCAGCAGAAACTATTTTGTGCTCTGGCCTTATTGAACGTATTGGAATGGATGACGCGAAATTTATTTACAAAACTGAAAAAGATACCATAGAACACATTACTGCTATTTACAGCCATAAACAAGGTTTAGAATTACTAGCACATCAACTTTTAGATAGTGAAACTGGTATTATAAAATCTGCGGAAGACATTGATATTGTTGGACATCGTGTAGTACAAGGTGGTTCTCGATTTAAAAAAACAACAGAAATTACACAATTAGCAAAAGAAAGCATAAAAGACCTTTTTAGCTTAGCACCTTTACATAATCCTGCAAATTATGAAGGTATTGAGGTTGCCGAAGCAATTTTCCCTTCCGCTAAACAAGTTGCCGTTTTCGATACAGCATTCCACCAATCTATTCCAGAGCACGCTTATAGATACGCCATACCAAACGAACTTTTAACCGAACATAGAATAAGATTATATGGTTTTCACGGTACAAGTCATAAATACGTTTCAGAACAAGCCATCGATTATTTAGGTGAAAAAGAATCAAAAATTATTTCAATTCACTTAGGAAATGGTTGCAGTATTACAGCGATAAAAGATGGAAAAAGTGTAGATCATTCTATGGGATTAACGCCTTTAGGTGGTTTAATCATGGGAACACGAAGTGGTGATATTGATCCTTCAGTGATTTTTCATTTAGCTCATAAATTAGATTATACAATAGATGAGATTAATACACTTTTATTAAAGAAAAGTGGCATGTTAGGCTTAACAGGATTTAGCGATTTAAGAGAAATTGAAGCAGAAGCTGCTAAAGGAAACAAAGATTGTTTGTTAGCTTTGCAAATGAATGCTTACCGCATAAAAAAATATATTGGTAGTTATGCTGCTATACTAAATGGAATAGACGCCATTGTATTTACAGCAGGAATTGGTGAAAACTCCGAACTTATTAGAAAAATGGTATGCGAAGATTTAGATTTCTTAGGAATCGAAATGGATATCGATAAAAACAAAGGGAGAGCTAGTCATTTAAGAGCAGTACATACCGATGAATCTAACGTTAAAATATTAATTATTCCAACAAACGAAGAATTAGAAATAGCGAAACAATCTGTTGAGTTATTCGAAAATTAATCGACCTTTATAAATCTCTTCAACATCAATAACTGGTGGTGTATTAACAGAAATAACATCACCAGTACCAGAAATTTTCCCCGTAAGGGATAGTTGCGGATTTACAATCATATCATTAGAACTACGGTTCCATATATTAATATTTTGAGCTACTAAATCACCTCCTTCAAAACGAGATGTTCCTGCCGCAAAAACAACACTTAAGTTTGTTGTTTTTCCAGAAATAAAACAGTTTGAAAGATTATTAAAAACCAAACTAAAAGAATCATTATCAATTTGCAAATTGAAATTACCATTTGTAAAAGTATCGGGCTCATTAAAATCTTCTGCTAAAACAGTTAAACTTGGGTAAGTTAAAATCCCATCAGAACTTACGTCATATTGTGTAGAACTTCTTATTTCTGTAATATTTGGCGAAGTAACATACACTTTAGTAACACCATAATCACGAACATAGTTACAACTATTGTTATCGGTTA
This sequence comes from Algibacter sp. L4_22, assembly GCF_023473045.1. Classification (NCBI taxonomy): domain Bacteria; kingdom Pseudomonadati; phylum Bacteroidota; class Flavobacteriia; order Flavobacteriales; family Flavobacteriaceae; genus Algibacter; species Algibacter sp. L4_22. The sequence goes on from NZ_JAMCOK010000003.1 coordinate 357,209, forward strand.
AAACTAACCTCCCATCAGTGACTACGGCCTCAACATCATTCATCAAGTTTTTACCTGTTTCAATAATTATTTGTTGAGAAGCTCCATCCTTTATAACAACTTCTACATCGCGGTTAACTAGTATTTTAGTAAACGTACCTACAGTAACTTCCTGCTGAATAATAGTTCCCGCTTTCTGAAAACAATCGCCTGTATTCTCGCTATCACATGCAAAAACCAGACTTAAAACTAGTATATAAATTAACTTTTTCATAATCGAACACCTATTCCAAATTCAACAGCTTCTGCTTTTGCACCATGTGATTTTAACGTCATAGTTCCAAACCACTTTCTACTTTTACCAACATATCTTTTTAAACCAATTCTTAAATAGGTTTGGCCTTCAAAATCGTATGGATAATACACATAATACCCAAACTGAGTAACTAACGATGTTCTATTAATAAACAATTCGTGACCCACAAAAACACCAACGCGCTTATAATCTTCATCTCCCGAAACATTTTCTTCAGGAAAAGAAACACTTCTAAAATAAATAAGTTCTTTTAAAAAGTTAGAAAAAAATACATCGGCACCAAATTGCAAAGCACTTTTTCTATTGATTCGTTTATCTGCATAGGCCGAAAAAACATAAAATGGAAATTGTCCACTTCCTACAATATCACTCTCATTAATTCCCGATCTAAAGGCTAAATTATATTTTACAGATTCGGTAAACTTCATATAATTATCCGTTAAGGTATGCTGATATTCTAATTCCTCACGATCTAAATTATAAGTTACCCCTATATTTAACGCCACAGTATTTGTACTTGCGTTAGGAGCCTTAACATTAGCATTAGAATAATGAATTAATGAAAACCCAGCCTGCACTCCAAAACGATCAAAAATGCGTTCCTTCTTGTAGTTTAACATCACCATAGTACTGCTCATCAACTTACTACCGTACGCTATATTTCTATAGTTATCAACCTTATCATATGGGGTTTCGGTATATCCCAAACCTTGCCCAATTCTAAACATTAAATTCCGGTTCAAAAAATAAAAATTAAAATGCGCATATAGGGAAGTAACACCTCCCAAAACATCATTTTTCATGTTTTGGTAAGCATAAGTTACCCCATAATCGGGATAATTAAAACGTTGTTCCCAATCGTTAAAACCATAAGTTTTTTTATTCCAACTTAAAATATAACCTTCAGGGTGCCCTTTAATTAAATGAAGAATATCGTTATTATGTAACGCAATATTACCCTTAAAATAGTTTAAGTCTAGGTATGAGGTATGTTTTTTATCTTGCGAAAAACCGCTAAAAAAAATAATACAAAAAATGCAGGTATAAAGTAATTTCATCATTGGGATATGTGCGGCAAATGTACTTAAATTTCAAAACTTAAGTACACAGCCCATATTTATATTAAAACAATGCCTCGGCAATCGCCTTAACATTATCACTTTTACCCATAGAATAATAGTGTAATACAGGAACACCGGCCGCTTTCAACTCTTTAGATTGTTGAATAGCAAACTCAATTCCCGCCTGTCTTACTGCCTTATTGTCTTTACAACCTTCAACCGTTTCAATTAAATCTTGAGGTAAATCAATTTTAAAAACCTGAGGTAAAATCTGTAAATGTCTTTTTACAGCAATCGGTTTAATTCCCGGAATTATAGGCACATTAATACCAGCTGCTCTAGCTTTATCAACAAATTCAAAATACTTATTATTATCAAAAAACATTTGTGTAACCACGTAATCTGCACCAGCATCTACCTTTTCTTTTAGACGACGTAAATCGGTAATTAATGAAGGTGCTTCCATGTGTTTCTCTGGGTAACCAGCTACTCCAATACAAAAATCAGAATTATGTTCCACCTCAAAATCATCATGCAAATATTGTCCACGATTTAAATTCGTAATCTGACTAACCAAATCTGCAGCAAATGCATTTCCTCCCTTTACAGGTTTAAAATACGGTTCATCCTTCATCGAGTCGCCACGCAAAGCCATTACATTATCCAAACCTAAATAATGGCAATCTACTAAAACGTATTCCGTTTCCTCTTTAGTAAAACCACCACACAATAAATGCGGAATGGCATCTACCTGATATTTATGCATAATTGAAGCACAAATTCCAACCGTTCCAGGGCGCATACGTGTAATTCGCTTATCCAACAAACCATTACCTTTATCAATATACACATACTCCTCTCTCGAAGTCGTAACATCAATAAACGGCGGATTAAACTCCATTAATGGGTCAATATTATTGTATAAATCCTGAATATTTGTTCCCTTTTTTGGTGGAATCACCTCGAATGAAAACAATGTTTTACCATTTGCGTTTTTAATATGATCTGTAACTTTCATTATCTGCTCAATTTATTAATGCCGAATTTATTTCAACACTCAATATCTATTTAGTTTAATTTTATTTGGGCGTTACCACAAGGGTCGCGCTTTCCGCTATATCTTTTTTTGCCATTGGTGGCAACAAAAAAAGGATGCCGCATCAATCGCTAACGCAGTCTAATCTGCAATGTTAGCGTGCAACCACTTTCTTGCTTTCGCTTTTGTAATGCCTTTTCTTTCAGAATAGTCTGTAACCTGATCGTCGGTAATTTTACCTAACCCAAAATATTTAGCCTCTGGATTTCCAAAATAATATCCAGAAACTGCAGCCGCTGGCCACATTGCTAAACTCTCGGTAAGTGTTACTCCTATAAGTTTTTCAACCTCTAACAAATCCCAAATCGTTTCTTTTTCTAAGTGATCTGGGCATGCCGGATAACCTGGCGCTGGACGAATCCCTTTGTAAGTTTCTTTAATTAAATCAAGAGTTGTTAAATCTTCATCGGCAGCGTAACCCCAATGTTTTGTTCTAATCTGTTTGTGTAAATATTCGGCGAAAGCCTCAGCAAACCTATCGGCAATAGCCTGTGCCATAATACCGTTATAATCATCGTCTTTAGCTCTATAACTATCGGCCAATTCTTGTGCTCCAAAAATACCAACGCAAAAAGCTCCCATATAATCCGATTTACCACTATCTTTTGGCGCGATAAAATCCGATAATGCATGATTAGGAATACCTTCTCTCTTTTTAAGTTGTTGTCGCAAAGTCCTGAAAACAGCTATTTCCTTTCCACTTTTCTGAATAGAAATATCGTCGTCATTAATCGAATTTGCTTCAAATAAACCAAAAACAGCTTTAGGCTTTAAAAGTTGCTTGGCAATAATTTCTTTAATCATTTCCTGAGCTTCAGCATACATAATTGTTGCTTGCTCTCCAACAACCTCATCGGTTAAAATATCTGGAAATTTACCATGTAAATCCCAACTTCTAAAAAACGGACTCCAATCTATAAAAGGTTCTAGTTCCTTTAAACTTAAAATCTTCAAAATCTGAACACCTAATTCTTTAGGTTTTACAATTTCCGAAGTATTCCAATCAATTTTATATTTTCGTTTTCGAGCTTCTTCTATAGAAATATAAGATTTCTCTTTACCGCGTTTTAAAAACTTGGTTCGAAATTCATCATAATCAGCTTTCATCTTGGCTACATACTCATGCGATGTTTTCTTATTCAGCAAATCACCAACAACCGTTACCGCTCTTGACGCATCATTTACATGCACCACCGCATTTTTGTATTGCGTATCAATTTTTACAGCCGTATGTGCTTTTGATGTGGTTGCTCCTCCTATAAGTAAAGGCACCTCAAAATTTTGACGTTGCATTTCCTTTGCTAAATACACCATTTCATCAAGCGAAGGTGTAATTAATCCAGATAGTCCAATAGCATCAACACGTTCGCTTATTGCCATCTCTATAATTTTTTCTGGCGCCACCATAACACCTAAATCTACAATTTCATAATTGTTACAAGCTAAAACGACACTCACAATATTTTTACCAATATCATGTACATCACCTTTTACGGTGGCCATTAAAATTTTACCAACAGGTTCTTGCTTATCTCCTTTTTCTTCTTCTATAAATGGATTTAAATAACCTACGGCTTTTTTCATTACTCGAGCAGATTTCACCACTTGCGGTAAAAACATTTTTCCTGCACCAAATAAATCACCAACCACATTCATTCCTGCCATTAAATTACCTTCAATAACTTCAATAGGTTTATCGGCTTCCTGTCTGGCTTGCTCTACATCTTCAATAATAAAAGCATCAATCCCTTTTACTAAAGCGTGTGTTATTCTATCTTGTAATGGGTTTTCACGCCACGATAAATCTAATCCTTTTTCAACTTTAGAACCTTTTACCGTTTCGGCAAAATCTAATAAACGCTCTGTAGCATCTTCTCTTCTATCTAAAATAACATCTTCTACATGCTCCAGTAAGTCTTTTGGAATATCATCGTAAACCTCCAATAATGCTGGGTTTACAATTCCCATATTCATTCCTGCCTGAATAGCATAATATAAAAACACAGAATGCATGGCTTCACGAACACCATCATTCCCACGGAATGAAAACGATACGTTACTTACACCTCCACTAACACTTACATTTTCTAGATTTTGGCGAACCCAACGTGTAGCTTCAATAAAATCTATAGCATTTCTTCGGTGTTCGTCCATTCCTGTTGCTACAGGAAATATGTTTAAATCGAAAATAATATCTTCGGAGGCAAAACCTACTTTATTAACTAAAACATCGTAAGATCGTTGCGCAATTTCTATTCTTCGCTCGTAAGTATCTGCTTGGCCATCTTCATCAAAAGCCATAACAATTACAGCTGCTCCGTAACGTTTTATTTGTTTAGCTTGCCAAATAAAGTTTTCTTCACCTTCTTTTAATGAAATAGAATTTACGACACATTTACCTTGAACAACTTGCAAACCAGCATCGATAATTTCCCATTTAGAACTATCTATCATAATTGGTACACGGCAAATATCTGGTTCGGCAGCAATAAGGTTTAAAAACCGTATCATAGACTCTTTACCATCAATTAAACCATCATCAAAATTGATATCGATAATTTGTGCACCACCATCTACTTGATGACGTGCAATATCTAAAGCCTCATCAAATTTCTCTTCTTTAATAAGTCTTAAAAACTTTCTAGACCCTGCAACATTCGTTCGTTCTCCTACATTTATAAAATTGCTGTTTTCGTTTAAAACCAAAGGTTCTAAACCAGATAATTTCATGTATTTAGTTTGTTTTATTTTCATTACTTATAATGTTCTACTGTTGGGAAAGGTTCGTAAAAATGATGCAACAATACTTTCCATTCCTGATATTTTTGTGATTGTCGAAATCCTACTTCATGATCTTCAATCGTTTCCCAGTTCACTAATAATAAATACTTATCCTCTTGCTCAATACACTTTTTTAAATCGTGCGATATGTAACCTTTCATTGATGAAATGATATTTTGAGCAATTTGAAAAGCATCTTCAAAGTCTTTTGATAATCCTTTTTTAATATTCAATGTGGCTACTTCTAAAATCATATTCAATATTAATTAAACCAACTCACCAAAAGGCCTTGGTTTATATTTTGCCGCAATCTTTGCAATAACACTAATATGCTCTGGACTTGTACCACAACAACCGCCAATAATATTAATTAAATCTCTTTTTAAATATTCTTCTATCTGCTCTCCCATTTCCTCAGGGCTTTCATCATATTCACCAAAAGCATTAGGTAATCCTGCATTTGGATGTGCTGATACTGCAAAATCTGTTTTAGACGCAATAGCTTCTAAATGCGGTTGCAATAAATTAGCTCCTAAAGCACAATTAAAACCAACTGATAATAATGGAATATGAGATACAGAAATTAAAAAAGCTTCGGCTGTTTGTCCAGATAAAGTTCTACCAGAAGCATCGGTAATAGTTCCGCTTAACATGGTAGGCATATCAATATTGCGTTCGTCTTTAACTTCCTCAATAGCAAATAATGCTGCTTTAGCATTTAAAGTATCAAACACCGTTTCTACCAATAGTAAATCGACGCCACCATCTATTAACGCTTCTACTTGTTGTTTATAAGCAATACGTAACTCATCGAACGTTACAGCTCTGTATCCTGGATCGTTAACATCGGGAGACATACTAGCTGTTCGGTTTGTTGGTCCTATTGATCCTGCTACAAAACGAGGTTTGTGTGGTTCTTTTGCCGTAAACGCATCTGCTACTTCTTTGGCTATTTTAGCCGATTCGTAGTTTAGTTCGTATACCAAATTTTCCATTTGGTAATCTGCCATAGCAATAGTAGTTCCCGAGAAAGTGTTGGTTTCTACAATATCTGCTCCTGCTTCAAAATACTTTCCGTGAATTGTTTTTATCGCCTCTGGCTGTGTTAAAGACAATAAATCGTTATTTCCTTGAAGTGAGGTTGGATAATCCTTAAAACGTTCTCCTCTAAAATCTTCTTCTTGAAATTTATAGGCTTGAAGCATGGTTCCCATAGCTCCATCTAAAACTAAAATGCGTTCTTTTAATGCTTGATATATATTCGACATTTTTATTTCTTTTTACAGATTGGTTCAAAATTTTCATTTTCGTTATTTTTAGAACCTCTTTTTATTGGGGTATTATCTAACGAAACACGAAGTTTTAAACTTTGTATTTTTATATAATTTTATTCTTTATCAAGAAAAGTAATTGAAACACTTTTCGTTATCTTTCTAATAATTTTAAAAACTATTAAGTAGAATTTAGCACCTTCTTTAAGATTCTGAAAAGTCATCAGAATTCCCAAAGGGTTGCCAAGGTTTCAACGGGTCTATTCCCTCTGCCTTTCTTGATAACACTAATACGTTTATGAACGGCTTCCAATTATGGAAATGCGTTTGCAAAAATAACAACTATATTTTTGTTATCCTTATTATATTGGGAAAATTGTAGTCGTATTAAAAACAATCTTATACTTATACCTATCAGGTTTTAAAAACTTAATACGTTTTTCTAGAGATAATTAATTCTACTCAAACAAAGTCGATGATAAATAACGATCGCCACGATCGCAAATAATTGCAACAATAACACCTTTATCTATAGTTTTGGCAATTTCCAAAGCACAAAAAACAGAACCACCACTACTCATACCTGCAAAAACGCCTTCTTCTTTTGCTAAGCGTTGGGTTATATTTTTGGCATTTTCTTCCGTTACATCTATAACAACATCTACTTTAGAGCGATCAAAAAACTTAGGCACATATTCTGGCGACCATTTTCTAATCCCGGGTATTCTTGCGCCATCAGCAGGTTGCGCACCAACTATTGTTATCTCTGGATTCTTTTCTTTAAGGAATGTAGACGTTCCCATAATAGTTCCCGTAGTCCCCATTGTGGCAACAAAATGTGTTATTTGGCCTTCAGTATCTCTCCAAATTTCTGGACCGGTTGTTTTATAATGTGCTTTCCAATTATCATCATTTTCAAACTGATTTAAAACAGTATACCCTTTTTCATCTCGCAGTTTGAAAGCTATATCTCTTGAACCCTCTATACCAACATCGGCTGGTGTTAAAATAACCTCAGCTCCATAAGCACGCATACTTTTAACACGTTCTATAGTTGAGTTCTCAGGCATAATAAGCACCATGTTTAATCCTAAAAGTTGAGCAATAAATGCTAGAGCTATTCCTGTATTTCCACTGGTAGCTTCAACTAAAGTACCTCCTTTTTTAATATCACCTCGTTTTAAAGCTTCAGAAATCATATTGAAAGCCGCTCGATCTTTTACGCTTCCGCCAGGATTATTTCCTTCTAACTTTAAAAATAAGCGCACTCCTTTTTTATTAATTAAGTGCGTTGCTTCGACTAAAGGCGTATTTCCTATTTCGTCTAATATTGTTTTACCGTATGCCATTTTTCTTCGGTCTAATTTTAATTTCTGTTTGATAGGTTACCAATGAATCTTCGGGTACCGATTGAGTAATCCAAACATTAGCTCCAATAATGCTGTTTTTACCAATTACAATATCGCCTCCTAAAATGGTTGCGTTGGCATAAATGGTAACATTATCGTCTATGGTTGGGTGCCTTTTAGTCGATGCTAAATCTTTCGATACTTGTATACCTCCTAAAGTTACGCCTTGATATATTTTTACTTGCTCACCAATTATTGAACTTTCGCCAATTACAATTCCTGTACCATGATCGATATAAAACGATTCGCCAATAGTAGCACCTGGATGAATATCGATACCTGTAATACCGTGAATATATTCACTCATCATTCTTGGTAAAATATAAACTCCTAATTTATACAACTCATGACTTAATCTATATATTGAAATAGCGTGAAAGCCAGGATATGCCATATAAATTTCGGCCAAACAATGGGATGCAGGATCATTACTCTCAAAAGCAATTGCATCTAAATCGAGTTTTCTTCTAATTGTGGGAAGTTCAGATTTAAAAGTCTCCCAAAGACTAGAACCGTTCTCAATCTCTAATGTCGTTAATATTTTTAAGAATGTTTCTTCTAAATGTTTAGCGTGTATTGTTTCGTGATCGCAATCAAACAGCGAGTAAAACAGTTTTTTCGTAAATGTTTTAACGGTATCTTTTAAACAAACATTATAACTTTTCATTGGCTATATCTGTAATTGATTTATTCTATATTAAAGTTTATAAAAATAAAACTAATCCTTTTAAAAAGCTTCCTTTTTGAAACATTAAATCCTGCAAGATTTTGGAAACCTTGCAGGATAGTCATGCCTTGTGTTTAGTTTAGACCCTTTTAGTAAAATACTAAAAAGATTTATCGTTTACTAAGTAATAGCTTGAACTACGGCTTTAGGAGCTTCTTTACGAGTACCATCAAAACCATCTACACCAGAAACTGTAGTATATTTTAAAACATTTTTCTTTCCTGGATGTATAATTTTATATGCCGCTTGGCACATTATAGTCGCTTCATGAAAACCACAAAGAATTAATTTTAATTTACCTGGATAGAAATTACCATCACCAATAGCAAAAATACCTGGGATATTAGTTTGATAATCTAATGCATTATTAACTTTTACTGCATTTTTTTCAATTTCTAATCCCCAATTAGCTATAGGTCCTAATTTAGGTGAAAGCCCAAATAAAGGTATAAAATGATCGGTTTCTAAATTAAAAGGTTCTTCGTCCTTTCTTGTTATTTCTATAGCTTCAACCTTACCGTCTCCTAAAATATTAGTGACTTCTGCAGGCGTTATAAGGTTTATTTTACCAGCATCTTTTAATTCTTGAACTTTTTCAACTGAATCTAAATGTCCTCTAAATTCATTACGTCTATGTATTAGTGTTACGCTTTTTGCTATATCGGCTAAAAAGATAGACCAATCTAAAGCAGAATCTCCACCACCAGCAATGATAACGTTTTTATCGCGATACACTTCTGGTTCTTTTATCATATACTCAACACCTTTATCTTCATATTTAGAAAGATTTTCAAGTTGCGGTTTTCTAGGCTCAAAACTACCTAAACCACTAGCTATAGCTACAACTGGTGCTTGATGCTTTGTCCCCTTATTTGTTGTCACTATAAATGTACCATCTTCCTGCTTTTCAACAGTATCTGCACGTTCACCTAAAGTAAAACCAGGTTCAAATTGTTTTGCTTGTTCTAATAAGTTTTTTGTTAAATCTCCTGCTAAAATCTCAGGAAATCCCGGAATATCATAAATTGGTTTTTTAGGATACAATTCTGAACACTGCCCACCAGGCTGTGGCAACGCGTCAATTAAATGACATTTCAATTTTAATAATCCAGCTTCGAATACTGTAAATAAACCTGTTGGCCCCGCGCCAATTATTAGTATATCTGTTTTAATCATTTTACTATGCTTTATATATAATTACTCTTTTTTTTCTATTAGTCCTTTTGTGAATTCGTTTAACGTTTCCACTTTTTGTTCAAAATCACCTTTAATGGTTTTTCTAAACTCGTTTAAATTTTTCACTAAATCGTCTACATTTTCAGGAATAACATCCTCAAAAAATTGACGCAAACGTTTTGCTGTAGTTGGAGATTTTCCGTTAGTAGAAATTGCAACCTTCACGTTTCCTTTCGTTACAATACCACCCATATAAAAATCGCAATATGGCGGATTATCGGCAACGTTAACTAATTTAGCTTCTGCTCTACAATCTTTCCAAACTTGCACATTTACTTCCGGTATATCTGTCGTAGCAACAACCATATGCTTGCCAATAATATATTTTTTTTTGTAAACGTCTTCAACTAATGTTACACAACCTGTTTTTGCAAGTACCTTAGTTCCTTCTCGAAACATTGGCGATACCATAGTTACATGCGCATCTGGACTCGATTTTAATAAGAACGTTAATTTTTCTTCAGCGACATTTCCTCCACCAACAATAAGGACATTCAAGCTTTTTGCTTTCAAAAAAATAGGATATAAATTATTTCTTTCCATAATTTATTTCTTATTGACCTCTTTAAAAACAGTACTTAGAACAGCTCGTTCTTTAACCACATCGCCAATAACAATAATGGCTGGATTAGCAAGTTGTTTTTCTGCAACAATTTGTTCTATAGTCCCTATGGTTCCTATACCAACATTTTCGTTATCTCTTGTTCCGTTTTGAATAATGGCAACAGACATATCTTGCTTATTTTCTTCTGAAAAAACCTTAACGATTTCTCCAAGCTTACCCATACCCATTAAAATAACAACCGTTGCTGATGATTTTGCCGCTAAAGCAACATCACTAGATAATTGATGCTTTTTTGTTGTACCAGTAATTACCCAAAAACTTTCGGCAGCACCTCTTTTTGTAACAGGAATACCTTGATACGCTGGCACCGCCATAGAAGATGAAATACCAGGTACTACAAATGTTTCTACGCCAAATTCTCTAACGTAATCAATCTCTTCTGCACCACGTCCAAAAATAAAAGGATCACCTCCTTTTAAACGTACTACATGTCCTTTTTCTTTAGCTTTAGAAACTATAAGTTCATTAATTTGTTCTTGTTGAAAAGCGTAGCACCCCTTGCGTTTACCTACAAAAATAAGCTCCGCATTTTCGGATGCATATTTAAGTAAAGTCTCATTAATAAGCGCTTCATAAAGCACCACATCTGCAGATTCTATCGCTTTAATTGCTTTAAGCGTAATTAAATCTTCATCTCCTGGTCCTGCACCTACTATGGTTAACATCGGGGTTTTTAAACTCATTTGTAATTTTAAATTACGCCTCTTGTTCGGCTGTTCTAAACGCTCTTACAGCTGCTAAAAATTTATTTGCGCTATCAATATAGTTTACAGCAAAATCTTTAGTTGGTGCGTTTTTATTAATTTGGTATATCAATTCTGAAAATGAAGTACCTAATTCAATTTTTCCGCTTTCAACAAAAACTTCATCAAACTGAGAAATAATTCCGGCGTGTGTATTCGTCTTTTTATTCTCTGCTAATAATAACGCTTTTGCGGAATTAACTAGAGATGTATAAGCATAATAAATAGCACTTGAATATACCCCATTTTCAAAAGACGTTTTAGCATTTTCAATTTTCTCTTCACTTTCAAAGAACAATGTAGCAATTAAATCAATAACGACACCTGCACATTCACCAATACCTATTTCTTTTACGTATTTTTCTTCTTCACCCCAATCGATAAAATCTTCTTGAGTTAAATTAGTAACGTCTTGCAAATCGTTTAGTAAGTCGTAAAAATAACGTTCTCCAGTTACTTTATAATAATCTACAAAAGACTTTCCTTCTGCATTTGCTTCAAAATCATTTAAAATTCTACGTAAAGCTTCAGGACCTCTTTTACTTGGTACTTTTACTACCTTATCAGCAAAAAGAGCATTTCCGTTACCTAAATTTCCTCCACCTAACAATACTTGTAATGCTGGTGCTACTAATTTATCTGGTGTTCTCACAGTCATACCCTGAAAACCAATATTTGCCATATTGTGTTGTCCACAAGCATTCATACAACCACTAATTTTAATAACTAGATCTTGATTTTTTAAATATTGTGGATATTCAGCTTTAATTAAACGTTCTAATTCTACTGAAATACCAGTACTACTTGCTATACCTAAGTTACAAGTATCTGTTCCTGGACAAGCTGTAATATCTACGGCTTTATTATACCCAGCTTCTACAAAGCCTAATTTTTCTAATTCCGTATAGAAAAATGGTACTAATTCACGTTTTACAAACGGAATTACAATATTTTGACGTAACGTTAAACGAACTTCTCCAGCTCCGTATTTATCAACTAAATCGGCTAATAATCTTGCTTTATCTGTATAGAAATCACCTAATAATACTTTAACGCCAATCGCAACAAAACCTTCTTGTTTTTGTGGAATTAAGTTAGTCGATTTCCAAGTTTCAAATGTTTGTTGATCTTTAATTTCAGCTAAAGGAATATCTTCTATTTCTACAGGTATAGCTTCTTTGTAATCATCTGCATTAATAACAACACTTTTAAATTCAATTGCTTCTTGTTCTTCAGCAATTAAAGCTTTAAAAGCATCTAAACCTATATCTTTTAGCAAGAATTTCATACGTGCTTTAGCTCTACTTTTACGTTCACCGTAACGATCGAAAACTCTTAAAACACCTTCCATTACTGGAATAATTTTATCCGATGGTAAAAAACTGTAAAGTTCTTCTGCATGACGGGGCTGTGAACCTAATCCACCAGCGACCATAACTTTAAAGCCACGAACACCATTTTCTACTTTCGCAATAAAACCAATATCATGTAAGTACGATAATCCGGTATCTTCATCAGTATTCGAGAAAGACACTTTAAATTTACGTCCCATTTCTTGACAAATTGGGTTACGTAAAAAGAATTTAAAAATTGCATCGGCATAAGGCGACACATCGAAAAGTTCATCAACATCAATACCTGCTGTTTCCGAAGCCGTTACGTTTCTCACAACGTTTCCGCAGGCCTCACGTACCGTAACATCATCTTTTTCAAGTTCTGCCCAAAGCTCTGGTGTTCTTTGTAAATCTACATAGTGAATTTGGATATCTTGACGGGTTGTAATGTGTAAACGACCACGAGAATATTCATCTGAAACATCAGCGATTCTACGTAATTGATTACTTTTCATTTTCCCGTAAGGAATCTTGATACGAATCATTTGAACACCTTCTTGACGTTGACCATAAACGCCACGTGCCAAACGAAGACTTCTAAATTTCTCTTCATCAATTTTACCATTGTTAAATAGCTCAATTTTATTAGCTAATTCAATGATATCCTTTTGTACTATTGGATTTTCTATTTCTGTTTCAAAACTTTGCATGATATACCTGACCTTTTTCTTATTAGAAAAATATTTTTTGTTATTTGTTACTGAATAAAACCAGCTCCAACCGTATTGTTAGATTGCGGATCTATTAAAATAAACGAACCGTTTGTTCTATGGTTTTTGAATTGATCAAAAAAGATAGGTTTGTTTAATTTAAACGTAACCGACGCAATATCATTAACACCTAAAGATGTTGCTTCTTTATCTATTCCCGAATAATCAGGATTAATTTTGTGGTTAATTTTATCAACCTTAGCTAATACTTTATTAACTCCATGTTGGACAATGTATTTACCCCCAACGGTTAAGTTTTCAGAATCCATCCAACATACATTAGCTGTAAATTGCTTGTCGATTGTTGGCAAATCGTCTGCTTTAACAATCATATCTCCACGAGATACATTAATATCATTTTCTAAAGTAATCGTTACCGAAGAACGTCTTGATGCCGTTTCATACTTTTCATCGTAGAAATAGATATCCTTAATTTTAGATTTTGTTTTAGATGGTAAAACAACAATATCATCTCCAACACTTAAGTTACCTCCATAAACTTTTCCTGCATATCCTCTAAAATCATGAAAATCTTCAGTTTTAGGACGAATTACATACTGCACAGGGAATCGTGGTGTACCAACATTATATATATCCTTTTTATCTAAATCTTCTAAATGCTGTAATAAAGCATTACCTGTATACCAAGGCATTTTATCAGATTTATTAACAACATTATCACCCTGTAACGCACTTACAGGAATGAATGTTATTTTTTGATCTTGGTAATCTCTTTTGCTCATTAATTCAGAAAAATCAGCTTTAATTTTATTATAAATTTCTTCTGAATAATCAACTAAATCCATTTTATTAATAGCTACTACAACGTCTTTAATTCTCAATAAATTATTGATAAAAAAGTGACGATTGGTTTGCTCAATAACACCTTTTCTAGCATCAATTAAAACGATAGAAGCCTGAGATGTTGAAGCACCTGTAACCATGTTACGCGTATATTCTACGTGACCAGGAGTATCTGCTATAATGTAACTTTTCTTTTTAGTTGAAAAATATATATGTGCTACATCAATAGTAATACCTTGTTCTCTTTCGGCCATTAAACCATCTGTCGCTAATGAAAAATCTAGGTAATCATACCCTAGTTGTTCACTTTTATCTTCAATCGCTTTTAACTTATCTGAAGTTAATGATTTTGTATCGTAAAGAATGCGACCGATTAAGGTACTTTTACCGTCATCTACACTTCCTGCTGTTGCAATTTTTAATACTTCCATTGTTATTATAATGTTGGCTAAAAGCCTAATTTGTATTCATTTTAAAAGATTCCGTTTTCACGGAAATGACAAAATTGATATTCTAGAAATACCCTTGTTGTTTACGTTTTTCCATAGCGCCCTCAGATCGCTTATCATCGATTCTAGCACCACGTTCAGAAATAGTAGAGTCTCTAATTTCTTCCACTACTTTCGAAATAGATACCGCATCAGAATATACAGCTGCAGTACAACTCATATCTCCAACAGTTCTAAAACGAACCATTTTTTCTAATACCTCTTCATTCTCATCTCTGTAAACAACTTCATCTTCTGCAGACCAAATCATGCCGTCTCTTAAGAATACTTTACGTTTGTGAGCAAAATATATTGAAGGAATCTCAATATTTTCTTTCTCTATATAAGACCATACATCTAATTCTGTCCAGTTAGAAATAGGAAATACACGTACGTTTTGTCCGTGCTCAATATCACCATTCAACATATCAAATAACTCAGGACGTTGGTTTTTCTCATCCCATTGACCGAAATCGTCACGAACAGAAAAAATACGTTCTTTAGCTCTAGCTTTTTCTTCATCACGACGCGCACCACCTATTGCTGCATCAAACTTAAATTCTTCAAGCGCATCAAGAAGCGTAGTAGTTTGCAACATATTTCTACTTGCATAACGACCAGATTCTTCTTTTACCTTACCTTCATCAATAGAATCTTGAACGTTACGTACAATAAGCTCTAAGCCTAATTCTTTACATAAACGATCTCTAAATTCGATAGTTTCAGGAAAATTATGCCCTGTATCTATATGCATTAAAGGAAAAGGTATTTTTGCTGGGTAAAAAGCTTTAACAGCCAATCTAACCAAAGTAATTGAATCTTTTCCTCCAGAAAACAACAACACAGGCTTTTCAAATTGTGCTGCCACTTCTCTCATAATGTATATAGCCTCGTTTTCTAACGAATTTATACTTGATGTGTCTTTATTCATAATCTTATTTATTATTTCGCTTTCGCGGAATATATTCTTTATTTCTATTTACTACAACTGTAATGTGTTACTTTTTATCCGTGCAAACCACATTCTCTGTTTTCTAATGCTTTGGTTGGATCGAAATATTTAAATTCGTTTGGCAAGTTATTTTCTTCCAAATACGTATCTAATTTTTCATCGCTCCAAAAATAAAACGGGCTCACCTTTAAAACACCAGCTTTACTAACACTAAAAATGCCAATGCTATCTCTAAAAGCTGTTTGTCCTTGGCGTAAATTTGTAAACCAAACTTTCGGTTTGTGCTCTGCCATAGCTCTTGCAAAAGGCTCTAACTTTACTTGTTCTGTAAACAAAGCATGTTCTGGAGCATCTACACTTGGAATCCCCATAACCACATCTCTATGAGATGATGTTTGTTTTGGCACATATAAAAACACATTTAAATCTAAGTCTTTTATAACCTGCTCTGCATGCTTATATGTTTGTGGCGTATTGTAACCGGTATCGCACCAAACTACTGCCGTTTTAGCTTTAACCGTATTTACAGCGTGTAAAATAGCAGCCTCATAAGGTCTAAAGTTTGTAGTCACTACAGCTTCGTTGCTTAACTCGAAAGCTTTAGCTATTATTTCTGCTGGTGAAGCATTTTTAAAAGCTTCATTTAATGTATTTAATTCTGATTGTTCTATCATTATTTTCCCCATTTAACTGAATTCCAAATACGCTCGTGAAAAAAGTACAGTATCATTTTTGTTACAAAATCTACCGATGCGATAGATGCTGCTACTGAAAGTTCTCCTGTTAAAAAATAAGAAACTATTAAAGTATCTAACGTTCCAATAAGTCTCCAGCTTAAAGCTTTTGCTACACTTCTAATTGGTTTTTCACCAACTGCATCTTCTTGATAAGTAGACTTTTCTTTATTTTTTAATAACATTTGCGCTATCATTTTCTTAATCTTATATTAATCCTACCGTTTTAGTAGGAGTTACAAATGTAATACATTTTTGCACATAACAAATAGGTTTTAGGATTTTTTTAGGATAATGAAATATTTTCGGGTTAAATTGAAGAAAATCTATAGAAAACCGAAAATTTCTCATGATTTTATCAAGATTTAATATTTGATAAATCGGCTAATGTATTGTTTCGGAGCACTTCCAACGTATTATCGCGTATCATAATCATGAGTTTATTCACACTACATTGATGTTCATCTGGACAGTCGTCACACTTTTCGTAAAAATTAAGACTAACACACGGCACCATAGCAATAGGACCTTCAAGAACCCTCATAACATCGGTCATTTTAATCTCCGAAGCCTCTTGTCTTAAATAGTAACCGCCATGCTTTCCTTTCTTAGACCCCAAAATACCGGCTTTTCTTAAAGTCAACAAAATACCTTCTAAAAATTTCTGAGGAATATTTTCACTTTTCGCTATTTCACCAACAGGAACAGGCGCATCACCTTCACTTCTAGCTATAAAAGTTAATGCCTTTAATCCGTATTTTGTTTTTTTAGATAACATGTGGTAAATATAGTTATTTAAAACACTTTGCTAATATAATTATTCCTTCTAAGTTTTCTAATTAGTTGTATGCGATTTTTGTAAAGCATAAAAAGTAGCTTGTACATAATCATCTGCATCTCCCGAATTATTTTGATTATAAACACCTGCCTTAAAATACATATACTGTCCACCAACATCATAACCACTATTAGCCATATCAACAGTTTTTATAACATCATCTTTTCCTTCTCTAGAAATAGTAACCGTTAAAGCATTACTTACTACTTTTATATTATAGGAGAATTTTTCGTCTAAAGCAATGCCATCACTTGGGTTAGAAGCACTGTTACTTCTAGAGCCAATTAAATCATACCATTGTTCACTACCATATCCATCCCTAGGTTCGTGAGCAAAATATATAGATCCCAAAGCATTATCTTTTAATTTTCTATAATAAAGACGAATAGGCTCATCATCATTGGCATGGATTTGTCCTACAATAACACGACCAACTTGGCTATCATCTCCAGTTGTTGTTACATAGTTTACAGCAACCGTAGCACTCATTTCTCCATCAAAACTAGCGGCATTCGTTTTATCTGTTGTTGGTGCAGATCCAAAAACCCAATTATTTTTATTTACACCTTGCGTGCTAATACTTGTATTAGTACCTCGCAGCATTTCGCGTAACTCAACTCGCGTATAACTAGTATTTACAGACGTTTTAAAACCAGCTATAGGACATTTAAAAACCATACCTCCATCTGTAGCTGTATAAAAATAGGTGCTATTTTCGTAATCTGCATTAATTTGAGCAACAGTAATAGTCAAAGCGGTACCATTACCTTTATTTTCTGGAATACTTAAATTCCAAGTCGATAAATCAAAATTACCAGATGGCGTTGCATTAGCATCTAAAGCTCCCGTATTTTCAGCTTTTGCCGCCTGAGTAATTGTTAAATTTCTTGAAATATCGCCTCCAATAACACTTACGGAACCTGTACGCACAGTGGAGTTTGGGTTTGCTGTTACAGAGATATTTATAGAACCATTATTAATTCCACTTGTTGGAGACAAAGTAATCCAATCATTATTATTAGCTGTGTACCAATATAAATTAGCCGTTACTGTTATTGATTTTGTTTCTTCACTTGCAGAAAACTCCGAAACGGTAGATATTTCTAAGCTATCCACCTGCTCTTCTTCTCCAGAATCACTTGAACTACAATTAAAGGCAACAGTTAAGACTAAAAACGCACAAACAATATTTAATAATTTCATTATGTAAATAATTTTTATAAAAATAGCACCTTAAATTATGAGAAACTAAAAAATAATGGCTTTTAAGTAAAATCTAAGCAAGTGCCTGCTCTATATCGGCAATAATATCATCAATATGTTCTAAACCTAAAGAACAACGCACCATACCATCTGTAATACCTGCAGCCGCTTTTACACTAGCCTCAACTTTAGCATGCGTTGTACTTGCTGGGTGTGTTACAATAGTTCTAGTATCTCCTAAATTAGCCGATAGCGAACACATTTTTATACTATCAAAAAAGGATTTACCACCTTCTATGCCACCTTCAACTTCAAAAGCCACAATACTTCCTCCCATTTTCATTTGCTTTTTAGCAATGTCATGTTTAGGATGCGACTTTAAAAACGGATATTTCACCCATTTTACTTTAGGGTGTGCTTCTAAAAATGTAGCCAACTTTAATGCATTTTCACAATGTCTTTCAACTCTAATCGCTAGAGTTTCTAAAGATTTAGATAATACCCAAGCATTAAACGGACTCATAGACGGTCCTGTTAATCTCGAAAATAAGTAAATTTCTCTAATCAATTCCTTTTTACCAACCGTTACCCCACCTAACACACGACCTTGACCATCCATTAGCTTAGTAGCAGAATGAATTACTAAATCTGCTCCAAATTTTATAGGTTGCTGTAAATACGGCGTTGCAAAACAGTTATCGATAACAAGCAGTAAATTATGCTTTTTACAAATAGCACTTAAAAACTCTAAATCCAACACATCAACACCTGGGTTTGTAGGCGTTTCAGCATAAATAAACTTCGTATTTGGCTGTATTAAACTTTCTATGGTTTCAACTTCATTGATATTGAAATATGAACATTCTATATTCCATTTCGGAAAATACTTAGTAAACAAACCATGCGTAGCACCAAAAACAGAACTGCAAGACACCACATGGTCTCCAGCATCCAACAACGTTGCAAATGTAGAAAACACAGCAGCCATACCACTTGCAAAAGCAAAACCAGCCTCTGCACCTTCCATTTTACAAACCTTATCTACAAATTCGTTTACATTAGGATTGCTATATCTACTATATAAATCACGTTGTTTCTCTTCCGCGAAAGACGCGCGCATCTCCTCAGAATCTTCAAACACAAATCCAGACGTTAAGTACAAAGGTACCGAATGCTCCGAAAATTGTGTATTTTCACTCTGTGTGCGTATCGCTTCTGTTTCAAAATGTTTTTTCTTCTCGCTCATTGTATTTTCACTATTCAATAAAGGTAAAAACCCTCAAAGATTTATTTTTAATATTTTTATTTAGGCATTTCCCTATCGGGTCGGGCTTTCCGCTATATCTTTTTTGAGAAAAACAAAAAAGGATGCCGCATCAATCCCTAATGCACTTACCTGCTATGGTTGTTTTAAAACCGACAGGGTTTTGGTTTTCTTCCAAAGACCTATTAGATTTTAAAAACCTGACAAATCTGAGATTTCCGCCTTCGCGGAAATAGAAAAACAATATTAATTGATATGCTTAGATAATCGTAAAATATCGCCAAACACACCACGCGCTGTAACCTCTGCTCCAGCACCTGCACCTTGGATCACGATAGGTTGCTCACCATAACTCTCAGTAAATATTTCAAAAATAGCATCCGAACCTTTTATTTGCCCCAACGTACTATCATTTGGTATAGATACGAGTTTCACCTCTAAAACGCCTTTATCTTGAGATAAATCTCCCGATAAATCACCAATGTAGCGTAACACGTGTCCTGGCGCTTGTTTATCCTTTATAGCTTGATATTGTTCATTTAAAACATCTAATTGTCCTAAAAATGATTCCACAGATATATTTTGATACGCTTCTGGAATTAAATTCTGTACCGAAACATCTTCAAATTCATTATGCAAATCTAACTCTCTCGCTAGAATTAATAACTTTCTAGCTACATCATTTCCAGAAAAATCTTCTCTCGGATCTGGTTCTGTAAAACCTTTGTCGATAGTTTCCTGAATAATTTCACTAAAAGGTTTATTTTCGACAGAAAAATTATTGAATAAATAACTTAACGTTCCCGAAAACACACCACGGATTCTTGTAATATTCTCACCAGATTCGTGTAATAACTTAATAGTATCAATTAAAGGTAAACCTGCGCCAACCGTAGTTTCATATAAATATTGTTTGTTATTTTCTTTTAACTGAACACGTAAATCTTTATAAAATTTATGAGAAATGGTGTTTGCAATTTTATTAGAAGATACCAAATCGAAACCAGCCTCTATTAAAGGGATGTAGTTTTCATAAAAATTTGGACTCGCCGTATTATCCACTGCAATTAAATTTTCTAAATGATTTTCTCTTGCAAAAGCAATAATATCCTCAATAGAACTTTCTGTTTCTACCGTTTTAATAGCATCCTCCCAATTAGCATCAACACCATTTTTACTTAAAAGTTGCTTTTTAGAATTCGCAATAGCAAATACATTTAAGTTAATGGCTTTACGTTTTTCAATATCGCTTCTCGATTTTAAAATCTGATTAATCAATGCGCCTCCAACACCTCCGTGTCCGAAAATAGCAATGTTTATTTTTTTAGAAATTCCGAAAATCTCACCATGAATCACGTTCATAGCTTTATGTAATTGCGATTTTTTAAGCACTAAACTTATATTTCTTCCGGTAACGGTATTGTTAAATAACAACGGCGTAATCTGGTTTTTGATAAGCGCATTAAATGGTTTGTGAAACGAACTTAACTCGATACCAATAATAGAGATTACCGATACATCGTCTACCACATGGATTTTATTTACATCCTGAGAATAAAAATCGTTTTCAAACTCACGCTCTAACGCAATGACTGCTTGTGTCGCTTCGCTCGCATTAATAATTAAACCAATACCACGCTCTGATGAACCTTGAGAAATAATACTCACACTAATATCATGAATACTTAACGCTCTAAAAATTCGAGCATCTACTCCACTTTTACCTAACAAACCACGACCTTCAAGGTTTAGCAACGCTACGTTATCTAAAACAGAAAGCGATGTTACTTCTTTAGCACTTGGTTTTGCCGTAATTAATGTGCCTTCATCCTCAGGATTAAAGGTATTTAAAATACGTAAGTTGATATTTTTTTCAACTAAAGGAATAATGGTTTTGGCATGTAAAATGGTAGTTCCAAAGTTCGCCAACTCATTCGCTTCACTAAACGATAATTCTCTAATTTTTTGAGCATCGGCAACCAAGTCTGGGTTTGCCGTATATATACCGTTTACGTGTGTATAATTTTGTAACTCTTCAGCATCTAAATAATTCGCAATCAATGCTGCCGTATAATTACTTCCATTTCTACCTAAAGTTGTGGTTTCATCTTTTAAATTTGAAGCAATAAAACCAGTGACCACATTCACCGCATCTTTATGAGCTTTAAAAAAGGCCGTTACATTATCTTTAGATACTTTGGCAATAGGAATAGCATTCCCAAAGTTTTCATCGGTTTTTATTAAAGTTCGAGAATCAACAGCGTTGGATTTTATTTGCTTCTGATTAAGTAATTCTGAAACCATTTTAATAGCCAACAATTCGCCTTGAGCTAAAATGGTATCTTTAATCTTTCCGCTGTAATCTCCAAGTAAACTAACACCTTCAAATAATTTATCAAGCAAGGTGAACTCATCTGTAAAATCGATGGTTTTTAAAGGTTCTTTTTGGTAGTTTTTAAAAGTCCCTAATTGTGCTTTATAATCTATGCCCTTTGCAGCAAGATTTAAAAGCGCTTCTAATTCATCGGTAGCATTACCACGCGCTGAAACGACAACCGATATTTTATCGCCATTATTAATTTTATTTTCAATAATGGTTATTACATTATTCAATCCTTCGCCATTGCCTAAAGATTTGCCTCCAAACTTTAATACTTTCATTCTTTTCTTTTTTGAATCTGGCACAAAAATGCCTTCTATAATTTTTTCTAACTGCTCGTATTCCATTAAAAACGCATCGTGCCCATGTACCGAATGAATTTCGTTATACGTAACATTTGGGTTGGTTAATGCTAATTGTTTGTGCGTTTCTCTGTTTTCTTCGGCTGTGAAAAACAAATCAGAATCGACACCTACAATATGAATATTAGCTTCAATATTTTCTAAGACATTAAAGTCTTCTGGTCTATTTTTGGTAACATCAATTGTTCTAAGCAACTGATTCATTAACTTATAAGCTGAAAGCTGAAAACGTTCTTGCAACTTTTTACCGTGATGCAACAACCAACTTTCTACATTAAATATCTCTAAATCTACATTTTTAGAACGATGAAAACGCTCTTTAAAAGATTCTGGAGTTCGGTAACATAACATGGCGTGCATTCGCGCATCGTGCACCGGGTTTTTAGAATTGATTAAAAACTGCTCTTGAATCTGGCAGTTTGCTATAAGCCAATCTGTAGATTTCCAATCGGTTGCGATAACTACCAAGTTTTCGGTAAAATCAGGTTGTAAAACGGCCATTTCCCATGCAATTCCACCTCCTAAAGAACCTCCAACGGCTGCAAAAAGTTTTCCTATTTTTAATTCTTTTAAACCTAGTAAAAATATTTTTGCGACATCGCGTGCTATAAAATCCTTGTAATTATCAATAGCAAAGCCATCATAACTGTTTCCTGGAATATTAAATGCTAAAATGCTGTATAGTTTCGTGTCGATTACTTTATCATCGCCAACCAAATCTAACCACCAGCCATCTTCCCCAGCCACATCACTGTTTCCTGTTAAAGCATGATTGATTAACACAATAGGTGCGCTTCCAAGCGGTTTTCCAAACACTTGATAACTTAAATTAATTTCAGCATTAAGCACATCGCTTTCCGTGCGATAATTTTTAATGGTAATATGTTGCAATGGATGCTTCAATGGTTTGTGTATTTATATTAGACCTGCTCCATTAAAAAAACCGAGCAGGTCTTAGAAAATCAAATTTTAAAATATCACTTTCGTGAGAATAGTAAATTTAATAATTAGCCTCGAATTTACGAGTGTTATTATTAAATGGTTGCAAAAGCCGCCGTTAAATCTGCTTTTAAATCGTCTATATCTTCAAGACCAATAGATAAACGCACTAAATCGCTGGACACTCCAGCAGCTTCTTGCGCTGTTTCATCTAACTGTTGGTGTGTTGTACTTGCTGGATGAATAATTAAAGATTTAGTATCTCCAATATTAGCAAGTAATGAAAACAACTTGGTATTATCGGCAATTTTCTTAGCAGCTTCAAAACCACCTTTATGTCCAAAAGTAACTAAACCACTTTGTCCTTTAGGTAAATATTTATCAGCTAAAGTTTTATATTTACTACTTTCTAAACCAGGATAGTTTACCCATGCAATATCATCTTGAGACTCTAACCATTTAGCAATTTCCAAAGCATTAGCACTGTGTTGTTTTATTCTTACCGGTAATGTTTCTAAACCTTGAATAATTTGAAATGCGTTAAACGGACTTAAAGCACCACCAAAATCACGTAAACCTTCTAATATTAATTTAAAAACATAAGATGCAGCACCTAAAGTTTCGTAGTATTTTAATCCGTGGTAACCTGCAGAAGGCTCAGTAAATTCAGGGAATTTTCCGTTAGCCCAATTAAAAGTTCCACCGTCAACAATAGCACCGCCTAAAGACGTTCCTTGCCCACCAATATATTTAGTTAAAGAATGAATAACAATATCTGCTCCGTGTTTTAAAGGATTTAATAATACTGGCGTAGCCACTGTATTATCTACAATAAAAGGCACTCCTGCTGCTTTAGAATGTACAGCAATAGCTTCTAGATCTAAAACATCTAATTTTGGGTTCCCTAAAGATTCTACAAAAAAGGCTCTTGTATTATCTTGCACTGCTGCTTTAAAATTCTCTGGGTTAGAAGCATCTACAAAGGTAGTTGTAATACCAAAACGAGGTAAAGTTACATTCAATAAATTATACGTACCACCATATAAACTGCTAGAAGCTACAATATGGTCTCCTGATTTTAAAAGCGTTAATAAACCTGTAGAAATAGCCGCAGTACCCGATGCAAAAACAACAGCGCCAACACCTCCTTCTACAGCCGCTAAACGATCTTGTAAAATTTGATTAGTTGGGTTGTTTAAACGTGTATAGATAAAACCTAGCTCTTTTAAAGAAAATAAGTTTGCTGCATGACCTGAATCGTTAAAAACATATGATGATGTTTGGTAAATTGGCACGGCTTGTGTTCCTCCGTTTGCTTTAACGTCGTGTCCTGCGTGTAATGCGTTTGTTGATAATTTGTGATTGCTCATTTTTCTTATTTTTTTAGTTAATTGGTTGCCGCTTTTTTTGCGATTAAATAAAAAGTCAAATTCACTTTAAAAAAGTGTACTTAATAGAAAAATGTTATAAGAAGATTTAAAATTGCAGAAAGCAATTCTTGTTAGTTATCTATCCAAACACCAATAAATGAATTGGTAATTTAAGTAGAATTTAGCACCTTCATTACTAATTGTAAAGGGTTGCTAAGGCTTCAGCGGGTCTATCCCTCCACCTTTCTTGATAACATTTCAGTAAGTTTATTGAACTTTGTGAATGCAAATATTCAATTAATAAACGCTAATATCCAAATTTTTAACAGGAATTTTTAAAGTTTTACCAATATCGCAATGTTTTATTGTTTTAAGGCTTGGCTTTTCTAGAATGTTAAAAATCATAGAATTTACTTATAATAAAACTGAACTTAGCCAGCCCGTCCTTTTTTACTTTTAACTCCTAGACTAATGGCAGCCAAACATTATCAAATATTAAAACTAATAAGTTTTTTTTGGAAATTTATTTTTTCTTCTAAAATACTCGTACGCAAAACCGAGGTACTCCAACACACCAAAACTATCAAAGATTTAAGAGCAACCTTTTAATGTTTACAGCATCTATAAAATAAAAATCAAATGAAAAAAATCTATTTAATTCTATTACTATGTGCTATAAGTCTACAAAGTTGTAATGATGACGACTGTAATCAAAGTTGTTTTACACCACCTGAAAGTTTTAGTTTTGAAATAATAGACAAAACAAATGATGAAAATTTATTTACAAATGGAACCTATCATTCTCAGCAAATTACAATAACAAACACCTTAAATAATTCTCCTTTAGAATTTACTTTCATATCAGAAAACAATATCAACCTTATTCAGATTGGTTCTATAGGATGGGAAACAGAAATTGTAAATTTAAAAATTGATATTTCGAATATACATATCTTTGATTTCTACGTTGATTCTGAAAGAAAAACTGAAGATTGTTGCCCTCATACTGAATACAAAGAAATATTAATAAGTAACTCTGAATTTGAATTGAATAGCCAAACTGGAATTTATAAAATTCTTGTAAAATAAAACAATTTATCAATATTATATATAAAAACTACTGATTCTCAAAAGAATAAATATGACATTTGTTTCTTAGTCTTGTTAAACAAATTATTTTACCCTAAATTATTTTGGTATTTTATTTATTGAAAAAACATCGCCTGTTTTAGCGATCCATTCTCTAAGCATTTGTCTATGCTCCTCAATTTTTTTTTGATATTTTTTTGAATTAATTAAAGATTTTAATTCACCAGGATCATTCTTCAAGTCGAAAAACTGTTCTGGGTATTCACCACCATCAAAAACAAAATATTTATACCGTTCTGTAACAACCATACGCCCCACAAACACTTTTCCTTTAGGTTTGTTTTTTTCTTTTTGTTTTAATTCTGAAACTACATATTCTCTTTTCTCCTTAGGTTTCTTTGTGTTTTTTAAGAAATATGGACTCAAATTTTCACCATATAATTCCGTAGAAAATGTAGCGTTTCCTATCCCGCAAATAGTTGGATACAAATCTAAACCATTTGAGGACAAAACTTTAGAATCAATAATTCCCGATTTGGTATGCCCTTTCCATGAAACAACAAGAGGCACGTTGATAGATTCTTCATAAAAATTCATTTTTTGATTCCATTCGTGTGCTGAATGTCCATCTCCATGATCGGAAGTATAAAAAATAATAGTATTCTCAAGCTCTCCTTTTTCATCTAAAGCATCTATAATACTTAATATATGATTATCCATTTTCTCAACCAATCTATCATATCCGTATAAATATTGTCTCCACTCTTTTTCTTTCCAATACTTTACAGGGTGTTTTCCAAAATTAACTCTATCCGTTGTATCGGGAGTTCTCCTTGTATAAAATCCTTCGGCCTCTTTTAATGGAATATTAAAATTTTCTGGTAACGGCGGACATTCTTCTATAGCCATATCTTCTGCCACAGCACCATCGTGATAATCATCTTCTAGATCCGAAATATTACGAGCCAATTCACAACAATCATGAGGGTTTAATAAGGACGTAACCATAAAGAAAGGTTTGTCTCGTTCTTCATTTATAAAATCGATTGATAATTTAGCTGTTTTGGTATCATTATATTCACGTTTATACGATTCGAAACCATGCCATTCTGAAACATTTTTTATTTTCGAATTAGAAACATGCCACTTACCATAATATGCTGTATTATAGCCCGCATCTTTCAATGTTTTTCCTATAGAATTATATTCCATAAGGTTGGGGCCACTTTTACTAGGCATTACTCCTGTCATTAAAGAAGCTCTAGAAGACATACATACAGGATAAGTACAATAGCTTCGTGTAAAGGTAACGCCGTATTCGGCTAATTTATCTATTCCCGGAGTTGTAACATACTCGTAGCCTGTTTGGGTCATGATTCTACCCGAATGCTGATCGGATATAATTAGTAAAATATTTGGTCTGCTTTGATTTTCTGGAATATTTTTTCCGCTTTGAGCAAAACCATTTTGAAAGCTTAGCATCAACAAAACAGCATAAACTTTTACAACTTCAATATTCATGTTTATTTTATTTTATTTGAAATTAGCTTTAACATTTCCTCAGCATATCGTTTACCTAAAAGTCGCTGACTTGCACTATCGAAATGAGTATCATCAATAGTTAATGTATTTTCAGTAGTTATAACTCCCGTATTTCCAACAGTATTAGGAAGCTCTAAAATCATGATATTAAAATTATTTCGCTTAGGCTTATCTGGTGATAATTGTCCTGCAACAAACGGTAAGTTAGGAGTATTTAAATCTGCCCGTAAAGACTCAATTAAAGTTATTATTTTTGGCATATATTTATCATACCTTCCTGCATTTGTTTCACCTTGATGCCAGATAACACCTTTCAAAACACCGTATTCCATTGCTTTTCTCACCTGTTTGATTGCTTGATTATAAAGCGTACCTCTAGGTTTCCACTCCTCAATAGAAGTGCCCCCTTTCGCATTTACTATAAGGCCTATTTTCTTATTAGGCATGGCATTAACCATTTCTTTTGCAAAACCGTAACTCGGTCCTAATTTTTGCATTTTAATTCCTTTCCTAACTGTAGAATATTTATTCAAAGGATTTGCCGCTTTTTCCCATGGTTCATCTTCTTTTCCAGTAAACAAGAACACATTTTGAATACTGTCTTTATCTTGCTCCTCAATAGTTGCTCTTCCAGCCATATTAGACTGGCCAATGCACAAATAAAGGTCCATTGAATTGGTTTCCTTTTTTGATAAGTTATTTACAGATTTACATTGATACAAGAATCCAATGCAAATAAAAACAAGTACTTTATAATATTTCATTTAATTATTTTGAATTGACCAATTTAGTTAATGTATTAATTTAAAAACTTATAAATAATCCAAAGATCCATTTATATCCTCACCTAAACGCTCTTCAAAAACTATCCATTTCGGGATAAATAACAGGATTAATTTCAGAACGAGAAAAAGTATCTTCGTTTATTTCTTTTATACTAGAAGAAGACACACAAACTATTTCTAAAAAAATAGAAAACTAATGATATAGAATAATTTATTTTTCTCTAATATCAAAATAATCAAGTAAATTATACACGTTAATATTTAGGTTTTTCATTTTTTCCATCATAGGTTTCCATACTTCATACTCGTTACTTACAATACCTTTATTAGCGTCAACATTTGAAGGATCTACGCCTTTTGCCGTAGGATCGTTATCTTGATATTTAAAGTAATGCCAACCTACACAGTTTTTCGATTTTAATAAGGTTAAATTATAATTCTGATAAAAAAGACCTCTATCTTTTTGCGTTCTCACTATCCAACCTGCTCCACTGGTATTGCCCATACCAGAATCTTCTCCTTTTACATAATATTCAGTTACAATAAAAGGTTTACCCGACCAAGTTGCCCAATTATTCAAGTCTTCAGTATCAGGTGTCCAATGATTATAATAATTATTAGAAATAACATCTAAATACTTACCTGCGACTTTCATAAATGCAGGGTGATTTTTTTCTTCACTATAAAAACGAGCTCCAATATACATATGGTTTGGATCGTATTTCTTTATAGCTTTTGAAACTACAGAAAAATACTTATCTCCAACAAAAGCCATAAATAATTCGCGATACTCATCGGTAATTTCTTCTTTACTTATCCCTTGTTTCTCCAGCCATTGCTTTGCGGCTAAATAACCATAATCATCTGTTGGTAATTTTAAATAATTATCTAAAGCCTTAAATTTGAAAGGCATTTCATTATCAGAAAAGTATCCGAATAAATTTGGATCATCTTTATATTCTAATAATTGCCTAGCATGAGTGTCACAAAATGTTTCAAAATTAGGATCGAACACAAAAATAGCATCATTAGGATAACCTGTATGCCCAGGTTGTTGATGCGTACCTCCTCGTTTACGCCCATAACTACTCATAAAATTCCAATTAACAGTATAAGGAAATGGTTTTTTGAGTGTTTTATTAACGGCAACAATTACCTCAACATCAGACCATGATCCCGCACAATTAAAACCATTTTCTCGAAGCATTTCTATGGTTTCATTAATCCATTTTTCTTTAGTTTGAAACTTTTTTACAAAAGCCGCTTGGGTTCTTTTTGATTTTCCTGTATTGATACTATTCAATGCTATATTGAAGTATCTATAGCCTAACGGATCAATACCCCACCAACGGTCTTCTATTTTTTTTACATGAAAAAAACCTGTAATATCATTAGTTTGGTATTCTAAATCCCCACCGTATTTACTAAGCTTAGCTATAGTTTTTGATCCTTTAAAGTCTGAAAGAAATTCTAAAGTTCGTGTTTTAAAAGGCTGATAATCTTTATAACTTCTTGTGCCATCTTTATTATAAGTTTTCACCTTCGCATCAACCAAAATATAATCTTGTTTTGAGCCATTTACACCTTGCTTCGTTGCACTTTTACATCCTAAAAAAAGCAGAACTACAGCAATACAGATTATTTTTTTCATCTTACTCTTTTTAAATCTACCACTTATAATCTTTACCCTCTCTACTCAATCTCCACGATTCTTTCACTTCTTCCAACCCAGTCATCATTGTTTTCAATAATTCTGGTTTTTTGGCAGCTAAATCATGAGTCTCGCCAGGATCTTTCTTTAAATTGAAAAGCATCATTTCTTTTCCTTTATTCGGAATACAAATCTTGTAATCCCCACTTATATATGCATATAACTCAGTCCCATTATACAAACGTTGATAGCCTGAAGCTATTGGTACTGTTCTTTCTTCAAAATTACTGTTTAAAACCACAGACTTTAAGCTAACGCCATCTAATGGAATCTTCTTGTTTGGAGAAATGTTTAGGATATCTAATATTGTTGGTAAGTAATCGACGGTTGAAGACTGGTAGTTTGAAACTTGATCTGCTTTAATATGTTCTGGCCATACTACTAACGATGGCACACGTAAACCACCTTCCCACATTTGGTGTTTATGCCCTCTAAAAGGACCAGCAGATGCAATTCCTTTTTTAGTCAACGGATCGGCTGGGCCGTTATCGCTACAGAAAAAGATAATGGTATTATCATCGACTTTATGTTTCTTTAAAAAATCATTTAACCGACCTATTTGTTCATCCATGGCAGTAATTGCACCATAATAATGTTTTTGACCAATTGGTAAATCAGGATATTTAGCTAAATATTCTGGACCTGCCACTACAGGCTCATGCGGTGTATGAAACCAAATGGTAGCAAAAAAAGGTTTTTCATCTAAAATTGATTTTTCTATAAAAGGAATCGCTCTATCCATAATAATACGACTGTCATCACCATCTAAATTTTCTGTTACAGGTTTTCCGTTTTGCACATAAATTGATCCTCCCCAAGAACCATCATCCATTGATCCCCAGCTGTTCCAACGTTCAGGAGTTTTTGTAGGATCCCATGTTGGCACGGCACTTTTTGTAGCAAAAGTTTCATCGTAGCCATGATGCCATGGAGGTGAGTACATGCCTCTAGACTCTACTTTGTCTGGTTCTACCCAACCTAAATGCCATTTCCCAAAAAAACCTGTAGAATAATCTACTTTTTTTAATACTTCAGCAATTGTGGTTTCGGCTGGTCTCATACCTCCTGTATGCGCTGCAAAAACACCTTGACGAAATGGGCTTCTACCCGTTAAAACACTAGCTCTAGTTGGTGAACATAATGGTGCCGCGGCATAAAAACGGGTAAACTTGATACCATCTTTAGACATCTTATCCAAATACGGTGTTATCACTTTATCATTTCCATTAAAACCGACATCACCGTAACCAAGATCATCCGCCATAATAAGTATTATGTTTGGTTTTTTAGGCTTCAAATTATCCTGTGAATAACAATTACTAATTATAAAGCTAAAACTAGTAAATAATGCTAATTGATAAAAAAAATGAGTTCTCATATATTATTTTTTCTTTTATTCATAAAGGCTACAGCTACAAGCAAATAAATTTCTACTAGTCTAACAATCATCTTATTATTCTAATCAAACACAATTGGATCAACATATTCCTTTTTTCTAATATATAACCAAAGCCTGTTATTTTCTAAATTGCCATAATCTGAATAACCTATAGATTCCTGTCTAACAACCTCAAAAATAGTTGCTCCAACATCAATAGGATAAATGTAATTATTTTTTACTCAATATTCTGAGAATCTATCATCAAAAGACTCGAAGTAATTGAACACTAAATCGATAATTGAACAAAGTATAACGAATACAAAATCTAGTGAAGATATTTTAGCGAATACCGATGCCTCCGAGGTATTCAAAAAATGAATACAATAACTATTCCTATGGATTTTATTAAAGAGAATTTAAAGTTCAGATACGGAACTCATTGAAATTCAAAACAAGATTAAACTAAAAACAATAATAAATAATTAAGTACGAACTTATTCTGATTTATAAGATTTTTCTATTAAAAATAAATAACTTCGCTTTGCGTATTGGTATGAAAAATTGAAATTATAACAAACTTATATGAATGAAATTTGGATTGAAAAGAATAATTCAATCTCTAATTCTAATGGAAACAAAACTTATGTATCTAGAAGTTTATGCAATTGATAAGAAAAAAAAATCAGAAAAGTAAACATTTAAGATCTTGAAAATTAAAAAAAGATAGGAAAACAAACTTTTATCGAAACTTATTCTTCTGCAAACAACGAAGAAAATCTAACCGAATATTTAAGAGAAAAATTTTCTACGGAAGCACTTAAGACTGAACTGAATGATAAAAATTCTGAATTTTATTTTAATGAATTTAACGAATAAGCAAATGGATATTTAAAAGTAAACACAAGACAAAACCTTTTCGAAAAAGTAATAAAATTAGCGAAAGAGAAAAATGTGGGATTTGTTTGGTTATCCGTTTGGGAGCAAAACCCAAGAGCAATTCGGTTTTATCAAAAAAAATGGATTTGTGCTATTTGACAAGCATATTTTAAAACTTAGCAATGATGAACAATATGATATTATGATAAAATTAGAACTCAATAAAGAAGAACAAGTAGCTAACGCTAACATAGTATAACAATAATAAAAACTCTTTACCAAAGAATAAAATGAAAAACACATTAATAACATTTTTGCTTTTATGTCCAATATTTTTATGGGCCGATCCATGGGACAATTTAACCTTACAGCAAGCCAATCAAGTTTGTGAATTTTTAAAAACAGATCCATATATTCTGGATTATTGCGATTGCTGTGACTATGAAGGTGAATATGCCACAAAAATCTACCTAATGAAAGTGAAATCGACAGAAATTATTACTTGCGACTGGAATTCGGAATACTATAGTGTAAGAACAGATGTTGATGTTTTGGCTGAAATTCCATATGTAAAAGAGGGACCCGACATTAATTCTGCCCATCGATACAAATCAAAACAAGAGCTAATAATAACCATGAATTATACATGGGCATACAACAAACAAAAAGAAAAGGCTGCGCCCATATACACAATTACTCCCTATGATATCTACGGAGAAAGTAACCCCAACTCTGGTTATTGTAGAGCGTTTATAAATTTCCCAAATCCAAAATATATAAAAAATAGAAAATATAAAAAGTGGTATAATAAAAGATTTTAAATTTAAGAAACACGATTGTTAACGCTTTATATATTAAACACAACATTTTTGATCTAATACAAACTCAAAAGCCTATAAACTTCTTACTTAACATAAACGAACCATTAACGAACACCCTAAACCCAGCAATAACTAGTATTAGGGATTGAACGGTTTGTTTGAAATCCTGTTTGTTTTTCCTTAAAAAAAATAAACAGATTGAGTAGGGAGATATTTATATTCATGAGTTCCTTAATTTAAAATAGAAACCCACGAATAAAGCCCACACCTTTTGGGTAACGCCCAAGTTCTAATTGGCTACTTCACTAATAAATTTAATTCGGTATAATCGTAGTTCATCATCGTCGTAATCACCATCGAATTCCTCTATGGCATCTGTAATACTATCGGTATTCGACTCCATGAAATACTCGTGAATTTCTTCTTGTTGATCTTCGTCGAGAATATCATCTATCCAGTAAGTGATATTCAATTTAGTTCCCGAATACACAATGGCTTCCATTTCTTTAATGAAATCGCCCATAGACATACCTTTGGATGATGCAATATCATCTAGTGGTAATTTTCTATCAACATTTTGAATAATATATAGCTTGTTTGCAGAATTACTTCCTGTAGATTTTACAACTAAATCGTCGGGACGCGTGATGTCGTTATCTTCTACATATTGCGCTATAAGCGCCACGAAATCCTTACCATATTTTTTAGCTTTCCCATCTCCTACACCGTGTACATTACCAAGTTCTACAATGGTTACAGGGTATTTAAGCGCCATATCTTCTAGCGATGGATCTTGAAAAACCACAAATGGTGGCACGCCGAGTTTTTTGGCATTCTTTTTTCGTAAATCTTTAAGCATACGCATTAAAACGGCATCGGCAACGGCATTTGCGCCTTTTGCAGCTGTAATTATAGAACCATCTTCTTGTGCGCCATCAAAAATATGATCTTCCGTCATCATGAAAGATACTGGGTTTTGTATAAAATCACGACCAGAATCTTTTAATTTTATAACGCCATAGGTTTCAATATCCTTTTTAAGAAATCCAGCAACTAATACTTGGCGTAAAAGTGCCATCCAATATTTGGTATCTTTCTCTTTTCCTTTTCCAAAAAAGACTTGCTCATTAGTTTTATGAGAATTTATAAGTGCGTTTTCTTTGCCCGTAAGTACGTTTACTAAATCTTTAGATTTGTACTTTTCGTTTGTATTAGAAATGGTTTCTAGTAATAATTTAACTTGTTCCTTAGCTTCACCTTTCTTTTTAGGATGTCTAACGTTATCATCCATTTCGCCTCCATCGCCTGTCTCGTTATCAAATTCTTCACCAAAATAATGAAGAATAAATTTACGCCGTGACATAGATGTTTCTGCGAAAGCAACCACTTCTTGCAATAAGGCATGACCAATTTCTTGCTCTGCCACAGGTTTGCCAGACATAAATTTTTCTAGCTTTTCAATATCTTTATAAGCGTAATAAGCCAAACAATGTCCTTCGCCACCATCTCTACCTGCTCTACCTGTTTCTTGGTAATAACTTTCTATACTTTTTGGAATATCGTGATGGATTACAAAACGCACATCGGGTTTATCTATCCCCATTCCAAAAGCAATAGTGGCTACAATAACATCGCAATCTTCCATTAAGAATTTGTCTTGATGGCTAGATCTTGTTTTAGCATCTAAACCTGCGTGATACGGTAAAGCATTTACACCGTTTACTTGCAGTACTTGGGCTAACTCTTCTACGCGCTTGCGACTTAAACAATATATAATTCCAGATTTACCATCGTTTTGTTTTACAAAACGAATAATATCGGCATCTACATTTTTAGTTTTTGAGCGTACCTCGTAATATAAATTTGGCCTATTAAAGGATGCTTTAAAAGTTGTTGCTCCAGAAATCCCTAAGTTTTTAATAATATCTTCTTGAACTTTTGGAGTTGCTGTTGCGGTTAGGCCAATAATTGGAATATTATCACCAATACGGCCTATTATATGTCTTAAGTTTCTGTATTCTGGTCTAAAATCATGTCCCCACTCACTTATACAGTGTGCCTCATCTACGGCCATGAACGATATTTTTACAGTACGTAAAAACTCAACATTTTCCTCTTTTGTTAACGATTCTGGGGCTACATATAGTAATTTAGTTACACCATTTACGATATCTTCCTTTACGCGTTTAACTTCGGTTTTATTTAAAGATGAATTTAAAACGTGTGCAACGCCTTCCTCATCCGAAATCCCTCGAATAGCATCCACTTGGTTTTTCATTAATGCAATTAAAGGAGATACAATTATTGCTGTTCCCTCTTGCATTAATGCAGGCAATTGGTAACATAGCGATTTACCTCCACCCGTTGGCATAATCACAAATGTGTGATTACCTGTAATAATACTTGTTACTACATCTTCTTGTAGGCCTTTGAATTTATTGAATCCAAAATATTTTTTTAAGGCACTATGTATTTCTTTTTTAACTGTCAACATGAATTGTATGAATTATTTTTCACCTGTAAAGAGTAAACACACAAAGCCTATTAATTGCTATCAATTTCATTGTGTATTTAGAGAGTCTCAATCTTTTTTTCGTTAGTTTTGCAACGAAAAAACAAGTAAAAAATAAAATTAATTTAATTATCAAGTTTAAAGATAATAAAATCTTTAATGCTTCAACCATAAAAAATAATAAATTTTGAGTACAGAAAATTCTATTATTGAAACTGCTAAGCAAACAATTGAAATGGAAAGCAAAGCCATTTTAAACTTATCTAGCTTAGTAACAAAAGATTTTGCAGCTGCTGTAAATCTAATTTATAACTCCAAAGGACGTGTTATTATTACAGGTATTGGTAAAAGTGCCATTATTGGAAATAAAATTGTTGCTACTTTAAACTCCACCGGAACTCCTGCTATTTTCATGCATGCTGCCGATGCCATACACGGTGATTTGGGTTTGATTTTAAACGATGATGTGGTAATCTGTTTATCAAAAAGTGGTAACACTCCAGAAATTAAAGTGATAATTCCATTAATAAAACGTGCTAATAATAAAATGATTGCCATAACAGGAAATGTAAATTCCTTTTTAGCGCAACATGCTGATTATGTTTTAAATGCATACGTTGAAAAAGAAGCATGCCCAAACAATTTAGCTCCAACAACAAGTACTACAGCACAATTAGTAATTGGTGATGCTCTTGCAGTTTGCTTATTAAACTTACGCGGATTTTCGAGTACAGATTTCGCAAAATACCACCCAGGTGGCGCACTTGGTAAAAAACTATATTTAAGGGTTGAAGATATCTCTTCTACCAACGAAAAACCTGCAGTAAATGGCGATGCTAGCATCAAAGAGGTTATTGTAGAAATTACAGCAAAAATGCTTGGTGTAACCGCCGTTGTAGAAAACAACGAAATTATTGGTATAATTACAGACGGTGATTTACGTAGAATGTTAACTAAGGTTGACGATTTCTCTAAACTAATTGCTAAAGATATTATGGGTGCCAACCCTAAACGCATACAGTCTAACGCTATGGCCATAGAAGCTTTAGAGGTTATGGAAGCTAACGATATTTCTCAGCTTTTAGTTGAAGAAAACGGAAAGTATGCAGGCGTGGTTCACTTACACGATTTAATTAAAGAAGGCATTATATAATGGCGAAGAAGGATATTAATGAGATGTCTTTTTTAGACCATCTTGAGGATTTACGTTGGCACTTAATTAGAATTTGCTCGGCCGTAATGATTGTGGCAACGTTAGCATATATTTTTAGTCGTTTTATTTTCGACGAAATTATTTTCGCGCCACTACATATGGATTTCCCTACATACGATTTTCTATGTAAAGCAGCACAATTCCTAGGTGTAACTACCACATTTTGCGCCGATAAAATCCCTCTAATATTACAAAACCGGACCATGGCTGGGCAGTTTTCTGCCGATATTTGGACTGCTATTTTGGGTGGTTTCATAATTTCGTTCCCTTACGTTATTTACCAATTGTGGAGTTTTATTAGTCCAGGTTTACATAGTAAAGAACGTAAACATTCACGTGGTTTTATCATTATTTGCTCACTCTTATTCTTTTTAGGTGTGCTTTTTGGCTACTATATTATTACACCACTATCTATTAACTTTTTGGCAAATTATAGTATTTCCGCCATGGTGGATAACCAAATTGATATTAGCTCATATATCGCTTTAGTTCGTGCTTCGGCATTAGCGTCTGGCCTAATTTTCGAAT
Organism: Algibacter sp. L4_22; assembly: GCF_023473045.1. NCBI lineage: Bacteria > Pseudomonadati > Bacteroidota > Flavobacteriia > Flavobacteriales > Flavobacteriaceae > Algibacter > Algibacter sp. L4_22. Next base: position 394,349 of record NZ_JAMCOK010000003.1, read on the forward strand.
TACCAATCATCATTTATTTTTTAACCAAAATAGGTTTGGTTACTCCAGAGTTCTTGAAAAAATATCGAAAATATGCTATGGTAATCGTATTAATTCTGTCGGCCATAATTACACCTCCAGATATTGCTAGTCAAGTTATTGTGGCTATTCCTATTATAATTTTATATCAAGTAAGTATTACTATTTCTAAAATAGTGATTAGAAATCAAAAACGAAAAGAGAAAAAAAATGTCAGAGTCAGTTAAAGAATTCAACGATTACCGTTCCAAAATGAACGATAAAATTTTAGGTGATAATAATAAGATTATAAAACGCATTTTTAACTTAGATACTAACGCTTTCGCGGAAGGAGCTCTCGATGTTAAAACCAAAGAATTACTTGGCTTGGTAGCTTCGGCTGTTCTACGCTGCGACGATTGCGTGAAATACCACCTAGAAACCAGTTATAAAATTGGGTTAAAAAAAGAAGAAGTTGTAGAAGCTTTGGGTATTGCAACACTAGTTGGCGGAACTATTGTAATTCCGCATTTACGAAGAGCTTATGAGTTTTGGGATGCTTTAGAAGAAGATAGCAAAACCCAATAAAAACATAAAAAACCAACAACTGTTAAAAAAGTGTATATGATTTCACTATTTTTAACGTTCATTATAAAGATATGATTTTAAAAGCCGAAAATTTAATGAAGTCCTACAGCGGACGAAAAGTTGTAAAAGATATTTCTCTTGAAGTTAATCAAGGTGAAATTGTTGGACTTTTAGGCCCTAATGGTGCCGGAAAAACAACTTCTTTTTACATGATTGTAGGTTTGGTAAAACCTAACGGCGGACATATTTTTCTTGATAATAAAGAAATTACCAACTACCCGATGTACAAACGTGCACAGCATGGTATTGGTTATTTAGCACAAGAAGCTTCGGTTTTTAGAAAATTAAGTATTGAAGATAATATTTTAAGTGTGTTGCAACTTACTAAACTGAGTAAAAAAGAGCAAGTATACAAAATGGAATCGCTTATTGAAGAGTTTGGTTTAGGACATATTAGAAAATCTCGAGGCGATTTATTATCTGGTGGAGAACGTCGAAGAACAGAAATTGCTCGTGCTCTTGCAACCGACCCTAGTTTTATTTTATTAGATGAACCTTTTGCAGGTGTAGATCCTGTGGCTGTTGAGGATATTCAACGTATTGTAGCACAACTTACCAAAAAAAATATTGGAATCTTAATTACCGATCATAACGTACAAGAAACCCTTGCCATTACCGATAGAACATACTTAATGTTTGAAGGTAGTATTTTAAAAGCCGGTGAACCCGAAGAACTTGCTAGTGACGAAATGGTGCGTAAGGTATATTTAGGTCAGAATTTCGAGTTACGTAAAAAGAAAATTCGTGATTAAAGCTTAACTACTTTTTCATTATTCCATGTTTTTTTTGTCATTCCGCGTTTAATGCGGAATCCACTCTTTTTAAAATGACGCTTTCCGAAGTTTACTTTTATATGCTTATTATATTTATTCAGTTATTCACACTGTTAATTATAACAACATCGGAAGATTTAAAACAAAACAAACGTTACATAACGTATTTAAAAATTACGCTGATACTTGTTTTTTCTGGTATTATTATGGAGCTATTGGACTGGAACCACTTATGCCCTTTTCAATGTATTCTTCTAACCTCCTCTCCATTTATCACTTTAAATTTAGCAAAAGGAACTACTTGTCTTTTTAAAAAACTATTTAAAAAAGAACCTTTTCAAACCATTCGCAGAAAATTAAGTGATGGTATTTGGGTAGATAATAAAGGGGACATTAAACAAATTGATTATTATATTTTTTATTCATTTGTTTTATCAGCATTACCACTCATTATAATTGTTGGTTTATTTATAATTCTCAACAACACGATGTGTTAATTTATTTCATATTAAAAAATTAATCTATTTCATTAGAGAACCATTCACTTTAGGTTTTATGGTTTCGAACTCCCCATTTATAATTATACCTAAAATATTTTCTTTTATACAAACCAGACCTATTTTAAAATACATTTGGAAAGTTTAAAAATTATTTCATATCTTTATGATATCAAAATAATATCATTTTAAACTTAACATATCAATCATGAAAGAAGAAAAAATTATTGTTCCTGCAAACGGTTATCTTATTCTATTTTTAACGGCTCTTCTTTTTTGCGGAAGTATATTTCTAGCTATTTTCACAAAAGAATCTTCTTTTTTCACCATAACACTTACCGTCTTTTTCTTTATTCCAGGATTTTTAATGGTGCAACCAAACAACGCAAGAGTATTATTGCTCTTCGGAAAATATGTGGGAACCGTTAAAAAGAATGGTCTGTTTTGGGTATTACCTTTTTATACTAAGAAGAAAATTTCCTTACGTGCTAGAAATTTTGATAGTGAGCGTTTAAAAGTAAACGACAAACTAGGTAACCCAATTATGATTAGCACCATTTTAGTTTGGCGCGTAAAAGACACATATAAAGCTGCTTTTGACGTGGACGATTTTGAAAATTTTGTACGTGTACAAACCGATGCTGCTGTTAGAAAACTTGCAAGTATGTATCCGTATGATAATTTTGCAGATGAAGGTTTAACCGAAGACATTACACTAAGATCGAGCGTGAATGAAGTTAGCGAAGCTTTAGAAAAGGAAATAGAAGAACGCTTATCTATTGCAGGAATTGAAGTTTTAGAGGCTAGAATTGGTTATTTAGCCTATGCGCAAGAAATTGCAAATGCTATGCTAAAACGCCAACAAGCCACAGCTATTGTTGCCGCCAGACATAAAATTGTTGAAGGTGCCGTTAGCATGGTTGAAATGGCTCTTGCAGAATTAGGTAAAAAACAAATTGTAGATTTAGATGAGGATCGCAAAGCCGCCATGGTTAGTAACTTAATGGTGATACTTTGTGGTGATAAGGATGCCTCTCCCGTGTTGAACACAGGAACTTTAAATCAATAAAAAATGCGTGTTTTTAAGGAAGAACAACGGTTTACACAAACTTGGATTATTACGCTACTAACCATTCAAGCTGTTATTGCAATAATCTTTGTTTCTAATGAGTTTTTAAAATCAAGAAACAGAGATATCACAGAATACTTCGGAACGTTAGCCATCATTTTAGCTGCCACCGGATTAATATTCCTATTTAAACTTAGAACCCGAATTGACGAGGTTGGTATACATTATCAGTTTTTTCCTTTTCATTTAAAATTGAAAACCATATTTTGGCGAGATATTGAAACTGCAAAAACTCGAAATTATAATGCTTTTTCAGAATATGGCGGCTATGGCGTAAAAGGTACTTTCTTTGGAAAAAAAATTAGAGGTATCGCTATAAATGTTAGTGGAAACACTGGCATTCAGCTCAAGCTTAAAAATGGTAAAAAGATATTAATTGGTACTTTAAAGAAAAACGATGCCAACACTGTTATAAACAGATATTTTAATAAAAATTAATTATGGCTAAAAAAAAGGCTTTTGCATTACGTATTAATGAGGATATGCTGAAGGCTATTGAGAAATGGGCTGCGGATGAGTTCCGCAGCACTAATGGACAGTTGGAATGGATGCTTAATGAAAGTTTAAAAAAAGCTAAGCGCAACCCAAAACCTAAAAATAATTCCTCGGATTAATTATCCTTTTCTTCTTTCTAATAATACCATCATCATTAAACCTAAAACAATGCGGTATTCATCATCTGCATCAATAGTTTCCAATTTAGATACACTAAATTTTCTTCCAAAAAACGAACCTTCTTTTTTAAGTTTAACTATTGGTTTTTTATTCAAATCAAGCACACTATAACTCGGATTGAAAAAATAACCAGTAAAAAGGCCGAGAATAGGAATTTCCCCAAACATAGAATCAAACACCTTTATCCAAGCATTATCCTCACGAATATGGTATTGCAATTTCTGATTTTGATCTATAAGTTCATATTCAGCTTTCCAAATGGATCTCCATCCTTTTCTTGCTATTTTACCAAGTTCTGTACCCTTTTTATCTTTCATACTGTAGGCAGCAGAAAAATCGATCCAACGATCGGCATTAATTCTATAATTTACTTCAGTCTTATTTTCATTGTCATAAATAAGAATATCTTCTTTAAGCTTAAACATTTTTTGTTTTACATAGGCAACTGTAGATCCCGAAGCATCTGTAGCTACAAAATCGTTTGCAAACGTTGAAATGTTAAACTTAAAATTTAAAGGAAATGTTATATTTTTCATCTAGATAAATTATTTGTTCTTTGATGCTTGTTCTTTTAATAATTTCTTTTGATAACGCCCTTGTACTACATCTACAATAACCAAAACGGCTAATACAAAATAGAAAGTGGTTTTACTCATTGGTTCAATATTTTCACCAAATATATTAATGTGTGCTAAATGACCTCCCTCGGTAACTAACATAATCCCAACTATAAACAGAATAAACAAACCAAGCACTTCGTACATACGATTTTTTGCCAAAAATGAAGAAATTTTATCGGCCATAACGAGCATTAACAATCCGCTTACCACAATAGCAATTGCCATTATAATAAATGCTGTTGTACTACTCTCTAAATGACTAGTAAGCCCAATTGCTGCCAAAATAGAATCGAATGAAAACACTAAATTCATAATTACAATACTCGTAATTACGGCGTTGGCAGATTTTAAACGTTTACCACCTCCTTCTACATTATGCGTTAAATCGTGATTAGAAATCATATGCCAAATTTCCTTTATTGCCGTATAAATTATGAATCCGCCACCGACTAAAACAATAATACTGTGACCATTAAATGCAAAATGAAGAATATCTGCTATACCGCCTGTTAAGAATGAAAACGGTTCTTTAAAAAACCCAATAATTGAAACTAATACAAATAAAAGTACGATTCTTAAAACAATGGCAATTAAAATCCCCACTTTACGAACACGTTTTTGTTCTGTTTCTGGGGCTTTTTTACTTTCTAAAGAAATGTATAATAAGTTATCGAATCCTAAAACGGCTTGTAAAAGAATTAGCATTAATAGCGTGAAAATGTTTTCTAACATTGGTAAATTATTTGGAGTTTAAATTATCTAAAACAGACAAAATTATATAAAGTATTATTATTAATGGTATAGCTGCAAATTGTAAAACAATTAAAAGTACCACGCACAAAATTAGAAAAACATAGCGCACTACATTATCCTTAAAACCATAGTTTTTAAATTTTAAGGCGAAAAGTTTTATGTTAGCATTTAATATGTAGCAACTAAGTAAAGTAAGCGCGATTAAAAACCACTTATTTAAAATAATAGAATTTATAATATCGTTATTCTGAAATTCAAGAATAAGAGGTAATGATAGAATTAATAACGCATTTGCTGGCGTTGGCAAGCCTTTAAAGTACGTTTGTTGATCTTCATCTATATTAAATTTAGCTAATCGATATGCCGATGCTAAAGTAATTAATAAGCCCATTAGTGGCAGGACTTGTAAGTTAGTCCCAATCCAACTGGAATGTTCTTGCCAATGCGAAGCTTCAGAGTAATCTACAAAATTACCACTTGCTAATAATAACAGCTTATACATAATAATTCCCGGTACCAAGCCACTAGTTACCATATCTGCCAATGAATCTAACTGCAAACCTAACGGACTAGAAACGTTTAACTTTCTAGCTGCAAAACCATCAAAAAAATCAAAAAATATACCTAAGAACACAAATAATGCCGCCGCAACAAAATCATCATTTACTGCTAAAATAACGGCTATACAGCCACTTAACAAATTTAAAAGGGTAATAGCATTAGGAATGTGTTTCTTCATATTTAATGATTTAATTTTGTAAAAATAGCAAACAATTTTCGTCTAAAACAATATCTATAGTAAATTCAAGTTTTATAGTCTTAAATAATACGCCATTTGGCATTAAATAAGTTGAAGTTTCAATTTGAAATTTTATGATTAAATAGCTATTATGTGCATCTTTGTAAAAAATTTTCGATTGAAACTTAACTTTGCTACTTTATTCTTTGTAATCTCTATTTCGGTATTCGGCCAAACGGTTAGGAAATATTCGAACGAATTCATGAATATTGGCGTGGACGCAGCTGCTCTTGGTATGAGTAGCGCAGTAACTTCGCATTCTGCAGATGTTAATTCCGGGTATTGGAATCCTGCTGGGCTTTTAAAATTAGAAGACAATCAGCTTTCATTAATGCATTCTAGCTATTTTGCAAATATTGCAAATTACGATTATGCTGCTTTTGCTATGCCTTTAGATGATAGAAGTGCTATTGGAATCTCCCTAATTCGTTTTGCTGTTGATGATATTTTGAACACTACACAACTTATAGACGATCAAGGAAATATTAATTACGATAGGATTAGTTTATTTTCCACGGCCGATTATGGTTTAACATTCTCGTACGCAAGAGCATTACCTGTACAAGGTTTAAATTACGGAATAAATGCCAAAGTTATTCGCCGTATTATTGGTGACTTTGCGTCTTCTTGGGGTTTTGGTTTCGATTTAGGTATTCAGTTTGAAACAGATAACGATTGGAAGTTTGGTATTATGGCTCGTGATATCACCACAACTTTTAATGCTTGGGCCATTGATGAGGAAGAATTTGCAACTGTACAAGATGCTGTTGAAGGACAAAACCAAGAACTACCTGAAACTACCGAAATTACCATTCCTAAAATACAAATAGGAATTTCTAAACTTGTTGATTTTAATTATGATTATACATTATTAACTGCTGTTAATTTAAACGTGAGGTTTGAAGAAAATAATGATCTTATTTCAACATCGGTTGCTAGTATTAACCCTGCTTTAGGTTTCGAATTTGGGTATATTGACATGGTTTATTTACGTGCCGGAATGGGCAATTTCCAAAATGAACTACAGCTTGATAACACAGAACAACTTAGCTTTCAACCTAGTTTTGGTGTTGGTTTTAAATATAATGGCATTCAAATAGATTACGCTTTTACCGATATTGGAGACCAAAGTGTGGCTCTATATTCTAATGTTTTTTCCTTAAAGATAGATTTAAGTGCCTTTAGATAATATTCAATGTTTATGAAAAAAATATTCTTTTTACTTCTTCTTTTATTTTCATTTGAAATCATACAAGCTCAAGATGTTTTACTATCTAACAATGCTGAAATAAGCGTGCTTACCGTAGGCCCAGGTACAGAATTAAACGATGCCTTTGGGCATAGTGGATTTAGAATAAAAGACACTTCTAGAGGTTTAGATGTAGTTTATGGCTATGGAGAATACGATTTTGACTCTCCTAATTTTTATTTGAAATTTGCTCAAGGAAAATTGAATTATTTAATTAGTAAAACTGAATTTAATCGATTTTATCAAGTTTATATTTATTATAACCGAAGTATAAAAGCACAAGTTTTAAATTTATCTCAAGCTGAAAAACAAAAACTTTACGACTTTTTAGTTAATAATTACAAACCTAAAAATAGAAGGTATTTGTACGAATTCTTTTTTGATAATTGTGCCACTAAAATTAAAGATGTTACCAATTTAGCGGTTAATAATACCATAACATTCAATAAACCAAAAGATTTTAAAGATGCAACTTTCAGAACTTTAATTTATGGTAAAGTAAACAAAAATTCTTGGGGCAGTTTTGGGATTGATTTGGCTTTAGGTTCTGTAATTGATAGGCAAGCAACACCCGAGGAACACATGTTTCTTCCAGAAAACATCTATAAATTCTTTGAAGTAGCAACTATAGGTAACGGAAACAAGCCTTTAGTAAAGCAAAACCATCTTTTGTATAATCGAAAAAAAATAATTAAGTCCGAATCATTTACTACAAGTCCTATTTTTGTTTTTAGCCTTATTGGTTTGTTCATCCTTTTTATAACGTTTAAAGACTACAAAAATAATACACGAAGTAATTGGATAGATGTTACGCTATTTATCACAACGGGACTTCTTGGCGTTCTTATTTTACTACTTTGGTTTGCTACGGACCATACAGGAACGCATCAAAATTACAATCTCCTTTGGGCTTTTGTTCTTAATATTTTTGTGATCGGACAACTTTTTAAGAAAACTCCTAGTGCATGGTTTGTGAAATACTTAAAGCTTTTAGTGATTCTATTGTGCTTGCTAACCTTGCATTGGCTTATTGGTGTTCAAGTATTCTCTATTGCATTAATACCGTTATTAGTAGCGCTATTTATTAGGTATGTGTTTTTGATAAAGTATTTTAATAGAAGTTAATACTTAATAAACAACGAGATCACACTTGTAAACACAATAAATTAAAACAGAAGAATCATTTATTGTCCCCTAAAGAAAATCATGGTACTTATTGTTTTTACAACAATATTAAGATCTAAGAAAAAACTACGGTGTTTTATATAATATAAATCGTATTGAAGTTTTAATAAGCTATCATCAACAGAGCTACCATACCTTATTTTTACTTGAGCCCAACCTGTAAGTCCTGGTTTTACAATATGTCGAGTTTCGTAAAAGGGCAATAAATCAGAAAGTTCTGCAACAAAACGAGGACGTTCTGGCCTAGGACCAATTAAACTCATTTCTCCTTTTAAAATATTTATAAACTGAGGGATTTCATCTAACCTAGAATGCCTTAGAAACTTACCAAACGGTGTAATTCTTATATCATTTTTCTGAGCCCAAACAGCACCATCTTTTTCAGCATTTTCAATCATACTTCTGTATTTTATAATCTGAAAAGGCCTACCATTTTTACCTATTCGCTTTTGTGTATAAAAAAGTGCTCCTCTATTTCCTATTAAATTTCCTACTAAAATTAAAGGAAGAAAAACTAAACTTATTAATAAACCAATGATTGAAATAGCAATATCAAACACTCTTCGGAAAAATAAATATAACTTATTATGATTGCTTCGGCTAAAGGGAAAATACTTGTAAAAATCTTTACCAACAAATTGTACAGGTACACGTTGAGTCATTTCCTCATAAGCCTGAGTATATTCCTTAATAGGAAAACCGTTTTCCAATAATGTTATTAAATCGCGATAAATACTCGGTGTTATGGTCTCGGAATTATAACTTGCTATAACAATTTCGGATATATTCTCTTGTTTGATAACTTGATGAATTTCCTTTGGACTAAATTCTTTCGCCCCATTAAATTTTATACTTTCACCTTTTTCCGTTTCACAATTAATAAAACCTACAATTTGATAATTAGGATCGGAATTTCTAAAAGCATCTACAATAGATTGAATACTCGAAATTTCCCCGACTATTAACGCTTTTTTATAAAACCGAGGAGACGTAATAAATGTAACATAAACCCATCGCCAAATGAATAATGCTGAGACTATAGAACAATAAAAATATAGTATTTGTAATCTATTATCAGGTAGAACAGGGGTTAAAATTGGAGTTAAAAAATAAAACAAAACGGTTGTAGAAGCTGTAAAAACAATATTTGCGAACGTTTTATCTATTTTACTAGATTTTTGCAAATCGTATAGTTCAAAAATAGTTCCGAATACGGATATATATAAAATGAGGATAAATACCCATTTCCAGTTCTCTTTGTTGATAATAAAATAATTGAAATCAAAAATATTACTAACCACATATAACACAACTAGCACAGATAGAATATCTATGATACGCAAAAGAACCTTGCGTTCTGAAATATCAAAATGTATACCGTTATTAAACATTTTTTTGCTAGTTTAGAAGTGTAAAGATATAAAAGTAAACAAGACAGCCCTTGTTTAACTCAAGAGATTACGCCATTGAAGTTTAACTTTTTCCCAATCATAGTCCTCTACTTTTTTCCTTGCTTCATTTGATATTTCATTAGCTTTTACGGGGTTAAAAGCTATTTCCTTTATGGCAGACAAAAATGCTTTAGTATTATTTGATTCAACTAGTATACCTTCCTTGTTATTTTTAATTAAAAAAGGCATCCCTCCAACATTTGTAGATATCACTGGCAAGCCTAATGCCATAGCTTCTATAACACTTACAGGCGCATTATCAATAGTTGTTGTGTTTATAAAAACATTGTAATCTTTAGCTTTTTTATGCCATTCCTGTTTTGATAATCGCCCAGTAAATTCAACTTCAATTTTTAATTTTTCTGCTAATAATTTGGACGCTTCCAAACTACCATCTTTTTCGGGGCCAATCATACATAACTTAACTTCGATATTTTCATCTTTTAAAGCTTTTAAAATTTTAATCGCTAATGATGGATTGTATATTTTAGAAAAAGACCGTACCCATAATAAGTTAACAGATTCATAGGTTCTTAGTTGAAATTTATAACCTCCAATCTTAATAGAATTTGGTATGAATACTAAATTATTAAAATTATTTGCTTCAAAATGCGACTTTAAGTATTGAGAAGGCGCTACATTCTTGTAAGCATGTTTAAATAAGGCTTGAGATAATCTAGGTGATTTCTTTAACCTTTTCGGTAATTCACCTCCATGTAAAATAGGAACATATTTTAATTTAAAGTAGTGGCATAATTGACTTACAGTATAAGCATAATAAAAATTTAACGTGCTATAGGTGTCTATTAACACATAATCGGTTGTTTTTCTATGTTTGAAAACAGCCCAAAGCATATCGAGAAACCGGAGAATCATGTTTGAATAGGTTGACGCATACGTTACATTGAAACCTAAGCTTGATAGCCCTTTTCCTAAGGTATCAATAGTAGATTCGGTTTTACCCTTTTCCGATAATTTGTTTCCTATGTACAGGATCTTTTTCATTTACAACTTGTAATAAACTTAATGCATATATAAATGCAGGTGCTGCAATACGCATGGCCGAATGGTTTATAGTGAGCAACCAAAATAGATAAAATGAATAAAAAAGTACATTACTTCTATTTCCCATTCTAAAAAATAGAGGAGCCAATAATAAAATTAAAAAAGCGAGAACTCCGAATAAACCATGTTCTGCAATAATACGACTTACTTCATTATGAGATGCTGCGTGAATTCCTGTTTTTTGAAATCTAATTTCTTTAGCTCTACCAACACCTATACCAAAAAAAGGATTATTTTTAAATTCTTCAAATTCAAATAAAAACAAATCGCCTCGCCCTGTAGTAACATCATCTTTCTCTTGGCCTACAGCATTTTGATTGGCATATCTTTTTTCAATAAAACCATTAGTTTGAATCGTTGAAAAACCCCAAGTTATAGTGGCTATTGTCATAAAAAGAAATACAGAAATCAACATTCCTCGTTTATCTTTTTTATTCATAGTTCTATATTGGATAAATATAAAAACAAAAATCATAAGAATAGCTGTTATGACCCCACCTCTACTAAACGTTACAATAGCTCTAAATGAAAACAAAAAAAGCAGTAATAAGTCCAAATACTTAAGCCATTTGGTTTTACTAAAATAGAAAAAGCGAACCGCAACTAAAAACAGACCTAAACCCAAAATGGTTGCCACTTGATTAGGACCAAAACCTCCAGAAGAAGCAAAATTAGATCCAGTACCAGTTGAAACTGCAGAGACATCAGGGTTATATAAAAAAATATAAACTAACGTACTTACAAGTGGATATATAGTAAAATTCACAATAGTCTCTAATTGTGATTTGCTTATTTTAACACCAAAACAAAACAAAGCAGATAAACCTAAACAAACAGGGCCACTTAAATTAAAAGCAATAGCTTTTCTTATATTGCTTCCAGTATCTAACAATTCTAAAGACACATATACACTGGGTATTAGCAAAATAAGATACAACAAATAGATTGTCGCTTTTTTATTAAAACCTCGATACATAAGCCCCATAACAACAAACATAATTACCAAATACTTGATCGCCTCATAAAATAAAATACCTCCAGACATTCTAAGAATAACCTCTGATCCTAAAACATAAGTGCATGCCTTTATTATTTCAATAGTTTTTAACTTTTGGGGAGCACTTATTATTTTTATAACAAAATAAATAACTATCCCGAATAAAAAAAGATTACCATACCCACGTAAGAGATATACAATGATACCTAACAAAATATGTAAGCCTAGTGTTTTTAAATAGGTGTTTTTCATTTGTTTTTTAAAGCATCTTTATAAATGGCAACAACTCTTTGGATATTTTTTTCTTCTGAAAAGTTTTTTTCTATATGATTTTTTAGAGCTTTTCCCATAAGAATAGCATCTTCCCTATTTCCAATAACTGATAAAAGCCCTGAATATAATTGTTTTTCGTTTTCCGACTTCACAAGAATTCCTAACGACTCATTCTTAATAACTTTAGAACAATCGCCCACATCAGTAGTAACTACAGTTAAACCAGCTAAACCATATTCTAATAAGGCCAAAGGTAAGCCTTCCGATTTTGAAGACAAAACGCCTATCTGTACCTGACTTAATATATTTGAGATATCTGGACAACTACCATATAAAAAGACATTTTTTGTAAGTTCTAATTTTTTTATGAGTTCTTTTAAGCTAACTGAATATTCATCATAATTATCTTTACCTACTAAGTGCAATGTCCAATCAGGATATAAATTTCTTATTTCATTAAATGTTTTGATCAAAAACCCATGATTTTTATCTGGTCTTAGGTTTGCTAAACATACTATTCTTTTTTCTTTTTCACCTTTAAGCAATGTAGCTTCTTCACCTAGGTTTTGTTGAGGATAATTTTGAACATAAGTTACCCTATTTACTATCAATTTTTTATTTGCCCATATCTTTAAATCATTACTAACTACTAAAACACTAGAAAAAAATAATGAACATATTTTTAAAATAAAAATATGGTTAAAGGAATCATTAACCCTGTTACCATAATGATCATGCCAAATCAATTTTAGTTTTGGATTTAAAATTTTAATAATTGTTCCCAAAAAAAATGACGACGAATGTGCATGAATAATATCAATTTTATTTTTTCTAATAAATTCATTTAAAAATTTGATTGCTTTAATATCAATGGTTGACTTCTTATTTAAAAACAAATAACCTGCAGTATTACTTAGACCAAACTTTAAAACACCTTCCGCTCTTGTTGCGCACAAATAACTACCATCCAAATAATTCACTAAACCATTTGCATAATTAACTGCAACGCGTTCTGCTCCTCCTGCTTCTAAGCTATCAATTAGTTGAAGTACTTTCATTTACGTAACTATTAATTTTTGAATTTCAGAATTAAGCAAATCTAAAGTATAATATTGCGACCATTCTGATGCTTGTATCGACATGTCTTTTAAACGATTTTTATTAGATAGTGTATCTTCAATCTTAACAAGAGCATCATTTATATTAGGTTCTATTAGAATCCCTCTATTCTCATTATCTAACATATTGGGAACACAAGATATTGCTGTTGCGATTGGTATAACACCAAAAAACATGGCTTCTGCTAAAGCTTTTGGCCAGCCTTCAGACTTTGAAGCTAATATTGTAAAGTGAGAAGTTTTTAAAGCCTTCTTAATAGTTTCACTAGTTTGGTTTCCGTGTAAAACGATGTAATTCCCTAAATTATTTTGGTCTATATATTGTTGTAGTTTAACTTTTAAAATACCATTACCAAATAATTTCAGATAACTCGGAATCCCTTTTTTAATTAATTCCTCAACAATTTGTATAGCTAACAATGGACGTTTTCCTTCAACTAAACTACCAACGAATGTAAAGTTTAAATCAGCCGAATAGTCTCTTAAATTAATCGCTTCTCTGTCTATATTTTTAAAAGTTGCCGTGAAAAATGATTTGATATTTTTAGTTTGATTTTCCCACTCACCATAAACCAAAGCAGTCATGTTTTTAGTCCAAGATGTATTTGAAAGTATTTTTTTTTGAAGGTTATAACTTAATGGTTGTTGTGCATTTGGATCCCAATTACCTGCATACTTAGCTGTTTTTATTTTCTTAGGAAAAAATAGCTGCACAAAACACCCTAATAAGCCAATGTTTCCTGGACATCTTAAATGAATATGGTCTGCACGACGACATGCTTGAAATAATCTTAATAGAATAAATGGTATGACCAATAATGACTTTAAACCACTACTGAAATTAATAAAAGCTACAGATGGTATGTGCGTGAATTTAATCTTGTTATGCCTATAAGCTATATCTATTTCTGAAATTGGAGTATCTTCTGCTATTGGAGCAACAATTTCAACCTCATCCACATGTTTTAACCACAAATTCATCTCACGTACATAAGGTGCATAGGCAAACCATTGCTGAACTTTTGGTTTATGAAAAACATGAGTAATAATTAAAAAGCGCATTATTTAATATTGGGTTTGTTAAATATAAGCGAAAACAGGCCAAAAACACGACCTAAAGTTTCTGTTAATGCTTTTTTTCGTTCCGAAGTCGTAATAATATTAGTCGCCCTAATTAAGGTTAACAATATCGACGTAGCATAAAACTTCAACTTAGCTTTTAATAAAGGACTAGAATATTTAACTCTCCAAACATACCAGCCATTTCTAATAACCATTTTCCCATAACTAAACTTGTTAGGTCTGCCTGAAGGCTCATGATGATGTGCTAATTGTGCTGCAGTATTAATATATAACATCCCTTGTTTAGCTATACGTAAAGAGAAATCGGCATCTTCATACAAACCGTAACCTTCAAAATATGTTGAAAAATTTAAGGTTTCAAATACCTCCTTTTTATAAGATGACACACCACCCATTATTTGTTCTACTGGATACACTTTACCCGAAGGGGGTAAAAAACTGACTGACCGCCCATTTGAAAAAGCAGGCATAAACCCTGGAGGCACATCAGGCAAAACTCCAAACAACCTCCTTATTTTAAAACGTAAAGGTTCTTTGCGTTGCCAACCATCATAATAAAAATAGTTTGTATCGTTTTCTGTAGTTTGTTTTTGCCAATCTATCTCATTAGTTATATAACCACCAACTGCTAATGCTTCTGGATGCGTTTTATATGTAGATAATAATTGTTCAAAATAATGAGGTTCTAAAACGACATCATCATCTAAAAAACAAACGATATCTATTGTATTTCCAACATGAGTAATTCCGAAATTACGTTGTTTTGTTAAACCTCTATTATCTGCTTCAACTTTATAATAACTTAGATTTTTAAACGCTTTGTCTTTTAAAATTATTTCGGTATCCCTATTTGTGGAACCATCAATAATTATGATGTCATTTGGATAAAGAGTTTGTTTGTTTACCGATTCCAAAAGCTTAATTATTGCTTTTGGACGCATATAAGTACAAATTAGTAGAGAAAAATTCATATTAAACAGCCTTATTTTTCAAATTATTAGCCCAATCTTGACTTATTTCCCAACGTTTTTTAAACACGCGATAGTATATAAATGGATTTTTTATAGCTTGCTTTTTATAAAACTTAAAAAATAATGTTAGTTTATAACTATTTAACTGTTGTACAGTTTTATATTTTAAATTGTAAAGCATGACCGTTGGTGATGGTTTAGGCGTTACTTTTTCATTATCCCAAGCATGGATATATGTTGTTCTAAAACCGCCAATAGGTGCTTTTAGATGCTTTAATTGTACATAAGGCAAATAGATAACATCAATACCTTTATTTCTGAGCTGCATTCCAAAATCTGTATCCTCTCCAAAACCATGTTCGAAAGCCATATCGAATTTCAAATTTCTTAAAACACTTGTTTTTACGATACTACAACCAGATCCAAAAGCCGCCCATTGTATCGGTATTTTACGTTTTTCGGTTTCATTCTCTCTTAAACAACTTAGAGTAATCGCATTAAAATCGTGTGCTTGCATAAATACCAAGGCTTCATTTATTGTGTTTTTATTAAACCGAATATCATCATCTGCCATAAAAACATAATCTGATGTCACCAATTGCAAACCTATATTTCTAGCATTACAAGCTCCTGTTTGAGGTATAAGTCTATGCTCTATTTTAAATGGCCAATCTTCAGATGTTATATAATTAAGTTCAGATTTTGCAATTTCGCTATCGTCTTGCTCTATAATTATAATTTCAGTAGGCATTACTGTTTGTTTTGCTAAATCCTTTAACACATCGTATAAATATTTTGCTCTTCCTAATGTTGGTATTAAAACCGAAACTGATGTGTTTACTTTTAACTCTTCAGTAATGGCTTCTGAAGTTATAAACTTATTAAAGGTCTTCTGCTTAAATAACAGACTTTTTATTAAAGGAAATAATAAAATTTTCTTTTCAAAAATCATTAAATATAAAAATAATAACAACGTCCAACGTGCTCTAAAATGTTCTTTTACAAACTGAAACAACTCTGTTTCACTTGCTTTTTCATCTAAATAGACTTCTTTATTATCTTTTATAATTTCTGAAGAAAAATAACAAAGCAAACCATTCTTCATTCCAAGTTTTGCTATACTATTTAGGTTATAATCTAAACTGTTACTATTACTTACGCATTCTTTAAACATTAAAAGTTTTTCACCATAAATTGCGCCACAATTACTAGACATTAGCCAAGTAGCAAACTTTGTTTTTCTATTCACATTAATAAACAGTGAATCTTCAACATAACCAATGGCATCGGTTAAATAGCTAGAGTTCCCATGAGACACCATAACAGTATTTGATGTAAAACAAGATTGTAATACTTCTATATTAATGCTTTTCTTATTTAAAATATGACACCAAGCAATAATAGAATTACTATACTTTGACGCTAAAACAAACAATGCCTTTGTAGGTTCTTTTTCTTCAATTACTATAACCTTATTAGTTATAGTGTCGAGAACCTCAACAACGGTATTGTTTTTATGAAAAAGAATAAGCATCTATAGTTTTTTTATAAAATTCGACAGATTGCTTTGCAACAATTTCTGAACTAAATTTTGATATAATCTTCTTTCTTGCTGCAATTGAAAATTCCTTTCTTAAAGTTTCATTATCTAAAAGTTCATTGATTTTATTTGCGTAAGTTCCGTGTGCTTCTGGATGCACTAAAAAACCATCTTCGCCATCGTCAACAATTTCTTTTGCCCAACCCACATTTGATGCCACTATAGGCTTTTTTAAGGCCATTGCTTCTAACCAAGATACTGGTAATGCTTCCGCGAAAGTAGGAAAAACACACAACGTTGCTTTCTCTATATGTGCTCTCATTTCAGAATATGGCACTGCGCCCACGTAATTTACTCTTTTAATCGCTGCTTCTGTAAATAACGGTTGCATTAATTGCCAAGTCGATTGCGTTTGCGTTTTAATATCTGGGCTGTCTTTACCAACTAAGATAAGTACTGCATGTGGATACTTCTCGTTAACTTTATTAAAAATATAAGGTAACTCTAGAAGTCCTTTTTTTCTTATTAGTGTACCAAAGTATAATATGGTCTGATTTTTTTCTTCTGAAAGACTATCTGTAGGCTCAAAGTCTTCAATATTAACAGCATTTGGAATTACGGTAAATGGTTTGTTTAAATTGAAAAGCTTATTTGTTAACTCACCTGTAAATTGACTTACCGAAATAATACCATCTACAGATTTTAAAGCCTGCTTTTCATGACAGCGATTAATGGCTTTAACCGGTCTGTGATCTAAATGACAGAAATAAGTATCGGACCCATTTTCCCTTATTATCAATGGGCAATTAATATTAATAAACGAGGCTATACCTGTCCAATCTGGAGCTTCTACTATGTCTATTTTTTGCGCTTTATGTAATCTATTTATTAGCTTTTGAATTTTCTTACGTGTTAAAAACCACGACAATCCCTTCAATTTAACGTTTTTTATTTTAAAAAACTGAATATTGTCCGATACAAATGTTGCATCTTCTTTTTGGCCATAGATAAGTAATGACACCTCATGTCCTTGTCTTTGCAAAGCAACTGCTAAATGTTTAATACTTGTTCCAATACCACCAGAATGACCAATACGCTCATGAGGATACTCTGGAGTTAAAAATGCGATTTTCATAGATTTAATGTATTAAAGACTTAAGCACTTATTAAATTCAAAATATTATACATAGTGTTTTGAACCTTTGTAAGATGTAATTTGTGAAGGTGACGGCGCCACTACAGCATTAGCTTCTACATCAAAATTAACCAAGCTATTAGCACCAATTAGAACATCATTTTCAATTACAATACCTCCAACAATAACGGCATTTGGACCGATAAAAACACTATTGCCAATTTTAGGCACACCTTTATTTTTTCCACGATTTAAAACACCTATTGTTATGCCTTGAGAAATATTACAATACTCGCCAATAATAGAATCACCATGAATTACCACTCCTCCAAAATGCCCAATATATAAACCTTTACCTATGTTTGTGCGATACGATATATCAAAACCATATTTATATTTTACCCTTCTTAAATACAAGAAAAAGAAGTAAAATAGCAGTTTGTTTTTTTTTCTATAGTGCTGGCAATTTCTGAAAACAATAGAAAATTTAACACCAGGAGCACCATTAAATAAAAGCTGTTTTAAATTTCTAAAAAAGGAAGGCTTAGTATTAATACCATAGCGCTTTAAATCTTCTCCCAGAATATGTTTTAAACTTGAATGACTCATGACAAATTTTTATTTTTAGAACTAATTAGTGCTATGGCCTCTAAAATTCTATCTGTAGATTTTTCTTGTGGTGATTGACAAATGGTATCAAACCATGAGTTTGCTTGTTCTATAGTATTAGTTGTATTTTGTAAAACACTTATAATTTTAGATTCGATGTCTTCAGCACTGTTTAAGTAAATCACAGCCCCTTCTGGCATTGAGCGAAAATGAATATATTTATAACACACGTGGATATCCCATGCACTATCTAACTGCTCCTCTTGATTATAATTAAAATAGCCACAAGCTTTATTAAAAGCAGCATAATCAAAAATCATAGATGAACCTAAATTTACAACAAACAAGGTATGTGCGATAGTATTAGATAATAAGATATTATCCTCTTTAGTAGGAAACATCGTATTCCAAGTATTATTTACATTCTGCCATTTAGGTGCGACTTCAACAATTATATCTTTGTATTTATCGATAATTGGGTTATATCTTCCTGAAAAATCTACTGGACTTCTTCTTAGTAAAATACCAAGTTTATATCCTCTTGTATTTAATACAGAAATGGCTTTTGCAAAGTCATCTAAATACTTTGGATCATCCGGAGAAGTTGTAATATCATCGCCAGAAAAACAAATATAATTTTTATCAGGATTTAGATTATACTCAGTATAAAATGCGTCTTTAGATTTAATTATTGCACTATTAAAATGAGATTCAAATTGAGGTGTTCCTGTAATTACAATCTGGTCAGATTTAATTCGAGGATAATATTTATGCAATTCTTTTTTCATAAAATCACTCCAAACAAAATAGAAATCTGTATTTACAACAAGTGTTGCTTTTGGTAAATTATCCCAAGAAAAAATGAATGTGGCAGTCGGAATTTTCAAATCTTGTGCAGCTAATAAAGGCGCTATAGCGGTACCAATTCTCTGATTACTGCAAAATAAAAAGTCTGGTTTTTCTTTTTGTAGCGTTTTAATACACGATTGGTAATACGCTGTCGTACGTTCTTTCTTATTAATTATATTTTTTACTTTCTCAAGCCCTTTTTCTGAGGAATATAATAATATAAAAGTCTTGGTTATTGCATTTTTTATAAACTTCTTTAATGTATTATTCTTAGCAGGAAACCGATATGCATTATAGATTGTATCTCCTGTGTTTTTAATATTTAAATTTAGCTCTATTTGTTTTCTAGCATTCTTTAAAATATCTGTTAACCAATGTGTTTTAATATTAGTTAATTTTACTTCGTTATATCCCATTTCTGCAACAGAAAATGGCGTACTATTCCAATATGTAATATCGAGATTTTTTGTTTTTGCTACATCATTAAAGCTTGTAAAAGCAAAATTACGAAGCGCAATACCTGAAGGTAACAAAACAAATATTTTTTTGTTTTTCATATAATTTTATAGACTACCTATTCTGCCATGATCTGAATAATTTCTTTGTACGATAAACTCATTATTTAAAGGTTTTTCTGAAAGAAATGTAATATCGCAAAAATAGTTTTCTTCAATTGGATTTAGACGCCAAGGTACTATATTTTTAAAATCTAAAGTCCAACTATTCTTTTCAAGTTTTTTAACTTCTAAGTTATTCCAAGAAGTAATATAATCAATCCAATTATAGCCTAATGCCCAAGCTTCTGCTTCAAAAATAGCAAGATTTAAAATTTTAACAGCTCTTAATCCTCCTACATCTTCTTGACTAACAGCCTCCGAGCCATCGTTAAACAGTAGACCATTAACTCCTGGTTGTTGAAAATAATGAGATTTAGTATCTATTAAAGGACTATAATTAACGTCAACTTTATGACAAACAGATTGGAAAGACTTATCCTTTAATGATGGATTAACTTTAACGTAGCGAACCAAATCATGATAACGAATCCATCTCATATTTCTATACAAACCTAAACCTGCTTCATTTACCGCGGTTGCTGCTAATGGATAGTAACTTCTTACTAAAGCATGAAGCTTCCCTAAAATGCCTTGACCTCTATATTCGCCATCTAAATACAAATTAATAATCCAAGCTAAACCGCCTTGAAAATTTGCTCCTACATGACCTACAACTTCTTCTTTATCATTCATGCAAATAAATGAACGTCCAAACTTAGGATTACCATATTGCCATTCCCAAAATTCTTTTTTGTGTAAAGGATGATTGACTCTATATATTTTAGTAAAAAAAACGAGTAGATTATCCCAATCGTCTATAGTAGCTTCTCTTGTTATCATAAATTATAATTTTTACCTCCCACAACATCATTACAATCAAATCTATTTAAAAGCAGCTTGTCCATTATATTAGAATTTGTACCTCGTTTTGTCGTAAAACCAAATTTATACCCAGCAGCAGATGCTAGTTTTGAAACCGCAGTAGTGCAAGCTTCATCTGTTCCGTATGGATAAGCAACGGTTTCTATTTTAGATTGTGTAATAGTTTCAAAATAGGTTTTTGATTGTTTTAATTCTTCAATTATATGGTCAGTTTCTAATAAACCTAATGGATAGTGACTATGTGTATGACTTCCTAAATACTTTAAATTTGCTAATTCTTGTAGTTGATTCTTTGTCATATACAAATCATTAAGTATTTCAGATTCATCAAAATAATTAGAAAACAACTCTTCTATCACTACTTCTTGCTCTTTGTAATTTAATACAAAGTTTAAAATATATTTTAAAACAGCACTTTTTTCATCATCATAAAAGTAAATGGATTTTATTTTAGCTGTATCTAAATGCCTTAGTTTACTTTTATATTTACTTTCAATGCTCTTTAATACTAATTCAGAATCTATTATTGATCTTAATAAATGTATTTTATGAACCGTTGAAACTTTTTTCTCTAAATAGTTTATTGAGTTGGCAAAAAATACTGCTGGAATATCAAGCGCATTTAAAATAGAAAACCCAAAGTCAAATTGCTCTTTTAAACCATCGTCAAAAGTGATTAAAATGTAATTTTATTTACTTGAAAGGATTTGTTCAGCATTATCTAATAAATCTTTTGAAGCTATAAATTCACCTTGATTTTGAAGCAATAGCAACTGCTTTTTAAAGGCTAAAGGTGTGACTCCAAAAATACTTGGGTATTTAGTTTTAAAATCTTCTCTAATATAATGGTAATTACTAACTGTTAGCATAAGTTAAATATCCATAAATTGTTTTTGATAGTTGGTTTCCCAAAAATCATCTATTAATAACGTTTTTAGGAAAGCTTCAGCACTATTCCCTCCACCAAAGACTTCTGCTTTCTCTAAGCCCGTTTCCTTTTCTATGTCAATAGCATTTAATATGTCTTTAGTATTATAACTAATGTTTATTATTGAGACTAAAGACACTCTATTGGCTTGTCTTGTTCCAATATTTATTGTTGGAATACCGTAATATGGTGCTTCACGCACACCAGCACTGCTATTACCTATTATAAACTGAGATTTCTTTAATAAGGTTAAAAAATATTCAAATCTAATGGAAGGGAATATTCTAAAATTGGAGTGTTGCTTTAATTTTTGATAAGCTTCAATTATTATTTTACTCCCTAAATCGTTATTAGGAAAAATAACAACATAGTTTTTTTTGCTAGTAATTAAAGCTTCAACAAATTGTTTGGCATACAATTCCATTTGATCATGCTCTGTTGTTACCGGATGAAACATGGCAACTGCATAATTTTCAAAATCGATATTGTAATACTCTTTTACAACACCAAGACTAGGCAAATTATCTGAAAACATAATATCGACATCTGGAGATCCAATAGTATAAATAGACTCTGGTAATTCGCCCATTTGTTCTAAACGCTCTTTGGCTCTCTTATTTGCTACAAAATGGATATGACTCATTTTACTTGTCGCATGACGTATAAGCTCGTCTATTGTACCAGATAGCTCTCCTCCTTCTATGTGAGCAACTAATATATTATTTAAACTTCCAACTATGGCACCAGCTAAAGCCTCTACACGATCACCATGGATAACAATCAAATCTGGATTCACTATTTTTATAAATTCTGAAAATCCTGAAATTGTTTTAGCCAATGTTAAATCCATTGTAGCTTCATGGGTATGATTATTAAATGTTGAAATGTTTTTAAAACCACAACGTTCAACTTCAATAAGCGTATAACCATATTCTTCTAGCATATGCATACCAGTAACGAACACGTGAGCTTCAAAATCGAGTTCAGATTCTACACTTTGTATAAGTGTTTTTATCTTACCAAAATCTGCTCTTGTTCCTGTTAAAAATGCTATTTTTTTAATATTACTCAATGTTTTCCCATGTTAATTGCACGTCATTATCAATAGTATTTGCTGCTTTTTTGCCAAGAATAGAATCAAACTTATCTGCTAATATTTTTCCTGTTCCTGGTCTCTTTACCCAAATATTATCTTTTGTGAAAATGTCACCTTTACTTATAGGCTTTATAGTACATACTGTTGCAAATGCAAAATCTATTGTTACTTGCTCTTCTTTTGCAGGTTCTTTTGTTCCGCCTCGCATTAATGCCATTTCTGCACTATTTACAATTAGCGCTTTACAAGCTTGCTCATCCATACTGCAAACAATATCTGGTCCTGTTCGTTGCATGTGATCTGTAAAGTGACGTTCTAAAATAGAACCACCAAGAGCTACCGCACCTAAACACGCATTATTGTTTAATGTGTGATCGCTTAAACCAAAGACTTTTTCTGGAAATGCTTCATGTAATTCCATCATGGCACCAAAGCGCACTAGATGTATTGGTGTTGGATATAAGTTAGTAGTATGTAATAAGGCGATTGGCACTTTATATTTATCGAAAATAGCGACTGCTTTACTTACACTTTCTATGGTATTCATTCCTGTACTTAATATTACAGGCTTACCAAACTGTGCAATATGCTCTAAAAGCGGATAGTTATTACACTCACCAGATCCTATTTTATAAGCTGGTATATCGAACTTTTTTAAACGTTCTGCTGCTGCTCGAGAGAAAGGTGTAGAAATAAAAATCATGCCTTTAGACTCTACATAATTTTTAAGTGCAAGCTCATCTTCTTCGTTAAGCGAACAACGTTCCATAATATCATAAATAGAAACATCCGCATTACCAGGAATCACCTGTTTTGCAGCACCACTCATCTCATCTTCCACAATATGTGTTTGGTGTTTTACAACCTCTACACCTGCTCTTTTTGCGGCATCTACCATTTGTTTAGCGACTTGTAATGAGCCTTCATGGTTTATTCCTATTTCTGCAATAACAAGTGGTGGAAAATCTTGTCCAATTTTTCTACCTGCTATTTCTATATATGGATTCATATATTTTTATTCTAATTTAAAATTAATTTATGTGTTGCTTTTTTCTATTAGCGTAACTTTTTATTTTGTTTCTAATTGGTGTTTCAATATACAAATAACTCAATGCTGAAATCCCAACAAGTATCGCTAACCTTAAAAAGAAGCAAAATAAGAAATCTTCTGCTTTATCTAAACCAAAATATTTATTCAATCTATAATCGCTAATGTATCCCCAAACAACAAATTGAAGTATGTATAAGCCATAACTTATTTCTCCTAAAAAAATAAAAGCTTTTTTATTAAATAACTTGGTAATAAATCCATTATTAAGTGAAATCAATATAATTAATGGAATAAATAGTACAGCTAATAATCCATTATGAAAATTAAGTCCTATTGGAAATTTTAAGGCTAATAATACTAAAGCTACTAGACTGAATATAAATATATCATAGTTTTTTATTTTATTGCTATTATTAATAAAATAAAGCCCTGCTAAATTCCCTATTAAAAATTCATTGAGATGAAATACAGGATGATACTTCAGGTCTTCGGTACTATAAAACAAAATTGGATAACTTTCTTGAAAAAACAAATAATGAAATAGTATTTGGCTGATAAACCAAAATAAAACTATGGGTACAATTAATTTTTTATAATTAATTTTTGTATAAAATCGATTGTATAATAACGGAAATAAAACATAAAAAAACAACTCTACTGATAGTGACCAAGCTGCATTATTAAAGACCAAAGCTTTACTTGGCACCCAGGTTTGAACCATAAATAAATTTAAAACAAAATCAACATAACTCACTTGATTTGATATCACAAAAAGAGCCAGTAGTGATAATAAAGCTAATAAATATACTGGATAAATTCTAGCAAATCGATTACGCATATAATCCATAAAATTTACATGCATTTTTTTGTGATATGCAATAATCATTACAAATCCTGATAGGATAAAAAAGTAACTTACCCCAACATTTGCTTGCTTAAACAAAAATCTTGTGTACTCATTTGTAAAATGCATTTTCCCAGTTCCAAAATGATGAAAAACAATTAGTACTGCTGCAACAAATCTAGTAAATGTAAGTTGTTCTATTCTCATTTAAAGTGTACCTTATTTCTTTTCAGAATTAGATGTCTTATTTAAAACATATTGGGCGTAATCAAAATCTGCTTGCGTATCAATATCTATATTTTCAAATAGATCGTTCATTTTATATGGAAATGCATTAGTGGTAATTATATCGTCTTTTAACACACTTTTTGATTTGACAATATATAGCAAACCATTTTCAAAATACAACGGTTCTAAATCTTGACTTCGTTGACCTGGCTTATAATTAAAAGGCTTAAACACATCATTCTGTATTCTGCCTAATTTATGCTCATTTTGTGATACTGTAAATAAACTGTCACATTTTTTTTCGTTATAAACTTTAAAACAACTCTCTAATAACGTTTTAGGTCTTAATGGATTTGTTGGTTGAAGAAGTACTACTGTTTTAACCTCTTCTACAATAGATTCTAAAACATGTTTAACAGCAGTAATTGTTGGCTCAAAATCGCCAGAAATAGCTGCTGGTCTATCAATAACATTTACGTTATAGGAAAGCGCAATTTTTTTAATAGCAGCATCATCTGTAGTCACATAAATGGCATCAATTAAATGGTTATTTGCTTTAGCATACAAAATACTGTGTGCTATTAAAGGTAAATCACCTAACATTAAAATGTTTTTATTTGGTAATCGTTTTGATCCTCCACGTGCGGGAATGACTGCAATTGTTTTCAATTTTAAAATTATTTAATTTATTATATCAAGGCCAATTTAATTGTTTTGGTGCTTGTATCGTTTCTTGTTGTTCTTTATAAAAACGTTGGTAAGCAAACGTTGTTATTAAATTTGTTGCATCTGCAATATAGTCTTCAGATATTTTATCGAGTGCGTTTGTGCGCTGATTATAAAATGTACTTAACCAATCTTCATTATTAATGTTTGCCACAAATAATTTCATTTTGTTAAAAATATCGTCTTCTATATTTTGATAAGCAGAAACACTTCCGTAAGTTTTAACTACTTTATCCATTATCGAATCTTGATACGTTACCGCAAATACTGGAACGCCAAATGATAAGGCCTCTACTAGTTTTCCTTTTAGTAATTCGCTGTGTAAAATAGAATCTACAACAAACATACAGTCTGCTTTTTTTACGAGTTCAAGCACTTCTTCTCGCTCTAATTTAAATTTTAAGGTACCGTTAGGAATTGATTCTTTTAGCCAAGTAACGGATTCATCATCAAATTGAGACAATACAAATGTAAAGTTTACAACTTTTGCGCAGTCTAACTTATTAAAAGCGATTAAACTGTTCTTAAATTCGTCAGTAAATGCACTTTTATAAAACGTACCTGTGTATAAAAAATTAACGGTGATTTTCTCTATATTTCTTTTATAAAGGTTTTCAACTTTTCGCATTGCGTGTGGTATTACAAAGCAACGTTGTCTATCTAAATTATAATTAATAGCCATTCTATCTGCTAATTTAGAAGAAGGAAACGTCCATGCTTGCGCAATATCTTTAGTCTGAAAAAAAAGACGTTGATCTCTATCTAAATTATTCATATTAAAACCACTCGCGTTTATTGGATCGTTTACATTTACAATAAATGGGAAAGGTCTTTTGTTATACACATTTAATATTGGAACTATTGAAAGGGTTGGCAGTATTCTTGACCAAACAACATCTTCCTGAGTGATAATATCATTTAATATCTTAGCTTGTTTTTTTACCCAAACGGTCTCTAAAAAAGTATAATTAGATCTAAACACCATCTTATATAACGTATTTAACACCTTATAAGCTAAACTTCCTAAACCTTTGTTTTGTTTAGATGTTTTATAGAGTAGTGCATTTGTTTTATGTTTTTTTATTCGCTTAATTACTCCTGCTTTAAAACTATAATTATTGAATGCAGAAATCACATACAAAACACTTCCTTTTTTAGATAAAATATCCAACCAATTTTTATTAACGATAGCTTCGCTAGATTTTTGATCTGGATGTACAGCATAAGCAACAACAATAATTGGATTAGTCATCTATTCTGCTTTTACACTATTATAGTTATTAATTATTTGCTTTGGTAATTGTTTCCAAACATAAAATACTTTTGAAAAACGCTTACTTAAAATAAGTTTATACATCAATTTGTTTTTTATAAAATAGCATAAGCTATTTATTCTAGTCTTTTTAGGGAAACCTGAAATAACCTCATCGTTATTTACATCAGTATTGGGCTGTTTTAACATCCAATCTTCTAAAACATTACTTATATAAAAAACATAATTCTCTAGCATTGCTAATCTACAATAGTCAAAATCTAATGGGTGCTTATCTAAATATGCTTCTAGTAAGTCCGTAAGCACTCCGACTTTATCACAATGTATATTTTAACGAAAAAATTTAACCTAATAAGAGCGAGTTGCAAATCAATCTTAATACTTTCAAAAATAGTTAATAAAAACGCTCTCTGCTAATGTCACTAATTTAGATACTCTTAAAATTAAATAGAACCTACAAGCTTAAAGCCATTTTATAAGACTTTGTTACAATTACCAATTGACTTTTACTACCCGAATAACATTTATAATTTACGTCAATGCTCTTCTCTTTTAAAACTTGCAATAAACTTTCTGCTGTTTCTTTTTCTCCTGCTCTATTATAATCATCTATAATAATAATGAACTCTTTATCCTGAGTAAACATTTTTGCAAGTTCAACAATATCATATCTTGAATAACTAGAACTACCAAAAGGACCATCTATGATATATAATGAAAAATTATTTTGCAACTTTTTTATGTCTTGATATCCTAAATATTTTTGATTTAACACGTCTTTATCTATAGCTTTAAAATGTTTTATTTCAGAACTACCAGACAATTCAAATTCTTTATTAAATTTTTTAATCCATTCTTTATCATGCTCAATAATTATATGAGAAGACTGTAAAATATTATTGCTAACTAGTGTGGATACAAATTTAGAACTTTCTCCCAAACCTAACTCTAATATGCTTTCTGGTTTAAGGTCAAACAAAATCCGTTTTAAAATATAAAAAAAAGAATAATTACCAGCCCAACGTCCTATGTTAATGGATAAATTATTTAAACATGCGACACCTCTAATACTATCATGATAAACATTTGCCCAAATTAATTCGTTGGTTAATGCTTCTGTACGTTTGTGCCTAGATTTATTATCTTTTACTGTATTAATAATTTTTTTTAATATCATTCTTTTTTTTTTAAAATTAAGACTTCCAATATATATTAACAAAAGTAAATTTAAACACTTTCGATTATAGTTTTAAAATAATCTGTACTCAAATAGTGCTCTAAATCTGGACGATTTAAATTCGCTTCTTTATTTTGTAACCAATTTAAATAAAGCAATTCTATTTTTTCTGCTATTTCTTCGACATCATCAACTTGGCAAGCATAAGGATAACTAGCTCCTAATAAGTGTCTAACCTCGCTTTTCTTCGGACTTAATGCTAAAATTGGTTTATTAGCATAAACACAATGCGGAAATTTACCAGGCAAAAACGGACTGATTTCTGCTTTAGATTCTATTATTATATTAACAGATGCTTTATTCTGTAAAGTATTAACAACACTAAAAGGAACATTTTTTAAGTGTAATTGCAATTGCGGAAGCGTTTGTGCCTCAAACTCTAAACCTTTACGGTGATAACTTGCATACCCGATTAACACCAATTTTGAATCTTCTTTTGCACTTGGATTATTCTCTAAAAACTTTCTGAAAGCATTAACTAAATCAAAAGGTGGACGCTGTTTCATTAAATAACCAGCATGAAGTAAAGTAAATTTACCATCATGGGAAAGCCCATTATATTCTTCTAAATCTTTTAAAACATCGATTTTTAATTGTTGGTGAGGAATTATTAAACCTGATGATTTAAAATTAGGGAAAAACTGACTCATCCATTCTTTCAATAACTGACTTGGAAATGCAGAGTATTTAGCGCTTTCGGAAACTTTACTGAAAAAATTTTCTTTTTGTTTATATCCTGCTTCCTCCCAACTGTAAGGTTCTGGATATAAATGAAACGGGTAAGGATCATGTACATAAGCCAGCCATTTATTGTATAATTGTGGTGTTCTTAAAAGTGCATGATGTGGTCTAAAACTAGCTCCTTGACTTAAAGTAATAATTAAATCATAAGTTAAAGGATTTGTTTTAAGTACTGCTTTAGAGATACTCTTAGAATCATTTAAAAAAATAAATGAATGACCAAAAATGCGTTCTAGTGGTTTGGATATATTTATTTTAGTTATACGCTGAAAGACCCGTTGTGATCTACTTAAAATATAATTTACATTTGCTTTTCTCTCTCTTATGCCAAAACAATCTGTTTTATCTACAGTTACTTTTTTTCGTGTATAATGCAACACAGTAACACTATAATTGCAACTTACAAGAGAATTAATAAATCCTAAATTAGCTTTTGCGCCACTGGAAGCGTTAACGTCTAATGTTTCTGCTACAACTAATATTTTTTTTAATTTACTATCCATTTTTTATTTAAAAAATCACTTATAAACAAGTAACCTACTTTAACAAAACATCTCCTTTTCCTAATATTTTATAACTTAAACTCGCTAATAAAAACTTAGTAATCCATTTATAATATTGAACATCTAATAGTGGTTTTTTTAAAACAAAAAACATAATATTTAAAGTCTTACATCGTAAATATCTGTAATTTTTAAATAATTGTACGTACATAAACAATAGTGTTTTATTTGAAACACCATAATCTACTAAAAAATTTATTCTCTCTATTAAATTATTATGAATACTCAAAGCAACAGCTTGAGAAAATGTGTTTGTAATCGTTTTATTGTGATGTCTGTAATAGGTTAAATATAAGTCAACAAATTTGATATTTATTTTTGGATTTTGAAGCATTCTAATATGAAAATCTCTATCCTGGCCTTTCAACAATTGTAGAGAAAACAGGTTGTTATTTTTTAAAATACTTTTTTTCCACATTGGATCACAAACATACCAACTTCTCTTTAAGGTTATAAAATCTTCTAATAAATTTGGGCTATTAAAAGTTCTAATTTCTTTACCAATTGTTTTTTTAATTGTCCCTGTAAATGACTGTGTTTTAGAGATTACACAATTAATATTATTATCAAATGCATCTAACTTAATTTTTATAAAATCAGGATGCATAATATCGTCACTGTCAAACCAATTTACATACGCTCCTTTAGAGACTTCAAACCCATAGTTTCTACAACTATTACCACCCTTAGGTAAGGTATCTGGCCTACTATACACTTTAATTCTTGCATCTTTTATTATAAATGCTTCTAAAATGGATACTGTCGCGTCTGTGCTGCCATCATCCACTATAATACACTCCCAATTTTGATAAGTTTGAGAAATGACAGAGTCTAGAGTTATTGATATTAAATCTTCTCTATTATAAACAGGAATTAGTATTGAAACTAGTGCAGAAGGACTCATATGCTCTTTTAGGAGGGGTTAAAAAATATTTTAGCTGTTTGAATTTCTTTACAGATAAATAAAACAATTTATCGTGCTAGCATCAATAGGTATTATAATTACTGATATTTTATTTAGCACAACCATTACTTTTACAAAACGTTAATCATTCGCGCTTTTATTTCACTATCTATAAATATTTGTTTATCCTGTTTTTCTAATAACCCTTTTTTATTTATCATAGTATCAAACCATTCTGAATATACTTTTGCCCCTTTATGATTAAGGTGGTTTAAATCACCAAATTCACTATTTTTCAATGGAAAATTCTTAAAGTCTAAAAATTCGACATTTGATAATCTTGTGTCAATAATATTTATAAAATCAGATTCGTTATGCAAACCAGGATATTTAGGATGTAAAGGACTACGTATTAAATATAACTGTACTTTACTCTTTTTACAAAACTCAATAATCTTCAAAAGATACGTTAAATTGGTAGAAGCTAACTTATCTGTCTGTTGAAATTTTAATAGGTTTTCTGAAGAAAGAACGGTAAGTAATGAGTCTGTTTTATCTCTTTTAAGATAGTAGTATCCTCCCCAATTAATAGTTTTCGGGAAATTCTTTTTAGACCTAAATATAAAATTTGCATTATTCATAAATGAAGTTGATTGAGCGCTTACAACTTCCTTCATATTCTTTTTAGCAATCATTAATAAATCAGAGGTCTCGATAACAGGAGCATATTTCGGATAATTCCTGGAGATTATATTATCACCCCAAGTATATAGATTGTCCCAATCATCATCTATCTCATAATTTGTAAATTCTAAAAAAACGGTACGCACTTGGTTATTTACTTCTACTATTTTTTTTAGTTTGGAGTATGTATAAAAATAAGATTCTGCTGATTGTGCAAAGTTTTCAAAGTTCTGAATTATGGAATCATTATACGCGCATTCAGGATGCGAGTGTCCAAAAACTAACTGATTACTGTTTTGTTTTATTTTAAAATTATTACCGCTTTCAATAATTTTCTTAGGCATCAAAAGTATTAACACAATGAATAACGAAGAAGCAAATAGAAAAATACACGTTTTGAATATAAATTTTTTCATGGTAGTTAAAATTGAAAATATATAAATTCTTGTTGTTTTCCACTAAAATGAAAATAGAAAACACAAAATAGAATTACACAATAAAAAGCCCATCTAAATGATCTAAACCATTTTAACCCTAAATTAGCTAATGCGTGTTGTTGCCCTCTCCCTAACCACTCTATAATAATAAAAACAAATAACAACACCACTATTGGCTTGACTAAGCTGTCTTGTTGGAATGATGGATATATAAAAAGTGACTTAGAAAATATTTCAGAAACATAACTTAGCGCATGCTCAATGTTTTCTGCCCTAAAGAATATCCAAGCAAACACAGTTAATCCGAAAGTAAATAGCATTAATACTGTTTCTTTTATTGTTGGTAAATAGCTTCCTTTTGCTACAACGTCAAAATACTTACGGTTATTTTTAAAAATATAAACAGGTAAAAAATAAAACGCATTTAAGGCACCCCAAATAATAAAAGTCCAATTGGCTCCATGCCAAAAACCACTTACAATAAAAATTATAAATATATTTCTAATACTAATCAAAGTCCCCCCTCTACTCCCTCCTAAAGGGATATACAAATAATCTCTAAACCAAGTTGATAATGAAATATGCCAACGCCTCCAAAACTCAGCAATGTTTCTGGAAAAATATGGGAATGCAAAATTTTGTTGCAGGTTGAATCCAAATAAACGTGATGTACCTATAGCTATGTCAGAATAGCCTGAAAAATCACCATAAATTTGAAATGTAAAGAAGACAGCACCAATGATTAATGTACTACCGTTATAATCTGTAGAGTTATTAAAAATCTCATTAGCATGTAAAGCACAATTATCAGCTATGACAATTTTTTTAAATAAGCCCCAAAGTATTTGTCTTAGACCATCAACTCCATTACTATAATCAAACGTCCTTTTTCTAAAAAACTGAGGTAGTAAATTAGTTGCCCGCTCAATAGGTCCAGCTACTAGCTGCGGAAAGAAACTTACAAAGGCTAAAAATGCAACAAAATCTTTTGTTGGTTCAAGTTTCCTTTTATAAACATCAATGGTATAACTTAATGTTTGAAATGTATAAAAACTGATACCAACAGGTAAAATAATATTGAGAGTATTTGGTTTTATTTCTGTTCCAAAAAACGAAAAGGCGGACACAAAATTCTCTATAAAAAAATTATAATATTTAAAAAAACATAGAAATCCAAGATTTGCTATAATGCTAATCCAAAGGAGCGTTTTTCTCTTGGTTAGATTTTCTTGTTTTGACAGACTTATACCAACTAAATAATCAATAATACTACTTAAAAATATCAAGAATAAAAAACGCCAATCCCACCAGCCATAAAAGGTATAGCTTGCTAATACAATTAATGCGTTTTGTAACTTTAAATTTTTATTGGTAACAAACCAATATAAAATAAAAACAATTGGCAAGAATATAGCAAAGTCAATAGAGTTAAATAGCATACTTTTATTCTAATTTTTTTAATATTAGTGTTTGTTTTTTAATAATCTATAAAAGAATAAACGCATTGGTAAATGAAAATAAAACAGTTTCCATTTATTTTTTTTATAATATGAATAATCTAAAGTTGTTAAAATTCTATCAAACAAATTATATTTTCTATAATCAAGAGATACCTGAATAAAATATCTTAAAATCTCATCATTAAGCAATTTCTTATTATTTAAATCACTGACTACTAAGTGTATTGCATCTGCGTAAGATTTAAGACTCGCTTCATTCTTATTATTAAAATCGCCGGTTATTGACTCTTCATGTTTCCTTCCATAATAAAGCGACTTATTTACTGATACACCTTTTTTAACAGAGGTTATTATTCTTGAATACACTTCCCACTCTTCCGCATATTTTAAATGTTCGGTATAGCGATGCTCAACATAGCACTCTTTTGACCACATGACTGCACATGAATTAAATTGAAGTTCATTTTTAAGAATTTTATTAATATCACTTTTGTCAATATAGAAATGTTTGTACTCTTTTGATAAATCAAAATTATATTTAAAATCACCTCTAAAAGCTTCTCTTATATAGCGACAAAATGAAATATCATCTTTAGAAAATTCATCTAAACAAATTTCTAAATTTTGAGGATGTGCAATATCATCATCATCAAAAAATATAATATAATCACCTTTAGCTAAATCTAAACCATAATTTCTTGAACCTGGTAAACCCTTAGTATAGTCATCTGTTCGCTTTAAATAAGAGAAGCGTTTGTCTTGTTGTAATATAGGCGCCAACACATCTGGTGTATTATCAGTCCCACCATCATCAATAATCAGGCATTCCCAATTTTGAAATGTTTGTGCTTGAATAGATTTAATAGATTCCACAATATATCGTGATCTATTATAAGTTGCCATTATTATAGTTACTATTGGTTTCATTTTACGCTTTTATATCCTTATTCGCTTATTAAAAAATATGAGGTCTTTATTTCTTTGGGTTTTTATATTCCACTAATTGGCTTCTAGTTAAAAATAAATTGAGTCCTTTAGGGATATATCGTTCAATTTTAAACGCCATACGTCTAAATTTTGTACTGTACTTTTTTGGAAGTAATCTATGAAATCTTTCGATAGTGCCAATAGGTGTAATATTAACATCGTTAAAATATGTATTCCCTATTTTTTTATAGCTCTTTGAAGAATTATCTCGGTCTGGATGTGGGTCATTCTCTTTCCAGATAGCAAATTTATCTTTTTGAAACTTTGAGGGCCTTCCCGGAACTGGCGTATGCCACCTCAACTCGTCTAAAACTTTACTATTAACAGCAGGCTCAAAATATCTTACCATACCATTAGGCTTTAAAACTTTTACTATTTTTTCTGTAAACTCTATTTCTTGCTCATGCGTTAAGTGATGCACAAAAGCCTTTCCTACTACAATATCATAATAATCTAGTGATAATTCAGATTTAAGAAAATCTCCATATATAAATTTAAGAGGAACTTCAAAATTATAATTATCGTTTAATTTTTTAATAATATCACCTGAATATTGAGAAATATCATTGGCATGTACCTCTGCACCCAAAGCTGCCATAACCGCAGCATTTGTACAATCTCCACATCCCAATTCTAACACTTTTTTACCTTTTAATTGTGCTTGGAAATTATTGTGATATAAACCTACCCAACTTGTATGGATTTGTGTCGCTGAAGTTATAAATATATTAACGTTAGTTATTTTGTTTAAAATAGATTCTACATTAATGTTATTGTATTGTTTATCATAATGCTTTTCATTTTTAATTGTATTCTTTTCTGAAGTATCCATTCCTTTTTTACTTATTAACTTTTACAATTAGTCACCTTTTTTTATTCCCTCTTGATATTTTAATCAAACTTTGCCTTTATCCATCTTAATGGCGATAATATTAAAGTTCCAATTGTATACTCTAGACGTTTAGTTATTTTTATTTTTTCACGATCTTCCTTTTCCAATTTCAATAACAAATCATCAATTATAAATTCAGAATTTATATTGACTAGATCTTGGTGTTTAGAATAAATATATCTAATAAGCTGATGTTTAACTTTATTTGCTCTTGATGTTGTTGTCCCTTCTCTTTTTCTATAATTATATAAAGCCTCCGGAATCACAGCAGCTTGGCCATCTCTTTTTAAAAGATTAATATTAAATTCCCAATCTTCAAATCCATTAGTCATAGATTCATCATATCCACCGCATTGTAACCAATCTATTTTTTTAAACAAAGCCGACCCTAAAGCATTGTTTGAAATCAAAAAGCTTTTTACATTTCCACCTTGAGGTTTATATATGTAATTATTTTTTGTTGTTTTAAAAATCAAATTCGCAAAACAGGTTACAATTTTTATATTGCTATTAGTGTTGATTAAGTTAATAGCCTTTTCGCAAAATGTATTTTCGAAATAATCATCACTATCTAAAGTTAAAATAAGATCCCCTTTAGCTTGACTAATGCCATTATTACGAGCATTACTTTGTCCTGCATTTTCTTGAGTAATAAGTCTATCTATTTTTGGTAATAAAGTTTTCAAAACTGCTTTAGTCTCTTTATTTGATCCATCATCAACTACTATAATTTCTTTATTTAAATAGGTTTGATTGATTACAGAGTCTATTGCTTGCTCAATAAATTCGGCATCATTATAACAAGGTATAATTATTGAAATTAAATGACTACTTTTCATTAAAGAGCTGTTTTAAACATATTGATTCATTATTTCCGTTAACTTCTCCACATAGCCCGATTTTGTATATGAAACTATTAATTCCTTATTTTTATTTCCTTCTTTTACTCTTTCTTCTTTAGACAACGCTAATCTTGATAAGGCTCTCTGTAATTGTTTTTTATTGTTTTCAATTAAAAAAGGAGTCTCTTTTAACAAGCCCTGACAACCAGGGTGATTTGTAGCCACTACTGGTAACCCATAAAGCATGTACTCCATAACAGCGTTAGGAACGCCTTCAATTCTAGAAACTAACACGCCAATATCCAAAACTGACAGCACTTTTTCTACTTCAATACCTGAAAGCAAAAGCACATTCTCTTCAAGTCTGTACTCTTTAATTTTATCAAATAAACTATCATATTTATTTAACGTTTGCTCTGAATTATTTTTATTACCTACAAACACCAATTTTGAATTAGGAAATTCTAATATAAAATTTTTAAAAGTTTCTAATAGTAAATCTTGAAATTTTTCTGGTCTATAATGCGCAATCATACCAATGATTAACTCGTCATCTTTGATGTTTAATTTCTCTTTGATAGAAACACTATCGTAAGCCTTGTATTGCATTGTTAAATATTGTGGTAATATATGGGCTCTATTTTCTGCTAGTTTATAATCCACTTTAAATAACTCCAAACCATTACTTGCATTGGCTATTACACAAGGCATATTATTTGCAGCTATTGTTTCAAAAACATCACCACTCTGACTGTCTAAACCTAATTGATGCCAAAACGTAAATTTTACTGTAGGTAATAATTTATATAAGTAATAAGCTACTTTTGAAGGGAAATTTAAAAATGGTATTATAATATCAAACTTATATGGCTTTAGTTCTTTTCGCATTTTCAAAAAACTTTTAGCAGACCATACAAACCTTTTTATATTTTTTACACTTAATTCTTTTTTCAACACTAAATAAGGTCTCCCAAAATGAAAGACTTTTTTTATACCTGATTTGGCTAAATAATCATCAAATTCTTTAGTAGTTTTTGCAGAATGCGTCAATAATAAATAAACATTACAATTATAGTTTTTAGAAAGAAATTCACCAAGACCAAGACACTGTCTTTCGGCGCCTCCTAAGCCACCTTCATGTTGTACTAATAAAATATTTTTATTATAAAAATCCATAATTATTTTAATCTAAAACATAATTTAATCCAAACTTTATAGTTTTTATAAGTCATCAATGCATAGTTTGTTTTTAAAAAACTTAAACAACTATAAAAATTAACGTCTTTATTTATGGATCGTAATAATCGCAGTTGTAATTGTATTATTGTAAATAACCACGCTTTTTTATTCTTTTTTGAAAGATTTAGTTTTTCACTACAAACATTAACCACCCTTTTTAAATCAAAAATCTCTTTACTACTTTTTATTGAATAAGGCGCTATGTGCAGTTTTGTGAATAGTTTTGCACAGTAATTTACATCTAAATCAAAGCTTGAGAAAAACTTTGTATAACTAACTTCTATATTTTTAACAAAAAGCTGATTACGCTCACTATCAACCTGAATACTTTGGGTTAATGACCCATTATGTACTCTATAATGATATAAGACTTTATCTAAATGATAAAATTTATATTTTTTTAGAGACTGTAACCAAAAATCATAATCTTCAACTAAAAATAAAGATTCGTCATACTTTTCTGAATTTTTATAAACTTGATGGTTATACAAAAAACAAGCTCCGATACAGTTTAATTGCAACAAATTATAAAAATCCAATAATTTAACAACAGTATCCTTATTTCCGCTTATCATGTTATAATTAGCATAGACAATATCTGTTTTCTCTTTCAGTATTACGTTTACCATTGTTTCAATTGCTGATAAATCATAATAGTTATCATCACTTGTCCAAGTGATATATGTACCCTTAGCCTGATCGTGTCCAATATTTAAGCTAGCAGGTAATTTTTTGTTTATGACGTTATTTATTACTCTTACTCTATTATCTATAGCTAAATACTGGTTTGCTATTTTTAAAGTAGTATCCGTTGAACAGTCATTAACTATAATAAGCTCAATATTGCTATAGGTTTGATTTAAACAACTCTCTATAGATTGACCAAAGTATTTTTCGCCATTATAAACCGGAAGGATTATAGATACGAGAGGAGCTTTTTCCATATTCTTTTTGGCAGTTTAATGACTCTTTTCACTTTGTGTTTAAAATCCTTATTATAATAATATTTAATATACCAGATTTTATAATCTATATTCTTCTTCTGATAACTTACACTTTTATAATAACCTACTTCTCGTTCTGCTATAATTTTTTTATCAAAATTTTTAATAATTAAATCTCTAGTGTCATTATTAGAAAGATTACTATTTGCTAATTCAAGAATTGCCTGAGCAATTATCTTAGGATCTTCATATTTATCTACCAAAATATTCATAACCTTATCGTTTAGCAAATACGCGTTCATTGGCGCTATGTTTGACGTTACAATTTTTGTTTTACAGCTAGCAGCTTCTGCAAAAACTAACCCAAAACCTTCCCATCTACTTGGTACACACAATACTTTGGCTATATTATACCATTTTACAAGCGCTTCATTTTCAACTTTTTCTATAACATGTAATCTATCTTCAACCTTATGTTCTTTTGCTATTGTTATATAAGACTGTACATCTCCTTTTCCTATTAAAACCAATACGTAATCATCCTCTAAAAACACCAATGACTTAACAACGGTTTCTATATTTTTTTCGAAAGATTTTCTTCCAATATGAAGTATTACTTTCTTATTCTTAAATTGTTCTGCTAACGGGTTGCTTGATTCTTCTAGTTTATTAAATTTAGCAGTATCAACTCTATTACCTAAAACTTTAGCATTCTTAATATTTAATTCTTTAACCAAAACCTTATTAATAACAGTACTCATAGTAAAAACCTCATCAGAAAATTTTAAACTTTCATGAAGTAATTTTACATTAGTATCGTGTACACTAGACACAACCGGTATATTAGCAACACGATTATAGTTAGCGTAAGTTGTTGCCCAATATCCTCCATAAGCTCTTACACATAAAGGATTAATGCTTTTTAAATGCCTTTTATATTCCTCTGGGTTTTTACAAGGGATTATCTTTAAACCATAAACGTCTCTTGCTTCTTTTTCTAAAGGTGATAGCACATATACTTCATCAAAAAAAGAATTAGGGTTGTAATACTCCTCTAACCAAGAAGAGGTCCCTTTTTCTTCGTAGGCCTGTATTGGATCTGATGGTATTACAACTAACTTATGCTTCATTTAAAGTCCATTTAGAATTAAAAACAACATCACCTTGCTTTTTATTTAATGATAAACCATTATTAAAATAATTATTATCTATAACATCAAAAAATAGAGCATCATATATTACCTCCATATTTTGTCTAGGTAGGTTTGTTCCAATAGCAATCAATGCCTTGTAACTTCCTTTAGTAATATTTAATGAATCAATTACACAGGTTAAACTATCATTAGGATTAAAAGGTTTACTAAAACTATTATCCAAATGTGTTCCAATTGAAAAAACTCGTCTTTGATCTTCATTCTCTACACCTATAAAGCAATAGTTGATTTTTTCTTTATAGTTTCCTTTAAATGTAATTTTGATTTTAAATTCTTTTCCTATTTCAATGGGATTATTAAGTAGTTCTACTTTTTGTATAAATTTGGATTTAAGCACATTATCATCTGTGGTTCTCATCGACTCTTTTAAGTATTCTTGTATCACTTCATCCGTTTCTCCTATCATAGAAACAGTTCCGTTTTTTAACATTATAGTGTTAGAACAAAGATTACGAATAGCAGTCATATCATGACTTACAAAAATGACTGTTCTACCATCTGAGGTGCTAATATCCTTCATTTTACCAATTGCTTTCCTTTGAAACTCGGCATCTCCAACAGCTAAAACCTCATCAATAACCAATATTTCAGGCTCCAAAAATGCTGCTACTGCAAAGGCTAATCGTACGGTCATACCAGAACTATAGCGTTTTACAGGGGTATCTATATAACGTTGACAACCAGAAAACTCGATAATTTCGTCGATTTTAGACGTAATCTCCTTTTTGGTCATTCCTAAAATAGCACCATTAAGATAGATGTTTTCTCGTCCAGTCATTTCACTATGAAACCCTGTACCAACCTCTAATAAAGAGGCGATTCGTCCTCTTGTTTTAATTTCTCCAGTGGTAGGTCCTGTTACTTTAGATAGTATTTTTAAAAGGGTAGATTTACCCGCTCCATTTTTTCCAATAATACCTAAAACCTCTCCTCTTTTAACTTCAAAATTAATATCCTTAAGTGCCCAAACATACTCACTAGAACCTTTTGTACTGCGATCGTTGGATTCTCCTACTTTTAAATATGGATCTTCTTTCCCTCTAACCCGGCTCCACCAACGATTTAAATCGTGACTTAGAGTACCGGTTCCAACAAGTCCTAAGCGGTATTGTTTAGAAATATTTTCTGCTTTTAAGATAATATCCACTTTACCTACCATGATGTGTTTTTTAAAAAATCTATAATTTTTTGAGAAGCATCACCATCACCATAAGGGTTAATAACGGTATTTATCTGCTTAGTTTTAGATAAAATTTGTTGTGCTTTACTTACAATAAGGTCTTGATCGGTGCCTACTAAAAACGAACAACCTGCATCCACCCCTTCTTGTCTTTCCGTAACCGACCTAGTCACTAAAACAGGGACTCCAAAAGTTGGCGCCTCTTCTTGAACACCTCCTGAATCTGAAATAATTAAGTGTGCTTTTTTCATTAACCATATAAATGTTGGATAGTCTAATGGTGCTACTAAATGCACATTTGATACATTAGACAGTCTTTTATAAACCACTTCTTGCACGTTAGGATTAAGGTGTACTGGAAAAACAATCTCGACACCATTATCCTTAGATATTTCAACTAAGGCATTGCATATAGATTCAAAACCTTCTCCAAAATTTTCTCTTCTATGTCCCGTTACTAAAACTATTTTTTTATCAAAATTGACAGCTTCTTTTAAACTTTCAATTACCGGTGTATTAAACCCTTGATCTAAGATCTCTCCAGTCATTTTTAAAGCATCAATAACAGTATTACCCGTAACTAGTATTGTATTTGAAGCCACTCCTTCTTTTAAAAGGTTTTGACTAGCACTTCTCCCAGGGGCAAAATGAAAATCGGCTAACCTACCGGTTAATTGCCTATTCATTTCTTCAGGAAAAGGAGACCATTTATTATACGTTCTTAATCCTGCTTCTACATGTGCTACCTTAATTTTTCGATTAAAAGCAGCTAATGCAATAACACTAGATGTTGTAGTGTCGCCATGTACTAAAACAAGATCAATTTTATGTTCTATAAAAATTTTATCAATCTCTTCTAGAATTCTTGAACTTAATTTATTTAATGTCTGATTAGGCGTCATTAAGTTTAAATCAAAATCTGGTTTCATTTTAAAGAACTCCAATACTTGATCCAATAAATCTCGATGTTGTGCTGTCACGCAAAGTTTTGTATTGTAGCCTGATTTTAAAAACTTAAAATATACTGGAGCCATTTTTATAGCTTCAGGTCTTGTTCCTATACAAATTAAAACATTTTTATTGTCGTTCATATTTTCAAAATAGCTTATCTAAACCGTATCAATAAACGTTTTTTCCGTTTTATTAAAAATTATTAATCCTAATAAAAATACGATTACACTTATACTTCCAGCATATATAAAATTAGTTATTGAAAATGCGCCAACACCTAAAGTCATATATCTAAACAACTCTATAATAGTAGTCATAGGATTATATTCTACTAACCAAGCATACTCTGGTACTTTTTCTTTAAAATAAGATAATGGATACATCACTGCCGAGCCATACATTAATAACTGTACTCCAAAACTAACTAAGAAAGTTAAGTCACGATATTTGGTAGTCAATGATGATAAAATCATTCCAAAACCTAAACCAAACAAGCCCATAAATACTATTAGTAAAGGAAGAAACACTATTGCTAATTGTGGTGACACGGTTACAACTTGATCCGTAAAAAACACATAATAGATATAAAACACTACTAATACCAATAACTGAATACTAAACTTTAATAAATTTGAAAACACCACAGATAATGGGGTAATCACTCTAGGAAAGTAGACTTTACCAAAAATGCCTTGATTGGCTTTAAACGTATTACTAGTACCTGTTAAACACGCACTAAAATAGTTCCAAGACGTTATTCCTGCCAAATTAAACAAAAAGGGAGGCACTCCTTCTCCTGTTGGAATAGCTGCTAAATTGTTAAATATTAGGGTAAAAATTACAGACGTAAACAAGGGCTGAATAAAAAACCACAAAGGCCCTAATATGGTTTGTTTATAAACCGTTATAATATCACGCTTGACAAATAAAAACAACAAATCACGATAGCTCCAAATTTCTTTAAGATTTAGATCTATTATTTTCTTCTTAGGTGAAATTGTATAAAGCCAGTCGTTATTTTCCACTTTCTAATTAAATTATGTTATTAAGAGCTTAAATTAGAAATATTCACTAATTAAATATTAGTCTACTTTTTAAATTTAGAGATAAGATTGTTGAAAAAACTTTTTTTCTCAACTTTATCATGATAACCATTCGCATAATCTCCATAACCATAACCGTAGCCGTAACCAT
Organism: Algibacter sp. L4_22; assembly: GCF_023473045.1. NCBI lineage: Bacteria > Pseudomonadati > Bacteroidota > Flavobacteriia > Flavobacteriales > Flavobacteriaceae > Algibacter > Algibacter sp. L4_22. Next base: position 436,819 of record NZ_JAMCOK010000003.1, read on the forward strand.
ATTTCCCTTTTAAATTATAAAAATTATAGATAAAGCTAATATTTTTTACAACTCCATTTTTATGTTTCTCATTTATTAAGGTCAACATATCTTTTTGCGTATAATCTTGACGAACTACGTAAAGCGAAGCATCTGCATACTCTAAAAGTTCTAAGGCATCGGCTACTAAACCTACAGGAGGTGTATCTAAAATGATATAATCATATTTTGTTTTTAATTCTGCTATGAGATTATCCATAGTTGCACTAATTAATAACTCGGAAGGGTTTGGAGGTATTGGTCCAGACGTTATAATATCTAAGTTTTCAACTTTTGTATGCTGTACAATTTCGCTTAATGATTTTTGACCTATTAAATGATTAACAACTCCTATTTCATTTTTCAATTCAAAATCATCAAAAATTTTAGGCTTTCTTAAATCTAAACCAACTAAAACTGTCCGTTTACCGCTTAAAGCAAAAACTGATGCTATATTAATAGCCGTAAAGGTTTTTCCTTCTCCACTAATAGACGATGTAACTAATACCGTTTTACTACCTTCTAAATCATGTTTTTTGTACATAAATTGCAAACTAGAACGTATAGCCCTAAATGCTTCTGCCATGGCCGACTGAGACTTATTAAAAACAGCTAAGTTATTAGGTGTATCATTTTGCCCAATAACCCCTAACAAAGGTATGCTACTTAATTTTTCTAAATCTCCTGGAGCATGAAGTTTATTATCAAAAAATGTTACAATAAATGCCACTAAAAAAACAGGAATCAACACTGTGAAAAATGCAAAAACATATCTTATATTAAGGTTAACTGCATTTCTACCTTGGCCAGTGTCTTTTGCTGGTTCTATTAAAACAATATCCGATACGTTGGATGCTTTAATTAAATCGGCCTCTCCACGTTTGGCTAAATATAAATCATAAGTACTCTGACTTAACAAATACTCACGTTCTATAGCTCTTAATCTTTGTTGACTTTCTGGAATTGTAGAAAACTCACGTTCAGAATTATAAATCTTAGAATTTAGAGCCTTTAACTGCGATTGGATATTAAATTTTTCCGAAGCAATATTTTCTAGAACAACCAATTTTAAGGCTCCTATTTGTCGATTTAAATCATCAAAAACCGAAACATTATTTCTTACAGAATAAGCTAATTTTGACTTCTCGGCCGATAACAAAACAATCTTAGATACATTTACTCCAATATTCCCTTCCGAAATACCAGTAGTTGATGGTACTTGTAAATCACTATAATCATTATTAGTATTTAGATAGTTTTTTAATAAATCTAAAGCCAAAAGCTGTTCGTTAAAAAGTTCTTTCTCATCTTTATATTCTTCAATTTTAGCTGTAAGCAAAGCACTTTCACTTTCTATATCGAATATTTTATTGGTTCGCATAAAATCGTTAAGAGAATCAGCTTTTTTGGTTAATTCCCCTTTAACTCTAGACAACTGTTTATCAATAAATTCAATAGTATTTATAGCATACTGATTTTTACGTTGCAATTGATCTCTATCTAAAATAAAAATAGAAGTATTTATATAATCAACAATTTTAGGTTTATTCTTATTAGTTAATCTTACTGTTAATAATGGTGAATTAGATTCGTTCCTAACAATATATGATTGAATAAAACTAGAAACAGTACTATCAAAATTATTAAACCTAATAAAATATTCCGATTGTGAAACAATTTTAGATTGCTCTCTTTTAATTATGCGTCCTTTTAAAAAAGGCAAATCAATGTAATCACCAAAATTGTATGTTTCAGAAAGAATTCCTTCCGATAGGTTAACCGTCTTAACGTCTTTGCTTTGAAAATTTTGTAATACAACCTCTTCTAGTTCACCAAAATCATATGAAATCTGAAATGAGTTTTCATTTAAAAAAGTGATTTTTATGGCATGTCCAATAATCTGATAACTTTCAATCTTGCCCTCAAATTCAAACGGAGCTTGTTTATAAATATCAGTTTTATAAAAACGGCCTTGTTTTAAATATGTTATATATAGCTTTAAACTATCCACAACTTTTTCATGATGCTTTCTGGACGTTAAGTTTAATAAAACCTCCTGTACCTTTCCAGATATACCACCATAATTAAACACCAAACTAGTAGTAGCGGTAAATAAGGGGTTTTTATCATCTTGCACCGTTATCGATGCTCCAAGCGTATAAGGAAACTCACGTCTTATATTTTGATAATAAACAACATAAAACACAATGCATAAGCCCAGTAAAAACCATTTCCAATAACTTAAAGCTCTGAAAACAAATTCTTTAAAATCAAAGTTCTGTCCGTTTTGAAAATCAAATCCATCTTCCATAATTTACAGATTCTTTACTAAAAAATAAGTGGTAACAAGAACCGAAAACAAACTTGCTATTGTTGTAAAAGTTTGTGATGCTGTCTCGCCAGCACCTAAAGCCTTACGTTTTAATGGTTTTACCATGATAATATCATTTGGTTGTATATAATAAAACTCGGACTTCATTGCTGTAATATCGGTTAAATCTATATGATGTATTTTTTGACCATCAGGATATTGCCTTACAATTAAAACATCTGTTCTATCTCCAGTCTGAAGAATATCACCTGCATTGGCAACCGCTTCAATGATATTAACGCGCTCTTGATATATAACTTGTACACCACTACTTGAAATTTCACCTACGGTAGTATATTTAAGCCCAGCGAGTTTTACCGTTACAAATATTTGAGCCGTTTCTTTAAAATACTGCTGTAAAAGTTCGCGCTTTACTTTGTCTTCAATTTCCTCTACAGTAAAACCTAGAACATTTATTTCTCCTAAAATGGGAAACTCAATATTACCATGTAAATCCACTGTAAAGCCTGTGAAATAAAGTGCTTGCTGCGTATTACCAATAGCACTTGTTGTTGGGTTAAAAATTTCAACCAACTCTTTATCCAAGGCCTTAACATCAATACTTAAAACATCATCTATTTGAACACGATAAGGCTTAGCCAAAGCTTGTATTTGTAGCGAATCGCTTAACACTGTTCCCTTGTCTTGTAAATACACAACATCTTTATTTGTGATACAGGAAGTACAAACTACCGTAACCACAACAAGAACTAAAAGGGCAAATTGTTTTAACATATAGGTTAATAGATTAACCACAAATATAAGTTTTCGCCGTGAAGAATAAAACTTATACCCTTTTTTTTGGTTTTTTAGACGTTCTTTGCAAGAAAACAAATAGCCTTGAATTATTTAACAGTAGAAAATATATCGAAATCTTACGGAGAACTTACACTCTTTGAAGATGTTTCATTCAGTGTACACAAAGACCAAAAAATAGCTTTCGTAGCTAAAAATGGTACAGGAAAAACATCTATCTTAAATATTCTTTCCGGAGAAGATGAAGCAGGTTCTGGCAGCGTAACTTTCCGAAAAGGAATAGCTGTTTCATTTTTATCTCAGGACCCGAAGTTTGATGGAAACTTAACGATTGAAGAAACTATTTTCGCTAGTGAAAACCCCATTTTAAAAGTAATTTCAAATTACGAAAAATCGCTTTTAAACCCTGATGACATAGACGCTTACCAAGCTGCCTTCGATGCTATGGAACGTCATCAAGCTTGGGATTTTGAAACGCTTTATAAGCAAATACTTTTCAAACTTAAACTTGAAGATTTATCACAAAAAGTAAGCGTACTTTCTGGCGGACAAATAAAACGTTTAGCTCTAGCAAATGCACTTATAAATAAACCCGATTTACTAATTCTAGATGAGCCAACCAACCATTTAGATTTAGAAATGATTGAATGGTTAGAATCCTTTTTTTCTAAAGAAAACATCACCCTTTTTATGGTGACTCACGACCGCTATTTTTTAGAGCGTGTCTGTAATGAAATTATAGAGTTAGACGAAGGGCAAATCCACAACTACAAAGGAAATTACTCTTATTACCTAGAAAAAAGAGAAGCGCGCATAGAAAATGAAGCTATAGAAACAGGCAAAGCGAAGCAACTTTTTAAGAAAGAGCTTACTTGGATGCGCCGTCAACCAAAGGCACGTACAACAAAATCGAAATCTAGAATTAACGATTTTGCAGATATTAAACATCGCGCACACCAACGTAGAAACGATCACGAAGTTCAATTAGAACTTAATATGGAACGTTTAGGTAGTAAAATCTTAGAATTTCATAAAGTTTCAAAAAGCTTTAAAGACAAAACTATTCTTGATAATTTCAACTACATGTTTCAAAAAGGTGAACGTGTTGGCATAATTGGAAAAAATGGCACAGGAAAAACTACTTTTTTAAATATTTTAACCCAAATAGCAGAACCAGATTCGGGTAAAGTTACTAAAGGTGAAACGGTAAAATTTGGCTATTACACCCAAAACGGGATCACTATAAAACCAGAACAAAAAGTTATAGATGTAATTCGGGAATTTGGTGATTATATTCCGTTAAAAAAAGGGAAGCAAATTTCTGCTCAGCAACTTTTAGAACGCTTTTTATTCAGTAGAAAAAAACAATACGATTTTGTTGAAAAACTTAGTGGTGGCGAACGTAAACGTCTTTATTTATGTACCGTTTTAATACAGAATCCTAACTTTTTAATTCTCGATGAGCCTACTAACGATTTAGATATTGTAACTTTAAATGTCCTTGAAAGTTTTCTATTAGATTTCCCTGGCTGTGTTATTGTGGTAACGCATGATAGGTATTTTATGGATAAAGTAATCGATCACTTATTTGTTTTTAAAGGTGAAGGTGAAATTGAAGATTTCCCAGGAAACTATACCGATTATCGTATTTATGAAGATAGCCAAGATGTTGTTTCAATAGGTGACACAGAAGATAAAAAAGAAAAAAATGCTTGGAAAAAGAAAGAACCGAACAAATTATCATACAACGAAGAAAAGGAGCTAAAAAATATTGAAAGCAAATTAAAATCTTTAACTTTTGATAAAAAGGAATTAGAAGACAAATTTCATAATCCAGATTTAACACCAGATGAAATTAATACGCTTTCCGAAAAGCTTCAAGCTATTATTGAAACTATGGACGAAAAAGAAGAGCGTTGGCTTGAGCTTTCAGCAAAACTTGAGGATTAAAACTTATATAAAACCTACATGCATAAATATTATTAACTTATGCATGTAGATTAACACATTACTTAAATAATATTAATGTTCCCCAAATGCTTTTACCCCAGCGTTAACTCGTGTTTTTAAATAATTAATACGAGGTGTAATTGGGCAAGAATACTTGTCGTTATAAGCGCAATAAGGATTATAGGCTTTATTAAAATCAATTATCAATCTATCAGAATCTGGGATTTTCAAATCAATATAGCGTCCACCACCATAACTTTCTAATCCATTAGTTTCATCTAAAAAGGGTAAAAACAAATAATCTTCAAAACCCTCTTCCTGCATTAATTCTTGACCTTGATACACATTCAAATTAAATTCTTGTCCTTTCAATTCAAAACTTAAAACACCAAAAACCCGTTCTTTAGACACTCTATCTGTTGTTGTTTTCATATTAAACCATTCTGCATTTTTCACACGTTTTAATCGTGCTTCAACCACAAAAGTAGAATCGAATTTAAAAAACTCAAGGCTTTCAAATTCCTTTCTATCTTTATCTTTTAAAGGAGAAGTAGATACGTCTTTATACTCCGCATTTATCGTTTTTTGAAACTCAGTTTCACCTTGAATAGGGCGTTTATTTTGTCCGCAACTAAAAACAGAGATCAATATTACTGCGGTTAAAATTAGATTTTTCATTATTTCTCGGGGTTAAAAGATGGAGTTGTATTTGTTTGATAGGATTGCATTAAACTATTAGAAAACTCGTTAAAAACATTTTGATTTGCAAACGACTTAATTTTTTCCGGATCAAAATTACCTTGTAAATAATAGGCCGTTGTTTCATTTTCAGTACTATTAAAAATAATAGCATCGGTTACTACTGCACCAAGTTCTTTAACAGAAATTATACGTGTATTACTCACATCATTTTTTCTAAAAACATCTGTATAACCGCCATTTGTAATCGCATTCATTTCTGCAATTAAGCTTTCTCTTTTAAATTTATTAAGCGCATCGAATTTTATGAATTTCAAGTCTGAAATATTTCCGATAGTATTGTTAAGTTCCGGAGAAATCTGACTTAAAACAGACTTCATAAAGTTAGGAACCTGAAATGATGTTGTCCCCATATCGGCTTTATGGTTATTATAAAATCCTTGAAAACTACTCCCGCAAGAAAACAACAAAAAGCATAAACTAAAACCTATATATATTTTCTTCATTTCTAAATTATTTCGTTTCAAAAATACAACTTAAGAAAATTTTAAATACATTTGACGAAATAAATTATCAATAATGCAAAACAACGTCACTATTTATAGAAAGTTATATACCTCTTGCTCTAAGCGAAAAGGTTGGACTTGCTATTTGTTGCGGTGATATAAAAATATATTATTTCAGTATTTTAAAAAGTCCGACTTCACAGTCGGGCTTTTTTTGTTTAACTAATTTCCAAATTTCAATATAACCACATATTACTAGAAGTTTTCTTTGAAGAGAAAACTAAAAATCACAAAAATGAAAACGCTATTTAACAATTACATCAACACATTTAAAGGTTTATCTCAAGAGGTGTGGTGGCTAGCATTAATAACGCTAATTAACAGAGCCGGCACCATGGTAATCCCCTTTTTATCGCTTTACTTAACCGAAGATCTAGATTTTACATTGAAAGATGTAGGATGGATTATGAGTGCCTTTGGCCTTGGATCTGTAGTGGGCTCTTGGCTTGGCGGACGATTAACCGATAAAATAGGCTACTACAAAGTAATGGTTAGAAGTTTAATTTCGACAGGAGTTCTATTTATTGCGCTTCAGTTTTTAGATACCTTCGAAGGTTTCTGCATTGGTATATTTTTAGTTATGCTAGTAGCAGATATGTTCCGTCCAGCAATGTTTGTAGCTCTTAGTGCATACAGCAAACCGGAAAACAAAACACGTTCAGTAACATTAATTAGACTAGCTATAAACCTAGGTTTTTCAGTTGGGCCAGCTATTGGTGGCATTATAATTACAACACTAAGCTATGGCGGTCTATTTTGGATCGATGGCATAACTTGTATATTAGCAACCATAGTTCTTATTCAAGTATTACACCCTAAAAAAGCAAAAGTTTTAGATGAAGTAAAAATTAAGAATCCTAAATCGGCATATCACGACAAAGCTTTTTTTATATTTTTAATTGCCATGGTACTGTTCGGTATTGTATTTTTACAATATTTCTCGACTATGCCTTTGTACTACAAAGATGTACACCACTTAACTGAATTTGATATTGGTATTCTTTTAGGTATGAATGGATTTGTGATTTTTTTGTTAGAAATGCCACTGATAAAATGGTTAGAGTCTACACGCTTTACAAAATCTAGTTTAATGATTTTTGGAACAATACTTCTTGCTATGAGTATTTTAGTTTTAAACCTAACCTCATGGATTGGCGTTTTAATAATAGGTATGCTATTTATGAGTTTAGGCGAGATGATTACCTTTCCATTCTCAAATGCCTTTGCTTTAGATCGCGCAAAAAAAGGTAATCAAGGTGAATATATGGCATTGTATTCTATAGCTTTTTCTATAGCACATATTTTTGCACATAATGCTGGCATGCATATGGTTGACGATTTAGGATTCGATAACACTTGGTATATTTTTACGATGTTAGCTGGCTTTTGTGTACTTTTATTGTTCTCTTTAAGTCAATATTTAAATACTCAAAAAAAGAAGAAAATTCGATGAATTTAAACCAAATAACCATACCATCAATTAACGTTGAAAAAGCTGTAGAATTTTATAAAATTTTGGGATTAAAACTTATTGTAGATTCAATCCCGAGATATGTTCGTTTTGAATGCCCAGATGGAGATGCAACCTTTTCAATACATAACGCAGAAGAATTACCAAAAGGAAACGGTATTACCATTTATTTTGAAGATGAAGATTTAGATAATTGGGTCGCAAAACTTCAGCAAAAAGGTGTCATTTTTTCTGAATTACCAAACGATAAACCTTGGCTTTGGCGGGAAGCTCATTTAAAAGATCCCGACGGGAATAATCTTATTTTATTTGATGCCGGAAAAAACAGAAAAAACCCAGCTTGGCGGATAAATTAAGTCAATTAAATTGGCTTAATTTCCTTCTGCTTAATAACGCGAGAAAGTACAATATTCGTTTTAGATTCTCCATAACTTATAAGCTGATCGATGAACGTTTCTAAATGTTTATGATTTTTTAAAACCACTTCCATTACAATATTTTCATCGCCCGTAATACGGTAACAATTTACTACTTCATCATAGGTTTTAACCTTATCTAAAAAGGGTTTTAGTTTCCCCATAAAAGCACGAAGTGTAATGATAGCTTTTAGTTGGTATCCAATTTCGAAAGGAGAAACAATAGCTTTATAAGCTTCAATAACCCCCAAGTCTTCCATTTTTTTTATACGCTCGGAAACCGCAGGAGAAGTTACACCAACCTGCCTGCCTATTTCGGCATTAGACATACGTGCATTTTGCTGTAAACACTTTAAAATCTTAGTATTAAGCGCATCTAGTTTCATTTAAAAGAATTTTAACTATAAAAAATTAATATCTAAAGCAAATATACGTTTTTACTTTAAAATCTAAAGTGAAATGTAATTTCTTGTCGCTAAATTTGATAAAATTGCTAGAGATAAAAATAATGAACCCGAATACCCCATCAAATCTATCGGAATTACCGGTTTATAAAAAAGCCATTGAGATTTTATCCTTATCTCAAAACATTTCCATGTATTTAAATCATGATTTATCTGGTTTAAGAGCTGATGGTACGGAAGATGCAGATATTTATTTTTCTGGTGATATTGTTCAGCAATCGGTATCACTTGTTCCTGAAATTGTAAATGTTGAGTTAGAACGCTATTCCGAAAGAAAGTATAAGCATATTGCATCTTTAAGACGATTAACAAATATGCTTTATAAAAACTCGTACCGTTTGGAAAAATCTAACAGTAATGGGAAAGATTTTCTACCCATTCTACGTAGCGAATTAAAGAAATTTAAAAAACTTCAACGCAGTTGGTTACTTACTTTGTAATTATTTGCTTTTTATATTTTTAGTTCACATAGACATCATTATATTTACGCCCGATTTAAAACCTTAAATGCGCACGTGGCGGAATTGGTAGACGCGCTGGCTTGAGGGGCCAGTATCCGTTTTAGGATGTGGAAGTTCGAATCTTCTCGTGCGCACTTTATATTTTCTACCTAAATTTTCAATTCACCACATTAATTGGATTTCCTTGCAAAAAGGCCTTAATATTTTCAACAGTAGTTTGCATTAATCTCGCCCTTGCTTCTTTTGAAGCCCAAGCGATATGAGGTGTAATTATAATGTTTTCAGCTTTTAATAATGGATTATCGGCTTTAATGGGTTCACTAGAAACAACATCTACAGCTGCTCCTGCTAATTTCCCGGAGTTGAGCGCATTTTTCAAATCTTCTTCAACTATTAATCCGCCTCTAGATGTATTTATCAAGAAGGCACTAGATTTCATTTTAGAAATAGACTTCGTATTTATTAATCCTTCGGTACTTTCTGTTAACGGACAATGTAAACTCACAAAATCAGATTTTTCAAGAAGTTCATCTAATTCTACATATTTTAAAGTTTCGGATTCTAATCTTAAATCTTTACTTCGGTTATAAGCCAATATATTTAATCCAAAAGCTTGAGCTATTCTAGCCATAGACTGCCCTATTTTTCCTAAACCAACAATACCAAGGTTTTTTCCAGAAAGCTCTATAAGTGGGGTATTCCAAAAACAAAAATCTTTAGAATTTGTCCAATCGCCATTTTTAACAGCTGTATTATGATTACCAACATGGTGACACAATTCCAACATTAATGCCATTGTAAATTGCCCTACAGCCTGTGTACCGTAAATAGGAACATTACTCACAACCATTCCTAAATTTTTAGCAGTTACAACATCAACTACATTGTAGCCCGTAGCTAAAACACCTATATATTTAAGATTTGATGCTTTTACAAGAACTTCTTTTGGTAATGGTGTCTTGTTTGTTAAAACCATTTCGGCATCACCTATATTTTTAATTATGGTTTCATTATCAAAATCCGTTCTTTCATATACTTTTACTGCTCCGAATGCTTCAACAGCTTTCCAACTTAAATCTCCAGGGTTTAATGTATATCCGTCTAAAACTACTATTTTCATTTCCTTATGTTTTATTATGGTTCTTTAACCTCTATTAAAGTAAGTTCTATAAATATAATATTTTTTAGCTTTGTTAAACCTCTTCTTCATAATTGAAAACACATAGTTTTCAATATTTACCAAAAAAAAAGAGCAATGCTTTCACATTACTCTTTTTTAAAATATATTTTAATAAAGGCTTAACCTAAAACTTCTTGTACTTTATCTGCAGCTTCTTGGAATTCTGTTGCACTCATAACATCTAAACCAGAATTATCGATTAATTCTTTAGCGATATCAGCATTGGTACCTTGTAAACGTACAATAATTGGTACATTAATAGTTCCCATGTTTTTGTAAGCATCTATAACACCTTGAGCTACTCTATCACAACGAACAATACCTCCAAAAATATTAATCAAAATTGCTTTTACAGCAGGATCTTTCAAAATAATTTTAAAAGCCGCTTCTACACGAGCTGCATCTGCAGTACCACCAACATCTAAAAAGTTAGCAGGTTCTCCACCAGCTTGCTTAATTAAATCCATAGTTGCCATTGCTAAACCAGCACCATTAACCATACAACCAACGTTTCCTTCAAGGTCAACATAGTTTAAACCTAATTCGCCTGCTTCTACTTCAATAGCACTTTCTTCACGTGTATCACGTAAAGCTAAGTAATCTTTATGTCTGTAAAGTGCATTATCATCGATAGTCACTTTAGCATCAACTGCCATAATTAAATTATCGCTTGTTTTTAAAACAGGGTTAATTTCGAATAAAGACGAGTCAGATTTTACGTAAGCCGTATATAAAGCAGTTACAAATTTTGTCATTTCTTTAAATGCCAAACCAGATAATCCTAAATTGAAAGCGATACGACGTGCTTGAAAAGGTAATAATCCAGCACTTGGATCTACTTCTTCATGAAAAATTAAATGAGGAGTTTCTTCAGCAACCGTTTCAATATCCATTCCACCTTCAGTAGAATACATAATCATGTTACGTCCTGTTCCTCTATTTAATAAAACCGACATATAAAACTCGTTAGTTTCAGATTCCCCAGGATAGTAAACATCTTCGGCAATTAAAACTTGGTGAACTCTTTTACCAGCAGCAGAAGTTTGAGGTGTTACTAAGTCCATCCCAATTATTTGTCCTGCAATTTCTTCAACTTCTTTAAGGCTTTTGGCAATTTTTACTCCGCCACCTTTTCCACGACCACCTGCATGAACCTGTGCTTTAATCACGTGCCAGCTAGTTCCTGTTTCCGAAGTTAATTGTTTTGCGGCAGCAACTGCCTCCTGTGCATTTTGAGCAACAATACCACGTTGGATACGTACCCCAAAGCTGCTTAATATTTCTTTACCTTGATATTCGTGTAAATTCATAATCTGCTTGATAGTTTTAAGTGCAACAAATGTAAATAATCGTCGGTAATTACACTAATTATTTTATGCGGAAATTAGCAATTACCGCTTTTTCGGTGTTAAATAATTAACAAAATGTTTAATTTGTACAATTTTTACTTTATTTATTTTTTATTGAAGCAAAAAAAATATCTTTGACAAAAATTAAAAAACCATGCAAGAGAGTCAATTGCTTAAAATTGCCAACGAATTTGGCAGCCCTGTATATGTTTATGATGGTCATAAAATTGAGAGCCAATACAAGCGCCTAACGGATGCTTTTAAAGATGTTAAGAAATTAAAAATTAATTATGCAGTAAAAGCATTATCGAATATTTCGGTTTTAAAACTTTTACACAGCTTAGGCTCTGGCATTGATACGGTATCTATACAAGAGGTGCAATTAGGTTTAGCTGCAGGTTTTAAACCTGAGCAAATTATTTTTACACCAAACGGAGTTTCTTTAAATGAAATTGAAGAAGCAGCCAAATTAGGTGTTGAAATTAATATTGACAACCTTTCTATTCTTGAGCAATTTGGAACAAAACACCCTAACACACCGGTTTGTATTCGTATAAACCCACATGTTATGGCTGGTGGAAATGCTAATATTTCTGTAGGACATATTGATTCTAAATTTGGAATATCTATTCACCAAATTCCTCATATTTTACGTATTGTAGAAAATACTAAAATGAATATTAATGGTATCCACATGCACACAGGAAGTGATATTTTAGATATTGAAGTGTTCCTTTATGCTAGTGAAATTTTGTTTGAAACGGCAAAACAATTTAAAAATTTAGAATTTATAGATTTTGGTTCTGGATTTAAGGTGCCTTATAAAATAGGAGATATTGAAACTAATATTGAAGAATTAGGTAAAAAATTATCTAAACGATTCAACGATTTCTGTAAAGATTACGGTAAAGAATTAACTCTAGCCTTTGAGCCAGGAAAGTTTTTAGTAAGCGAATCGGGATACTTTTTAGCCCAAGTAAATGCGGTTAAACAAACAACCTCAACCGTTTTTGCACAGGTCGATTCTGGTTTCAACCACTTAATCCGCCCTATGTTTTATGGGTCGCATCATGAAATCACTAATATATCGAACATTAAAGGTCGTGAACGTTTTTATACTGTAGTAGGGTATATTTGCGAAACGGATACTTTTGGAAATAATAGAAGAATAAAAGAAATTAACGAAGGTGATATTTTAGCATTTAAAAATGCAGGTGCTTATTGCTTCTCTATGGCGAGTAACTACAACTCTCGTTTGCGCCCTGCGGAGGTTTTATGGTATAATGAAAAAGCACACTTAATAAGAAAAAGAGAAACTTTTGATGATATTTTACACAATCAAATAGCTGTCGATTTTTCAACAAAAAAGAAAAGTATAGCCGCTAAGTAGTCTACTTTTTTCGTAAAAATATAAATCCGTTTTAAGGTAATATTATCTTAAAACGGATTTTTTTATTCAAAAAAACTATTTTTATTAAGGTTTTCGAGTAAAATCAAGCTATTTTTGGAGATAATAAAATATTTTTAATGGATTTTACAAACCCTTTAGTATATGGAGCTCCTTGCTTTTTAGGACTTATACTATTAGAACTCTCATACAGCAAGCATCGTAAAGAAGAACGAAGTCAGAAATTATACAACTGGAAAGATCTAGGTGCTAGCCTTACCATGGGTATTGGCTCCGCTATACTAGCTCCTCTTACAAAAACTATTGCTGCTATTGTACTTTTTAATTTTGTGTATGACATTTTTAACCCTTTAGTAGAAGGTGTTCGTACCAATATTATGGGTTACGAATCTTTTGGATATGCATGGTACATTTGGATAATTTGCCAATTACTAGATGATTTTAGTTATTATTGGTTTCACCGCCAAAACCACAATATCCGCTTTTTGTGGGCTGCACATATTGTACATCATTCTTCCGATAACTTTAATTTAGGGACTGCCGTAAGAAACGGTTGGTTTACTATTTTATACAAGCCGTTTTTCTATATGTGGATTACCGCGATTGGTTTCCCGCCAGAAATGTTAGTAGTTTGCTTAGGTATTGAAGCACTTTGGCAATTTCAATTACATTCTGTTTATGTACCTAAATTAGGTTTTATAGAAAAGTTTATGAATACGCACACCATGCACCAAGTACATCATGCTCAAAACTTTGAATACATGGATAAAAACCATGGTGGATTTCTAAATATTTTTGATAGGGTTTTTGGTACTTGGAAAGAGTTAGACGAAAATATAGAAATAAAATATGGTGTTACACACGCTCCGGATTCATACAATCCTCTCGTTATTTTAACCCATGAGTATAAAGATATTTGGACCGATATGAAAAAATCGAAAAACTGGTATCACAAATTTATGTATGCTTTTGCAGCTCCCGGTTGGAGCCATGATGGTAGCTCACTTACCATAAAGCAACAACGAAAACTATTAGAAAAACAAAACCTGAAAATTTAATTTTCAGGTTTTTTATTTTTATTAAAATTTATATTGAATTACTTCTTTACAAATTTTCGAGAGAAAGCACCTTTATTTGTTATAATATTTACAATATACAAACCAGATTTTAATTGATTTACAGCTAATACTTTTTCATTAGTTTTTACTTTTAAAACTTGACGTCCTGAAAGATCTACTATTGAAATCGATTCGATATCTGCCTGAACACCTATATTAAGTTCATTATTTACTGGGTTTGGCAAAATAGTAAAATCTACTTGATTTAATTTTTGATCGTCTATACCGAGGGAACTAGTTGTTAGACTTTCTATAAAGGTTGAAGATGAATCTGTAATTAGCGATCCTGTAATATCAATAGTTGATGTTCTAAAAACGAGGTCTCCATTTGCAGCATAGTAATAATAAGATATCTGATCGACCGATACTGCGTTTGTAAATATGGAGTAGCTCAAAATAACACTTTGAAAAACTTTCAACCTAGTCACACTTTTACTAAAATTTCCTGAAGCCAAACCATTAATATCTACATTTAAAATACCATAACCATCAACTTCGGTCGATAAGTTTCCTGAAAAAAAACCATTATAAGTTGTTCCATCATTATCAAAAACATAATTTCCTGAAATAGCATCTGTGTGAGAATCCGAGAAACTTAATGGAAAGTTACCTAGAACACCAGGGTCGGTATAAATTAATTTAAGCCCATTACTTTCTGCACCAACAAACTCAACAATATTTCCAGATTTCTTTAAAAAAAGTTGACCAACTGATTCTGTTGAATTACTAGTTGTTAATACATTTGTAGCTCCGGGGTAATTTGCTACTTCTTGAGTTGTTGCTATTGTTAACTCATCAGAAGTACTATAATTATTATATGCAAGATTAAATGTCCATGTAGTGTTTGTTCCTACAGAACCTTGGTTTATTTCTGGCGACGATGTTACAACAGCATACTCTGAACCTGCTGCGCTCTCAAATTTAGCAATGGAAGATTGAGAATATCCCCAACTTGTAATGAGAAATAATAAAAGTAATTTTAGTTTCATAGCAATTATAATTTTATTGGATTAATTATAACACAAACTTACGAAAAAACCATTCCCGTAAATCGATGAAAAACAGCCTTTCACGGGAATTAAAACTATTTTTTCACTAAAAAATCAAATTATTATTATTTCATTAGAAACTAAAAGCTTTAAAAAACAAAATCTTATTCTCGAACTTTACCACTTAACAAACCTACTTTAGAATTAAACGGGTTTCCAGATGCACGCCGCATCATTACCAATTGTCCACAATGCCAGATGGCATCGCTAATTGGACCGTTTATAATGTTCCAAAATGGAAGCCTAGATGAATCATATTGAGAAATATTCTTAGTTTCTCTTAAAATATCCGACGTTTTTTTTAAGTTAAACAAAGTTTGTTTTCTTTGTTCTTCGAATGATAAAATTTCCTTAGTAGACTTTTTAGCATCTTTTGAAATTGAATTCAATATAAATTGAGACAAACCAAAAATGTGCTCATTTGTTTCTGCACTAGTTCTTCCAGATTCACTTGCTTTATACTCCAAATCTACATCACGTAAACCTTCACTAGCCCAATAATACCGAAACCCTAAGGCATCTATCATTCTAGCTGCTACGCTACCTGCCGTGTAATCTTCGGTTGGATCTTCTAATTCATAATATGGTAACTCTTGTTCTTGTGCCATTACGCCTAAATTGATTATTAAAAATGAAATAAGAAGTTTAAATTTTATCATTTATTCTTTTAATTTAATATCGTCATTTGTATTTAATTCTCCGTCTGGCCCTAAGGATTGCAACCTAAACTCAGTATTGTTATTTAACAATTCATAATGAAACTCATGTTTCCAACGATCTAAAACAAGCCCCTTCCGTAATGGATTGTTTCGTATAATTACATTAAGTTTTTCAGGGTAACAACCAATATCTTCCTTTTCTTGCTTAAGAATACCAGTTATTTCAATCAATTGGTTTTGGGTAGAGTCGTCAGATCCTCTTATCGAGAAAAGAAGCAAACCACCTGCACTAAACAATACGATAATACCAACAAATACTTTAAGTCGAATTTCTACCGAAGGACGCATCATAACCGATTTAGGCAGACCATGCTCCTTTTCAAACTTACGACGCTTTCTTTTTTTCAACCAAAACTTAAAATCTTGAAACCATAGCAGTATATCTGCTATGAAGCCAGCCAAATACCAATCCATTTATCTCTTAATAACTTTAGAAGTATTTATTGGGTTAATTCCGTATTTATCAAATAAGTACACTAAAGACGTCATAGTTGCTGCTCCTAATTCTAATTCACGCTTGTTAATAGCATCGAAGGTATCATTACTTGCGTGATGATGATCGAAATAACGTTGAGAATCTGGGCGTAAACCTGCTAAGACATTGGTTTCCGTTTTTAATGGACCAACATCTGCTCCACTTCCACCCTTTTCAAAATAATGAATTAAGTAAGGTTTAAATAAGGGCTCCCAACTTAAAACTTGACTAAAACTAGCATCGGTACAATCAAAACTAAAACCTCTTGGTGTAAAGCCACCAGAATCACTTTCTAAAGCAAATACATGGTTTTCATTTTTTTGTTTAGCAACTTCTGCATATTTTTTTCCGCCACGTAAACCATTCTCTTCATTCATAAAAAGAACGACTCTAATACTACGTTTTGGTGTTATACCAGATTCTTTTAACAATCTTAAAACATCCATAGACTGTACAACTCCTGCTCCATCATCATGAGAACCATCACCTAAATCCCAAGAATCTAAATGCCCACCAACTACCATATATTCATTTGGAAATTCACTACCAGTAATTTGTCCGATAACGTTATAAGATTGTACATCTTTTAACTGTTTACAACTTTGCTTAAAATAGAATTTTATATTTTTATTAAGTTGTAACATGGTACTTAATAAATTGGCATCGTTAGTACTAATGGCTGCCGATGGAATACGTTCATCAACTGGTAAATCCCCATAAGTCATGCTTCCTGTGTGTGGAAAATCGTCTTGTCTTAAATTCATAGAACGTACAATTACAGCAATTGCTCCATATTTAGCAGCTTCAACTGCGCCTTTATATCGCTGATTTACACAACCACCATAAGCTTCGAAGGTGCTAATTAAATCGGCCTGCATTGGGCGATTATAAAACACAATTTTTCCCTCAACTTGAGATTTTCCCAAAGCTTCTAATTCTTCAAAATTTTTAACCTCGACTATATTAGCTTTCAATCCTAAACCAGGTGTAGCAACCGAACCTCCCAAAGCACATATATTCACGGTATTAGTTTTACCCGGTTCTGTCTCTACAAAGGCATATTCTTTTGCTCCGCGCACCCAACGTGGCACCATTACAGGTTGCAACCAAACTTTATCTAAACCTAATTTATCGAGTTCTTCTTTTGTATAAGCAACCGCTCTTTCTGCTCCTAATGATCCAGATAAACGACTACCAATTTGATTGGACAAATGGTTTAACCAATTGTAACTTTGCCCATTTGTTAAGGATTGTTTGTAGATGTTTTTAAGTACTTCTTGATCGGTTTGGGCAACTAGTACAACAGAACTTAAGACCATTGCAATAGTTATAACTCTTTTCAATTTTATCATTGGTAGTAATCTTTGGTGCTTGTTAAAGCGAGGTTAGTCTTTATAATTCGCTAAAGATACTATTTCACAAAAATAGAGCACTTTTGAAAATTATAACTTTTTGTTAATTAAACAACTGTAGCCGCGTTAACGATTGAACGGCTTGTTTGAGCTCCCCGACCTAAGGAGGGAGCGAGTAGTGAAAGCGTGTTAAAACGCCCAAAAAGAATTACTCATTATTAAGCTGCTCTATATAATCGTCTAAATTTTCTAAAATTTTATTATTTAATTTTGGCTCCGAAATATCGGTATATTTAATTAAGGTATCGTGTAAAATTTTTGCAACTAAAAGTCGAGCTGTTGGTTTATCGTCTGCCGGAATGGTATACCAAGGCGCATGTGGTTTTGATGTTCTATTTATGGCATCTTCATAACAATCTTGATATTTATCCCAAAGTTTACGTTCCTTAAGATCGTCTGGAGAAAATTTCCAGTTTTTTTCTGGCTTGTCTAAGCGACGTAATAATCGGCTTTTCTGCTCTTCTTTAGATAGGTTTAAAAAGAACTTAAAAATAATTGTTCCATTATCTACTAGATGCTTTTCGAAGTTATTAATTTGCTCGAAACGCTTTTCCCAAAAAGCTTCGTCTATATCGGCTACCGAATTAATATCTGGAAGGTTTTCTCCCATAATATATTCCGGGTGCACTCTGGTAACCAGTACGTTTTCATAATGTGTGCGGTTAAAAACGCCAAACTTACCACGTTGTGGAAGTACTAGATAATGACGCCATAAATAGTCGTGTCCGCGCTCTAAATCTGTTGGCACTTTAAAACTATGGCATTCAATACCACGCACATTAAATTCCTTAAAAACCTCACGCACCAAACTATCTTTTCCCGATGTATCCATACCCTGCAAACACACTAAAACGGCATGTTTATCGTGGGCATACATGATATTTTGCCAGTCCCCTAGTTTTTTACGAATGCTTTTTAATTCACTTTTAGCATCTTTGATAATAAACTTTGTTTCTGAGTTTTTTAAGGTAATATTAGACGTTACTTTATACTTATCTATTTTAATATTTTTCATATTATAATTTTCGTAGAATTAATTTCTATAAATATAATAAAGAATTTATTAAACCAACCTTTGCCAAATTAAGAAATATGTAATACACACCATTTAGTATGTTAATACTCTATATTATTCATATTTTCGATAAACGGCAAGCCTTACCAGATTGTTTTTAATACTTTTGTTCAACCAAATCCCCTTAAAACACCTACTTATATGAAAACTTTTTTATTATTACCCATTCTATTTCTTTCTTATCTCATTCATGGTCAAGGCAATTGTGAGGATGCCAGCGCATACCTTGTTAATGCTTACTCGCATGTTAAGGACGCGTACGATTCTAATAATATTAGCCATTTAAAATACTATGCCAACCGATCTGTAGAATCGATAAAACTATCTAAGCAAACCTTAGAAGACTGCAACTGTAAAAAAGCACTTGATTTAGCTAACAAAAGTTTAGATTTATTAGTGCAAGTAGAAGCCGTAACAACGAATGACGATGGACGATTTTACGTGAAACGCGCCAGAGATTTAAGTAAAGAAAGCGTTATTGAAATTGATAAATGTTCTTATAGTAATGCGGATGATGAAGTTGCCGAAACCTCAACAGAAGATAATGCCCTTGCCAATTTACAAAAAGAACAAGAACAACTAAAACAACAGCAAGAGGCTTTGCAATTAAAAGCTGCAGAAATAAAGCAGAAACTAGCGCAACAAAAAGACGAGGCTCTAACGCTTAAAAAGAAACAATTGATAAGTGAGTATAAACTTGTTATGAACTCGAATATTAAAAGCTATAATGAAACGTTAAAGTTATGTAATGCCAATGATAAACTGATAACAACTTCAGATCCTGATAAAGATTTATCTAGCGAAAGTATCGAAGCGATTAAAACCTATTATATTTCAAACCTGAAAAATTTAGCTTCCAATTATGTTGCTAAATTGGATTTGTGCGAAAACTAAAAACACAGTCTAGTGTCATTCAACATATATATAACGCTTCGAATTAATTTTCGAGGCGTTTTTTTTTTCGACTTATTGCTTATCTAAGTTAAAAAGAAAATAAAAAAGTGACTTTTACAATATATTTGGTTTGAAAGATAAAAAATAATACTATTGTATAAGCACATAATAGAATAAAGACCTAATACCCTAAACAATGTTTAATACCAACCTGAAAATGTTTAACAAGAAATTTAAATGGCCTGTTTTGGCTTTAATGTTTCTATTTTCTTTATCGTTATTCTCGCAAGGTTTAACGCAAGAAAAGCACAACTTTACAAGACAAGATACGCTGCGCGGAAGTATAACTCCAGAGCGAGAATGGTGGGATTTAACGTATTATCATTTGGATATAAAAGTAAACCCTGATGATAAATTTATTTCAGGTAAAAACACCATTCAATATAAAGTATTGAAAACAGATTCTGTAATGCAAATCGATTTGCAATCGCCTTTAAAAATAACTAAAGTTATTCAAGATAATGTAGAGCTTACTGTTAAACATGACGGAAATGCCCACTTTATAAAACTTAAAGAAAACCAACCATTAAATGCTGTAAAAAGCCTAGATGTGTATTATGAAGGTAATCCAAAAGAAGCTGTTAACGCACCATGGGATGGCGGTATTTCTTGGAAAAAAGACAATAACGGCAATCCCTTTATTGCATCCTCTTGTCAAGGTTTAGGAGCCAGTGTTTGGTGGCCATGTAAAGACCATATGTACGACGAAGTAGATAGTATGCTTATTAGTGTTAACGTACCGAAAGATTTAATGAATGTTTCTAACGGAAGGTTACGACTTGTAGAACGAATTGGTGAGACCAAAACTTATAGTTGGTTTGTAAAAAACCCAATAAATAATTATGGTGTAAATATAAACATTGGCGATTATACTCATTTTTCTGAAGTTTATGATGGACAAGGTGGCAATATAGATATGGATTATTATGTTTTAAAGGACAATCTAGAAAAAGCTAAAGAACAATTTAAGGATGCTCCAAGAATGATGAAAGCCTTTGAGCATTGGTTTGGTCAATACCCATTTTATGTCGATGGTTATAAACTTGTAGAGGCGCCGTATTTAGGTATGGAACATCAAAGTTCGGTAACTTATGGTAATAAGTATCAAAACGGTTATTTAGGTCGTGATTTATCTGGAACAGGCTGGGGTTTAAAATTCGATTTTATCATTATTCACGAATCTGGGCACGAGTGGTTTGCTAACAATATAACCAACAAAGATATTGCCGATATGTGGATTCACGAGAGTTTTACAGCGTATTCTGAAAGTTTATTTTTAGATTATTACTATGGCAAACAAGCTGCATCGGAATATGTAATTGGCACAAGAAAAAGTATTAAAAACGATCGCCCAATTATTGGAGTATACAACGTAAACAATGAAGGTTCTGGCGATATGTATTATAAAGGCGCCAATATGTTACACACCTTGCGCCAACTTATTGAAGATGACGAGAAATGGCGACAAATACTTCGTAAAATGAATATTACCTTTTATCACCAAACGGTAACGACGAAGCAAATTGAAGATTATTTATCTGAAGAAACAGGCATCGATTTAACTGCATTTTTTAATCAATATTTAAGATCTGTAAAAAACCCTACTTTAGAATATTCTATTGACAAGAAAGTATTAAAATACAGATGGATAAATATTGTTGAAGGATTTGATATGCCTGTACAGGTTTTAATAGATGATGTAGAATCTTGGATACAACCTACTTCTGAATGGAACACTTTAGAATTAAATTCGAAACCCTCTACTTTTGAAATAGATCCCGATTTTTATATTGAAGCCCATAAATTATAATCCTTTGGAAACTCCTGAACTATACTTTAAAACAGATACAGCATGGCGCGAATGGCTCCACGACAATCATAAAGATTTTAAAGGTGTATATTTAATTTTTTTTAAAGTTGAAAATAATGAAGCTTCCATGCGT
Organism: Algibacter sp. L4_22; assembly: GCF_023473045.1. Classification (NCBI taxonomy): domain Bacteria; kingdom Pseudomonadati; phylum Bacteroidota; class Flavobacteriia; order Flavobacteriales; family Flavobacteriaceae; genus Algibacter; species Algibacter sp. L4_22. The sequence continues at coordinate 458,673 of NZ_JAMCOK010000003.1, forward strand.
TGGGAAGAAGCTGTAAAAGTTGCTATTTGCTATGGTTGGATAGACTCTACAGTAAAAAGTTTGGGCAACGGAAAGCGACGACAATATTTTTCTCCAAGAAACAAAAAAAGTGTTTGGAGTGCTTTAAATAAAAAACACATTAAAACCCTTACAGAAGAAGGCTTAATACACCAATCAGGACTAGAAATTATTAAAATTGGTAAACAAAACGGTAGCTGGACGGCACTTAACCCTGTTGAGAAAGGTATTATACCAGAAGCCTTAAAAAAGGCCTTTGATGAAAACCCCGAAGCTTTTAAAAATTACAAAAACTTTGCTCCTTCATATAAAAAACATTATTTATTTTGGCTGCATAGTGCTAAACGTGATGCTACAAAAACAAAACGCATAACCGAAATTATTCGATTATGCGCTAATAATATTAAAAGTAGAGATACTTGGTAATTTAAGAGTCTCTGTTAATAAAACAGATTAGATTCCATGGTATTTTGATTAATAGAACTTGTAAATACTTGTAACATACGCTTTGCAATACCTGTCCAACCAAAATTACGTCTAGCAAAACGTGCGCCTTCCACAGATAATTCATTACGCATTTTAGGATACAGTAAAGGCATAGCCATCATAGCTCCAAATTCCGTAGGTCTATGTGGGTCTGCAAATAATGCTTGATTTCCAAAATCTATTAAATCGTACAATCCGCCATGTACAGTAACTACACTTGGTGTTCCACAAGCCATAGCCTCGATTGCTACCATACCAAAAGGTTCATAACGTGAAGGCATCACAAAAATATTAGCCGCTCGATAAACGTTGGCTAAATCTTCATCGGCTATATAATTTTTCCATGTTATTCTATCTAAAACCCCTAATTCCTTGGCTAATTTTTTTAAACCTGCAACCCCTTTATCATCTTGCTCAGACTGGTCGCCACCAATGGCTGCAACTAATCGAGCTTCCGGACAAAGTTCAAAAACCGTAGGAAGTGCTTTAATCAATAAATCGTAGCCTTTATTGTGTGCCATTCTACCTAAAGCAAGAATATCTGTAGGTTGTATATCGTATTTAGCTCTAATTTTATCATTCTCTTTGGAAGGCACTGGATAAAACCGATTTTCATCAATGCCAGGCGGAATCATAGTACAGTTCTTAGAAAGTACATCGTATTGTTGAGTCAATAAATCTACTTGTGGTAATGTTGTAGCTACAATATGGTTACACATTTGATACACGAAGTACTCCTTTCTAATACGTTCTTTAAAACGATACGTTTTTTCCATTTCCGCTTCATCCATATCACTCCCCATACTGTGTTGCTTCCACCAACCTAAAGAATGTGGTGTATGAACATGAGATATACCAAGTTCCTCAGCTATTTTTTGACCTGCCCAACCAGCATCCCAATAATGCGAGTAAACCACATCATATTTCTTATTCTCTTTTTTTATTGCGGCTAAAGTATTAGTAACAAAACCTTTTAGATGGTCATGCATATCTTCTTTCCTGATGAATTTTTTGCCTCCAAAAGGAATACGCCATACACTATAATTTTCGTGAACATCGTCGTACTCTGGCTGATCTTCAAACTGTCGTGTTACTAAATCCACTCGTTTACCTAATCTACTAAATCGTTCTGCAAGTTCTAAAACATAAACTACTTGTCCTCCTGTATCTGGTTTACCTAATTCCGGATTCGCTCCTACATAGCCATGTAAAGAGATCATTAATATTGATTTCATAATTTTACGGTTTAGTTGTTTTTATTATTTATTAATTATTTTTAAATCATTACAAGCAGATATATATTGAGCAGCAGACCAAGCTTGATATGCTTTCCCCATAGCTTTTCCTGTTATACCGTGCGCCCATTCATTAAATTCCCATTCATCATTTAAACCTTCCTTATTAATTAAGGCTAGTTTATGCAATTCGGAAATAGCCATGTCTCTAAAACCAAGTTTACCAATAAATTTCACCCAAAACCCGCCTACAAAAGGCCATATACCACCATTGTGATAATGGTTTGGCAAATTCAATAAATTAACGGTGTAATATGGTTTCCAATCTGGATCTCCTGGCGTTACTACCGGATAAACGTTAGATACAGGAAAAGGATCGTTGACCCCAACTCCTAGCATAAATTTAAAGGTTTGATGTGCTTTTTCAGCATCGACTGTACCAAACAAAAAGGCGAGCACGTTTCCGAAGACATCGCAACGCCAACTAAAATCGAAAGGTGTAGTTTGTTGAATTAAATAAGGGGTATCGCCTAGTGTAAACTGACGCTCTGCAAACGATACTGATTGAAATAATTTTTGCTGCGTAGATGGCCAAAAATTCTGTAATATTTCCTTTTTTATAACTTGCGACCATCGAATATATTCGCCTGCTTCATCATAATCGCCTAACATTTCTAACATTCTACCAAAGCATACATTAGAACGGTACCAGAGAATTTCATCATATAAAATATTATAACTTCCTCCAAACAAATCTGTCCAGTCTCCAGCCTCGGGTATTTCTAATAAGGCATCATTATTACTATCGTGAGCGCCAAGCCAACGCATAGTCTCTTTAATATCCGAAATATATTTTCGTAAAAATTTAATATCCTTTGTAACGTTTACATATTCGTAAAATGCAATTACAACCCATATACCACTATCTATAGAGCAAATACCACCTACTCCAGAATAATCTGGTTGATTGTCTTTTAGCCGTACATTAGAAGGAATTTGTCCATTTCTAGAACTATTTTCTATTAATGTTATTAAAGTCTGCCGTTGGCATTTATGAATTTCTTCATCATCTACTAACGACAAAGACCCTATAACCGTAATGGCTCCATCCCTAGCCCAAACGCTGTGGTAATTTTCATCGGTACCATTAGTAACATTATCTTTAATTGAACAAGCCGAAAAACCAAGTGGCGTAATATTCTTTTTTAAAGCAATAATAGCTTTTTCATAGCCTTCAAGTATTAAATCTAATTTTTCCTGATCATCTTCTGAAGCTATATTAATTAATTCTTGTTGAATAACGTAATCATCTGTATGGTCTGCATTAATTTCTACAATGGCTTCTGCTGGTAAAATACCATAATACACTAACCCTTCAACAACACCATCTCCACAATCTTTTTCAGCATGATAAACCTGTCTGTATTTCGTATATTTATAAAGCTCTTCGTGCGCATTAGCTACAACAATCCCTTTAATATCTTCCATATCGAACATCGCAGAATCATTTCCACTATCGCCGGCAACTAAAGCATTTGAAGGTGTTAAATCCAGTTTTCTTAACAACCATTGCAAAGCGTTACCCTTATTGGCCCATTTAGGAAGAATATCTAGATATTGCTCTTGAGAATACACCACATTAATATCCATATTAGCTTTAATAAAAGTATTTTCTATTTCTGCTATAACATCTTCTGAAGCGTTGTGGAAATAATAACTTCGCTTGTATGCATGCTGATATTTACTTGGCTGTTCGTTTATTGGACCATCGATATTTTGAATGATATCTTCCACCAATTTTAAATCCCAACCATCATCTAAAACATCGTTAAACTCTTTAACAATACATTTTTTATTATAATCATAAATATGTGTTCCTACTCCAGAAATAATATAATCTGGCTCTGGCAAGGTCCCTTTTTGAATTAAATGAATAACATCATCAATTAAACGCCCCGTATTATATGCAAGAAGAACACCCTGATCTGGCTTATAGGTTTTCCATATTTTACGAAAGTTACTTTTATGAGTATTAAAATCAATAAGTGTGTTATCTATATCAAAGGATAATAGTTTTATATCATGTTGATTTTTAACATTAGGTTTTTCCATAAAATCTTTAATTTTTTTAGATTATGTTCAATTTTTACTCCGTTATGAGTAGAAACTAGAGCTTTTTAATCAAAAAACCAAAGAAAACGATTCAAACCAAAAGTGTTTTCCCTATATAGTAAACAGAAGGATAAAGACTACGAAATCTTAAAAACTGCACTATAAATTTTGAGTATATGACAATTGATAAAACAAAAAAAGCGATAAGAAATTAATTTCTTATCGCTTTTTTAATTAAAAATTTATTTATCTGATATTAAATACCACTTATAAAACTTCCATAAGGATCTTTAAATTGAGTTCCTTCTGAGAAGCGCTGTTTGCTTAATAGTTTAAACTCTACCAATGCCCAAAGCACAAATTCTTTCATAAAATACGTGTCTTCCTTTTTTAAATTAGGTTGATATTCTCCTAATAAATCATCCAAAGGAGAAATAGCATCCAACATAGCAGTATATTCTTTATTTTTTAAATCATCTAACAATTCGAAGCCTTCTTTTTCATTGAAAAACCATGATACAATATCATCATACGGGCCTTCTTCATCTTGTTTTTGAAGTTTTCCTATCTTCGGAAAAAACTCTTCAAACATACTTTTCACAGCTTCTCCAATTAAATTATAAGCAACCGCAGCGGCACCTTCTTGTTCGCCCTCATAAACCAATTCTACTTTACCAGTTATAGATGGTATAATACCTGAAAAATCACTCAATCGAACCGTTGTACTATCATCACCACAAATTAACGCACGTCTTTCTGCTGTGCTTAATAAGTTTTCGAAAGCTGTAATACTTAGCCTAGCACTCACACCACTTTTAGCATCGATGTATTCGCTTTCTCTTGCTTCAAAAACAATTTGTTCTAATAGATCTTTTGCAAAATCGGGAACCTTTACTGCGCTTTTTTGTCCTTCAACTAAATTAGATTCTTGCTCCGTAATACGTCTAGCCGTTTCTATATCTTCAGGGTAATGCGTTAATATTTGAGATCCAATTCTATCTTTTAATGGTGTTACAATACTCCCTCTATTCGTGTAATCTTCTGGATTTGCTGTAAACAAAAACTGAATATCTAAAGGCAACCTCAACTTAAAACCTCTAATTTGAATATCGCCCTCTTGTAGAATATTAAACAATGCTACTTGTATTCTTGCTTGTAAATCTGGCAACTCATTAATTACGAAAATGCAACGATTTGCTCTCGGAATCATGCCGTAATGAATAACACGATCGTCTGCATAACTTAACTTCAAATTTGCTGCTTTTATAGGATCCACATCTCCAATAATATCAGCTACTGTTACATCTGGTGTTGCTAATTTCTCAGCAAATCTATCACTTCTATGTAACCATGAAATTGGTGTATCATCTCCTTTTTCCTTTATCAACTCTACAGCAAATCTTGAAATAGGTTGCAACGGATCGTCATTAATTTCCGAACCAGATACAAACGGGATATATTCATCTAAAAGATTAAGCATTAAACGTGCTAAACGAGTTTTTGCTTGTCCGCGTAATCCTAATAAATTTATATTATGTCTTGATAAAATAGCACGTTCTAACTCAGGAATCACAGTGTTTTCATACCCATGTACGCCTTCAAAAGTGGTTTCCTTATTTTTTATTTTCACTATTAAGTTATCTCTTAATTCGTCTTTTATAGATTTACTTTTGTAACCCGACTTTTTAAGTTCCCCTAAAGTTTTTATATTTTCTGTTTTCATATTGTATTTTTTATAAACCTCTAAATTCCGATTATCATCGCAATCCACTTCCCTTAAAAACAAAGAAGCCTCGAGTGCTATTTATATTTTCACTTATCCTTTAATTCTCTTTTTTCTATTAGTTTCGTAATCTTCGAAAATCATTTCTCCTAATCCTTTTAAACCTGTATAAAATGCTTTCCCTTGGTTCGCTTTAGTGAATTCCTGCACAAACTGCATTAAATAATTATCCTGAGCAATCATAAACGTGGTAATAGGAATATGCAACCGCCTTGCTTGCTGTGCCATAGCATAACATTTATTAACAATATGCGAATCTAAACCATTACTATTTTTATAATACTGGCCGTCTGGCAAACGCAAACAACTTGGCTTTCCATCGGTAATCATAAAAATTTGTTTATTGGTATTTCTTTTTCTTCGGAGTAAATCCATTGCCAACTGCAAACCAGCTACCGTATTTGTATGGTATGGCCCTACTTTTAAATATGGAAGGTCTTTAATTTCTATTTGCCAAGCATCATTTCCAAACACTAAAATATCGAGCGTATCTTTTGGATATCGTGTTGTAATTAATTCGGCTAAAGCCATGGCTACTTTTTTTGCAGGCGTAATTCTGTCTTCACCATACAAAATCATACTATGGCTAATATCTATCATTAACACTGTACTCATTTGAGCTTTATGCAAGGTTTCTTCCACAACCAAATCATCTTCAGATAATCTAAATTCTGAAATACCATGATTTATTTGTGCATTCTTCAAACTCTCCGTCATAGACACTTTATCTAAAGCATCACCAAATTGATAGTTTCTAAAATCTCCGGTATGCTCGTCTCCGATGCCTTGGCCTTTACTTTTATGGTTACCTTGCCCGCTACGCTTAATGTTTCCAAAAATTTGATCTAACGCTTGTTGCCTAATAGCACGCTCGGTTTTTGCCGTAATAGCCATTCCGCCATTACCATCTGGATCTATTTCTTCTTTTATATAACCTTTCTTTTTAAGATCTTCAATAAAATCGTCGATAGTATATTCTGCAGTGGTTAAGGTATATTCCTTGTCTAATTCGCGCAACCAATCTATGGCTTCGTCGAAATCGCCAGAAGTATGTGTAATTAATTCTTTAAAGATATCGAATAACTTATCGAAAGGAGATTGATAAGGTGCTTCGTAAGTTTTAAAAATGAAACCTTTTCTTGATGTATTTTTATTCATAACTCTATAAAAATACTATATTTTAAATCAAAAAAAGGACAAGTAATAATCAGAAATATCTATGAGCAGAAATTATTTTATTATAATGCACTATTCTACGCGTTGTAATCCTGCTAAATCTTCAATTTTTATATACTTACCTTTTGTAGAAATAAGTTTTTCTTTTTTTAGTTGAGAAATAATACGAATAGCAGATTCTGTTGCTGTACCCACAATGTTTGCATAATCTTCCCGAGATAACAAAACACTCAACGTACCATCTCCATTAACACCAAAACTATTATTAAGATAAATTAAAACATCTGCAAGCCTTTTTCTTACGGTTTTTTGAGCCATGTTTACAATTATATCGTCCGATTCTCGTAAATCTCGCGCCATCACTTTAAGCACATCCAAAGAAAAGTTAAGATTTGTTTGAAGATCTTCCATAATTTCGGCCTTGGGAATAAAACAAACTTCCATATCGCTTAACGCAACAGCTTGTAAATTTGTGCTTTCATCTGTAATCAACGAACGTTGGCCTAATAGCTGCCCTTTTACAACCATTTTCACTATTTGATCCTTGCCGTTTTCGCTTAACTTAGACAGCTTACAGATACCGTCCTTAATGCAATATACACCATTAATCACTTCTCCTTCTTCAAAAATTACTTCTCCTTTTTTTATTTTTCTTGAGGTTTTACAACCAGAAATACGAATTAATTCATCTTTAGTTAAAGACTTCATTGAATTAAATTGTTTAATTATACATTGTTCACACTTTCCCATAACCATTTTGAGGTTTTATAAAACTAACTAAAAACATATTATTTGAAAACTCTTTTAATGTAAAACTAAAAAAGGAACATCGGTATAATAACTTATTTTTGGAGTTGTAGGATTAAATAAAATCTTTTGGAAATAATTTAAATTTTTAGCCAACATGGCTATTAAATCAATTTGCTTATTCTCAACGAAACCTTGCACCGCATCTTCAATATCATTATTTGTTAAGAAATGAAAACTGTGTTCTTGGTTGTTAAAATAATCGTCTAGAAATTCTTTATTCTTTTTTTGATCTTCATTTAAATCTGCCTTATTTTTATTAATATGAAGTGCTCTTACTGCCGCATGGTTTCCTTCTACAATATCTGCCATAGGCTGTAATGTTTCTGCATGATAAAAAAATGAAAAATCTGTTGGAAATGCAATCTCTTTCATGTTCACATATTTAGCGTTTTCGGGAACAACTAATGTTGTGCATTTTACTTTTGTAATTACATTACCGGTATTCCTACCTACCGCCAAATTATTTAACCCCGATTCTCCACGGGTACCCATTACAATAAAATCAATCTTTTTTTCTGCAACCTGCTTCCTAATAGAATTAATAATGTAATTATTATCCATAACAGGGTAAAACCTATGGTTAGAATTTAAGTAAGGGCTTTTTATTATTCGTTTTATAGTTTGTTGTAAAAGTTTTTTTGAAGGACTTTTTACAATACTAGAAACTTTAGTACCACCAACGGCAGGCACTTTTTCGTGAAATCTTGAATCATCTGAAGTATCAACGTGTAATATGTAAAAATTACATGCCGATTTACTAAAAAAGCGGAGGGCATACTCAATGGCATTCCATGCGTTTTCAGAAAAATCTGTGGGTATTAAAATATTCTTCATGCCTATCTTCTTCTAGAAGGCAAAAATAAAGGCAGGACACTTAAGGAAATATGACCAATATCATAAATCCCCTATATTGCTAGAATTTATTGGACTTCTTGAAGTTTATCTAAGTCTAAAATTTTAATGTTTCTACCTTCAATTTCAATAATACCACTGTCTTTAAAGCCAGAAAGTGTTCTAATTAAACTTTCGGTTGCTATACCTGCAACACTAGCTAAATCATTACGAGAAATTCTTATGGTATCTTCTGGATTTCGATTCAGTTTTTCGGCAAATTTTAAGATGGTATTTGCTGTTCTTTTTTTAACCGAGCTATATGCCATTTGTAGTAAGTGATCTTTAACATCGGTAAGGTTTTCTGTTAATAACTGAATAAGCTCTAAAGTAACTTGGTGATTATTATTAAGCACATCTTTAAGCGCACTTTTGGTAACACCTATTAAGGTAGTTTCTTTTATAGCCGTTGTAGATTCTTGATAAGTTGTATTTTGAATAAATGATGTATAACCAAATAAATCGTCTTCCTTATAAAGCGCTGTTGTTAAGTCTTTACCTTTCTCATCAAATTTATGAGACTTCACTAAACCTTTAGAAATTAAATAAATATAATTAGAATTTTGCCCTTCCTGATAAATAACATCACCTTTTCCAAAGTTTATTACTTCACCATTATCATCAAAAAAATTCTTTAAATCGTTTAATGTTCTAATTTCAGATTCATCGGAACTTGTTCCTTCCTTTTCTTCATGTATATCTTTTAAAATAGCAGCTTTGGCTAATCTACTTTCTATAGCACTAATAAGTTCTTCTTCTTCAAAAGGCTTGGTAATATAATCATCGGCACCTAAATCCATTCCTTTTCTAACATCTCTACGCTCCGTTTTTGCAGATAAAAATATAAAAGGGATATGCTTTGTACTTTCGTTTTTAGATAATGCTTCCAAAACGCCATAACCATCAAGTTCTGGCATCATAATATCGCAGATAATAATATTAGGTAAATTTTTAATAGCCCGTTCTACTCCAATTTTTCCATTTGGAGCTGTAATCATATTATAGTTAGATAATTCTAGTAATTCCGCTGTGTTCTCTCTTAAAACAACATCATCTTCTATCAATAATACTTTATTCATTATTCTGCTTTATTTTTTATTATAATTGTAAATATACTTCCTTTATTTTCTTCACTTACAAAACTTATAGTACCTCCTAAATTTTCTAAATGATTTTTAACAATATTTAAACCAATACCTGTACCTTGTTCTAGTAAAGCATTTTCTGCTCTAAAATAGCGGTTAAATATCCTTTTTTGATCTTTAATAGGAATCCCAATACCATTATCTTTTATATCAAATGTAGTATACGTATTATCTTGCTTTATATGAATATCTACAATGGTGTTTTCAGATGAATACTTAATGGCATTATGCACCAAATTTGATAATGCTAATTCTAAAATCTTCTCATCCTGATGCATCGAATAATCGTCAATATTCTCAGGATAATTAATTTTTTGTCCATCTTTTAAAAGCATATTGGCATTATAAACCACCTCGTTAACCACTTTACTTAATTTAAAAGTAGTTAATTTATAATTCATTTTTCCGGTTTCTAATTTTTCAATAGATAAAAAATCGTTCAATATATTATTTAGGTAATGTACCTTATCAGAAATTGTTTTTATATGCTTATCTCTTCGTTCCTGCTGCTCAGTTAACTTATACTTACTCAGTAACATGGCCGACGTTAAAATACCACTTAAAGGTGTTTTAAACTCATGTGAAACTAAAGACAAAAACTTAGTTTTCAACTCATTAAGCTCCTTTTCTTTTTTAAGCGCATTACTTATTTCATTTTGAGCATCAATACGTTTCTTTATTTCCTCGTCACGCTGAACATTTACTGTTTTTAATTCTTTAACAGTATTACTTAATTCATTGGTACGCTCCTGCACTTTTTGTTCTAATTCCGTATTTAACTCTAGCAACTGGAGTTCTTGTTGCTTACGTATAGAAATATCTATAACCAAAGTCATTATATAAGACTCTCCATTAATTTCTAACGGATTTAAACCTGCTTCTACTGGAAATATAGAACCGTCTTTACGTGCGCCATACAAATCCCGACCACGTCCCATTTTACGACTTTCCTTATGCTTCATAAAACCATCAAAATGAGCACCATGATCGGCATGATAGGTTTTTGGTATTAAAATATTAAGGTCACTGTTTAGAAGTTCATTTTTAGTATAACCAAACATACTCTCGGAAGACCTGTTTGTAGCAACAATTTTCTGATGTTTATCTACAACAATAACACCTTCTGAAACAGCTTCAAAAAGGACATTAAAAACACGATCATTATTTTGAAACATTAACAAATATGATTTTAAACTTTATAATAAATATTAAAATTGTAAACAAACAGAAAGAGTTATATAGCTTACAACTACTCACACCAAAATATTGTATTTTGTAAAAATAAATAAAACATGACAAATATCATATTTAAAATCGAGTTGATTTGTGATTTTTGTTTTAGGTATAATTGAGCAAATTTAAATGAGTAAAACCCCTTGTTTTCACTGTGGTTTAGACGCATCTGCGGCTAATATCACATTTGATGATAAATCATTCTGTTGTAATGGTTGCAAAACCGTCTACGAAATATTCTCTACAAACGATTTAACGTGTTACTATGATTTACAAGCATCTGCAGGTGCAAAACCTAGCGACATTGATGGTAAATATAACTTTCTAGACAATGCTAAAATTGTTGAAAGTATATTGGAATTCAACGATGAAAAAACTCAAATAGCAACATTATACATTCCGCACATTCATTGCAGTTCTTGTATTTGGGTTCTTGAAAATTTAAATAAATTAAATCCTTCAATAAGTTCTTCTATTGTAAACTTCGGAAAGAAAACAGTTAGAGTAACATACAACTGCGAAGCGATTTCGATAAAACAATTGGTTAAACTTTTAAGCAGTATTGGTTACGAACCTTTTATTAGTTTAGACGATTATAGCGTTGGTAAAAAGAATGTAGACAGATCCTTAATTTATAAACTAGGCGTAGCTGGTTTTGCCTTCGGAAACATTATGTTTTTATCGTTTCCAGAGTATTTCCAGGTAACTGGTTTTTGGATTGAAACATATGCACCTGTTTTTAGATGGCTCATGTTTTCCTTCTCACTTCCTGTGGTTTTTTATTCGGGGCAAGATTATCTCATTTCAGCTTATAAAGGCTTACGTGCTAAAATTTTAAATATTGATGTCCCCATTTCACTGGGAATTATTGTTTTATTTATAAGAAGCACGGCGGAAATTATTTTAAACCTTGGAACAGGCTTTTTTGATAGTTTGGCAGGACTTATTTTTTTCTTATTACTCGGAAAGTTTTTTCAGCAAAAAACCTATAATTTCCTATCATTCGAACGTGATTACAAATCGTATTTCCCTATCGGAATAACCAAATTACATACCGATGGAAAAGAAGAATCTGTACAAGTTTACGATATTGAAAAAGGCGATCGCTTACTTATTAGAAATGAAGAATTAATTCCTGTAGACTGTATATTAATTAGCGGTAAAGCACGTATTGATTATAGCTTTGTAACTGGAGAATCTGAAGCAGTCTCAAAACAATCTGGCGATAAATTATTTGCAGGGGGAAAACAGCTAAAAGGCAGTATTGAGGTAGATGTTTTAAAAACCGTAGAACAAAGTTATTTAACCCAACTTTGGAGTAACGATGTTTTTAATAAAAATAAAGAAGATGGTTTTACAACCCTAACAAATGCTATTAGTAAAAAATTCACGATAGCCGTTTTAAGCATTGCCTTTATAGCCACTGTTTATTGGTTATTTATAGATCCATCAAAAGCTCTAAATGTTTTTACAGCCGTTTTAATAATAGCTTGCCCTTGTGCTATAGCATTAGCCGCACCTTTTACTTTCGGTAATTTACTTCGTATTTTTGGGAAACTAAAATTCTATGCAAAAAACGCTTCGGTTATCGAGCAGTTAGCAGCTATTAACACTATTATTTTTGATAAAACAGGAACTATAACTGCAAACAAAGAAACATCTATAAAATATGAAGGCTCTAATCTTTCAAATGAAGAAGAAGCGCTTCTTAAAAGCACCTTACGTAATTCAAACCATCCTTTAAGCAGGTCCTTATACAGTCTTTTAGATAAGCATAACATTGTAACTCTAGACAACTACGAAGAGCATATTGGTAAAGGTATTGAAGCAAAACACAACCAAGATACCATTAAAATAGGCTCTGCCCCTTTTGTTGGCTTTAATTCTGAAAACGCAACACTAAACACAGCTGTGTATGTTAGTACTAATAGCCAATATAAAGGACGATTTACTTTTTATAATAAATACAGAAAAGGACTTTCTAAATTGTTTAATAAATTAAAAAAACATTACGATTTAGTTATTCTTTCGGGCGATAATGCAGGTGAAACAGAAAACCTAACAAAGTTACTACCTGCAAAAACAAAACTATTTTTTAATCAGAAACCAGAAGATAAATTAGAATACATAAAACACCATCAAAAATCTGGAGCAAAAGTATTAATGATTGGTGATGGTCTAAACGATGCTGGGGCCTTGGCTCAAAGTAATGTAGGTATTGCTATTTCAGAAAACGTAAACATATTTTCTCCTGCATGTGATGCAATTCTCGACGCTTCAAAATTTAACGAATTACCCGATTTTATAAAAGCCTCCAAATCTGCTGTAAAAATTATAAAATATAGTTTTCTACTATCATTCGTTTATAATAGTATAGGGCTTTACTTTGCCGTTACAGGACAACTAGCACCTGTTATTGCGGCTATTTTAATGCCTTTAAGCTCAATTAGTATTGTTCTATTCACAACGGTTAGCACAAATATTTTAGGAAGAAAATTAAAAAATTAAAAAAAATGCTTTTAACAAAATTTTAAGTTAAAAAAAAGTAATATATTTATCTAAAATAAAACATCAGAAACTAATAAAACATGATAAATGTCATGTTTTAGCCAAAAACATAAAAGTATTTTTGGCGCATAACTTCAATTAAGGTATGAGTGTTATATATATATTATTAACTATTAGCATAATTGTTGCTATTGGCTTTTTTGTAGCGTTTATTATTGCTGTTCGAAATGGACAGTTCGATGATAGCTACACCCCCTCTGTTCGTATGCTTTTTGAAGATGAACTAGTTAAAGAAAAAACCAAAAAAACAATTTCAACTAAAAACGATTAACTTTTAATTTATGGAAATGCAACAGTTTAAGTACGATAATAAAATCGTTACAAAATTTATTTATGCCACCATCGTTTTTGGTGTTGTGGGTATGTCGGTAGGTTTACTACTAGCATTCTTATTTTTATTCCCAAATTTAACCGATGGAATTCCTTGGTTAAGTTTTGGTAGATTAAGACCTCTACACACCAATGCTGTAATTTTTGCTTTTGTAGGTAACGCCATGTTTGCGGGTATTTATTACTCTTTACAACGTTTACTAAAAACAAGAATGGCTAGTGATTTATTAAGTAATATTAACTTTTGGGGTTGGCAACTTATTATTGTTGCAGCAGCTATTACATTACCTTTAGGTTATACATCTACTAAAGAATATGCCGAATTAGAATGGCCAATAGATATAGCCATTACAATTGTTTGGGTTATTTTTGGTATCAACATGATTTGGACTATTTTAAAACGTAGACAACGCCATTTATATGTTGCTATATGGTTTTACTTAGCCACATTCGTTACGGTTGCTGTACTTCATATTTTTAATAATTTAGAATTACCTGTAAGTGCATTTAAAAGTTATTCTGTTTACGCAGGTGTTCAAGATGCCTTAGTGCAATGGTGGTATGGCCACAATGCAGTAGCATTCTTTTTAACAACACCATATTTAGGACTTATGTATTACTTTGTTCCTAAAGCTGCAAACAGACCCGTATACTCATATAGATTATCTATTGTACACTTTTGGTCTCTTATATTTATTTATATCTGGGCTGGACCTCACCACTTATTATATACAGCATTACCAGAATGGGCACAAGCCTTAGGTACTACATTCTCAATAATGTTATTAATGCCATCTTGGGGTGGTATGATTAATGGTTTATTAACACTTCGTGGTGCTTGGGACAAAGTACGTACCGATCCTGTTTTAAAATTCATGGTTGTAGCTATTACAGGTTATGGTATGGCAACGTTTGAAGGCCCAATGCTTTCTCTTAAAAGTGTAAATGCCGTAGCGCATTTTACCGATTGGATTATTGCACACGTACACGTTGGTGCTCTAGCTTGGAATGGTTTCTTAGCCTTCGGTATGATCTATTATTTGATACCTCGTTTATTTAAAACAAAAATGCACTCCTTAAGCTTAATGAATCTACACTTTTGGATAGGTACATTAGGGATCATTATGTATGCATTACCTTTATATGTTGCTGGATTTACTCAATATTCTATGTGGCAACAATTTAATCCAGACGGTACCTTAGTATACGGTAACTTCTTGGAAACTGTAACCGAAATTATGCCAATGTACATGATGCGTGCTATTGGTGGTTGTTTATATATTAGTGGTATGTTTATCTTGGTTTTCAACGTCATCATGACTATAAGACAAGGTAGTAAAGTTGAAGACGAATTAGCCGAAGCACCAGCACTAGAACGCGTATCTAAAAAACGTACTGCAAACGAAGGATGGCACACTTGGTTAGAGCGTAAACCGATCCAATTAACAATTTTAGCAACCATAGCCATTTTAATTGGAGGTATTGTTCAAATTGTACCAACCCTTATGGTAAAATCTAATATCCCAACAATATCAAGTGTAAAACCATATACACCATTAGAATTAGAGGGTAGAGATATTTATATCCGTGAAGGCTGTGTAAGCTGCCACACACAAATGGTTCGTCCGTTTAGACATGAAGTTGAACGTTATGGTGAATACTCGAAAGCAGGAGAATTTGTTTACGATCACCCATTCCTTTGGGGTTCTAAGCGTACCGGTCCAGATTTACATAGAATTGGAGCAAAATACTCAGACAACTGGCACTTTAACCACATGTACGATCCACAAAGTACCTCTTCAGGTTCTATTATGCCAAGATATCCTTGGTTAATTACAGGAACGGGTAGTGAACTTGACAAATCTTTAACCGAAACAAAAATGGAAGCTATGGTTACTCTTGGCGTACCTTATTCGGAAGAAGAAATTGCAAACGCCCAAGAAGACATGTTGACACAAGGCGCTCAAATTGAAGAGAACTTACACCAAGATCCCGATTTCGCAAAAACTTATGAAGCTGATAAAAAATACGCAGCCGATAATGGAGAGCCGTTTATAGAAATGAAAAACAGAGAAATTGTTGCGCTAATTGCTTATTTACAGCGTTTAGGCACCGATATATCAGTTAAACCAGAACAACAAAATTAATAACCTCCAAAACAATATAAAATCATGTTGAAATTTATAAAATACCACATGGAGAGTATTGATGGTATCGAGATTTACCCAATAATTTCGTTAATCATATTCTTTACTTTTTTTGTACTTCTTTTTTGGTGGGTTATTACTGCAAAAAAAGACTATATACAAAACGTTAGCAACCTGCCTTTAGAAACTCAAAACGACGAAACATTATGAGAAAACTAATTCCATCTTGGATACGAATTCCCGTAGCCTTTTTAATAATTGTAGCCATAACAGAATACTTTGTAGATTCTGGTGGAAAACCAGCATTTATGGAATATACTGCTGTTCAATTATTTTTAATTTTAGTTCTTTTAATTTTAATAGCTATTGAAGCTGTTCTTGGAGCATTGGAAACTATTATGCTTCATAAATTAGATGAAGAAGCTAAAGCACGTTTCTTAGCCGAAAAGGAATTTGGTTATAAGTTTACTTGGTTAAAAGAGACTTACACTAAATTACTAGGTCAGAAACCTATTGAACAAGAAAGCGAAATAATTTTAGACCATAATTATGATGGCATAAAAGAATTAGATAATAATTTACCACCATGGTGGGTTTATGCTTTTTATATGTCGATTATTTTTGCTGTTGTATACTTCTTAAAATATCAAGTATTTAATGGAGACACCCAACTTGATGAATTAGAAACAGAAATAGCAGAAGCTAGAATTTCTATTGAAGAATATAAAAAAACGGCTAAAGATTTAGTTGATTTTAATACTGTAACTCTACTAAGTGATGCTTCGGATTTAAAAGCAGGAAAAGCAACTTTTGAAACTAACTGCGTAGCATGCCACATGGCTGATGGTGGCGGTGGAATTGGCCCAAACTTAACCGATAAACATTGGATTTTAGGCGGTGATATTAAGCATGTATTTAAAACAGTATCCGAAGGAGGTCGTTCAGGAAAAGGAATGATTGCTTGGAAATCACAACTTAAACCTGCTCAAATGGCACAAGTAGCTAGTTATGTTTTAAGCTTACAAGGTACAACACCAGCAAACCCGAAAGAACCGCAAGGAGATATTTGGGAAGGCGAAGATACCGCAGAAATACAATAAAATTTAAGAATAGAATACAACTAACTCAATATATATTCAAGACCTGCTAGTAAAACTAACTGGTAGGTCTACAACACCTAAAACAAGTGGAAACCCCAGAAAACGAAACATTTAGAGACTCCATAGGAACGATTACCGAAGATGGTAAACGTGCTTGGGTATTCCCAAAGAAACCTAGTGGAAAGTTTTATAAGTATCGTAAATACGTAAGCTACGGTTTATTAGCATTTTTATTACTCGCACCATTTATAAAGATTAATGGTAATCAGTTTTTAATGTTTAATATTCTTGAGCGCCGATTTAATATTTTTGGTTTTCCTTTTTGGCCACAAGATTTTCATCTATTTGTAATATCGATGATTATTGGCGTTGTATTTGTAGCGCTCTTTACTGTAGCGTTTGGACGTATTTTCTGTGGATGGATTTGTCCGCAAACCATTTTTATGGAAATGGTATTTAGACGTATCGAGTATTGGATTGAAGGTGATAGAGGTAAACAAATGCGTTTAGCAAAAATGCCTTGGAATGCTGAAAAAATTAGAAAGAAAACATTAAAAACGGTAATTTTCATATTAATATCGTTTATAATAGCCAATGTATTTTTAGCTTATTTAATAAGCAGCGATACGCTAATTTCCTATATAACCGATGGCCCCGCAGAACATTTAAGTACGCTAATATCTCTAACGATATTTACAGCCGTATTCTATTTTATTTTTGCATGGTTTAGAGAGCAAGTTTGTATTATAGCTTGTCCTTATGGAAGGTTACAAGGTGTACTTTTAGATACAAAATCTATTGTTGTGGCTTACGACCATAAACGCGGAGAGGCTGAAAATGGTAGAAAAAAATTCAGAAAAAGTGAAGACCGAGAAGCTTTAGGGCATGGAGATTGTATAGATTGTATGCAATGTGTAAACGTTTGTCCTACAGGAATAGATATTAGAAACGGTACGCAATTAGAATGTGTAAATTGTACAGCTTGTATTGATGAATGCGATCATATTATGGAAAGTATTAACCTTCCAAAAGGGTTAATTCGTTATACGAGTGAAGAAAATATAGAAAAGAAAACGCCGTTTAAATTTACACCAAGAATTAAAGGGTATACAGCGGTATTGGCTATTTTAACAGGTTTACTTATTGGTATGTTATTTTTAAGAAATGATGTAGAAGCCAATATTTTAAGGCTACCAGGTCAACTTTATGAACATAAGGACAATAACATTATTAGTAACGTGTTTACTTATAAATTGGTTAACAAAACATCGGAAGATATAAATGATGTTAGTTTTAAGCTGATGTCACATAAAGGAGAATTGAAATTAGTAGCAACTCACGATCATTTTATAGTACCTAGACAGCAAATCTCTAAAGGGACTTTGTTTGTTGAAATAAACAATTCGGCTTTAAGTGGCGATAGAAATAAAATTAAAATCGGAATTTACTCTGGTGATAAATTAATTGAAACCACTACTGCTAACTTTTTAGGGCCACGAAGTTTTAAGTAAACCAATAATTATAAATTGAAAAGCACCTTGGCAGATGTGTGCATTAGGGATTGAACGACCTGTTTGAGCTCCCCGACCAAAGGAAGGGAGCGAGTAGTGAAAGCCCGACCCGTAGGGTAATGCCATTAATTAAGTAGACCGTGAATTAGTCTACAGTTGTACAGTCTTTAAGATTGTGTAAAATGAATAAAAAAATGTGTTATGAAATTTAATTGGGGAACTGGAGTTGTACTAGCATTTATTGGCTTTATAACATTTATAATGTACTTTGTTATTAGTATGTTTTCGAGCGAAAATTTTAAAAATGACTTAGTTACAGAAGATTATTATGGAGCAGAATTGCTGTACCAAAATGATATAAACAAAATTAAAAATTCGGAGGAATTAACAGAAAACGTTAGCTATTTACAAACCAGCGCGGGCTTAAAAATTGTTTTCCCTAAGGAATTTGATTCTAAAAAAATTACAGGAAAAGTGTTCCTATATAGACCATCTAACAAACAACTAGACTTTGAGACTTCTATTGTTTCACTGTCTGATTCTAATTTGCTCATACCTGACAAACGTTTGGTAGATGGTCGTTGGAACATTAAAATTGATTGGCAATATAAGGGAAATTCTTATCTATTTAAAGAATCTATAATTTATTAACATGCTTTTCTCGGCATTTATACTTGGCTTATTGGGTAGTTTTCACTGTGTGGGCATGTGTGGACCTATTGCTTTTATGCTTCCCGTTGACCGGAATAATGCGTTTAAAAAAGCAGTTCAGATTGGTGTTTATCACTTTGGCAGACTGCTTGCTTACAGTATAATTGGCCTTGTTTTTGGATTAATTGGCAAGAGTTTATTTTTGTTTGGGTTCCAACAACAGCTTTCTATTTTTATTGGTGTATTAATGATTTTAGTGGTTTTAATTCCGCAGAAAATCTTTAATAAATATAATTTTTCGAAACCTATTTATCGACTTATTTCTAAAGTTAAATCTGCTTTAGGCTCTGCCATGAAGAAAAAAACGATGGATACCTTTTTAACTATTGGTTTTTTGAATGGCTTTTTACCTTGTGGCTTAGTTTATATGGCTGTTTTTGCTGCTATTGCAAGCGGAAACGCACTAAGTGGTAGTTTGTATATGGCTGTTTTTGGTTTAGGAACTATACCCTTAATGACTACGGCAATATATTTCTCACAATTTTTAAAGGGTGCTGCACGACAAAAAATACAGAAAGCTATTCCTGTTTTTATTGTAATTATTGGTCTTTTATTTATTATTCGCGGTTTAGGCTTGGGTATTCCGTACTTATCTCCTACTCCTGTTTATGATATGGTTTCGTCTAGTATAGACTGCCATTAATAATTATTTTTTATTTGAATTTCATATAAAAAAATAATTTCGCCACCCTGAGTTTAATCAGAATGACGAAATTACATCCATTACAACAGAAAATCTTTTATTCCATCTTTATTGTTAGAACTGGTAAAGTAGAATGATTAACAACATCCTCTCCTACACTTCCTTGAAAGAAGTGAGCTAAACCTTTTCGTCCATGTGTTGGCATTACAATTAAGTCTGCTTTACTTTTATTAGAGAAATGTAAAATACCATCATCTACCGTATAATCGGAAACGAAACGTAAATCTTCTAAGTAATTTAAGCTTCTATCGGCTTTAGTAAAAAAGTGAACTGCCTTTTTCTCTAATTCCGTAGTACTTTGAAATCTCTCGTTTGGTAAATTAACATGTACCAAATATATTTTAGAAGCAACATCTTGAAACATCTTACGAGTATTTATGTAAGACTGTATAGATTCTTCTTCTAAATCTGTAGCAAGCACAATAACATCGAAATTAACATCTACAACATTATTCTTTACTATTAAAACAGGTATTTCGGAATTTCTAACCACACGCTCAGTATTAGATCCAATAAACATTTCTTGGATTCCACTTGAGCCATGAGAACCCATAACTATAATATCGACGTTATTCTCTTTGGCAACATCATTAACTTCACTAAATACCTTAAAATGCTTTATTATAGGAGTTACATTCACTCCTTTTAAATAATCTTTATCTAAGAAATCTTTAAACTTTTTTTCTGCTAATTTCATAAAAAAAATAGCTTGTTGTCCTAACAGCTCATCTGAGGCAGTTAGTGCAACTGTAGACATTTCTAGCATATGTAAAACAAGCACCTCTGCGTCATGTTTTTTTGCTAATGTAGCTGCGGTTTTTAAAGCATATTCTGAATGTTCTGAAAAATCGATGGGTACAATAATTTTTTTCATTTTTTTTCTTTTTAAGTTGTTGTTAGATTTAAGGGAAATTACAGCTTACTAAATTATTAAAATAATTGGATTAAACTATTAAACCGTCATAGAAAATAATTGTGTATCGGGTTGTTTACGCTGCAGCAACAAATCGAAAGCCATACAGATGTTTCTAACAAATGGTTGTCCTTTTTCGGTAACCTCAATACTATTCTTGTCTATTGTTAATAAACCGTCCTGCTCCATTTCTTTTAAGCGAACTAAGACATCCGGCAACTCTGGAAAGCGAAGTTCTTCATTCCTCCAACTTGTTTTAAAACGACACATTAAATTAAGAATGTGTTGCCTTATTACTAAATCTTCTTCATTTAAAATATGCCCTCTATAAACGGGTATAATATTATCTTCTAATAAATTATAATAACTCTCTAGGCCTTTAACGTTTTGTGAAAACCCATACCAACTATCACTTATAGAAGAAACCCCTAAACCTATCATAGCCTGCGTTTTAGAGGCGGTATACCCCATGAAGTTACGGTGTAAATTACCGTTTTCCATAGATTTAAAAAGGCTGTCTGTTTTTAATGCAAAATGGTCCATACCAATTTCATTATAACCTACTTCGGCAAGTAATTGTTTTCCTAGCTCGTATTGTTTTCTTTTTAATTCTGGTGCTGGTAAATCTTGATCGTTAAAACCTCGTTGACCATTACCTTTTATCCATGGCACATGCGCATAACTGTAAAACGCCAATCGATCTGGCAATAGTTCCTTTGTTTTTAAGATTGTAGATTTAACATGATCTATAGTCTGAAATGGTAAACCGAAAATAATATCATGACCAACAGAGGTGTAACCAACTTCTCTAGCCAATTCTGTAGCACGCTTTACGTTTTCAAAAGGTTGAATACGATGAATGGCTTTCTGAACGGTTTCGTTGTAATCTTGCACACCATAACTTACTCGTCTAAATCCAACATCAAAAAGAGCTTGTAGATGTTCGCGAGTGGTATTATTAGGATGGCCCTCAAAGCTAAATTCGTAATTATCGGCTAAAACAGATCGTTTTATAATACCGTTAATTAATAGTTTTAAATGTTCTGGACTAAAAAATGTTGGTGTTCCACCTCCAAGGTGTAATTCCTTAATAATTGGTTTTTCATCGAACAACTCTAAATATAAATCCCACTCTCTTAAAACTGCATTTATGTATGGAGACTCTACACTGTGTTGTTTAGTAATACGCTTATTACAACCACAAAATGTACATAAACTTTCGCAAAAAGGAAGATGAATATAAAGGCTAATACCTTCTTTGGAATTACTTTCCTTAAAAGATTCTATTAACGATTGTTTCCATTGGTTTAATGAAAAAGTCTCATTATTCCAATAGGGAACAGTTGGATAACTCGTATATCGAGGTCCAGAAATATTATATTTATCAACTAATGAATTATTCATGCTTAACATTTAATATTCAAAATTATAGGAATCCTTTCGTTAAATATATGATATATATCATGCCTAATCTTGCATGTCATTTATTATTGCCTTAACTTTCGACTAAATAAAAAAAGCATAAAAAAATGAAAAAAATAAGTATTCTATTCTTTGCATTAGCTATCAGTTTAACCTCTTGCAAAAACGACAAAAAAGAAACTAAAACTGAAACAACAGAAGATGTTGTAACTGCAGTAAAATATGTTATTAAGCCTGAAGCAACTTCAGTAAAATGGACTGCTTATAAAACTACAGAAAAGAAGCCTGTTGGAGGAGAATTTAAAATTGTAAATTTTGAAGAAAAAACTGGATCTACTCCAGAAGAAGCTTTAAATGATTTAGAATTTTCTATTCCTATTAGTAGTCTCTTTACAAATGATGCTACCAACACTCGTGATGCTAAGATTATGACTTCGTTTTTCGGAGCAATGCTAGATACAGAATTTTTAACAGGAACCATTAATCATACAGATGGTTCGTACTCTGCAACAATTACAATGAATGGTGTTACTACCAATTTACCTTTAGACATCAAAATTACTGAAGGACGACGTGTAGTAATGACAGGTGTTATGAATTTAAAAGATTGGGATGCACTTGGAGCTTTAGAATCGCTTAACAAAGTTTGTTTCGATTTACATAAAGGTGCAGATGGTGTTAGTAAAACATGGGAAGATGTTGCTATTGAAGTTAATACCTTTCTAGGCGAAAATTAAAAACTACCAAGTAACACTACTCAACTTTTAAGACCATATATGGATTTAAATAGTCTTGTTGAAAAATTTAAACAAAAAGACGAAAAAGCTTTTGAAACTTTATACGCCATGTACAGCGAAAGCATGCATGGCGTTATTTTTAATATTGTTAGAAATAATGATATTGCAGAAGAAATTATGCAAGATGTTTTTATAAAAGCATGGCATAAATCTGACACTTACTCGAGTAAAAAAGGACGATTCTTTACATGGATTTTAAACATTGCTCGAAATGCAGCAATAGATAAAACACGCTCCAAAAACTTTAAAAACTCAAAACAAAACCTCGATGCCACTTTTTTCGTAGATATACTTGAAACTAGTGATAATCTGGATAATAAAACCGATGCAATAGGTATAACAAGCTATGTAAATAAACTTGCAAAAAAATGTATAGAAGTTATAGAACTATTATATTTTAAAGGCTATACCCAAACAGAAGCATCGGAAACCTTAGACATGCCAATTGGCACTATTAAAACAAGAAATAGAAATTGTATCAAAGAACTTAGAAACATGGTTTTAAATTAAAACTGTAAGTATTATTTAAATTAAAATGGATATTAACGCATACATAGAATCTGGAATTTTAGAGCTTTACGTCGCTGGTTCGCTTTCTGAAAAAGAAAACCAAGAGGTATATGCACTTATGCAACAACATCCCGAAATACTACAAGAAGTTTTAGATATTGAAGCTGCCGTTATTAAATTAACCGCTGCTGCAGGACCTTCAAACAAAAGTATTGTTTTAAATAATATTAAAAAAGTATTAGGTTTTAATGATAGCAGTGACATTAAAGTTATTTCTATTACTAAATACAACTGGATTACTTATACTGGTTGGGCTGCCTCTATTGTTTTAGCTGCCGGATTACTTTGGACTATTAGTGAGAACAAAACATTACAATCTAATATAGAGGTCGCACAAGTAAAAGAAGCACTTTTAGAAACACAAATTGCCGATTCTAAAAACAGTTTAGAAGAAGCACAAACCTTGGTCTCTGTTTTACGAGACGATGCCATTACCAAAATACCTTTAGCGGGCCAAGGCAATTTTGCTACGGCATATGCTAAAGTATATTGGGATAAAAAAGAACAACGCATTTTCTTAGATGCACAAGGCTTACCAGAACCTCCACGAGGTAAAGTATACCAAGTATGGTCTTTAAAACTTAGCCCGCTTACTCCTACTAGTTTAGGAACCATCGATGATTTTGCTACAGATGCTAACAAAATTTTCGAAATAGCTAATGCAAACCAAAGTGAAGCCTTTGGTATTACCTTAGAGCCTGCAGGCGGTAGCAAATCTCCAACCATGGAATTTCTTTACACATTAGGCGTTGCTTCTAGCTAATTTAAATCATTTACAATATATTATGTATTCCTATTAAATAGGAAAAGGGACAGATATGCTCTATTCCTTTTGTCTACGGTGCTTAATATTCAACTAAACACCTAAATATATAGGCATAAAAAAAAACACTCAATTATATTTCTATAATTAAGTGTTTCACCTAAAAACCAACAAAATCAATCACTAAATTCTTGGTTATATTTTAATTTTCACTTCAATTCTACTTCATATTAAAACCTGTAAGTAACCGATACTTTACTAGAAAAGGGTGTTCCTGGTGTAAAGTGAATTTCTTCAACCGGTTCTGCTTCATTCTGTAAACGAGAGGTCGTAGCAAATTGGGTTTCGTTCCATTCGGTATCAAAAATATTTTCTATAGAGATACCAAAGGTTAATTTATTAATAGTGTAATTAACATTAAAATCACTTACAAAATAACCTTCTGCAACAATACTATTATCCTCATTTGCAGGTCTATCATCAATATATCTAAAACGTAACCCACCAGAAAAACCGTTTAATTCGTTAACTGTAAGTCCGCCTGTTAAGGTAAAATCTGGAGCTAAAGGAATATAATCTTCACCTGCTGCACTTTCAAGACTGCGTGCTTTTGTTAGCGTCGCATCAGAATTTAAAAATAACCAATCGTTAAATTGGTATCTAAAACCTAAATCTAGCCCATAACGTCTTGTTTCTCCGCTAGGTTCAACAATACCGGCATCGCCTACATAAACAAATTCTTGCTCTAAAAACAAATACCATAAAGCTGAATTCACAACTAATTTTGGTGATGGTTTCCAAATGGTTCCCAAATCTGCTCCGTAAGCTTTTGGTAAAACATTTTCGCTAGCGTTACTTACCACAACGCGGGTATCATTAGAATGAAAACCAATTCCCGATTTTAAATAAAGTTGTAAATTATCTTTCGCATTATAAAAGAAGTTTAACTTAGGCAGTAATATGGTTTTATCTTCAGATAATGAGGTATACTCTGTTTGCAATTTATCATTATACAAAAATTTAAAATGCTCTAAACGTAAAGCGGGAGCTACGGTAAGTTTACCAAATTCAAATTCTGCATTAACAAAAACATTCATATTAGTTTGGTTAATGTCGCCAAGTTTTACCTGTTCTAAAGTTGTGGTTCTATTTAAAGTTTTAGACAACTCGGTATCATTGGCTACATCATGTCTTAAACCAAGTCCTGCACTTAATTTTAAAGGCGTTTGCCCCAAATAAGTATCATGTACTAAAGTACTATTCAATCCAAAAATATCACGATCCTCAAATTGTTTTATTTGATCGCCGTTTATAGGATCTTCTAAAAAGAATGTAAAATTAGAATACAACTCGAAAGCCGAATGCGTGTAAAATACATTTGTATTTAATCGTGTATCATCATTAATATATTTACTGTATTCAACATTTAAATTAGTACGTTGTGTATTTCCGCCTTCGGTATCGTCGATAGCTCCAAATCTAGAAATATTACCATTATCAACTTCACGCTGCGGCACTTGACCAGAAGCATCCCAACGACTTGTAAAATGAGAAACCGTTAAACTCAACTTATTATTTAATGGTGAAATATTGGTGTATTTACCAAATAAATTAAGACGATTAAAATTTTGAGGCGAATCGAAGGGGCCATCATTTTCCAAATATTCAATAGCAACGTAAGCATTCTCGTTTTTAGAATCGCCAAGTAAATCGAACATACCCAACGTTCTAAGCGAGTTAAACTGACCAATAGATAATGAAATTTGACTTTCTTTTAAATAATCTTTAGTAGAAAAATCGACATACCCAGCCGTATCAAAATCACCTTTATTGGCATAATATCCACCTTTGCCAAAGTCTATTTTATCAACCGTTTCGGCTATTAAAAAGTGTAAATCACTATAACCTTGCCCATGTGCATGCGATACCATATTTACCGGCATACCATCTACAGAAATAGCGACATCGGTACCATGATCAATATCAAAACCTCTTAAAAAAAGCTGTTCTGCTTTACCTCCACCAGCATGCTGACCAATAATTAAACCAGGTACTTTTCTTAAAATTTCTTGCGAAGAATTTACAGGATCTATACTTAAATCTAAACGAGATATGGTACTAAGTGCATTTAACTGTTCGTTTAAATGTAATTCTTTTAACTGAAATATTTTCTCTTCTAACTTTATTGTTATACCATTTTCTAAATTTTTTTGATTTAAAATCAAAAGTTGATTTTTATAACCTAGTAATCCTATTTTTAACGAATCGCCAATTTTATTTTCATCTAAAATAAACACACCATTTGCAGAAGTATGCGCGTGTGTTTCAGCATTTATATTATAAACATAAGCAGCTTCTAAAGGTTGGCTATCATTATCAACCACCACTCCTTTAAGACGTTGAGCAAAACTTACGTTTACAAAAAACATAACAAAAATTAATACAAAGTATTTACTATAAATCATATAAATTATTTTAAATATTATTTATTTCATTAGCCATTAAAGGGCCAAGTTCAAAAATACTATTATTAAGTTCTTGCTTTAATTCTTGTGAGTTTTTTAACATTCCTTTAGCTTTATATATGCGAGCTAAATGATATAAAACATCGGGCTCCGATGTTTTACCAACAACGTGCTCATCCATTATACTCATAGCTTTTTCTACATCACCTTTATTAAAATATGACCATGCTAACAAATCGTAAGATTGTGGTGTTGGGCGATTTTTAATTTCTGTAAACGCCAATTCTATAGCTTTTGCATTTGTCTCTTTATTTTCTGCAAATAAAAGGGTGTTATACTTATTGTACATATCTCCATATTGCTTATTACTTATCGCTTTGTTATAATGCGCTAATTGTTCTTTTTTTAAATCTAAATCGCCTAAGTATTCGGCTATATCGGCTTTTAACAAATAGTAATCTGGAGAGGTATGTGTTTTTATTGCATTATCTAAAATTCGTAATGCCTCTTTTGGGTTTTTCTCGTGAGAATATACAATCCAAGCAATTCCTTTTTTAGAATATGCATCTTCTGGATCTATTTCTAAAGCTTTTAAATAATGATTGTATGAGCTTTCTATTTTTCCCGCATGCCCATAATAATCGGCTAAATTAGTATATACCCATTTTTTTGTTGATGGTATGTTAGTCGCTTCTGCCTTTTCCATAGCACGTTCCATATATTTTATAGCGCTATCTAAATCGCCTTTATGATCAGACCATTTTGAGAGACGAATTAAATAATCGAAATCCGAAAAATTTTTTATTTTTTCTAAATATCTTTTAGCTGTATCAAAATCTCCTATTTCTAAATTAACATCGAATAGCATTTTTTGAGTACTTTCCAAATGCTCTCCAATACCTTCCGCTTTTTTAAGTAATTCTAACGCGTCTTTAAATCTATGTTGCGAAACATAATTTCTTGCTAAACCACGCAAATAACCTGTACTTGTATAATTTACTGCTTCATTAGCTTTTATTAAACCTTCTTCCGCTTCTAACAAAGATTGTATATCGCCCGTAACTTCAAATATTTGAGATTGAGACGCCGAAACTTTTGATAAATATGGAAATTGATTCGGGTTTTTATCCAGTTTTCCTTGCCAAAATTTTAAATCGGCTCTAGCTAAGGCTAAATCTTTATTTGTTTTAACTTCTAAAAAAGAATTATAGTCGGCCGCGTTTGTTATTTTTTTATTTGAATGATTACAACTTGATAAAAAGCTTGTTAATAAAACAAATGCCAATAGCTTAATGATTTTTGTGATTTTCATGATTTCGATTTTTTTTTAGGTGTGATTGTTAGGTAAAGTCCTTTTTAGGTGAAAAATAAAAAGAGGCTGTTCTAAAAGTAAAACACAAACAGAACAACCTCCAACTATACTCTACCATGGAGAGGCTAGGTAGGGAAATGAGGGCAAAAAGGTTTTATCATTAGCGCTTACATTATCATCAGAAAATTGAGGGTTTTCAGTAAAATCTTCACCACCAAAAATTAATAATAACTCAACTGTAATAACATCATCAGCTAAAGCACGACCCGTTAAAACATTCGTTCCATCGTAAAAAGTTGTTGTACCATCTAAAGACACATTTAAAACATCTGTAGCCAATAAACTTGTAAAAGCTGCTGCATCTTGCCCTAAAGCATTTTGATCACCTTCATTAGCGAAAGCAGGACTTAAAGCTTCTAAATTAGTTTGAAACATAGATTGAAATGCAACATTTTGTTCCGAAGGAATGGTAACATTAAAATCATCTTTACTAGCGCTAGACACAAACACAGTATTAACTGCTGGTCTGCCCATTTGATCTTGTTGTACAAAGGTTCCTGAGAAATCTGGTTCCATTGCTTCTGTAATATTGTTATCATCGTCCGATGAGCAATTAAATACTAAAAATGACAATGCAAAGGCGAAACTTATTCTTTTTATAGTTTTCATAATTATATTTTTAAATAGTTAGTTATTATTTCTTTTTAGATTCTACCCAAGTGTTAATAGTTCCTGATCCTCCAATCATACTTTTTGGCACTTCTACTACTATAGACATGACGTTAGTTCCTGCAAATGTATCTGCTCCAGGGTCGTTAAAACCATCTGCTGTACCTGCAATAATTGCAGAGTATTGTGCAAAATCCATAAAGAACGGATCGTCACGAGGGCCAGCAAAAAACGTCATACCATTAGTGTTTGTTTCTGTAGAAGCAGAATCTCCGTAAGCTGTAATATCTACCCAACCAGTGTTAGATGCTGTAGTTACAATGGTACTATTTAGTCCTGTTTGCGATGGTGCAACAGGTCCAAAAAAGTACATTTTTCCATCTCTGGGAATAGCTTGAATAACCAAATCTTCAACACTATCACCATCGGTATCAATATTAATTTCAACTAAAACACTCTCATCAAACGCAGCATCTCCTGTTGCATCTGGACTAATTAAACCTTGTACGTTGGCTACAAACACTAAGTTATCTGTGTTTTCTCCCTGAAAGGCATAAAAATCTGTAATGTCGCTTGTTCCTCCTTGTACTGCAGGCGCATCAATGTGATCTGCTGCAACAATGAAGAAACTAGCCACAGCTACTACTCCAATCCCTAATACTTTTTTTAAATTTTTCATGATTCTGAAATTTTTGTTAATCTGTTAATTTTTGATTTCAGCCATACCTACGAAAAAACGTTGAGAGCGGTTTTGTTAAAACTATGTTAAAGTAAAAAACCTCGTAATTATTCGATATTAAATTTATCTTTACTAAATATTTAAATCATTATTGAATGAACCCATCAGCTTCAGGTTGGATTAATAAATTACTAACAGATGTTAGTGAGCGCGATGGTGCTTTTAATATTGATAAAATTTCTTTTTATGAAGCTTTAAGAGATTCTGGTTTTATCTACGGAAGTAACTTAAAAGTTGTTGAAAATATTTTTGATAATAAAGACCTTACTGAAGATGAGCTTTGTAAAACAAATCTATGCCTAGCCTTTTTATATGCGCACAAAAACTCTAATTCTAAAGTTACATTTGTTGATAGCGTTATTGGCTTTTATACCGCTATTAAAGAATTAAAAATTTCGTTCTTTCAAGATTTATTAGGCGGAAAAAAATCGAGTGAACAACTCGAAAAAATAATTCACAAACGGGTACAAATAGATGTAAACGTTTTAACCAAAAATTTTAACTATTTTATTATAAATGCTTTACTATATATTGATGTACTAGCATATAGAGCATATTTAGAAAACGAAACTATTTCTATTGAGTATTTAAAAAATTTAGAAGCAGCAATTACCTCCATTTCTTTAGAAGTATTAAACTCAAAAGCAACAAAGAATAAATATGATGAAAGTTTAATTAAATTATTTGAATCTTCGCTACGCTACCAAAACGATAAACTAATTGATTATGCCACAGCTGTAGCTATGGTACAAACAACTAAAGAAGCTTATTACATCTTAGATATTGCTTGCATGGCCTCTTGGACAGATGCCATTATTGATCAAAAAGAGTATCAATTTTTAATAAAATTAGGGAGAGATTTAAAACTAGATAACGATCGGGTTCAACAATCTATACAAACTGTAAACATATTTTACACAGCTAATAAAGACAATATTGCACTTTTAAGTTCTAAAAACATTGCGCATAGTTTTTACGATAATTCTAGCAAAATAGTGCACAAACTTATTACTAGAAACAGTAAACGTTTGTATCGAGAATTGATAGATAGTAAGGAACTCATGATTTTACTAACACAATCTACCGTTAGAGATTTAACTAAAGAAGAGCAGAAAAAAGTAACCGATCAATTATTAGATATTTTTAAATCCATTCCTAGTTTGGCCATTTTTCTATTACCTGGAGGCGCTATTTTATTGCCTTTGGTTATAAAATTTATTCCAAAATTATTACCTTCTGCTTTTGATGAGAATAGGATAAAAAAATAATACTTTTATCTTATATCAATTTATAACATTATGGAGTAAACTGGTCTGAATTACTTCAACTAAAACTAAAAAACCATGTCGAATTCAATAAACGATAATGAATCTTTAGATCCAGAAAACTGGGAAGAATCGAAAGCCTTAATGCATAAAATGGTTGATGATGCCTTCGATTACGTAAAAAACGTAAGAGATCGAAAAATTTGGCAAGATATGCCAGAATCGGTTTTAGAACAATTTAAAACCGATTTACCCAAAGCACCTAGCAAAGCAGAATCTGTTTATGAGGACTTACAAGAAAACGTATTACCCTACCCTATGGGGAATATCCACCCGAGATTTTGGGCTTGGTATATGGGAAATGGAACCATTTCTGGTGTTATGGGCGATTTTTGGGCCTCTATTATAAACCCTAATTTAGGTGGAGGAAACCATGCAGGACACCAAGTTGAATTACAAGTTATTAATTGGATAAAAGAAATTATTGAATTCCCTAAAACCGCTAGTGGCATTTTAGTTAGTGGTGGTTCTATGGCAAATTTTGCAGGTCTTGCCGTTGCCCGAAACGTAAAAGCAGGTTACGATATTAGAAAAGAAGGTCTAAAAGAAAATAATCTTGTCTTTTATGGTTCTTCGGAAGTACATAGTTGCAACACAAAAGCGATAGAACTTCTAGGTTTAGGCACAAAAAGCCTTAAAAAAATTGAAGTTAACGACGATTATACTATAAATATTGACGCTCTAAAAGAACAAATAAAAACGGATAAAGCCAACGGATTAAAACCTGTTTGCGTTATAGGCACATCGGGAACTGTAAACACTGGTGCTATAGACAATCTAAATGCCATTGCAGATATATGCAAAGCTGAAAATTTATGGTTTCATGTTGATGGAGCAATTGGAGCTATTGCCATGCTTTCTGATATTGTAAAACCTCAACTTAAAGGTATTGAACGTGCAGATTCGGTTGCTTTAGATTTACACAAATGGTTGCACATGCCTTTTGAGGCCGGTTGCGTACTTGTAAAAGACAGCAAAGAACATAAAGATACATTTTCTTTAATTCCAGAATATTTAGCTAAAAACACTCGCGGATTGGCTTCTGGAGAGAATTGGTTTAGCGAATATGGCTTGCAACTATCCAGACGCTTTAGAGCTTTAAAAGTTTGGATGTCTCTTAAAGAACACGGCAGTGAAAAATTTGGCCGAATGATTACTAAAAATGTAAACCAAGCCTTTTATTTAAAAGATTTAATAAACAAACACCAAGATTTAGAATTACTCGCTCCCATTGGTTTAGATATTGTATGTTTTAGATACAAACCTAAAAATCTAAGTTTAGAAGATTTAAATGCTTTAAACAAAGAAATTAAACTTCAGCTTGAAGAACGCGCCATTGCATTACCAGGCTACACAACGCTAAAAGGAATGTACTGCATCCGTTGTGCTATTTCGAGTCATCGTGTAACCAACGCCGATTTTGATGTTTTAATTACTGAAGTTTTAAATATTGGGAGAGAGATAATTTAATATAGTAAAGTTAATTTTGATAAGCCTAATAAGTATTTATAGTTGGGCTCCATTTTCTCATAATCGATAAAAAAGTAAAAATTGAAAAAAAAGCCATTATTAATTATAAGTGGAATTATTCTAATCGGATTTTTCTTTTATTATTTAGGTTGGTCTCTATCACCCGGAAGCTATTCAAGAGCCGAAACATACGAATTTAATATTTCTGAAGAAACCCTTATTGAAATAATAAACGAGGTAAAAACGGAGAACAAGGAACTTGATGCGAAAACTTATTTTGAAGATTACAAAAACAAACATTGGCACTTTTTTTACTTCCAATATCTAGACAAAAATCAAATAATCCATACTTGGTCTAGACCGAAGAATAAAACAACCACCACATTTGCCTTTGTTGCATATAAAAGTAGGAATGATGTTGGAAACTGGATTTCAGCCAATAAATATTTTTGGTGGTGGAAAAACTCAGAAGCAAAAAACGAATTTGAAACAAGGATATTAAAGAAAATTGAAGACAAAATAAAAAAATCTATTTTGCGCTAATATGTTTTTTTTGAATTCCCTTGCGAAAATCCTTCGCTAACAAAAACGCAACGATCCAGAGACAAAGCGATTAAAGCATAAATTTCTATCCACATTCAAACATAACGACTTACAATATCAAAGATATTTAACTAAATCACAATCATTTTTATTTTTTTTGTTAGTTTTACGAAAACTAATTACAAATAAATTTGAAGACATCATATACTATTGAGGAAATTAACGACGTATTACAAGGCGAACTAATTGGCCATACTGCGCAAAAAATTAATGGACCAGAACAATTACAAAATGCAAATAATAACCATATCACTTTCGTTGGAAGTGTAAAATATGTTAAGTTTTGGGCCGACTCAAAAGCATGCGCTGCTGTAGTAAACGATAATTTAAAAATTGAACCAGGAGAAAATCGCGCGATAATTAAAGTGAAAAATGCCGATTTAGCTATGGCAAAAATATTGGAACTTTACAACCAACCAGCTCCAGTATTTGATACAGATATTCACCCAACGGCCGTTATACACGAAACAGCATCAATAGGAAGCGGTTGTAAAATTGGTGCAAATTGCTATGTTGGTAAAGATGTAGAATTAGGTAACGAGGTTATTTTATATCCAAATGTTTGTGTTTTTGATGAAACCATTATTGGTGATAAAACCATAGTTTGGTCGGGAACCGTAATTCGTGAACGCTGCATTATTGGTAGTAATTGTATTTTCCATACCAATGTTAGCATTGGTGCCGACGGATTTGGTTATAGACCAAGTGATGATGGTAGAGGTTTAGTTAAAATACCACAAATAGGAAACGTAATTATTGGTCATTTTGTTGAAATTGGAGCTAACTCTTGTGTAGATAGAGCCAAATTTAGTTCAACTATTATTGGTGATGGCTGCAAAATTGACAACCTCGTACAAGTTGCTCATAATAGTG
The DNA here is from genome assembly GCF_023473045.1 of Algibacter sp. L4_22. Taxonomy (NCBI): domain Bacteria; kingdom Pseudomonadati; phylum Bacteroidota; class Flavobacteriia; order Flavobacteriales; family Flavobacteriaceae; genus Algibacter; species Algibacter sp. L4_22. The sequence goes on from NZ_JAMCOK010000003.1 coordinate 492,553, forward strand.
TTATGGGACGTTCTTGTATTATGGCAGGACATAGCGGACTTGCAGGTTCTGTTACTTTAGGCGATGGTGTTATTATTGGCGGAAGCGCATCTATAAAAGACCATACAAAAATAGATTCTGGTGCAACAGTTGGTGCCGGATCTGGAGTTATGAACGATGTAAAAGCTGGGCAAACCGTTTTGGGTTATCCTGCGCAAGATGCTCGTGATATGCTAAAACAATGGGTTGCTATGCGTAGATTGGTTAAGAAATAGAATGGATGTATTATTTACAATCCATTAATTACGTAACACACTAAAAAACGAATTCCTTTACTATAATATAAATTAAAAAACACGCTGAACACCTTGCCTAGACACAAATGGCGTAAAAATGACGTATTAAAGTCGTTACATAAATGATAGAAAGCAGAATACTTTTGTTTCAAATTAATAGGATATAAAAATGAAAGGTCTGAATTTATCACAACGCGTAAAAACTTTAAGAAACCTAAAGGGCATGACTCAAGAATCATTAGCAGAAAACTCCGGATTAAGTTTAAGAACTATTCAGCGTATTGAAAATAACAAAACCGAACCGCGAGGCGATTCCTTAAAACGATTAGCTATCGCTTTGAAAACAACTCCCGACGATCTTCTTGATTGGGCCATTCAAGAAGACAAAGGGTACTTAACATTAATGAGTTTATCTGCACTTGGTTTTTTATTCTTTCCAGTTTTAGGAATAATAATTCCTTTGGTATTTTGGATTCTCAAAAAGGACAAATTAAAACATGTAGATAAAATAGGGAAATCCATTTTAAATTTTGAAATTACTTGGTCTATTATCTTTTTCTCTTATTTTATCTTAATATTTTTAGCCCTATTCAGTAGAGTAATGACTCATATAGGCCCGTCGAGTATTTTGAAACTTTATATTCCAATCATTATTTTATACCTCTATAATTTTACTATAATTATTGTTAACTCCATTAGGATTTCTAAAAATAAAGACACTAAATATATTCCGGCATTTAGAATATTTAAATAAACAGACGACTACTTTACCCAAGCGATTGATTTTCATCGTCTCCCACTCACTACTCCAACCAATTCTTAAAATCTTTAACCCGTTCGCGGGCAACAATAACATCTTGCTCGCTATACGACTGTAATTTTATTTGCAAGCGCGAGTTGGTGTAACTTATCATATCTTTTATGGCATTTATATTTACGAAGAATTTACGATTTATTCGGAAGAAGGTTTGTGGTTCCAATTCATTTTCTAACTGGTCTAGGGTAGTATCTAATAGATAATTTCTACCTTCGGATGTATATGCATACGTTCCTTTATTTTCGCTGTAAAAACATTCTATATCGTCTATATTAATAAGTTTTAAGTGCTGCCCAACTTTAACTGAAAAACGTTTTTTATAAACACGATCTAACGGGTTTACAAGTAGTTTTTTAATATCATCAAAATCTAAGGTCACGCCTTGTTTTTGAGGTGCACGTTCTTGATATTTATTTACAGCAATTTCTAAATCCTCGTCGTCAATGGGTTTTAATATATAATCAATACTATTAAGTTTGAAAGCCTGTAGTGCGTATTCATCGTAGGCTGTAGTAAAAATAACTGCGCTTTTTATATCGATAGTTTCAAAGATTTCGAATGAAAGTCCGTCGCTTAATTGAATATCTAAAAATATTAAATCGGGATGCGGATTGTTTTGAAACCACTCTACAGATTCTTCTACAGAATGAAGCATAGTTTCAGCTTCGACATTTAAAACTTTTAATTGACGTTGAAGTCGGCGTGCCGATGGTTTCTCATCTTCTATAATAATTACTTTCATGTATTTTGTTTCTGTTTAAAACTACAGTTTTTCTTTTAACGATGTCATGTTCAATGGGAATATAATTACTCTTTGATACGCATTTTAAAACGTTCCAAAAAATCACTGTAAAAAACGACTTTTAGCAAACTTGCCCCGCGTTAAGGATTGAACGGTTTGTTTGAAATCCTTTTTGTTTTGTGAAAAACAAAAAGATTGAGTAGTGAAAGCCTGACCCGATAGGGTAACGCCCAAATATTCATAGCCATTTTTTTATTCCCACTTGGTTTGATCGTTCTTCATATATTCTTGAATTTTACGTTCTTCCCAACTTTTACTAAACATAGCATTTTTACCGAATACACCCATAGCGTGAAAAGCCAAGCCAATACCCCAGAAAAAAGCGGTGCTAAAGGTTCCAAAATGCCAGAAATCTGCGCCGGAATTAAAGGCTATCATGCCTATTAAAAATAAGTTAATTATCACGTAGAAAAAGGCATGTGAATAAAAACCTTTGAGTGCTTTTAGACGTTTTTCGGCACGTAAATAAGCGTCTTCTTTTTCAAAATCATTATTGTTATTATTGTCTATCCTTTCCATGATGTTTTGTTTTAAGGGTTTGCAAAAACTCGATTCTAATTCCATTTATTCTGTTCGTTACGCATAAACTCGTCCATTTTTCGCTTTTCCCAGTTTCTACCAAAAAGGCCATTTCTTACAAATACACGGTAAGCATGAATGCATAAACCTATACCCCAACCAAACATTGGAAACCAGAACCATTGTACATTCCAGAACGTTTTGTAATTTACAAATACTAAAAAAGGAATAACTAGGCAGTATGATAAAAGGCTATAATAAAAACTTTTTAACTCGTCTACGTGATTGCGGGCTCTTAAATATTGATCGTTTACTTCTGTTTTATGTGTGTTCATGATTGTTATTTTTTTTGTGAGCATCGGGATACTTACCGCAAAGGTGCTCGCTTGTTGATTGATATTTATTTTTTTATTGGTTAAAAGTTGATAGCGCTGCTTGATGTTGTTTAAGCCTACTCCACTACTCTTTTTAACTATTTGCTTGGGTTGTAAATTATTTTCGACTACCAAGTTGCCGTTACTTTCGTAAATTTTAATATTTAATGGTTTGCTTGATGTTACCATGTTGTGTTTTACTGCATTTTCTAGCAGTAATTGCAAAGATAATGGCACTACTTTGCTTTCGGGATCTTGAGACGTTTCGGGCATTGTAAAAACAATACTATCTTCAAACCGCATTTTTAGTAGCGACATGTAGGTTTTCGCAAACTTGAGCTCCTCGTTAACCGTTACTAATTCTTTGCTTTTTTGCTCTAAAACGTAGCGATATACTTTGGATAACGACGTTGTAAACTTTTGCGCGTTTACCGGGTTTTCTTCAATTAAACTACTTAATACATTTAAACTATTGAATAAAAAATGTGGATCTAACTGGTTTTTTAAAGCATCGAATTTTGCACTTGCTGTTCCTGCTATTACTTTCTGTTCTTTTACTCTATTTTGTTGATAACGGTTGTAAAAAAACACTACATGAAACCCAATTACGATAGTTAAAGTAACCCATAAACCAAATTGATAGTTTTGCCATTTTTGATTAGCTAGAAAGGTGCTGAATGAGTTTCCAAAATAAAAAACATTGGTTACAGCTAGTAGAAAAAAGAGTCCGATAAGTGTTATAACTGTCGATCCTGCAATACCTAAAAGGATGCGTTTAATATAATCGGCTTGTTTCCAGTTTTTTCGCTCCATATAATCGAAGAAAAACATATTTGAATACCCCAAAACAAAAGCGTACAACTGATAAAAAACAAAACTTATAACTGATTCATTAAAGCTTCCAAACTGAAATCCATTTTGTAAAAAACTCCCAACTAAAAACACCAAACATCCCAATATAAAGGTAACGATGATATATTTTACTGATTTTGTCATGCTTTAATTTTAATAGGTTTTGTTTTTACTTTTTTCATTCTGAATTACTTTGACTGTGTCGCTTCCTCTAATTTTAATAATAGTTTGTTCCATGATTATTTGTTTTATGATTAATGATAGTACAAATATCGAACAGAACTATTGTTTTATTAAAATTGAATTACCGAACTGTAATTATTTTATGATGAATTGTAATTTACAAAAAAAAAGCAGCCTAAAAAATATTTTAGACTGCTTACAAATTAACTTTTAGACTTTACTGTTATCCCTCGTATTTAAAAAAGATAGGAACAGCATATGCTACTTTTACAGGTTTTCCACGTTGTTTGCCTGGTTTCATTTTTGGCAACTTACCAATGATACGTTCTGCTTCTTTCTCTAAAACTTTATCTGGACCACGAGAACGAATGTTTGTTGTATTACCATCTGTATCAATTATAAATACTACAGAAACACGACCTTGAATCCCCATATCTAATGCTGTCTGTGGGTAAGTAAAGTTTTTAACCACATGCTCTTGCATTTTTTTCTGAAAACAATCTTTTGTTTGTTTCTTACTCAAACCTTCGCATCCTGGAAAAACAGGAACATCTTCAATAACAGCGAAAGCAACTTCAGCTTCTTCTTCATACTTTTCAACTATAACATCACCTACCGCTACAATATGCTCTGAGATCGCGTCGTCTTGTCCTGTTTCTGTACTTTCAAAAACAGTTTCTTCTATTTCCGCAACATCTTCAACAATTTCAATCGTTTGCGTAACAACAACAGGAGGAGCTGCAGGGGGTGGCGGTGTATTTACCTTTACAATAGGAATATCGTCCTCATAGATAACTTCCATATCTAGGGTATCCATTGCAATAGATTCTTGTGGTTCGTAAGTCTTGAATTCCAAGGCTTGCCAAGACAAAAATAACATCAAATTAAGACCTATAGCAAAATACAAACTGCTGTTACGGCCAATTTCTAATTGTGGGTTCTTTTTAACTTCCATGACTACTTATTTTAATACTGTAAAATTATTATAATTAGCAAAAAGCAACTATGACAATTATCATATTCCTCAAATACTAGTCAAAAAATTACGAATTCAAAAAAAAATAACCATTAAAACCAAAAAAGACCGTCCTGAAGGACAGCCAATTACTTTTGTTTCTATTTATTTCAAATTAAATACCTCTTATAATATTTAAGTTGAAAGGATGAAAAATATTACTACCTCGTTAATCGTCCAGATTTGTTTCCGCCTAAAATCCCCATCACTTCATTAACGGTAGCCAAATTAACATCACCCTCGTAAGTGTGTTTTAAAGCACAAGCAGCACTTGCAAACTCAATAGCTTTATAATCGTCATGCAATTCTTGCAACCCATAAATAAGTCCTGCAGCAAATGCATCTCCCGTTCCAATTCTATCTATTACGTGAGTAATATCTAAATCTTCCGTTTCTCTAAATTCTATACCGTTCCACATTCTAGCACGTATTTTATGCCAAGATGCGTTAACTGATGTTCTAATTTTATCAAAAACTTTTTCTATGGAAGGAAATTCCTCTATTAATTGTTTACTAGCTGTAATAAAATCTTCATTTGAATAACTGAAGTTTGTTCCTAAAACTTCATTCATTTCATTAACTCCTCCTATAAAGATGGTTGAATAATTAAGTAATTCCGTTAAAGCCTCTTTTGGATTTTTACCATATTTCCACAATCCATTTCGGTAAGTAGGATCTGCCGAAATATGAAACCCTCTTTCTTTTGCTAAAATCAACCCTTCTCTTAAAGTATCAAAACTACCTTGTGTAAGCGCTGGCGTAATACCCGTCCAATGAAACCATTTCCCATCATCCAAAGCCTTATCCCAATCTACTTTAGATGGTACAATCTCTGAAAAAGAGGAATGCGAACGGTTATAAGAAATATTACTAGGTCTCATTACTGCTCCAACTTCAAAGAAATAAACACCGAGTGGACGTTTAGAATAACTAATCGCCGAGGTGTCAACTCCAAATTTACGTATATATGATAACGCTGTTTCTCCAATAAAATCATCAGAAACAGCACTAATATGCCTAACATTACCACCAAAATTGGCAATAGAAATCCCCACATTTAATTCGGTACCTCCAAAATAAAACTCAACCATATTAGATTGCATAAATTTTTTGTGTCCACGAGGTGAAATGCGCATTAATACTTCTCCAAAGGTGATTATTTGACTCATAAATATATTTGTGAAATTATTCGAACAAATTTAACATTTGATTTTGGTATTACTCAGTAAACCTTATTTTTTTTTGCTAAAATTACAGATATCGCATTGAATTTGTTAGCTTATTAAAATTAGAGTAACTTCGTTAAGCTTCTTCTAACAAAATTTAAATTATATTTTTTATGAAAATTATAGCCACTAACCTTGCCAAACCCACCACCATTAAGTGGAATAACAAAGATGTTGTTACTGGTATTTATAAAACACCAACTAACTCACCTATTTTTCTAGGTAAAACGGATGTTGATAAAGATGAAGTAACCGACCGTAAATACCACGGAGGTGAATTTAAAGCATGTTATATTTTCTCGGAAAAACATTATGATTATTGGAAAAACCTTTATCCAAACTTAGATTGGAATTGGGGCATGTTCGGAGAAAATTTAACTATTTCTAATTTCGATGAATCGGAAGTTTTTGTGGGTAGTATTTACAAAATTGGAGAGGCTTTAGTGCAAATAACACAACCGCGAGAACCTTGTTTTAAGTTGGGTGTAAAATTTGGCAACCAGAATATATTGAAGGCTTTTATAGATCATGGATTTCCGGGTACTTATATTCGAATTTTAAAAGAAGGCTTTGTAAAAACTGGAGATTATATGGTTTTAGAGGAAGAAGCAACAAACTCTTTAACGATTTCTGAAATGTACAATTTACTTTATGCCAAAGAAAAAGACCAGAATTTACTTAAGTTAGTTATTAAAAATGATGCACTTCCGCAGAAAAAAAGAGACAAATTAGCTGCTTATTTAAAATAAGGTGAAAGGGTTTATAGTATCTTTGCCATAAATTATTTTTATATGTCGTTTAAAGACTTACAATTAAATCGCCCAATTTTAAGAGCCGTTGCCGAAGCTGGTTACGATAATCCTACTTTGGTTCAAGAAAAAACCATTCCTTTAGTTTTAGAAGGAAAAGATGTTATTGTTTCTGCACAAACCGGAACTGGAAAAACAGCAGCTTTCGCTCTTCCTATATTACAACGCTTATTTAATAATCAAGAAGCACCAAAAAAGGGTAAAAAAATTAAGGCTTTAATTATTAGTCCAACAAGAGAATTGGCTATTCAAATCGAAAATAATTTTAAAACTTACAGTACATACACGAGTTTAACAACTACTGTCATTTTTGGAGGTGCTCCCATCGAGCCTCAAAAAGAAGTATTAAAAAAAGGTATAGATATTTTAATTGCTACACCTGGACGTTTACTCGATTTACACAAACAAGATGCTGTAAATTTAGATTATGTAGAAACACTTGTGCTAGATGAAGCCGATTTAATGCTCGATATGGGTTTTATTGATGATGTTAAAAAAGTGGAACGCCTTTGCACAAACGAAAAACAAATTTTATTATTTTCGGCAACTATTCCATATAAGGTTGAGCAATTAGCCAATACTCTATTAAACGAGCCCGAACGTGTTGAAGTCGCTCAAAACTCTTCAACTTCAAAAAATGTAAATCAGTTATTATATTTTGTACCAAAACAGGATAAAATAGAACTAGGCTTGCATTTACTTCGGAATACGATTAAGGGTAATATTATCATTTTTAGACGTACTAAATTCGGTGTTGATAAACTCGAAAAAACCTTAGTAAAAAACGGCTATAAAGTAGATAGTATTCATGGAGACAAAAGCCAAACAGCTCGTCAAGATGCTCTACTTCGCTTTAAAAAAGGCGAAGTAAATATTTTAATTGCTACCGATGTTGCTGCTCGAGGTATTGATATTAGTGATCTAGATGCTGTAGTAAATTTCGATTTACCAAATATACCAGAAACTTACGTACACCGTATTGGTAGAACGGCTAGAGCTGGAAAAACAGGAATGGCATATTCATTATGTTCTGCAGACGAAAAAAATTATCTACTGGCTATACAACAACTTATCCAAATACAGCTCGATGTTATAGATGAGCACCCTTATCCTTTAGATCCAAAAGCAAAACCTATTGTGCATAAATCGCAAAAAACGGGAAGTAAGCATAAAAAAGGTCGTAAAAGTGAAGCTTCAAAGAAGAAGAAAAAACGTTGGTATTAATAATTTTTACGAATATTAATATTTCAAAATAAAGCAAAAAAAAGAACCTTACAAGGTTCTTTTTTTTATTCTAACTATTCTATAAAACTACTTACTAGCAAATAATTTAACGTCTTTCTCGCTAACCTCAGCACCACCAAGTATAATTAAACGTTCTACTACATTCCGCAGTTCACGAATATTACCTGTCCAATCGTATTCTTGCAATAATTTTACTGCTTTTTCAGTAAACTTCTTTTCATTAGTACCTTGTTCACCTGATATTTTAGCTGAAAAATGCTTAATAAGTAATGGAATATCATTACGCCTATCGTTTAAAGCTGGTACTTTTATTAAAATTACTGCCAATCGATGATATAAATCTTCTCTAAAATTCCCTTCTTCAATCTCTTTTTTAAGGTTTTTATTAGTTGCAGCAACAACGCGAACATTAACTTTAATATCCTTATCACTTCCTACACGTTGAATACGACTTTCTTGCAAAGCACGCAATACTTTGGCTTGCGCCGAAAGACTCATGTCTCCAATTTCATCTAAAAAAATGGTACCACCATTAGCTGCTTCAAATTTACCAGCACGATCTTTATTCGCACTTGTAAAAGCTCCTTTTACGTGACCAAATAATTCACTCTCAATTAATTCACTTGGTATTGCAGCACAATTAACCTCAATTAAATTTCCTTTTGCACGATCGCTTTTTTCATGTAACCAATGCGCAACAAGCTCTTTTCCTGTCCCGTTTGGTCCTGTAATTAATACACGAGCATCGGTTGGTGCAACTTTATCTATAATATCTTTGATTTGCGAAATCTCGTCACTTTCACCAATCATTTCGTATTTCTTACTTACCTTTTTCTTCAGAATTTTATTTTCTACAAACAATTCTTTTCGATCTAAAGCATTACGTACGGTGTTTAATAAACGATTTAAATCTGGCGGTTTCGAGATATAATCGAAAGCCCCCAAACGCATAGTATTTACCGCTGTATCAAGATCACCATGCCCAGAAATCATCACCATCGGTATTTCCGGTTTAATTTTCTTAGTAGCTTCCAAAACTTCAACACCATCCATTTTTGGCATTTTTATATCACAAAGAATTAAATCGTAATCTTCATTTTTTATCTTTTCGATGCCGACTAATCCATCTTCTGCTTCTTCAACTTGATAGGTATCATTTTCTTCCGAAAGAATTTTTATCAGCACACGTCTAATCGCTGCTTCATCTTCTATTACTAGTATTTTTGGCATCTTTATATTTTAAATTTTAGTCCGCTTCTTAAATAGAACGCATTAATATCGTCTAATTTAAAAATTTCATCTCTATTTTTACTTCTAATTACATTATTTAATCTTAGCGTATAGCCAGTGTACAAATATGCTGCCAAATGTTTAGTAAAACAATATTCGTACCCTAATCCACTAACGGCTAATGATAATGATATATGTTCCGCTTCTTTACCATTAATAACCAACGGTTTTTGAAGATGCGCCAAATAGCCATCGAGTCCAGTAAATATTTGAACATTATTTTTTTCATTGAAAATATACTTGACATTAGATTTCGGTATTCCAGCCGTATAAGTCCAATTTTCATCAATTTGTCTAAAATAACTTATAAACGGCAACGGAAAAGGAAGCCCCGTGGTTGCATTATAGGTTAACCCTAAAATTAATCGACTATTGCGTTTTATAGTCTCATCCTTTGTTCTTTTATTTATAAAAAACACACCGCCATTCATAAAATAATCTTGAGAACTTAGCTTATGTGTTAATGTAGATGCTATTCTAGGATTAAATTTAATTCCAAAACGCCATTTTTGATTCCATTTAAAGGTATAAGCAAGATTTAAATCGATAATGTGAATTTTATCTATACTAGAAGTTTCAAAACTATAATCATCTTCTAAGTTTAATAAAACCCGATTATATTCACCACCTATAATAAAATAGGAATCTTTTTTAAGTTCAATAGGGTAATTTATAAGCGCTTTTAATCGAGTGTACTGGTCTTCGGATTTACTTTTTGGAATAAACGAATATTCCAAGCGTGCCAAATCGGTTAATTGTGCATTTGCAAACTGAAACCCTATAATAAACACTAAAAATAATACCGTTTTAAATTCCAGATTCCTCATCACAATTTACAAAATATCTATTGTTTAATAATATGAATATCTCTTTGAGGGAAAGGGATTGAAACATTATTCTCTCTAAATAGTCTATCTATTTCAAATCGAATATCACTTTTAGGTATAGCACCTTGAAAACTATCATTTATGGTAAAAACCAATTTAAATTCTAAAGCACTATCACCAAAATTGGTAAAAAACACAAAAGGTTCAGGATACTTCATAACTAACTTATGATTTTTAGCTGCTTTTAAAAGTAACTTTTTAACCAACTGCACATCACTACCGTAAGCCACACCAATTTCAACAGCTTCTCGTGTGGACGAACCGTTTTGTGTCCAATTATACAAACTATTTGCCAAATACAAATGGTTTGGTATTATTAATACCCGATTATCAATGGTTACTGCTCTTGTGGTACGTAATTTAATTTCTTCCACTCGACCAACCTTACCTTCAATTTCGATAATATCACCAACATGTACCGACTGATCTATTAATATAAATATTCCAGAAATAATATCCTGAAACAATGTTTGCAACGCCAAACCCACACCAATTAATAAAGCAGCTGAAGCCGCAAATACAGCGGTAACATTAATACCTATGGAATCCATGGCTACAAGTAAAACTATCAAATAGATTAACCACCGAGCAAAGGAAAAGACCGTAATAAACTTAGCTTTATCTTCATCAGGCAACTTACGAGTCAATAAATTTCTTGCAAAACGCAAAAAATAAGTAGTCGCTATTAGAATGATAATTACAAGTAAAACAGATTTAACTTTTAACACGCCAGTTTCTATCCCACTACCATCGGTAATTGTGTAGGTATAAATGTTATAATTAAGAAACGACATAAACTGCTCCCAAATAGAACTATTCCCAATTGTGTCCTCTATTTTATCTATAACCTGATCTTGCATTTTAATATTTCATCCATTTAATTAACTCTTTGTAAGTTGGTTTTTTGCCGTACATTAAAATACCAACTCGGTAAATTTTTGCAGCAAACCAAACGGTAAGCATAAATGTGCCTACTAAAATTAAAAACGACAACACTTGCTGCCAAATTGGTACACCAAACGGGATACGCATAAGCATAACCACAGGCGATGTTAACGGTATAAACGAAAAAACCGTCGATACAGTTCCATGCGGATCTTCCACAACTGTAAAGATACCAATATAAACGGCTAAAACTAAAGGCATTATTATAGGCATCATAAATTGTTGTGTATCAGTTTCATTATCTACGGCTGCACCAATCGCGGCATAAAAGGAACTGTAGAGTAAATATCCGCCAATAAAAAACAAAATAAAAGCTAATACTAAATTAAATAATGGCAGATTATAAAATGCAGTTAGCACATCTTGAACTTTCATATTTAAATCTGGATTCTCCATAGCTTGCTGCATCATTTGTTGTTGCGGTGTTTGTACTTGTGCTAAATCGATTCCAAATACGGCAGATACTATTAACATTAATACAAAACCCAAAATAGTCCAAATCACAAACTGTGTAATTCCAGCTAAAGACGTTCCGAAAATTTTACCCAACATAAGTTGTACAGGCTTTACGGAAGAAATAATAACCTCTATAATTCGGCTTGTTTTTTCTTCAATAACACTTCGCATAATCATGTTCCCGTAAATGATAATGAACATAAAAAGCAAATAACCCAAAGCTCCTCCAAAAGCAATTTTAACAATGCTATCAATTTTTGATGTTTTTTCACCATCAAAACTTTCTTGTGCTATTTCTACTCCAATTTTGGAAGCATTAATCATATCTACATCTACACCATTTTCCAGAAGTTTAATATTGGTTAATTTAGCCTCTATTTGATTTTCTAAATCTGAAATGGTATTTATAGACGGTGATTCTTCAGAATAAAATGTGATATGCTTTGAAAGTGTCTTTAAATCCTCCATTTTATCAACATGCAACAAACCGTAAGCTTGTGTTTCTTTTGCTAGATCCTTGGCATCATCCAAAGACATGTTTTCTAAAACATGATACGTTGTAAACTCAGAATTTTTAAAAATATCTTTAACTAATCCCGATTCGTCTAAAACGGAAATAACACGAATTTTATCGTTATTTAATTGTGCTAAATAGGCAACAACACCTATAAGCGCTACAAAAATAATAGGACTTAAAAAGGTCATGATTATAAACGATTTATTCCTAACTTTATTAAGGTATTCTCGTTTTATAATAAGTGGTAAATGATTCATAAAAATTAATTATTCTTTACAGTTTGAATAAAAATATCGTTAACGCTCGGTATTAACTCTACAAAGTGAGACACCTCGCCTTTACTAGCTAAAAAGCCAAGTAAATCGTTTGATTTTTCGAGATCCTTAAGCTTAATATTAAGTTTTAACTCGTTTTCTAAAGTTTTAAAATTAGCATCGGAAACATTAAATTTCTGAGATAATTCTTGTCTTAATTCAGATTGATTATTCGATCGAATTCCAACTTCATAAGTATTCGATTTAAACCTTCGTTTTACATCAACTAACTTACCTTCTAATATTTTATTGGATTTATGAATTAACGCAATATCATCACATAATTCTTCTACAGATTCCATTCTATGGGTTGAAAAAATAATAGTCGCTCCTTGATCTCTTAAATGCAAAATTTCATCCTTAATGATATCGGCATTTATAGGATCGAAACCAGAAAAAGGCTCATCGAAAATTAATAATTTAGGTTCATGTAGAACAGTAACCACAAATTGAATTTTTTGTGCCATTCCTTTTGAAAGTTCCTGGATCTTTTTATTCCACCAATCGCCTATATCCAAACGGTCGAACCAATATTTTAAACGTGCTTTTGCTTCTGTTTTACTTAAACCTTTAAGTTGTGCTAAATACAGTGCTTGTTCTCCAACTTTCATGGTTTTATACAAACCACGCTCTTCTGGCAAGTAACCAATATCCTTAATATGATTTTCTCTTAAAGCCTCTCCGTCCAAAATAACCGCTCCGGAATCGGGCATAGTTATTTGATTAATAACGCGGATTAAGGTTGTTTTCCCTGCTCCATTTGGGCCTAAAAGCCCAAAAATACTACCTTTAGGAACAGAAAGGGATACTTTATTTAGTGCGGTAAAGCTGCCGAAGTTTTTAGAAACTTCATTAACTTCTAATAAATTACTCATTAATTTTATAGTTGACTTGTTTGCCGTAAAGATATTAAATGTTTAGTTGTTAGTTTAAATTGGACGTGTGCTTTATTCAAAAATAAGTTTTTAGTGATATAAGCTATATGATAGATCTTTAAGCATTTCAAAATGCTTAAACAAAATTAGTTAAAATCTAATATTTAGGTGAAATTTTATATCTTTTAAAAGAGCCCAAATTTCATTAAAAACAAAACCCACCCTTAAAAAATTAAGGATGGGAAAAAAAATTGCTATGAAAAAGAAAAATTACCACTAAAATTAATTAGTGATACCTCAAATATAGTTTTTTTTTAACAATTTTTAACAAAACAGTTAAGTTTATTCCTTTATAAACAAAAAATCCGCTAAAATAGCGGATTTTTTAAATTTTGAATTATCTTTTTTGTAAACTGTTAAAGCTTCGAAAAAAAGATTTTATTAAGAAAACATATCCTTTACTTTTTCGAAAAAGGATTTATCAGACTTTTCTGGTTTTGGTGAGAAGTGATCATCATCTCTCATACTTTCAAAAAATTCTTTTTGTTCTTTGTTTAATGTTTTTGGTGTCCAAACATTAACGTGTACCAATAAATCTCCTGTTCCGTACCCATTGATACTCGGGATTCCTTTTCCGCGTAAGCGTAAAATTTTACCAGATTGTACTCCTGCTTCCACCTTAATACGTACTTTTCCTGTTACCGTATCTATTTCTTTAGATGTTCCTAATACAGCGTCTGGCAAGCTAATGTATAAATCGTAATGTAAATTATCACCTTCACGTTGCAATGTATCGTGATCGGCTTCTTCTATAGCTACTAATAAATCTCCAGAAACTCCATTACCTGGTGCTTCGTTACCTTTTCCAGAAACCTTAAGTTGCATACCATCTACAACACCTGCAGGGATTTTAATTGTAACCGTTTCTTCGGATACTTTTAAACCTTGTGCATCGGCATCGGCTGGTTTTTTATCAATGGTTTGTCCTGCTCCACCACAAACATTACATGGTGCAGAGGTTTGCATACGCCCTAAAATAGTATTTGCAATACGTGTTACTTGTCCGCTACCATTACAAGTAGAGCAAGTTTTATAAGTAGTCCCCTTGGCTTGTACTTTACGTTTTACTTTTATTTTCTTTTCTACACCGTTAGCAATTTCTTCTAAGGTTAATTTTACGCGAATACGTAGGTTACTGCCTTTAACACGGCGTTGGCCTCCGCCACCACCAAAGCCAGAAAATCCACCGCCTCCGAAGCCGCCTCCGCCGCCACCGAAGATATCACCAAACTGACTGAATATGTCATCCATATTCATGCCGCCGCCGCCAAAGCCGCCGCCACCGCCACCATTCTCGAAGGCTTGATGACCATATTGATCGTAACGTGCTTTTTTATTATCGTCGCTTAAAACTTCATATGCTTCGGCTGCTTCTTTAAATTTACCTTCAGCACTTTTATCATCTGGATTTTTATCTGGATGAAATTCAATTGCCTTTTTTCGGTAAGCTTTTTTTATTTCAGCTGCCGTTGCTCCTTTGCTAATGCCTAATATTTCGTAATAATCTCTTTTTGCCATTGCTATGTAAACTCTTCCAAAAAGGAAGTATTTGTTTTAATTAATAATACTTTCTATTGTCCGATAACCACTTTCGGAAAACGAATTACTTTTTCACCAAGCTTATAGCCTTTTTCAACTACATCAATAATTTTTCCTTTCATATCCTCTGTTGGTGCAGGGATTTGAGTTATAGCTTCATGATTATCAGCATTAAAAACTTCGCCTTTTTCTACTACAATAGTTTTTAATCCTTTTTGATCTAGTGTATTTACTAGTTTCTGATAAATTAAAAGAACACCTTTACGTAATACCTCAGCTTCTTTATCGTCTTCGATATGACTTAAAGCACGCTCAAAATCGTCAAGTATTGGGAGTAACGTTTTCATAACATCCTCGCTTGCTGTAGAAAACAACTCAATACGCTCTCTAGAAGTACGTTTTTTATAGTTTTCAAACTCTGCAAAAAGTCTTAAAAATTTATCTTTTTCCTGTTTAACTTCAGCCTGTAATTTTTCTTCAACAGTCAGTTCTACAGTCTCTTGCTCTTCAACAACAACGTTTTCAGCTTCATTAGCTTCAACTTGTTCGTTTTCTATATCATTATTATCTTTATCACTCATCGTAATTTCAATTTTGCAATTCCTAAAATTAGTTGGCAAAAGTACTGCCAATATTGTTAAAATGCCATAATGTCACTAATTTATTTTGTTCTAATTTCCTTCATATTGAATTCTCTTTTGTGTAATTTTACAGAATAAACACTAAAACAATTTAACTATGAAAAAGAAATTTGTAAATATTTTATTCATTACCGCTTTAAGTATTTCTCTATTTAGCTGCAAAGACAAGGCTAAAGAAGCTACAACTACAGAAGCCGAAACTCCTGTTGTAACCGAAGCTGCTGATGCTGAAGTTTACGCTGTAGATAAAGCTGCTTCTGCCATAGCATGGACAGGTTTTAAACCTACAGGATCGCACAATGGAACTATTGGTTTAGAAAGTGGTGTGCTTAATGTTGCTAATGGAAAAGTTGTTGGCGGATCTTTTATTATTGATATGAAATCGATTACGGTTTTAGATATTCCTGCTGATGATGAAGGCAATGCTAAATTACATGGCCATTTAACAAATGCTGACTTTTTTGATGTTGAAAAATACCCAAGTGCTATTTTTACAATTACTGAGGTTAAGGAAGTAGAAGGTAAAACAATGCTTTCTGGAAACTTAACGCTTAAAGAAGTAAAAAACAACGTAACTTTCCCTGTAGCTATTAGCAGCGAAGGTGGTGCTGTTACTATTACTAGTGAAGCTTTTTCTATTGATAGAACGAAATGGAACGTGCAGTATGGGTCTAAATCAATTTTTGATAATTTAGGTGATAAATTCATCAATGATGATATTGAATTAAAAATTACAGTTAAAGCTGCAAAGTCTTAATTACAACATAATTTTTTATTGAAAACCACCTTCTGAAAACGGGGTGGTTTTTTATTTTATAAAAGAACGTAATATCTTTTTTCATTAAAAAGAATTTAGCGAAAACCTCAAGCATTAAATTTATTTAAAAAAAGACATAACGTAAATGCATTGGCCGAATTATTAATAGAATACGAGCTACCAAAACACTGAACTTTCTCTATTGTAAACCTTAACTTTGTAAAAAAAACATGAAAATGAAAATTAATTTCCTACTTAGCATCGTTACCGTTTTTGCTTTAACATCTTGCAAAAATGACGCGAAACAAAACAAAAAAGAAACACCAATTAATTCGGTTGTAGAACAAAAACAAGAATTTCAAAACCAGGCTCATGAGCTAGTTTACCAAATGGTACAAAAAGTTGGAGATTACAGTAAACTTGCTAGCAAAAAAGATGTTGTTTACACTTATACTTACCAAACACCAGATGGTAAAACCGATGTTATAATAGAAAAATACATTTTTAATGGTGAACTATCATACGGTGCGTATCAAAAACACGAACGTACACTTGCCGACCTTCACGGTTTAATTGAACAAGGGTATGATGGTAACGGATTTTGGATAAAACATAACGGAGCACCATTAAATGACCCTGCAGCTTTAAAAAAAGCAGCTTTTAATAGACCCACAAATTTTTATTGGTTTGCCATGATGCAAAAATTGTTAGATCCAGGTTTACAATACGAATACATTAGCGAGCAAACTATTAACAATAATACATACGATGTTGTTAAAGTTTCTTTTGATCCTAAAAATGATAAACCATCCGATACTTACCAATTGTATATTAATAAAGAAACGAAATTGGTCGATCAGTTTTTGTTTACGGTTATGGATTTTGGTAGAACGGAACCTATGCTAATGGTTATGGAATATGAGCAAGTTGAAGATTTACTAATACCTACAAAACGCAAATACAAAAAATCTAATTGGGATGCAGAAGTAACCAAAGAACCTTGGATACTTGTAAACTGGACAGATATAAAATTCAATAACGGTTTAACTAAAGCCGATTTCACAAAATAATGTATTCCAAATGCAGTTCTTAATTTAAGAGCTGCATTTTTTTTTAGCAGAACTCTACTTAATTAAGCAAGTTATCTAAAGCCGGTTGTAAGTGGTGGAATTTAAAATCGAAACCTGCATCTTCTATTTTTTTAGAACTTACTCGTTGGCTTTCAAAAAGCAATAGATGCATTTCACCTAAAACCAATTTCATTGCAAACTTTGGTATTTTAGGTAAAAAAAATGGACGCTCTAAAGTTGTTGCTATGCTTTTAGTCAACTCGTAATTAGTTGTCGGGTTGGGTGCAACAGCATTAAAAACGCCTTCTAGCTTTTCTAAAAGTGTAAACAGAAAAATTTCTGACAAATCTTCTATATGAATCCACGATTGCCATTGTTTTCCGCTACCAAAGGCAGATCCTAAACCTAACTTTATAGGTTTTATCATTTCAGCTAATGCACCTCCATTTTCGGCTAAAACCAAACCTGTTCTAATTTTAGTAACTTTTATATTTAGTTCTGAGAACCTATCGACCGCTGTTTCCCAAACATTCACTACTTCACTTAAAAATGAATTAGCACTCGTAATTTTAAAATCTTCAGTATAGTAATTTGTTAACGAATCGGGATACAAACCAATGGCACTTGCCGAAACAATTTGCTGCACGTTATGAGGTGTGTTTTTAAGGCTTTCAAAAAGTAATTCGGCACTATCTTTTCGGCTTGATAAAATTATTTTTTTATATGAATCGGTCCATCGTTTTGAAATCGTAGCTCCTGCCAAATTTATAATAGCATCTACATTTTTAAAACAATCTAAATCAATTTCCTTAGCATCAGGATTCCAAAGAAAACCTTGATAGTTTTCATTTTTTACAAGTTTAGATTTACTTGTGGTTAAGAAATTAACCTTAATATTTTCCGCATGGCAAAGACTAACAATTTCTTGTCCAATTAATCCGGTAGCTCCTGTAATTAAAACCCGCATGTCTTTTTTTTTAAATTTACAAAATGAAAGGTTTGTTTGCTACTATTTTATGGAAGGTTTAACAGAATTTTTCTGATGAAATTTTCTTAGATTTTTTTCAAACGAAACAAGCGTTAAAATAAAACAAATAGATATCCGGAATGCCAATCTACGAACATCGTAAACAGGTACGAAACTATAACCTATTTAATCCCACGTAACATTTCTCGTTTTCCTGGAGGACCTTCTAAACGCTGTACTGTAAAGCCAACAGCTTGCATAGCACGACGCACACTTCCTTTTGCTGCATAAGTTACTAAAACACCGTTTTTCTTTAGCGCTTTATACATACTTTCAAAAATAGGCTCTGTCCATAACTCTGGTTGAACACGAGCTCCAAAAGCATCAAAATAAATGATATTGAAAACGTCTTCATCTTTTATTTCTGCAAAAAATTTCTTCTGTTTCTCAATTGAAAAAAGAGGAGTTATATCATGTTTTTCATTCCAAGTAACATCGTGAAGTGCCTTAAAAACAGTCTCGTTTTCTTCTGCTTTTAACTCCTTAGCGTAATTTAACAAAGTTATTTCTTCCGAAGAAACAGGATACGCCTCTACTCCAACATAATTTGTTTTGATGTTTAATTTTTCTGCTTCTAAAAAAGTAATAAAGGCATTCAAACCCGTCCCGAAACCGATTTCTAAAATAGAAATGCTCTCTAATTCATCCTTTATATTTTCTGTATAAAAATATTGCAAACCATGTTTTATAAACACATGATAAGCTTCTTGAATGGCGCCATGCTTAGAATGATATTGCTCGTTCCAATCTGGTAAATGGATGGTTGACGAACCATCGGCTGTTATTACAACTTCTCGTTTCAAATTTATTGTTTTAAAAGTACACCATCGGCTTCAAAAGAAAACGTCTTTTTAGGTTCGATAATTTGTGCTATTTCTTCTTTGGTTTTTCCAGCATCCTCTGCATAATGGCGTTGCTCATCGACTGAAACTTCGGTAACAAATGCATTTCCATTAATAATAACTTCTTTGCCGGTTATATCCTTCGGCATAAAAAAACCGTAATCCTTAAATTTAACCATTACTTCGTTACCATCTTCCAAATCTAAACGCATCCAACAACCTTTTGCTTGACAAACACTATTTACTTTAGCTTTTATTTTTGAAGGAATACTATCTCCAACATTCATAGATTTATAATGCGAAGCCATGGAAGTTGCAGGAATAGCATCGTCGGCTATAATTTTATTTCCGAAGGAAGCATAACTAACCGTTTCTGTTTTAGTAGGTTCGGCTTGTTGCACATCTGCTTTCTTTTTACATGATATCATAAAAAAAACGCAAATAAAAGTGAGAAAAAGTGATTTCATTTGATGAATGTTTAGATTTTATACAATTTCTGTAAATATACCCAAATTTTAAAAACGAATTTACTTAAATTTACAATCTAAATATGAACAATATGAGTGCTATAATCAACAACATCGAGATTATAAAAGCAAAATCTACAAAAATTAATGATGTAGATTTTGACAATTTAAAGTTTGGAAGTGTTTTTTCAGACCACATGTTAGTGTGCAACTATGAAAACGGTAAGTGGCAAACCCCAAAGGTTACGCCTTACGAGCCGATTACTTTAGACCCTGCGTCAAAGATTTTCCATTACGGACAATCGATTTTCGAGGGTATGAAAGCATATAAAGATGCCGATGAGAAAGTCTGGTTATTTCGTCCGTTAGAAAACTTTAAACGTTTAAACATTTCTGCTAAACGATTAGCAATTCCTGAATTACCTGAGAACTATTTTATGGATGGGTTAAAAACGTTATTAGAAGTTGATAGCGATTGGATTCCTAAAAATGAAGGAAGCTCATTATATATTCGTCCGTTTATTTTTGCTTCAGGAAACGGTTTTCATGCCTCACCTGCCGATGCTTATAAGTTTATAATTTGTACAGCACCATCGGGAGCTTATTTTTCAGGAAAAGTAAAGGTTTTAATTGAAGAAAAATACTCACGTTCTGCAAACGGCGGTGTAGGTTTCGCAAAAGCTGGAGGTAATTATGCTGGGCAATTTTACCCAACACAATTAGCTATAGAAAAAGGTTACCAACAAGTAATTTGGACCGACGATAATACACACGAATATATTGAAGAAGCTGGTGCAATGAATATTTTTGTACGCATAAACGATACATTAATTACAGGCCCAACGAGTGATAGAATTTTGGATGGTATTACGCGTAGAAGTATTATTCAAATAGCTGAAGCTGAAAACATACCGGTTGAAGTTAGAAAAATTACAGTAAAAGAAGTTGTTGAAGCTGCCAAGGACGGATCGTTAAAAGAAATGTTTGGAGCAGGAACTGCTGCGGTAATCTCACCAATCTCTGGTTTTGGGTATAAAGATGAAGATTTTGATTTACCAGAATTAGAAGACACTTACGCTAGCCATTTAAAAAAGCGTATTACTGATATTCAAACGAATAAAACTGAAGATCCTTTTGGATGGCGTTACGCTGTAAAATAAATTTTACGTAAAACCTTTTGGTTCTATGTGAATTTTTGAATAAAAAAAAGAGAGAAATCTATTTTAGATTTCTCTCTTTTTTTATGAAACAAATTTATTCCTTTAGCTTCTATTTGCTTTTATTGGACAGCCAATAGCTTTTGTAATCTCTGGACTTGGTTTAGTTCCGTTTTCTAAAGCTGATATAGCATTTTCAAGAAACTTAACTTTTACATCTTCGGCAGATTTTGCATTATCATCAATAGTACCAATATATTGTACTTTGCGATCTGCATCTAATAAAAACACGTGAGGTGTTCTTACCGCTCCATATTGCGGATATATTTTTTGTCCTTCATCTACAAGATATGCAAAAGGGAAACCTTTTTCCTTTGCACGAGTTTGCATAGCTGCATAACCTTCTTTTTCATTCTCCGGACTATTTGGGTTAATTGCAATTACAGGATATCCTTTAGGAGCATACTCATTATGTAATGCTATTAAACGATCTTCATACATTTTTGCAAACGGACATTCATTACAAGTAAATGTTACAATATAACCTTTTACATTATCGTAACTCGCCAATGATACCATAGAACCATCAACATTTTTAAGATTAAAATCGGTTGCTTGTTCTCCTATTTTATAACCTCCAATTTCTTCTAAGGTTTTGGCTTGCTCCGGAGAACCTCCTTTAGGTGGTCCTTTTCTATCACCTCCATGTGGCGGACCTTTTCGATCACCATCGTGCGGGTGGTCTTTATAATCGCCTTGATGATTTTCAGTAGATACTTCAGTATTCTTTTTTCCACCATCTTTACACGACACCAAAACCGCTAAACACATTGTTATTGTTGCTATTAACACACTAATTTTTCTCATTTTTAATTCTATTTATTTATCAAAATTTTTATTTACTTCATCTTCGATATCTCGTAAATCCTCAAAAGAACGCTCGTAGTAAAAACGCTTTTCTTTATTAAATATTATAGTATATGGAATTGCTCCAGACCAATTAGGATTTATTTTATTAATCCATGTGTTTGCATCTGGATCGTCTAGCAATACGACCTTAGAACTTATATTTTTTTTCTTTAAAAAAGGTTTCAATTTAGTTTCTATATCTTTTGGAAAGTCCATACTAACCAAAATAACTTCTACATCTGGATTTTTACTGGCATACTCTTGAATATATGGTAATTCCTCAACACATGGTAAACACCACATAGCCCAAAAATTTATTAAGTACGTTTTATCGCTTTCGGTATAAAGTAAAGGCTCTAACGTGTTAAAATCGTAAACAGGAATGTTTTCATTAATTTCTGTTACAACTTTATTTGTATCAGTAATTTCTTTTTTATCGTCTTTACAACTTATTACAAAACAAAAAACAACAATAAGATTGATTAAAAAACTTTTATTTTTCATTTAAAAAATTAATTTCAAACACTAATTATTTTAATTAGACTTTTCTCTTTACAAAAGGTTTAATAATAGTTTTAAAAATAACTAAAATTATTTATCTAGAATTTCTGCAATATTCGGTTTAAAATAATTAGGTCCTTTAAGCACTTTTCCATCTTCACGATAAATTGGCTCTCCGTCTTCGCCTAGTTTACTCATATTACTACGTTGTATTTCTTCAAATACTTCTTCAATTTTATGTTGCATACCGTGTTCTATAATAGTACCACATAATATATAAAGCATATCGCCTAAAGCATCTGCTACCTCTACTAAATCATTGTTATTTGCCGCTTCTAAGTATTCTTCGTTTTCTTCTTTCATTAAATTAAAACGGAGCATATTTTTAGCATTGCCTAAATCTGCCTTTGGAGTTTCTCTATGTCCTATTTTATATGCTGTATGAAAGGCTTTTACTGCTTCTATTTTATTCTTCATAAATTCTATTGTTTTTAATTTCCGCTAAGGTAGAAATCTCGTAACTATTAATTAAATTTGCATAAAAATAACGATATGTTTAGTAGTGGTCAAATGATTTTCGGGATAATATTCTTTATAGTGTTTGCCATAATTATTGGTTTTACCTACCGAAAAGATTTAAAAGTCCACAAACGTTTTTACAGCGGAAGTATTTGGGTTTTATTCGGCTTTATAGCTTTTATTCTTTCTATTGTTGCTATTAAGGTTTTCTTGAAGTAGGCTGATTATTTTTCATTTATATCACAAAACAGATAATGATGAATCAATCATTTTAAACTTCAGAATAATTTTACAAATATTTCACGCAACCTTTCTAAAAAATGCGCATCTATAAAATAGTTGTTAAATTATACGATTATGAAATTACTAATTATTATTGGTTTACTTATCCTAGTAAATTTAATTCTTTTAACTTTTAGTGTAAACAAAAAAACAGAACCTTGAATAAAGGTTCTGTTTTTTTTATTTACAAATAATTCAATGCTTAATTCACCTCTGGTAAAAAGCTATATCTTTTACTATATGTTAGCATCTGATCTACAAAAGATTCAGGCTCCTCAACGTTTACCTTAATTATTTCACCGGCATCATTAGTTTCCGGAACCAAAATAGGATTAACATAACCTGTATAAGGCGCAGAATCAAATTGCTTATTACGCTCTAAAACTTCAGCATGAATAGCTTGATCTACTTTTACACCATAACCTTCTACTAAAGCCTCTACAGCCTTGTAATCACCTTCAGATTTTATACGTTGCGTTTCCTTTAGCAATTCTCCAAAAAGATCGTGTAGTTTTGCATAATCATTAATATTGAAATATGTTTTCCCGTCGCGAGTTACTTTTTCAATAACATTATCGGCTTTTCCTTTTTCAAAAGCCCAACCGGAAACCCATTGTCTATTTCTCATGTGTGCTTCTTCTACATCATCACCTAAGTTTAAACGAATTAATTGCATCATTAAACCATTTCTTATGTAACCATCATAAGCAGTTTTACCAACCTTTTCCCAATCGGTTACTAACCCTAATTCTTGTAGTTTTGGGTTGTATAAATAATATAAACCAACTAAATCTGCACGACCTTCTTCTAAAGTAGATGCATAATTTTTTAAAGTTTCTTTAGTTTCACCAACACCTGGATTTAATTTACCAGAGGCATGACCAATAACTTCATGTAACGCAGTATGTAATTTATGCGCTAATTGCCCGTATTCTTCGTCTAAAAGTAATTCCTCTTCATCATTAACAAATTCTTCCAATCTACCAGTACTTCCAGCATTATTAGATGCATTTACAATATTACCTAATGAAACAGATTTACTACCAACAGCAGTACGAATCCAGTTTGCATTTGGTAAATTAACACCAATTGGCGTACTAGGAGAAGCATCTCCAGCTTCGCCAGCAACATTTACAACCTTGTAAGTTACACCTACAACATTCTCTTTTTTGTGCTCTGGCATTAAAGGAGAATTATCTTCAAACCACTGTGCATGATCTGATAAAACCTTCATTTTTTGAGACATATCAAAATCGTTAATCTGGATGATACTCTCATAAGATCCACGGTAACCTAAAGGATCGTTATACACCTCAATAAAGCTGTTTATATAATCAATATTTCCTGCTGTAGCGCCTGTCCAAGCCACATTATAATCATCCCAAGTTTGTAAATCACCTGTTTTGTAATAATCTATTAAAAGACCTAAAGCATTTCCTTGAGCTTCATTTTCTGCAACACCTTTAGCTAATTCTAACCATTTTACAACCTCATCTATAGCAGCACCGTAAAGTCCTCCAGATTTATAAACACGTTCTTTTAAAACACCATTTTCTTTTACCAATTGTGAGTTTAAACCAAAAGATAAAGGCTTATCTGCGTTTGGAGAAACTTTTTCGTTATAAAAGCTTTCAACATCTGCATTAGTAACATTTGGTCCGTAAAAGTTAACAGCCGAAAGCGCAACATTATCAACACCCTTAGCTTGATTTACTTTTTTAAAATCCTCATCATTAAATATCGCTTCAAAAGCTTCGCTATCTAATTCTGTGCTTGTTTCAGTTAATAATCCCTTTAAATATTCCGAAGAAAATTCAGGTTTTAATTTATCTGTAGAATAATGATGATGAATACCATTACTAAACCAAACACGTTTTAAATAAGTTTCAAAACTTGTCCAATCTGTTGATGTTTTATCACCAGCGTAACTTGTATAAACATGCTCTAACGCTTTTCTAATTCTTAAGTTATAACGATAATTTTGATCCCACATAATATCGCGACCAGATAAACCTGCTTGCGTTAAATAATAAACTAACTTTTGCTCTTTTAAAGTTAATTTATCCCACCCAGGAATTTGGTATTTCAATATTTTAATATCGGCAAATTGCTCTACATTGTAATTAAACGCAACAGCCTCTTTACTCGCATCTACAACCTCTTTCTTATCAGCCTTTTCATTACCACACGAAAACAGCATCAGGTTAATAATTGCAATACCTACAATTGATTTTAGTTTCATAATTTGAATTATTATTTTATTTAACTTACAAAAACAGCTCTTTACAACATTCTACCATTCTTATTTAGTACAAAATTAGAACATTTCACTACTAAAAAGCTATTATTAACTCAACAAATGTAATAATTTATTAATCGAATTTTAAAAATGATTACCTTTGAGTTAAATATTTTCTCTCTAAATAATATGCAATGAAAGCTTTTAAGTATATTTTATTTCTTTTACTTATAATGATTATTGGAACATCTATATATATTGCGGTACAGCCCAACGAATATACCTTTTCTAGAAGTCGGATAATTACAGCTCCAACTCCCGTCGTTTTTAATGAAGTAAACGATTATAAAAACTGGATAGATTTTTCGCCTTGGCTAGAACAAGAGCCAAAAGCAACACTTACATATTTAGAAAAAACAATTGGTATTGATGCAGGTTATGCATGGAATGGAGAGATTTTGGGTGAAGGAAACATGACGACTTTAGCTGTAGCTGAGAACAAATCTATTTCGCAAAAACTAAATTTCGTTACTCCTTTTGAAAGTGAATCGAATATTGAATGGAACTTTGAGCCTGAAAACAAAGGCACTAAAGTGACTTGGAGTATGAGCGGAAAACAAGATTTTATGGCTAAAATGTATACCGCTTTTTCTGGTCCTTTCGAAAAATCTGTTGGCCCCGATTTTGAACGTGGTTTATTTAAACTCGATAGTGTTGTTAATGCTAATATGCAAAAATACAGCATAAAAATAAACGGTATTACAACCCATGGCGGTGGTTACTATTTATATATTGCAGCTTCATGTAAAATAAATGAGTTATCGAGTAAAATGCAAGAAATGCTTCCTCGAATTAAAGCATACGCCGATAAAAATAAAATTAAAATAGCAGGCACACCGTTCATAAATTACTATAAATGGGATGAAGAGAATAACACTGTTATGTTTTCTTGCTGTATACCAACCACAGAAAAAATAATTTCTAACGAAAGTGATATTCTAACAGGACATTTACCTCCTTTTAATGCCGTTAAAACAACATTACAAGGGAATTACAAATATTTAGAAAAAGCATGGGCTAAAGCAACAGCTTATATTCCTGAAAATGGTTTAGAAAACTTAGAACAAGGACCAATGCTTGAAGTTTACGAAACCGCCCCATCAAAAACACCGAATCCAGCAGATTGGATTACCGAAATATACATTGCTATAAAACCATTTGATGATTAGTTTTTAAATGAAACAACTTTTATTCGTTTTTATTGGTGGTGGCTTAGGTAGTGTAATACGTTATTTAATTGGCAAGTTTTTAAATAACTATGGAAACGGTATTCCATATGGCACATTTCTCGCCAATATTTTAGGTAGTTTACTTATTGGTATTATTTTAGGTTTAGCGGCCAAAAATGATAATTTGTCTCAAAACCAAACCTTACTTTTAGCTACTGGTTTCTGCGGTGGGTTTACAACTTTCTCTACCTTTGCTTACGAAAATCATATGTTTTTAAAATCGGGAGATTTTACTAGTTTTGCTATATATACTATTGCTAGTTTTATAGTTGCCGTTTTAGCTGTGTTTTTTGGAATGTATTTAACGAAGTAAAAATAATATAAACTAGTAATAACCAAAATACTAAAAACGGTCAATTTAAACGTGTATCAAATTACCCAATACTTTAAATTTCTTTTAAAATCAAGCAATCAGCACGGCGTCCACTCCCCTTTTGTTTATGATTTAATTACTAAATGTTTTTACGATAAAAAGAAGTATCCCGATTATAAAAAAATAATCGGCTACAAGAAAACACTTAAAGAGAATACCAATAGCATCAAAATAACAGATTTAGGTGCAGGCTCTCAAGTTATGAAACAAGAAGAGCGGGTTATTTCTAAAATGGCTAAAAACGCAGGATCCACCAATAAACGTGCTAAACTTTTATATAGACTATCTCTTTATTTCAAACCTAAAAACAGCCTTGAACTAGGAACTTCTTTAGGCATTGCAACCACAGCGTTACATTTAGGGAACCCAGACGCACATATAACAACTATTGAGGGTTGCCCTAATATTGCTGCTTTTTCCAAATCGAATTTTGAAAAGTTCGATTTTAAAAACATAAAAATGATTACTGGTGATTTTAATAATGAAATAGAAAAGCTTAAAGCAAACACTTACGATTTAGTTTTCTTTGATGGCAATCATAAAAAGGACGCGACTTTACTTTATTTTGAATCCCTTTTAGAAACCGCTCACAACGATTCTGTTTTTATATTTGATGATATTTATTGGTCTAAAGGCATGACCGAAGCTTGGGAGATTATTAAAAAACATCCAAAAGTTACAGTTACTATAGATACCTTTTTCTGGGGATTTGTGTTTTTCAGAAAAGAACAAGTTAGGGAAGATTTTATAATTCGAGCTTAAATATTTTTTTTCTTAACGCGGATAAATACATCTTTCAAAATTCATTTAAATAAAAAAAGTCTCAGAGTAATTAAACCCTGAGACTTTTTTTTAATAAAATATCTAATTATTATTTTTGTAGAATAATTACTTTACTAAGTTAATTTCTACTCTTCTGTTTTCTGCTCTACCCTTAGATGTTTCATTACTAGCAATTGGTTTACTTTCTCCATAACCCATAGCAGATAATCTAAATGCATCTACACCATTTTCTACTAAATACGTTTTTACTGCATTTGCTCTAGAATCTGATAATCTTTGGTTTAAGGCATCACTACCAGAACTATCGGTATGACCTTCTACAGAGAACTTAGCTGTTGGATATTGACCTAAAATATCTATAATATCTGATAAAACCTGATTAGACTCAGATTTTATTGTTGATTTCCCTGAATTAAACAAAATTGTTTTAGCATAAGCATTCAAAGTTTTTTGAATCTCTACAGTTACTTCCGGACAACCCTTATTAGCTACTGTACCAGCAATATTAACACATTCATCATCTTTATCAAAAACGCCATCGCCATCTTTATCTGCCCAAGGACAACCATTATTTTCTTCTGGGCCTGCTTGATTAGGACAAGCATCTTTATTATCTAAAACACCATCTTTATCTTTATCTTCCCATGGGCAACCTTTGTTTTCTTTTGGACCAGCTATATCAGGACAAGCATCTTCGTTATCCATAACACCATCTACATCACTATCTAAATAAGGACAACCATTGTTTTCAATTGGACCTGCTTCTTTTGGACAGCCATCTAATTTATCAATAATACCATCTCCGTCTTTATCTTTTGGTTTACCTTGATAAACAGGAACTTTCAAACCTGCATATACATCGGCACCTTTAGAGTTATCACTAGTTAAAGCAGTAAGTACAGATCCTGAACCAATGTATAAAGGTCCTGCTCTAAATCCAGCTCCAGCTTGAAAACCGTTGTATTGTACAACACTTACAGGCACGAAGAAACTAAACCATTTACTTTCGAAACGTGGTGTTAATGAAACAATGTTAGAAATACGGTTTGCACTCTCTTTTCCTTTAGCAATAAGAGACAAATCGGTATTTAAGTTTACATACAAATGCTTAGTAAAACTATAATCTGCATTTAAATGTATCGCTGTTGGTAAACTTACTTTATACCCAGTAGCTGTAGTTGGTAAACCATACACATTAGTTAAGGTTTCGGTAAAATTATCACCTGTATCAAAATCATCTTCATCAAAATTAGACTTAGTTACATCGAATCTTTCTCGCTCTGTTTCTTTGTAATTAATCATCCCTATATCTGTAATAGACAATCCTAATTTTAATTTATATTTATTTTCGTATTTATGTGAATACGTATCTCCATCTACATTCGTCGTTTTATAATCTCCATAATCTGGTCTCCACTCGTAAACAAAACCTAAATCTGCACCAAAACCTGTAGCATCTGGAAGTTCATAATCATAATCATCGTCATCATAATCAGCAAAATGACCATAAGTTAATTCACCTCTGGTTGATACACTTCCGGTATTAGCATCAATTCCATCTGCATCATAATCCACAGTTATATTTTTACCGCTAGCATACGCCGTTCCTCCACCTTGTAAATACTTTACAGTAAGACCTCCTTTTAAAAAGTGCTGTTCTTTGTTCATTAATACTCTAGCATACGTTACACCTAATTCTGCCCAACCATTAGCTAGCATATTGAAATCTCCTTCATCTACATTAAAATCATCGGTTTCATCATCATCAAGAGCGTCAATAGACTCGCCATTAATTTCAGAAATATTAGCAAAACTTCGTGCTCTAGTAAAAATAGCTAAAGAGCTAGTTTCTGTTAAATTAAACATAAACGCCGGGCCCATAACATCTAAATTAATAGCTGCATTATTATCTGTAGATGGCGATTTCTTTGCATCTAAATCAAAATCGTATCCATCTTTGGTAGCATCTAAAAGATGTACACCATAATAATCATTACCAGCAAAAACACTAAAGCCTGCTAAATTAATATCTGTTTTAAAACGAGAATCTGTAATATTAGCGGGGTTAGCTATAACGCTATTTACACCACTGTAATTATCTGTAAGATATCCAATATACGACTGCGCTTTGGCACTCATGGAACCTATAATCAATAATACTATTAATGATATTTTTTTCATAATTAAACTATATTTTTTTCATGTTGTTTCCGGCAAAAATAAAGGTTTTACTTTAAATCTATAAGTGTTAATTAACTTACAACCAATTATTACAAAATTTATTTGAATACCCCTATTTTAATAATGAGATTATTAGGAATACTCCTGATTTCTTAAAGATATGTTAAATAAAAGCAACCAAACTCTTGGTAGAAATGATAAACTTTAAATAAATTAGCCTTAAAATTTAAGCTTATTTTTACATTAATCTTTTTGATATTTTCTTTTTTAACAATTACCTTTAACCTATGAAAATTTACACTAAAACAGGAGACAACGGCACCACTGCCTTATTTGGAGGAACGCGTGTACCCAAACACCACATCCGGATAGAAAGCTACGGCACCATAGATGAATTAAACTCTCATTTAGGGCTAATTCGCGACCAAGATATTAATGAAACATACAAAGATTTAATTACCCATGTCCAGAATAAATTATTCACGGTTGGGGCTATTTTGGCTACCGATCCTGAAAAAGCTATTTTAAAAAACGGTAAAGATCGTTTGAATATCGAGAAGATTTCCAAAGGAGATATTGAACTTTTGGAACAGGCTATGGACAACATGAACGAAGCTTTACCCGAAATGACGCATTTTGTACTTCCGGGCGGACATCAAACAGTGTCATTTTGTCATATAGCACGCTGTGTATGCCGTAGAGCCGAACGTTTAGCAACCGCACTTAACGACTTAGAACCCTTTGAAGCAAATGCTTTAAAGTATTTAAATAGACTTTCGGACTATCTTTTTGTATTGGCACGAAAGTTGTCTTTAGACTTACAAGCAAATGAAATTAAATGGATTCCGGAAAAATATTAAATTATTTTATTGGAAGTTTAAATTAAAAAGCTATATTTTGAGTTAGAAAGCGAAACCGCGTTAGGGATTGAACGGCATGTTTGAGCTCCCCGACCAACGGAAGGGAGCGAGTAGAGAAAGCCCGACCCTTGTGGTAACGCCAAAAAAAAATAAAGCAAAAATATTGCTAGAATTATTAACAACGCAATAATAAATTTCAACTGTTTAGAGTACAAAAGGATACGTTCTTAAAATTAATGATTAAATAATTCATTTTTTACTTGTGTGTTTAAACTAAAAATTTATTTTTGCAAAAAATTAAACGCATTAACACATGTATTGGACTTTAGAATTAGCATCTTATTTAAGTGATGCGCCTTGGCCAGCGACCAAAGACGAATTGATAGATTACGCCATTAGAACTGGTGCACCTTTAGAGGTTGTAGAAAATTTACAGTCGATTGAGGACGAAGGTGATTCGTACGATTCGATTGAAGAAATATGGTCGGATTATCCAACAGATGAAGATTATCTGTGGAATGAGGATGAATATTAAAAATATAGCATAAAGAATAGTTAAAAAGTCTCGAATTGGGGCTTTTTTTTTGTTCTAAAATGTATATTTGAAGCTAGTAATGGCGTGGATATTTCTGTGCTTTTTATGACCTGTAAAAAGGAATGTTTCAACACATTTTTTTAACTGAAAAACACCTAGGGTTTTCCTAGAAAATATATTTATATAAAATAATAAACATGACTTTTTTAGATTCTATACTAAAGGTTTTTGTTGGCGATAAATCAAAACAAGATGTTAAAGCCCTTAGCCCTTTAGTTAAACAAATTAATACATACGAGGCAGCTTTAGAAGCTTTATCGCACGATCAATTAAGAGCAAAAACTATTGAATTTAAAGCTAAAATTGCAGATGCAACGCAAGCTACAAACGATAATATTGCTAGCTTAGTTGATGAAGCAGAAAACACTGAAGATATTGACCGCCGTGAGGATATTTATTTAGAAATAGATAAATTAAAGGACGATGCTTACAAAATTACCGAAGATATTTTAAACGTTATTTTACCAGAAGCTTTTGCTGTGGTTAAAGAAACGGCTAAACGTTTTACAAAAAACACAGAAATTACTGTTACCGCAAATGAATTCGACCGTTTAATTTCGGGCGAAAAAGGTTATGTTACCTTAGATGGTAATAATGCCACTTGGGCAAACTCTTGGGATGCTGCTGGAAAAGCCATTACTTGGGATATGGTACATTACGATGTGCAACTTATTGGTGGTATTGCCATGCACCAAGGTAAAATTGCAGAAATGCATACAGGTGAAGGTAAAACATTAGTTGCAACCTTACCGGTTTACTTAAATGCTTTAGCTGGCAAAGGTGTGCATCTAGTAACGGTTAATGATTACTTAGCGAAACGTGATAGCGCATGGATGGCGCCTATTTTTGAGTTCCATGGCTTAAGTGTAGATTGTGTGGATTACCACCAACCAAACTCGGCTGCTCGTAAAAAAGCTTATAACGCCGATATTACTTACGGTACAAATAACGAATTTGGTTTCGATTATTTACGTGATAACATGGCACATTCGCCAGACGATTTAGTACAACGACCACACCACTACGCCATTGTAGATGAGGTGGATTCTGTTTTAGTAGATGATGCACGTACACCATTAATTATCTCTGGCCCAATACCGCAAGGTGAGCGCCATGAGTTTACAGAACTTAAACCTAAAGTAGATGATATTGTATCTGTACAACGTAAATATTTAACAGGTGTTTTGGCGGAAGCTAAAAAACTTATTAAGGATGGCGATACTAAAGAAGGTGGTTTAAAACTACTACGCGTTTACCGTGGTATTCCTAAAAATAAAGCTTTAATCAAGTTTTTATCTGAAGAAGGTGTTAAACAACTACTTCAAAAAACGGAAAACTATTACATGCAAGACAACAACCGTGAAATGCCTAAGGTTGATGAAGAGCTGTACTATGTAATTGAAGAAAAAAATAACCAAGTTGAATTATCTGATAAAGGTGTTGAATATATTTCTGGGAAAGATAATCCAGATTTTTTCATCTTACCAGAAATTGGACTTGAGGTTGCAAAAATTGAAAACCAAGGACTTTCGTCGGAAGATGAAGCCAACCTTAAAGAAGAATTATATAAAGATTTTGGAATAAAATCTGAGCGTATTCATACTTTAAATCAGCTTTTAAAAGCCTATGCTTTATTTGAAAAAGACACCCAATACGTGGTGATGGAAAATAAAGTAATGATTGTAGATGAGCAAACGGGTCGTATTATGGATGGCCGTCGTTACTCCGATGGGTTACATCAAGCCATTGAAGCCAAAGAAAACGTAAAAATTGAAGATGCTACTCAAACTTTTGCAACGGTAACACTTCAAAATTACTTTAGAATGTATCGCAAACTGTCTGGTATGACAGGTACAGCGGTTACTGAAGCTGGAGAATTCTGGGAAATTTACGAATTGGATGTTGTTGAAATCCCAACCAATCGCCCAATTGCTCGTGATGATAAAGAAGATTTAGTTTATAAAACAAAGCGTGAAAAATACAATGCGGTTATTGATGATGTTACAAAATTATCTGAAGCTGGACGTCCAGTTTTAATTGGTACAACATCTGTAGAAATTAGTGAATTGCTTGGTAAAATGCTTAGCATTCGCAAAATTCCACACAATGTATTAAATGCGAAACAACATAAAAAAGAGGCCGAAATTGTAGATCAAGCTGGGCAATCTGGGCAAGTTACAATTGCTACCAATATGGCAGGTCGTGGTACAGATATTAAATTATCTGCCGAGGTTAAAGCCGCTGGTGGTTTAGCCATTGTTGGTACAGAGCGTCACGATTCGCGTCGTGTAGATAGACAATTACGTGGTCGTGCTGGTCGTCAAGGAGATCCAGGTAGTTCTCAATTTTACGTGTCTCTAGAAGATAATTTAATGCGATTATTTGGTAGTGAGCGTATTGCCAAAATGATGGATAAAATGGGATTACAGGAAGGTGAAGTAATTCAGCATTCTATGATTTCTAAATCTATCGAGCGCGCACAGAAAAAAGTGGAAGAAAACCAATTTGGTGTTCGTAAGCGTTTATTAGAGTATGATGATGTTATGAACGCCCAACGTGAGGTAGTTTACAAACGTCGTCACCACGCACTTTTCGGAGAGCGTTTGCGTGTAGATTTAGCAAACATGATTTTCGATACATCGGAAGGTATTTCTGAAACTAATAAAACAGCTAGTGATTATAAGAATTTTGAGTACGAATTAATTCGCTATTTCTCAATGGGTTCTCCAGTTACTGAGGCTGAGTTTGGAAAACTTTCTGCTCAAGAGGTTACTGGAAAAATTTATAAAGCTGCTTTCGAGAATTACAAAGAAAAAATGGCTCGTAATGCTGATACTGCATTCCCCGTTATTAAAAATGTATACGAAACGCAACGTGATAAATTTAAACGTATTGTAGTCCCTTTTACAGATGGTACCAAAACTTTAAACGTAGTTACCGATCTTGAAAAAGCTTACGAAACACAAGGAAAACAATTAATTACCGATTTTGAAAAAAATATTACTTTAGCCATTATTGATGATGCTTGGAAAACGCATTTACGTAAAATGGACGAGTTGAAACAATCTGTACAATTAGCAGTACACGAACAAAAAGATCCTTTACTTATTTATAAGTTTGAAGCTTTCGAATTGTTTAAAACTATGATAGACGAGGTAAACAAAGATGTAATTTCATTCTTATTTAAAGGTGAATTGCCTCAGGAAACTCAAGACACTATTCAGGAAGCCCGTGAGCGTAAACAGGAACAATTAAGTACCCAAAAAGAAGAAATCCCTAATTTAGACGAACGTTCTGCACAAAGTAGAGCTGCAGGAAATACACAACGCCAACCGGATGTTGTGGAAACCGTAGTGCGCGATAAGCCAAAAATAGGTCGTAACGATCGTGTTACTATTAAACATGTTATTAATGGCGAAAACAAAACCGTTAAATACAAACAAGCCGAACCGCTTTTAGCTAAAGGTGACTGGGTTTTAGTTGAAGAATAATACACTATACATATTGTTTCGCTAAAGCGGAATATCTAAAATCCCAATAGTTTCTATTGGGATTTTTTTGTTTTCAACCATAAATACCAACTTGATTTTATTTCAAAAAAAACAATAACTTAGCAACAAATAATATCGCGGCGTTGTAAATTATTTAACTTTAAACTGCTGACCAAATGAGACATTTCTATTTTAAATTCTTAATAATTTTCTTTTTATCGTTATCAATACATTCTCAAACCCTTGATACGCTAGTAGACGTTGGTGGGTATAAAATGCATTTCAAAATAATAAAAGGAGAAGGAACTCCTATTCTTTTTGAAGCTGGTGGAGGTAATGATGCTTCTGTTTGGAACAACATATTAGAAAAAATTTATAACGTTACTAGCACTACATTAATTACTTACGACCGATCTGGTTTTGGAACAAGTGAATTAAATCCAAATTTGAAAAACGATTCGGATTTTGGAATAGAAAATGGTATAACAGAACTAGAAACAGGTCTTTCAAAGTTGGGTTATAACAATGAAATCATTCTGGTTTCCCATTCGTACGGTGGGTTGTATAATCTATTGTACGCACATAAACATCATAAAAAAGTTAAGTCGGTTGTTTTAATAGATGCTACTCTTAGTAATTTCTGGAATGATGAACTGCTAACAATGAGAGACAACAATGTTGATATAAGTTCTATAAAAAAACCTTCAGGCGACTATTATTTGAATGTAAATTTCAATGAAACAATGCGACACATGAGAAATATGGAATTCCCAAACAGTATCCCTGTTATCAATATTTTTCCTAAAAACTCCTTTTCAGGTTTTCCAGAGGTTCTTTCAAATCGATGGAGAAAGCTTCACAATGAGTTTAATAATCATAAGAATAATGTAGAAAACATTATAGCTTACGGAAGTGCTCATGCGATATTTCAGGACAATCCAGGGCTAATTATCAATACAATTATTAAAGCATATTCAGAAACACTAGATAAAAATCAACAAAACGTATTGCTGCAAAAAGCTCTAGATAATGCTATTGAGTTATCTATTCAAGCTAAAAAAACAGAAATGGAAAATAAACATTCAGAAAGTGATTTGAATGAATGGGCTTATACGTTTTTGAGAAATGAAGAATTAGAAAAAGCTTTAGAAATTTTTAAATTGAATACCATACTCTTTCCAGATAGTTGGAATGCATTTGATAGTTATGGGGAAGCTTTATTGAAATCAAATAGGAAAGCAGAATCAATTGAAATGTATGAAAAATCAATTGAATTGAATCCAGAAAATGAAACAGGAAAAGACGTGTTACTGAAAATGAAACAGGAATAGCAATGCACAATACCATGTAAATTAATTACTAGTTTTCAGCTTGCTTACAAAAGTTTTTGAAGATTCGCTGTCCGTCATTTATTTGCTAAAAAAAGTAACTAAAACACGCAGCTAATCTTTCACTTGTCTACTTCTACACAATAATTTAATTCAGTAGTATCTGTATACACCTCAAAAACCATATCCAAAAGGAGTTCCAACATAACATATACCTAATGGTTTATCTTCATAATAAAACACTCTAATCCATATTCTTTATTTCCCGCCAGTGGTAACACTTTTCTTAACGAATCCTTTAACACTTGCTAAAACATCGATTAAAGGCTGAAAAAACCCATAAAACACACAAAAACAAGATAAAAAGTTTATTACGACCGAAAAAAACTATAAATTTGCTTAAGTTTTAATAGAGCTAGTTAAACGAAACTCCATTTTTACTTTATAAAATTAATAACATCATATACCCCAAATATGACACTTCGCCGCCTTATCTACTCTAGTCAAGCTGTAAAACTATTTAATAAACGCGAACTACTCGATTTACTGCATGAGTCTCGTGGTTTTAATTCCATAGATAACATTAGCGGCGTCCTTATGCATAAAGAAGGTTATTTTCTTCAAGTTATTGAAGGTGATCCCATAATGATTCATGATCTTTTTAATCGTATAGAAAAAGATCCACGCCATATGGATCTAAAAATACTACATGATTGTACTATAAAAAAACGAATGTTTTCTAATTGGAACATGGGCTGTACAGATTTTGACGATCCCGAACTAAGTATGCTACCAGGTTTAAGAACCGATTTAACCAACCCAGAAGTGATTGAAGAATTAATTACGAACTTACCTGATGTTGCCAGTATTTTAAAAGAAAATTTCTTAAATTAATTGCAATACAAAATCAATTCATTCTTAATTTATACACTTCTGACATGTATAGTTGTTATACCGGAATTAAGATAAATCCCTTTATACAATTTATAAATTAGAATTATACTCATATTATTTTAGACTAAGTCCTACGAATGAACCAATTTGTATAGAAGGGTTGTAGTTATAAATACCGAAAACTAAACATTACCAACTTTAGCGAATCAAATCTAAATTTCATACACAATTAAGAAAATCCACACTTGACTTTGTAAGAAAAAAATCATAAATTTGTCTAAGCTCTAATATTGTTCATTAAGGTCTATCGACACATTAGAAGTTAAATAATTGAATATGATACTTCGCCGCATTATCTACTCGAGTCAAGCTGTGGAAAAATTCAGCAAACGTCATTTATTAGACCTACTACATGATTCACGAGGTTATAATTCTATCGACAACATTAGTGGCGTTCTTATGCATAAACAAGGTTATTTTCTTCAAATTATAGAAGGCGATCCCAAAGTTATTGACGATCTTTTAGAACGTCTCCATAGAGATCCTCGGCATAAAGATTTAAAAATTATTCGCGATAGCATGGTAGAAAATCGTCTTTTTACTAATTGGGCTATGGGTTGTGCCGATTTTGATGATGCAGAATTGAGTATGTTACCAGGTTTTAGAACCGATTTAACAGATCCAGATGTAATTGAAGAATTAATTACACATCTACCTGAAGTAGCTACCCTCTTGCGAAATAATTTTGTAGACTGATGAGTTAAACCCTTTAGAATATAATAAGCTTTAAAATAATTCCGAAAGCAAATACAAATTATTACGACTATAAAACGATAAATATCGAATCAAGCACTTTACTTGAGTAGCGTTTTTTTTAATAAATCATTTTTTTTATATGAATCCTCAATTAATAAACTTAGTTTTTGTCATTTTTCTATCATTCCTTAATTGTGATTCTAATCAGAAAAAGGCTACTCAAAATTCTACAGTAAATACAAAATCAGTTAAAGCAAATAACTTTAATGATTACTGGTTTTCGGGAGTAGCAGAGCTAAATAGTTACGATTTAAAACAAGCAAGATATGGAGAAATCCGTGACGGAGAGGTTGTTCTTGTTTTTGTAACCGAACCTTTTTCTGCTAGCAAGCAAGTTAAATTAGACAACCCAAAAAAAACACCTGAAGATGATGTAACGGTTATGAAGTTGAATAATGTTCGAAAATTCAACACAGGTATTTACGACTATTCCATACTAACATCTACTTTCACTCCAATTAACACACAAGATTACCCTAATACACTTAAAGCTACAAATAGCATACAAGAATGGTGTGGTATAACGTTTACTCAATTAAATTTAGAGGATAATAATTATCACTATAAGCAATTTTCTTACTTCGAATCTCAAGGTGATTTAGAGAGAAAAATAAAAGTAACGTTGTTAGAAGATGAGTTTTTTACCCGAATACGCATTAATAACGGAGAATTACCAATAGGAGAAATAGAATTAATACCATCAATTATACAAAGTCGTTTTACCTATCAAGAAGTTAAGCCAGTTAAAGCGCTAATTGGAAAAACGGCAACGAAAAACCTTATTAAATATAAGATTGAAATCCCTAGCCAAAAAAGAACAATTACTATCGATGTTGAAAATCAATTTCCATTTAAAATAATGGCTTGGACTGAAGATAATGGTGATGGCTTAATAACAACGGCTAAATTGAAAAAAAGCTTAAAATCTCCATATTGGAACCAAAAATCTGTAGCTGATGAAAAAATGAGAAAGGAATTACTTTTAGTTAAGTAATCCA
Organism: Algibacter sp. L4_22; assembly: GCF_023473045.1. Classification (NCBI taxonomy): domain Bacteria; kingdom Pseudomonadati; phylum Bacteroidota; class Flavobacteriia; order Flavobacteriales; family Flavobacteriaceae; genus Algibacter; species Algibacter sp. L4_22. The sequence continues at coordinate 531,572 of NZ_JAMCOK010000003.1, forward strand.
TTCCATTTTTTTAAAACACTTTTAAATACCTAACCTTAATAATAAATTTGGATCAGGGCAATTATTTCTATAAAACTCTAGATCCTTTTTAGCGCAAACACCAGGATAATCGCCAGACCTCCCCTGAATATCTTTTATAATTTGAAAATGTAAATGTGGTGGATAGTCCCCATTTACAGAAGCATCTCCTAAAATAGCTATTTTATCGCCTTTTATAAACGTTTTTCCAACTTCTATATTCTCTATCGAAGACAAACTTAAATGCCCGTATAGCGTATAAAAAACGACTTCGTCAATAATATGTTTTAAAATAATTGTTGGTCCATAATCGCCAAAATTAGTGTTATTTTGAAAGCTATAAATTACTCCATCAAATGGTGTGTAAATTGGAGTTTCTGCCTCACACCATAAGTCTATTCCTAAATGAATGTTTCGTTCTTCTTCAGCTTGACTGTTAAAATGTTTACTCCGCTTATAAATATTACGTACTTCTAAATAACCGCCATAAGCCACCATTGCTTTATGTTTATTGATATGGAAATTTACAAAGCGAGCTAACTTATCAGACGATGAGACATCTATCGTGTTTAATACTTTGTTAGATTCAGATAAACTTATTGGGGTATATTTACTTTTAGGAATATCCTTCCCTAATACCGGAAACGCACTATCTAGAGTATTTTCCATTAATAATAAAAATTTATTCGAATTCATATTTACTTAAAAAGTATAGAATCTAAAAATATTAAACTAATTCCTCATTTAAAAATATTGTACCTTGAACTTCTACAATTAAAATTTCAACTAAATGAAACAAATAATTATAGCATTCACCACAATATTCCTTTTTTTTTCTTGTAATGGAAACCCTAAATCGGAAGAAAACAAGCTATACGTAAAAAATGAAACTGCTCTAAAAAAAGCCATTGAACATGTAAAAGCTGGTGATGAAATTATTTTAGCAAATGGTATTTGGACCAATATAAAAATTAATTTCTATGGTCACGGAAATAAAGATAACCCAATAATTTTACGAGCCGAAACTCCAGGGAAAGTTTTTATCGAAGGTGAATCTTATTTACATTTAGGAGGTGAGTATCTTATTATAAAAGATTTATATTTTAAAAACGGATATTCACCATCTTCTAGTATTATTCGTTATAAAATAGGAGAAGATAAAACGGCTTTTAACACAAGAGTAACTAATTGCGCTATAGAAAATTTCACAAAACCAAGTAGGTTAACGAATGATAAATGGATTGAATTCTACGGAAAACACAACACTTTAGAAAACTGTTATATTACCGGAAAATCTAATGATGGAGAAACTTTAAGAGTCTTTCAAGATGGAAATGAACACAGCAGTAACTACCACCAAATAGTGAATAATTATTTTGGACCGCGCCCACGAAAAGGAGGACCAAGAGGAGAAACCATACGTATTGGAGACAGTAAAACGTCCATGACATCTGGCTTTGTAAATGTTTCGAACAATTACTTCGAAGCTTGTAATGGCGAAGTTGAAATTATATCCGACAAAACGAATTTTAATACTTTTAGAAACAATATTTTTTACAAATCTGAAGGTTCGCTTGTATTACGTCATGGCAGCTTTTCAACAGTAGATAGTAACATTTTTATAGGTGGAGAAGATTCTGATTTTTATGGAGGTATACGTCTTGTAAGCACAGGCCATTGGATTACAAATAATTATTTTTATAAAATAAAAGGTGAACAATTCAGAAGTCCGCTTGCAGTAATGAATGGTATTCCTATGTCCTCATTAAATCGTTATAAACAAGTTACCGATGTTGTTATTGCATATAATACTTGGATAGATTGTAAGTCGCCTTGGCAATTAGGTGTTGGTCAAAATTTAAAGAGCGTAAATGTCCTTCCGCCAAGCGAAATTCGTTCGGCACCGCCGGTTCGATCCATAATTGCAAACAATATAATATTTAATCATAACCCAGATAAAACACCAGTTTTTAATCATGACAATATTGATGGCATACAGTTTAATAATAATATTTTAGATAATGATGGTAATTCATTTTCAGAAAAAAAATTATTAAAAAACAAGACTATTAAAATGAAGCAAATTAATACGTGGTTGTTTGCACCAGAAAATGCTCAAGCCGCTTTAACGGATAGTATTTATTATGGCTACGACTTTGATAAAATAAAAACGGATTTATTTGGAAGCTCTAGAACAAACCAAAATAGTATTGGTGCTATTTGTAACATAAGTGCCGCCGAAAAATTTATTATAGATAAGAAAAAATATGGGCCTCAATGGTTTTCTGTAGAAAGTAAAAAAGCAGAATCAAATATTATTGAAGCTACCCAAACTAATCTTCTTCAAAAAATTGAACAAGCTAAAAGTGGCGATATCATAGAATTAGTAGATGAAGCATATACTTTTAGTAACCCAATAATAATTAATAAAAAAATAATTATTCGTTCTAAAAACAAAACAAAACTTATTTTCAACAGTACTAAAAACCAACCCGCTTTTGAAATGCACCCGTATGGTTTTCTGTATTTAGACAATATCATTCTAACAGGAAAAAACAATCAATCTGCATTTAAACCATTAGACGAAAACATGTCTGCTGCTTATAATTTGGATATAAACAATTCAACAATTGAAGGTTTTGGCTATATTCTAAAAGCAACCAAAGGATCATTTGCCGACTATATTACATTTAGCAACAGCACGATACAAAATTGCGATAATGGTATTATTTTGGCTGCTGAAGAAAAAGGAGATTACAATGCCGAAATGCTTACTATCACTAATTGTAACTTTAATAATGTAAAGAATAACGTTATCCACTTTTTTAGAGGAGGATACGACGAATCTACAATTGGAGGCGTTTTAACAGTTAGTAATTCTTCATTTACTAACTGCTCAGAAAATGAAAAAACAAAAGTTCTACTTAAAACAAAAGGTATTATTAATGTTGACTTAAGCCATAATCGTTTTGAAAATAATCCCGTTGATTATATTGCTATATTATGGGGCAAAAAAAACAACAAGCATCAAGAAAATGCACTAACTAATTCTGGTAAAATAAAAGTAGAAGCACAACAGAAGCTTGAAATTTTATACTAATTCCGGTTCTTCCTTCTATTGTGCTTCTAATTCTATTAACCCTAAATAAGCGCTTTTTTACGCTAATACTTCAGCATATAAATCGAAATCTTCCGCTTCCGTTACTTTTACAGTTGCAAATTCACCTGTTTTTAAATAACATTTAGACGCATCGATTAATACTTCGTTATCTACATCTGGAGAATCAAATTCAGTACGACCAACAAAATAATTACCTTCTTTACGATCGATAACTACTTTAAACTCCTGCCCTATTTTATGTTGATTTAATTCCCATGAAATTTGGGATTGAATTTCCATTATTTGGTTCGCTCTATCCATTTTAACTTCTTCTGGAACATCATCTTCTAACGTGTAAGCATGTGTGTTTTCTTCATGAGAATAAGTAAAACAACCTAAACGCTCAAAACGCATATCGCTTACCCATTGTTTTAATTCTTGGAAATTCTCTTCAGTTTCACCTGGATAACCAACAATTAAGGTTGTTCTAATCGTCATTTCTGGAACGGCCTCTCTAAATTGATGAATCAATTTAGTCGTTTTTGCTTTAGTTGTTCCACGACGCATGCTTTTTAAAAGTGAATCGGAAATATGTTGTAAAGGAATATCTAAATAATTACAAACCTTAGGTTCGCGTTTCATTACATCAAGCACATCTAAAGGGAAACCAGTTGGAAACGCATAATGTAAACGAATCCAATCGATACCGTCAACTTTTACCAAAGCTCCCAAAAGCTCGGCTAAGTTTCGTTTTTTATATATATCTAGTCCGTAATACGTTAAATCCTGAGCAATAAGGATTAATTCTTTTACGCCTTTTGCTGCTAATTTTTCAGCTTCTATAACCAAGTTTTCAATAGGTGTACTCTTGTGTTTTCCTCGCATTAAAGGGATGGCACAAAAACTACACGGTCTATCGCAACCTTCAGCAATTTTTAAATACGCATAGTTTTTTGGCGTAGTTGTTAAACGCTCTCCAATAAGTTCGTGTCTATAATCAGCACCCAAAGCCTTTAGTAATCCTGGCAACTCCGTAGTCCCAAAATACTCATCTACATTTGGTATTTCCTTTATTAAATCTGGCTTGTAACGTTCACTTAAACAACCGGTAACAAATACTTTATCTACGTCGCCATCGTTTTTCTTTTGTACGTATTCAAGAATAGTATTTACACTTTCTTCCTTAGCATTATTGATAAACCCACAAGTGTTGATTACCACAATATTCCCTTCTTCTTCATGAACAACATCTTTTCCGCTGGCTTTTAGTTGCCCCATTAATACTTCGCTATCGTAAACATTTTTACTACAGCCAAGTGTTACTACGTTGATTTTGTTCTTTTTAAGTGTCTTTGTTCTCATACCAAAAATTAAGTGTGCAAAGATACGCAATGCTGATTGATTTATGATGAATGATTGTAGAATAACAATATATACTTGCTTTTGTTTAAAATTCAACGATTATAATTAATTAAACCTTTTATATATTTGAAAGTCCAAAACATTAACATTTCTAATTATGAAGCATACGTTACACGTATATCTAGTTTTATTAATTTTTATTTTTGGTTGTTCTTCGGAAAATTCAAATAAACCTGAAGAAGAAATCGATACAGTATCCACTTATTTTCCACCGATAAATTCCGACACTTGGGAAACAAAATCTATCTCTGATTTAAGTTGGAATGAAGCAGAGCTACAACCGCTTCTTGATTATCTAGAAGAAAAAAACACCAAGAGTTTTATAATTTTACATGATGGAAAAATTGTAGTTGAGACATATATGAACGCCCATACTGATTCTAAATTTTGGTATTGGGCGAGCGCAGGAAAAACATTAACATCTACAACCGTTGGGATTGCACAAGATAACGAACTTATAAATATTAATAATAAAGTTTCTGATTATTTAGGAACAGCTTGGACGAGCACTACATTAGAGCAAGAAAACTTAATTACTTGTAAAAACTTGTTATCAATGGATTCTGGTTTAAACGATACTTTAGGTGATGATGTTTCTCCAGATAACCTTCAATATATTGATAATGCAGGATCTCGTTGGGCATACCATAATGTCTATGTAAAAATGCAAGATGTAGTTGCGGCAGCAAGCAACCAAGATTGGAACGATTACTTTACTGAAAATTTGAAAGATAAAATTGGAATGAGTGGCCAATGGATCGATCTTAACAATTTAAGCGTCTATTGGAGTAATACAAGAAGCATGGCACGTTTTGGACATCTTATTTACGCCAAAGGCCAGTGGGAAAACACACAAATTATTTCTGAAAATTTTATAGATGAAGCAAAAAGTACGTCTCAAAATATTAATGAAGCTTATGGCTATTTATGGTGGCTTAATGGAAAACCCTCCTATCATTTACCGCAAAGCCAATACGAATTTAGCGGAAAATTAATTCCTAATGCTCCCGATGATATGTTTGCCACATTGGGAAAAAACGATCAAAAAATTTATATCGTTCCTAGCAAAAAATTAGTAATTGTTAGAATGGGTGAAGCTGCTACTGAAGAAAATTTTGCACTTTCTAGTTTTGATAACGATTTTTGGGGAAAAATAAATGCAGTAATTAATTAGAATTAAAAACTAAAAAGCACAAGTTTTTTTCAAAGAACGTATCTAAAGATTAATATAATTAGCTATCGATCTTTAAAAAAAACACTTTGTATAAAAAACTGACCCTCTCATCACTATTTTTTTTCTGCTTCTATTTACAAAATTATGCGCAACTATGTGAAGGTAGCTTAGGAGATCCAGTAGTCGAAATAAACTTTGGATCGGGAACCTCGAAAGGAGGTGCTTTAGATTCTTCTATTACGGCCTTTACATATAGTAACGGAGAATTAGACGAAGGAGAATATACTATTGCAAATACTACTAGCGGTTTAAAAAGCAATGCTTGGCATGTTACTAGCGATCATACTGGAAACACAAATGGTTACATGATGGTTATAAATAGTGCCGTACTAGCAGATGAAGGTGTTTTTTACACTAAAACAGTAACCGGACTTTGTGCTAATACAACTTATGAGTTTTCTGCTTGGCTAATAAATATAATGAATCCTGCTATAGGAACGGATCAATATCATCCTGATGTTACGTTTCGTATAAGTGATTCATCCGGCAATATTTTAGGCTCCAACAACACCGGCGATATCTCTCAAACATCATCCGGTACTTGGCTACAATATGGCTTATTTTTTACTTTAGAGGACGAAACCGAAGTGATTATAACCATATTAAATATTGCACCAAGTGCACATCCAGGAAATGACATTGCTTTAGATGATATTGCTTTTAAGCCCTGTGGTCCAACAATAAGTAATACAATAGATAATCAAGATAAAAGCAACTTATCGGTTTGCCAAAATGAAAATGTAAGTTCTACATTTCAAGCATCAGTATCTTCTGGATATTCAGATCCTCGATATCAATGGCAATCATCAGATAATAATGGACTAACTTGGAATGACATTTCTGGAGAAACTACACCAAATTATATATTTACCGACACAAGCATAGCGGGTGATTTTTTATACCGATTAACCGTGGCTAACGGAAATAACATAAATACGTCGTCTTGTAGAATTACTTCAGACAATTTTAATATTGAAATTATTGAAACTCCCGAAGCCTTAACCGGTGAACCAGAACAAGTTTTTTGTACAACGGAAGCTGCGAAAATTGCAGATATTCAAGTTAATTCCACAGCTATTTGGTATGATAGTCTAACCGAAGGAAATATTTTAGCCAATACAAACAGCCTCGTTGATGGAACAACATATTATGCTGCAAAAGAAACCATTAGTGGTTGTGAAAGTGATGATAGAATTGCTGTTTTAGTTTCTATAATAGCTCCAAGTCTTATTATAAATAATATATCTACCGAGATTTGTGATAATCTAAATGATAGCCAAGAAACGATCGATTTAACAATTTACGAATCGGAAATAACAGACTGTAGCGATTGTGTTTTTACTTATTTTACATCGCAATCTAATGCAGAGAACGATGATGAAGGAAAAATATCAGTTCCTACAAGTTTTAATTGGTCTTTAGAAACTCCAATTATATACACACGAATCGATTCTGCCGATAATTGTTACCAAATTGCACAAATTGAAATCAGTTTACAAGATTCTCCCATAATTACAATCTCCGATTTTGTTGGTATTTGTGAAAATGACAATAATATAACTATTGATGCCGGAGATGGTTTTGATAGCTATTTATGGTCTACTGGAGATACCTCACAAACAATAACACCTACTATTGAAGATACTGGTAACTATACTGTAACAGTAACCCAAGATCATAACACTTATAGCTGTTCCTCAACAAAAGAATTTGAAATTGTATTATCTAATACCGCTGTTATTTCGAATATTGATATTGAAGACTGGACGGATTCCAACAATATGATAACTGTTAATTTATCTGAATTAAGCCTAGGTGATTATGAATATTCTATAGATAATATAACTTTTCAAGACAGTAATACATTTACAGCATTAACAGCTGGAGAATATATAATTTATGTAAGAGATAAAAATGGTTGCGGTACCACTCAAGAGCAAGTTTACTTATTGAATTCTCCTAAATATTTTACACCTAATAATGATGGGTACCATGATACATGGTCTATAAAGTATTCTGAAACAGAACCTAACTTAACGGTTAAAATATATGATAGATATGGAAAACTCCTCAAAAATTTAGGATCAACATCCTCATGGGATGGTACTTATAGCGGACAAAACATGCCAACTTCAGATTACTGGTTTGTAGTTACACGAGCAAATGGAAAAGATTACACTGGGCACTTTACGTTGAAAAGATAATATTTAAAATCTATAAACTTGCAAGCCTCATTTTAAAGATTCCTATTTAAAAAATGAATCTACAAACTCAAATTTATTAAACACTTGCAAATCCTCAATACCTTCTCCAACACCAATGTATTTTACAGGAATTTTAAATTGATCGGAAATTCCAATTACTACACCGCCTTTTGCTGTACCATCTAATTTGGTTACAGCCAAAGAAGTTACCTCTGTAGCTGCAGTAAACTGCTTAGCTTGCTCAAAAGCATTTTGCCCTGTAGAGCCATCTAAAACCAAAAGAACATCGTGAGGTGCGTCTACAACAACTTTTTGCATAACGCGTTTTACCTTTGTAAGCTCGTTCATTAAATTTACTTTGTTATGTAAACGTCCTGCAGTATCAATAATGATAACATCAGCTTCTTGATTTACTCCAGATTTTAGCGCATCGAAGGCTACAGATGCAGGATCACTTCCCATTTCTTGACGAATCATTGGTACATCTACACGATCTGCCCAAACCTGTAATTGATCTATAGCTGCCGCACGAAACGTATCAGCTGCGCCTAAAACAACATTAAGTCCTTGCTTTTTAAATTGATATGCTAACTTTCCAATAGTTGTAGTTTTACCTACACCATTTACGCCTACAACCATTAAAACATAAGGTGTTTTTCTTCCATCAGCTTGTTTTGGTAAACTAGGAATGGTGTATTCGGTGTCTTCACCAGAGTTTGTTTCACTTAAAAGTGCTGCGATTTCTTCACGAAGAATTTTATTAAGTTCTTCTGTTCCTAAATATTTATCTTTTGATACGCGTTCTTCAATACGCTCAATAACTTTTAGTGTGGTATCTACTCCAACATCACTAGAAACTAATACTTCTTCAAGATTATCTAGAACTTCAGCATCCACTTTAGATTTTCCGGCTACCGCTTTACTAAGCTTACCAAAAAAACTAGATTTTGTTTTTTCTAATCCTTTATCTAAGGTTTCTTTTTTATCTGACGAAAATATTTTTTTAAAAAAGCTCATTTTCTTGTTAGTTGTTATAGAGTGGTTATGCTCTTTTTATTTTGTTGTTTCTTACCGTTATGGTAAATATATTTTTAACGTTCTATCTCGCTGTTTTTATTAACTAAACTCAGCAGATACTCGCGTTAGGGATTGAAGCATTGTTGAAGCTCTTTTTGTGTTGTTGCACCTATGCGACACAAAAAAGCGACTGCGAAAAGCCCGACCCTTGCGGTAACGCACAAAATGATATTGTCAAATTCCTTACCACAAATATTTTTCTGCTAATCTGTCAGTCATTCAAAATTTACCTTTAGATTTTTAGCCTTTATTTCATTTTGATTATCTAAAGGTAAAGCCTTTAACTCTTATTTCAAATATAAAAATAAAAAAGCTGCTTTCGAAAACGAAAGCAGCTTTTAATATTATGTAACAATGTAAATTACTTTTTAGCTAAAAAGTCAGTTACTTGTTCTGGATTCATTATAGATTCAACAAACATGTAAGCTCCAGTTTTAGGAGATTTTACCATCTTTATTGCTTTTGTTAATCTTTTAGATCCTGTTTGTAATGATGCTACGGATTTCTTTGCCATGACCTATATGTTTTTAAGGTATTTGAAATTTTAAAACTAAAATTTCTAATTATTTAATTTCTTTATGAACTGTCATACGCTTAAGAATTGGATTAAATTTCTTAATCTCCATTCTATCTGGCGTGTTCTTTTTATTCTTTGTAGTAATGTAACGTGAAGTTCCTGCTTGACCAGACTCTTTATGCTCTGTACATTCTAAAATTACTTGTATTCTATTGCCTCTCTTTGCCATTTCTTTTTATTTTAAATACAGCGAATTACTTCGTTAAAAATCCTTTAGATTTTGCATCTTTAATTGCTGCAGAAATACCTATTTTATTAATTGTTTTTAAAGCAGATGTTGAAACTTTTAATGTCACCCAGCTGTCTTCTTCTGGAATGTAAAAACGTTTCTTTACTAAATTCGCATTAAATTTGCGTTTAGTTCTGTTCAATGCATGAGACACGTTGTTTCCAACCATTGCCTTCTTTCCTGTAAGTTCACAAACTCTTGACATTATATATAACTTTAATTTTGTTGCTTAAAATCGAGGTGCAAATATATAAAATCTTTACGGTATGACAACCAAAATATTATCTATTTTTAAAAATTTCTTTTAATAACATCTCAAAAGCCTTGTTAGCCCCTTTATTTATTACTTTTAATCGAAGGTTCCCTAACATAAGTTTTTCTGAATAAACTCCCGTTTTTGTAGCGATCGCAATATAAACAGTGCCAACCTCAACATCAGAATCACCTTTTGTTGGTCCTGCATTACCTGTTGTGGCAATGGCATAATCTGTATTAAATAATTTTAAAACATGCTGTGCCATAGATTCTGCTACTTTTGCACTTACTACAGAATCGGCCTCAATAGCTTCTTTAGAAACGCCTAAAATATTTATTTTAGATTCGGTAGCATAACTTACCACGCTGCCTTTAAAATAAGCCGATGCACCGGAATTTGCGGTAAAACGCTCGGCTATTTTACCTCCAGTACAACTTTCTGCCGTAGCAACAGTTTTACCTAATTTAGTAAGTTGTTTTCCTATTATACGTTCTATGGAATCATCTTCTTCTTCAAAACCTACAAATTCATCTTTGATAAGCGGAATAAGCTGATCTATTTGCTTTTGCACATCTGAAATCACTTTTTCCTTATCAAATCCTTTCGTTGATAAACGCAAGCGCATATTACCTAAACTTGGCAAATAAGCTAGTTTTATCTCGGGCGGCAAAGCATCTTCCCAATCTTCAATTCTTGCAGCTAGAGTACTTTCGCCTAAGCCAAAAATCAATAATGTACGATGCAAAATAAACGGACAATCAAATTTTTCTTTTATTCTCGGTACCACTTCTCCATCAATCAAACCTTCCATTTCGAAAGGCACACCAGGTAGCGATACAAAAACTTTATCACCCTTCTCTATCCACATGCCAGGAGCGGTTCCTAATGTATTCATTAAAACAGTAGCTTTAGATGGTACTAACGCCTGATCTAAATTAACTTGCAAGAGTGTTTGTCGTACATATTTTTGCCATAAATCCTTTATATTTCCTTCCACCGAAGCATCTCTAACTAAGGTGTCATTAAAATATTCGGCTAGCGTTTTTTTGGTAATATCATCTTTTGTAGGACCTAATCCTCCAGTAATTATTATTATATTTACACGGCTTTCGGCATCTTTAAATGCCTGAAGAATATGTTGTTTATCGTCTTGAATAGAGGTGATTTGATACACCGAAACCCCTATTTTACTAAGTTGTTTACCAATATATGCAGAATTAGTATCTATCACTTGCCCTATAAGTAGCTCATCTCCAATGGTAATAATTTCTGCTAACATAAGCTATAAATTAAAATCTACCTTCATTTCCGCTACAGCGTTTTCTATCGCAGTAATCACAACTTTTAATTGCGGTGTAACATCTAATTCCTTTTTCGTGAATTTCCCCCAATCTTGTACTTCAATTAAGGTGGCTAGCACGCCTAATTCAAATAAATCGATTGTAGGTTTCATTTTATGAGCTGCCTGATAAGCTTCATGGTAATCTTTCGCAGCAACTGCTTTTTTTAATCGTTCTGCATCTTCCGGTACTTCCTCTAAAAATGCTTCTGCTAGTGCAGCAATAAAACTTTCGTCATTATCCGCTAGCTCTCTCACTCTAAATAACTTGTAATGTTGTTCCATTTATTTAACTGTTATTGAAAATAATTCTTTATTTTCTATATATCCCTTTAGCTTGTCGTTTATGTTTACTTTTCCTACTCCAGCTGGTGTTCCCGTAAATATAATATCTCCTATCTTTAAAGTAAAATATTTCGACACATATTCTATTAATTCATCAATTTTCCATAACATATGGCTCGTATTTCCATTTTGCACAAAAAAATCATTCATTTTTAAAGAAAAATTTATATTATCCACATTTTCAACACTATCAACAGGTATCCATTCACCAATAACTGCGGCCCCATCAAAACTTTTTGCTTTTTCCCATGGCAACCCCTTGGCCTTTAATTTTGCCTGTAAATCACGTGCTGTAAAATCTATACCTAAGCCTATTTCATTATAATATTTGTGAGCAAATTTTCTATCAATATGCTTACCTACACGATTAATTTTTACTAAAACCTCAACCTCATAATGTACATCATTAGAAAAATCCGGGATAAAAAACGGCTGCTTTTTAAGTAAAATCGCCGTATCAGGCTTTAAAAACACCACCGGATCTGTTGGCTTTTCGTTATTCAATTCCTCAATGTGTTCGGTGTAATTACGACCAATGCAGATTAATTTCACGGTTTTTCATTTTTAAAAACAAGAACTCAACAAATCATCACGAATAGCAAACTCTAGTCTATTTTCTATATTATTTTCTTTTGGGCGTTACCACAAGGGTCGGGCTTTCTCTACTCGCTCCCTCCTAAAAAGTCGTGGAGCTCAAACATGCCGTTCAATCCCTAACGCGAAGTCTACTTGCAAAGATTATCTTTAAGCGGTAACCAATGTCTTACCCTTAAGCAAAACTATAATCTTCTAGCTTAACCTAAATTTTATTATTAAAACTGCGCAACTTAATGGCTGTTAATACTTTTTTAGTATACAAAGGGAAATCGGCATTTAATAACCAACCAAAATAACCTGGTTCACTTTCCAAAACATCAGTTACCAGCTTTCCTTTATGCTTTCCGAAAGAAAAACACTCTTCACCCTTTTTATTATAATTTATAAATCCAGCAAAATCAGCAAACTTATTTCTGGCACTAAACTCTGCCAAAAATTTTGTGTTATTTTCTAATTCATCATACCTTTCTATTTGTGCCTTAAGCACTTCGTAAGTAGCGTTGGTATCAGCTTCCGCACCGTGAGCACCTTCTAACTCTTCATTACAATAAAACTTATAAGCAGCACTTAATGTACGTTGTTCCATTTTATGAAAAATAGTTTGCACATCTACAGCCAAACTGCTTTTCATATCAAAATCAATATCTGCTCGTAGTAATTCTTCAGCTAATAAAGGAATATCAAACCTATTGGAATTAAATCCACCTAAATCCGAATCCTTAATCATGCTATAAATATCCTTAGCCAATTCTTTAAATGTAGGCTCGTTAGCAATTTTCTCATTGCTTATTCCGTGAATTTCAACAACTTCTTGCGGAATATTCATTTCCGGATTTACTAACCACGTTCTGCTTTCCTTGTTCCCATTAGGATATACTTTAAGAATAGAAATCTCTACAACTCTATCTTTAGATATATTTATTCCTGTAGTTTCTAAATCAAAGAAACAAATGGGTTTTGTTAAGTTTAATTGCATTTTAAATTAAATATTTTTACAAATATACTTTTAAAATTTGTTTAAATTTGTTCAAATTATGAATTCAAACTACAAAATAGCATATTCTTTTATTCTGTTTCTTTTTATTTCTTTTTTCAGTTTTGCTCAGCAAACACGAGACAAAAAAGTATCGCTTATAAAAAAGCAAAACGGCAAACGTTTAGAGTTTTACGCAAAAAACACAGACTCTATGAGCTACTCCGTTTTTTTACGTATAGTTACAAAAGACTATAGAAGAAGTAGTAACAGACCCGTTTTAAAAGTTATTCCTGCCAATAGTGAAATACATTTAATTACTCTCATAAAATTAACCGATAAACCGGGTAATTACGAAGAACAATTTATTGTAAATAAAGTTAGTCAAAGTTTACGCATTCGAAAAGATTTTGACGACTTTCAAATAAATATCGACGATGCTTTAAAAACCAAAGACATAACCATTTTTGAATCTGATAACTGCTCACTGTGCGAAGATGCTAAAAGTCTGTTTAATAATTCCAAAATCGCTTTTAAAACAAAACATATAATAGAAAATTATAATGACTTAGAGCTTCTTTTAAAAAATTCAGATATAACTAAAGACAGTATTAAAAACCTGCCATTTATACTTAAAATTAAATCTAAAGTATATACCAACATATGTACAGAAAAAGCCCTTATAGACACCTTAAATAATTACAATAACTAATCTATATCTCTCTATTAATATCCCAAGCTTCAAGATAATCGCTAACCGCTTTTACAAACATTCCGCCTAAAGCGCCATTAACAACGCGATGATCGTAAGAGTGAGATAAAAACATTTTGTAACGAATACCAATAAAATCACCTTCAGGTGTTTCAATAACTGCAGGCACTTTCCTAATAGCTCCTAAAGCCAGAATCCCAACTTGTGGCTGGTTAATTATAGGTGTACCCATAATACTACCAAAGGTTCCTACATTAGTTACTGTATAAGTTCCGCCTTGAACATCATCAGGTTTAAGTTGATTTAATCGTGCTCTGTTAGCTAAATCATTTACCTGTTTTGTCATACCAACTAAATTAAGCTGATCGGCATTTTTAATAACGGGCACAATTAAATTCCCATCTGGTAAGGCTGCTGCCATACCAAGGTTTATATTTTTCTTTTTTACAATAGTGTCTCCTTGTAAAGAAATATTCATCATTGGATAATCACGAAGTGCTTTCGCTATAGCTTCCATAAAAATAGGTGTAAACGTTAAGTTTTCACCTTCACGTTTCATAAAGCCTGCTTTAACTTTCTTTCTCCAATTCCAAACATTAGTAACATCGGTTTCAATAAAACTTTGAACGTGTGCTGCAGTTTGAGTTGATTCTACCATATGATGCGCAACTAACTTGCCCATTCTGGTCATTTCAATAATATCATCCTCGCCATTAGAAATAACTGGTTTAGCTGCTTGTGATGGTTTTACAGGTTGTGATTTTACCGCTATTGGCATTTCAGCTTTTGCGTTATTTACAACCGGTATAGCACCTTTACCTTTATTCTCTAAATAATTTAAAATATCTGTTTTGGTTACGCGATCATCTTTACCGGTACCAACAATAGCGTCTAAATCTGCTTGCGATACTCCTTCTGCTTTAGCTATATTTTTAACTAAAGGCGAATAAAAACGCGTTTCGTTTGAAACTATTGGAGCTACAGTTTCTTTAGCTATATTTATAGTTTGTTCAATTTGCTCAGCGACATGCTCCTCTGTATCCACTACTTCCTTAGCAACAGTTTCTCTAGCGCTTTCAACATCACCATCCGTTTCAATTATTGCTAAAACCTCACCAACCTGAACAACATCATCAACATTAAAAAACTTTTCTACCAAAACACCATCAAATTCACTCGGGACTTCGCTATCTACCTTATCGGTAGCAATTTCAAGAACTGCCTCGTCCAATTCAATAGTATCTCCAACTTCTTTTAACCAAGAGGTAATTGTTGCCTCAGCAACGCTTTCTCCCATTTTAGGTAACTTTAGTTCAAACTTTGCCATATTAATAATAAAATACTTGTTTTTTAATTTTAGACTGCAAAATTAATGAAAAATCAGGGATTTCCTTACACAAATCACATAATACTATTGAAAAACTATCACTTTACCTTGACTTAATCCATCATTACTACCAATGATAAAATTAGATTGGTTTGGTAATATTTTATAAGTTAACTCTTTATCCGTATTTTTTATATGCTCAATAATATCTTTGTAACTTAAAACATTGGCATCAAAAATAACTTCAGCATTTGTTTTAACCGAAGTTAGCTGTGTTTTCAAATTTAGCTTTTCAGAAAGTTTTGCTTCTAACTTACTATTAACTTCATTCGAAATAAAAATATATTCCGAAATAATTTTAATTTCATTTTTACGAATTCGTCTAAAAACAAAAGCCAACTTAATCCCTAACCAAACAACCAAATCGAAAATTAAATTTTGTTTAAAATGTTTCTCGTAAAAAATTTGCATCGCTCCATAAAAACGAAGCGCATAATTACGATCTTTCAGCGTGCTTTCCCCTTTAAAATGAATAATTGAAGTTCCTCCGTAATAGTAATTTTTATATCCAGAATTTAAGATTTTATATGATAAGTCTATATCTTCTCCATACATGAAATAATCTTCATCAAACCCGCCTACAGTATCAAAAACATTTTTTTTAATTAACATAAAAGCACCTACCAAAATACCAACTTCATCCTGACTTTCTTCATGCAAATGATTAGCATAGTATTTATCTGGATTACCGAGTATTTTTTTTAACGCCACTTTTACCGTTGGAATATTTCGTTTGCTTTCTGGTAAAAACAAACCACTGCCATTCATTAACCTACAACCAACAATGCCTAATTTTTCCTTTTTATCCGAAAAATCTAAAAGCTTCGTAAAAGTATCTTCCGCAACTACGGTGTCTGGATTTAAAACACAAATATACTCTCCTTTAGCAGTAGCTATTCCTATATTGTTTCCCTTTGAAAAACCAAAATTCTCTTTATTCTCAATAAGCTTCACCTCTGGAAACAACCTTTTCACCATTTGGCAACTATCATCACTAGAGTTATTATCGACCACAATAATTTCCGCGTCTATATCAGAAATTGCTGCTTGAGCACTCCTTAAAGCTAATTCTAAAAAGTAGCGCACGTTATAATTTAAAATGACAATTGAGAGTTTCAAATAATAAAAAATTACAATTTTAGAGAGGATTCAAAAGGAATTCTATTAACAATACTTCGCCCAAGTGTTATTTCATCGGCATATTCTAGTTCGTCGCCAACGGAAATCCCTCGTGCAATTGTTGATGTAAACACATCGTAATCTTGAATTTGTTTATATATATAAAAATTCGTGGTATCACCTTCCATCGTAGAGCTTAATGCAAAAATTAGTTCTTTAGCTTTGCCTTCTTTTACTTTATTAACCAAAGATTCTATATTTAAATCGTGAGGACCAATACCATCCATTGGAGAAATTTTCCCACCCAACACATGGTACAAACCTTTATACGAACTTGTGTTTTCAATTGCCATAACATCCCTAACATCTTCAACAACACAAATTAATGATTGATTCCGTCCTGGATTAGAACATATCTCACACAACGCTACGTCGCTAATATTATTGCAAGATTTACAAAACTTCACCTCAGTTCTCATGGTTTTTAAAGCTTCTGCCAAACCAATTGTTTGCTCTTTTGGTTGCCTTAACATATGTAAAACTAGACGCAAAGCGGTACGCTTACCTATACCCGGCAATTGAGACATCTCATTTACAGCACGTTCTAATAATTTCGAAGAAAATTCCATGGCTGCGAATTTACTATTTCACGAGGAATTTCGCTAATTTTAGTCCACACATTTAAATATCATCTTTTGCACTTGTTTATTGAAGTTTAATATTCGTATTTTGAAACTTGAAATTTAATTTTTAATGACAGCTACAAAAATACTTTTACTAATAGCCGCTTATTTTGGTCTATTAATTTTAATATCTTACTTCACAGGTAAAGAAGACAGCAACGACGCCTTTTTTAAAGCCAACAAATCGGCTCCTTGGTATTTAGTAGCCTTTGGCATGATTGGCGCATCGCTTTCTGGTGTTACTTTTATTTCCGTTCCTGGTTGGGTTGCTGGATCGCAGTTTAGCTATATGCAAGTAGTTTTCGGTTATTTGGTTGGCTATTTGGTTATTGCCTTTGTACTCATGCCTATTTATTATAAACTAAATGTAATATCTATTTACCAATATTTAGAAAGTAGATTTGGTACAGTAAGTTACAAAACAGGTGCTTTTTTCTTCTTTATCTCACGAGTTTTAGGAGCCGCCTTCAGATTATATTTAATCGCCATTGTTTTACAAAAATTTGTTTTCGATGCTTACGGAATTCCGTTTGTAGTTACTGTAAGTATTTCCATCTTGCTTATTTGGCTCTACACTTTTAAAGGCGGCATAAAAACCATTATTTGGACCGACACTCTACAAACCCTATTTATGCTTACAGCCTTAGTGGTTGCTGTATATTTAATTACCGATGAACTGAATTGGAGTTTTAAAGATTTTCTTGCTTCGGAAGAGTTAACGAAGTACAACAAAATTATGTTTACCGATTCTATTTTAGCTAAAAATTATTTTGTGAAATCGTTTTTAGGCGGTATGTTTATTGCAATTTGCATGACAGGTTTAGACCAAGATATGATGCAAAAAAACCTAAGTTGTAAAACCTTAAAAGATGCGCAAAAGAACATGCTATCCTTTGCATCTGTTTTAATTTTTGTTAATTTTGTGTTCTTATTACTTGGTGCTCTACTATTTATTTATGCTGAAAAACATAACATTGCCATCCCAATGCTAGACGGAAAACCAAAAACAGATTTACTTTTTCCTGAAATTGCACTTAATGGAGGATTGAGCATCTCCCTAGCTATTTTCTTTTTACTAGGTTTAATTGCGGCTGCTTACAGCAGTGCCGATTCTGCCCTAACATCCTTAACCACATCATTTTGCGTGGATTTTTTAGGAATTGAAAACCGAGAAGAAAGCACTAAAAAAGGATTAAGAAAACGCGTACATATATTAATGAGTATTTTACTAATTATTGTAATCGTAATTTTTAAATATGTACTAGACAGTAATGTTATTGATAATTTACTAAAAGTAGCAGGATATACCTATGGACCACTATTAGGGTTATTTGCCTTTGGAATTTTCACCAAGCGAACTATTAAAGATAAATTAGTTTGGGTAGTTGCCGCGGTTGCATTAACCCTATCTTTTATTATAGGAAACATTCCTGCCGAAAATCTTGGCGGTTACGTTATTGGCTATGAACTTTTAATTATAAACGGCATGCTAACTTTTATTGGCCTATACCTTATATCGAAAAAAAGCAATGCTTAATACTGTTTTGTAGATAATAATACTAAAGTACAAGCAACTTCGAAAGTAATATTGTTTTCTTTTAAAATAGTGTAAAACTCAGGGTTTTCTGTACCAGGATTAAAAATAACACGTTCAGGTTTTAAGGAAAGAATATAATCAAAATAGGCTTTTTGGCGGCTAGGGTTTAAATACAACGTAACTGTATCAATAGATTTATATAGCACTAATTCCGTATCAATGTTTACGCCTGCAACAATTCCTTTTCTTAAACCAATAGTCACTACTTCGTGTTTATGAGCTACTAATTTTTTAATAGCTATGTTTGAATAGCGATCAGGCTTTAAAGACGCACCGATTACCAAAGTTTTTTTACTCATTTTTTTAGTTATTTTAGACTGTTTTAGACGCAATTTTTAAAGTTTCCTTACTCGAAATAAAACATAAAAAGTTGTACCATTTTAAACAAAAATTTCTATAAAAATAATTCAGTTTTTTTAAAACGGACAAAAACAAAGCTGCTTTATTCGAAAAAAAATATAAATCTATAAAATAAAACCAAACAAAATTCGTTATAGTACAGATAACCAAACAAATACGTGGTATAATTATTTAGAGTTAGTCGTCTTCAACATTACAAAAAACGTATATAATTTGATGGTTATTATTTTAAAGCTCAGGCTTACGCCTGAGCTTTATTTATTGATAATCAAAATGTTAAAACTTGTTAAAGTTTAAATATTTTTGCAATATAATTACCTTTTCTACGTCTAAGCTTTTAAGATTCTTCACTTATGTGTTAGTGAAAGTTGATTAATAGCTAGAAAAACCCAAAACTTTAATGTTTTGGGTTTTTCGTTTTTCGCAAACTCTTATCTATAAAATAAAAAGAGATTTTTTGCAAGAACTTCACAAAAAAACTAAAACCTAACAAACAAGCAACCTCTTTTATTTATTAAAAATGTAATTTCATCCCTTCGTGAGTAGCTTTAAAACCAAGGTTTTCGTAAAATTTAATTGCCCGAGGTCTTTTTTTATCAGAGGTTAATTGTACTAAATGCGCTTTTTTTTCTTTTGCTCTTTTTATTGCCCATTCAAAAACTGTCTTTCCAATCCCGAGTCCTCTTTGGTCTTTTTTTATAAATACATTTTCTATTTGTGCTCTAACTCCACCACAATAGCTCAAATATTGAATAAATGTTAATTGAAGCGTTCCAATGATTTCAAAATCATCATTTTCAACAACAATGAGTTCTTGATTTACATCAGAATCTATTTTTTCAAACGCTTTTAAATAAGCATTAGGCAATGGGTTTTGGAAATTTTCTCTTTTTTTCCCGAGTATATCATCTGCCATCATTTCCACGATTATAGAAATATCATTTTCTGTTGCTTTTCTAAAGTTCATTATTGAATTGAGTTTTTATCTTATTGTTGATATGCAGAATCTATAACATATTGCGTGTTAATACATGAAGTTGAGGAAGAAGAACAGGGAGATAACAAACAAAATATTTATAAGTAAATCCAAATTACGGCAATACTTAAGCTGTTTTTAGCAAGGAAATTAAAAGTAATTGAGCAGTTAAATACAAACCCAATATCAATTACAAATATTGTTGTAAAACGCTTTTCATGTTCATTCTTTCTAATGAAAAAGTTGTAGAATTTTCATCCAACAGATTAATCATAAATAGATTTTTTTTAATCAATTCAGATTCATCAATATCAATAATTTCATTACTATTTCTAATCTTTTTAATTGATTTAAAAATGAGTTCAATTAATTTTTCAAAATGAGTTTCATCTAGATTCTGCATTATTTTCAGCATATCATCATTCGATACTCTAGAAATTTCGTTTAATGATAAACCAAATTCTGTTTTTAAAATCTCACCAATTTCATTAACTCCAACATTAATATTCTCCAGATCTAAGTCTTCAACTTTAGATATAAGCCCTTTTAAAAGAAGTGCTAACCTTTGAATTTCTCTTAATAAAAAATCTTTTTCTTCAATCAAAATTTAAGTTGGTTTAATGTATATGGTATGTTACGTATTTAAGACCGTAATTTAGTAAATAAAAACGAAATAGAAAACTCGTAAATATTTTAGGAAGTAAACAAAAACTATAACTTAATCTTATATATATACCTGATTTTAGTTCAATACTTAAACCCAATAAGGCTTATATTAAAGCTGTTGGCCCAAAGGTTTTATTCTTTATTCTGAATAAAAATATTAGTAAACTCAATTGGTGAATTATTTTTGTCTACAACAAATCCAGAAACTAAATTATGAGAACAAAAAATTAAAAAAGAAGATAATATTTAATTCACCTCAGCAAACTCCCGCGTTAAGGATTGCAATGAAAAGCCCACAGTGCCCCTGATGAAATCGGGGCACGAGGACTTGTAATGTAAAGCCTGACCCGAAGGGAAACGCCCATATTTTTATAACTAAAAACTTTTTACCATTTTATAATAACACTTCCCCAGGTAAATCCACTACCAAAGGCTGCTAAAACAACATTATCGCCCTCTTTAATTTTACCTTCTTCCCAAGCTTCGGTTAAGGCAATTATAATAGATGCTGCTGTTGTGTTTCCATATTTTTGGATGTTACTAAATACTTGATCGTCGTTTAATCCAAATTTTCGCTGTATAAATTGAGATATTCTTAAATTAGCTTGATGCGGAATTAACATATCGATATCTTCTTTCTGCATATTGTTTTTAGCCAAACCTTCCATGATAACTTCACTAAAACGTACCACGGCGTTTTTGAAAACAAATTGCCCATCCATGTATGGAAAATACGATATATCATCGTCTCCAGCTTCTTTCAATTCGGGAACCCAATGCCCTATACTTGGCGATTCTACTATAAGTTTATCGGCATATTGACCTTGACTATGTAAATGTGTGGATAGAATACCTTTACTGTTATCTTCTTCACGAGATAGCACACATGCTCCCGCTCCATCGCCAAAAATAACGCTTACATTACGGCCTCGCGTGGTTTTATCTAGTCCGTTACTATGGTATTCGGATCCAATTACCAATATGTTTTTATACATGCCGGTTTTTATGAATTGATCGGCCACTGAAATGGCGTAAACAAAGCCTGAACATTGGTTTCGCACATCGAGCGCTCCAATGGTTCCCATATCGAGCATATCTTGAATTTGCACACCACAGCCTGGAAAATAATAATCTGGACTTAGCGTGGCAAACACAATAAAATCGATATCGTCTTTGGTTAACCCAGAACGCTCTATAGCAATTCTAGCTGCTTTTGCTCCCATAACTGCAGAGCTATCATCGGTACCTTCTTTTATCCAACGGCGTTCTTCTATACCGGTTCGTTCCTGGATCCAAGCATCGTTGGTGTCCATTATTTTTGACAAATCGTCGTTAGTTACCACGTTTTCTGGTAGGTATTTCCCTAAACCAATTATTTTTGAGTTGTACATACTATCTCTAGATTAGATAGGCAAAGTACAATAAGTCTGCTAATTCCTCAAATTTCCAAAATATTTTTTTTCAATAATTTAAAAGCAGACGAGTTTGACAGATTGAAATTACGAATTGTATAATATTCTTTAAAGCGTGTCACTTTGTCATATTTATTCAATTGGCATTTTTGTTGACTATTATATCGAAGTAAGTTAAAATTAAATTAATCAGTTTTCGCTTAGGCGGAAATAAAAAAATAATTAATATCATGACAAAAGGAAGTATTAATGTATCGGTAGAGAATATCTTTCCGCTTATTAAAAAATTCTTATACAGCGATCACGAAATATTTTTACGTGAGCTTATTAGTAACGGTACCGATGCAACGTTAAAATTAAAACATTTAACAAGTATTGGAGAATCTAAAGCTGAATACGGTAATCCACAAATAGAGGTTAGAATAGATAAAGAAGGTAAAAAACTTTACATTACCGATCAAGGTTTAGGTATGAGTGCCGAAGAAGTTGAAAAATATATTAACCAAGTGGCTTTTTCTGGAGCTGAAGAGTTTTTAGATAAATATAAAGACTCTGCTAAAGATTCTGGAATTATCGGACATTTTGGTTTAGGTTTTTACTCTGCCTTTATGGTTGCAGAAAAAGTTGAAATTATCACTAAATCGCATAGAGAAGAAGAACCAGCTGCACATTGGACTTGCGACGGATCTCCTGAGTTTACTTTAGAAGCATCGGACAAGACAACCAGAGGGACAGAAATTATTCTTCATATTGCTGAAGATTCTACTGAGTTTTTAGAGGAAAATAGAATTAGCGAATTACTTTCTAAGTATAACAAGTTTATGCCTGTGCCAATTAAATTTGGAACAAAAGAAGTAAACGATCCAGATTTTACACCAGCAACTACAACTGATAAAGATGGTAAAGAAACTACTGAGCCACACAAAAAAATTACAGTTGATAATATTATAAACAACCCAACTCCAGCTTGGACAAAACAACCAGCAGATTTAGAAGAGGTTGATTATAAAAACTTTTACCATGAGTTGTATCCAGCGCAATTTGAGGAGCCTTTATTCAACATTCACTTAAATGTAGATTATCCGTTTAACTTAACAGGAATTTTATACTTCCCTAAAATGTCGAGCGATAGTATGCAAATGCAGAAGGATAAAATTCAGCTGTATCAAAACCAAGTTTATGTTACCGATAATGTAGAAGGTATTGTTCCAGAATTTTTAACCATGTTACGTGGTGTTATCGATTCTCCAGATATTCCTTTAAATGTATCACGTTCTTACTTACAAGCCGATGGTGCTGTAAAAAAGATTTCATCTTACATTACAAGAAAAGTTGCCGATAAATTAAAATCTCTTTTCAATTCTAATCGTGAAGATTTCGAAGCGAAATGGGCCGATATTAAAATCGTTATTGAATACGGAATGTTATCTGAAGAGAAATTCTTCGAAAAAGCAGATGCTTTTGCTTTATACCCAACTGTAGATGGCGTTCACTATACTTACGAGGAGTTATTCAATAAAATAAAAGATAACCAAACCGATAAAGACGGTAAATTAGTAGTGCTTTATGCATCTAACAAAGATACACAACACAGCTATATTGAATCGGCCAAATCTAAAGGTTACGAGGTTTTATTGTTAGATTCTCCAATAGTTTCGCATTTAATCCAAAAATTAGAAAGCAGCAAAGAGAACATCACTTTTGCTCGTGTTGATGGCGACCATATCAATAATTTAATTAAGAAAGACGAAACAACAATTTCTAAATTAGATGAAGAACAAACTAAAACGTTAGACGCTTTATTAAAAGAAGTTATTCCTCAAGAAAAATTCACAGTTCAGTTAGAATCTATGGATAGCGATGAGTCTCCATTCACAATTACGCAACCAGAATTTATGCGTAGAATGAAAGAAATGCAAGCTACCGGTGGTGGCGGTATGCAAATGTTTGGTAACATGCCAGAAATGTATAACTTAATTGTAAATACAAATTCTGTTTTAGTTAACGATATTTTAGCAACCGAAGTTAAGGAAACTCAAGAGCGTTTAATTATACAAAGTTTAGATTTAGCACGCCTTTCTCAAGGTTTATTAAAAGGTGAAGAATTAACAAACTTTATTAAACGTAGTTACGAAATGATTAAGTAAATAATTTATTTTACTTTTTCGCTTTCGCGGAAATATAAAAACCAAAACCACTTTGTGAAAACAGAGTGGTTTTTTTATTTTAAAGATATTGTACTAAAGTTGATTTTAAACTAACTTCTAAAACAGAATATATTTCTACTATATTTGCTTAAAAAAGAAATAAAAATGAAAAACACCTTATTAATTGTATTTGCATTAATCCTTTTTACATCCTGTGGAAGCGATGATACCACAAGCAATACTTACAAAGATTACACAGTAGAAAACGATGCTGAAATTTTAGCTTATATCGCAGAAAACAATTTAACAGCACAAAAAAGTAGCACTGGCCTTTATTACGTAATAAACACACAAGGTACAGGAACGCAACCCACATCTGCAGACAATGTAACGGTTGCATACAAAGGTTACTTTACAAATGGTACTGTATTCGATGAGAGCGACGAAACCGGTATCTCCTTCAATTTAAACCAAGTAATTCCCGGCTGGACAGAAGGCATTACCTATTTTAACGAAGGCGGTAGCGGTATGCTTTTAATACCAGCGCACTTAGCTTATGGAAGTTATAATTACAATGGTATTCCTGCCGGTTCTGTATTAATTTTTGATATTTCGCTTCTAGCGGTAAATTAAGCAATACCATATAAAAAATCATTTAACGGCTACCTAAAATATGGTTTACTATTAATTTAGCTAAAACCATATTTTAGACAGCCGTTTTTATATTAAATTATTATATTTCCAACATAAAAAAAAACATCTCCAAACAACTAAATACCAAACACATAATTAACCATGAGGTTAAATTTAAATAAATACTCTAATTTTTTTGTAACAATTTTAAATTTCAAACTACTTATAAAATAACTAACCCATCACATTGAATAAAGAACTAGAACATAGTTTTGTAGAATTGCTCGAAAAGCATCAAAATATTGTGCACAAAATTTGTCGTTTGTACACCAATAACTATGATGCCCATAACGATTTGTTTCAGGAAATAACCATCCAGTTATGGAAGGCGTACCCCAAATTTCGTGGCGATGCAAAATTTAGTACATGGATGTACCGCGTGGCTTTAAATACGGCTATTACCTTATACCGAAAATCTAAACGTACCATAAACACGCAAGATTTTGAAGGTGTAGCATTTAAAATAAAAGCCGAAGATTACGACGATACCGAAGAACAACAATTAAAAGTGCTTTACAAAGCTGTACACCAGCTTAACGACATTGAAAAAGCGTTAGTTTTCTTGTATTTAGAAGACAAAGACTATAGAGAAATAAGTACCACATTAGGAATAAGTGAAGTGAATGCCAGAGTGAAAATGAATAGAATAAAAACGAAACTTAAAACTATACTAAATCCGTAACCCTATGGATGAATTAGATATCTTAAAAAAGGATTGGAACACCACCAAACCCGACCAGAAAAAACTAACGGTAAATGATATTTACCCGATGTTGCATAAAAAATCGTCTTCCATAGTGAAGACCCTATTTTACATTAGCATAGCCGAACTCGTGTTTTGGATTATCGTAAACACAATACCCTATTTTTGCTCAACCGAATATAAAGCAAAGCTAGAAGCCATTTACACCAACGATTTTGTACTTGGTGCAATTACTTTTTTCAGTTACGCCATCATCCTAATCTTTATTTATTTGCTCTACAAATCGTACAAATCTATTTCGGTTACTGATAGCGCAAAAAAACTCATGGAAAACATACTTAAAACACGAAAAGTAATAAAATACTATGTGCTTTATAACCTTGTTATGGCAGGCGTATCACTTATGGTTGGCTTTTATTACGCGCTACACAACGATCCGGTAATAGCCAATGATTTAACCACATTCGGAAATAAAAAAATGCTCCTCATAATAGCATTTCTACTTTTATTTACAAGTATATTTATTGGAGTAATCTGGTTATTTTACAAGCTTATTTACGGCCTATTATTAAAACAACTGAATAGAAATTACAACGAAATTAAGAAACTAGAAGTCTAAACATTTGGGCGTTCCCCAAGGGTCGGGCTTTACGTTGCAAATCCTCGCAAGCCCAATTAAAATTGGTCTTGCTGTGGGTTTTTCACTGCAATCCCTAACGCAAGGAAAACCGGCTATGTTCAATAACATCACCAATTTGCATTCCACTTAAGTCTAGTGTACCCACACGAACACGTACCAATCTTAACGTAGGAAATCCAACGGCCGAAGTCATTTTTCTAACCTGCCTAAACTTCCCCTCATTTAAAGTAATAGATACCCAAGTGGTTGGGCCATGCCTATCATCTCTAATTTTTTGTTGTGCTTTAGGTAACTCAGGAATACCATCTAATTTAAAAGCTTTGCAAGGCTTTGTTTGGTACTTTTTACCATCAAAACCAATTTCTACACCAGTTTTTAATTTATCAA
Source organism: Algibacter sp. L4_22 (assembly GCF_023473045.1). Taxonomy (NCBI): domain Bacteria; kingdom Pseudomonadati; phylum Bacteroidota; class Flavobacteriia; order Flavobacteriales; family Flavobacteriaceae; genus Algibacter; species Algibacter sp. L4_22. The sequence goes on from NZ_JAMCOK010000003.1 coordinate 558,425, forward strand.
CAGCTTCTTCTGTAATATCTCCATCAACTTGCGCGTAATATTCCTTTTCAACTTTCTGGCTGTTTACAAAGTCGCTCATTTTACCATCGGTAGTTAGTAACAACAAACCTTCCGATTTTTCATCCAAACGACCAATAGCCATAATACCTTCAGGAAAATTATCCAATTCACCTAAAAATTTTTTACGCTTCTGTTGTGTAGAGTTACTGTAAAACTGACTTAAAAACCCGTAAGGTTTGTAAATGGCATAATGTTTATGTTCTGTACTATTTTCAGTCATTTGTAATCTTTACCTATTCTATTTTAAATCTAAGCAATTTAATTAACATCAAAAGAACTCTCGATACTGCATCACTCGAAAATCAAAAGTATTAAAATTTGGGTCACTTTGCTTTAACTGTTTGTACAACGCCATGCTTCCAATAGCTCGATTTGCAGAACCAGAAGACGAGGTTAAGGACACTGTTTTAATAATACGTTTTGCATCATCTCTCAACAATTCAACTGGCATTTCAAACTTATGAATTCTAGGAACTTCATTAGAAACTAATTCTAACTTTAAACTGTAATCTTTTATGTGTTTTCTAAAAAAATATTCGGGACCATTTTTACTATTTCCGCCAGTAAATAAAAGGGTATTAATATTCGGAAATTCTTTTAAGTATCCAATAACATCTCGAAGTTTTATATTTTTCATACCCAAATCCGATGCATCTATTTTATCCCTCTCGCAGCTACCCACAATATCGCAAACACCAATTTTATGCGCAATTAAAAACTGTTTTCGTTCTGCAATAGCTTCTTCCGAGTTATCGAAACGCAAACCTAAATCATGAATTTTATCCAAAAACAACCAAAGCGAATTGTAATAACTACCATAACAGAAGTCCACATCTTTTTCTAAAAGATCACCAATTGAAAACCGCGGTGGTGGTAACGTGCCCACTATCAACTTTGTAGTGTCTTCTTTTATAAAAGGTTGATATGGATGCCTATGTTTAAACACGTTTTACTTGATTTTTAAGCTAAAATTTAGTATATTAATTTGAAACAAAAAAATCTATCTATATGGGAAAAGGTGATAAAAAAACAAAACGTGGAAAAATAAACAGAGGAACCTTTGGCTCTCGCCGACCACGTGTTAAAAAGAAACCATCTGTTGAAATTAAAATTGACATCACTAATAAAGTTAAAGTCAAATAATTCCTAATCGAATTCCGATAACAGTTTTTCGACTTGAACAACCGTTCTACGATATAACTTCTGGTTAGGTTTCGTCATGTGCTGAGATTCCGTTTTTATGGCTTCTAATATAGATCTAGCTTCTTCCTTTTTATTTCTATTTATTAAAAACTCAGCAAAAACTAAACGCTCTTCATAAAAAGAATATCGAATATCTATTTGTCTCAAATTGTGTTCAGCAGCTTCAAAATCACTTAGTTTTTCATGTGCCAAGCCGCAAATAAATTGAGTTTTGGACTTCTTGTATTCTAATTTATCTTTAATTTTTTCAGCATAAAAAACAGCTTTACTATAATCTTTAGCTAAAAAATAAGCTTCAACCAATTTCGTATTTACGTAAAAATCGTTTTCATAGCCATCTTTCAGTTCTTTTAGGTAAAGAGGAAGCGCATTGTTATAATCTTTATTGGCTAAATAAGCATCGGCTAAATTCACTCGATTCTGATAAGATTCTGAGAACTCGAGCTGCTTCTCTAAATCCCTAATTTTCTTAGTTGGATTTATAATATTTGTTATTTCACTTGTTATTTTTTCTGCATCACGCTTGTTATAAACTTGCGTAACCAAATAAATAATACAGCCAATTAGAGGCACAAAAAAGATAAGAAGCGCCCAATAAAAGGAGTTTCCATTTTTGTACATGTGATAGATACAATATACCTGAAAAGCAATAATAAAATAGTAATACATTAATTTATTCTAAGTTTAATCTTCAAATTTAATGTTTCTAATTTTTACAAAGTTCAAAACGCTATGAGTTTTATCGAATAAAAATTAAATCGTTCTCTTTAGACATAGGTTCGCTATAACTATAACCGCCATAATTAAACCCTTTTAAATCGTCTATGGTTTGCGCATTGGTATCTATAACATAACGCGCCATAAGGCCACGCGCTTCTTTAGCATAAAACGAAATAATTTTATAATCACCATTTTTAAATTCTTTGAAATTAGCAGTAACCACTGGTGTTTTTAATGCTTTTTTATCGACAGCCTTAAAATACTCATTACTCGCTAAATTTAAAAACAACTCACCATCTTCGAGCTCTTCATTTAAAGCTTTTACAATATCTTTTTTCCAAAATTCGTAAAGGTTTTTATTGGTTCCAATAGGTAGTTTTGTTCCCATTTCTAAACGGTAAGGCCGTATTAAATCTAATGGTTTTAAAACACCATACAAACCAGAAAGTATACGTACGGTATTTTGCAATGTTTCCATTTTTTCTGCTGGCAAGTTATAAGCATCTAATCCACGATATACATCGCCATTAAAAGCATACACAGCTGGCCGTGCATTTTCTGGAGTAAACGGTAATTTCCAATCTTGATTACGCTCGTAATTTAACTGACCTAAATTAGGAGAAATACTCATAAGTTCGGATAAATTTTTAGCCGATTTCTTTTTAAGCACTTTATTTAATCGATCTGCTTGTTTTAAAAACCGACCTTCCGTATATTGTTTTGTTGGTAATTCTGTTTCTAGATCTAACGATTTTGCTGGTGATATTACTAATTTCATTCCTTTATATTTATTCCCTGTTTTTGGGGATATTCTTATTAAAATTCTCTTTTTATTAAAACATCTAATTTACAATATTTCTTTAAGCTGTTTGGACTGCTCCATCAACAAAACTAAAGTTGTAATCACCTTTAATCACAAAATCTGCAGTATATGCAGTTTCTCCTGTTGGATGCCAAGTTTTAACTGTTTTATCGATTAAAATAAACAAACCTTCATGATTTCCTAAGGCGCAAAAACGATTAAAGTTTCCATCGAAAACAGCAATTGGCTTTATACTCGAAATCGCCTCATATAGCTCAGAAATATTGGTGGTAACCATGCCTATTTCACTTATTGAAATAATACTTTTTGATGAAAACACTGTCGATGATTCTTCATTTAAATCTCGTCTTGCTATGAACTCGACAATATTATTATCGGTATCATAAAAATAAACAGCTTTAGCATTCCAACTTGAAAAATTTGAAATACTCTCTTCGCCATCAGGTAAAATAGTAACACGTTTTTGCAGCCAAATTAAAGCTTCATCTATTTTATTCGATGGAATATTAAATGCAAAATGCGCTTGTTTAACCTCCTTCTTATATTGAAAACTTAACAAACTACTCCCCGTTTTAAACGTTATTTTTTCTTCGGAATTAAAAACTAAATCAAACTCCATAACATTTTGATAAAACTGTTTTTGTCTTTCAATTTGATTAGTGAATAATGTGATTTCTTCTATTTTCATAACTCAAAGATAAGTTGGTAAAAAGGAATTTTTTATAATATGAGAATGATAAAACTTATTCACAAATAAGTAAATATTATACAACAAGCGCAACTCCATAAATAAAAACTATAACTACAAATTGTAAGCTGTATTATCTTTAACGGAATTCAATAAAAAGGAGCTATGAATGGTTGAAATACCTTCTACAGTTGATAATTTCTCATTTACAAACTCATGAAATTCCGAAATATCATCTACAACTACTTTTAGTAAATAATCGTAATTTCCAGAAACTCGATGGCACTCCATAATTTCCGGCAACAATAACATCTCATTATTAAAATTATCTGCCATTGTTTTTTGATGCTTCAATAAGGTAATCTGGCAAAAAGCAATAATCTTTTTTCCAATTTTAGTCCTATCCAATAAAGCCACATAAGATTTTATAATATGCTGTTGCTCCAATTTTTTAATTCTTTCGTAAGTAGGTGTAACACTCAACCCTACTTTACTCGCTATTTCCTTTGTGTTTTGCTTCGAATTCTCTTGAAGTTGCATCAAAATTCGTCTATCAATATCGTCCATACTAGATTATTTTTCTATCATTTAAATCCTCAAACCTCAATATAGTTTTTTATCCTGTTAATCTAAATTAAATAGTTTAATTTTCTAATATTTCATATATAAAAATATTTTACACTTATAAACCATAGTTTTACAGAACAAATAAAATTAATAATCAAAATAATTTAGTATAAAAATGAACACAAACCCAGATACCATAATAGATTCTCTTTTAACCCAACTCATAGAAGATAAGGAAAAAGTTTTGGGTTATCCTGTTGCACAAGATTTTGATTATTCACGCTTAAATGAATTCTTAAAATACCCTATTAATAATGTGGGAGATCCATTTGAAGAGAACACGTATAAGGTGCAAACTCATGAAATGGAGTGTGAAGTTGTGGAGTTTTTCGCTGAATTATTTCGTGCAGATCCAAAAAATCATTGGGGTTATGTTACCAATGGCGGATCGGAGAGTAATCTTTATGGTCTTTACCTTGCCAGAGAATTATATCCAAAAGCAATGGTTTATTTTTCTGAATCTACACATTACAGTGTAAAGAAAAATATTCATTTATTAAACATACCGAGTATTACCATTAGATCGCAGGAGAATGGAGAAATAGACTATGAGGATCTAGAAAATACCTTACAATTTAACCGCCATAAACCTGCCATTATTCTAACCACCTTTGGCACAACCATGATGGAAGCGAAAGACGATGTTTCTAAAGTAAAAAAGATTTTAAAAAAACTAGCCATTCAAGACCATTACATACATTGCGATGCTGCATTATCTGGTTCTTACGGTGCTTTTATGGAGCCACGTGTACCTTTCGATTTCAAGGATGGCGCAGATAGTATTTCTATAAGCGGGCATAAATTTATTGGTTCGCCATTTCCTTCGGGAGTTATTATCACCAAACGCTCTTTAAGAGATCGAATTGCAAGAGGTATTTCATACATTGGCTCGTTAGATACCACAATTACAGGCTCTAGAAACGGACATAGTCCATTATTTTTATGGTACACCATTAAAAAAATGGGTCTAGAAGGTTTAGCAAAACGTTACCGCCATAGTTTGGAAACTGCAGAATACTGCAAAAATGAACTTCTAAAACGAGGTATAAAAGCATGGACCAATCCGGGGTCGATTACTGTGGTATTCCCAAAAGTATCAGATTTTATTAAAGGAAAATGGCAACTAGCCACCGATGACGATATTACACATATTATTTGCATGCCTAATGTAACTAAAAGTCAAATTGATGAGTTTGTTAAAGATATTGTATTAGAAAAAAGCGACCAAAAAGCAATAGCTATGTATTAAAAAAATAGATAACTTCGTTTAAGTATTAATCTAAAAAATTTATTGATTTTAGATTAATTTAATTTTGCTATTAATACAGACAATCTACATACTAAAAATCTGGAAGATAAAAGAATCAAGATCTAATAAACTTATTTTAATTGCAGATAAATCAATATACAAAGGCAATCCAAAAGAAAATGATTTAAATAGAGTAACCCCGCAAACAACTGATATTACATTCTTAAAAGATTTATTTAGCATTCCTTATTCTTATATTACAAAAATTGAAAATCAAAGTGGTAAAAATTATATAAAGATATATTTCGGAAAAGAATCTGAAGAAGAGCTTTATATTGATAATGAAAAAACTAAAAAAGAGGTCTTTGAAGCTATAAAAAACGACAATCCTAACTTAAATTATAGTTCGGAAATCCCAAATATGGTACGGTATGCTAAGCCTCAATTCTTCGCATTATTGATAATCACAGGGGTTTTTATTTGGTCTTTTTATCTTGCAAATCAGATAGAAAATGGAGCTGAATATGAAATTATTGGCAGAAGAGCTGGTATCGCAGGTATCGTACTTGCAATAGCCAATCTTGGAACTTTTAAAATTATCTCAGGATATTTGGTTCTTTTAGGAATTACTGTTGTTTCACTTTTAAAAAGGCTGAAATCGAGAAGTGAAATTGAATTTTTAAATCGTTAAAATTAATTATAACGATTAAATAAATAAAGAGCAAACTTTTAATGTATTTCAAATTAATCTTTCTCATTTCAAATATTAATCGTAATATTGCAATGAAACAATAAAGATACATGGGATTAGCTAAAACAGAAATATTTTCCGATTCACAAAACGAAATAGCCTTATTTGCAAAAGTATTTGGGCATCCTGCTCGCGTGGCCATTTTAGAACATTTATTTAAAACAAACTCTTGTGTTTGTGGCGATTTGGTAAACGAAATTGGTTTAGCTCAACCCACAATATCTCAACATTTAAAAGAACTAAAACTTTTAGGGTTAATAAAAGGCAATGTTGAAGGCACGAGTGTTTGCTACTGCATAAATGCAGAAAACTGGACAAATATGAAAGCAATAATGAACACCTTTTTAAATCAAGATTTACCTAAAATAGATTGTTGCTAAAAAAACATTAATAGTATTATCACAAAAAATAAATTCAATCATGAAACTATCAGAAATAAAAAAAGAATTAAGCAGATTAAGCCAAATCACCTTTAAATTACCAAACGGGGAATTGGTACCAAACCATTTTCATGTTACGGAAGTTGGAAAAATAACAAAACATTTTATTGATTGCGGTGGAACCGTTAGAAATGAAACTGTTGTAAACTTTCAACTTTGGAATGCAAACGATTACGACCATAGATTACACCCAGAAAAATTATTAAACATTATTGAGCTTTCTGAAAAAACTTTAGGTATCGAAGATTTAGAAATTGAAGTAGAATATCAAGCCGAAACTATTGGTAAATTTGCATTAGATTTCGATGGTACCAATTTTCTATTAACCACAAAACAGACCGATTGTTTAGCACAAGACCAATGTGGTATTCCTGCTGAGAAGCCGAAATTACAATTTTCAGATATCCAAACTGGCGAATCTTGCAAACCAGGAAGTGGTTGTTGCTAAACTTAAATCTATTCACCAATAATTTTAAAAATAATTATGACTGTATTTAACGATATCGATAGAGTAATTTCAACCTTCAATGTTGAAACAATAGCCGACTCACGCAAAGAAATATTAAAACCATTAGTAGATTTTATTCAGCTAAAAGTAAATACTAAACAGGATATTCGTATTAATTTTATTTGTACGCACAATTCAAGGCGAAGTCATTTATCGCAAACTTGGGCACAAACCATGGCACATTATTTCAATATTAAAAATGTGTTTTGTTATTCGGGAGGTACAGAAGCAACTGCTCTTTTCCCGATGGTGGCGAAAACTTTAGAAAATTCAGGATTTAAAATAAATAAAATTTCGGATACTAGCAATCCTGTTTACAGCATAAAATACTCCGATAATTCACATCCAATTATTGGGTTTTCAAAAAAACTGGATAGCTATTTTAACCCAAAAGCATTCTTTGCTGCTGTAATGACTTGCTCGCAAGCCGACAACGGTTGTCCGTTTATTCATGGTGCAGAAAAACGAATTCCTATAACTTTTGAAGATCCAAAAGCTTTTGATGATACGCCACAACAGGCCGAAAAATATCAAGAACGTAGCTTACAAATTGCAACCGAATTATTTTATGTGTTCTCACAAATAGTCTCTTAAAATGAAATCAATAAAAAAACTTAGTTTCCTCGATAAAAATTTAACACTTTGGATTTTTGTCGCTATGGCTATAGGCGTTAGCATCGGTTATTTTATACCAACCTTCCCAAGTATAATTGAGAGTATGAGTAGCGGTACAACAAACATACCGATTGCCATTGGTTTAATTTTAATGATGTACCCACCACTAGCAAAAGTGAATTACAAACTTTTACCAATGGTTTTTAAAAACACAAAACTGCTATTTATTTCACTCCTTTTAAATTGGATTATTGGTCCGGTTTTAATGTTTGTTTTAGCCATAACTTTTCTACATGACTATCCAGAATACATGGTAGGCCTTATTTTAATAGGCTTAGCACGTTGTATTGCTATGGTTTTAGTTTGGAACGATTTAGCCGAAGGCAGCAGCGAATACGGTGCAGGCTTAGTGGCTTTAAACAGTATTTTTCAAGTTTTTGCTTATAGTTTTTATGCCTGGCTTTTTATTACTGTACTACCTCCCTTCTTTGGTTTTGAAGGTGCTATTGTCGATATTTCTATTGGAACCATTGCAGAAAGTGTGGCTATTTATTTAGGACTTCCATTTGTTTTAGGTATTTTAAGTCGATACTTTTTAGTGAAATTAAAAGGCGAAACTTGGTATACAGAAACCTTTATCCCAACAATTTCACCGCTAACTTTAATTGCTCTTTTATTCACAATTGTAGTTATGTTTTCTCTAAAAGGAGAACTTATTGTAGAAATACCAATGGATGTTTTAATCATTGCCGTACCGTTACTTATTTACTTCACAGCCATGTTTATTATTGGTTTTTTCGCTACCAAAGCAACTGGTGCTACTTACGATAAAACAGCATCGGTAGCATTCACAGCGGCTGGAAACAATTTCGAATTAGCCATTGCCGTAGCTATTGCTGTTTTTGGATTAAATTCGGGCCAAGCCTTTACTGGTGTTATTGGGCCTTTAGTTGAAGTTCCTGCTTTAATTTTATTAGTAAAAGTTTCATTTTGGTTGAAGAAGAAATATTACGGAAACGTTGTACAGTAAAAGGTTTTATTTTGAAACCGAAAAGAGCTTGATTTTATGATATAGATTGGCTAATTTCGTTTAGTCAATTTACATACGAATGAACTTAAATTACGAGCTTACAGAATCAGACTATTTAGAATATCATCTTTACACGGCTTCTAAATCTAAATTAAACAAAAAAACACGATTTCGTACTCGAATAATTATCCCTATCATTTACACACTATTTGCGCTTTATTCAGCTATCAATGATAAAAGTTATGCTATAACAATAACATTTGTTTTAATAAGTATAATATGGTATGTTTTTTATCCTAGATATTCTAAATGGGCCAATAAAAGACGTTTTCAAAAACATATTGACGAAAATTATAAAAATAGAATTAATAAGCCGATAGAAATTTCTTTTAATGAAGATTCGGTATACTCGAAAGACTTTTCAACCGAAACAAAAATAAAGGGATCTGAACTCAATGAGTTGAACGAAATAAAAAACCATTTCTTTATTAAACTGAAAACAGGATTATCATTAATTGTTCCAAAACGCGCTATTATTAACCAAGCGGAATTTATAAAGAAAGTTACAAGTTTAGGAGCCGAACATATCGATGAGTTAAATTGGGAATGGAAATAAAAAACTTCAAATTAATGACCATGATTTAATATAATTTTTATGGCTTTTTAAAAAAAATTAACTAGTTTTCAATAACATATTATCGAACAAACATTATAAATATATTCACAAAAATAAAATGAAAAATAAAAAAGCAATCATTACAGGCGGCGGTCGTGGCTTAGGAAAAGCAACTGCTATTGCATTTGCAAAAGAAGGTATAGATGTAGCAATAACAGGTAGAAACGAAGCTGTTTTAAAAGAAACCGTTTCAGAATTAGAAGCTATTGGAGTTAAATCAACCTACTCAGTTTTCGACGTTGGAAATTATGAAGAAGTAAAAACAGGAATCAAAAACATTATTGACACATTTGGTACTGTAGATATTTTGGTAAACAATGCAGGAATTGCTGCTTTTGGAACGTTTAACGACATGGATGTTAATCAATGGACTCAAATTATCCAAACCAACGTAATGGGCATGTATTATGTAACAAAAGAAGTTTTACCATACTTAATAGAAAAGAATGAAGGTGATATTATAAATGTATCATCTACCGCAGGATTAAGCGGAAATGCAACTACATCTGCTTATTCTGCATCAAAATTTGCAGTAATAGGTATGTCGGAATCTTTAATGAAAGAAGTTCGTAAAAATAACATTCGTGTTTGTACTTTAACACCAAGTACTATCGCGTCTGATATGTCTATCGATTTAGGAATCGCTACTAAAGATTCTGAAGACAGTGTTTTACAACCAGAAGATTTTGCAGAGCTTATTGTTGCAGGTTTAAAACTACCAAGACGCGCCATGCTAAAAAGCGCAGCTTTATGGTCTACAAACCCATAAATAAGAATAAATATAGCGAGATTTTCAATATAAAATTTCGCTATATTTTTTTTAAAATTAAAGCGAATTAAAAACAGTGCTTTTTACAATAATGCATCATAATATTTATAATAATGGAAAAAGTAATTATTGCCCAAATTAGTGTTCAAGCATCAAAAACAGAAGCGTTTTTAAAATTAGCAAAAGTAATGGTCGCACAAAGTAATACTGAAGTTGGCTGTTTACAGTATAGGCTTTTAAATGAAGTCAATAACGAAACTGAATTCCTTTTTCATGAAAAATATATTAACGAAGAAGCTATTGAACTTCATAACGCTTCGGAACATTTTATAAATTTCGTAAATGCAATCGCTCCTTTCTTATCTAAAGCCCCCATTATCGAAGTTTTTTAATCGTAAAAAAAATACTATAAATCAACATCGTATCTTTCCCTATACATTACCAATTCCACTATCCACATACCAGAAAAAGCACATACAGCTTAGCTGAAAATTATTTCTTTAATTGTTAAAAAAGTAAGGATTCTATTATTGTATTCATACTTAAAAGAGAAATCGCAGCTGTTCTTCTATAAAAAAACAAATTATAATTAAAAGTATACTTTGCCTAGTGAATGTTTTTAATTAATTTCGTTTAACATCTGATAATAAAATTGTATTCGTTTTTACTAATCATATTCTTCCAAATAGTAAAAAAGAAAAAAACCCTCACAATTAAAAAATCTAAAAATGAAAAAACTAGTCTACCTACTGTTTATGTTACCGATATTTATTGGCTGCAATAAAGACACAAAATTCAATGATCCTATTCCAGATCACGACAGCTTCACGTTAGTATCACAACATCTTAACGAAACACGGGTTATCAACGTTTGGATACCAAAAGAGTTTAAAACCAATAACACCGCATTACCAGTAATTTATATGCCTGACGGCGGAATAGAAGAAGATTTCCCACATATAGCAAACACCATTGCAGCACTTGTAGAAAACAAAAGTATTCCGCCAATAATTTTGGTAGGGATTGAAAACACAGACCGTAGACGAGATTTATCGGGTGCATCTCAAGAAAAAGAAGATGCCAAATATTGTCCGTTAACCGATGGTGCCAAAAATTTTAGAGCATTTATTACCAGTGAACTATTTCCTGAAATAAATAAGAGATACCAAACAACCAACAAAAAAGGCATAATAGGCGAATCGCTTGCTGGACTTTTTATTATGGAAACCTTTTTATTAAATCCTGAAATATTCGATTTTTATATTGCCATGGATCCATCACTTTGGTGGAATAACCACTCTTTAGAGAAAAATACTCCAAATTACCTAAAAAATTTTACAAGTAAAAAAACTAAACTTTGGTTTGCAGGTTCGGGAGCCGAAGATGTTTCGGTATTTACCAACAATATCGAAAAATATTTACTATCAAATGCGCCAGAGAATGTAATATGGAAATATTGTAATGAACCAAATGAAAAGCATAGCACGATTTTTAGAGCGACAAAAGAAAAAGCTTTAGTTTGGACTTTGAATGCGAAATAAACGCATTAAAATTAAAGTCTCTTTTATTAAAAAACATCTTTTGTAAATATTAGAAAAACTTGACTTTGTAAAAAATTTCAGCTAAATTAGTGTCAACCTTTTAAGATTTCTTTATTACGAATAATTAACAAGTACCTAAAACACAACAAATATGGCTTTTTTTATCAATAACAAAGAATTTTCCGATCAAGAAGAATTTATAAGATATGGCCGTGGTTGTGCTACAAAAATTCCGACACCAATCGATATTATGCGAGTTGATGAAGAGATTACTGCTAATAAAACTAGACGTAAATTATTTTCGGAATTATCTATAGAAGTTAGATTTCACCATATCACTTATGGAGCAAGAGGATTGATAACAAAAACTCAAAGGATACAACAAATAGAACTTTTAAATACAGCTTACGCTTCTGCTGGCCTAACTTTTAATTATAGCGAACAAGAAGTCAAGTTTATTGATAACGAGAACTGGTACAATATGGGTCATGCATCTGCAAGCGAACGCCAAGCCAAAACTTCACTAGGAGCAGATCCACACAAATACTTAAATTTCTATACTGGAGGTTTAGTTTCTGGCTTGTTAGGTTGGGCAACATTCCCTTATGATTTAGCTGGAGATCCTGTTATGGATAGTGTTGTAATGCTAGATGAATCTTTACCTGGAGGTACAGCTGCCCCATACAATTTAGGGATGACGGCAGTACATGAAGTTGGGCATTGGTTAGGTTTATTCCACACGTTTCAAGGTGGCTGCGATGGTATTGGAGATCAAGTAAAAGACACGCCTGCACATAGCAGCGCCAACTACGGAAAACCTGAAGATGGTAAACCTCATAACGCTTGTACTATTGGCGATTATGCTCCTATCCACAATTATATGAATTATGTAGATGATGATTGGATGAACGAATTAACAATAGCTCAAGAAACCCGTATTAAAGAACAGATTATGATGTATAGAACGGGATTATTGAATCCTGCAAATGTGTAAAAATCTTAAGATAGTTAACTAAAACTTAGCAGATATATGCGTTAGGGATTGATGCGACATCCTTTTTGAAAAATAAAAAAAGCCTAAACTCTTTATGAGCAAGGCTTTTAATTTATAATCTAGATGTTGCAAACAGAAACGCTTTGCAAAAAGATATAGCGGAAAGCCCGACCCTTAGGGTAACGCCCAAAAATTATTATTCTAATTCTTGATGTTTAGAATACGTTTTCCATTTATTAATACATTGCTGCATATCATCTGGAATTTCGGTATCAAACCTCATAAACTCACCAGTTCTAGGATGTACAAAACCAAGTGTTTTAGCATGTAGCGCCTGTCTTGGTAATACTTTAAAACAGTTATCTACAAATTGCTTGTATTTGGTAAACGTAGTTCCTTTCAGTACTTTTTCACCACCATAGCGCTCGTCGTTAAACAAGGTATGACCAATATGTTTCATGTGTACACGAATTTGGTGTGTACGTCCCGTTTCTAACTTACAAGATACCAAAGTTACGTAACCTAAACGTTCTAAAACGCTATAATGCGTTACGGCAGGCTTACCTTTATCGGCATCATCACCAAAAAACACCGTGTTTTGTAAACGGTTTTTAGGATGGCGACCAATGTTACCTTCTACCGTACCATTATCTTCGTTCATATTACCCCAAACAATAGCAACATACTCACGTTCACTGGTTTTATTAGCAAATTGAAGCGATAAATGTGCCATAGCCTCTTCGGTTTTTGCGACTACTAAAAGTCCGCTTGTATCCTTGTCAATACGGTGTACCAAACCTGGCCGCTCGCTAGAATTATTAGGTAAATTATCGAATCTATAGATTAATGCATTTATAAGTGTACCGGAGTAATTTCCATGACCTGGATGCACAACCATTCCTGGTTTTTTGTTTACCACAAGTAAGTCATCATCTTCGTAAACCACATCGATATCAATATCCTCTCCAACCAATAAATTCTCGAATGGCGGATGTGCAAAAAGCACACGAATAGTATCAAAAGGTTTTACCTTATAATTAGATTTTACGGGAACATCATTAACAAAAATACTTCCGTTTTTTGCTGCTGCCTGAATTTTATTTCGGGTAGCGTTTTCAACAAAATTCATTAAATATTTATCAATTCTAAGGGGTGTTTGCCCTTTATCTACAGTAAATGAATGGTGTTCGTAAAGATTATCTTCGTCGGGTAATTGCGGTGTATATGCGTCCATAATTAAGGTCTGTTGCCATTACCTAAAACCAAATCTATTACCGATGTTTTCGGCAATTTATCGCTTGGTTTTATTGTTTTGCCTTTATAGCTCATGCGTAAAACCATATCTTCTGCAATATTGTTTTCGTAAGTTAGCTTACCTACTTTAAAGCCTAAGGCTTCTAGGGTTGGTCTGGCTTGGCGGTATGTGCGTTCTTTTAAATCTGGAACCTCTATTTTTTGGTATCCCGATGGGTTTAATGTTAAATAAATTTTTCTATTTTCTTTTACTTGTGTACCAGATATAGGCTCTTGCTCTATAACCGAAAATTTAGGGTAATTAGGATTGAAATTAGCCGAATCCTGAATTTGCATCACTAAATTATTTTCACTTAGCTCTATTTCGGCAACATTTATAGATTTACCCTTTAAATCTGGAACAGTTTCAAACTCACCATGATTTGTAGATACGTTCAACCATTTTAACATAATAAAACAAAGTACCACAATTGCAACGATAGCCAATGCTAATTGCTTAAAAAATGTTTTGCTAACAAGGAATTTAATAATGCTCATGTATAATTTTTATTATTAGGCAAATATATAAAAACAGAACTGTTTTTTCTTTTGCAATTTATATGATATTTTAGCTTTATGAATAATAACTACGTTTTATTATTCGTTTTAGACGGAATAACGATTTTTTCGCTTTCGCGGAAAGCATAAATACATAAAAATGAAAAAAAATATTGCCATAATAATGGGAGGCTATTCTAGCGAATATAAAATTTCTTTAACCAGCGGAAATGTAGTTTTTGAATCTCTTGATAACTCAAAATATAACGCTTACCGAATTCATATATTTAAGGACAAATGGGTTTATGTAGATACTAATAATACAGAGTTTCCAATTGATAAAAACGATTTTTCGGTAACTGTAAATGGAACTAAAATCACTTTCGATTGTGTGTTTAACGCCATACATGGGTCTCCCGGAGAAGATGGTTTAATGCAAGGTTATTTTGAATTACTAAACATGCCACAAACCAGTTGCAACATGTACCAAGCGGGTGTTACCTTTAATAAACGCGACTGTTTAAGTGTGCTAAAACCCTACGGAATTAAAACAGCAGAATCTTATTATGTAAACAAAGGCGATGTTATAAATGAAGATGATATTATTGCAAAAGTAGGATTACCTTGTTTTGTAAAAGCGAATAAAGCCGGAAGCAGTTTTGGGGTTTCTAAAGCACATACAAAAGAAGATTTACAACCTTCAATTGAAACCGCTTTTAAGGAAGATGACGAAATTATTATAGAGTCGTTTTTAGACGGTACAGAAGTTTCAGTTGGGGTAATTACTTATAAAGGTGAAACAAAAGTTTTACCCATAACAGAAATTGTAACCGAAAATGATTTTTTTGATTATGAAGCTAAATATCTTGGAAAATCTCAAGAAATAACACCTGCAAGACTCACAAAAGAACAAGAACTCAAAGTAAACACGTTAGCAAAGAAGGTTTACGAGGTGTTAAAAATGAAAGGTTTTAGCCGTAGCGAGTTTATTTTTAAAGATGGTGAGCCCCATTTATTAGAAATGAATACTATTCCGGGTTTAACTCGGGAAAGTATTTTGCCACAACAAGCAAAAGTGGCAGGAATTAGTTTGAGTGACTTATTTGATAGTGCTATTGAAGAGGCTTTGAAATAGGCTATTTTCAGTTGACTATTTCGAGTATTAAAAGATTTTTGCTAATACCATAACTAAAATCTGTAGTTAAAATTTACAGATTTAGAATTGTATCTTTACTAACACATAAATATTTCCTTTTAAATTAGGAAGAAGAAAAACTTCATGAAACGAGCTATATTCCCAGGATCATTCGACCCGATAACTTTAGGACACTACGATATTATAAAACGTGGGGTAACACTTTTTGATGAAATTATTGTGGCTATTGGTGTCAATTCCGATAAAAAATATATGTTCACTCTTGAAGAAAGAAAAGCATTTATTGAAAAAACTTTTGCAGACGAGCCTAAAGTGAAAGTAGTAACTTATGAAGGGTTAACTGTCCATTTTTGTCAAGAAATAGGTGTTGAATTTATTTTACGTGGCCTGAGAAATCCAGCCGATTTTGAATTCGAAAAAGCCATTGCACATACCAACCGTGACCTTGCTCCTATTGAAACTGTTTTTCTTTTAACAGCAGCAAAAACTTCTTATATCGCTTCATCTATTGTGCGTGACGTTATTAGAAACAATGGTGATTACACAAAATTAGTTCCCGATACTGTTCGGGTTAAATAACAGTTTCTGAATGCAGTTTTCCCTAAAATTTAGAGTTTATTTTATTTTTATATTTTGTACTATAGTTTCTTGTAAAGAAGATAAACCGGCAGATATCATTACCAATTTTTGCTCAAATATTCACAGAAACGATAGTTTAACACTATCTAATGCACTTAAAAATGTTGCCCCTTTAATGAAGGATAAAACTGGTGTATATGTTCTGGAAGATGGTAGTGGGTCTATGGTAGCAAGAGCCTGGTTAACTGAGTATGCCGAAAAAACCATAGACATTCAATATTTTATATTTTCTACTGATAATATCGGGCTTATTGCCTGCGATTATTTGGTAAGAGCCGCAGATCGTGGTGTTAAAGTACGTATCATTGTAGACGATATTATGGTGGATGCAGACATTGAAGATATCTTAACTTTTAATTCTCACGAAAATATTTCCGTTAAAATTTATAATCCCGGAATTAATTTAGGTAAAAATATTTTTCAGAAAATAGAAAAATTTTCAACCGATTTTAAAGGTGCCAATCAGCGTATGCACAACAAAACCTTTATTGTAGATGATAAGGTTGTTATTACGGGTGGCAGAAATATAGCCAACGAATATTTCGATTACGACCACGAATACAATTTTAGAGATCGTGATATTCTTTTATTAGGAAAAGAAGCTGGAAATGTAAAATCATCTTTTGAAACGTTTTGGAATAGTTCACTAAGCGAAGATGTTACCAAAATAATTAATAGTGATACTAAAAAATTATATTCTGAACACACTTTTGATAAACTTCATGAATATGCTTGCAATCCAGAAAATTTTTGGCCACAAGTTCGAAACCGAATTAAAAACTTATCTAGCGCTTTTGATGACATTAAAAATTCCGATAATCTTGTTTGGCTAGACGATGTTCATTTTATTTCCGATTTACCAGGAAAAAATGATGAAGATTATAATTTATCAGGAGGTGGGATTTCTACTGATGCACTAGTCGATTTGGTAAAAAAAGCTAAAACATCTATAGATATTCAAACACCTTATTTAATAACATCTAACCTTAGCCGAAACTTATTTAAAAAAGCCATAGATCGAGGTGTTACCATACGTATTTTAACAAATAGTTTAGCATCTACAGATAATGTTGAAGCTTTTAGCAGCTACCAAACCGATCGCGAAAAATTATTAGAAACAGGTGTTCGAATTTTTGAATTCCGTCCTGATGCAGAAGAACGCTCAAAAATAATGACAGGCGAATTGCAGGAAAAATTAAATTACAAACCTACTTTTGGGCTTCATGCCAAATCTATGGTGATTGATAATAAAACGACAGTAATTGGCACCTTTAACTTAGACCCAAGAAGTGCTAATTTAAACACAGAATGTGTTGTAATTGTTGATTCTGAAAAAATTTCCAAAGGTGTTTTAAAAGGTATGGAAATCGAATTTAAACCCGAAAACGCTTGGGAAACGACTTTAGAATTTAATCCAGATTCTGAAGTTAGCAATTACAAACGTTTAAAAACTTGGACACGAAAAATACTACCTAAGGCTATATTATAATATATATTTTTTTACAACATAAAAACATAAACACCAATTAATTAGTCGTCGCATTAATGATCAAAACCAAAGATGTTTACGCTTCAAAAACACGATATAGACTAGAGCTTCCTAAGCATTCTTTTATATTTCAAAACAAGTAATTCTAGAATAAACTGTAACATTTCTAAAAATTTTTATACATATAGTTAAAGATTATATAGAAAAACCATGTTACACCAAATCACATATTTACTTTTTAAGTTGAAGCTAATTCAGCCCAAAGAACGTACAATAGATTTTTGGATGGAAAACGAGCACGTAGAGAAACTAGAGTACGCTTTAAAACATGGCAATTATAAAACACGTCGTTTGGCTGCCGAGGCTTTAGAACAACTTAATAACCCATCGACTATCCCTGCTTTACTTCAATGTATAAATGATAAAGTTCAAAACGTATCTGTAGCTTGCTTAAATGCATTGGAACGCATGGGAGAAAATGACGAACTGATTAAAGCCATTGTAAAAAAACGATTTAATTGGGCTAAAAAAGTACGTGACAGTGATGCTAAGTTTAAAGCAAACAAAAATAAAAAGCACAATATATATCGTTGGGAACGCGCAAGTAAAAAATCGTTTGACCGTGTGAAAGCACAATTGAAACGACCAATGCGGTAAAATAAGTTATCAGTCTTCATTAGGTTGTCAAATTTATAGACTACTTACTGAAGACTGAATTACTTTATACTTTAATTTAGAATTTATATTCCGAAAGTCCTTTTGGAAAAGCTTCAGGGTTTGCCGCTAAATGGTAACGCGGATCATCGATATCTTCAACTATAACTTCTCTAAATTTAGGATTCGATTTATATAAAAGAAGCTTACAATCGTCACTTAAATGTTTCAGTTTAATAGACTTTCCTTCAGCTTTATATTTTTCAACTATATTAAAAATAGCTTCTATTGCCGAATGATCACTAACACGAGATTCTACAAAATCAATTTCAACACACTCTGGATCTGTTTTAACATCAAATTTATCATTAAATGCTTGTATGGAACCAAAAAATAATGGTCCCCAAATTTCGTAAGTTTTAACTTTTCCATCTTCAGAAACGCGTTTTCTTGCTCTAATTTTCTTAGCGTTTTCCCAAGCAAAAACTAAAGCCGAAATTATAACTCCAACAAAAACAGCAATGGCTAAATCAAAGAAAACAGTTACAGCAGAAACTATGATTAATACAAAAGCATCAGACTTTGGTATTTTTTTCATAATTCTAAAACTAGACCATGCAAAGGTTTCAATAACCATCATGAACATCACACCAACTAATGCTGCAATTGGCACTTGCTCTATATATTTATCTGCAAACAAGATGAAAGTTAATAAAGTTAACGCCATCATAATACCAGACAAACGCCCTCTACCACCAGCATTAACATTTATAACGGTTTGACCAATCATTCCGCAACCACCAGTTCCACCAAACAAACCACTAAGTATATTTCCTGTTCCTTGTGCTACACATTCTCTATTTCCATCACCTCTAGTTTCTGTTAATTCATCAACTAAATTCATAGTCATTAGCGTTTCAATCAATCCTACAGAAGCCGCTAAAAAGGCATAAGGCGCAATAAACTTTAAAGTATCTAAATTAAAAGGAAGGTTACTCCATAGCTCAACCAGATTTAGGTTCTTAGATAATTCATCGAAACCATTTAATCCAGCTCCACCACCATCTCTAATAAACTCACCAACGTTTATGGATTCAAGCCCCCCAAAAACAGCAATTAAAGTCACTATTAAAATAGCTGTTAAAGCTGCAGGGATTTTAGTTGTTAATTTTGGTAAACCCCAAACAATTAGCATGGTTAACAACACAAGACCAATCATTATATAAAGTGTACTACCTTGTAATCTAGATTTTACAACACCACTATCTTTTACTGAATAAAAACCATTATCCTTTATATTGAATATTACTTTTTTCGTTTTAGCATCGAAAACTTGAGTATCGGACATGATATAAACCTCTGCTCCTGTTTTTACATTTACAACAGATTTATCTTTTATAGAAAACACTTCTATATTAGAAACTAAATCTGTTACAGCACCATCACCAAAATTATAAACAAGTTCTTTAGATTCGGTTTTACGCATATTCTGCCCAAAAATATCTTTAGTGTTTTCTGTAAACATACCCAATTGAGCCATAAAAATAACAATAGCTAAACCGTTTACAAACCCTAACATTACTGGATGCGGAATTAATCGTACAAATTTACCGAGTTTAAAAACACCCGCTAAAATTTGAATAACTCCCATTAAAACTACAGCCGCTAACAAATAAAAGTAACCCATGTTTTCTACGGGTTGATCAAACAAAAGACCTTTAGCGTGCCCTTCTTGAATCATGTGGACAAAAATAACGGCAACTGCACCTGCAGCACCAGAAATAAGTCCCGGTCTACCACCAAAAATTGCAGAAACAATACCGATTACAAAAGCCCCAAAAAGTGCTACAATAGGGCTAATTTGAGCCACAAAAGCAAAAGCTACTACTTCCGGAATCATAGCCAATGATGTTGTAATACCAGCTAAAACATCATCTTTAGCATTAGGGATTATCTTCCTTATAAATTCTGTCATAGTTTATTTTTTGAAGGTGCAAATTTACGTTTTATATACGGACAGACAAGTAGAACCTTAATAATTTGGGTTTTACACTAACTAAAACGTTTGAGAAAAGAAAAACTACTGTTGCTCTATCCAGCACAATGCATCGGCTCGACTATCAAAAAACTTTACCGCATTTTGATCTTTCCCGTTTATAGTGCTTAGCGTTTTAAAAGCCAACAAACCCTCTTTTATTTTAGAAACGAAGGCTATCGATTTTACTTGCTCTAAATTTCCAATAATTTTTTGAGCTTCGAACGTGTATGAATAATGGTTCTTTTTATTTACTAAAATGGAAAATGGAGAATCTAAATTACTAAGTAAAAAATCGTGAAATTCATCAACCTCTACTTCATCAATGATTACTTCATCATTAACGATAACCTCAACTAAATGCGGATTAATAATACAAATAGTGCCAAAAGACAGTTTATAAATGTTCATTCTTTTAAACAGAACCAGAGAGATTTTTAAACAATAAACAACTGCTATATAGTGCTACAATTGTTAAGGTAATTTTACAAGTGAAAGGTAATACTTTTTTTTGAAATTCTATCTATTTGAAAAAATGCGGCCTTTGATTCTTAATAGGTTTTACTTCAGACTTTTAATTTATTTTTTCATTTATCAAGACCTAATGAGAGACATTAATTAAGATGATTTATTTTCAAAATCGACTTATTATTTTTAGATAGCTTGTAAAAATTGGTCATAAATAATAAAAATTTGTTAATTATTTTTTTATTACTAACCGATTGTTTAGTTTTGTCCTGTACTTAGAAATAATGGCAAGAAAAAAAGAATATAACGAAGATGAAGTTGTAGAAAAAGCGATGCGTCTCTTTTGGCAAAATGGTTACGAGTCTACATCTATGCAAATGCTTGAAAAAGAAATGGGCATTAACAAATTTTCCATATACTCTAGT
This sequence comes from Algibacter sp. L4_22, assembly GCF_023473045.1. Lineage (NCBI taxonomy): Bacteria > Pseudomonadati > Bacteroidota > Flavobacteriia > Flavobacteriales > Flavobacteriaceae > Algibacter > Algibacter sp. L4_22. The sequence goes on from NZ_JAMCOK010000003.1 coordinate 579,776, forward strand.
TTCGGAAATAAGCACGGTCTATTTATTGAAAGCATAAAATGCTACAAAAGTAAAATCCGTGAGATGTTTGAAAACTTCAAAAATGCTTCTAATGGCATTGAAGATATTAAACAATTTTTCAACGATTCTGTTAGTTCTAGTTTTAAAACCGACGAACAAAAAGGTTGTTTAGTCACCAATACTTACAATGAGTTTTCGGAAACCGACGACCTAATTATAAAAGAGGAAATGACTTCTTTTATGGATAATTTAAAAACATTATTCATAGAAAAGCTTAAAATGGATCCTTCAAAAGATGAAGAGACCGTATTAAAACAAGCTAATTATTTAGTACTCGCAAAGCACGGTTTAGCTGCCGCAGCAAGAGTAAACAGCAAGAAAGAAATTGAAGATTATATCGAATTGACGTTTAAAAACCTCTAATCATTTTTTTACACTATAACTAAACGAATGTTTAGTTATTTAAAACAATTATTAAATTAAAAAGAAAACAAACATTATGACAACATTAAAAATTCACAACATCGAAAGTGCTCCAGCAGAAAGCAAACCATTATTAGAAAACTCTCAAAAAGCTTATGGAATGATTCCTGGTTTACACGGTGTATTAGCTGCATCTCCACAAATCCTTAAGGCTTACCAACAATTACATGAATTATTTGTAAGCTCGTCTTTCAACGAAAATGAATTAACAGTAGTATGGCAAACCATTAACGTAGAGCATGCATGTCACTATTGCGTACCTGCACATACAGGAATTGCAAAAATGATGAAAGTTGACGACGCTATTACTGAAGCTTTACGTAACGAAACACCTCTTGCAGATCCTAAACTAGAAGCGCTTCGTACTATGACATTATCTATAGTTCGTAACCGTGGTAATGTATCTCAAGCAGATTTAGATGCTTTTTACGCTGCTGGATATGGTGAGCAACAAGTATTAGATATCATTTTAGGACTGTCTCAAAAAGTAATTAGCAACTATACAAATCACATCGCAAACACACCTGTTGATGATGCTTTTAAAAGTTTTGCTTGGAAAAAATAAAAAATGTAGTCCCTAAAACTACAATTTAATAGCTGTAAGCCTTCCTCCTATTAAGAGGAAGGTTTATTAATAAACAAACATAAGACATGATTAAAATAACAGTAATGTACCCTAATAATGCCGATTTAAAATTCGACAAACAATATTACATTAAAAACCACAGTCAATTACTTATCGATTTATTAGGTGATGCTATCATATCTTCCGATATAAATTTCGGATTAGCCGGAGCAACTCCAGACCAACCAGCTCCTTATGTGGTTATTGCAAATTTGGTATTCAAGTCTATGGAAACATTCCAACAATCTTTCGGAGCAAATGCTGAAGCTATTTTAGCAGATTTGCCTAATTTCACTAATGCAAAACCAGAAGTTCAAATTAGTGAAGTTGTTTAATTTTTCTTACTATACAAGAAATTACACTAACAGAATTAATACGCATAACAATGGAAACAAATAAAAATAAAGGGGAATTAGATGCCTTATTAGACGTGCAACGTAAAGCAGGTATCGCAAAATTCACTAAAGAAAAAAATCAAATTTATGCCGATGGTATTACCAGCGTAACAAACTCTGGCATACTAGACAAGGCATTAAACGTTGGAGATAAAGCACCTAATTTCATATTAAATAATGCTTTAAATCAACCTGTTTCCTTATACAACACATTAGAAAATGGTCCTGTAGTTTTAACTTGGTACCGCGGTGGTTGGTGTCCTTACTGCAATATCACTCTACATCATTTACAAGAAAATTTACCCGAGTTTAAAAAAGCTGGCGCAACGCTTTTAGCTTTAACTCCCGAGTTGCCAGATAACTCGTTAAACACTTCAGAAAAAAACAATTTAGAATTTAGTGTTTTAAGCGATATTGGTAATACCATTGGAAAAACATACGGTGTTGTATTCGAACTTACTAAAGAGGTCGCTTCTATTTATCAAAACGGATTCGGTTTAAACGAAAAAAACGGAGATAATAGTAATGAGTTACCCCTAGCTGCGACTTATGTTATTGACAAAAACGGAATAATTCAATATGCGTTTTTAGATGCCGATTATAAAGAAAGAGCTGAATCGAAAGAAATACTGTCTGTATTAAACAAGTTAAAGTAAAACTTCGCTAAAAACTATTAATTTTATTTTTGAATAAAAACATATCATAATGGAAACTAAGCAAAAACCTAAAGTATTATTTTTTGACGTTAACGAAACACTTTTAGATCTTACTAAAATGAAACGGTTAGTTGGAGATGCCTTAGGCGGAAACCAAGACTTGTTACCTTTATGGTTTACTACCATGTTACAATATTCGTTAGTCGTTTCGGCTAGTGGCCAATACAAACCTTTTGGACACATTGGCGCTGCAGCTTTACAAATGGTAGCAGCCAATCATGATATTAAAATTTCTGAAGATGAAGCTCGTAAAGTTATTATATCTGGCTTACGCAATTTACCAGCACACCCAGAAGTAAAAGACGCTTTATTAGCATTAAAACAAGCGGGCTATAAGTTAGTCGCTTTAACAAACTCCTCGGAAGAAGGTCTGGCTAAGCAATTTGAAAGTGCCGGATTAACAAGTTATTTCGATGCACAATTAAGCATTGAAGGCGCCGGTAAATTTAAACCATTTACAGATACTTATACTTGGGCGGCAAACGAATTAAACGTAAAACCTGAAGCCTGTATGCTAATTGCAGCACATGGTTGGGATGTTGCTGGTGCACTTTGGGCCGGATGGCGCGCTGCTTTTTTAAGTAGACCAGGGCAACAAACGTTTCCGCTTGCTCCAAAATCTGAAATTGAATTACCCGATTTAAAACAAGTAGCAGATATTCTTGTTACCTATAAATAGGTTTAAAAAAACCAACTAAACATTGGTAATAATAAACCAAAAAATGAAATAGTAAAATGAAAGAAAAACTTAAGATAGATATCGTTTCTGATGTTGTATGTCCATGGTGTACCGTTGGATATAAACGTTTAGAAAAAGCGATAAAAGAATTAGGAATTGAAGATCAAGTAGATATTGAGTGGCAGCCTTTTGAATTAAACCCTAACATGCCAGCTGAAGGACAGGATTTACACGAGCATATTGCTGAAAAATATGGTTCTACAGATGAGCAACAAAACGAATCGAAGCAACGTATGGTAGAAGCTGGTGAAGAACTTGGCTTTACTTTCGATTATTTTGATGGTATGCGCATGGTTAATACTTTTGAAGCCCATATTCTATTAGAATATGCAAAATATTTCGGTAAACAAACCGAATTGAAAATGACGCTTACCAAAGCATTTTTTACTAACCATAAAGATGTTTCTAAACGCGATGTTTTAAAACAAGCTTTATTAGATGTTGGTTTAGATGCTGAAGAAGGTTTATCAAAATTAGATAATGAAGATATTCGTTCTGAAGTAAAAACCAAAGAGGGTTATTGGCAACAATTGGGAGTAAGTTCTGTTCCTACTGTTGTTTTTAACAGAAAAAGTGCTGTTACAGGAGCACAACCTGTAGATACTTTTAAACAAGTGTTAACCGAATTATTACAAGCTCAAAACGCACCTGTTTCCGAATAGGTTCTTTTGCTTTCAAAATAAAATAATAAATTCTAACGCGTTTGTACGCTATGGTATCACAAAAAACCATGGTTTGCAAACGCGTTTTTTTATTAGTGACATTTGGCGTAAAATCATTAAAAATCTTTCTGCCACGCCATAAAAGATATAACTATCTTTGCGCTTCATAAAATATAAATGGCTTTTACTTTACTTTCCTCTCCATTGCAGGGTTTTACAGACTTTAGATTTCGTAATGCTTTCCATCATTATTTTGGAGGTATCGATACCTTTTACTCACCTTACATTAGGTTAAATGGTAAGTTTAAAATTAAAAGTTCTTACCAAAACGATTTACTCTTAGAAAACAATGATACCCTAGAGGTGATCCCGCAAATTATAACCAACGACGCCGAGGAGTTTTTGTTTGTTGCTAAATATGTACAAAGCTTAGGTTATAAAGAATTGAATTGGAATTTAGGTTGTCCATATCCTATGGTTGCAAAATCTGGAATGGGTTCTGGTTTAATTTGTAATCCTGCCAAAATCGATAATATTTTAGAACGCGCACACAAAGAAACTGATATTTTAGTATCTATGAAAATGCGTATGGGTTACGATCATGCAGAAGAAATTCTAGACGTATTCCCTATTTTAGATCAATATCCGCTTAAAAACATAGCTATCCATGCGCGTATTGGAAAGCAACTTTATAAAGGCCCTGTAGATTTAGATGCCTTTGAGCGTTGCACAACCAGTACCAAACACAAACTCTATTACAATGGAGATATTACTAGTGTTGAAGCTTTTAAAAGCATACAGGCTCGTTTTCCGAGTTTAGATCATTTTATGATTGGTCGTGGCTTAATTGCCGATCCCTTTTTACCACAAATGATAAAAAACGAAACTACAGAATATCCTAAAAACCGTTGGACTATTTTTGAAGAATTTCATGATACGATTTATAATCAGTATGATGAATACCTTTCTGGACCAACACCTATTAAAATGAAAATGTTAGGCTTTTGGGAATTCTTTTCACAATCCTGCTCAAATCCGCAGAAAACATATAAAGCGATTAAAAAAGCTACTAACCCTTTTAAATATAAGCAAGCAGTTAGTTTGATATTGGCTAATGAACGTAAGCTGAATAGTTGATTTTTTTTACTTCAAATTAAAATAGATTAAAGTCTCTTTTAATTATTCCGATAATTAGACAACATATGCAAAATCTGCCATTGAATGCGTCAGTAAAAAATAAAATCTGCTTCAAACAAGTTCAAATAAAATCTTTCTTCTAAGAACTAACTCAATTTTAGTAAACGCGAGTTATAACGCTTTAAAAAGAATCCTATAGCAAGTATCGCCCAGACTTCTCTCAATTATGGTATATTGCAGTAATAAATTACATTATTATGAAAATAAACTTATTGTCTTGTGATGCTCAAAGACCAGATAGAAGAGCGATAGCCAAATGTATTGCTGAAGTTTCATCTAACATTGATGGGTCCTTAGCGAATGAACTTACCGATATACTATTAGAAGGAGATCCCGTAGATTTTGATGTGGATGATAAAAACTCAGGTTCGGCTTTAAGAGCTTTGCGAAAACTAAGTATTGATTATGAAATTATAGAATAAATAAAATCACCTAACTAAAACTTCACTTTTAACAATAAGAATTTTAGTTTCTTGCAACACGTCTTTTTGTTCATCAAGAAATTGATTTATTTTAATTTCAGAATCAGTCATTTCAATAAGGTGAGGATGTTTAAAATGACGAATTTCACTTATGCCCCAATTAACTTTCTGATTAGCCAAATAGCCTTTACTAACATTTAGATGTAAAACCTGCTCTATTCCAAAGGCTTTTGCTCTTTTAATGAGTTCCGTTGAAAAATCTGAGGTATACATTTTTTTCCAAAAAGATTGATCCTTTATTTTCTGACCATATTCAAAATAGATCCGTATTGTAGCAAAACCCTTCATTTCTTCTCCCTTTTTTTACTGATTTCAGATAAAGAAAGCCCCTTCTCTCGCATGAATACATCGTTTTTTGGACTTCCTATTATTTGCGAAGAATAAACCCCAGAATGACCAGAAAATAAATAGGCCGTAGAACAAGCCAAAGCAATAAAAACACCCGACTCTATTCCAAAGAGTTCTATTCCCATTATGGTACAAGCAATAGGTGTATTGGTTGCTCCTGCAAAAACGGCAACAAACCCCATTCCGGCAAGTAAACCCATTGGCAATGGTATAAACCATATTAATACATTACCTAAGGCTGCTCCAATAAAAAACAAGGGTGTTACCTCGCCGCCTTTAAAACCTGCTCCAAGCGTAAAGGATGTAAATATAAGCTTTAAAAGAAAATCGTAAGAATTAAGGTTAACATCAAAAGCTTCAACAATTGTAGGTATCCCGAGACCTATATATTTTGTTGTTCCCATAAAATATACGGCAGCAGCCAATATTACACCACCAATTACAGGGCGTAACGGCGGGTATTTAATATGCTTACTAAAAAGGTGACTCCAAAAATGGGTTGATTTTGAAAAAAGCATGGCCACTAAACCAAAAATAATTCCGGCCAATAAACACCACAATAAATTTACGGGTGTCATTTCTGCAACGGTATTAATATGATAATGCGTATGAGATACATTCCATATTTCACAAAAATAATTAGCAAAAATTGCAGCCATAAAACTCGGAATGATAGACTCTAAACGTATTCTACCCAACACCAATACCTCTAATGCGAAAATACCACCTGCTAATGGTGTTCCAAAAACAGATGCAAAACCCGCACTAATACCAGCTATCAAAACAATTTGTCTATCGCGTTTTGATAAATTGAAAACTTTGGTAAACCTATCGGCAATAGCACCACCAATTTGTACTGCTGTACCTTCCCTACCAGCAGATCCTCCAAAAAAATGTGTTAAAATCGTTCCAAATAAAACAAGTGGAACCATTCTAAAAGGAATTACTTTTTTAGGTGAATGAAATTCCTCTAGCAGTAAATTATTCCCTTTTACAACACTACTTCCATATAAATGATAAGATATACCGATTATAAAGCCACCAACTGGTAATAAAGCGATAATCCATAAATGAGACTCTCTCCAATTTGTGGCCCATTCTAAGCTTAATAGAAAAAAAGCAGAAACACTTCCAGCTAAAGCGCCTAATGTTAAACAGATTAAAACCCATTTTAAAAGATATAATAAAGACGGAATTTGTTCAAATGAGAATAAAAAATCTTTAATTTTATTTTTTTCCATATTGCTTTTAATAAATCACTCTACAGAGACATAAGCCTTTAAAGGTAGATGTTATTAGCTCCAAGCGGAACCGTTACAAGCAGACTTTATTGCCAAAATTGAAATGCAAATATAAACAAAAAACCGTTTTCTATCATGGTATATAGCTTATTGCTGGTTCTAACTTAATGACTAAAACTTAGGCCTGTTTTTTGTTCAGGTTATATGTGCTAAATTAGATGCTAAAACAGAAAAAAGTACCTTCGCTATAATTTAACTCCAAAAATATCATCTTCATAGAATTATAATAAATGAAACATCTATATTTAACAGTATTAGCATTATTTTTTTTGGCTTGTAACCAAGGAAACGGCAATAAACAAACTTTAAAAGCAAATACTGAAATTAAAGACAATTCTATCTCTGGAAAAACACCCAACATCTTGTTTCTAATTGCAGATGATATGGGAAAAGAAGCCATAAGTGGTTTTCAAGAAGGAACAATAAAACCGAAAACACCACATATAGATAATATACGGAATTCGGGATTAAGTTTCAGCAATTTCTGGACGTATCCAACTTGCTCACCTACAAGAGCATCAATGATTACTGGTAAATATGGATATCGTACCAACGTGAGGTGGGCAAACCAAATATTAAGTCCATCAGAATTAATATTACAAAAATATATAAACAATAAAACGAAAAATAAATACGCAACTGCTCTAGTTGGGAAGTGGCATTTATCTGGCCTTGATGCAACTTCCATAAATCCGGAATCTTTTGGATTAGATTATTATGCTGGTATTTTTAAAGGTTCGGTAAAAGATTATTACAATTGGCTTTTAATGGAAAATGGTATGAATAAAACCTGCACAGAATATACAACTACCAAATTGACCAGTTTAGCTACAGATTGGATTGAGCAACAAGAAAAACCTTGGTTTATGTGGTTGGCGTATAATGCACCACACACACCGTTCCATGTGCCACCAAGTGAAATGCACAGTCAAGATAATTTACCAGAATACAACAGTGAATTAAACCCAATACCTTATTTTATGGCTTCTATTGAAGCTATGGATTATCAAATAGGGCGCTTATTGAATTCACTTTCTGAAGCTGATAAAGAAAACACAATCATCATTTTTATTGGAGATAATGGAACAGAGCCGGCTGTAACTCAAGCACCTTATGGCAAAAATCAAGTGAAAAGAAATTTATATCAAGGTGGTATTAACATGCCAATGTTCATTTCAGGAAAAGGTGTTACCCGAAAAGGTATAGATAATAACTTAATTACTAGTAGCGATATGTTTGCTACAATATCGGAAATTGCAGGTGTAGATATTCCTGAGATTAATGATAGTAAAAGTTTTAAATCGCTTTTTACTAAAGAAGACGTTATTAGAACGTATCAATATTCGGAAATGAAAAACGATACTAAAGATGCTTGGACTATTAGTAATGGCACATACAAGCTTATGGTTTTTGGTAACGGCAATAAAGAAATATATAATTTAAACAATGATCCGTACGAAAAAAACAATCTTATAAAAGCGACTTTAACACCTAGTTTACAACAGGTAAAAACAGAATTAGAACAAGAATTACTTAAAATTAGAAATTAAAGAATCTGCTTTTTTGATTATTATTTCTGGTTATTGATATTAGTGATCTATATCCCGATTTTTAGATTACTGCCATGTTTAAAGCATTCTATTTATAGTATTTAAACGGAAAACATTTACCAGTAAGCAATGACATTTATAAAAGTCCGAAACCATAGCAAGCACATGCGTTAGGGATAGAGGCATTGTTGAAGCTCTTTTTGTGTTGTTGCACTTATGCAACACAAAAAAGCGACTGCCGAAAGCCCGACCCTTTTCGGGTAACGCCCAAAACCTTTAAAATATAAAAAGCCCGTCAACTTACGCTAACGGGCTTTTTGCTTATAGAAAAAGTTAGACTTACTCGTCTTCTTTCTTTTTTCCTTCTAATTTACTTATAGTATCATACATTACTGGTGTTGCTATAAATAGCGACGAGTACGTACCTACTACTACACCTACTATTAAGGCAAACATGAAACCTCTAATAGAATCTCCACCGAAGATAAAGATTGCTAATAACACTACTAATGTAGTTAATGAGGTATTTAATGTACGGCTTAATGTGCTGCTTAATGATGCGTTTACTACGCGATCGAATTTCCAGCTTGTGTGCTCGTTGAAGAACTCACGAACTCTATCGAATACTACCACGGTATCATTTAATGAATATCCAATTACGGTTAATATTGCTGCTATAAACGCTTGATCTATTTCCATTGAAAATGGCATGAATTTATACGTTAAAGAGAATACACCTAATACGATTAATACATCGTGGAATACTGCTGTTACAGCACCAAGTGAGTATTGCCATTTTTTAAATCTAATTAAGATATAAAGGAATACTACGATTAATGATCCTAAAACTGCCCAGAATGATTCTTGTTTGATATCATCGGCAATAGTTGGACTTACTTTATCGGTTTTTAATAATCCTACTGTTTTTGTATCGGCATCGCTAATGAATTCTTCATAAGAAAGACCTTCGAAATAAGGTTGTAAAGCTGTATAAAGAGTTTTACGGATTTGCTCATCGACTTCAGATCCTGTTTCTTCTACTAAATATTTTGTAGTAATTTTAACTTGGTTAGCATCTCCAAATATTTTAGCGTTTGCACTACCAAATACATCTGGGCTAGAAAGTACACCTGTAATTTCTGACGCACTAACATCGTGGTTAAAACGAACTTGATACGTTCTACCTCCAACAAAATCAACACCTTGATCTAAACTGTTTGTAAATAAAGATCCTAAACTTACTACGATAAAAGCACCAGAAATGATGTATGCTATTTTACGTTTCGATAAAAAATCGATACGAATATCACGGAATAAGTTTTTAGTCATTGCTGTAGAGAACGCTAAGTTTCCACCACGGTTAGAATACCAATCGATTAGTAAACGTGTGATGAAAATTGCAGTAAATAATGATGTACCAATACCAATAATTAAAGTCGTTGCGAAACCTTTAATTGGTCCTGTACCAAATATAAATAAGATTAATGCTGTTAAACCAGTAGTAATGTTGGCATCTAAGATTGAAGATAAAGCGTTGCTAAATCCATCTTGAATGGCTTCTTTTTGTCCTTTACCCTTGGCGAGCTCCTCTCGAATACGCTCAAAGACCAGCACGTTCGCATCCACCGACATACCAATAGTTAAAACAATACCAGCAATACCAGGTAATGTTAACACAGCTCCTAATCCTGAAAGGATACCGAAGATTAAAAGGATGTTTAATGCCATAGCAACATCTGCAAATGCACCAGCTTTACCGTAATAAAATACCATCCAGATTAACACTAATGCTAAAGCAATCATGAACGACATTTTACCGCTATCGATAGCTTCTTGACCTAAAGATGGTCCAACAACTTCACTTTGAATAATATCTGCAGAAGCAGGTAATTTACCAGCACGTAATACGTTTGCTAAATCGATTGCTTCGTTTAAGCTAAAATCTCCAGAGATTGAAGAGCTACCACCTGCAATTGGTCCGGTTGTTACACCTGGAGCAGAATATACCACGTTATCTAAAACAATAGCAATTTGGCTACCTTGTGTGTATGCATTACCAGTCATTTCTTCCCAGATTTTAGCACCTTTTGCATTCATTTGCATTGAAACCTCAGATTTACCTGTTGGTCCAAATTGGTTTCTAGCATCTGTAACTACAGCACCACTTAATTCTGGTTCGTTTTCTCTGTTTCCTTTTAAAGCATATAAGTCTAATAACTCACTTCCTTTTTTAGGTTTTCCGAAAACAAATTTTGCGTAACGTTGCTCTGCAGGAAGTAAAGCACGTACTTGAGACATACTTAAGTAGTTCTCGATAGTTTCTTTATCTTTTGCTTCAAATTGAGCAATGATTGGTCCACCTTGGTAACCTTGACCTCTAATTAAGTCGAATATTGGGTTAACCGTTGAAACAGTAGTAGAATCTGTTTCTGCTTCACCTAAAAGATCATCAATTGCAGAATCTTGTGCATTTTCTTCATCTTGTGGCTCTACCTCTGCAGTTTCTGTTTTTGGAGAAACTATATCTTTTAATACTTCGTTAGCTTGCGCTAAGAAAGGAAAAAATTGTTCGCCTTTATAAGCATCCCAAAATTCTAATTGTGCTGTACTTTGTAATAATTTAATAGCACGCTCTTTATCTTTTACACCTGGTAACTCTACTAAAATACGACCTGATGTTCCAATACGTTGAATAGTTGGTTGTGTTACACCAAACTCATCGATACGTTTACGTAAAACCTCGAATGCAGAAACTACAGATTCATCAATTTTAGTTGAGATAATAGCTTTAACTTCGCTATCAGTCATATTTCCGTTAATTTCACCATCTAATGCTTTAGTGTAAAAAATATCTGGTGAAGCTAATTTTGTATCTCCTTTAATTTTATCAAAAGCGATAAAGAAATCCTCTAAATACGTGTTCTGACTGTTTTTTTGAATTTCGGCAGCGTCATCTAAAGCCTTATTGAAAATAGGGTCTTTTGTATGATTAGCCAATCCTTTCAAGATATCTCTAATAGATATTTGAAGTGTAGCACTAATACCACCTTTTAAGTCTAAACCTAAATTCATGGCTTTTTGTTTCACTTCATTATAAGTGAATTTTGCGATACCCATATTAAATACAGTATCTGTAGCGATAGACTCTAAATAAAAAGTCTCTTCGGCGCTACGTTTTGCACGGTAACCTTCTTCGGTATCTGCAATTTTACTAATTGCAATCTCCTCTGCCTTGTTCTCAATTTGTTTCGCTTTAAACGTGAATGATAATTGGTAGATACTTACCAAACCAAACAAAAGCGCAAATAATTTTACTAATCCTTTATTTTGCATTGTTTTAATTTTAGTGTGTGTCAAAAGTTTTTCGACGCGCAAATATATTATTTACGGTCAATATCTGACAATATTTAGGTTGAAATTGATTGTGTTTGTTTTTGAAAAATGAAATATTATAGGCTATCAAAATTTACTATTGAAAGTTGAGCCTTATAAATCCATCTTTTTAGCAAGTTGGTCCTGCCCTGCCTTCTGGAATTTTATGAAGATTATTCTCTGTAGAAATCGAAATGTTCCTACGCACTTTATAAGCCGTTTTAACCGTGTGTTTTTCTATGGAAACATTTACAACTTCAATAAAAAAGAAAGCGTTAGGATCTGAAAAACGATCACTTTTAGTATCGGTTGTTAAAACACATTTACCATCAAAACCTAATCCAGTATTATTCGAGTTTTGAATTTCGAATACATCAATATTATAGGCAATATTAGGTACTTCGGAAGGTAATTCTGCTTGTTTTTTCTTTTTACTGAAAGCATTAGAGTCTAAGTTATGCTCTAAACCTTTAGCAAAAATCTTTTTTATACTAGCAATATCGGCATCACTGTAGTACGTGATTTTTAATTTACCATTAACCGTTTGCTGTACTTTAATTTGGTTTGCACCAAGTGCGTACAATTGCTGCTTTACTTGTGCAACCGCTGTTTGAGCCTCATTTGAGGTAACCTCAACATGATTAAACTCTAATACAATTTCTTGATTAGGCGCATTGAATTCTTGCTCTGAAATAACAGCCAAGAAACTCAAAATAAAAATTATAGCACCTATGTACCTTTTTAATTGCATACGGCAAATATAAAAAAATAAAGGCTGTATTGCTACAGCCTCTATATATTTATGTTATTTAACGATTTAAGACTATAAATCTAATAAACCATTAGTTTTTGATACACCTTCTGCACTAGCTTGCATGTGTGCTTTTTCAGCAGCACTTAAAGGAATATCAACAATACTTTCAATACCGTTTTTACCTAAAATTACAGGTACACCAATACAAATATCATTTAATCCGTATTCACCTTCTAAATAAGTTGAACATGGGAACATTTTCTTTTGGTCACAAGCAATAGCTTGAACTAAACTGCTTACTGCAGCACCTGGCGCATACCAAGCAGAAGTTCCTAATAAACCTGTAAGGGTTGCTCCACCTACTTTAGTATCTCCAGCAACTTGCTCTAAACGTTCTTCACTTAAGAATTCTGAAACTTTAATTGAGTTTCTAGTTGCGTGAGACGTTAATGGCACCATACCTGTATCACTATGTCCACCGATAACCATACCGTCAACATCGCTAATAGGTGCTTCTAAAGCTTCAGCTAATCTGTATTTGAAACGAGCTGAATCTAAAGCTCCACCCATACCAATAATTCTGTTTTTAGGTAAACCTGTAGATTTATGAACTAAATAAGTCATAGTATCCATTGGATTACTCACAACAATAATAATTGTGTTTGGAGAATATTTAATTAAACTTGAAGAAACTGTTTTTACAATTCCTGCATTAATTCCAATTAACTCTTCACGAGTCATTCCTGGTTTACGAGGAATACCAGAAGTAATTACACAGATATTACTTTCTGCTGTTTGACTATAATCGTTTGTTACACCAGTGATTTTAGTGTCAAACCCGTTTAAAGATGCGGTTTGCATTAAATCCATGGCTTTTCCTTCAGCATAGCCTTCTTTGATGTCTAACAAAACGACTTCTGATGCGAAATTTTTAATAGCAATATATTCTGCGCAACTTGCGCCTACTGCTCCTGCTCCTACTACAGTTACTTTCATAAGTTTAATTTTAATAAAATTATTATAATATTTAGTTGACAAAACCCTGAAAACACAGAATTACAGTCAAGCAAATTTACGAATTTATCTTCTATTTCTTTAACAAGAACGCATATAAATGTGGTACAATTTTAAATAAAAAAAAGTGCAGAAAGATTTCTGCACTTTTATAACAACTAACTAAACTAAACTAAATAAAACTAAACTATTAACTAAATTTTTTCTTTACTAAATCCGAAATTAAAGCTTACTAAAAAAGCACTAAATCCGATAATATTATTTTTATAATTAGGCTCAATTAACCTAACTCAAATTTGCTTTTTCTTGCTAAGAAAATAAATTAATAATGACATTAAACTCAAAACTTTGTTTTCATTTCAGAAATCAAGATTAATAAGGCTAACTTTTTCATTTTGATTCTCTTAGCTGAAACAAAGATACACTTATTTTTACATTACACAACTTTTATCGATAAAAAATGTACTTAAGCGATCTTTTTAGTAAATTGAACAAAAAAAAGCCTCAACAGTATAACTGTTGAGGCCTTAATAATATAGACTTCTATCTACCTACGCATCAATATTTGCGTAAACAGCATTCTTTTCAATAAATTCTCTACGAGGTGGTACCTCATCACCCATAAGCATTGAGAACACTCGATCTGCTTCAACACCATTATCGATTTGAATTTGACGTAACGTTCTAAATTCAGGATTCATTGTAGTATCCCAAAGCTGTATCGCGTTCATCTCACCCAAACCTTTATAACGTTGAATTTTAGCACCGTCACCATAAAGTTCCATTAATGCCAAACGTTCTTCATCATTCCAAGCATATTCTTTTTTAGCTCCTTTTTTCACTAAAAATAAAGGTGGTGTTGCTATATAAATATGTCCGTTTTCTATTAATTCCTTCATATATCTAAAGAAGAAAGTAAGAATTAATGTTTCAATGTGAGAACCATCTATATCGGCATCACACATGATTACTATTTTATGGTATCTTAATTTTGAAAGATTAAGGGCTTTACTATCCTCTTCCGTTCCAATAGTTACACCTAATGCCGTAAAGATATTTTTAATCTCTTCGTTTTCAAACACCTTATGAGACATCGCTTTTTCAACATTAAGAATCTTACCCCTTAATGGTAAAATAGCTTGGAACGCTCTATCACGTCCCATTTTAGCCGTTCCACCTGCAGAATCTCCCTCTACAAGGTAGATTTCACATTTTTCAGGATCTTGCTCAGAACAGTCACTTAATTTACCAGGTAAACCACCAATACTCATTACTGTTTTACGCTGTACCATTTCACGAGCTTTTTGAGCTGCATGACGTGCTTGTGCTGCAAGAATTACTTTTTGAACAATGATTTTAGCATCATCTGGATGTTCTTCTAAGTAATCTGTTAACATTTCTGAAACCGCTTGACTAACTGAAGCCGAAACTTCCCTATTACCCAACTTCGTTTTAGTTTGCCCCTCAAATTGAGGTTCTTGAACTTTTACAGAAATAATTGCTGTTAATCCTTCACGGAAATCATCACCAGCAATATCAAATTTTAGATTTTTTAATAAACCAGAATCATCCGCATACTTTTTAAGGGTATGTGTTAAACCACGACGGAAACCAGAAAGGTGCGTTCCACCTTCATGAGTATTAATATTATTTACATAAGAATGTAAATTCTCTGCGTAAGATGTGTTATAAATCATAGCAACCTCAACAGGTACACCATTCTTTTCACCTTCAAAAGCGATTACATCTTTCATTAAAGGCTCACGAGTAGCATCTAAATACGTGATAAACTCTTTTAAACCTTCTGTAGAATGAAATGTTTCACCTTCAAACTCACCATCTTCTTTTTTACTTCTTCTATCTATTAAATGAACCGTGATTCCTTTATTAAGGTATGCTAACTCACGTAATCTACTCGCCAAAGTATCATAACTATACTCTAAAGTTTGAGTAAAAATAGTTTCATCTGGTCTAAACGTAACCGTCGTTCCACGTTTATCTGTTTCACCAACTTTTTTTACTGGATACAAGGCTTTACCGCGCTCATACTCTTGTTCCCAAACTTCTCCATTTCTAAAAACTGTTGCTGTTAAATGTGCAGATAATGCATTTACACAACTTACACCAACACCGTGCAATCCACCAGAAACTTTATAAGAATCTTTATCGAATTTACCACCAGCACCAATTTTAGTCATTACAACTTCTAGAGCCGAAACGCCTTCTTTTTTGTGTAAATCTACAGGAATACCACGACCATCATCTTCTGTGGTAATCGAGTTATCTTCATTAATTATAACTGTAATATTGTTACAATGTCCGGCCAATGCCTCATCAATAGAGTTATCGACAACCTCGTAAACTAAATGGTGTAAACCTCTTGTACCAACGTCGCCAATATACATCGATGGACGCATACGCACGTGCTCCATACCTTCTAACGCTTGAATGCTATCGGCAGAATAATTGTGTTTATTAAACTCTTCTTTAGGTTCGCTCATAAATTATGATTTGATATTATTTTATTATTAACACCCGCTCTTCAGCAGAACAAATAAAACTAGCTGAATTATATTTCATCTTGAAAATCCAGAGTTTCATTAGCATAAAAAAAGATGCTATAAAGCATCCTTTTGAATACAAACAAATATACAAATTAAAATCACATTTTAAGCGCACTTTATCGACTTAAAGCAATAATTATCAACATTTGTTAATTATTTAAAAACGTCTTAAATCGCTTAAAAAACACCTTAAATTAAATCCAAACCATCTTAAACATGACTTGTTAACCTAAAAAATAGAAAAGTGGCTTAAAATTGATATTTTGAATTACAAATATCGCGATTTTATGATCTCGGTATGCCAAATTTCATGTCCTAGAACGATAAACGCAGCTGCTCTAGACGACAACTTATTACCACTAGCATGACCAATAAACTTTAAATCTTCGGAAGACAAACTGTTTAATAAAATAATAGAATTTTGTCGAACTGCTAGATATTCTTCAATAAGCGCTTCTAAAGATTTCTCATTTGCTTTGGATGGCGCAATATAATCGTCCTGCTCAAAACCAGCCAAAGCTGTTTTATCGTGTCTGCCAATTCTAAAACAACGATGCATCATAACACGCTCGGTATCTATAATATGCAGAAACACTTCTTTTACAGTCCATTTACCTTCCGCATAACGATATTCAAGTTTATCTTTAGGAATAGCTTTAAAAAAATTAACGACACTCCCTTTCCCTATTTCAAAACCAGTTTTCAAATCCCATGCTTCAGGGATTTGATTAATATAACCTCCATAAAACGAATTGAACTCTTTATTATTTAAATCTGTAGCTTTCATATATTAAATTTTAGCTTGGTAGGTGTATAAATCAAAATAGCGTCCGTTTAAAGCAATAAGCTCATCGTGAGTACCACGTTCTACAACATGGCCAGCTTCGATAACTAAAATTTGGTCTGCTTTACGAATTGTACTTAAACGGTGCGCAATTACAATGGTGGTTCTATCCTTTATTAATTCTGATAAACTTTTCTGAATTAAAGCTTCACTTTCGGTATCTAAACTCGATGTAGCTTCGTCTAAAATAATCACTTTCGGGTTTGCTAAAATAGCACGTGCAATAGCCAGACGTTGACGTTGCCCTCCGGAAAGTTTCACTCCACGCTCGCCTATTAAGGTTTCCAAACCATCATCAAACCTATCGGTAAACTCATTAACATAAGCAGCTTTTACAGCATTTTGTAATTCGGTATCCGTGGCGTTTGGTCTCGGAAACATGATATTTTCTTTTATAGAACCTTCAAACAAAAACTCATCTTGCAAAACGACTCCCAAATGTTGGCGATAACTACTTAATCTAACTTTAGATAAATCTTGATTATCAATAGTTACTTTACCCGATTTTGGAGTTAAAAAGGTAGCAGAAAGTCCAGCTATAGTAGATTTTCCAGAACCAGAACTACCAACCAAAGCGGTTACAGAACCTGCTGGTGCTTTAAAATTAATATTATGCAATACATCTTTGCCTTCTTCGTAAGAAAAAGAAACATCTTTAAATTCAATATCACCTTTTAAGGTGTTTACTTCAATCGTTCTATCTTCATTATCTTCTTCGGCCGTCATGTTCATGAGTTCTTCGGTTCGATCTAAACCTGCCAAAGCTTCGGTAAGCTGACTACCAATATTACTCATTTGTACAATAGGCGCAATCATAAAACCAAGTATTAATGTGAAGAAAAGGAATTCACCAGTCGTCATCTCACCTAGCATCATATAATAACCACCAATACCCATAATTCCGGTGGTTGCAACACCTATTAAAAAGGTTGAAGAACTAGTCATTATAGCCGTGGCTGTTAAACTCTTTTTAACATTTTGAAACAATTGATCTACGCCTTTTTCGAATACAATATTTTCTTGCTCCTCAGCATTAAAAGCTTTTATTACACGAACACCAGAAAGCGTTTCGGTAAGTCGGCCTTTTACTTCAGCATTTATTTTCCCACGTTTTCTAAAAATTGGACGAATATATTTAAAGGCTCTAAGTGCGATATAACCAAATATTGAAAGTGGCACGAATACAAAAAGCGTCATCCAAGGGTTTAGCTTTATCAAGATTATTAAAGATACAATAGCGGTAAATGTTCCACCTACTAATTGTACTAATCCAGTACCGATTAAATTTCGAACACCCTCTACATCGCTCATTATTCGTGATACTAATGCGCCAGATTTGGTATTATCGAAAAAACTAATAGGCAATGAGAGTACTTTTTTCTGAACCTGTGCTCGCAATTCACTTATTAAATATTGTGCTTGCACGCTTAAAATTTGAGTAAGCAAAAATGAGGTTACCGCTTGTACAGTTATGGCCGCAATAACAATGCCGACAAGATTGTATAACATTGACATATCTTTCCCTGGCACAACTTCGTCTAGAAGCACTTTACTTTGCCACGGCAGTACTAAACCCGCCAAACTGCGAATTACTATTAATAATAAACCCAATAGAACCAATTTTCGGCGTGGCCAAATAATAGTTCTAAAGGCCTGTGCCATGGTGACTTTTTGTTTTGTTTTATCTTTAGGTGAAGCGGATTCTTTAAAGTGCTGCATATTAAATTTTAGTATATTGAAAATACAAGTCAATAAAGATACCATAAGTGTGGTTTATGACATATTTTCATTTGCTTTTTTTTGATATGAATTTTATAAACCCACCTAATTATTGGTTGTAAATCCTAAATTTTACAAGTTAGCCCGCGCAAGGGATTGAACGGCATGTTTGAGCTCTTTTTGTGTTGTTGCGCCTATGCAACACAAAAAAGCGAGTAGAGAAAGCCCGACCCTTGGGGTTGCGCCCAAATTATTTTTTGAAGAAACGTCTGTTTTAGGCCACTTATTTACTACTTTTATTTACTTTTTAAACTGAATTAAAAACTATAAAAACAAACAGATGAAAGTTATTGGAATTGGAAAGAATTATGTGATTGATAAGTCTGAAATTAGTGCCATTAAAACGGGTGCTCAGCTTATTTTTACAAAACCAGAAAGTAGTGTAGTGACTGATAATGCCGATATTGTTTTTCCTGCAATTACGGAACAATTGGCTTATGAAGTGGAATTGGTGGTGAAAATTGGTAAAACAGGAAAAGATATTACGTTGGAAGATGCGAACTCTTATATCTCTGAAATTGCTATAGGAATAGATTACACTGCTAAAGATGTACTTGCTGCAAGCCGTGCCAATAAAGGGCCATGGGCTTTAGCAAAAGGTTTTGATGGTGCTTCGCCTATTTCTGCCTTTAAACCTGTTTCTGCCTTTCCAGATTTAAACAATATCAATTTCGATTTGGTTATTAATGGTGAGAAAAAACAGATTGGAGACACCGATTTTATGATTTATAATTTTGCTGAAATTATAAGTTTTGTATCGACTTACATGACGCTAAAAGAAGGTGATATTATTTTTACTGGAACGCCAGCTGCTGGTGTTGGGCTTAATGTTAAAGGCGACCATTTACAGGCTTCTATTGAAGGTGAATTGCTTTTAGATTTTAAATTAATTTAATTCTCATATTAAAAAAATTATGAAAAACTCGATTGCTGAACGTGTTTGCGATTTCTTAAAAATCTATCCACCCTTCGATTTAATAACGTTTAAAAAACTTCTAGAAATTGCCGAAGAGGTTGTTATTGTATATTTAGAAAAAGGAGATACTTTATTTAAGGCAGACCAACCAGCAAACGAGTATTTCTATATTGTTAGAGCGGGTGCCATTAGTTTGTTTCACACAGACAGCAACGATAACAAGCAAGAATTAGTAACTATTAATGATACGGGCGATATTTTTGGTGTACGCCCACTAATTGCTCGAGAAAATTATAAACTAACAGCTACAGCAAACGAGGAAACTATTATTTATGCGTTGCCTATTAAAAACTTCCAGTCGGCTACAGAAAATAACGCCAAGGTTTACGAGTACCTTATTACAGCATTTGCCACCAATGCGTACGACTCTTACACAACAGAGGAAAATAATGAGATTTTTAAAGATTATTTACCAAACACCTCTCAAGACATTGTTAACTTCCAAACAGCAAATTACACAAAAACACCTATTACCTGCCCTATAGGTTCCACATTGCAGGAAGCAGCCTGCCTTATGAGGACCTATAAAATTGGCTGTATTATTGTTGTAGACCATAAAAAACCTGTCGGAATTATTACAAATAGCGATATAAAAAATAAAATCGCCACGGGTGAATACCCCATCAATACTTCGGTTTCAAACATTATGAGTTCGCCTGTTATTACTGCTAAAAAAAATTTAACAGTTGCCGATGGTCAGCTAAAAATGATAAAAAACAATATTAGCCACTTGTGCATTACCAAGGACGGCACGGTAAATTCTCGACTTATTGGTGTACTTACGCACCATGATGTTTTGGTCACATTAGGCAACACGCCTTCGGTAATTTTAAAAGAAATAAAACGTGCTAACCGCACAAAAAAACTACGATTAGCCCGATTAAAAGCAAACACATTACTAAAAGGCTATCTAGAGCAAAATATTCCGTTAACTCATATTATTAATGTAATTTCTGAAATAAACGATGCCGTAATCATTCGTGCCATTGAAATTGCTTTAAAGAAAATGCCAACGCCGCCACCGGTTCCTTTTTCTTGGTTAGCTTTGGGAAGCCAAGGCAGAAGAGAACAGTTACTTTTTACCGATCAAGATAACGCTTTGGTGTTTGAAGATGTTCCAGAAGATAAATATGAAGAAACCCAAGCGTACTTTTTACAGTTGGCAAAATATATAACCAAATCTCTTAATAAAATTGGTTTTGAATATTGCGAAGCCGATATGATGGCTAACAACCCAGAATGGTGTAAATCTATTTCTAAATGGAAAACACAATTTCAGAATTGGATTTTAAGTCCAGATGATAAAGCCATTTTACTATCTTCTATATTTTTTGATTATTCGCGAATTTATGGCAGTGAAAAACTAGTTGACGACCTATCGGAAAGTATTTTTGAAGCTTTAGAAGGGTCTAGTCTCTTTTATAAGTTTTTAGGAAAGGAAGCTATTAAAAGCCCGACACCACTCGGGATTTTTAAACAATTTTTGGTTGAGCAAAACGGCGAACAAAAAGACCTTTTCAATATAAAAAGTCGTGGATTAATGCCTTTAATTGATGCGGCACGCTTACTGGTATTAAGCAACCAAATTAAAAATGTAAATAGCACTTATTTACGCTTCGAGAAAATGGCCGAAATTGACCCAAATAATAAAGAACTCTACGAATCTTGCGCTTATGCTTTTAAGGCCTTATCAAAATTTAAAACCAAACAAGGTTTACTACATAATAACTCGGGAAAGTTTATTAAACTAGAAACTTTAACTAAAGAAGAAAAACTAAAATTAAAGCGCTGTTTTAAGCCTATACAAGATATTCAAGAGACTTTGAAATTACGTTTCGACTTAAAAAACTTTATATAAATGATATTTAATTGGTTTAGGAAAAAGAACGACAACTATCCCGAATTTTATTTGGAGTATTTAGAACATTTTAAAAAGAAACCTAAAGGCCTGATTGAAGAAACACGCTTTGTTGCTTTTGATACTGAAACTACTGGTTTTGATAAAAAAAATGACCGCGTACTATCTATTGGTGCGGTATCTTTTGCAGGAAAATCCATACCTGTAAGCAATAGTTTTGAACTTTATATTCATCAAGACATTTTTAGACCTGAAACCGTTAAAATCCATGGTCTCATGAAAAACGGCAACAATGTAAAAGTGAGCGAAATAGAAGCCATTAAAGCTTTTTTAGAATACATAAAAAACAGTGTACTTATTGCCCACCATGCCAATTTTGATAAAAACATGATGAACGAAATGATGATGAGAAACGGTTTGGGCAAACTAAAAAACAATTTTATTGATACGGGTATTTTATTCAAGAAATCTAAACATAAAATCTATCAGGATACTTTAAAAAAGCATTACTCTCTAGACGATTTATGCAAAGAACTTAATGTACCTAAAGTAGATAGGCACACTGCTAGTGGAGACGCGTTAATTACAGCTATGGTGTTTCTTAAAATATTATCTCGACTAGATAAACGCAAGCATTTAAAATGGGGGTATTTGTTGCGTGGATAAAATAAAAAAACCGAAACACTTTGGCTTCGGTTTTAAGTATATTAAATAACAATGTGTTTTAGAAAAAGAAGTAACCAATAGAAACTTGCATAACACCGTTTTTATATTTATCCGAAAAACTATCGACATCATTAACATCGGATAAGCCTACATTATAGCGAGCCGCAAAATTAAGTCCGCTATCGAATTTATAGCCCACCCCAAAGTTTACACCAAAATCTAAACCTTTGTAATTATCTTTTAGATTAACATCGTCTTGTTTAGCAGATACTAAAAAGCCTACTTGTGGTCCTGCCTCCAGACTTAAGCCTTTAGTTAAGTAATACTTTCCCATTAACGGAACAGTTAAATAATCTAACTGAACAAGACTAGACTCATCGGAATCAAAAGAAAAACCTTGACCAGAATATAAAACCTCAGGTTGAAACGAGAAATTTCTAGAAAGTGGCACCTCAGCCACAAGTCCATAATTAAATGACGTTACCGGATCAAAACTACTGTTTACATCTCCTGTAACTGAAGCAAAATTCAAACCTAATTTAGCACCAAATTGAACATCTTGTGCGTTAACTTGTGCTAATCCCAAAATAGTGATAGCAGTGACGAGTAATAATTTTTTCATTTGTTTTAAATTTTAATGATTTAAAACAAATTAAACAGGTTTTATCTTTGTAAGATTATATTTATAATAGCCTTAACGTTTTTAACCCTTATTAACAGAACATTCTCTAAATTTAACAGAAGGATATCTTAATTTTGATATAGTTTTTAATTAAAACTACGCTCTAATAATATAAAAATATCGATTTCAAAGAGCTTAAAATATTATCTTTAAATTTTGTTTAAAACAGACGTAAAATATTAATCATACTGGTTATTACAGATGTTTCATCCTAAAATCATTCATTATAATGAACATATTTTTGCAAATTGGCATCTTCGCAGATAAAGGATAAATCCGAATTGTAAATACCTTTATATTCAGAGTATACTTGACCACAGTTTGTTTCGTTATAGTGATTTATTATAACAAGTTTTCCTGAGTCTAAAAAGCTTTGAGCACCAGATTGATTCCACCAATTTTTATCATTATTATAAGATTCATATAGTACACCGTCAAAATCAGAAGCATTCTCCACCAAATTTTTAGCCATACATTTCATTCCTTTTTGATGCACATAATCACAGAGTTCTTGATAATATGCTACACCTTCTGCTTCCGTAACTTGAAACCCATAAGTGACTCTTAATTCATCGTCGTAACACCAATCCATATTATCAAACTCAACCCAATCACAGCCCCAAGTGGCAATTTGATCAATACGTGCTTTCATTATATCGATTATGCCTGTAGTTGTAGAATTTACAAAATATTCTTCGGGCCATTCTCCCCAAGGTGTAGCCACTAAAAAGGGAGTCAATGCTGTAAAATCATCTCTATAATTTTCACCTGTGCCAATACTAATATACGCACCAACCTCATTACCATTTGCTTTTATAGCAGCAATTGAAGCGGGAATATTATCTATAAATGGATCTATCAAAACATATCCGTTTTGTGCATTTACAAGAATATCTGCGATTTCATCTGCTACAAAATTTTCATTATAAGCTTGATTATAAATTGGAATAGCACTACTTGAAGTTGGAGCGTCTTCTGAATTATCAGACTCATTGCAAGAAACTAAAAAGAAGAATGTAAAGGCGAAAATAAAATATTTATTCATAAGATTAAATCATTTTAATATTATGAACGATTTTATTTCTCTATTATTTCGTTTTTAGTTGCTGGTAGCGGTTATATATAAAAAGAGTTGTGGTTTTGTGTGCGAGGATTTCCCGAAGGAAAATCAGAAACTAAGTAACAACCAAACGATTTAACTAAAATAAGCAATGTTTTTTTTTACACGGTGTTAGCAAACGTATTTAATTATACACTAACTCAAGTACAATTATCCTTCTATTCAATTTGTTTTTTAATAACATTACATCTGCTAGCATTAGATATAAAGAGCCTAAAGAACGCTTTTTTATATAAAATTCTTCATGAAATTCGCTCTTATCTTTTATTGTTTCTAAAGCTTGTATGTACTTCCCGGTATAATTTATTCGCGCTGATTTCAATTTACTATTAATTACGGAATCAAAATCTGTATTCGGGCTTAAACCAGAACCCCGACCATAAGTATATTCAATTTCACCATCGGGATTAATATACTTAAATCTATATTTGACATATGGAAATGGACTTTCCAAAAATTGCAAAGAGTCCGATTCTATTTTGTCAAAAAAACTATTTTTTAGTATCCAAACAGAATCTGGAAATTCATACATTTCAAGCATTAAATCACTCGATTCAAACTTTTCGCTTGCTTTTTGCGATACTTGTTTCAGGTTTTTAAATTCTCTATCACGTATTTTAGTCAAAAACTATTGATAGGCCTTTTCAGTATCCAAATTCGGGTATTGTCTTTTTAGATAGCCCTTTTCAAAATCGAAAACTAAGAAGTCCAAAGTTGCAATATTTTCTTTTCCTAAAACTTTATTAAATTCAGATATTTTGTTTTCCGGTTTTTTGTGAGCGCAACTTACGAATAGAATAAAAAAGATAAATATTTTGATAATTTTCATTGGTTGGTAATATGTTTGCTAACGGTAAATTGTATGAGTAATGGCAGATTGCGTGGTACTTTCCTGTTAAAAACACTTCACAGTTTGAGCGGGCTATAAACCTTGATACTTAGCACTTTCCCTGCCATTACTTATACAAAACGCTAGCGGTTTGTTGTTTTTTGAACAAAGGATTAATTAATTTAAATATCATATTTATTAAAAACAAAACACTAACAAATAATAAAATGAAACCATTAATCATCATTGGGTCAATTTCTTTGAAAAACAATTTAGAAAATTGTCCACTTGCACTCATTAAAAATACTAAAATAAAAAATATATAGATTTGATTTTTGTTCCCCTTGAGTTTTATATCTCTCTCTACTATGAGTTTCTCGGAAACTAAAGTATTCTTCATAATTTCTACTTGATTTTTCTCAAGAACTAAGGCTCGCACCTTCATGCGACCAGACTCCCTGTGTGAAATTAAAACAACATTATTAAAGAGTTTATTTTGTATCCTTATTCGAGTAACATTTTCCATTTTAATTATTGATGAACCTGAGGTGAAAAGTATTGTATTAAATGCTATAACTAAAAAAGTAAAAGCAAAAGCTCCAGTATATATTGCTAATCCAGTTTTTCCCATATTATAGAAAATTACGGAAAGGGTTATAAATACAGGAATAAAAGCAAAAAACACCATTAATGTTTTAAATACGTTATCGACAGACTTTCCATAGTCTTCAACTAAATCATTGATTTCTGAAGTTTTACTAATCACTAATTTTTTATCGAAAATATGTAAATATTCATATTTAGTTTTAACTGTCTTTTTCGGTTCATCTCCAACTTTGCCAATTAATTCATTAAGAGTAATATTTAATTCACTAGAGATTCTTTTAAGGGTTTCACCCGTTGGCTCTGTTTCTCCATTTTCAAGTCGTTGAATTGTTCTTAAAGATAGCCCTGATTTTTTGGCTAATTCTTCTTGAGATAAGGCTTTCCCTTTTCTTAATTCCTTTACTTTTTGAGCCAACTTTCCGCGTGTCATATTTTATGTTTTTTATGACCAAAAATACATTAAATCAAATATTTTAGATGTATTTATCTTATGCCATCTCTACGTCATCTGTCATTTGCTGGCATTTTATCAATAAACACTAACATTTATCTATAAGAGTAGTTGCAGGTTTAAGCAACTAACTTACTGAAAATGGAACGAACCAGAGGAAATTCCGAAGGAATTTCCAAGTAGGCGAGAACCAAGCAATTAATTTTATACGGTGTTACCTGCTGGCTTTATTCTTAATTCAATTATCTTCCTTTAAAACACTTTTTATTTCATTTATGTCTCCATCTATCGATTCAGGAATTTTCAATCCTAAAATCTCACACATTAATGGATAGATATGAATGTTTTTTATCGAATGTATTTCATAACCATCTTTAAAGGCTGGACCATTCGCATAAAATATGCCATGCATTTCTTTGTATTTACTATCATAGCCATGAACTCCAAATGTTGTAACACCCTCTTCGATAAGAGCATCTTTTCGTCTTTGATTCCAAAAATGATAACCGTAATCTGGTATTAATTGTATCGCACCCCAATTTTTATTTGTTGGGGTGTATTCAAAACCTGGTGTATTTTCAGTTCTATAAGCTTTGAAATTGTTTTCTTTTTGTCTTAAATATTGTAGTACAGAATCTATTTCAACATCTTTTTTTGGATGAATATTTACTATTGTACCATTTTCAATTGTCATGAATAAGTCATCGTTTTCGATAGAATCTATTGGTATTATTTTGTTAGTAGACTGATTTCCCATACCATGATCAGAAACGATAATAATATTTACCGGAAGATTAGTTTCTGATACTCCTTTAAACAAATCGCCTAAATTTTTATCTAATTCAAACAATGTCGTTTTCAGTTTCTCGTCATCATTAGTACCATAATCGTGTCCAACTTTATCCATATCACCAAAATATAAAGTGATTAAATGAGGTCTGCTTTTCTCCTCCAAATTCAACCAATTTATTGTTTGATTAACGCGTTCCTCATTTTTAACGCTATTATCAAATTTATAATAGTATGTTGGTCTGACTCCTTGAATATTAGCTTCGGTTCCCACGAAAAAATAACTAGCAGTTACAATATCTGCTTTATTCGCCTCAACCCAGATAGGAGAACCTCCATAAAAACTCCCGTCTTCTGCCATTTCGGGATTCCTCTTATTAAATAGTGTGTCTTTTTTATAGTCATAAAATATATTTCCTATTATTCCATGTTTCTCAGGATAGAGTCCTGTGGCAATTGTATAATGGTTCGGAAAAGTTTTAGTAGGGAATGAAGGTATTAATGATTCTGACTTAACACCATTTTTAATGAATGAACTCAAATAAGGTGGGTTATACTTTTCTAAATAATCCCAACGAAAGCCATCAAGCGAAATTAATATTAAGTAAGGTTTTTTTTCGACAACGCTTGAATTTGTTTTCGTAATAGAACGAGGTGAACTTATTATTTTTCTATTACAGGAAAACAATAATATCATTCCCATAATAAAAACAGATATTATTATTTTCCGTTGTTTCATTTGAGTTCGTTTTTTGGTTTACAGGTAACGGTTTTGTATATGGCTCGTAGCGTGTAAATTAGCGATAACTTTTCGGTTAAACCCAGACCTTTTTTATATTTACTAACTTTGGTTTTAGCGATTAAACCGCTATTATTCTTATACATTGTTGGCAACTGGCTTTTATCTTTTCAATGAGAAATGCCCAGAAAAAGTTCGACCATTACCAAGGTCTGTTCTAAACCAATAATCATTTGACATCATTTGATTGCTATTGTAAAGTCCATTCCAGCCTAAATCATTTGATGATATTCTAGCTAATAGCTTTCCGTACCTGTCAAAAATTAACGTCTCTGAATTAGGAAAATTGACTATACCTTTAATTTGCCAAAAATCATTATATCCATCGTTATTTGGTGTAAAGAACTTTGGGTAATCAATTACATTAACTTCTTCCGAATCTTGTCCACAACCATCTTTATCTCTCACAAATACTGTATAGGTTCCACCTTGAATATTTGAGAAATAATTATTATTTTGGTAATTAATCCCATCAATAGAGTATTCAAAATCTCCGTCTCCAGATGCAATAATTTCAATATAATTATTCCCTAACTCTCCAAAATTTACCTGAAGTATTTCAGGTAAAACAGAACGAATAAGAGCAAATTCAAATGAGTTTTCACAGGTAATACCATTTTTAATTTTTGTAATAGTTAAGGTGTAATTTCCTTCATCTTTAATTTCCGCACTATTTGTGTCTGAAATTAAAGTTCCATTTTCAAAGAACCAATTATATGAATTAAAGCCAGAATTTATGTTTAAAGAAATGGATGGTTCTAGATTACAAATGAAATATTCATCTTCTAAATTAATATCGGGAAATTCATTTACGATTAAGTCAAAAGATGTTTCAAAAAAACAAATAGGGTTTGAGGCATCTTCAACTCTAACATTTATGGTTTGAGAAAAAGGCTCAGTATTTTGAAACACTTCAGGTAAAGGATTTGGAAGTGGATTATTGCCAGAATCGAAATACTGTATCATTAATCCTGTTTGATTTCCAATAAGTTCTTGTTCTATAAGCGATGTATCAAATTCAGCATACCCATTTCCTTGATCACAGGCATACAAATTATTGGGTTGATTTATATTGGGCTGTGTCACAGTTTGTAATTGCAAAGTTGTTTCTGTATAGCAGGCTGTATTATTGTCTGTTATCCTTACGGTTATTAATTCATTGAATGGATTTGAGTTTGTGTAAGGATTAGGTAAAGGATTAGGCAATGAATTACCTGACTGGTCAAAATAGCTTACAGACATTCCTGTTTGTCCATTCAGGACTTGATTTTCAATGTTAGAGGTATAGAAATATTCTGATATACCATCGTTATTATCGTCACATCCATAAATAGTTGGTGATTGATTTACTTCTGGTAAAGGGTTTACTCTTAAATCAAAAGTACTTTCATTATAACAATTTGTATTTGGATTGGTTATTCTGGCCGTAATAGTTTCCTGATTAATAACTATATTTTGAATTGTATTTGGTAATGGACTAGGCAGTTGTTGACCATTTTCGTGGAAAAATTCTATTATCATTCCAGATTGATTATTTGAAATAATAGTCTCAATGTTACTAATATCAAACTCAGAAATTCCATCATAATTGTTGTCACACGCATTAATATCATCAAAAGTATTAATAGTGGGTAGAGAATTTACTATAAGGTCAAAAGATGTTTCTGCGTAACAATCCAAATTATTATCATTAGCTACTCGAACAGTAATTGTTTCAATATTGGCTATTGAATTGGTCATAGGATTAAGTAATGGACTGGGTAGTGTATTACCGCTACTGTCAAAATAATTTACAACCATTCCAGTTTGGTTTCCTAAAACTTGAGATTCAATATTTGAAGTGTCAAAAGAAGATGAAATACCCGTAGCATAATTATCCTCACAGGCTTTAATATTATCTATTAGATTTGCAATTGGTCTTTCAGAAACCAATATCTCAAAGGTTCTAGTATCTTCACATCCATTAGCAGATTCAATATAAACTGTATATATTCCAGAATCTGTTATACTAGCATTTGAAATAATAGGGTTTTGCTCTGTACTTAAAAAACCATTTGGACCAGACCAAGAATAGGATACACCTCCAGAAGCATTAAATAAAATATCTTCTCCTGAACAAAGGAATTCTGTAGCTTCGGTTAAAATCGTTGATTCACACTCAGTGAATTTTGCTACAAAATAATCAACCTGATCGTAACCATTGCCATCGTTTAATTCAGTTTGATGTGTGCCGTTCGTAGCCATTCCGGTTAAGGAATTAGTTTCTCCCGCCAGATATATAGCATTATTGTCCAAATATACTCCTGTAGCTGTGGTATGGCTGCTACCATAATATGTTCCCCATAATCTATTTCCAAGTTCATCAAACTTGACCAAGTAAGCATTTGTGTATTGACCAAGGCGGTTTTCTTGATATGAATTAACAGTAGATATGTTCGTTTGACTATCAGTTCCACCAGCTAAATAAACATTATTTTCATCATCAGTATCAACTGAAGAACGGGTATAATCTTCTCTTTGTTCACCCCCATAATAGCTGCTCCAAAGCAAACTTCCATTCTCGCTAAACTTTGCTAAAAAATTATCCCAATCAGCTATATCACCACCTTTTTCAACCTGATGTGAATTATTAAATGCAATATCAACCGTACTCTGAGTCGCCCCAGAAACTATTACATTATTTTCACTATCAACTGCTAAATCATAAGCCCAGTCTATAGCATCTCCTCCATAATATGTGCCCCAAATTCCATTTCCATTAGTATTAAATTTTGCTATGAAGGTATCTAGCCTATCACTTGTCTGCGGACCATTCATAGTCAAACTTTCTTTATATGCTCCAGGAGTTGAAATATTATTTTCACTTCTAGTATATCCAACTATATATAAATTTGAATCATTTCCAATTTCAATACTACTAATTACATCATCGTTAGCCCCACCATAATATGTACCCCATTCTCTATTCCCATTTTGATCAAACTTGGCTATGAAAGCTTCACTAGCATATAGGCTATTGTTATTCTCATATTCTTTATCAAATGCATTTTCACTTATCATATTATCTCCACTGCCAGTATTCCCAGCAATATATATATTATTCAAATTATCTGTTGAAACAGTGGTAATAACATCTTGACCTAAGCCTCCATAATAACTAGACCATATTCTTTCTCCGTTAGAATTAAGTTTTACTAAAAAACCATCATTCTCACCTCCTTTAAATTCTTGATGAGAATTGGAAGTTGATATATGTGTATCTGAAAAAGTAAACCCTACTCCAATTATGTTATCATCTTTATCAGTCCCAATATCATAAAATTCCGTTGTGCTTATCCCTCCGTAATAAGTAGACCAAATTAAGTTTCCATCAGGATCAAACTTCATCATTACACCTGTTGCAGGGTGTAACCAATGATCTAATATGTAATTTTCAGATTGATGACTACCTATTGTCGCAATATTATCAGAACTCGTTGTATATCCAGCATGAATAGTATTTCCTTGACTATCTCCTGTGATACTTTTGTTCTGAGCAGTATCGGTAAAAGTTCCTCCAAAATAAGTCCCCCATTCTCTTACCGGTGTTGGGTCAATAACTA
Organism: Algibacter sp. L4_22; assembly: GCF_023473045.1. Taxonomy (NCBI): domain Bacteria; kingdom Pseudomonadati; phylum Bacteroidota; class Flavobacteriia; order Flavobacteriales; family Flavobacteriaceae; genus Algibacter; species Algibacter sp. L4_22. Next base: position 610,979 of record NZ_JAMCOK010000003.1, read on the forward strand.
ACACCGAACTTTTATTATAGTTTTCATCGTCTACTTTAAAACCAAATACCCCTTTACTTTTTTGAACATAATTAATCGCAACTTCTTTCTTACTTTGATTGTTTTGAATCCAACTTTTAGGTATTATTTCTTTTAGATCACCATGAATTAAATTCATTTTCAAAGCATTATTTTCTAAAATAACTTCTGCACCAGAAACTTTCATTTTTATTTTAGAAATATCGGCTTTTGGGCTAATAATAAAATTATATTCTACAGGTTTTTTTATATCATTTGGTACAAAAAACTCCACATCAATACCATCATATAAATTTTGATATACTATTTTTTTAAAGGACTTAACTTTTGTAATCCCTTCCTCATGTTCAGGGATATTATAATAGTTAGTGTAAGACTTTGAAACTCCGTACTCTTTAATAACTAAATCATCGCTCGAGTCTAAAAAGTCGATATCCAGCCTATGAAATACTATTTCTTCAAATACTGAATCCTTTTGTTTATTAAAATTGTTCAGAATAGGTCGAACCTTATTTCTATTCTTATATTCAGGGCTTAAATTTCTTTTCTTTTTTTCATAAACATCATATGAAAAACCATTCTTTTTCAAATGAACATTAAGACCTGAAGTATTCAGTAAATAGAGAACTGTATTATTCGGCATACCATTTTGATCAACAATTTGACCTTTATTCTGAATAAAAAGATTACTGCCTTTCAATTTCGAATTTTCTTTGTTATTCTGAGATGTGCCCAACTGATATATTAAGATCGTTAAAATCATCAATATCCAATTTATTTTGAGGTATTTCAATATTATCTAAATTTTAATTTACAGCTTGTTGCCAACGTTTAGTATAAGAATAGTAGCCGACTGCGTAACACTTAACTGTCAAACTACAAGATAGTTGAAGCGGGCTACAATCCTTGAAAACACTGCTGTTTCGGCTATTATTTTTATGCGTTGTTAGCGGTTGTTTTTCTATGTTGTATCATAGTCTTCAAATGTATCTTCAAAATCCCATTTGATTTTTCAAGACACTCATATTGGGTAATGCTTTAAACTGAAAACAAACACCCTCTCCCTATTCCAAGAGTGGGTGTAACTAACAATACATTCACTAAACTAAAATTAAAACTATTTTACTTCTAACTTAATAACAGTAGCAATAACATTTTGCGCATTTGCGGGTAAACTTATTTTTTGACCTAAAGTAGTAGAATTAATTTTTAATTTGGTTTTGGAGTCAGACAATAGTAATGCCTTTTTCGCATTTATACTTTTGTCTAGCAAAAGCACACCATCATTAGGCCATTCAAAAATGTGAGCGTATACTATACCGTCTTTACTTGTATATCGTCCCCATTTTGGAGTGTTGTAAGGGCTAGCTTTTGCACCATAAATCGATTCTCCATTAATTTCTGTCCATTCGCCCATATCTTTTAAGCGTTCTACACTTTCTGGAGGAAATAAACCCTGTGCGTCTGGTCCAATATTCAATAGATAATTACCACCCTTAGAAACAATATCAATTAACTTTTTAATGAGATCTTCACTACTTTTCCAGTTCGTATCGGATGGTTTGTAGCCCCAAGAACCATTCATAGTCATACATGATTCCCAATCGCTATCGATGCCTGTTGCCGGGATTTCTTGTTCCGGTGTGCCAAAGTCTCCTACGAAATTACCTTCTTTATCCGTTCCTTTCATACCCTGACGACCTTTGTCTACTCGGTTGTTAACAATGGTTTTAGGTTGGATGTTAAGTATGAAATCATACATTTCTTTTCCCATTTCAGTAGTGTAATCTGAAATCCATTCGCCATCGAACCATACCACACCAATATCACCATAATTGGTAAGTAATTCTTTCACCTGCGGTTTTAAGTAATTTTTATAATACTCTGGAAACTCCGGATTAACGTTTTTACCTGTATAATTAGGATAATAAGGGCCCTGTGCCTGAGGATGGTGCCAATCGGAAATAGAATGATATAAACAAAATTTGATTCCAGCTTTCTTACAGGCAATGGATAGTTCTTTAACAATATCGCGTTTAAAAGGGGAGGCTTCCATGATGTCATAATTGGTGATTTTTGAATCCCATAAACAGAAACCATCATGATGTTTTGAGGTAAGAACAATGTATTTCATACCCGCATTTTTTGCCATAGCAACCCACTCATCGGCATTAAAACTTGTGGGGTTAAACTGCGAAACTATTTTTTCATAATCTTCAATAGTATAATCCAGTTTAGCCATAATCCATTCGGATCCGCCATTAAAAATTTCACCATCACGTTCACCACCCGGAATTGCATAAGCTCCCCAATGAATGAACATTCCAAAACGGGCATCTCGCCACCATTCCATACGCTCATCATCCGATGTTTTTTTCTGATTTACTTGACCTTGTACACTACATATGTTTGTGAACAAGATAATAACTGTAAATATTTGAATTAGTTTTTTCATGATTATAATATTATTTGGGGTATAAATATGCTATATGTTAATTCGGGTAGCCCATTTCCAAAGTTTTCATTTAGTTTAAAGTTCATTTCCAGTGTCAATTTGTTAAATAACCGCTAACGATTAATGTAAACGTCTGTGCGATGCAGAAAGTCAGTGACTTTCGGAATAAGTACAAGGCGTTATACTTTTTATTATTTTAAATTAATTCAATTGTAAAATAATACAATTTATGACGCCGACCTCACAAACACAAAACTCCCTTAGCTCAAAACACTAAAAAAGCATTGCGTTTACATAGTGTTAGCCATTGTTTATTTTTATCAATTCCTCTATTTTTTCTGTAGTAAGTAGCTTTATTTCTTCTTTCGTTAACTCCAGATTTAATATATCATTAATACTTCTTTTGGTTAATAATCTCCAGCCAGAATTTTTATACCCTCTTATGTGATTTAAATCTAATTTTTTAGTGTTTACTATCAGTATTTTTGATTTAGTACCATCTTTTGATTTCCAACTTCCCCCCCATTTAGTAGATTCAGAAATTAATAAGCCTTGTAAACCAACACCGTAATAGTTATTTTGACTATTAATGTCTTTCTGAGAAGATTTATTGAGAAAAATAGCGAGGTATTGACCAGATAAATCTGATTTCACAAAAGTTTCAGGACTTATATAATCTTTACAATATCTCAAATTAAAATATGTAATTGAATCGTGTTTGATTGCCCATGGGAAACCTGCTTTTTTACTTTTTTTACCAGTATTTTTATTTAGTATTTTTTTTACCTCTATAAATTTGTCTCCTTTATCTCTAATCTTTAGAGATACTATTTCATTAGATATTTTATTGTTCGTATAATCGTTAGTAGAAGTAAAATATTTTACGTCAATATTATCATGTTGAGCGTTAGAAATATATGAAATCAATAACAATAATATAGTAAGTAATTTTTTAATCATTTTGTTTTTAATAATAGCTAACAAAGTTATATAGTTATCACTAACCATATACCTATTTTAAGACTCCTAATATAGGAAATTATCCAACAATACTATTGTTGTCTCTTTTTTAAATAAACACCTCTAACTATCAAAAAAAAATACACAAAATCTTTAACGAGACAACAAAGAACTATTATTAATACTCTTCCATCCATATTACTTCAAACCATTCGCAAACTATAAGCATGTCTTCTTTTGGGTTTCCCCCATTTTCTTCCATTGCACTCGCAAAAAAGTCCCAATGTGCTTTTCTCCATTTTTTTAGGGGTTCAATATCCGTTCCCATATCTAATTCAGCATAATCTTTAGAAATCTTATTAAATGGAATTGTATCTACTTTTTTAATTTCAATTATTGCTCGAGCTTTTCCATCAAAATCCGTTACAATGCTTTTTGCTCCTATTTTTGGCAAATCGACATTAGCTTTTTCATATAAATAATATAAATTAGAACTTGCTTGCTTTTTTCCATTTACAATCAATTCTGCTAACCTATTTGCGTCTGTTTCATTATTATGAAAATAATCAGAGTCAGGCTGTTCGTCTGTTTTGAATTCGGGATTTGATTCAGTAAAATCATTCCACATTTGATAAACACTTTTATCAATGTCACTTTCAGTTTTTATTCCGCTTTTACAGCTAATTAAAATTAAAAAAATAATGATTATTATGCGCTTCATAGTTTATTCAACATTAATGGTAACACTAACTTATATAAAAATTCACGTGTTTACGTACGAGTCTTTCCTTAAGAAAAAACAAGATGTAAGCAAACACGCAATAACCTTAATATTAAACTAATATATTATATTTTAACACAGCACTTAGTTTTGTAACGTTCTTTATAAATCTAATTTAACCACCGTTCTACCTTTTAATTTCCCTTTAAGCATCAAATCTATTTTTTCTTTCAATTCATTTAAAGATATTTCAGTAGAAGTTTCTATTAATTGGTCGTTCATCCATTCATTAGATAGTTTTTCCCATGCTTTTTCTCGATATCCCATTGGATAATTTTGGGAATCTATACCGATTAAGGTTACACCTCTTAAAATGAAAGGAAATACGGTTAAATCTAATTTTGGGGAGGCAACATTCCCGCAACAAGTAACAACGCCCATTGGGAATGTAGATTTAATTATGTTTTCAAGAATCACTCCTCCTACAGTATCTATACCACCTGCATAAATAGGTTTTAAAAGTGGTTTTTTAGCCATGTTCTCAAAATCTTCTCGCATAATAACTTCATCTGCTCCAAGGTTTTTCAAAAATTCAATTTCGGTTTCTTTACCTGTAATTGCAACTGTTTTGTAACCTAATTTTTTTAAAATCGAGAGACTTACAGAACCTACTCCTCCAGTAGATCCAGAAACAACGATTGGGCCATCTTCCGGTTTTACAATTTCACTTAATTTTAATACAGACATACCAGCAGTTAATCCTGCTGTACCAATGGTCATGGCTTCTTTCATAGAAAGATTTTCGGGTAGCTTTACCGCCCAATCTGCTGGTGCTTTAACGTATTGCGCAAAGCCCCCATCTGTATTCATCCCTAAATCATAACTTGTTACAATAACATTATCTGAAACCTTAAACTTAGAAGACTTAGAAGAAACAACGGTTCCAACAGCATCAATACCTGGTGTATGAGGATAATTTCTAGTAACACCTTTATTTCCCGAAGCAGACAAAGCATCCTTATAGTTTAAAGAACTATAGTGTACTTTTATTAGTAATTCACCTTCGGATAAATCTGTAAAAGGCATCTCTTTGATAGAAGAAGTATAGTTACCATCATTTTCTTCTATTCTAAAAGCTTTGTATGTTGATTGCGTATTCATAGTTGTTATTTTATATGTTTTACTTATTTTTACATCAAATTTCGTTAAAAATACACTGATATACAAGAGCTTACAATTCATACATATACGAACATTTTGTGCCGTTTTGTCTGTTTATAAAGCTTAAAAGCATTAAAAAAAAAATGAAAAAAAGTTATTGCCCAATAGATACTTTTATAAATACGATTAAAGGAAAAAGAAAGGGCACTATTATTTTGCATCTTTTTCAAGGAGATAAGAGATATGGTGAATTGGTAAGGTTAATGCCAGATATTAGTGAACGTATGATTACCAAACAGCTAAAAGAATTAGAAATCGATGGATTGATTAATAGAACCGCATTTCCTGAAGTTCCACCAAGGGTTGAATATAGTTTAACAAAATTAGGTAATGAGATTCATCCCGTTTTGAAAGGCATGTTTAAAGGTGGCCTACTTTTTGAAAAAAGTATTGATACTCTTTAATATTATTTTTTTGCTATTTTTTTGCTTGGATTGATTTCTTTAATCATAAAATATGGCGATAAATTAAATTTAATCATCCTTGATAATTACTGCCAATCTGCTTTTTCAATTCTAAAAACATTCACTTTATTCCTGCCATATTCTGTTACTTTATCAACACACATTCCGTTTTTAATAGCAACTTTTTCTGATGGCGTATTGGTAAGACTTATAATTGAGATTATTGAATTTGATAAATTATTTTCAAAAGCAAAATCTCTACATTTTTTAGCAGCTTCACTAGCGAAACCATTATTCCAAAATTCAGGTAAGATTGAATATCCTATCTCTAACTGAGATATTGCATCAACATTTTGAACTAAAAGCCCACAATGTCCAATTAATCTCCCTGATGTTTTTTCAATCAGGACATTCATTCCTCCTAAATTATTTTTGTAACGATAAAATTGTTTTTCATACCACTTTTCACACTCAATCTCTGGGCTGTCTAACTCAGAAACCCAATGCAAAGAACTATTTGGGTTTTTATAAAATTCCAACCAATCGTTAAAATCAGATTTTTCTATTTTCCTGAATAAAAGGCGTTCGGTTTCTTGATTATTAAGCAAGTATTTCATTCGTTAATCACCTTCTATTCTTCATATCAAAACTATTCTCATTATACCATTTCTCCTAAAATTGAAATGATAAAACATATCATTTCAATAAAAATCTACAACACGTTATCTATAATTTCTTGAACTACTTCAGGGTTTAATAACGTACTTGTATCTCCTAAATTACTGGTATCGTTGCTGGCTATTTTACGTAAAATACGTCGCATAATTTTACCCGAACGTGTTTTAGGTAATCCAACGGTAAACTGAATTTTATCTAATTTCGCGATTGGCCCGATAGACTCGGTAATCATTTGGTTTATCTCTTTCCTTAGGTTATTTTGATCTCTAGTTTCTCCAAAATCTTTTAAAATTACGTAACCATAAAGCGCGTTTCCTTTAACATCATGTGGAAATCCAACAATAGCAGACTCCGCAACTGCAGGATGTTCGTTTACAGCATCCTCAATTGGAGCTGTTCCTAGATTATGGCCAGAAACAATAATAACATCATCTACTCTACCGGTAATTCTGTAATAACCAACCTCATCACGCAAAGCACCATCACCTGTAAAATATTTATTTTCGTAAGCTGAAAAATAAGTATCTTTATAACGCTGGTGGTTTCCCCAAATGGTTCGTGCCATACTTGGCCATGGGAATTTTATACACAAACGCCCATCTACTTGATTTCCTTTTAACTCCTCACCTTGCTCATCCATTAAAACCGGCTGAATCCCGATAAATGGTAACGTCGCATAAGTTGGTTTTGTTGGTGTTACAAACGGAATTGGGCTAATCATAATTCCACCCGTTTCGGTTTGCCACCAGGTATCAACAATTGGACTTTTCCTTTTCCCAACGTTATCGTTATACCAGTGCCAAGCTTCTTCGTTTATTGGTTCTCCAACAGAGCCCAACACTTTTAAGGATGATAAATTGTATTTTTCAACCAATTCTGGCCCCTGTTTTGCCAAAGCTCTAATAGCCGTTGGCGCGGTATAAAATTGATTCACTTTATGCTTTTCTATAATTTCCCAAAAGCGTCCAAAATCTGGATAACTCGGCACTCCTTCAAACATAACCGTTGTTGCCCCATTTATTAATGGGCCATAAACAATATAGCTATGGCCGGTAATCCATCCAATATCGGCAGTACACCAAAAAACATCAGTTTCTTTATATTGAAATATATTTTTAAATGTATATGCTGTATAAACCATGTATCCGGCTGTAGTATGCACCATACCTTTAGGTCTTCCTGTAGAACCCGATGTGTATAAAATAAATAACGGATCTTCAGCATTCATAATTTCGGCTTTACAATCTGCCGATGCTGCATCCAAAAGTGGTTGTAACCATTGATCGCGACCTGCTTCCATATGAATATCCGTATTGATACGTTTTGCAACCAATACATCTTTTACACCAGGGCAACTCTCTAAAGCTTCATCTACAATACCTTTTAAATCGATGCTTTTAGAGCCACGGTAAGAACCATCGCTAGTAATAACTATTTTACAATCGGAATCATTAATTCTAGTAGATAATGCTGTAGATGAAAACCCTGCGAATACCACAGAGTGAATTGCCCCTATTCTAGCACAAGCTAAAGTAGAAATGGCTAATTCGGGAATCATTGGTAAATAAATACAAACCCGATCACCTTTTTTTACACCTTGATTTTTTAAAACATTAGCAAACCGATTAACACGGTCATGTAATTGATTATACGTAATATGCTCAGCAGGATCTTTTGGATTGTTTGGTTCAAATAAAATGGCTGTTTTATCGCCACGTGTTGGCAAATGACGATCAATACAGTTTTCTGTAATATTTAATTGTGCTCCTTCAAACCATTTTACTTCGGGTTTAGAGAAATCCCAACTAAGTACTTTATCCCATTTTTTTTGCCACATAAAATGTTCTTCAGCGATTTCTTCCCAAAAATTTTCGGGCTCGCGAACCGATTTTCTATAGACTTGATAATATTCTTCTAAATGTTTAATGTGATAATTACTCATGGTTGGTTTGTTGTTTAGTAATGTTTAGTGTTAATGAAATTAAAAAAATACAGCTTTAGACAGTAAGGATAGTTACCAAGGCAACCTGTCAAAATCTATTCAATTATTATTGGAATTAATAGTTATTTAATTTCATTTTCTAATTTAATAAATTAATATGAAAACACTTCCTTTTTTACATTTTGTTAACAGAAATTATGCGCAAATTTCTTCGCATATAGATCTCTAACTTTTTGAAAGGTTTAAAATTTTAGATTCTTCAGCTGTTAATAGTCGAGACTGAATTAAAAACCGAAGTCCCAATGGAATTTCTAAAGAGAAACTTGCACCGCGTCCTTTAGTAACATCAACTGTTAAATGCGTGTGCTTCCAATATTCAAATTGATCCTGATTCATATAAAAATTCACACCTTCTAATGTGCCCAATAAAATATCGCTTTCATCCAAATACATATCGCCTTTTTCAAAAATCATTGGTGCAGATCCATCGCAACACCCACCACTTTGATGAAAAATAAGATCGCCATATTTAGCCTTCAACTCATTCACAACAATGGCCGCTTCTTTTGTAATAGCTATTCGTTCCATAATTTTAAATTTATAAAAAAGGCTGAACACTGCATGGTTCAACCTTTTAAATCACTATTAATTAATCTCTATCTAATTCTAAAAAAACCCTAACTTATTTTTATCATAAGAAATCAACATATTTTTAGTCTGGCGGTAATAATTCATCATCATTACATGATTTTCTCGTCCGAAACCAGATTTTTTATAACCTCCAAAAGGTGCATGCGCAGGATAAGCATGATAACAATTCACCCAAACACGTCCCGCTTTTATAGCTCTCGGAATTTGATATAATTGGTGTGCATCGCGCGTCCAGACTCCTGCACCTAAACCATAAAGCGTATCGTTTGCAATTTCCAATGCTTCGGCTTCATCTTTAAATTTTGTAACACAAGCTACCGGACCAAATATTTCTTCCTGAAAGACTCGCATTTTATTATGGCCTTCTAAAATAGTTGGTTGAATGTAAAATCCGTTTGCCAGATCGCCACTTAATTTATTAGCAGCACCACCAGTTAATACTTTAGCGCCTTCTTCTACCCCTATTTTTAAATAGGCCTGTATTTTCTCGTATTGATCGTTAGATGCCTGCGCACCAACCATGGTATTTACATTGTAAGGATTATCTTGAATAATAGCATTTGTTCTCGCAATTACGCGTTCCATAAAAGCATCATAAATATCTTCTTGTACTAAAATTCTCGATGGACAGGTACACACTTCACCTCCATTAAAAGCGAATAAAACAGCACCTTCAATGGCTTTATCTAAAAAAGCATCATCTTCATCCATAACAGAATTAAAGAAAACATTTGGTGATTTCCCACCTAATTCCATAGTAACCGGATTTAAGTTTTTAGATGCATATTGCATAATTAATTGTCCTGTTGTGGTTTCTCCTGTAAAAGCTACTTTATCAACTTTAGGACTTGAAGCCAATGGTTTACCCGCTTCTGGCCCAAACCCATGCACAACATTAAATACTCCTGGAGGAAATACATTAGCAATTTTTTCCATAAGTAAAGTCGCTGAAGAAGGTGTTTGTTCTGCTGGTTTTAAAACCACACAATTACCTGTTGCTAAAGCTGGTGGTACTTTCCACGATAACATTAATAAAGGAAAATTCCAAGGAATAATCTGTCCAACCACACCTAATGGTTCTTTAATATTCATAGATAAGGTATTTGCGTCTAATTCTGTAGCACTACCCTCTTCGGCACGAATACATGCTGCAAAATACCGCCAATGATCTGCCGCTAGTGGTATATCGGCATTTAAAGTTTCTCGTATTGGCTTCCCATTATCGCAGGTTTCTACTAAGGCAAATTCCTCAAGGTTTTCCTCAATAATATCGGCTACTTTATTTAGCAATGCAGCACGTTCGGCAGCCGGTGTGTTGCCCCAAGACTCTTTTGCTGCATTGGCAGCATCTAGAGCCAAATCCACATCTTCTTTTTGCGATCGCGGATATTTCGCAATTAAACTATTATCAATAGGTGATGTATTATCAAAATACTGACCGCCAATTGGTGCGACAAATTCCCCATTAATAAAATTAGAATAGGACGTCTTAAATTTTGGTTTAGAATAACTCATTTGTTCTTGTCTCTTTTAGTTGGTTTAACTTTTATTAATTCAATCCACAATAATTAATATGAATTCGCTATATTTTAACATATTCATATATTTATTATTAATAAATTGCTTAATATTTAGTTTTGATAAAACTATATTATCAAATCGGTAATGAGTTGAACATAGTTATCGAATTATTGAACATATCTATTATATCACCCTTAGCGCAAATTTTTTATTTGTATTATTGATTATGAACCAATTACTAAACCATCATAGAAGCATTAGAAAACTCACCACTTTAGTTGAAAACAGAACAACGTACAATGCCGAGTATGCCGAATTAAATATTTATGAAACACACGCTTACGCGGAAAAAGTAGCACTTAAATTCGATTTTCCTATAATTGCAAGTATGCTTACAGGTAAAAAAGTGATGCATATTGATGGGTTAGAATCTTTCGATTTTTTCCCAGGTGAATCTGTTGTAATGCCAACCAATAAAGAAATGATTATCGATTTCCCGTTAGCAAGCCTAGACAGCCCAACACAATGTTTAGCTCTAGGAATAGATGGTAGTAAAATAGACGAAGTAGTTCAGAAATTTAATCACCATGTGACAATTGAGAATGAAAACAATACATGGCAACTAGACGAAAGCGCATCGCATCTTATTAATAATACCGATGTTAACCACCTTGTAAAACGCCTCGTTTACACCTTTACCAACAATAACACCTCTAAAGATGTTCTACTCGATTTAATGATACAAGAACTCGTGGTGCGTTTACTACAAACCAAAGCCAAAGCTTTTATATTAAACGATACCGAATGCATTTTTAACGATACTCGTATTGGTATGGTTATTAAATTCATTAAAAAAAACTTGACCAATAAGGATATTAGTGTCGATTTATTAGCGAAAAAGGCTTGCATGAGCACCTCTCATTTTCATAAGAAATTTAAAAATACACTTGGCATTTCTCCGATTGATTATATAAATTCTGAAAAAATAAAGTTCTCTAAAAAACTGATTAAGGAATCGAAAGATTTCCGAATGTCCGAAGTTGCCTTTAAATCCGGATTTAATAACACTAGTTATTTTAACCGACAATTTAAAAAAGTAGAACTCATAACACCTCAACAATTTAAGGCTTCACTTAGCAAATAACAGTTTTAATGTTACTTTAGAATAATAGAGTTTTTGAAGTCAATTATAGAATTTTTGCGGAACTCTTATAAACAAGTTGGCTACCATACTAAAAATAGCATATCAAATAATTCGTAGTTTATTTCTTAACCATGAATTCTTGCAACTATTATAAAAGTCGAAATATTAGAAAATATAGGAACTTAGTATGGCGTATTAGGAAGTAGTTACTTCATTAAGTTGTTTATTCTTTTCTCTCCAAAACAGACTAACTTACTAATATTTAGACGGGTATGTTTTAAATTCTAAGCTTATTTTTATAAAGTTTAAAAAAAATGACTTAAATTTAATAAAATCATGAATTATGGTACATAATAAAATAATGAAGTCTGTTATTGGGGTTTCTATTTTTGAAATAATCATTATAAGTATTTGGTTCTATGAAACAAAACCTCAATTAAGCACTGCTTTAGGGCTTTTAGAAATTGTATTAGTATTGTTCGGGATTAATGTTATTCTAGGATTAATATTATACGTTCTAAAAAAAAGAATATCACTATTGCTTTTCGCTAATGCAATAATTTGTCCTTTAATTTTTTATGCAGTATGGATTATGTGGTTTACCTATTGGGCTAAATAATTAAAATTCTTTACCAGCAATTGCTGTAAATTAGCTTCAGCGGGCTAAAGAATATATATCACAAATGAAAAAAGAATTCATAATAAAAAAAACACCTCTTCTTAAAATTGTATTGAACAAAATGGACTTTGAAATTATTAACCACCAATACAAAGAGGAAAATGGCGTTTTTTTATATTCAAAGTTATATGATATTGGTTTCAAAGAAAAAAGCACAAATCATTTAGAAACCTTATTTGTATTCTTTTTTAGTTTAATACTACCCGGAGCAACAAGCAAAATAATGAAAACAAAGGAAAGAATAAGAATGAATTATGACGGAAAGGAAAAACACTTTATTCTATTTGATTGTGATAAGCATGTTGTATTGGAAGTTATTACTGAAATTAAAAAACGGATAAACTAACCATAGCAGAAAACCCCAACAACTTCAAATAAAAACCCGCTAGTAATTACTCGCGTTAGGGATTGAACGGTTTGTTTGAAATCCTTTTTGTTTTTCCTTTAAAACAAAAAGATTGAGTAGTGAAAGCCCGACCATTGCCAAGCCCTAAAAGCTTGGCAATGGTAACGCCCAAATTATTTTTAATACGCACCTTCCTCTGCTCTGCTTAGCATTCTACTATTTTCTACTAAGCCTTTAGCACTTTGAGAAGCTTATAGGATTGATTATGAATATACGATTAAGCTTGTGGAGGAAATAACTAAATTTGTTTACCCTGAAGCACCAAAAGATGCACAAGAACTAAGTGTCGATTTTCACGAACACCTATTATATAGTAACCTTATAAAAGAGATTATACTTAAAACTAAAGGTCGACTTGATGTGCAAATTTTAAGGAAACTTAAGTAGTATAAAAAAACAATTAATTTTATAGTTTCTTTCCATAAAAAACACTTTTAAACCACATAACAAATTGATAACCATTATACCGTTTATCGATTTTTTTGGTTAATTAACGATATTTAACGAGATAATTATATATTTGCGTAAGAATTTTAAAAAAATATTATGATTTTTAAATCTACTCAAAGAAAAACTTATGCCTCTTTCGCGAATATATTTTTGCTTTTTTTATTTTTAATTAGCTTATCTGTACAATCCCAAAATTGGGAGACAGTTACTAGTCTTTCAGGAATTGATGCCGATGAAACACACCGCAATCTATTTTTTCTAAACGCAAATACTGGATGGATTGCTAGAAATGATGGTGCTATTTTAAAAACTATAGACGGTGGAACTACTTGGTCTGTACAAGCGACAAACACTCGTGTTGCAGATATTTTTTTCATTTCAGAAACAAAAGGTTGGGCTGCTGGAGACCTAAACGTATATTACACTACTAATGGTGGTGATACCTGGACAAAGGTTCAAGCTGGTAGTACCATAGGGTCAGAATCTATTTATTCCGTTTATTTTATTTCAGAAACACATGGCTGGGCTAGTGGGCTTAACTATATTTATCGTACAACAGATGGCGGGTTAACTTGGTTAAAAGTTTTGCCTTCAGGATTTTCTTTCAACGATATATATTTTACCTCAGAAACAGTTGGTTACGCTGTAGGCAGTGGAAATAAAATATTAAAAACAATTGATGCCGGTGTAACTTGGGTAGAGCAAAATGCAGGAACGCTTTATACAACCCATAATGCTATCCATTTTACGGATGCAAATACGGCTTTCGTATGTGGAAAATATGGTATTATAAAAAAATCTATCGATGCTGGAGCCACATGGACAAGCATAATAAGTCAAGATTATGGTTCTCCAAGCTTAAATGACATCTTTTTTATAGATGCTAATAACGGTTGGGTTGTTGGAAATGAACGAACCATTAAACACACATCTGACGGAGGTTTAACATGGACAGATGAAAACACCTTACAATCCGATCAATATAAGTCTTTTAGATCTGTATTTTTCACTGGAGCAACAACTGGTTTTGCTCTAGCCTATGATGATTTACAAACCTATAGTATAGCATTAGCGCCAATTATAAGTGGCTTTTCTCCAACAACTGCTACATATGGAGATACTATGGTTATAACGGGAGAGCACTTTAATGGAACAAAAAATATTACTTTAGGAGGAGTAGATGTGCAAAGCTTTACAGTAGATTCTCCTACCCAAATAACATTAACCGTTGGTCCTGGCTTATCAGGAAATCTTGCTGTTACAAATTTTGGAGGAACGATTACATCTGGTGGTTTTAATTATATTAATCAATCGCCAAATATGGTGGATATTGATGACGTAAGTTATTGTCAGTCTTTTACAAGTTACTCTGTACCTATTTCTGTTAGTGATATTGAATCACTTCCTGCTAATTTAACGGTAACCGCAACTTCTAACAATGAAACCATTGTTACCAATGCCAATATTTTGGTAACTGGAAGTACAGAAACTAAAGTTTTAAATATTACGCCAGAAACGGGCACTTCGGGTATTGTTACAATTACTGTTACTGTTGAAGACGAAGAAAATGATACAGCTCAAAAAACGTTTGAATTAACTGTTGGAGGTGATATTTCAAAACCAGTGGCGTTAACGCAAAATATTAGTGTTTCTCTAGATGTTACTGGTAATGCTAGTATTACGCCAGAAGATATTGATTTTGGATCAAGTGATAACTGTTCTTCTAGTGCAGGAAGTACTCCCCCTATTTACTTATCTGGAGGACAAACCAATAAACTATGGTCATTTATACCAGGTATTGATATAACACCACAAGAAATTGCTGTAGATTGGTCTGTAGTCGGTGATTATGGAGGTAGTAACTATTTTGGAAATTATGGTGCTTTAGAAATAAATGAATTAACTAACGAATTATTTGTTGCAGGTGGTAGCTATGATAAAAATTATGTTATGAAAGCCCCAATAAACGGCAACAGCCCAATGAATCATTATACTGGACAATTTTCTTATGGCACTACGATTGATTTTGAAATAGAAAACACAACACAAACAGTTTACACAGCTACAACTGATGGTATTTTTTCTGAAGCTATCGGAAGTGGAAATCCAACGCTTTTAATAGCAGGTGATATTAAAGGAATTACTTTAGATACCACAAATAACACATTATACTTTGTAACTACAGCAGGTATTAGTAAAGTTCAAACAGATGGCACATCACTTTCCGAGAACTTCCTAACGGTAGATAATCCAGCACTAATAACAATGGATACAGTAACAGGTCGTTTATTTTGGATTGAAAAAGATTTAAATGCGGTTTACACTGCTTTAGCAGATGGGACTGAAACACCTTATGCGCTTTATACAAACACAAGTATTACAGGTATACCTTATGCTATAGATTTTGCTCCAAAATCGAATGAAATTTATTATTCTATAACAGGTGGTTCTTATTATAATCTTCAAGATTATATTTTGAAAGCTCCTGCTGATGGAACTGGAGTACCGGAAACCGTTATCTCTGGAGATTTAGGGGGAACAACTGGTATTGCTACGGGTAAGAATTACACGCCAAGACCAGATTTACAATTAAGTTTAGACATAACAACTTTTACATGTTCCGATGTAGGAGAAAATAGAACAGTTACCTTAACTGTTAAAGATGACTCTGATAACGAAAGTACTAAAACAGCACTCGTAACTGTTACCGATACTAATAATTACTGTGGTACTTTAAGTCTGTCTCAACATGAAAATGATAACAAGTTTGTATTGTACCCTAACCCCACAGATCATGTGTTACACATTAAAAACAACTTGAATACGGAAATAAATAGTATAAATATTTACGATTTAAACGGAAGAATGGTAATCAATGAGTCTGTAAATAAATCACAAGAATCCGTGCAAATCAATACCACAAACTTACAAGCTTCAATATATATTATTAAGATTAAAACATCTACAAGTGTTGTTGTAAAACGCTTTACAAAACAATAAGCATTACTCCCATTAATAGCGCATATAGGTTAAAAACAAATATTTTTAGTATGTGTGTGCTATTTTATTACAATAACAATTTGTTCTCCGAAATTTTAAAAACATGAAATTTTATTTTTTTTGTTTCTTACTGTGTTTTAATTTAAATCTTGGATTTAGCCAAAATACGGTTGGAACCATTATTAATTCCTCCGAAGCTTTTGAAGGTTACACCTTATTTTCCTTTGGAAAAAAAACCTATTTAATTGATAATTGTGGGCAACGCATTAATGAATGGACAAGTGAATATATTTCAATAGGAGTTGTTTATTTATTAGAAGATGGATCATTACTACGTTCAGCAACCCTAAATAACTCAACTATTTTCTTTGGAGGTGTTACGGGTCGAATTGAAAAATTTGATTGGGACGGCAATCTAGTTTGGAGTTTTGAATATTCGGACAACAATAAACGTTTGCATCATGATTTTTGCCCTTTACCCAATGGTAACATTCTAGCTTTGGCTGTAACAAAACTATCTAACCAACAAGCCATAGATTTAGGCCGCAACCCCAATAAAATAGTAGCTAACCTATATAATGAGCAAATTATTGAAATAGAGCCCATAGGATCTAATATGGCTAACATTGTGTGGCAATGGAACATAAAGGACCACCTAATTCAAGATTTTGATAACACAAAACCTGATTTTGGTATTGTTTCGGAGCATTCCGAAAAACTCAATATTAATTATTTAAACGAAAACCCACCAATTGCCAATTGGTTGCATTATAACTCTATTCAATATAACGAAAACCTAAAACAAATTATATTAAGCTCGCGTTTAATGAGCGAAATATATATTATTGAACATACTCAAAGTACAGCAATAGCAGCATCCAATACAGGTGGTATTTACAATAAAGGTGGTGATTTCTTATATCGTTGGGGCAATCCTGAAGCGTACAATAAGGGAGATATAACCTCACAGAAATTATTTGGCCAGCACTTTCCACATTGGATTCCAGAAGGACTTCCGCAAGCAGGAAAACTAATGATTTTTAATAATGGAAGTGATCGATCTCCAAATTTTTCAGAAGTATTTATCATAACGCCTCCTATCAATGAAAGTGGTTTATATCCTTTACAAAGCGATGAAACCTTCGGGCCAAAACAACCCGATTACATTTACCATAATGAAGCCATACCACAAAGTTTCTATTCCGCTATTGTATCTGGTTCTCAAATGTTACCCAATGGGAATATTTTAATTTGTGATGGAGATTCTGGTCGCATTTTTGAAATTAATAATGAAAAAAACATAGTTTGGGACTATGTAAACCCTGTTATAAATACAGGTGTTCTTTCACAAGGCGATATACCAAATGGGAATTTAGTTTTCCGAGCTACAAAATACGCCATGGATTATGCTGCTTTTAACAATCGTAACCTAACACCTTACTTGCCAATTGAAACAAACCCAAATTTGTCGGGTTGCGAATCATTATCTATTAAATTGACAACTAAAGTCGAATTTAAGATTTACCCAATACCAACCAAACAACTCTTAACCATAAAGAGCAATAAACCTATTGACCGTATTATGTTTTATGATACTTTTGGAACTCTTTTAAAAACCCTGTCCATTAAAAAATTGGAAACACAAATTGATGTTTCTTCTTTTTCGTCAGGATTGTACATAATGACATTAAAAATTGATGAGGAAAATTTCAGAAAAAAAATTATTAAGGCATAAAATTAAACCTACTAAACCCACCATTCTTAAAAGGTTTTCAGGTGAGTTTATCTCGATATAAAATAATATAAGCACCGGCGTTAGGGGTTGCTACGGCATCCTTTTTTTAAACTTGAGCACAATAATTATTATGAAACTAAAAATTGATAGACTACTTATCGCTCCTTAAAAGAATTGTTTAAAAAGATATAACGAAAAGCACTCTCCATTTTTTAATAGGGTAACGTCCAAATTATTTTTAATACATAAATTCTCCTACTTTGTTCAGTATGCATTTGATGCTTTAAGAAGGCTGATACTATGCCGCTGCCTAAATGAAATCATATTATAAATCCAGTTACATCCTAATAGATATAAATAGTAAATGTAATGCCTACTAAAAAATACAAGTATAGTTTTGAATACCTAAGCCTTTGAGAAAAACACTATGCATGGCATGTTCGTTATATCGCGTTTATTAATTAAACGGACATAAACAAAAACAACATACATAAAGACTTGTTGAGCAAACCAAAACCGAGTTTTAAACCGTCAAATTCGACGATTTTTTACGCATCTTAAAAAAGAATTCCTGCGCCAAAAGAAACGTTAAACCATAAATAGTAGCAGAACTACATATTTAATGTTATCGCGCTAATAAGCTTTCGCTCGGTCTCTGTCTGTCATGGTGTAGTTTAGCTTAGTTGATAAAGCGGGCTGCTAAAATCTGCATAGAAAACAGAACAATAACAGTTGGTATTCGTAAATTTACATTAAATAATTAGATTATTTTAATAAATGTTTTAAAAAAATTAATTATTCACTATTTTAACTACATATTTTTGAGTTTTTCTCAAAAATGGATGTAATATTTTAAGCTTTCAGCTTTTTAAAATAGGTTTTTGCTTCCTTCAAAACCTTAGGTGCAAGAATTATGGTACTTAACATAGTTGGAATAGCCATGAGTGCAAATACGCCATCGATTAAATTAAGCATTACGCTAAAAGGTGTGGTTACTGCCAATACAATGCTTAAAATATAGATATAGTTATAATAATGCTTTTTATCTGCTCCTATTAAAAAAGACAGACATTTTGTACCATAATATGAATATGAAAACAATGAGGATATGCTAAAAATGGCAACGCATACCATTAATAAATATTTACCGTAAACAGGCATGGTATGGTTAAAGGCCGAGGCCGTTAAACTTACTCCATTATCTGCCGTAGTTTGCCAAACGCCTGTTACCAAAATAGCTAATGCGGTTAAGGTGCAAACTATTAATGTATCTATGGCTGGACCAAGCATAGCAACCAATCCTTCTCGAATAGGTTCAGATGTTTTTGTTGCGCCATGTGCCATGGGTGCTGTTCCTATTCCCGCTTCGTTTGAAAAGGCTCCACGACGAATTCCTAACAAAATTAACGCACCTACAACACCTCCGAAAAAGGGTTCACCTTTATAATTATTTGCTGTAAAGGCATCGGTGAAAATCATGATAAAATATTTTGGAACCACTTGATAGTTTGAAATTAAAACAATTAGTACCAAAACGAAATATAGAATAACCATAGACGGCACAAGCTTAGACGCCGCATTACTTATTCGTTTTAAACCACCAAGAATAATAACGGAGGTTAAACTTACTAAAACTAATGATAAGATGAGGTTTGATTTTAAGCCAACCTCAACACCATTTGGAGTTAATAAAATATCGTTTATTGCTTGTGTTAATTGATTTACGTTTACTACCGGTAACGCACCAATCAATCCGCATGCACTAAACATTATAGCTAATGGTTTCCACGATTTACCCAATCCTTCGGTTATAAAATACATAGGACCGCCTTGTAAATCGCCATTGGAATCTTTTCCGCGGAACATAACTGCCAATGATGAGGTAAAGAATTTTGTAGACATGCCGACAATAGCACTTACCCACATCCAAAACATAGCGCCTGGCCCACCGAGTGAAATGGCTGCGGCAACTCCCGCGATATTCCCCATACCAATGGTAGACGATAACGCTGTGGTTAAGGCTTTAAAATGTGAAATTTCTCCAGGAGCATTGGGATCATCAAACTTTCCGCTTAATACCTGTATAGCATGACCTAAATACCTAAAAGGCAAAAACCTTGATAGTATAAGTAGATATAATCCACCACCTATTAATAGTAAAACCAAGGGTAAACCCCAAGCGTAATCTGAAAATGTTTTTATAAGTTCTTCCATAGTTTCAAATTAATTATATAAATATATCAATTTACAAACACGACCTTTACATTTTTTAGAAGTATATTTATATTTCAAAACTCATTTTTATTGCAAGCTAACCGAATATATTTTATTGATGCCGTTCGTGCATTTGCCATTTTAATGATGTTGCAAGGGCATTTTATTCATAATTTACTAACTCTAACTTATAGAGATAACAATAACCTCATTTATAATATTTGGGAATATTTTCGTGGTTTTACAGCTCCTACCTTTTTCACTATTTCTGGTCTTGTATTTTCGTATTTGCTATTACGTGCCCATGCGAAAGGCGATGACAAACCAAGAATAAAAAAAGGATTATTTCGTGGTTTATTACTACTAGTTATTGGGTATAGTCTACGATTAGATATTTTTAATTGGCTTAAAGGTGATTTTGATACCCACTTTTTTGCAGTCGATGTTTTACAATGTATTGGCTTAGGTTTAATTACTTTGGCCGGACTACACATTCTTTTTAAGAAATACAATTACCTATTCTCTTTTGTCCTTTTTACTTTAGGATGTATTTGTTTTATTACCGAACCACTTTACAGAAACTTAGAATTAACGAATACACCTCTCTTTTTAGCAAACTATATAACAACAAAAAACGGTTCAATATTTACAATTTTACCATGGATAGGTTACTCGTTTTTTGGTGCTTTTTTATCGACCGTGTTTTTTAGGCACTTACATCGTAAACATTTTAAACTACTTACAATTTCCACCTTTTTTATCACAGGCTACTTCCTTATTTTTCAATCATCTATAGTATTAATAAAACTACACTTATTAACCAATATTGACCTTTTTAAGGAATGTGCTTACTACAATTATTTATTTACCAGACTAGGTGATACTTTAATTCTATTTGGAGTTTTTTATAGCTTAGAACGCTTTCTAAGACAATCTTTGATTACGAGGATAGGCGAAAAAACATTATCTATTTATGTAATTCATTTTATAATACTTTACGGAAGTTTTACAGGATTGGGCCTAAATCGATTTTTAAGAAAATCTCTAGACCCTACGCAAGCCATACTTGGTGCTATTTTATTTATGATAGTGGTTTGCTTTATTGCTTTCTACTACGCTAAAACAAACGCCTTTATTTATAATTTAATCCGAAAACTATCAGGGGAATTCAAAAATTAGTTATGACTTATGATGAATATTTAGCTGATATAATTAGACATGCTTTAAATGATAAACAAATTTATTTTTCTGAACTTAAAATGATGGGAGACTTATGTTTTAAAGTCGACAACAAAATGCTTTGTGCTATTTTTTTAAATAAAACCTATGGAGGTAGCTTAATAATGGCTCGTATTGGCGAAATAGTTTACCTAAACGAATTTAAAAAATCATAATGCTTACCCATGAATTTTACAGGTCGTCCCATGAAAGGTTATATTTATGTTACTCCAGAGGATTTTGACACCGAAGACGGTTTGGAATATTGGCTGCAAGTATGTTTAGATTTTAATCCGTTAGCGAAAGCGAGTAAACCTAAGCGGAAAAACACACTATTATAACAATCAAGGTAATTGGTTATGGAGCGAGGTGTATTTAGTTTTTACATTGAAGATAATTGAAATGCATTTTTAAAATAAAAACTCACTAGTTTAAAACCAATATATTTTATCGGTAGTCTCTCATCCTAAAAGAGAGTTACCCAAAATACTGAAAAAATATTTTATTATTTTTAAAACTCTTAAACAATAATAATAAACCCCTTTGTATACAAAGGGGTTTTAAAATTAGTAAACTTTATTTACTAGTATTATTCATCGATTTCAATACTAAATTCACCACTATAGTTAATCTCAACAACTTCGCCATCTTCCAAAGTTAATATACCACTTATAGAATAAGTAGTACCATTTCCAGAAACAATTATATCTCCATCTACAACATCTAAGTAGGAACCATCAAATTCTAGAGAAGAGTCTGAATAGTAAAAATCTGGCAATTCTTCGTCAGAATTGTAATCATAAAATTCAAAAGTACCCGCTACAAAAGATTCAGTACCTATTGAAAACAATTCCGCATAAAATTCAAAAGAAATCTCATCACTAGATGTTCCTTCTAATGTATAATCATAATTATAATAACCTTCTTCCGCACCATAATCAACTATATAAGCTTCTGTTACATCAATCTCATCACCATCATACCCAATAGTGTTAGAAAAACCTGCATTGCCTGAATCATCATCATCTGAAGAACATGAAGCAATTAATAACGAGATAAATAATAGACAACTTAATTTTGTAATTCTTTTCATTCTATATGTTTATTGATTAGTTGCGAATGTATATTATTCTTATTAAAAATTAACATAAAATCTTAAAAATAATGAAGGTTATCGGTTTTAAATGCTTTTAATCGGTTTTAATGTTAAAAACAAAAACTACTTTTAAACACCACCCAACTACTATAATTATCTCAAACTTAAAAACTACAAAACCAATATATATTGTTTATTGACAACTGTTAACAAAAAAAAATATGCAATTATAATATTCTTAGGCCTAACCATAAATTAATAATAAAAATTTTAACTATGAAAATTTAAGTAAATTATTTAAGCTAAGTCTATAATTTTTTAAATTTAAAAACATGATAATTGTAAGCTTTTAAATGAAAAGACATACCTAATTTTGCGGTTTAAAACTCACATAAATTAGATATGATGATCACTAGAACCTTTTTACTTCCGCTTATATTTTTAGCATGCGTTTTATCATGTAAAGACGCTAGCAAAACAGAACATACAGAGAAAACAGAAAACGAACACCATTGGAGTTACGCTGGTGAAACATCACCAGAACATTGGATTGAGATTGAAAAAAATTCAGATTGCGATGGCAAGTACCAGTCACCAATAAATATTATTAATAAAGACGCAGATTCAATAGCCACAAAAGATGATTTAAAGATATTATATACGCCTACAACAAATATTAGTAAAGTAACAAACAATGGACACTCTATTCAGTTTGATTTTGAAGCAGGCGATTCTATAAACTACAAAAATGAAAACTATTACTTAAAGCAAATTCATTTTCATGAACCATCAGAACACAAAATAAACGGTGTTATTTACCCTATAGAAATACACCTAGTGCATGTTAGCAAATCTGGAAATATTACTGTTTTGGGTATTATGGGAGAAGAAGGCAGCAAAAGCCAATTATTCGAATTCTTTGAAAGTTTTTTACCTATTGAAAATGAAACAACAAAAACCATTCAACAAAAAATAGATTTATCTAGTTTATTTTTGGAAGATAAGAACTATTACTCTTACGGTGGATCATTAACTACTCCTCCTTGCTCTGAAGGTGTAAATTGGCTAGTTTTTAAACAACCTATTATTCTATCTGTTGAAGAAGTTTTAAAACTAAGAAACAATATGCCAACTAACAATTACAGAAACGAACAGCCGTTGAATGACCGTGAAATTAAATTGAATTATTAATCTTAACTTTTAAAACAGATGAAATATAAAGCAGTAATTTTCGATTTAGATGGAACGCTAGTTAACTCCATTGAAGATATTTCAGACGCCATGAATAGCGTGCTTCAAAACCATAATTACCCAACTCATAGCTATGAAGCATATGGAAATTTTATTGGTAGTGGCATCCGTAATTTGGTTCAAAAAGCACTACCTCCCACTCATAATAATGAAGAGAAAGTTACCACTTGTTTTGATGCTATGATGAACGTTTATCGTAATCAATGTATACATAAAACAAAGCCTTACGATGGCATTATCGAACTCCTTGACACCTTAAAATCGCGCCAATTAAAACTTGGTGTATTTTCAAATAAGGCCGATGAATTTACAAAAAAAGTAACCTTAGCCTTATTGCCAAATTATTTTGATTCTATAGATGGTTTGACTATTGAATCTCACAAAAAACCAAACCCAATAAAAGCTATTCAAATAAGTAGAAATTTAGGAATAAAACCAGAAGACATCATTTTTGTTGGCGATTCTGGTATAGATATGCAAACCGCAAATAATGCTAATATGTATGCTGTTGGTGTGTCTTGGGGTTTTAAACCGAAAGAAGAATTAATTGCTGATGGAGCGAAATTAGTATTAAATAATCCTTTGGAATTAATTGATATTTTGTGATTTTAAAATTTCAACTAAGTTTATAAAATAATACAAGTCGTTATAATAATTCAAATTATCTCAAAATCAAAAGCCTTCATACAATAACAAAATTTAGCTACTTTTAGGAACACAACCATAATAATCCAAAAACAATAAAATTCAGAAAAACTAACATGAATACTAACAAGCAAACCACACACCTTCTAGCTTCAAAAAAATTAATAGGTTCCGTTGTGTCCATTGGAAACAATTGCGCCACTGTTAAACTAACTATTACAAAAGAAATGATTGTTGATACTTACAATCTTTCTCACGGTGGTTTTGTTTTTGGATTAGCAGATTACGCAGCTATGGTAGCCATAAACAAACCTACTGTAGTTTTAGGTAAAGCAACAACAAAATTTTTAAAACCAGTTATTTTAAACGACGAAGTAACAGCTGTTGCAACAATTAGCGAAAATTTGAATGAAAAAAAAGTAATTGTATTCGCCGTTGTAAAAAACCAAAAAAATGAAATCGTTTTTGAAGGTGAATTCGTTTGTTTTGTTTTAGAAAAACACATTCTAGAAGACTAACATATACTTAACTGTTATAGATAAAAGTTTTAATAAATAGTACTAAAAAGTATTTGGACGAGTAAAAAACATGATAAAACTAAAAAAGGTTTCAGAAATCCCTGAAACCTTTTTTATGATGTTTATTCTTAAATTATTATAAACACACTCTTAAATAAATCAATTATTTACATTCAAAACTTTATGTAGTCGCCCATCATTTTTGTCGTAATTCGATTTAATCTTTGTTCTTTGTACCTTTTAGCATAACCACATCAAAAACCGATAAACAATTTCTTTTGTATAATCAAAAACTGTACTCTCTAAATAACAACTTAAAATAAGAATAAGTTACCCTTACAGAACTTCTTTTCTTCTAATATTAATTCGCATAGTGCCTTCAATAGGCTTATCCGAAACTAAAATTAAATATCCACCACCACCTGCTCCAGCTAATTTCCATGCGAGTGCTTTATCTTTATATTTAGCTATTTCTGCATTAATTCTATCATTAACCATTTCAGGAAACATCTTCGTTTGTGCATTAAACGATTTTGAAAACCCTTCTGCAAATTTCCTCAAATCCTGATTTTGAATAGCCTCCCAAACATCATCAGCGGCATTTGCAAGCTCCTTTACGTTATCTTCATTGATATGTGTATCCTTTAAAAGATCTAGTCCTTGTTCCCTTGGCCACAATAATCTCATGTAAATATGCTCTTCTAACCAAGCAAGCGTAGACTCTGAATGTACAGATTCGAAATCAACAGGCCAATATGCGTTGTCATATTTATGTCTAACCAAGCCAGGCATACAAATACCGATAGCATCTTGCGCACCAGAAATCATAGTAGATCCAGGCGTATTTTCAAATTTAAAAAGAATTTCTGCCAGCTTTTCTGGTTTTTCCATTGGCAAATAATACGGCCATATTTTTTTTGCTGCATTTCGAGTAGAAGTAGACATTCCACATCTTTCATTATACTCAATTACGGGTTCTAATGATAATGTTATAGCCCAACCTGAACCATATTTTGAAACATAAGGTTGATCAATCCAAGTTCCTGCTAAATCGATTCTATATGGCAATGTACAATTACCAGCAGATCGTATAGCCGTAGTTGAACGCTCTGGTAATCCTGCATCTGGTATTCTTTCTAGTAACTTTAATTCTATACCTAAACTTGCACACAATTCTTGTTTCTCTGGAGAAAACCCATCTTCATTTACAATAAAATAATCTGGTTTTAAATTAACAAGATCTTCTTTAAAATCTAAAATACCAGACCCCGTATTCACAAAGGCTTCTTTTACATATCTAATAGCGTTAATGGTATAGATTCTTTCTTGCTCAGAGTTTATAGTTTGACGCCCTTTCAATTCTGATACAGTTGCATCAGATCCGATTCCAACATATAAATCACCATAGGTTGCGGCTTCTTTAAAAAATGCAATATGTCCGCTATGCAACATATCAAAACAACCTGATACAAAAACCTTTTTACTCATTATAATATAATTTTAAAATTAATTTAAGATGAAATTCTTTATCCATCATTTATAAAAACACTAAACCACAAAATAAATTAAGTGCTTAGAACTAGAAATATACACTTTCTACTTCAAATATGCTAAAACATTGTTTTCAATACGCTCTTGAATGTTAGAAACATCAGCTTTCACAAAAGTTTCGCCTGTAATATTTTCATATAGCTCGATGTAACGATCGGATACCGATTGAATATATTCATCGCTCATAAAAGGAACCGTTTGCCCTTCTAAACCTTGAAAATCGTTAGCGATTAACCACTGGCGCACAAACTCTTTAGAAAGTTGCTTTTGCGCTTCTCCTTTATTTTGGCGTTCTTGGTAGCCATCGGCATAAAAATAACGTGAAGAATCTGGCGTGTGTATTTCATCAATCAACACAATTTTCCCGTCTTTTGTTTTCCCGAATTCATATTTAGTATCTACCAAAATTAATCCACGTGAAGCAGCTATTTCTGTTCCTCTTTGAAATAATTTTCGAGTATAATCTTCTAAAACCACATAATCTTCCTCAGAAACAATACCACGCTTTAAAATATTTTCACGAGAAATATCTTCATCATGATCACCCATTTCAGCTTTTGTTGCTGGGGTAATTATTGGGTTTGGAAACTTATCATTTTCCTTCATCCCTTCTGGCATTGCAACGCCACAAAGTATGCGTTTGCCCGCTTTATACTCACGTGCTGCATGACCAGACATGTAACCACGAATTACCATTTCTACTTTAAAAGGTTCGCATAAATGCCCTACCGCTACATTTGGATCGGGTGTTGCGGTTAACCAATTTGGAACAATATCCTGAGTGGCCGCCATCATTTTTGTAGCTATTTGGTTTAATATTTGCCCTTTGTAAGGAATTCCTTTAGGCATAACAACATCGAAAGCAGATAAACGATCTGTAGCGACCATTACTAATTCATTATCATTAATATTATATACGGCTCTTACTTTCCCTTTATAAAGACTTTTTTGTCCTGGGAAATTGAAATTGGTATCTATTATGGTATTACTCATTTTGTTTTATTAGTTTATGAGTTTGTTTTTTAATTTTTATTTGCGTCAAATTTAGTTAAAACGATACACTTTTTTAGAATTTTGAATTCACTATCTTTTTTTGATATGAATTTCTCTTTTTAACTTTGTAAATCTTCCTTTTCGTTGAATTAAAAAACAAAAATTTGCGGATAATTTAGCCCCGATTGATGCGACATCCTTTTTATGTACTTACCCTAAGCTATAATTTACACTAAAACCTCACTTTATACGCTATAAATTAATTAGATAGCGAAATATGTTTAGTACATAAAAAGATATAGCGGAAAGCGGGATGAGCTTCAAAAAAATTAATCTATATTCTCGATACTTTTATAAGCTTCAATTACTTTTTTAACGAGTTTATGACGAACAACATCTTTATCGTCTAGAAAAATCATGCCGACACCTTCTACGTTTTTCAGAATTAAAAGAGCTTCTTTTAATCCGGAAATGGTACGCCTAGGTAAATCTATTTGCCCAGGATCGCCGGTTAATAAAAACTTGGCATGTTTCCCCATACGGGTTAAAAACATTTTCATTTGGGCATGTGTTGTGTTCTGCCCTTCGTCTAAAATCACGAATGCATTATCCAATGTTCTCCCTCGCATAAAGGCTAATGGAGCAATTTGAATGGTACCATTTTCGATATACTGTGCTAGTTTTTCGGCAGGGATCATATCACGAAGCGCATCGTAAAGTGGTTGCATGTACGGGTCCAACTTCTCCTTTAAATCTCCTGGTAAAAAACCTAAGTTCTCACCTGCTTCTACAGCCGGACGCGTTAAGATAATACGTTTTACTTCTCTATTTTTTAGCGCTTGTACTGCCAATGCTACACCGGTATATGTTTTACCTGTTCCAGCTGGACCAATAGCAAAAACCATATCGTTTTTATGCATGAGCTCCACCATTTTTCGCTGGTTTGCCGTTTGGGCTTTTATAAGTTTGCCACCTACGCCGTGCACGATAACCTCGCCTCCTTTGGCAGATGCTATATAATCGTCGCTACTTTGGCTTGTTAAAACCCGTTCAATAACGTTTTCGTCCAACTTATTATATTTAGCAAAATGTTTGATAAGCATCGTCATGCGACGGTTAAATTCGTCTAGCATTTCTTCTTCACCAAAGGCTTTAATTTGATTGCCCCGTGCTACAATTTTTAATTTAGGAAAGTACTTTTTTAAAAGTTCAATATTTACATTTTGTGCTCCAAAAAATTCTTTGGGCGTGATTTCTTCTAATTCAATAACAATTTCATTCAAAGGCGTTGTTTTAATTTTAACTAAATTAGATATTAAAACCTCTCAATTTTCATTTAAAATATAAAAACGAAAACAAAAAATTATGTAGGTTTGTATCTCGTAAGTGTTCATCTCAAAAATACATAATTTTAGATGACAAAACGCTAAAAACATATCAACAATTTTGTTCATGGCAATAATAACTTTAACATCAGATTTTGGCTTAAAAGACCACTTTACTGGCGCAACTAAGGGTGCTATTTATAGTGAGTTGCCCGATGTTAATATTGTTGATATCTCGCATAATGTCTCTCCATTTAGTATTCCCGAGGCGGCATATATTATCCAAAATGCCTATAGTAGTTTCCCCGAAGGCACTATACATATTATTGGTATTGACTCGGAAATTAACGCCGAAAACAAGCATATTGCGGTTAAATTAGATGGACATTATTTTATTTGTGCCAACAATGGCATTATGAGTATGATTTGCTCGGAAATTGTTCCCGAAAAAATTGTAGAAATTAATATTCATGATAAAATACAAACTAGTTTCCCTGTACTCGATGTATTTGTAAAAGTGGCTTGCCATATTGCACGTGGAGGAACATTGGATGTTATTGGTAAATCGATAAGCGGCATAAAACCAATTAAAAATATTGAGCCATTTGTTAACGACGATAAAACAAAAATTGTTGGAAATATTATTTATATTGATAATTACGGCAATGTGGTTACTAATATAAAACGTAGCTTTTTTGAAAGTATACAAAAGGGACGAGATTTTGAAATTTCGGCTCGAAATTATAAGTTTAAAAAAATACATCTTAAATACAGTGATATTGTTAATTTTGATATCCCTGCTGAAAAACGACAAGATGAAGGACGGAAATTAGTAGTTTTTAATTCTGGTGGATTTTTAGAGATTTCTATATTTAAGAGTAATCCAAAAACCAACGGAAGCGCTTCTAGCTTATTGGGTCTAGGCGTTATGGATGCGGTGAGCGTTAGTTTCAACCCAACCTCTATTGTTGCTAAAAGCCAGATAGCTCTAGATGAGCGTATTTAATTATAAAAAAAACAGAAAGGTAGCCCTTTCGA
Source organism: Algibacter sp. L4_22 (assembly GCF_023473045.1). Taxonomy (NCBI): domain Bacteria; kingdom Pseudomonadati; phylum Bacteroidota; class Flavobacteriia; order Flavobacteriales; family Flavobacteriaceae; genus Algibacter; species Algibacter sp. L4_22. The sequence goes on from NZ_JAMCOK010000003.1 coordinate 640,813, forward strand.
GAAAAAACAAAAACAGTAAAATATGTTAGTTCGAATTGTTAAAATGGGTTTTTACAGACAGAATGTTGACGTCTTTTTGGAGAGTTTTGAAAACAACAAAACTAAAATTAGAAATTCTAATGGTTGTACCTTTTTAGAATTGTATCGTGATAAAAACAACCCTACTATACTTTTCACGTATAGCTATTGGGAAAGTGATGCCCAGTTGCAAGAATATAGACAATCTAAAGATTTTAAAACGCTTTGGAAAACTCTAAAACCGCTTTTTAGCATTCGTCCAGAGGCTTGGAGTTTCGATAAATTAGAAACTTTAGATTAAAATTTAATAAAAAAAGCAATAATATATAATTGCGCCTACATCTGTAAAATATATGCTTGCCATACTTAAAAAAGAAATAAACGCATTTTTCGCTTCACCTATTGGTTATTTAGTAATTGGTATTTTCTTGTTACTAAACGGACTATTTCTATGGGTTTTTAAAGGTGATTTTAATATTCTAAATTATGGCTTTGCCGATTTATCACCTTTCTTTTTACTAGCGCCATGGATTTTAATTTTCTTGATTCCAGCGGTAACTATGCGGAGTTTTTCCGATGAAAAAAAACAAGGTACTTTAGAGCTTTTACTAACAAAACCTATTTCGCACACACGTATTGTGTTGGGTAAATATTTTGGAGCACTTATTTTAATACTAATCGCGCTTACTCCAACACTACTATATATTTACACAGTAATCCAATTAGGAAATCCTCAAGGAAATTTAGATATTGGTAGTACACTTGGCTCCTATTTCGGGTTGTTTTTTCTAGTAGCTTCTTACACGGCAATCGGTATTTTTACATCTACTTTTACAGATAACCAAATTGTGGCTTTTATAAGCTCTGTATTTATTTGTTTTCTTTTTTATATTGGTTTTGAAGGCATTGCCGATTTTGCTTCTAGCAATTTTATAGACCAACTCGGTATGAATTTACATTATAAAAGTATGAGTCGCGGTATTCTTGATACACGAGATATTTTATACTTTTTAAGTGTCACTGCTTTTTTTATTTTCATCACTGTAAAAGGAATCAAAAATGAAAAATTACAGAAAAAATCATGGATACAAATTGTTGGTGTTTTTGCAACTTTATTTATCCTGAATATTGCCGTAAACGGAATACACAAACGTTTTGATCTTACCGAAGATTCGCGATACACTCTAAGCCCTGCTAGTTTAGATATTTTAAAAGATGTAGAATCTCCAATAATTATTGATGTGTTTTTGGATGGAGAAAATTTTCCTTCGGAATTTAGACGCCTACAAACTGAAACTAAACAATTACTAGAAGAGTTTGCTTCCGAAAACCCGAATATTATTTTCAATTTTTTCAACCCTTTGGAAGATGACGCTAATCGCGATATTATTATAGAACAACTTACTCAACGTGGTTTAACCCCAATGCAAATGAGCATTCAAGAAAACGGATCCTCAACTCAAGCCATCATTTTTCCATGGGCTTTAGCAAGTTATAACAACCAAACAGTAACCATCCCTTTAATTAAAAACAAAATAGGTTCTAATCAACAAGAATTAGTTAGCAACTCGGTACAGCATCTAGAGTACGCTTTCGCGGATGGATTTAGCAAACTAACAAAACCTAAACGCCGAAAAATAGCTATTCTAAAAGGGAACCAACAATTAGAAGATAAATACATCGCAGATTTTGTTAAAAAATTAGGCGAGTATTATTTAATAGCACCTTTTACTTTGGATAGTGTTGCTAAACAACCACAAAAAACGCTAGAAGAATTAAATAATTTCGATTTAATAATTTCAGCTAAACCAACCGAAGCTTTTACGGAAAGCGAAAAACTAGTACTCGACCAATACACCATGAATGGCGGAAAAAGTCTTTGGCTTATAGATGCCGTTGCTATCGAAAAAGATAGCTTATTCAATGCCTTAGGAACAAGTTACGCTGTACATCGCGATTTAAATCTAACCGATTTTTTCTTTAAATACGGCGCTCGAATTAATCCGGTATTGGTTGCATCAATATATTCTGCGCCAATTACATTAGCTATGGGAGAAGGCAGCCAATCCCAATTTCAAAATTTACGCTGGCCATATTCGCCTTTTGGAAGTTCTAACAGTAACCACCCTATAGTAAACAATTTAGATTTAATTAAATTCGATTTTGCAAACCAAATAGATACGCTTAAAAACAACATTAAAAAAACCATTCTTTTAGAAACAGCTCCTTTAACACGACTTGAAAGTACTCCGCAAAAAATTAGTTTAGAAGTCGTTACGCAAGAGCAAAAGCCAATAGAATTTAACTCAGGAAAAGAAACTTTGGCAGTTTTATTAGAAGGTGAATTTACATCGGTTTACAGTAACCGAATGAAGCCTTTTAAACTCGCAAATAATAGAAACAATAGCAAAGCCACAAAAATGGTTATTATAGCAGATGGAGACGTTATTGAGAACGATGTTATAAAGAATGTTCCTCAAGAATTAGGTTTTGACCGATGGACAGGGAAAAATTATGGTAATAAAGAATTTTTGCTGAATACTGTAAATTACTTACTCGATGATAATGGACTTATAAACATTAGATCCAAAGAAATTGCCGTTGCCTTTCTAAATCAACAAAAAATTGCTGCCGAAAAAACCAAGTGGCAACTTATTAACATTGCGCTACCATTGGTATTGTTAGCTATATTCGGGTTTAGCTTTAATTACTTTAGAAAGAAAAAATATAACATTTAAATGTTAATAAGTTTGTTTCATAATATAAGCCATATAGAATATATTTGTAAGTAGCATAATTACAATTTAAACTAAGTTAATAGATAAAACATTTACGCCTAAACGCTGCTTTCTGTTGTTTAGAATTATAAAATAAATGTTATATTCTAACCTCTAAAAAATATAATTCAACACATGAAATTTATAGTATCGAGTACTTATTTATTAAAGCAACTACAGGTTTTAGGTGGTGTAATCAATAGTTCGAACACCTTACCTATTTTAGATAATTTTTTATTTGAATTAGACCACAATAAACTTACTGTTTCGGCTAGTGATTTAGAAACCACTATGGCTTCTTCTTTAGACGTTGAAAGTGATAGCGAAGGCAGTGTTGCTATTCCTGCACGTTTGTTGTTAGATACTTTAAAAACCTTTCCTGAGCAACCTTTAACTTTTGTTATTGAAGAAAACAATACTGTTGAAATTAGCTCTAACCACGGTAAATATGCTTTGGCTTATGCCGATGGTAACGAGTTTCCTAAAGCTGTAGCTTTAGAAGACCCAAGTAAAACAGTAATTGTTGGTGATATTTTAGCAACAGCAATTAGCAAAACCATTTTTGCCGCTGGAAATGATGATTTACGCCCAGTAATGAGTGGTGTGTTTTTTCAATTTTCTACAGAGGGTTTAACTTTTGTAGCTACCGATGCGCATAAATTAGTAAAATATACACGTGCCGATGTTCAAGCTAACCAAGTGGCAGAATTTATTATGCCTAAAAAACCTTTAAATTTATTAAAAGGAATTTTGGCTGGTAGCGAGAATGAAGTTACTATTGAATATAACGAAAGTAATGCTAAATTCACTTTTGAAAACTCAGAATTAATTTGTCGTTTAATCGATGGTAAATACCCAAATTACGAAGCGGTTATTCCTAAAGAGAATCCGAATAAATTAGCAATAGATAGAACACAATTTTTAAATTCTGTACGTCGTGTTAGTATTTTCTCTAATAAAACAACACACCAAATTCGTTTAAAAATTGCTGGTGCGGAATTAAATATTTCTGCTGAAGATGTAGATTACAGTAACAAAGCAGAAGAGCGTTTAACTTGTGATTACCAAGGTGACGATATGCAAATTGGCTTTAACTCTCGTTTTTTAACCGAAATGCTTAATAATTTAGGCTCGGACGAAGTTCAACTTGAAATGAGTATGCCAAATAGAGCAGGTATTTTAACGCCTGTTGATGGTTTAGATGAAGGCGAACATATTACTATGCTTGTTATGCCGGTTATGTTAAACGCGTAGAAACAACATCGAGGTAATAAAATTCTAACATAAAAAAGAGGCTATTCAATTTAAATTGAATAGCCTCTTTTTAGTTCGCGTAATTTTGATAGCACTTATATAACTTTATTCTATTTTAAATGAAATACCCTTGCTGTCTAGCTCGCGTTAAGGATTGTAGAGAAAAGCCCACAGCAGCCCTGATAAAATCGGGATGCGAGGACTTGTAACGAAAAGCCTGACCCTTTTCGGGTAACGCCCAAAATAAAAAAATCAAGAATTAATATTACATGGATTTACTTCGACTTAATTCGAGTCGCTAATTTGTATTTCAAAAAATACACCTTTTATTAGAAGAAAGTACTAAAAACAAAAAAGCTTCATATTTCTATGAAGCTTTTAGAGCGAGAGACCAGGTTCGAACTGGCGACATTCAGCTTGGAAGGCTGACGCTCTACCAACTGAGCTACTCTCGCATTTCCGGGTGCAAACATACAACATATATACTTGTTTTTCAAAATAAATATTACATTTTTTTCAAAAAATGATAACCTAAAATTTTAAATCCTTCGTTGAAATAAAATTTATGAGAGCCATGGTTTGATACATAGGTATTTAGCTCGATAGCTTCAAATCCTTTATTTTTTGTGTAATTATAAATCCACTCAAAAAATAGCTTTCCTAAACGCTGTCCTCGGTATTTTTCGTCGATAAAAACATGATCGACCTCCACACTTCTGCCAGAATAATGACGTGTACAAAACCACAAGCCACAGACTCCAATAAGTTCCTCGTTTTTAAAAAGACCAGCACATTCATAGTTCTGTGAAAACATTTCGACAAAGCGTTGGCGCAAAATAGTATCTAAAACTTGATTATTGTTTAATTTTTGAATTAAAGGAAGAATAGAATCTATACTTTCTTCTTCAATAATTTTAAATATAAATGGCATACTTTTTTTTAGTGAAGATAAATATTTTAACTAAGTTTGATTTTATGAAAAAGCAAAATTATTATATAAAACAGATATCGGCTATCGATACGTATGCCGTTAGACATCCTGTACTTCGTGCAGGAAAACCGATAACGTCTTGCATTTTTGAAGGTGACGACTTAGAAACAACTATGCATTTTGGCATTTATGATAATGATGAATTGGTTGGTGTATGTTCTTTTTTAAAAAATAACAATCCTAAATTCCCTGAATTTAGACAATACCAATTACGCGGTATGGCTGTTCTTAAATCGCAACAAGGTTTAGGACTTGGGCAAGAATTACTAAAATATTGCGATACCATTTTAAAACTAGAGAAAACGGAATTAATTTGGTGTAATGCTCGTGAAGTTGCTGTGAGTTTTTACAAAAAAAATGGATATAGCCCGATTGGGGAACCTTTTAATATAAAAGATATTGGACCGCATTTTGTTATGAAAAAACAACTTAATCCTGAAACTTAGTTTATGTGACGAAATGTCTAAAAAAGTGTCTATTATATTATATAACCCATTTTTTTGTAATTTCATAAATACTAAACACCAACCACAATGAGAGGAAAAAACCTAAAAGTAAGATTATTAATTGGTGCTGCAATTGCATTATTTTTTGTTTTTAAAAGATGTAGCCAGCGTGAAGAGAATCCATATACAGGCAGAACGCAAACAATTTCTATGAATGCTAACGAGGAAATTGCAATTGGCTTGCAAAGTGCTCCGCAAATGGCACAACAGCATGGTGGTTTACACGAAAACAATCAATACCAAGCCTTGGTAGGTAATGTTGGAAATAAGCTAGTAAACAATAGTATTGCTCAAGAAACTCCTTATAAATACGAATTTCACTTACTTGCAGACCCTAACACTATTAATGCTTTTGCTTTACCCGGTGGACAAATATTTATTACTTATGCCTTGTTTTCAAAATTAGAGAATGAAGACCAATTAGCTGGTGTTTTAGGTCATGAAGTTGGACATGTCCTCGGCCGACATAGCGCCGAACGTATTGCTGAAAGTGAATATTGGCAAGGTTTAACCACCGCTGGCTCTGTAGGAGCAGATATGGGAAGTTTAGTAAATGGTATTGGACAAAACACCTTACTTACCAACGGACGCGATGATGAGCTTGAAAGTGATGAATTAGGTGTACGTTTCATGCTGAAAGCGGGTTACAATCCAGAAGAAATGATTGGTGTTATGGAAATTTTAAAAGATGCCGCTGGACCAAATCGTGTTCCTGAATTTAAAAGCACGCATCCTGATCCTGATAATAGAATTGAAAAAATTAGAGAAGCTATAGAAAAATATAAAGGCTTGTAAAACTATTTAACTTTATAAAAGTTAGAATTAATTAAATAAAAAAAGACTGCCTTTCGAGCAGTCTTTTTTTATTGTTTTATTTATATTTTAGTACTCGCGGTATTCACCTGCACCAATATTAAATGTTAATGAGAAACGTAACGTATTTTCTAAAGGACTTTGAACTTTAGAAGCTGAGAATAAATATGATAAATCTATATTAACCACATTCGCTTTAAATCCTGCTCCCATAGCAAAAAACTTTCGCGCGCCTTTTTCTTCACTTTCATTGAAATAACCTGCTCTGAATGCAAAAGAATCTTGATATACATATTCTGCTCCTAACGAATAAGTAAACTCTTTTATCTCTTCGCTAAAACCTCCTGGTGCATCTCCAAAAGATTGAAACATTCCTGCTAAAAAGCCTACATCGTTAGATTGACCTTTGTAGATTACGTTATCTGTTTCACTAATTAAATCATCACCTTCATAATCATCATCAGCTTCTTCATAAGTACCATTATCATTATTATCTGTAAAAACAATTTCCGTCCCTAATCTTGGAGGTGTTGGCACTAATAGCTTAGCAACTTCTGCCGTTACTGCAATTTTATTATAATCATCGAATATAAAATCGAAACCTGCCCCTAAACGTAAATTAGTTGGCTGAAAATTTTCAACTCCACCTTCTTCGTAAGAAAATTTAGGGCCAATATTTTGAATAGCAAATCCCATTCTCCACCGTCCATTAAAATCAGCATAAGCTTCTTCTTCCCCTTGGTAATAACCAGAAATATCTACACCAAATGTACTTGCTGCAGTAGCATCTCCACCTAAACCACTAAGTTTTAAATCGGATCTCATATAACGCATAGCAACCGACATGGCAAATTCTGGTGACAAACGTAGCGCATAAGAAGCATCTAGCGTAAACTCATTTGGTCTTTGTATTAAAGCATTCACAAATTCGTTTTCACGGAATTCAATATCTCCTAAAGAGAAATATTTTAAACTCGCTGCAAAAGCACTACGATCATCAATACGATTAAAATATGTTAAGTTTCCTAAAAAAATATCATTAACCAACTTGCTTAAGTATGGTGTGTAACTAACACCAACTCCAGACTTCGTTTCCGAAAAAGCATATTTAGCAGGATTCCATTGTTGAGAAAAAGCATCTACAGAAGTTGCAACTCCCATATCCCCCATGGATGCCGCGCGGGCATCTGAGGTAATTAATAAAAAAGGAACACCTGTTGTAATAACTCTAGAATCATTTGTATTTGGTATAATTACCGTTGTTTCTTGAGCATTCATTTTTACAACAAAAACAAATGTTAATAATAGCAGTACTTTAGTTTTCATAAATTAGTAGTTAGTTGCAAATATATTTTATTTTATAAAATTACTAGTTTTTCAATTTTTTCTACTGTTTTGTTTAGCAGATTAGAATGTACTTTTAGTTTGTAAATATAAACACCTTTACCGATTTTATCACCAAAATCGTCCCGACCATCCCAAACTATATCTCTTGAGAGCGAACTTGTAACATTAAAACCTGTTGTCGTTTGCCCGTTTAACGTTCTAACTAACTTCCCTGAAACAGTGAATACTTGTATAGAAACGTCTAAAGCGTCCGAACTATTGTGATTGAACCAAAATTCGGTGTAATTCACAAACGGATTAGGATAATTGAGTACATTATTAATAACCAATACTTGGTCTTTATCGTAAACTATAAATTGTATTTCCGAAATTGCCGAATTATTGTAAACATCCCAAGCTTTAAGTGTTAACGTATGTAAACCTGGCTCTAAATCTCTAAATGGATAGCTTAAAATCCCTGTTTTATAATCGTCGACTCCTGTTTGGTAGTAATCGTTTAAAACTACTGGATTCGTTTCATCTCCATCAAGTATAGCAACAATATCATGCCCTACACCACTAGCTGTGTTAATCCCATTTTCATCTTCCATGAGCGCCAATAGAGTTGGAGATTCGTTGGTAATGCCGCCTGTTACAAAATTTTCATCATTCATATATAATGAAATTACTGGGCCAGTATTATCAACTGGTGCATCTTCATTTAGCCCTCCTATTTTAACAGTTCCAACACTTGCACCTGCTTGGTTACTTTCTAATGTGTCATCTTTAGAGTAAAAACTAATTTTACCAACTCCTACCGGAATACCAACATCTTTTGGTACAATAAAATCGAATTCAAATTCACCATTTTTAACGGAAGCTTGTCCTCTAAAAATAATTTCTCCTAATGTCGTAAAATTTAATTTCACAAGTTCCCCATTTAGTCTAGTTCCGTCGTTTGCTAAGGTTTCCCTTTCTATATTTTTATCATAAATTGTTGTAGATACTGTTCCGTTGTAACTACTTAATAAATTCCCAGATAAATCGGTAACTTCACCGGCTAATTTCACATAACTTAAAGCTTTTAAAGTATCGGTCACTTCCTCTAATGGCACGTCGTTAACTTTTGTTAGTTTTATATTAGGTTCAGCAAAAGCAAGTTTCATTGCAGGATCTCCAATAAAAAATACCAAACGCCTTTGACTAGAGTTTGAAATTACTGAATTATTTTTTGTAAGCCTTAATGCTTCAGCCATTGTTGGATACTCATAATCCTCATAAGTATCGTCATCAGCATAAGAGAACAAATACTGACCTAAATTATTATTGAAATTTATGGCAAACGAAACAAAGATTTGTCGGGTTGTAGAGATTAAACCGATGGCTCCAGATTCTTCATTCCAATAGGTTACTTCGCCTGCAGTTTCTTTATATGGATTATCAAATTTAGTATACTCACAGGTTACTGTTACAAAACAATTTAATTTCCCAAAATTACGAAACTCCTTAATATCATTATGCGTTAGCAAGCGTTCTTGTGCTATTCCATCTTCTCCTCCGTGACCAAAATAATTAACAACCAAGGCTCCTTTATCAATAGCATCCACAATTTCGGTTGTAACTTTTGGATATCTATTTCCTCCTGCCGTTGTTTCTTGTTTATAGGCATCAGAATGTATTTTTGTAACATTCAAAAAAGGTTTATCTTGAGTAATTAAATTCCCAACATTATCTGTTGTTTCTTCCAATATACCTTCCCAATCTTGATCAACATCATCAGATATCACAACCACATTATTTCTCCAAGTACCGTAGGCTTCTTTTATGTAATATGATTCTATTTTATCTATCATTTGCTGAGCTCTATCAGGAGTATCAGCAAGTATACGCCCCACGGCAATATCTAATTTATCACTAGTAGTCATTGTTCCTTCATTATCGTCCATCATACCATAGAAATCATCAGAAACAAACGAATTGGTAAGGTTTAGGCTTTCATAAGAGTACCAAGATGGCATAACATTGGTGTTATTTGGTATTCGGTCTTTATAATCAAAAGACCCATCTCCAATTAAACACAAGTACTTAATTCTATTTTCCGGAGAACTTGCGTTATCATAAACATATTTAACTAAGTTTCTAATCGCTCCTATATCTTGGTTTCCGGTACTAAATTCATTATAAATTTCGGTTAACCCTAAAACCTTTACATTCAAGTTATATTGTTCTTTATTAATTTGAGCAAGTCGATTGGCTTGACTCAACATATTATCTGGCGAGATAATTACATAATCAATATCTTGAAACTCGTTTTGGTCGTTCAAAAAGATAGTCCCTTTTATATTTTGATTACTTATCGTTGTTTTTCCATCAAATTTTGGTTCAAAATAATTTGATGATGTTAACGCCACATATGTTTTTAAAACACCTAAATTAGACGTAAAAGTTAAACTCTCTTCATCTTCATCATTTTCAAAATTAGTTACATTATAAATATCGCTTATATCCCAAACTTCGGAAACTTTTGATGCATTTGTAATTGTATATCGTCCAATTCCCGACGCAGATTCTACTTCCTTATTTCTAAATTGAAATTGAGAGTCTATAAACTTCAATGCTCTAGTAGCTTCTAGAGAAACATAATCTAAATACCCCAAAGCACTTGGATCTCCCTGATTATCATAACTTAATTCCACATCAACTTCCGCCGAGTTTACTGTAATATTACTAATATAAGAATTATGATTTCCTATTGTTGGCGTTTTAGCTCCTGCTATTTGTAAATCTCCAATCTTACTACTATTTACAGACACAGACATTGTAGTGGAAGCCGATGAAATAGCAGCTACATAAACCTTTAAAGTTATTGGAACCGATGTTATAATCTCCGGAAATTCGAATTTAAAATTCTTTACAGGTTCCACATCAAATCGATCACCAAACCAACGACGTCCAAGTAAAGCTATATTTTCATTATCCAACTCATGAAACTTATAATCTTGAAATGTATTTATTTCTAAATCTATAGGACCTTCCGGTTGTGTAAATGTCGATATCCGCTTTCCAAGACCCGACCCCGTATTTATATAATAATACGTTTTATCTGTATAACAGTTTATATTAGTATTACTTTCTACATTATACTGCTTAGGACCTTGCCCATAAAACAACATATAATCTGAATCGTTAAAAACACCATCTTCTTCACCAATAAATTTAACTGCATTTTCGGCAACATCAAAAGGATAATCTTCACTATTAGAAAAAGGAATCATGCGTCCTCCATTACCAAAAACCCTAATAGTTCTTGGATCTATATTATTAACATTTACTCCTAAACGTTTTAAAAATGACTTTGACAACTTAAAAACGCCAGTTGTATCAACAAAAAAACGAAACCATTCCCCCTTTTCTAAAACTGAATTTGAAATAACCTTCGTTCTTGAGACTTTATTAGAGGAGACCCCTCGTCTTGAAGCTCCGTTGCTATAATTAACTTGAAATTGAGTTACTTTTTTATAAACACCATTATCATTAATAATAGGTGATAACTGAAGCATTGCATATTGCTTGCCTCTAGCTATAGAATTTTTTAAACTGTATACTAATTTATTAGGAATTTCATCTTTAGGCAAATCTTTTAACTCGGCTAAAGAAATATTGGCATAACTAATTTGAGATATAGATACTGATGATTCATTAACTGAAGAAGAAACACCCCATTGCGATACAAACTGAAGTCCGGAATCAAAATTGAAATCACAGAGATCATTATTAAAAAAAGGGATTTGAATAGAATAAGTACCTGCTGAAATTGTTTGAGACGCTTGCCAATCGAGAGAAAACTTCTTTTGCTGCGAGAATACAGTAATAGAAACCAATAATACAATAAGGAATAAATTCTTTTTCATCGTTAAATTAACGTGTTAAGCTTAAAGTTAGTATTAAAAATGTAATAATTTTTAAAACAACCCCAAAAATACAATAATAAATTAGCAAAACATCCGTTTATAGAACACAATCCATTGAAAAGAAGGGCAGAATTCACTCGAAAACATCGATGTAATGCATGAAAAACAGGATAAAACACCTCTTTTTTTGGTTAAAATGTAAAAAATAGCTTGGTGTGTAAGGTTTAATTCTTATATTGCAGCTCCAAAAATATTATTAGCTTACTTAAAAGTATGAATATGAGAAAAGTAGTGACAATCAAGATTTTATTAATTTTGGCGCTAACCGTAGTGTCAACAAGTTGTAAAAAATCTTCGAGTTCTAAAAATAGCTCTAGAGCAACTGGATGGAACATTAACGATAGAGATGGTGGTTTTCAATATAATACAGATTTTAAAGAACAGGAAACATCTCCTGGACTTGTATTTGTTGAAGGTGGAACATTTACCAAAGGTCGTGTGCAAGACGATGTTATGCACGACTGGAACAATAGCCCTAACCAACAGCACGTTATGTCTTTTTACATGGATGAAACAGAGGTTACGAATGCAATGTATTTAGAATACCTAGATTATTTAAAGCATCGTTACCCACCTTCTGAAGAAAATTTTAAAGCTATTTATAATGGTGCTTTGCCAGATACTTTAGTTTGGAGAAATCGTTTAGGATACAATGAAGTTATGACAGAGAATTACCTCCGTCACCCAGCTTATGGTGAATATCCAGTAGTTGGTGTTAGCTGGATTCAAGCTGTTGAATTTTCAAACTGGAGAACGGATCGTGTTAACGAATTAAATTTAAGTAAAGCAGGATATCGCGAAATAGACTATGCCGATAACGATCCCGATACTGCATTCAACACAAATAGATATACTATTGATCCTAGTTCTATGGATACAGGTGAACCTGTTGACTCTAGAACAAATAGAAATATTACTGTAGATGCAGAAGGAAACGAATCTGGTATTTATGCAAGTAGAGAAACAGGTGTTTTAGTACCAAAATACAGACTACCAACTGAAACTGAGTGGGAATATGCTGCTTTAGGTTTAAGCGAAATTAGAAGTTACAACCTTTACAGAGGACGTAAAAAATACCCATGGGATGGACAATACACACGTTCAGGAAAACGAAAAATAAGAGGAGACCAAATGGCAAACTTTAAACAAGGTAAAGGTGATTATGGTGGAATTGCAGGATGGTCAGACGATGGTGCCGATATTACAAACGCTGTTAAATCTTATGCGCCAAACGATTTTGGTTTATACGATATGGCTGGTAATGTTGCTGAATGGGTTGCCGATGTTTACAGACCTATTATTGATGATGAGTTTAATGACTTTAACTACTATCGTGGTAACGTTTATACTAAAAACGCAATTAACGAAGATGGTTCTGTAAAAGTTATTACTTCAGATGAAATTGTTTACGATACTTTATCTAACGGAAAAATTATTGCTAGAAACTTACCTGGTGAAATTTTACAAGTTCCTGTAGATGAAAATGAAACGTTCCAAAGAACTAATTTTGATAAAAGTAACGAGATTAACTTTAGAGATGGAGACAAGCGTTCATCAAGAAAGTTTGAAAGCTTCGGAGATGAAGATGAAGATTCTGGAAAATCTAGCGAAATGTATAACTCTCCTAAACATAATATCAGTAAAGATTCGTTAGGAAACATTGTTAGAGAATACGATAAATCAAACACTAGAACATCTTTAATTAACGATGAAGTTCGTGTTTATAAAGGTGGTTCTTGGAAAGATAGAGAATACTGGTTAGATCCTGCGCAACGTCGCTACTTCCCACAAGATATGGCAACAGATTATATTGGATTTAGATGTGCAATGTCTCGTGTTGGTTCTAAAAGTAAAGGAGCAAATAAAACGAAAAACTAAAACAGTTTAATCGTTAATAAATATAGAAAGTCCTAGCAATTTGTTAGGACTTTTTTTTATACATTTATTTTAAAATTATAAGTTTTGAAAACAGAACAATTACACAAACTATTTTTAGAATGTGAAGCTGTATCAACAGATACTAGAAAAATTGAAAATAACGCCATGTTCTTTGCCTTAAAGGGCGAAAACTTTAATGGGAACATCTATGCTCAAAAAGCTATAGAAGCCGGGGCTAAATTAGCTATCATCGACGAAGTAGAATATCAAATTTCAGATAAAACAATTTTAGTTGATAATGTTCTGGAAACTTTACAATCCCTAGCAACTTTCCACAGGGAATATTTAAAACTTCCTATTATAGCTTTAACAGGAAGTAACGGAAAAACGACTACTAAGGAACTTATAAATTCTGTATTGTCGAAAAAATTTAAAACCACCGCCACTATAGGGAATTTGAACAACCATATTGGTGTGCCACTTACCCTACTATCAATGAACCAAAGTACAGAAATTGGTATCGTAGAAATGGGCGCAAATCATCAAAAGGAAATTGAATTTTTATGCAACATTGCAAAACCTGACTTTGGATATATTACAAACTTTGGTAAAGCCCACTTAGAAGGCTTCGGAAGTGTTGAAGGCGTAATTAAAGGGAAAAGTGAAATGTACGATTTTCTAATTACCAATAACAAAACGATTTTCGTTAACTCAAATGATAAAATACAAGTACAAAAAACAGAAAGCGCGATACGTTTTACCTTCGGAAATAAAAATTCAAACTCTAATGCTGAAATTAATTTTATTGAAGCCCAACCTTTTGTTTCTTGTGAATTTAAAGATAAAGAAATCAAAAGCCAATTAATTGGGGACTATAACTTTAACAATATTGCAGCTGCTATTACTATAGGTCAGTACTTTAAAGTAAACATAGCAGATATTAAAACAGCTATAGAAAACTACACTCCTACTAATAATCGCTCACAAATTATAGAAAAAGCAAGTAATAAAATAATTCTCGATGCTTACAATGCAAACCCAACGAGTATGCATGCTGCTCTTTTAAATTTTGAGAAACAGAGCGGAAACAAAATAGCGATTTTAGGTGATATGTTCGAACTTGGAAAAGAAGCCAAAACAGAGCATCAAAACATTGCAGATTTAGCTATTTCATTACAGATACAAAATATAATTCTTGTTGGAGAAAATTTTGATAAAACTAATACTCCGTCAGAAAAACTAAAAAAATATAAAAACTTTTCCGATTTAGAAGATGCTTTCAATATTTCAGAAATAGAAGATTCTATTTTATTAATAAAAGGATCGAGAGGTATGGCATTAGAACGGCTTTTAAATAAAGCATAAAAAAAGTGCCTAGTTAAAAAACTAAGCACCTCTGTTTAAATAATTCTCCCTAAGAACTAATTAATAGCACTGTAAAGGTCTTATTTTTAAGAGGTTCCCACAATACTCAAATTGAGTATTTTTAAAATTAAGTAACTTAAAGTAAAGTTCTATTCATTTTAAGCATCCCTATTAACTCTCCTGTAGACGAGATATTTAGCTTCTTTAAGATGTTTCTTCGGTGTGTATCAACCGTATTAGAACTAATACTTAAGCTAGTTCCTATTTCTTTACTAGATTTATTTAACACTAAAAGTCGAATAATATCACGTTCTCGATTACTAATACCTCCTTTCAATAATTTATGCGAAAAATTGCTAAAGTAAACAGTTTCATATTCATTCTTTTCATTTAACAACTTTGCAGAAGCACAAACATGCATTTCCATTTGAGCCGGCAAAACCGTATAATGTGCTAAACCAATAATAGGCTTATTATCACTATCAAACTCTAAGGGTGTCGTATTTTGAATAACGTTTACATATTCGTCCTTAGAATTTTTTAAACGATAATTCCAGGTATAACTCATTCGATTCCTGTTTTCCAAAGAAATTTCAGCTAAGGTAAAACTCATTAATTCGTTTAAAGCTTGAAGCCACTGCTCTAAATCTAACGGATGCATTCTACTCCAAAAATTACGCATACCAAGCGCTTTTAATTCCGTTTTATCCAACCCTAAACAAGCGGTCATATTTTTACTTATATACTCAAAAGCTAGATCTTGAGTATTGGTAACGCAAAAAAATGTTGAACTATAAGGCAAATAAGTATCCAACTCAATAAATTTCTCGATATGCTTTTTAAGAGAAGGATTATCGTGAGATTTGAATATTTCCTTATAAGTCTCTTTAATGTCAAGTCTAGTCATAAGAGCCAATTAGTTATCCTAAAATAGTAAAAATATTATAGCTTTTTAAAAATTTGATAATTTTTTGACATAAAAAAACCCAAGACTTTCATCTTAGGTTAAAATTCTGTGGGCGCGAAGGGATTCGAACCCCTGACCCCTTGGGTGTAAACCAAGTGCTCTGAACCAACTGAGCTACGCGCCCTAATAATTTTAAAGAGTATTACAACTCTTTTTTTTGTACAAAAAAAGTCTAAGATGAAATCTTAAACTTTTGTGGGCGCGAAGGGATTCGAACCCCTGACCCCTTGGGTGTAAACCAAGTGCTCTGAACCAACTGAGCTACGCGCCCTAATAATTTTAAAGAGTATTACAACTCTTTTTTTTGTACAAAAAAAGTCTAAGATGAAATCTTAAACTTTTGTGGGCGCGAAGGGATTCGAACCCCTGACCCCTTGGGTGTAAACCAAGTGCTCTGAACCAACTGAGCTACGCGCCCTAATTATTAGGAGGTGCAAAGATACACGACTTTTTGACTTTACAAAGACTTTTTTTGAAAAATTTAAATTATTTCTGCAACAACAAAAGTACTACCTCCTATAAATATAAAATCATCAGCATTAGCTTTTTCAAGTGCTATATTATAAGCTTCATTTACAGAATTATAGCTCTCACCTTTTAAATTATGTGCATTAAACACCTCTTTTAATTCTTCCGCAGCTAATCCACGAGAAATATTTGGTTTACAGAAGTAATATTCAGCCTTTTTGGGTAACAAATCAATTATCGAAGATAAATCCTTATCATTTACAACACCAAAAACAATATGAAGATTATTGTAAACTTCATTTGAAAGCTGTTTCATTACATAAATCAATCCTTCTCGGTTATGGCCCGTATCGCAAACTACCTTCGGGTTTTCATTTAAAACTTGCCAGCGTCCTAATAAACCCGTATTCTTTATAACATTCAACAATCCTTTTTTTATATCTCTTGATGAAATACTATAACTTTTCTTTTGAAGAATTTTTATTGCAGTAACAACAGTTTGAATATTTTTAGCTTGATAATCACCTTTTAAATCAGAATCATAAACATTTAAATCTTGCTGATCGGCAAAAATAATTTCAGAATTATTCTTAGTTGCTAAATCAACAAATACTGGTTTGGTTTCCTTTTGGGTTTCTCCAATCACGACGGGAATCTTAGTCTTTATAATTCCGCCTTTTTCAAAAGCAATTAATTCTAAAGTATTACCTAAAAACTGAGTATGATCTAAACCTATATTTGTTATTACAGAAACTTCGGGTGAAATAATATTTGTAGAATCTAATCGACCTCCTAAACCAACTTCAATAACTGCAATATCAACTTTTTCTTGAGAGAAATACTCGAAAGCCATACCAACAGTCATTTCAAAAAATGATAATTGATTTGCTTCAAAAAACAACTTATTTCGTTCTATAAAACCAGTTACAAATTCTTTACTAACTTCTTCACCATTAATCTTAATACGCTCTCTAAAATCTTTTAAATGTGGCGAAGTATACAATCCTACTTTATAGCCAGCCTCTTGTAAAATAGATGCTAACATGTGGCTAGAAGAACCTTTTCCGTTCGTTCCGGCAACATGAATAGTTTTAAAATGTTTATGTGGATTATCTAAATGATTTATAAGTAAAGCTGTATTACTTAAATCTACTTTATAAGCCGATTTACCCTGCCTTTGATACATTGGCAGTTGCGAAAACATCCAATCTAAAGTATCGTTATACCTCATGTGTTATTGCCCCAATTTGAAGTTTACTTTTACAAAACCAATTTGTTTTGCGGGTGCTTTAGAATCTGCTGGCCACTTATGAGAAAGTGCTATTTTTTTTGCTGGCTCTAACAAGCATTGCGACGTATTTGTTGTTCCTTTCACTCCAGGCACAGCTTCCACTACGTTCCCACTTTGGTTTACAACAATTTTAACAATCACTAATCCCGATTCGTTACAATCTTGTTTTACTGTATTAAATGATGCACGCCCACGACCATTAAGCCCATAACCAACACCACCACTTCCAGAGCCCGAACCAAAATAACTTGGCGCATATGGGTTACCATCTAATTGCCCCTTATCTCCCGCTTTATTGTCGTTGCCTTCTCCTCCAGATTCTGTTCCCTCAGATTTACTAACACCTCCAATTAAAGCATCTAATTTTCTTTTCTTTTCTTCTTGCTCGCGTTTTTCTTTAGCGACTTTCTCTGCTTCCGCTTTAGCTTTTGCTTCGGCTTTAGTCTTAGCATCTGCCTTTGCTTTCGCTTCTGCTTTAGATTTAGCCTCTTCGATTGCTTTTTGCTTTTTTATCGCAATTTCTTCAGCATTATCTGCTGTTAAAACCTCTTCTTTTGTTTCTGTAGGTTTTGCCGCCTCAGCTTCTTCTTGTACCGTTTCTTCTACTGGCTGAGGAATCTCTTCTACCTCACGAGGTTCAGATTTTATAGGCGCTTTGGGTTGTACATCTCCTTTTCCAAAATCTGTAGTTCCAAAATTTACAGCAACACCGTATTCCTCTGGAGGATCCATATAAGGCGGACCAACAACAAAAAGCAACAACAAAAGAATAACCATAATTAAAGTGGTTATTTTTGCTGAATCTTTTTCGTGTTTGGTTTTGAAGTATCTCATAACAAGCTCAGTGCTTTAAGCCTAGAAGGGTTCCCTATCAATTAGGCTGAACCGCTAAAATGACTTTGAATTTATTTCTATTGGCAATATCCATAACCTTTACAACATTTTCTACAGGAACAGACTTCTCGGCTCTAAGTACAATTGTAGGTTTCTCTTTGTTTGATAACGAAGTTATCAATTCATTTTCTAATACGCTTTCTCCAACCCTTTTTTGATCTATATAGTAGGTCAAATCTTTTTTAATACTAACTGCTATAGACTTTTTATTCTCGGTTTTCCCACTAGCTTTTGGTAATAAAATATCAATAGCACTTGTAGTAACCAAGGTAGAAGCAATCATAAAAAAGATAAGTAGCAGAAACACAATATCCGTCATCGACGACATATTGAATTCTGGCGAAACTTTATTTCTTCCTCTAAAATTCATATTAAGAAGGTTCGTTTAAGTGGTCTAAAAACTCTAAAGAAGTCGCCTCCATTTGATATACCACTTTATCTGTACGAACCACTAAATGATTGTACGTTACGTAAGCCACAATACCAACAATTAAACCTGCAACAGTAGTTGTCATAGCTGTGTAGAGTCCGCTTGCCAATACATCCATTTGGATACTTCCTCCAGCATTTGCTAGTTCAAAAATTGCCAAAATCATCCCAACAACCGTTCCTAAAAAACCAATCATTGGTGCTGCTCCAGAAATAGTAGCTAAAACACTTACGTTTTTTTCGAGTCCGTAAATTTCTAAACGTCCTGCATTTTCTATAGCGGTATTAATATCGGCTAATGGCTTCCCTATTCTAGATATTCCTTTTCCTATTAAACGAGAAACTGGAGAGTTTAATTGCGTACAAAGCGCTTGTGCCGATTCTATTTTACCATTACTTACATGATCTTTTATTTGATTCATAAAGTTAGCATCTACTTGCGATGCCGCCTTAATAGCAAACAAACGTTCGAAATAAATGTAAATGGCAGCTACCAATAATAAAAATAGAATAGCGATAATAATTTGTCCTGCGAGCCCTCCACTACTAATTAATTCTATTATGGAGAGTGTTTTTTCAACTGGTTCTCCTTCTGGTAATACTTCTGCACCTTCTTGTGCATTTTGTAATAATATATTTAGCATATAATCTTAATTTATTGCAACACTATAACGTCAATATTTATATTAAATTATGGTTCTATTGATACTATTTTAAATAAAGTATAAAAACCTTCAATATTCACTTTAAGCTTCATTCTATAAATGGCGTTATAATCAATATACATGCCACTCTTCAGCGAAAGCGAAATAAATTTATTTTAAAATAAAGTTCTTGTAAACATAAAGGCTCCAGCACCAACTAAGAAACCAATTAACGCTAACCAAGCGATTTTTTTAAGGTACCAAAAGAAATCAATTTTCTCCATTCCCATAGCCACAACACCTGCAGCAGAACCAATAATTAACATACTACCACCTGTTCCTGCAGAATAAGCTATAAAGTGCCAAAGCTCATTATCTAAAGGCTCATGGAACATACCTAAACTAGCCGCTACTAAAGGCACATTGTCTATTACTGCCGATCCAACACCTAATAGCAACACTACTAAATCGGAAACACCTTCGTGACCTCCTACATGAATTTCAGTTCCTAACATTGGCATGGATTCCTGTAAAGATCCAGCAAAGTTGAATAAGATACCTAAAGACTCTAAAGCTGCAACTGCCATTAAAATCCCTAAGAAAAATAAAATACTTGGCAACTCAATTTTAGATAATGACTGATGTACTGGGCTATGGTGTGCAGCTGCATCACTTTCTTCAGAATCATGATCCGTCATGCTAAATTTAGCATTACTATAAACTTCTGCAAAAATTGCAACAACAGCTAAAGATAACATCATACCAACATAAGGAGGTAAATGTGTAATCATTTTAAAGATTGGTACAAAAACAATAGCACCCAAACCTAGGTACAGCATTTTACCACTAAATTTAGATTTTGGTTTCTCTTCCACTTGTTCTACTTCTAAATCACCTTTAAATGCTGGTAAAAATGAAGCGATAAACGTTGGAACGGCCATACATAAAAATGATGGTAATAATAGGTAACCAACTAAATGACCTGTTGTTACTTTTTTACCAATCCAAAGCATAGTAGTTGTTACATCTCCAATTGGAGACCAAGCACCACCAGCATTTGCCGCGATAATAATTAAACCTGCATACCAAATACGTACACTTCTATCTTTTACAATTTTCTGAAGTATTGAAATTAATACGATTGTAGCAGTTAAGTTATCAATGATTGCAGATAAAATGAAAGCTAGGATAGCAAATATCCAAAGTATTTTACTTTTCTTTTTTGTTTTAATAAAATCTTTAATAGTTGAAAATCCATCGAAATAATCTATAATTTCAACGATAGTCATTGCTCCTAAAAGAAACACTAATATCTCACAAGTTTTACCTAAGTGATGCAATAATGTATCTTCCATTAAGCTCATTTTCCCAGAAGTTACAACATGCCCACTTGCATCTAATACATCATGCAAAGGCAACCCGCCAAAATTTTCCATTAACGTATGGTTTGCAGAATCGAACCATTGAGAAAAGTCATCTAGACCTAAAGCTATTAAAGCCCAACAAATAGCCATCATGACTAGCGCGGGTATTAATTTATCGATTTTTATACTATGCTCCATTGTTATGGCTAAATAGCCAAAAACAAATACTAAAATAATTGCTGCTTCCATATTAAATGTTAAATTTATTTTTTTTAGATTAGTTGACTCAGCGCGAGCTCGAAAGCCGTAGCGCTTATTTCGGTTTTAGATTTATTTTTTAAATATACTTTTTCTAATGCTTCTCTAATTTTATTGGAGGTATCATTAAAAATAGCTTCATCTGTCATTTGTACTTTACGCTCCATAAAATAAGCGAAAACTCTTGCCATACCACAGTTTGAAATAAAATCTGGTATTAAACTCACACGGCTATCGGTGTGCTCCATAATAGAACCAAAAAATATTTCCTTATCGGCAAATGGCACATTAGCACCACAAGAGATAACTTCCAAACCACTATTTATCATCTCATCAATTTGATTTTGAGTGATAAGTCGCGATGCTGCACATGGTGCAAAAATCTCAGTTTGCAACTTCCAAATGTCTTGATTTATTGTTTCAAATGGTATTAAATTATCGGCTTCTAAAGTATTACCTGTTTTAGCTAAAAACAATTTTGTAATCTCTTCAAAAGAAAAACCATCTTCATTAATTAAACCACCTGCAATATCGATAATTCCAACCACTTTTGCACCCATTTGGGACAAATAAAATGCAGCAGCAGCTCCAACATTTCCAAAACCCTGAATTACAGCTCGTTTTCCTTTTACCGAGCCTCCATAAATATTGTAATATTGTTTTACAGCTTCGGCAACACCAAAACCAGTAATCATATCGGCAATGGTATATTTTCTCGATACACTTGGCGAAAAATCTGGATTTTCAATAACCTTAATAACACCTTGTCTTAACTGTCCAATTCTATTTATTTTATCTGCTTCTGTTGGTTTAAAATGCCCATTAAAAACACCTTCTTGCGGATGCCAAACACCACTTTGCTCCGTAATAGGAATCACTTCGTGAATTTCATCAACATTTAAATCGCCGCCAGTTCCATAATAACTTTTAAGTAACGGAGAAACAACGGCATACCACCGCTCTAGAACACCTTTTTTTCTTGGATCTTTTGGATCAAAATTAATCCCCGATTTAGCGCCACCAATAGCAGGACCAGAAACCGTAAACTTGATTTCCATTGTTTTTGCTAAAGATAACACCTCATTCATATCCAATCCTTTTCGCATACGGGTTCCTCCGCCTGCAGCACCACCTCTTAAAGAGTTTATTACAACCCAACCTTCTGCTTCGGTTTCAGAGTCTCTCCAATTAAATACTATTTCGGGTGCTTTATCTTCGTACTTTTTTAATAATGCTTTTATCATTTGTATAATTCAAAATTTTAATAAATAGATTTTTTCAGCTAAAGCTTTACGAGTAATTTTCAATTTCTACAGCTAAAGTTGATTCATTTTCTATAAAATTTTAAATTATTAATACTAAGTAACAAATATAAAAAACTAAAAACCTTGTAAGATTAAATTTCCGTTATTTTTAAGAATAAATTCTACCAGAACTATGATTTTTTGACGCTCCCGTAACCGATTGTAAGCAATTCACTTCATTTCGCAATTTCAAGATACCTAAAAAGGCAAAAATTAAAGCTTCTTTAAATTCTACTAAGTCATGATTTGGAATAATAATTTCCGTTTGAATATTCGATTTAATTCTTGAAATAATATAATCGTTATAAGCACCCCCACCAGTAACCAAGACTTTAGCCTTTGGTTTTATAACCCTAGATATTTGTTTTGCAATATGATCGGAGAATGTTCTTAAAACATCTTTATCACTTGCGTGAGAAGATTCAATTAAAGGGAAAATATTTTTATTCACCCATTCTAATCCTAACGATTTTGGTGGTTGTTCTTCATAAAAATCCAACTTATTGAGTTGATTCCCTAAATGAGTTAAGTACGCTCCCGATGCGGCAATTTGTCCTCCATCGTCATAATTCAAACCTAAATTTCGAGCGTATTTATTCAAAACAATGTTTACAGGACAAATATCATAAGCTATGCGTTCATTTTTTATTTGGGTAGAAATATTTGCAAAACCACCTAAGTTCAAGCAAAAATCGTATTCCGAAAACAATAACTGATCGCCAATAGGTACCAGTGGAGCACCTTGCCCTCCAAGCTCAACATCCTCAACTCTAAAATCGCAAACCACGGTTTCATTTATAAGTTTAGCTAAAATGGGTTGATTCCCTATTTGATAGGTTAATTTATTTTCTGGTCGATGCAGCGCGGTATGCCCATGAGAACAAACCGCATCGATATTTTTAATATTATTTTTTATGATAAACGTTTTAATAACCTCAGCTAAAAAAACCGTATAATCTTCATCAATCTTTTTTAATTCATCTAAAGAGCGTAATACTAAACCCTTTAGTTCTTCATGCCAAACATCAGGATAACCAACCGTTTCGGCACAAATAATTTCAAAACGCCAAGTTTCATCTAAAACAAATTTGGCTTCAACTAGATCTATTCCATCTAAAGATGTGCCGGACATCACTCCAACAACATGATATTCTTTTTTTTCCATCGGATGTAAAAATAACAATACCCATTGAAATATTCACACTAAAAACCTATATTTGAAAACATTTTTTACATTATTAACACCCTTTAATTACGAATTATGGATTTTAAACTCTCAGAAGAACATATTATGATACGCGATGCCGCTCGCGATTTTGCTCAAACCGAATTACTTCCTGGCGTAATTGAACGCGATAACAAACAAGAATTCCCAAACACCTTAGTTAAAAAAATGGGTGATTTAGGCTTTTTAGGTGTTATGGTCGATCCTAGATACGGCGGAAGCGGTATGGATGCCATTTCGTATGTTCTAATCATGGAAGAGCTATCTAAAGTAGACGCCTCGGCATCTGTAATAGTTTCGGTAAACAATTCCTTAGTTTGTTACGGACTAGAAGCTTATGGTAACGACGAACAAAAAGAAAAATATCTTACAAAATTAGCAACAGGCGAATTTGTTGGTGCATTTTGTTTAAGCGAACCCGAAGCTGGTAGCGATGCCACATCACAAAGCACGACAGCCATAGACCATGGCGACCACTATATTATTAACGGTACAAAAAACTGGATTACAAACGGTGGCCGTGCCGATGTTTACATTGTAATAGCACAAACCGATCGCGATAAAGGTTCTCATGGTATTAATGCTTTTATATTAGAAAAAGGCATGGATGGTTTCCATATTGGCCCAAAAGAAGATAAACTTGGTATCCGCGGAAGCGACACGCATACTCTACAATTTAACGACGTAAAAGTCCCGAAAGAAAACCGCATTGGCACTAACGGATCTGGTTTCCGCTTTGCAATGAAAACACTTTCTGGAGGTAGAATTGGGATTGCTGCACAAGCTTTAGGTATTGCATCTGGCGCTTTCGAACTTGCATTAAAATATTCTAAACAGCGTAAAGCTTTTGGAACCGAGATTTGCAACCACCAAGCCATAGCCTTCAAACTTGCCGATATGTACACCGATATTGAAGCCGCTCGCATGCTTGTAATGAAAGCCGCTTGGGATAAAGACCAAGGTAATAATTACGATAAATCGAGTGCTATGGCAAAATTATACGCCAGTAAAGTTGCCATGGAGCACACCGTAGAAGCCGTACAAATACATGGCGGTAACGGTTTTGTAAAAGATTATCATGTAGAACGCTTAATGCGAGATGCCAAAATAACACAGATTTACGAAGGCACATCCGAAATACAAAAAATCGTTATTTCCAGAAGTTTAATCAAGGAATAAATACCTAGAAATATTATATTTCGTAAAATAAAAATCATGAATTCAAAAAAAAGACTCAAATATTCGAGTCTTTTTTTGTTAAGAATCACCAAAGTACTCGACAATTACAAATAGATTTCATTATTTCGTAAAAAATAAAATCATGCAAAAAACATATTACGACCCAGCCGATTTAAGAAAATTTGGAAAAATCACCGAATGGAGCAAAGATTTAGGCGAAAAATTCTTTGAATATTACGGAAAAGTTTTCGAGGAAGGCGCACTAACAGCACGCGAGAAATCGCTAATAGCACTTGCTGTAGCACACACAGAACAATGCCCATATTGTATAGACGCTTACACAAAAGATGGTTTGCAACGTGGCGTAACTAAAGAAGAAATGATGGAAGCCATACATGTAGGAGCTGCAATAAAAAGTGGAGCAACCCTAGCACATGGTGTTCAAATGATGAATAAAGTAAACAAATTAGACGGGTAATATTTTTGGCGCTACCACAAGGGTCGGGCTTTTCGCAGTCGCTTTTTTGTGTTGCATAGGTGCAACAACACAAAAAGAGCTCCAACAATGCTCCAATCCCTAGCGCAGTTATCTGCCAAGTGCTGTTTTCAAAATAGAAACAGTATCTTAATTTTAAAAAACTATTAATGGCAACAAAGTCCCTACAAAAACGCGAAAGCGACTTAGCAAATAGCAACAGGCAACTCGACATTTTATCGAACGGCATTTTCAAAAATGGAGAATTACCAACTTTTAAAAATAAAATTTCCGAAACTGGCCATTTTCCGCTTAAAGCGAAAAAACTCGAAATCCTGCAAATAAATGTAGGCTACATGTGTAACCAAGTTTGCGACCATTGCCATGTTGATGCTGGTCCAGACCGTAAAGAAATCATGACGCGCGATACCATGCGCGAATGTTTAGAGGTTATAAAAAACACAGGTGCTCACACTTTAGATTTAACAGGTGGCGCACCAGAAATGAACCCTGATTTCCGTTGGTTTGTAGAAGAAGCCGCAAAAGCAGGTATCAAAGATTTTATTGTTCGTTCTAATCTAACCATAATTAGAGCCAACAAAAAATACTACGATTTACCAGAATTCTTTAAAAAACACAATGTACATGTTGTGAGCTCTATGCCACACTGGACACGTGGAAAAACCGATAAACAACGTGGAGACGGTGTTTTTGATAAATCTATTAGAGCACTACAAGATTTAAATGCTATTGGCTACGGTATACCGGGTAGCGATTTACGTTTAGATTTGGTTTACAATCCCTCGGGAGCCTTTTTACCTGGCGATCAAGTAGCTATGGAAAAAGATTTCAAAAAAGCATTGAAGGACGATTTCGATATTCAGTTTCATAATTTATTTGCTATTACAAATTTACCTATCGCAAGGTTTTTAGATTTCCTTATTGCTTCAGAAAATTACGAAGACTATATGTACTCTTTAGTAGAAGCTTATAATCCAACTGCAGTTGAAAACGTAATGTGCACAAATACGCTATCCATAAGTTGGGATGGTTATTTGTTTGATTGCGATTTTAATCAAATGCTTAATTTACCAGTAAATAGCAAATCAAAACACATTAGCGAATACAATGAAGAATTACTGGAAGGTAGAAACATTGTGATTTCTCAACATTGTTACGGTTGTACCGCTGGTGCAGGTAGTAGCTGTCAAGGTGTAGTTGCTTAAAAGATGAAGAAAAATAAAATAGCCATATTAATTTTTGCTAACTCTGCCGAGAAGGAGATGGTTTCAAAACCATTACCCTCGCCCAGCAGTTTGTTTGAAGCGTTAAACCTTCAAACTATAAATATTGCAAAAAAAACAGGCTTACCTTATTTTCATCTTAGCGAAAACCAACAAATTGGAGTAAATTTTGGAGAACGTTTTACAAACGCCATTCAATCTGTTTACAATAAAGGTTATGATACCGTTATTACCATCGGGAATGACACACCACATTTAACAGCAAAACATATTTTAAAAACTGCAGAGAAACTAAAACATCATCATGTTGTTCTAGGCCCTTCGACAGATGGTGGTTTTTATTTAATGGGTTTAAAAAAGGATCTATTCAATCCTGATGTTTTCTTAAAATTACCTTGGCAAACTACCAATTTAAATAGGAATATTTCTAAAGTATTAGCTTCTGAAAATACCCAAATTCATTATTTAGAAGTATTAACCGATATTGATAATGCTTCGGATATAGAACGTGTTTTAAATAGTTTCAAAAGCATTTCGGCTGCTATTAAATCTATTCTACTTCAATCTATTTCAATTTCAACTAAAATAATAGCTTACCATATTACAGCCTTTCACAACTTCGTATTAAAAAGGCAACACAATAAGGGCTCTCCTGCTCTACTTCATTTACAATAGTTTTACGACATCAATCTTCACGAAGATTTTACTAACTTTTATTTAACTAAATGAAGCATATTTTACTATGCATAACGTTTGCCATATTTGGCATTACGCATGCACAAACAACTATAACTGGTCGTGTTACAGATACGGAAAGCAACGCCCCTTTACCTTTTGTTAATATCTCAAGTAATAAAACAGGAACTATTAGCGATGAAAACGGAAACTATACTATTGAAGTAATATCTCAATCTAGCGTAATACAATTTTCTTTTCTCGGCTATAAAACGGAAACTATTACCGTTGGAAACAAAACGGTTATAAATGTGAGTTTATCGGAAGATGCCGCAGCACTAAACGAAATTGTTATTACAGCCTTAGGTATAAAACGAGATTCTAAAGCTTTAGGATATTCTGTACAAGCTATTAAATCGGAAAGCCTAACCAAAGTTAAAACGGTGAATTTCTTGGATAACCTCCAAGGAAAACTAGCCGGAGTTACCGTAACGCAAGGCGCAACAGGAGTTGGCTCTACGTCTAAAATCACCATTCGTGGTGAAGCCTCTTTCTCTAATAACAATCCGCTTTTTATTGTCGATGGCACACCTATTAACAACGAAACCGTTTTTAATTTTACAAATCAAGCTGCGGCAGGTTTTCAAGAAATAGATTTTGGTAATGGAGCCATGGAAGTTAATCCAGACGATATAGAATCGGTTACCGTTTTAAAAGGCGCAAATGCTGCTGCTCTTTACGGCACACGCGCTGCGAACGGTGTTATTGTTATAAAAACTAAAGATGGCAACAAGCAAAAAGGGTTTCGTGTTAGTTTAAACACATCCATAACTGTGGATTCTGCTTTTAAACTTCCTGAATTTCAAAACGAGTACGGCCAAGGACAATCTGGCCAGTTTGAATATGTTGATGGTTTAGGAGGAGGAACAAGTGATAATATCACCTATTCTTGGGGCCCGAAATTAGATACAGGTATTTTAGTACCACAGTTTGATAGCCCTGTACAACTTACCAACGGTAATTTTATTCGTGGTGGAGACACATCATTATATAACGATTTACCAATTACGGCAACACCCTTTACATCAAACCCAAACAACTTAAAAGATTTTTACAAAACAGGCTTAACAACCTCCAATAATATTGCTATTTCTAATGGTTTTGAGACTGGAAGTTACAGATTATCTTTTACCGATTTAAGAAGTGAATCTATTATTCCGGGTGTAAATTTGGATAGACAAACGGTAGCAACAAAACTTAACTTTAACCCTTCGGAAAGAACCGAAATAAACACCTCTATAAGCTACGTTAATTCCAGCAGTGACAATAGGCCTGCAAATGGCTACGGAAGTGAAAACGCAAATTATTCATTAGTTGCATGGGGACCGCGTTCTTTAGATATTAATAATTTAAAAAACTACTGGCAACCTGGTTTAGAAGGTGTACAACAATATTCTTTTAACTATACATTTTTTGATAATCCTTATTTTATTTTATCAGAAAACAGAAACGGTTTTGAACGTGATAGAATATTTGGAAACATTGCTATAAAACAAGAACTAGCTAATCATTTAAGTGTAACGCTTAGAACAGGAATGGACTACAGTAGTGAAACACGTCAATTTATTAGAAATTTTAGCAGCAATCGTTTTCAAAATGGCGCTTATACCGAGCACGATGTAAAATACAGAGAAATAAATACCGATTTTTTAATTAACTATAATAACACGTTCGGGAATTTATCTTTTGATATTTCTGTTGGTGGCAACCGTTTAAATCAAGCAGCTTCTACAAAACAATCGCAAACGGTAAACTTAGCACAACCTGGTATTTTCAGCTTAAACAATGCTGCATCGCCTATTGAAGTTTTTCAATTTGAAAGTGAAAAACGTATAAACTCGCTTTATAGCGTCGCTAAATTAGGGTATAAAAACTATTTATTTTTAGATATTACTGGCAGAAATGATTGGTCGAGTGCCTTAGCTACTCCTTTTTCTGTAGACGGAACATCTTTTTTCTACCCATCGGTTTCTACAAGTTTTGTTTTATCCAACGTTGCGAAACTACCTCGTTTTGTTTCATTTGCAAAATTACGCACTAGTCTGGCTCAAGTAGGTAACGATACGAGTCCTTACCAAACCTCTGGAACATTTGTTTCGCAAACTACATTTAATGGAGATGCTACTTTTAGTAATCAAGATTTTATACCAAATGCCAACTTAAAACCAGAACAAACTACAAGTTTTGAAATTGGTGCAGACCTTCGTTTTTTTAAAGATCGCCTAAATTTCGATTTCACTTATTACAATGCAGATACTAAAGACCAAATTATTTCTTTACCAATTGCTACCTCTTCTGGATACAACCAACAAGTTGTAAATGGAGGAACAGTAAACACACAAGGTGTTGAAATTGTACTTGGCATAACACCTATTAAAACTAAAAACTTTAATTGGAATTCTACATTTAACTTTGCAACTAACCGTTCTACAGTTAAAGATTTACCGCAAAATGATGGCAGATTAACCTTAGCCTTTAGTAGAATTTATGACAGTGCAGACCAAACCGTTTGGTTTCAGGTTGAAGAAGGCGGACGCCTCGGTGATTTCTACGGTACTGGATATTCTAAAAATGGCAACGGTGAATTTATTATAGATGATAACGGACGTTTTAT
Source organism: Algibacter sp. L4_22 (assembly GCF_023473045.1). NCBI lineage: Bacteria > Pseudomonadati > Bacteroidota > Flavobacteriia > Flavobacteriales > Flavobacteriaceae > Algibacter > Algibacter sp. L4_22. The sequence goes on from NZ_JAMCOK010000003.1 coordinate 670,803, forward strand.
AGCAGATAATACTTTAAAAAAATTAGGTAATTCTAATCCCGATTTCACTTTAGGATGGAACAATAATTTCACCTTAAAAAACTGGAATTTAAACTTCCTTTTCGATTGGAGGCAAGGTGGCGAAATTGTATCAAGAACGCGTGCTTTAGGTAATGTTGGCGGACAATTAGCAGAAACAGCCTATAGACCAGATGCCGGTATTATTGCCCAAGGTGTTAACCAAAACACAGGCTTAGCGAATACAACAGCCGTTACTGCAGAAAGCTATTACAGACAATTTTACGACAGAAATCACGAAGAAAACAATGTATATGATGCTTCCTTTTTAAAGCTTCGTCAGTTTGCTTTAGGTTATAACTTTAAACTTAACGAAGGCTTTCTAGGCCTTACTAACCAAGCAGAATTAACGATTTCTTTTACAGGAAATAATCTATTCGCTATTACTGAAAACCCACATTTCGATCCAGAACAAATAGCCGTTCAAGGAAATGGTTTTGTTAGTGGTGTTGAAGACTTAAGCTATGCTACAACACGAAGTTTTGGTTTTAAAGTAGGCATTGATTTTTAAAACATTTTTCCGTTTTAACGGAAATGAAAATATTAATTTATGAAAAACATTATATATATATTATCCTTTTTGATTCTATTGATTACAGCAAGCTGCACCAATGATTTTCAAAATATAAACACAAACCCAAACGCTCCGGTTTCTGTACAACCTAGTTTATTACTACGCCAAGTTATTTATAATTTCGGAGAAGAAATGAGTTATGAAGGTTTTGTTGCTGGCGATTTATTATCGCAACATCGTACAGCTTTAGATTTTAATTTATTTGATAGACATGCACTTAAATCACCGCAATTAGGCGGAAACCCTTGGCCTGTATTCTACACAAATTTACGAGATAACGAAATTATTTTAAATCAGTCGAGAACTTCCGAAGCCTTTAAAGTTTACGAAGGACCTGCATTAATTTTAAAAGCTTATATGGCTGCTGGACTAACCGACTTATTTGGAGATGTTCCTTATTTTGAAGCTTTTAATGGCTCTACAATTACAGTTACCCCAAGTTATGATAATCAAGAAGATATTTACCTAATGGAAGGAGGTATTCTCGACAACCTTAACAAAGGTATCATCGCAATTCAGAACTACAAAGATGCTATTCCTCTAGAAGGCGACATTTTATTTAATGGAGATTTAGAAGCTTGGATACGTTTTGCTAATTCATTAAAAATAAAGCACCTTATCAGAATTTCTAACAAAGAAGATGTGGCTGCAGAATTACAATCACTTTTTGATGATGACAATTATATAAAAGATAATTTACAGAATGCTGTTTTCGACTTTACGAATTCTGACCCAAATAGTTTTAGACTAGCACAATTAAGGGTTGGTGATTTTAACAACTTTGTACTTTCTGAAACTATGGTAAATATTTTAACCGACTTAAACGATACGCGAATAAATACGCTATTCAAGCCTTTTTCAAACTCAACCACGAATGAATTTAACGGTTTACTTAACGGTATCGACGCTACCTCAACAGCTGTATCTTTAGCTGATTACTCATTAGCAGGAACTATTTTTAGAGAAGACACCTCTACTCTGGATGCTAATTTTATAACTGCTTGGGAAGTGCATTTCGCTTTCGCGGAAGCTGCTTCAAAAAACTTAATCACAGCTGATGCGCAGCAACTCTATGAAACCGGTGTTACATTGGCTTTTGAATATTGGCACTCAGAATTACCTCTAGACTACTTAACAAATAATGCTGCTTTTAACGCTGTTGGCAAAACGCCTTTAGAGCAAATTATAACCCAAAAATGGATTGCAAATACTATAAACGGTTATGAAGGTTGGATTGAATATAACCGAACAGGTTTCCCCGAATTACAAACTATTTCGGCAAGTTTAAATAATGATTTAGTACCTCTTAGAATGCCCTACCCTGCCGAAGAAGAAACGCTTAACGCAGAAAACTATTTGGAAGCTGCTCTAAAAACAGATAATAACAGCATTAATATACCAGTATGGTGGAATGAATAACCTAGACACAACAACATTGCAATGGCTATTAATTATAACATCTAGTTTGATTTTATTTTTTATATCGCCGTTCGCTAAAACGAAAGATCAGTTTTTTAAAGCCACTAAAAGGTTAAAAAAGCCGAACACCTTAGTTTTAACGGGTAGCTTAATAATTTCTTGGATTTTTGCCAAAAGCATTACCAATGCGGCGAACCTCGGTTTAAGTTTTGGTATTGTTGGCGGCGTGGCTTATGCTGGTTATTATTTATCATTTGCCGTTGCAGGTATATTGCTTTATCAGCTTAGAGTTAAAGGTGGTTTTGAAAGTATTCATGAGTTTTTAACAACAAAGTTTGGTAAAGGTGCCATGGCCATTTTTTCAATTTTAATTGCTTTTAGGTTGTTTAATGAAGTTTGGAGTAACACCATGGTTATTGGTAGTTACTTTGGAGGACCGGGAAGCACGCCATACTATTGGTCTATAATTCTGTTTACGTTACTAACTTTAGCTTACGCTCTAAAAGGAGGATTAAGTAGTTCTATTTTTACAGATGTTATTCAAATGGGGTTATTTTCAGTTTTACTAATCATTATTTTATACAATATTTTTTCAATTGAAAACTTTTCAACTCAAGATATTGCATCTTCTGGCACGTGGAGTTTCGAATTAGGTTTAAACTTATTTTTTGCAGCTATTATTCAATCTTTTAGCTACCCATTTCATGACCCCGTTTTAACAGATAGAGCGTTTATAAGTTCTCCAAAAGTAACACGCAGAAGTTTTTTAATTGCGAGTATTTTAGGTGCTTTCTGCATAATTTCATTTAGTGTAATTGGTGTTTATGCACAAACCCACAATATGCAAGGGCAAGCTGCTGTTGAAGTAGGTAAAGCCTTTGGTGTATTCATTTTACTTATTATAAATTTTATCATGATTACGTCGGCTGCATCTACCCTAGATTCAACATTTTCATCCTTTTCAAAACTATTATCAATAGATTTAAACCTAGGTAAGAATGTAACCTTTGGTCGTGTATCCATGGTACTTATTGCTATTTTAGGCACAATTCCTATTTTTTTAAATGCTGAAATATTATCGGCTACAACCATATCGGGAACTATGGTTATAGGTTTAACACCTGTGTTTTTATTCTGGGATATAAAAGTTCCTAAAATAAGTTATTACCTCAGCGTGACATGCGGATTAATTTTCGGCATCATATTAGTATTAGAAATATTCCCCGAATCACTCATTTTTACACAAGGAAAATATGCCGATTTACTATGGATTAATTTCTGGGGCGTTTTAAGTTGTATCACATTATATATTATTCCAAAATGGATAAAAAAATAGAAAATTTAGGTCAAATTTCTGGCAAAGTATTACTTTTTGGCGGCGTCTATAGCAACCTTCAAGCTTTAGAAGCAATAAAACAAATTGCTGAAAAAGAAAATATTCTTCCAGAAAATTGTATTTGTACTGGTGATATTGTGGGCTATTGTGCACAACCTGAAGAAACCGTGCAATTGTTCAAAATATGGAATGCAAAAAGCATTGCGGGTAATGTTGAAATACAACTTAGCGAAGGTGCTACAGATTGCGGTTGTGAATTTAAAAAAGGTTCGCGCTGCGATGGGTTTTCTCAGCAATGGTATCCTTATGCACAAAGTAAACTTTCAAAAGATTCTTTAAATTTTGTAGACAGTTTACCAGATCATATTACCTTTAATTACGCTGGAAAAGAAGTGATAGTCGTTCATGGCTCTTATGAAAACACTTCAGAATTTATTTTTAAATCTTCGCCTTGGAAAACGAAAGCGCCAAACTTTCTAGAAAACAAATACGATGTTGTTATTAGCGGTCATTGTGGCTTACCATTTCAAGATGAACATGAAGATAAATTATGGATAAACCCAGGTGTAATTGGGATGCCAGCAAACGACGGAAACCCTAGTGTGTGGTATGCTATTTTAGACGATTCGCAAAACACATTCAGCTTTAAACATCACAGTTTATCCTATAATTATAGATTAACAAATAAACTCATGCAAAACGGGCTTTTACCAAAAGAATACGCAAAAACTATTATTACTGGTATTTGGGATAACACCGAGATTTTACCGGCTATAGAAAGTGGTTTGCAAGGCTTTGGCGTTAATATAAATTAACACCAAATCACCATCAATTGTAATTTTATTAAATTTGAGAGACTAAATCGATATGAAAAACAGCTTATTTTTATTAATACTTCTTCAAGGGGTTTCTTTGTTTGCTCAAAAATCTATTGACAAATTATTAAAACAATATAACGATAATAGTGTGCCTTATATAAGTGTACAAGAACTAGCTATGCCAAACACTAACGCCACTATTCTCGATTCCAGAGAACTCAAGGAATACGAAACTAGCCATTTAAAAAATGCCATTCATGTTGGTTACGATCATTTTAAAATAGATAGTGTTTATAAAAAAGTACCGAATAAAGAATCTAAAATAGTAGTGTATTGCTCCGTTGGTATTCGTTCAGAATCAATAGCCGATAGTCTTAAAAAAGCAGGATACACACATGTAGAGAATTTATATGGTGGAATTTTTGAATGGAAAAGCAATGATTTCCCTGTATATAATAGAGAAGAGAAAGAAACAGATAGTATTCATACATTTAATAAAGTATGGAGTAAATGGCTAAAAAAAGGAATAAAAGTATATGAATAAAGAACTCGTTATTGTTTTTGTGAAAAACATAAAACTAGGAAAAGTAAAAACTAGACTAGCCAAAACGATTGGAAATCAAGGCGCTTTTGATGTTTATACCGAATTGGTAGAAGTTACAGAAAAAGCAACTAAAAACCTTAAAGCAGACAAACGTATTTATTTTTCTGAAACCATAGTGGAATCTATGTGGAAAAACGATTATAAAACAGTCCAAAATGGCCCTGATCTAGGAGAACGTATGAGTAATGCTTTCCAACAAGGTTTTAAAGATGGTTATGAGCGTATTGTGTTAATCGGTTCCGATTTACCAGATATCACAGCCACACAAATAAACTCAGGATTAGAAGCTCTTAACAAAAGTGATGTGGTATTTGGACCTGCTGAAGATGGCGGCTATTACTTAGTTGGTTTTTCTAAATTTCATAATTTTGTCTTCCAAAACAAACCTTGGAGTCAAGACTATTTATTAAAAGAAACGTTAAGCCAATTAAAAGAAAATCGAGTAACTTTTAGTACTTTAGAGACCTTAAATGATATTGATACTTTTGAAGATTTAATAGCTTCAAAATTTTATCAATCTAACTTAGAGTTACAAAAAAAACTAAAACAATTACATGATTAAATTTATAGAAGAAACAGTAGATTACTTAAAAGAAAAAGGATTTGAAAGTCCAGAAATAGGTGTCATTTTAGGTACAGGATTAGGCAAACTTGTAGATGAAATAAATATTATAAAAGAAGTAAGCTACAACCACATCCCTAACTTCCCGACAGCCACTGTAGAATTTCATAAAGGAAAACTTATCTATGGCGAACTAGAAGGCAAAAAGGTAATTATAATGCAAGGACGTTTTCATATATATGAAGGCTATAGCTTGCAAGATGTTACGTATCCTGTTCGTATTATGGAAAAACTAGGAATAAAAACGTTATTGGTTTCTAATGCTTCTGGAGCTATAAATCTAGACTATAAAAAAGGTGAGCTTATGCTTATCGACGATCATATAAATTTACAAGGCAGTTCGCCTTTAGCTTTTAAAGGTGTTGAACAATTAGGAGAACGTTTCGCAGATATGAGCCTGCCTTATGATACCGAAATTAACGCTAAATTCAAAAGTATTGCTAAATCAAACAACATAAAACTTCACGAAGGTGTTTACGCCAGTGTAGTTGGCCCACAACTAGAAACCCGTGCAGAATACCGCATGCTAAAAATTATTGGTGCAGATGCCGTTGGTATGAGTACTGTTCCAGAAATTATTGTTGCTAACCATTTAGGATTAAAAGTAGCAGCCATTTCTGTATTAACAGATGAGTGCGACCCAGAAAACTTAAAACCAGTAGATATTAGCGAAATAATTGCTATCGCTTCTAAAGCAGAACCAAACATGATTACGCTTTTTAAAGAATTGATAAAAACAATCTAATTTGAAAATATTACTATCCTTTATTATACTAGCATTATCAATATACAAAGTGTTAACTAGTTTTATGTTAAACGAAAAATACGGTATACTTTTCGATATGAAAATAAATATTTGGATTTACAGAGCTATATGGGCTATAGCAGGTTTATCATTTGCATACAACCTTTTTAAAATATACAAAGACAAAAAGCGATTTGGTATATAATTGTGCTTAAGATTCCGCTTTACACTAGTTTGATTTACCTTAATAATCAGGATTAGATTATTTAGTTTTATATGAATAAATACCTAGACATAATAAAAAATGCTTATTCCGGTTATTGGAATTACCTTAAAAACGAGATACTTTTTCCAAACCAATGGGATAACTATTTTTATGGATTAATAGCCATTTCTCTAATAGTTTGGGGATTGGAGATTGTATTTCCATGGCGTAAAAATCAATCTATTTTTCGAAAAGATTTTTGGTTAGATACCTTTTACATGTTTTTCAATTTCTTTTTATTAAACCTTATTATATTAATTGCACTTTCTAATACAGCCGCAGAATTTTTTAATGATCTTTTAAAAACAATTGGGTTATCTCTAAATGATTTTCAACTCTTTAATGCTAACGATTTACCAAAATGGCTCGGTTTAATCATTTTCTTTTTGGTATCCGATTTTGTTCAATGGAACACGCATAGATTACTGCACCGTTTTGAGTTCTTTTGGAATTTCCATAAAGTACATCACTCGGTAAAAGAAATGGGGTTCGCAGCTCACTTACGCTATCACTGGATGGAGCCCATAGTTTATAAATCACTTCTATATATTCCGCTAGCATTAATTGCAAATTACAGTGCGCAAGATGTTGCTATTGTTTATTTTTTCAGTATTGCTATAGGTCATTTAAATCACGCCAACTTAGGTTGGGATTATGGCCTTTTAAAATATGTATTTAATAATCCTAAAATGCATATTTGGCACCATGTAAAAAGTCTACCAAAAGATGTTAGGTTTGGCGTAAACTACGGACTAACATTAAGTATTTGGGACTACATTTTTAAAACCGATTACGTGCCTCACGATGGTAGAGACATTGAATTAGGGTTTGATGATGATGAAAAATTTCCAAAAAATTTTATTAGTCAAGAACTTTACCCTTTGAAAAAATGAAAAATTTAATTTACTTCAGTTTTAGTTTTTTTTTGCTCGCTTGTAGTGCCAATAAAACAGTTACACAATTACCTCAACAAAACATGCCTTCTACCCTACCAGCAGTAACCGTTGAACCAGAAAAAATAGAAAAAACCGAGTCAATAAAAGAAAGTAGCGAAACAGAAATCAATACTATTAATATTACCAAAGAACCAGTAAGCGAAACTAATAGCACTGAAGAAACTGTTAATAAAGATATTGCAGCACCGCATAAATTATGGAATGAGTTATTACAAAAACACGTTTCGGATGCTGGACATGTAAATTACAAAACCTTTAAAACGGAGAGATCAAAACTACTAAGCTACATACAGGATTTAAACCTCATCTATTCTGATGATAGTTTTAAATCGCTTTCTAAAGAAGAAGCTCTCGCCTTTTGGATTAATGCCTACAACGCCATGACGGTAGATTTAATTCTTCGAAACTACCCGATAAAAAGCATAAAAGACATCGATAAACCTTGGGATCAACGTTATTGGAAATTAGGTGAAAAATGGTTTAATTTAAATGATATTGAACATGAAATTTTACGCAAAATGGACGAACCAAGAATTCATTTCGCCATTGTTTGTGCTTCGGTTTCTTGCCCTAAATTACAAAACACAGCTTTTACAGCTTCTAATATTGAAACACAACTAACCTATGCTACTAAGGAATTTTTAAGTGATCCGGAACGTAATGAAATTTCAGAAAACAGTATCAAGATTTCAAAAATATTTCAATGGTTCTCTAAAGATTTTAAGAAAAACGGCGATTTAATAGACTTTTTAAATCAATATTCAGATGTTGAAATTTCAGCGAAAGCGAAAAAAAGTTTTAAAGATTACAACTGGAATTTGAATGAATAAAATATCCATCATAATTCCTGTTTTAAATGAAGCTGAAACTATTGAAAATTTACTTTTCTACCTGATAGATTGTTCTTCATTAAATAATATCTCGGAAATTATTGTTGTTGATGGTGGCAGTACAGATGGTACGATACCGATAATTAAAAACTTAGGCCTAAATATTAAAGTTTTAAACTCTGAAAAAGGTCGTGCCAAACAAATGAATCTTGGAGCAAGTGAGGCTAACGGTAATATTCTATACTTTCTACATGCCGATTCTTTACCGCCAAATAGATACGATCAACTGATATTATCGGCTATAGAAAACGGCAACGCTGCAGGTTGTTTTAAAATGAAATTCGACTCTAACCATTGGTGGCTAAAACTAGCGAGTTGGTTTACGCAGTTTAATTGGCAAGTGTGTCGTGGCGGTGACCAAAGCTTATTTATTACTCACTCCCTTTTTAAAGATATTGGTGGCTTTGATGAAAACTTCACCATTTACGAAGACAACGATTTTATTGCCAAATTATACCAACGTAAGCAATTTGTGGTAATACAAGAATGGCTAACAACCTCTGCTAGAAAATATAATAGTCATGGTATTTGGAAACTTCAATTTCATTTTTGGGCTATTCATTTAAAAAAACGATTTGGGGCTACACCAGAAAAAATACACCAATACTACCTAAAACACATTACGACTAATTAACTAAAAAACAGTTAATTAGAACAAACCCATGCTTTTTTATCAATGTTTTAACATCCATTTCGTTTTATGTTAAAAACTGATAAAATTCACTTAAATAAAAATTAAATGTTACAAATGGTTCGGTAATTCGTCTACTTTTATAAGAAACAACAATATACATGAAACATTTCTACATTTTTATTGCCACCTGTTTATTATCGATTTACAGCCACTCACAAGAATCTCTTAGTGCCAAAATTTTAGATTCTCTTACGCAAGAACCTATTCCGTATGCCACTATTTCTATTAATGACAATTCGGGTGTTATTAGTAACGCCAATGGAGATTTTCTTATTTATTTAAATAAAAAAACGGCCAGTCAAGATTCTTTAAAAATTAGATGTTTGGGTTACGAAACCAAACAATTTCTAGCTAAAAACTTTAAAGACAGTATTGTTTTTCTAAGCACAAAAGCCATGGAATTGGATGAAGTTTTAGTTTCTAATAAAAACTATACGCCCGAGGAAATTATTGAAAAAATACAGGAAAACCTAGAAAACAATTACGATCATAATTTTACAAAAAGCAAACTATTTTACCGAGCCTCATCGTTTCAAAACTTAATAAAAAATGATGTTGAAGTCAACGAATCGACTATTCCGGAATTTAACCAACAATTTATAGATAGCTTAGTTGCTGCTATTCCTAAAAATGCTGACGATTACACTGAAATCCTAGCCAACTTATATGGTAAACCTGGTGAAGGTGATGATCAAAAAATAGATATTATTAAAGCTTCGCATTTATACGACAAAAGCGCAGAAATGAGTTTTGAGAGTTACGAAGAAAAGCTAAATACTATTCTAAAAAAACACGTAAAACGCGATTCATATTTCAAAATTAAATCAGGTTTCTTTGGTGTAAAAACAGATATAGACTCTACTGCTTTTGATTATGGTGAGCAAAAGGAAGACGTTAAAAAAACGGAAGCCATGCTTGCAGAAGAACAAAAGAAAGAAGCAGAGCGTAAAAAAGATTTTTCTAATTACCGTAAATCGGCCATTGCAAGACTTGAACATGGTAGCTTTATTTTTGAAGACAGCGATTTAAACTTTTTAGAAAAACAAAATCGTTTTGAATTCAAAGTTGAAGATTATAGTTTTTTAAATGATGAATTTGTTTATAAAATAAGCTTTACTCCAAAACGAAAAGAAGATTTTAAAGGAACAATTTATGTGAATACAGATGATTTCGCGATTGTTAGAATAGATTATGAAAACGTAAAAGTCCTTAAAAACTTTAAATTACTAGGCTTATCTCACACAAGAAACTTAAAAAAAGGAACCCTTATTTATTCTAAAAACGAAACCGAAAAATACACTTTAAAATATGCTGAGTTAGAAGAAGGTAGTCAATTTGGTATTAAACGTCCGTTAACAATTATTGAAAAAAATAAGCACGTTAAAGGCAGACGCAAACAAAACGAATTAGATACCGATATTCATTTTGTAATGGCGATTAAAGAAAAAAGTGAATTAGTAGTTTTTGAAAACGAACAAATAACGGAAGTTACCTTTAACGACTTTACAGAAAAACCAAAAGTAGAACCGGTGTATTTACCAAAATACGATCCGGAATTTTGGAAAGGTTATAACGTCATTGAGCCAAACCAAGCTATTAAAGGTTTTAAGAGTTTGGAATAAACAATCAAACACTTATTATCATTATTTTTTTGTGATGTAGACAAAGTAGAGACCACATATGGAACTAGATATTCGTTATGTGATGTTTACTTTGTCTACATGACATTACTGTTTATTGATGACACGATGAAAACTAATCTTTATTACGCCCTTTTTCATTTGGATACAAGGTGTAAACAGGATCACTTTGTAAAAACGTTTTAGTTTCAATATCCATACCAGAAATCCTACCTTTAAATGCAGCACCTGTATCTACATTCCAGATATTAACGGCGTTCATAGGTATATCACATTTAAAATTAGTTGTTGGTGTGTGCCCAATATAAATTTCGTGATAATGTTTTAATCTATTTGGATAGAAATAAGAATCAATCTTTAAATTATTATCTATCGCCAAAGCCATCTCCCAAAGTGTTCTATCAAAATACAAGGTTGGCTTATGTACTTCCTTTTCAACGCCGTGCATAGATGTAAACCCTGCATGAAGAAACAATCGGTTTTGGTTATCTAAATAGTAAAACTTTAAGTTTTCAAAAAAAGCAATCTGTTCCTCTTTTTCCTCTTTTGTAAAACCATTATAACTCGCCATAGTTTCTTTTCCGCCGTGCACATACCACGTTTGGTTTACTTCTCCCGTTTTTAGCCATTCTTCGCACCAAACATCATGGTTCCCTCTTATAAACACACAGTTTATCTTTTTGGATAAATCCATTAAAAGCTGAACAACTTGAGCAGATTCACTCCAACCATCTACATAATCACCCATAAAAATAAGGTTATCATCATCTTTAACTTCTAACTTATTTAAAAGTTGAACTAATGCTTTTAACCCACCGTGAATATCTCCAATTACAATTGTTCGCATGTGTACTTTCTTTTTCCGCAAAGCTAATTGAATATAAATAATTTAAAAAATTGTAATATTAAATTTAAATTAAAAATCATTTTACAGATTCTTTATTAAAATGCTGTTTATTCAATAATTAAAAGACCTGATAATCAAATATGTTATAAATAATTTAATTATATTTAATACCAAATTAAACTTTAGTAAACTAAACACCACACACCTTGAAAATAGAAAAAATACTTGTAGCCAATAGAGGCGAAATTGCCATTAGAATATTTAGAGCTTGTACAGAAATCAACATAAAAACAATCGGTATTTACACTTTTGAAGACCGCTATTCCTTACACCGATATAAAGCTGACGAATCTTACCAAATTGGAGAAGATAATGAACCTTTAAAGCCCTATTTAAATATTGATGCAATTATAAAAATCGCATTAAAAAATGGTGCGGATGCTATACACCCTGGTTATGGTTTTTTATCTGAAAATGCAGACTTTGCACAAGCTTGTGAAGACAATAATATTATTTTTATTGGCCCAAAAGTATCTGTTTTAAAAGCTTTAGGAGATAAAATTATGGCCAAAACAGTGGCTGTTGAAAATAATATTCCTATTATTCAAAGTAACGAAAAGCCGTTAACTGATATTAACGTAGCCATTTCCGAAGCTAAAAAAATTGGTTACCCTATTATGCTAAAAGCAGCTTCTGGCGGTGGCGGACGAGGAATGCGAGTAATTAGGAAAGAAGAAGAGCTTAAAGGTGCCTTTAACGAAAGTAAACGTGAGGCTTTAAATGCTTTTGGTGACGATACCGTTTTTCTTGAAAAATTTGTAGAAAACCCAAAACATATAGAAATTCAAGTTGTTGCCGATAGTTTTGGTAATACCGTCCATTTATATGAACGTGATTGCTCTGTACAAAGACGTTATCAAAAAGTGATTGAGTTTGCCCCTTCTTACGGTTTAAAAGATGAAACAAAGCAGGCACTTTATAACTATGCTATTAAAATTTGTAAAGCAGTAAATTACAATAATATTGGTACGGTTGAGTTTTTAGTGGACGATGATGATTCTATTTACTTTATTGAAGTAAACCCACGTGTACAAGTAGAACATACCGTTACCGAGGTTATCACGAATATCGATTTAATAAAAACTCAAATTTTTATTGCTGGTGGTTATAAGTTATCGGACGAGCAAATTAAAATTCCGAATCAAGAATCTATTCATATAAACGGTTACGCGCTGCAATGCAGAATTACAACCGAAGACCCACAAAACGATTTTAAACCCGATTACGGCACTGTTTCGGCATATAGAAGTGCGTCTGGTTTTGGTATTCGGTTAGATGCGGGAAGTATATATCAAGGCGCTACTATTTCGCCTTTTTTCGATTCTATGCTGGTAAAAGTCACCGCAAATAGTAGAACGCTTGATGGTGCTAGTAGAAAAATTCGTCGAGCTTTAGCAGAATTCAGAATTCGAGGTGTAAAAACCAATATGCCTTTTCTAGATAACATTTTAAAACATGACACCTTTAGACAAGGAAAAGTTACGGTTAATTTCATTAAAGCGAATCCAGATTTATTCATATTTAAAGCGCCTAGAAATAGAGCGACAAAACTGATTACTTATTTAGGCGATGTTATTGTAAACGGAAATGCAGATGTTAAAAAAATAGATCATTCTAAAACCTTTATAAAACCAAAAGTTCCAAAATTTGATGCCGATGCCAGATTCCCTGAAGGCACCAAAGATTTACTAACCAAATTAGGTCCAGAAAAGTTCTCGCAGTGGTTAATGAATGAAAAGAAGGTTCATTTTACAGATACCACCATGCGTGATGCACACCAAAGTTTATTGGCCACACGTATGCGAACTTTCGATATGATGAAGGTTGCCGAAGGTTACGCCAAAAACCATCCAGATATTTTTAGCATGGAAGTTTGGGGCGGTGCTACTTTTGATGTTTGCTTGCGCTTTCTTCAAGAAAACCCATGGGAACGTTTACGCATGCTACGCAAAGCAATGCCCAATTTATTATTACAAATGCTTATTCGTGGATCGAATGGTGTTGGCTACAAAGCTTATTCCGATAATTTAATTGGCGAATTTGTAGAGCAATCTTGGGAAAATGGTGTTGATGTTTTTAGAATTTTTGATTCTCTAAACTGGATGAAATCTCTTGGCCCATGCATAGAACATGTGCGCACAAGAACTGGCGGTCTAGCCGAAGGTTCTATTTGCTATACCAACGATATTTTAAATCCAGAAAATACAAAGTATAACTTAAAATATTACGTTAATCTAGCCAAAGAAATAGAAAATGCCGGTGCGCATATTTTAGGCGTAAAAGATATGGCAGGTTTACTAAAACCTTATGCAGCTTACGAATTAATTTCAGCATTAAAATCGGAACTTAAAATCCCAATTCACTTGCATACACATGATACTTCATCTATACAATCGGCAACCTATTTAAAAGCTATTGAAGCAGGTGTAGATGTTGTAGATGTTGCTCTCGGTGGCTTATCTGGATTAACCTCGCAACCAAACTTTAACTCCGTAGTTGAAATGATGAAATTTCAAGACCGAGCAAGTCGTATTAATATCGATTCTTTAAATGAATATTCTAATTACTGGGAAACCGTAAGAGAATATTATTATCCATTTGAATCGGGTTTAAAGGCAGGATCGGGAGAAGTCTTTAAACATGAAATTCCTGGCGGGCAATATAGTAACCTAAAACCGCAAGCTAGAGCATTAGGCTTGGAAGATCGTTTTCATGAAATCACCAAAATGTATGGTGAAGTGAACACGCTTTTTGGAGATATTATAAAAGTAACGCCTAGTTCTAAAGTAGTTGGAGATATGGCGCAATATTTAGTGAGTAACAATTTAACCATTCAAGATGTGATAGAACGCGGCGATACGATTTCGTTTCCGCAGTCGGTTGTAGATTTATTTAAAGGCGAATTAGGTCAACCGGTAGGTGGATTTCCTAAGGCGCTCCAAAAGCTGATTTTAAAAGGTCAAGAACCTTATACCGATAGACCAAATGCGCATATTCCGCCGTTAGATATTGATAAAGAATTTAAAGCCTTCAAAAAAACATTTGAACATGATTTAAGTAGAACCATTGATTATACAGATTTCCTATCCTATCAGCTCTATCCAAAAGTATTTACAGATGCTTTCAATAAGCATTTAAAGTATGATAACCTCATGAATTTACCAACCAAGAATTTTTTCTACGGTATGGAAATTGGAGAGGAAACTATTGTAGAATTAGATAAAGGAAAAACACTACTTATCACTTTAGATTCCATAGGAAAAGCTAATGAAGATGGTATTGTAACCGTTTATTTTAAAGTGAATGGCCAAGGCCGAAGTGTTAAAATTAAAGACACATCAATAAAAGTTAATAAAGTTGAAAACATAAAAGCAGACAAAGCTGATGCCAATGAAATTGGAGCACCTTTACAAGGTATGCTATCTACTATTCTCGTTAAAAAAGGCGAAAAAGTAAATAAAAATCAACCCTTATTTATTATTGAAGCCATGAAAATGGAAACAACCATTACAGCAACTACAGATAGTACGGTTAAGAAAATTATTTTAAAAACTGGCTTTATGGTGAATTCTGAAGATTTGGTTGTTGTTTTGGAATAAACACAACATTATTTAATAAAAAAATGCCCAAATTAAACTGTATTTCACACTTACAGTTTAATTTGGGCATTATATATTATACTATTTATTACGATTGAAATACACGCTTTTTAACATTGAAAACCTGTTTCAATTTTTGAGAAAAACTAGCCTCCGTATTTGTTTGTTTGCTCATTTTTGAGACTGAACTCTTTTCTTCGTGTAATACTTGATAACAGTGGTAAGCTTGGGATATAAACATAATTTTAGGTTTTATAAAAAATTGAACATTTTAAATGTCCCATTTTATTATTAATTAAGATTTGGACTTGTTTTTGTAATAATTTACACTGCAAAGATATAGTCATCATCCATTTTTCAAAACACTGAAATTAATATATTTGTATGCTTATTTATCTGTTAATTTTGCATCATTTTGGGGTAAAATCAATGTATTGTAAGTAAACTAAAAAAAAATCACTAATTAAATAGAAAGAATTTTCTTCCGAATAAAAATATTTTTTTTTCGTAAAAACGCTTTAGCAATTAAAAAAATGGCAAAGCATCGATAAACTAAAAGTACTGACCAATACCAAACACTAAACCTTGTGTAGCGTTTTTAGAAACACCATAGCCATAATCTATTCTAAAAACAGCATTATAGATCTTCTTATGAAAAAAACGTAACCCAATGCCTGGATAAAGTTTCATGTTTTTACTTCTACTAAAATCGGATAGTTCACCACCAGGATTTCGCCAAGAACCAGCATCTACAAAGGCATTCCCTTGCAGAACAAACCAATCTTTTTCAAAAAGTGTGTGGCGGTATTCTGTATTAACGACTATTACACCCGTACCTCTATCTATGGTATTCCCTACGCCACGTATATTAACATTGTTATCTACAGAAAACGGTGCAAAAGGCGTATCGTTATTAGATGCTAAACCCAACCGAATTCTATTTGCCCAATTGCCTTTTTCCCCAACTCTTTTGAAGAGAAAAAAATCGTTCCAACCTATAAAAAATTCTTCAACACCTTCGCGTCTAGATGTTACAAACTGAAAATTAAACTGACTTCTAAATCCCGATATATACTGATAAGAATAATCTAAATTATTAAACTCGTAAATCCCTTTTAAAAGCCATTTAGGTATATTTAGTTCTAATGGAACCTCTGGACTTGTTTCCCCGCTTTCGTATTTATAATCTTCAACAAAAGTATTTATCCCAAGTTCTAGTTTGTTGCTAAAATTAAACTCGTACAAACCAGAAAGCCCTATAGACTTATTATTATACCGATAATAAGCCGATGTATTATTAAAAAACACCGGTTCTAGCGTGGTTAAACTCTGCAAATTAAAAGCCAAACCTAATTGTTTGGAAAACAAATAAGGTGCTCTAAAATTTAAAGCATAACTATGGAAAACATCTTTTTGATAAAATGCACCAACGGTAATATTTCTTCCTAAGGCATTAAATTCGGTTAACCCTAATCGATATGCAAATTCATCATTATCGGTTGTATAAATATTTAATGAAGGAATGAGTGTGAAGTTTTCTTCAATACCATAAAACACATTATAGCTACCTTCTTCCGTAGGAAATACTTGATAATACGCATGAGCTACCGAAGGCAAACGTTTTAGGCGCTTAATATCTTGTTCAATAACCGTAGAATCTAAAACACTACCACTTTTTATGGAGGCCAAACTTTTTAAAAAAGACGTTTTTAGTTTTTTATTTCCTTGAATTTTTAAATCGGCAATAATATGGTTTTGTGAAACACCACTAAAACAGATTAGTAATAAAATAAAGAGTAGTTTTTTTTTCATTATTTAGCAGCAAATGGCGTCATGATTACTTGGTTTACCCAATTATCTAAGCTCACGTCCATTACTGTAAATATATAATTATTTCCTGATATTAAATTTGGTGGTGTATTTGGAGTAATATTTAGCACCACATTATCTAGTTTATAATATTGAAATTGATTGTTGAATGTATATGTTCCGGAAATTAAATCTGAATCTTCCGTTGACAAAACTTCAAAGAAAATAGCGTTGTTTTCTTCGGAAATAATATCCCAAGTAAATAAAGGCATTAATGCTTGTTGTTGATTAATACTAACCTCATCGGTCCATAAAGAAGGCTGTTCGTTTTTTTTATTCCGAATTGGAGTTGCTATCTTTATAGCTTCATCTACATTGTAAACCACAGTAAACCAAGCGCCATTAGACTTGGTTTCAAAAAAACGTAAAGCACCATTAAAAAGTGGCTGGGTATCTAAATCAATGAATTTATATTCCGAAAAATCTTTGCTATCCACTTCAGATTCATCTGTTTCATATAATTTAAAATTGCTAGCACCTTCTTCTGGATAAAAATAAACGTAAACAACATTTACATCATTTTCACTACTGGCGGCACACGCAATAACGGTATCTTCTTCGTAAGTTTTATTGTTTAAGAATTGAGATAAAATAGTAGCATCATTTATAATTAAATCGTCGACATCATCAGTTGCACAAGAACCAAGAAATAGACATGCAATTACATATTTAAATTTACTTATGATCGCCATAATAAGATTGTATCAACTTTTCTACGGGTTTATTTTGAGGGGTAAATCTAGAATTATTTACGCCGCCCGCTGTTTCGTGATTATGAAACCATTTCCAAATAAAACCACCAGCAAACCACTCTTCTTTCCAGAATGTTTTAAATAAAGCTTGAGAGGTATTTGTTTGAGCCTGCAAGTTTACAGAATTCATACCCCTATCGCTTCGCCATGGTTCTTTACCAGAATAATCAACACTTCTATAACCAAACTCGGTAAATAATATAGGCTTCTTAAATACTTCTGATGTGCTTTTAATAACCGCTTTATGCACTTTCCAATTAGACATGCACTCTTCTAAAGTTGGTGTTTTAGTTTCACTAACCGGAAAATAGGCGTCTATACCAATATAATCTAACTCATCCCAAAAAGGTGTTCTTTTAAACTCATCCCAATTAGCTGCATAGGTAAGTTTACCTTTATAAATATCTTTAATTTTCGCAATTAAACCTACCCAATACTCAGGTCTTTGAGCTATAAATTTTTCTAATTCTGTACCTATGCAAAAAATCTCGGCATGTAATTCTTCTGCTAACTTGGCATATTCTAAAATAAACTTAGAGTACGATTGTTCGAAAACTTGCCAATTCTCTTCATTTGCCATTTCAATATGGCCAGTATATATCCCATGACTCACCCAAATTTGAGGCTTCAGCATTATTTTGATGTCTTGTTTTCGTAATTCAAGAGCATATTGCTTAGAGCCATTTCTAGTTTCTCCAAGCCATTGTCTTTGGGTATTAAACTTAATTTCCGGATGCGCAATATCCCTAATAAAGCCAAAAGGCATAATCGCAGCAAAATTGGCGTTTACTTTTACAACAGGCATAACATTAACCTGAGAAATAGCTTCTCTGGATGCCACAAAGCTTACGCCGTTAATTTTTTGTGGTTGGGCGTTGCAAGACTGTAGAAGCATTACTGCAACTAGAATTAAGAGTATTTCTCTTTTCATTTAAAAAGTTTTTTTAACTTCTAAAATAACTAATCATTAAAACAATGCTCTTAAACCTATGTTAAATGATTGTCCTAAGCCCGTATCATTACCTCTTACAAAGCCTGTATAAAGGGTTTCTACATTAAGAACATCTGTTAATTGATATTTTAAACCACCACCAAGTGCTGTAAAATCTTGAGAGAAATCATTTCCAGCATCAATTAATTGTGAGTGTTGTATCAACCCTAAAACAGTAAACTTAGAACTTGGGAAATAACTTAAAAACACGCCAGGTGTTAAACGTACGCTATTGTTTGCAAAACTATCTTCTTTTTTTCCGAAGTTATATTCCGAATTAAGTTCTGAAAACAATTGCCATTTTCCACCAGAAAAACTGTAATCATAGAAAAAACGATTCTGGAATATGAATCCTTTTTGATCTAGATACACACCGTTTTCAGTTTCATTATCTATTAAAGGAATATGAAAAGCCGTTTGAATGGTAAAATTACCAACACCCTTAATAGGATTAAATTTTATTGCTGGTGCGAAAGACGTTAAACCAGAACGTGCAGAGTTTGTTTCTCCATCAAATTTAAAAACATCTAAAGCGTCTCTACCTCCAACAACATTGGAACGAAACTCTAATAACAAACCAACATTTAATTTACTGTTAGCTGAAATACCTGTAAAAACATCTAGAGTGGAGGTGAAAAAAGTATTTCTTGGTATATCTTGTTTTTTACCATTCGGACCAAATAAATCTTTAGTTTCGGTATATAAATTATTAAACCACTTAATATCCCATTGCCCACTACTTAATAGTTTTGATGGTGTATAGGTTTGTATATTACTTTTTTTATTTTCAGTTGTATCTTCCTGGGCAAACCCCACTAAAGACATAGTTAATAGTAAAGTTATTAGTATTTTTTTCATCATTATGTGTTTTATAATTAGTATTAAAGCGCGTTAGTTTTCCAGTTGTAAGGAAAGTAACTCAGTTTATAATCGGCAGGGATTTTTTCGGTTCTATAAAGGTTAATAAAGTCTATTTCATTTTTTCCATTCATGGTAAAATCACCTTTATACCATTCCATAATTTGAGAAGCTTCTACACGAAGCTTTTTAACGTTTACCTTTAAAAAGCTTCCATTTATAGCCACTTTAGTTTGCTTCGTCATTTGGTTATTTAACGTTTTTGGTAAATACGCTTTACTAATTAATGGTGGGCAACCTATAGCACCACAAACTAATACAAAATGAAATCTAGCATCCTTGAAAGCCTCTCGTAAAAGTTTATTTTCAATATCATTCAATGTGATATTTTTACCTCCTAAAGCATGTGGTGTTTTATCAAAAAAACCTTTTTTATCTAAAGGAGAATTTAAAGGATAGTTATCCATTATTCCTTTTATTACGGACAAGTTATAGGCATTTATCCAGAATGCTTGGTATACATTAGCATCATTTTTAGAAACTGTAATACCTTCAGCTAAGCTTAAAACCTCATCTAATTGAGCTTGATCGGCATTTATTTTAGAATAATCAACTTTTCCGTTAACCACGTATTCTTTAAAAAAAGAATCGGCCTTTAAAAAGAAATCATTCGTGTTTTGTGCAAAACTTGCAAACGACAATAAACATATGGTTGCAGTAATAATAATTTTATTTTTCATACTATAAATTTTAATAATTCAAAATAACAACTCTTTTTTTTATTGAATTGTTAGCCATCTTACATTTTACAAAAGCTTCTATCAAAGTCCATTAAACTTAAAGCTCCTTACATCTAGATACCTATTTAAAATGATTATAAACTAATACTTCAAGTTAAGTTCCTATCTTTAAAACGACCTAAAGAAACACAATTCTAAAAATTATGGAACATATTGTTATAATCGGGAATGGAATTTCGGGTGTTACCGCAGCGCGACACATTAGAAAACTTTCTGATAAAAAAATCACTATTATATCGGCTGAAACCGAATATTTTTTCTCTCGAACAGCTCTTATGTATGTATACATGGGACACATGACGTTTGAACATACACAACCCTATGAAAATTGGTTTTGGAAAAAGAATAGAATAGAACTAAAAAAAGCTTTTGTTAAAACAGTTGAGACTGAAAACAAAACGCTTCATTTTGAAGATGGTGGTTCTTTAACTTACGATAAGCTCATTATAGCTACAGGAAGTAAACCTAACAAATTTGGTTGGCCTGGTCAAGATCTAGATGGCGTTATGGGCATGTACCATAAGCAAGATTTAGAAAATCTAGAAAAATATGCACCAGATAATAAGGTTTGTAAACGAGCCGTAATTGTTGGAGGTGGATTAATTGGCATTGAAATGGCCGAAATGTTGCACTCGCGCCATATTCCGGTAACATTTTTAGTAAGAGAAGATAGCTTTTGGAATGGTGTGTTACCTGAAGGTGAAAGCAAAATGATAAACCGTGAAATTTTAAGTAGCGGAATAGATTTACGTCTTTCTACAAACTTAAAAGAAATAGTTGCCGATGAAAACGGTAATGTTAAATCGGTTATTATTGATGAAACAGGAGAAGAACTTTCTTGTAACGTTGTTGGTTTAACCGCTGGAGTTGCTCCAAATATAGACTTTATAAGAGATTCTGGTATTGAAATAGGACGCGGTATAAAAGTGAATCGTTACCTAGAAACTAATGCAGAAGGTGTTTACGCTATTGGTGATTGTGCCGAGCAACATGAAGGTATTGATCAACGTCGCCCTATTGAAGCTGTTTGGTATACTGGCCGTATGATGGGAGAAACCTTAGCACAAACTATTTGCGATAATAAAACACAATATAAACCTGGCCATTGGTTTAACTCTGCCAAGTTTATCGATATAGAGTACCAAACCTATGGTTGGGTTTGGGCGCAAGCCAAAGACCATGAATCTCGTTTTTATTGGGAACATGAAGATGGAAAAAAATGTATTCATATTAATTACGATAAAACAACTCGAGAATTTATTGGTATTAACAATTTCGGAATACGAATGCGTCACGAATTTTTCGACAAGATTTTAAATGAAAAGCACACGGTAGATTATGTTTTAGAACATTTAGCCGATGCTAATTTCGATCCTGAATTTTATAAACTTCACGAAAAGGAAATCGTTGCAAAATTCAACCAAGAAAACAATACTAACATTCAATTAAAAAAGAAAAGCTGGAAACGTATTTTTAGCAAAGCATAAGATATGAAAGCAATAAAACAAACCGGTTTAGTCCTTTTTCTATTAGGACTTGCCATATTTATAGGATCTATTTTCACAGGTTCTTTCAGTTTAAAACAAGCTGAGCTTGATACTTTTTTAAAGGAGAAAAACTATAAAAGCAGCATTATTGGACCAGAATTACAAAAAGCACTTGTAACCTCCGAGGGTTTAAATATTTTTCAATTTTCTAGTCGTGTTATAAATGCATACAAGGTTTCTAATGCTCATTATGATGATCTTATTAAAAAATATGATGCTGAAAAAAATTGGGACGAAAAAGGAAAACAATTTCAATATAAAATTTCGGGTAAACCGCATAGCTTAAGTTTTTCTCTCGCAAAAACAGCAGGTAAAGGCCCTGTTCCAGATAACACAGGACTTATGTGGTTTTTAACGTTTGGGTTAGCCATTATTGGAGCTCTTATGTTTATGCTTCCTGATATTATTTTATTAGGAAAACCAGGCATTAAAAACAACGGTATCTTTTTAAACGCGGCTACAAACCGCGGCTGGATTGGTTGGTTTGCTTTTATCTTTTTAGTTACATTCTACATTCTACTTTATTTCTTTCCAGACTATATTGTAAACTGGGTATATTTAGTAGACCCTATTAGCAAATCTATAAGCGGAAATCCTGCAAGTCAATGGTTTTTATATGGCTTTTTATACTGTACAGTAATGTCGGTAATGGCTGTTAGAATGTACATAAAATACCGCCATAACAAATATCAAATATTAAGAACGACTTCGGTTTTATTCTTCCAAATTGTATTTGCTTTCTTAATTCCAGAAATTTTAGTTCGTTTCGAGAAACCTTGGTACGATTTTAAAAATGCTTTCCCTTTAGATTACGATTTTTTCTTCAGATGGAATTTAGACGAACTTCTTGCTAGTGGTGCCTTTGGTTTATTCATTTTAGTTTGGGGTGTTGTTTTAACTATTGTTGTTGTACCAGTTATGGTTTATTTCTTCGGAAAAAGATGGTATTGTTCTTGGGTTTGTGGTTGCGGTGGTTTGGCTGAAACTTTAGGAGATCCATACAGACAACTTTCTAGTAAAACATTACTTTCATGGAGAATGGAGCGTATTATAATTCACTCTGTACTTGTTTTTGTTCTCGTGATGACAGGTTTTGCTTTATACACTTTCTTTTCAGGCTCTGGAGAAGTGCTAGGTATTAAAACACAAACTATACAAGATATTTATGGCTTTTTAATAGGCTCTATTTTTGCCGGTGTTATTGGTACAGGCTTCTACCCTATTTTCGGTAACCGCGTTTGGTGTCGTTTTGGATGTCCGTTAGCTGCATATTTAGGTTTTGTACAACGTTTTAAATCTAGATTTAGAATTACTACAAATGGAGGACAATGTATTTCTTGTGGAAACTGTTCTACTTATTGCGAGCAAGGTATTGATGTTAGAGCTTATGCTCAAAAAGGAGAAAATATTGTACGCTCTAGTTGTGTAGGTTGTGGAGTTTGTTCTGCTGTTTGCCCAAGAGGTGTTTTAAAATTAGAAAACGGACCAGAAGAAGGACGTATTAACCCAACAGATGTTTTACTTGGTAACGATGTTGACTTAATGGATTTAGTAAATAAAAAATAATGAAATATATCTGCTACCTGCTTTTAGTTTCTATGTCTTTCAATAAGTCTGACAATGAAACTTATGTAAAAACATTTTACGAAAACGGAAGTTTAGAATCTGAAGGCTGGGTTAAGCAGGATAAAAAAGAAGATTATTGGAAGTTTTACTACGATAATGGTCAAATTAAAAAAGAAGGTCATTTTTCAAACAGTAATCCTATAGAATATTGGTATTTTTACGCCCCAAATGGATTAAAAGAAAGCGAAGGCCACTTTGTTAACGGAAAAAAAACAAATTGGTGGGTGTTTTATGACCATTCAGGACAGGTTAACCACAAGTGTCAACTTAAATTTAATCAGAAAAATGGGTATTGCTTAAAGTATAAAAACGGCGATATTATTTCTGCTAGCAAATACAATGCTGGTAAAAAAATTAAAGAATGGTACAACCTAAAAGATTTTAAAAAAGAAAACAACCTACTTAATTTAAGATGACCCAAATAAAAGTCATAATTCCTGCATACAACGAAGCAGATTCCATTACACACGTTATTAAAGCCATTCCTGAAATTGTTGACGAAATTATTGTGGTAAGCAATAACTCTACCGATGATACAGAAATTAATGCAAAAAATGCAGGTGCCACCGTTTTAAAAGAAACAAACAAAGGCTATGGATATGCTTGTTTAAAAGGCATGACGTATATTGCGAACCAAACTAATAAACCAGACATTATTGTGTTTTTAGATGGTGATTATAGCGATTACCCCGAAGAACTCACTAAAATAGTTACACCTATAATTAATGATAATTTAGATTTTGTTATTGGAGCACGTGTAAAAGAATTAAGAGAAGTTGGGTCTATGACTATGCCACAAGTTTTCGGAAATTGGCTCGCAACAACCTTAATGAGTTTGTTTTTCAATGCAAAATTTACTGACCTTGGTCCATTTAGAGCCATTAAATATGATAAGCTACTGGCGCTTAACATGGAAGACAAAACCTATGGCTGGACAGTAGAGATGCAATTAAAGGTTTTAAAGCAAAAACTATCATACATTGAAATACCTGTTAATTATAGAAACAGAATAGGCGTTTCAAAAGTGTCTGGCACGGTAAAAGGTGCTATATTTGCAGGCGTAAAAATCTTGGGATGGATTTTTAAATACAGTATAAAAAAATGATTTTAGAGAGCATAATAATTACAATTTACACCATTGCATTACTACTTATTTTAATGTACGCATTGGCACAACTCAACCTACTGTTCAATTACTTATCGGCGAAAAGAAAAACCGATACTTCTGTGAAATTCGATTTATCTAATCCAGATGAAATTCCGTTTGTTACTATACAACTTCCTGTTTACAATGAAATGTATGTTATGCAGCGCCTACTGGATAATATAGCAAAAATTGACTATCCAAATAATAAATTAGAAATTCAGGTTTTAGATGATTCTACAGATGAAACCATAGAAACCACTAGAGCACAAGTAGAAGCACTTAAAATAACAGGATTAGATATTAAGCACATTACCAGAACTAATAGAGTTGGGTTTAAGGCAGGTGCTTTAAAGGAAGGTCTAGAAATTGCTAAAGGTGAATTTATTGCCATTTTCGATTCTGATTTTCTTCCTAAAAAAGACTGGTTAAAACAAACTGTTCCCTATTTTAAAGACTCTGAAATTGGTGTTGTTCAAACCCGTTGGGGACATATCAACAGGAATTACTCTATACTTACAAAAATTCAAGCCTTTGCTCTAGATGCACATTTTACTCTAGAACAAGTTGGACGAAACAGTAAAGGACATTTTATAAATTTTAACGGTACTGCAGGTTTATGGCGTAAAGCTTGTATTCTCGATGCTGGAAACTGGGAAGGCGATACTCTAACCGAAGATCTAGATTTAAGCTACCGTGCGCAACTTAAAAACTGGAAATTTAAGTATTTAGAAGATGTAGAAACTCCTGCAGAACTTCCGGTTGTTATTAGTGCCGCACGTTCGCAACAATTTAGATGGAATAAAGGTGGTGCGGAAAATTTCAAAAAAATGAAATGGCGCGTTCTTAAAAACAAAAACATTTCAACTAAAACAAAAATACACGGCTTGTTGCATTTACTAAACAGCACCATGTTTTTAAATATTTTATTGGTTGCTATTTTAAGTATTCCAATGCTTTACATAAAGAATGAATACGCACACTTAAAAACGTATTTTATTGTAATGAGTTTCTTTGTAATAAGCACATTAATATTTTTTATCTGCTACTGGGTAATGTATAAAAACATCTATGGTGGTGGCGTAAAAAATTTCGTTAATTATATCGGGATGTTCTTTGTGTTTTTCTCAATAGCTATGGGCTTTTCGCTACATAATACTATTGCTGTAATTGAGGGACACATAGGTAAGAAAAGTGAATTTGTACGCACACCAAAATTCAACATTAGTAAGTTTAAAGATAACTTAAAAACAAACCAATACATCAAGAAAACAGTATCTATAAACGTGATTTTTGAAGGTTTACTGATGGCTTATTTCGCTTTTGGTATGTATAGCGCCTTTATTGTTGGAGACCAAGGTGGCGATTTCGGGCTCTTCCCGTTTCACCTTATGTTATTTTTAGGCTTCGGATTTGTATTTATAAAATCGTTAGTATCAAAAGTTTAATTTGAAGCTTTAGTTGAAATTTTATAGCAATAAACCTTTCCTATAAAAAGAAATTCCAAACTACACCAAAACGTATTGAGAAATCACGATACGGATAATTAGGTGCCGAATAATAATTGTATCCGGTAAAGGCTGCATTAAAATGCTCTGCTTTTAAGAAGATTCGCGTTTGACGTATTCTAGCATTTAAGAAGAAATCTAACCTAGGAAACTCCCCTATCTGTTGGTCGTTTTGGATATAAAACTCTGCTAAAACAGGATCGTAAGCATTCATGTTATACTTTGTGAAATAATTTAAAGTAATACCTGTTTGCAAATACATAGCCTTTTTAAACAAATGACTAGAATAATACAATGTGTTACGCATATTTAGTTCTGGTACATTTAAAACACCTTCCCCATTTGTTACGTTTTGATACATAAAAGTATTATTCAGTGCAAATTTCCCCACTCTAATTTCTTTATCAAGTTTAACTCTTAAATAGTTTATAGTCCCGCCGTATTGTGTTGGAGCAACTAGCTGAGATGTTTCATCTAAATGAAAATAAGCATAATCTGTAATTGTAGAATAATCGATACTTAGGTTTAATATTTTATCGGATTTTAATTCGAAGGCCAACTGTTGAGTTTCAGTATTATTAAAGTTATTCCTCCAATTGTAATTTAAATAATCACTTTGATACAGTAAGAAGTTAAAATTAGGTGCTTTTGAACTGTGATTAAGAGAAGCGATGGCTTGGATATCATCATTTAATTTGAAGCTAGCCTGTCCTTTTAAAAAGTTACCATCGAAATCACCTGAAACATTAAGTCCAAATTCACCAAGTAAATCGAAACCTCTGTATTGTTTATGATACTTTCCGCCAGCTGAAAGAACATCTCCTTTAATTCTGTTGATAATAGTAGTTCCTTCTAAAATTACAATTTTATCATAACCATAATTAAAATTATCGTATCCTAAATTAAACTGTAAATCACCAATAATATTATTACTGTAATTTAATTGAAATTGATTATAAAAATGCTCTAATGTAGCACGATCTTTTAAACTAGAACTTTTAAAAGCATCTCCAAAAATTTCTGTTTCAGCACTAGTTTGGCTGTATTCAAAATACTTATCTTCAAAAGAAATAACCTGACCTAAACTTAAATTATTTCGAGATAAAGAATCTTTTTGATTAATAAAAGCATAATTATGTTCCAAATGAAAACGTTTTGCTTTTAGAATACTTTCAGCATTTTCAAAATTTACATCTAGAATAGAGCGATCTATAAACTCTTCGTCACCAGACTCAAAAAACTCAACACTTTCATCTTCAAGTCCACCATTTTCTTCATTAAACAAATCTTGAGTTACAATATGGCCTCGTGCATGATATCTATTATTTTCTGAAGTATAGTTTGATGTAAGCCTAAAGTTTCCCGTACTCGTCACTATATGTTGATATTTACCAATAGAACGCATGCCTTTATAAGCAATTGATAAATTAAAACGCGGACTTGTATTTACAGTAAAAAAGGCATCGAGAAGTTGTCCTTGCTCAAAGGCCGTTTTGTACATTAACTCGGTTAACGGTGTTGGTACGCGGTAGTAATTAATATCTTCAATTTCCATGAAATTAAAATGCCTAGCACGTGCGCCTAAATTTGGCACTAAATCGGTGTTTTTAAAATTATAAGTTAAGCTATTATAGGTTTGACCTAAATTTGAAAAGGCTATTAAACCGAAATTATCTTTTCGTAAATAATTGAATTTATATTCTTTTTTTATAGATAGCGTTGTATCTACGAATGTTGTATCGTTTTCGTGAGAGATGATAAGATAGTCCTGAATTTTCGGTTTCTCTTCTTTTTCATCTTTTCCTTTTGTACGCTTTGTGTTTTTACCTTCAGAATTTAAACTGTCTTGTTTTTTTAAATTAACAGTTTGACCTTTCGGTAATTCACGTGGTGAATCTTGAGCGCTTACCATGTTAAACACGAGCAAAAAAAGGAATGACAGAATTATTTTATTCATAAATACAAAAATCTTGCTTTGGTTTTACTTTTACAAATATTACCGTTGCAAATGTAAAGACAAAATATGATAACGCTGAAAAATGCTGAGAATTATTTATTACTTCTTTTTTATTGGGTTTAGCAAAAAAAAACTCTAAGCTAAAATTTAGCTTAGAGTTTTTTGATTTGAAATTATATGGCTAATTAAAACGTCCAATAATCAATTTTGTAGGCAGGATTATCAGCATTTATTAAACCAAACGTTCTATTAGAAAAGTTTTGATAAGTTCCTGAATTAACGGTGTAATAACCTTTTTCAGAACCTACCATAACATCTAATAGCGGTTGGAGAATAGCGGTAAAGAAATCAGGGGCATTGGTATCTCCTGTAAAAGCAAACTTCACGATACCAGTGCTTTCATCATAAGTAAATGATAAATCATAAAAAACATTACCGTAATTAGTTCTAACATCAATGTATGGAATTCCTCCGGTATTCAGTTCCCATAATATAATGTTAGTAATTTCAAGCCCAGGCAAAGCACTATTAGCAATATCATTTGAAAAATTCTCATAAAAAGTATTAAATGGAGAACTATGCTTAAACATTTCGGCCAAATTAAATACACCAGCCTCATCTCGAATACCAAAAGCATAAGAATCTAATGGAGTAACAGGCTCATTTCCATAACCTATTTTTGCTGTAATCCCATTGCTTGTAGAAACATACTCGAAACCAGAAGTTTCGTCTAAAACAAAGGTTTCGAAAACAGCTCCATCAACTTCTAATGCAGGACTTATAATTAAACCTTCCTCTGTAAATGCAATCCCAAAATTTTCATCAGAAATAGAACCATCCTCATTTATTATTGTAGGATTAGCAAAAAGTGTAACGCTGTCATAATTTAAAGCGTATTCTTTTAAAGTAGTTCCGTCTATACTCATAAACGGGAATGATGTTACAGCATTACCATTTACAAAAGCCTCTCTACTAGCTAAAGATTTTTCAACACTAGCTGTACTTTCTGGTTCAAAATCAGAAAAACCAGTTGGAGTAAACACTAAATAACCAGTGTCTCTATTTCTAACATCTCTAAAAGAGAGTACGCCATCTTCATTACCGAAATATTGAAACACAGAGGTTCCTTTAAAACCTGTCCCAATGGCTCCTTCAAGCTCAGGATTACTTACTTTTTGAATATGATTACGCGTTGTAAATACCAATTCATTTGTTGTGCCATAACGTACATCATAGGACGAAGATTCTATAGCTGTATCAGAATCAAAATCTGAAGTCATATCTACGCTTCCATCTGCATTAAACTTCATGTAAAATGTAAATCCTCCAAACTCATCATTTTTGGTAAAATAAGTTCCTTTATAGCCGTTCTGTTCTGATGTTAACAAGTTTAACAACTCACTATTTTGTCCCGCAATTCTTTCAGCTGGCGATTCTGAAAACAATTCTCCTTCATCATCATTATTACATGAAACAATCGAGAAAAACACTAAACAGATTAGCCAATAATTTTTAAATATTTTTTTCATAATTTTTTAATTTACTAATTCTTGAGTTGCTGTATCCATTATAGCTTGTAATTCATAAATATCTATATCAAAATTAGTTTGATAATAATCTACAACCATAGCTTCCTTTTGTCTAATTATTGCTTTGGATTCCTCATTGGAAATACTTTCTACAATAGCATCAAAATCTTCCTTTGAGTTTGTTAACATTTCAGAAACCATTTCCACAAAATCTTCTCCCTCTTGACTTGAACCGTAGGCCGTAATATAACCTAACTCTCTAGCTTCAGCATCTGTTCTATTAAACCATTGCGCTGTGTAATCTGCAGGGTTTATTTGACCATAAGCTACATCAAACGGAATATTTTGATTTAAAATATGCCCGTATTCATGTTGTACTGTTTTTAGAGGTTGTTTAATGCTATTAATATCTGTGAAATCTAAAAAGTCGATATTAAACAATGTTATTTTTGTTCCAGCCTCTGCAACACCTAAGGTAATTGTTGGACTGTTAGGATTATAATTAAAACTACCTACCAAAGTAAACTGACGAGGTGCAATTTTCTTAATAAAATTTGTTCCTCCAACTTGTGTATAAGGCTCAATCCATGCTTTTTGCAAAGCTTCTGCAACTGGCCTAACACTAGCATCTAAAGGAGGGTGTAAATACCTATCAATATCAGTATCATTAATATCCCATTTATAAAGCACCTCTATATTATAAGGCGTTACAAAACTACTTCTAAGCCACACGTCTAAATCGTTTAAAATAGGCGTACTTGTATCTATTTGACTTGCTCCAACACCATCTGAACTCTCTGCACATGACGTTGAAAAAGTCAAACCTACAGATGCTAATGCTATATATATATATTTTTTCATTTCCGTATTATTATTTATAATTTATATAATTACCTTGGATTTTGTTGTATACCAAAAGATTGCGCCGCTTCTGGAATTTGTACAACTCTTCTATTATCTCCTTTTGGTAAAGTGTATACATTCCCAAATATATCTTCATGATCTACAACCATATTAAGTCTTTTTATATCAAACCAACGTAAACCTTCGTTATAAAAAACAGTTCTTTTAATACTTAATACACAGTTTACAAAGGCTAATGCATCTGTTGGTATGGTGTAAAACGGTGTAAATAAATCTGCATCGGTAACTTCAAATCGTTCTTGCACATTATCAACACTTAATTCATCAAAATCAGCTAAATAACCTGCTGTTTTTACTGAGTAAGACATATTTATATCTTCAGTAGCTTTTTCCAAATTACCCAACATAGCGTAAGCTTCTGCTCTATTTAACAATGCCTCGTCTGTAGATAATAAAACATACGCAACATAAGTATCTCCAGTTCCTGCTGCTTGATTTATAACTTTAAAATATTCTTGAAACTTTGGTATATTATAAAATAAATCACCACTTCCAAAAACACTATATGACCAAGGTTGTCCCGTACCATTCGTGCCAGGAAAAACCTCATCTCGCTTATCACTATTTAATTGATATCTAGCAGAAAAATGATACCTATTATAAAGTGATTCTGCAGAAACTAATAAAAGATTAGCTGGCTCGAAGTTTGAAGACGTGTATAATGCCGTTTGTTCCGAATAGGTTGCAGGTCTGTAATTATTTGGCCAATCTCTTAAGGCTCCTACTCCTCCAGAGCCAATAGCTATGGTACTTTGAGTAATTACTTTTTCCCATTCTCCTATTTGCAAATAAAATCTAGAAGCAAAAGCACTTGCTGCTTTTGTTGTAAAATGATATGCTGATATAGTATAATTATCCTCTATTAAAGGTAAACCTTCTTCAAGATCTTTCTTTATATTATCATATACGCTCTCAACCGTACCTCTTTCATATTCTCCTAAAAGTACATTTTCTGGTTCGGTAACATACGGAATACCTATACTAGAAGCCGCCGTTGTTGGATCATACGCTTTCGAAAATATATTAACTAACATATAATGCGCATAAGCTCTACAAACTAAAGCTTCTCCTTTTAAATAATTTAATTCGGCTCCACCACCAAGTTCTTCTATGGATAGTAAAGCTTGGTTTGCTTGCGCAATAGCTTTGTAAGCACTATTCCAATAATTAGTAGGCGAATCTATATCCGTATTATTTACATCATCCCAAAAGAACATACGTTCATTAAGTGTTGTAGCAAAATCGATACCAGTATCTGCACTTGGGCCTTTATCTCCAGCGTTATCAGACATAGGTTCTAAAAAAGGGACATATGCACCTTCAGGATAAGCTCCTACTAACAATTCCGAAATTTTCTCTGCAGAATTTATTGTTGTTCTATTGTCTGGCGATTCATCTAGAATATCACTACATGAAGTTACCATTAAAAGCGTCACAAAAACAACGCCTATATTATATTTTATATTTCTCATAGTATATTATTATTATTAAAATCCAACGTTAAGTGAAAAAGTAAACATTTTAGAAATTGGGTAAGCAACACCACCTGATCTAAAGAACTCAGGATCTTGACCCCCTAATTTTGAATCTGAATAAATTAAAAATGGATTTGTGCTTTGTAAACTCATTCTAACATTAGAAAGGCCTAAACGTTCTGTTACTGGTTTATCCAAAGTATATCCCAATGATATATTTTTCATTCTAATAAAACCACCATCTGCAACTCGTTCCGTAGAATAGTTATAAGCATTATATGCTCTTTCTAATTCATTACTACCGTAAGATTGTATTAAACTAGAAGACGCTATTGTTGGAACATTAGTAATATTCTCATCTCCAGGAGCAATCCATCTATTAACAAACTCTCTTGGAAATACATCTAAATCATCGTACTCTGAGTCATAAGCTGCGTTTAGTCTAACTTTATTACCGTCAGAAAAAGATACAAAGAAACTAAAATCCCAATTCTTATAAGTGAAGTTATTTGCTAAACCACCTGAAAGGTTTGGTTCTGTTCCACCTTCATATTGCAAATAATCTAAAACGTTATCAGTGTCTTGAAAGTCTATTAAATCGTAAGGTTTAGAAGGATCAAAATCTGGATCTTCCGTTAAAAATGTTGGCAACCCCCATTCGTTTAAACCTTCAAATTTAAAAGAAAACAATGAACCTTTTGGATATCCAACAGCATTCCCTCGTCCTGTTCCTGTTACTAAATCGAATACATTTGCTTCTTGTTTTAAAGAAGTAACTTCTTGATTAAATTTAGAGATATTAAACCCTGTTTTCCATCTAAAATTATCCGTATCAACATTCACCGTATTCAACTGAAATTCAACACCGTTGGTTGTCATTTCTGAATTATTCCCTAGCTTTATCGACTCTCCACCAATACCTGTTGTTCTAATTAAATCTATTAAATCTTTACCTTTTCTAAAATAGGCATCAAAATTCATCATGATTCTATTATTAAAGAAACCAATATCTAAACCTAAGTTTAGCTCTAAAGTTTTTTCCCAAGTTAACTCCGTATTTTGTAAATCTTCTATATTAATATAGTTTTCACGATCATCATTATAATTCCTATCTGTAATCTGATTTCTAAAAACAGCTAAATTATTGGTAGCATTATTAGCCAACAGAGCTACTAGACCATAACTAGGTCTAAACGCTAAACTAGAAATAACATCAGATTTTTTAATAAAATCTTCTTTATCAACATTCCATTTACCACCTATTGTATATGTTGGTAACCATCTAGAATCTGAAGATTTCCCTGCTCTATTAGACCCTTCGTAATTCCCGGTAAGATTTAATACATATTTTTTTTCAAAATCGTATGTTACATTAGCAAAAAATGAAACCTCACGCTGTCTTGTTTCTGAAGAAGAAAAGTATGGATTACCTTCTAAAATTGCTTTTTTCAAAATATCTGGATCTGTAAAAACAGTACCACCTCTATCAAACTGATAACCGTAACCTGTATTTTTACTTTCACTTCTATCTGCATAGCGATACTCTTGACCTCCATAAACTCTTAAACCATGAGCATCATCTTTAAATCTTTTTGTCCAATCCAAAGTATTTCTAAAAGTATAAGTAACTAAGGTGTTTTTTGAGGTTATTAAAAGCCCCCCAACCGGAAGAACAACTCTTGCTGGTTCATTTGGTGTGTCTGGATCTGAAAACAAGAATGTATTTTGATCTCGAACAATAGTAGTTTCGTCTGATCTATATGCTGCAGCAACATTTGAATTTTCCGTAATTGAATGTTCATTATTTGATGTAGCATAACGCGACGACCCTAAGAAATTATAGGTTAAATTATCATTGATTTTATACTCTGCCTGGCCTTGAAATTTAATATCGGAAACATTAATTTCAATACCATTGTTACCTAATTCATCAATAATATTAAATGGTGCCCAGTTATATCTTGAATACTCCAACTCACCATCGTCATTTCTGGGACGTAACGCTCTACTTGTATTTAAAGCATAACTAAATGGATTAATATCAAAATCTCTTGTATAAGAACCACTAACTAAATCTTCTTCTCTAGCAAAAGTACCCGGAGCCAATTGATTTCTAATAGAACCTTGTATTTGCGTTGTTATCTTTAACTTATCATCACTTAAGTAATACGTATTTCTTAAATTACCAGTAATTCTACGAACACGATCCGCTATAGACCACCCGCCATCTGTATAATATCCTAAAGAAGCATAAGTTGTTGAATTTTCTCCACCACCAGAAAAACTTAAACCATGAGTTTGAGTTGGTGCAGCATTAAACAATGTTTTAAACCAATCATGATTAGCTAATTCATATTGTTGTAAAAATTTTGCTCTCGCCTCAGGTGTGTTTTGTAATTGATACTGTCCTGTACTTTCGTCATAATTATTGATAGCTCTGTACATAATATTATATATACCACCATAACGACCTTGAAAAGAAGAAGGTAAGTCTAAAAACCCTTTAGATTCCATTTCTCTATAAACAGAAACAGTTTCTTGAGAATTTAATAAATCATAATTAGCATATTTAGGAACAGCTCTAACCGCATATTCTGACGTATAATTAAATGTAGGCTTTTGATTTTTTTTACCAGATTTAGTTGTAATTACAACAACTCCATTTAAAGCTCTTGCTCCATATAAAGCAGTTGCTGAAGCATCTTTTAAAATTTCAAAACTTTCTACATCTGATGCATTTAAACCAGCAACGGCAGAACTTAATAGTGTACTAGCATCTCCCGAAACTAAATCTGAGACACTCAAGCTAACAATTTCTTCTTGCAGAACACCATCAATAATCCAGATTGGCTTAGTATCTCCCAAAATAGAAGACGATCCACGAATAGTAATTCGAGGTGCAGCTCCAAAAGTACCAGTAACATTTTGCACACTTACACCTGCTGCTCTACCCTCTAAAGCTCTAGAAATATCGGCAACACCATCGAGCTTAATATCTTTCGCTTTAATAGTTTGTGAGGCCCCTGTAAAAAGCTCTCGCTTCACGTTTTGATATCCCGTGATAACCACTGTATCTAAACTTTCCACATCTTCTGTCATTACAACATTAATGATACTAGCATCTTGTACTGTAATAAACTTTGTTGTTAAGCCAACAAAGCTCATTTTTAATACTTCACCAGCTTTAGCCATAATAGCATAGTTCCCATCAAAATCCGAAACAACTCCACGACTACTACCTTTAACTATAACAGTAACTCCCGCTACAGGAACTCCATTTGTGTCAGTAATTAAACCTGAAATTGTTTTTTGTTGAGCATAAGAGAACTGATTTGAAAACACTATAAATAGCATTAGCAAACATGTCAATTTTAATTTCATAAAATAAATATTTGAGTTAGTCAATCACAAACATCTTAATATAATCTTAAAAAAACAAAGAAATATGTTAAAATCTTACCAAAAACTTAACGTTTAGTGTTATTTATAAATTAGATATCTATAATTTATGAAATATTGAAACCACTGCTCAAATAATAACAAAATATTATCAATGCCACAAAACCTAATTTTTTAGTGTTTTATTTCTCTATATCAATAAACAAAAGTTCATACTTTTGGAACAAAAAGAATATGCTTTTAGCAAATCACTCAAACATCATTTTAGAATGTGGCACAGACGAAGCTGGACGAGGCTGTTTAGCCGGGCCAGTTACTGCAGCCGCAGTAATTTTACCCAAGAATTTTAAAAACATCATTTTAAACGATTCTAAACAGCTTAGTGAGAGAAAGCGTGATATTTTAAAACCTATTATAGAAGCACAAGCGTTAACCTTTGCTGTTGCTCATGTTTTTCAAGAAGAAATTGATATTATTAATATATTGAATGCTTCCATTTTAGCCATGCACAAATCTATTAAACAACTTGAGCCACAGCCTGAATTTATAATTGTTGATGGTAATAGATTTAAACCTTTTAAAGATATTCCCTTTGAAACTATAATTAAAGGAGATGGTAAATATTTAAGCATTGCCGCTGCATCGGTATTAGCAAAAACCTCTCGCGATTTATATATGAACAAAATTCATGAAGAATTCCCAATGTATAATTGGAAACAAAATAAAGGCTACCCTACTAAAGAGCATCGACGAGCTATTAAGGAGTTTGGAATTACAAAATATCACAGAAAAACATTTCGTCTTTTACCAGAAGAGTTACAACCTAATACTTAACTTTATAACCACAAATAAATTCAATTTAACATTTCTAATTAGCACTTTTTTAATATTATAAAACCGAAAAATCGTAGGTTTGTAAAAATTAATTCATTCCATGCGATTTTTTTCAATAACCCTTTTACTATTTATAACCTTAAGCTGTACCAACACTAAAAAGAAGCGTACAGACTTAATAGATTTTATCCCAGAAAACAGTCAGGTTATTATAAAGGCGAGAAATGTGGAAAGTTTACAAAACAGCATAAATAATAATGAGTTAATCCAGCAGTTTTCAAAATCTAAATATTATCAGAATTTAGAAAGTAAATTCGAAAACTTGTCTGTTTTAAAATCAAACAGTCCTATACTAATTTGCTTTTCAAAAGAAAAAAACGATAGTTTAAACTATACGCTTATTACAAAATATCATGACAGTTTATTTATTACAGACTCTTTACCCAATTATAAAGAAGAGATACTTACTTTAAAAAACAATAGCATTTTACAAAGTACCCTTAATGAAAATGTATTTTTTAGTACCGTTATTGATAGTGTTTTTATTGCTTCTTCCTCTAAAAAAACAATTAAAAATACTTTTAACGACTTTACTCTAAATAAAGAACAACAAAGAATTTATAAAAGCACAGACGAGGAAAACTTATCAATAATTATAAAAGCTGACACAAACATCTTAAAGTCTTTATTTATTGAAGATTCAATTAAACTTAAAACCTTTACTAATTACTTAGCTTTAGACACCGAACTTAGCCAAAATTCACTATATTTTAATGGTATAACGAAAGCTACAGATTCTACTAAGAGTTTAATTAATGCTTTTAAAAATACGGTTCCGCAGGTGAATCAAATTCAAGACATCACCCCAAGTAATATTGATGCTTTTATTAGTTTTTCCTTTAATGATTTTAAAGTTTTTAAAAATAACTTAGCTCTTTTTAGAAAACAAGATTCTATTATTACTTCAACTCCTTTATTTGATGAAGTTAATGAAGTTGGAGTAATTTATGAAGAAAAAAATCGAGCTATAATATTAAATTCTTCTGATATTATAGCCACCAAAGATGCCCTGCTAGCAGAGCAAAATATAACAGAAACCTATCGAGATGTTTCTATTTACAACTTTAGTAACCCCGATTTATTTACAAAAATATTCTCGCCTTTAATTTCTACTAATCAAGCCAAATTATATTGCACTTTAGATCACTTTTTTATTTTTGCTGAAGACTCTGAAATGCTTCAAAATATTATTTCAAACTATCAAAACAAAACTACATTAAGCACTAGAAATTACTTCAAAGATATACAGAATGAATTAAGCGATGCAGCTTCCATTTTAATGGTTATTAATTCAAATAGTTTAGAAAATATTATAAAAAAGAATATAACCGAGGATTTAAATTTAAATCTAGAACCTTATAAAACATCGGCATTACAATTTATATATGATAATAATTTTGCACATGTAAACGGTATCATTAAAACAAACAAAGCTAAAGCTGCAGAACAATCGGTTTCCGAAGAATTCAACATAAAACTCGATGCAGATCTATTAAATACACCGCAATTTGTTACAAACCACATTACAAAACAAAAGGACATTGTAGTTCAGGATGTTAAAAATAATTTATATTTAATTTCTAACAGTGGAAAAATTCAGTGGAAAAAACAATTAAAAGGACCAGTCTTAGGTAAAATTGAACAAATTGATATTTATAAAAACGGAAGATTGCAACTAGCTTTTGCAACACCAAATCGTGTTTATCTTTTAGATAGAAAAGGAAAA
The DNA here is from genome assembly GCF_023473045.1 of Algibacter sp. L4_22. Taxonomy (NCBI): domain Bacteria; kingdom Pseudomonadati; phylum Bacteroidota; class Flavobacteriia; order Flavobacteriales; family Flavobacteriaceae; genus Algibacter; species Algibacter sp. L4_22. The sequence goes on from NZ_JAMCOK010000003.1 coordinate 708,928, forward strand.
GATGTTACTCAATTTCCAATAAAATTTAATGATGCTATTACGCAACCTCTTTCGGTTTTTGATTATGACAAAAACAAACGCTATCGCTTACTAGTTACTCAAAGTGAAAATGTTTTAATGTACGATACTAAAGGAAAAGTTGTAAAAGGGTTTAAATTTAAATCGGCACAAAACACCATCATTTCTCAGCCTCAACATTTTAGAATAGGAAACAAAGACTATATTACAATTAAAACTTTAGATAAACTTTTAATATTAGACAGAGTTGGAAAAACTCGTGTTACTCCAAAAACAAAACTGTCATTTTCTGCCAAACCTATTTACATGTATCTTAGTAAATTTACAACCACCACTAATAAAGGCGACCTAATAAGCATTGATACAAAAGGCAACACGACAACAAAAAACATAAACTTATCAGCCCAACACAATATAGCGACAACCAGTAAAACATTGGTTTATCAATCGGAAAATAAATTAACGATTAGAAATAAAACTATAAATTTAGATTACGGAAATTATGCCGATGCAGAAATATTTTATTTAAACAATAAAATCTACGTATCCGTAACCGATATACAATCTCAAAAAACATATTTATTTGATAGCCAGGCTAAATTATTACCTAACTTTCCTGTGTATGCAAATTCTAAAATAGACTTCGCGAACAGTGATAAAGACCAAAATTTAGAATTTGTAACTAAAGGAGATTCTAATTCTGTCTTACTTTATCAAATTAATTAGCCAATTCTTTTAGTTTAAGACTCAAACTATTCTACCTAAAAAACACACTCATGATTACAAGAAAAAATGCCGAAATTTCAAAATTCATCATACATAAAGTTGGTAATAAATTTAACGATACTAAAAACGCCTTTTCGGATAAAGTCGTTGAGTTTGACGAAGCAAGTTACGAGCTCATGTTACCATTTCTACTTCGACCCTTTGGAAGTCTAGTACAGAGTTACCGTTTTAACCACCATGCAAATATTACCTTAAACGAAATAAACAGTTACAGTTCTCAAATGTTTAATGATGAAGAAGCCTTTGTAGAAGTTTCTAAACACATTGTAACACACTTATACGAACAATCTAGTTCGGCACAAATAAAAACAGGGGACGTTCTAGTTGTGATGTTTGAAGGGATAGAATTTAGAGATATCACCACAAATGCTATTGGTATTTTTAAAATTGAAAGTAAAGTAAACTTCTTTCAAACCTATTTAGAAAACAATAATTATGACGTTTTAGTACAAAACGGAATAAGCTCCAAAAAGGTTGACAAAGGCTGCTTAATCTTAAATCAATCTGATGGTGAAGGCAATATTATTTTAACCGTAGACAACAACAGTTACGATGCTGCATATTGGCTTAATCACTTTTTAAACATTAAATATGCCGATGATGCTAACAACCATACCCAACAATATATTGAGCTTTGCAAAGAGTTTTCTACCGAGGTTTTAAAACCGAATTATGGTGCGAAAGAACAAAATAGTTTTATAGCAAAATCTATCGACTTTTTTAAAGAAAACGAAATAGTAAGTGTTGATCGTTTTAAAGATGAATTATTTGAAGAGGATAAACATAAAAAAGAATTCGATACCTTTAAAAAAGAATTTGAAGGCGAACAAAGTTATATTATAAGAAACCAATTTGATGTTGCCGAAGCAGTAGTTACCAAAGAAAAACGAAAAATAAAAACCGATATTAAACTAGATACTAACATACAAATTAAACTAGATATTGATGCGCCCGATGCCTCGGAAGAATATCTGGAACGTGGTTATGATGAAGAAAAAAAGATGCACTATTACAAAGTGTTTTTTAATGAAGAAACATAGATTACAGTTAAAATTAACCAATAAAAAAGTGGCTTTCCTAAAAAGAAAAGCCACTTTTTTATTGATATCAACTTAAGGTTTTAACGTTATTACATACGTTCTGGAACTTGAATTCCTAATAATAAGAATGCATTTTTTATAGTATTTGCAACAGTGTTTGATAGTTGTACTCTTAATTGCTTTTCGATATCATTATCCGCTCCTAAAATAGATACATTTTGGTAAAATGAATTAAATTCTTTCACCAAATCGTATGTGTAATTAGCAATTAAAGCAGGACTGTGTTGCTCTGCAGCATTTTGTATAATCTCTGGAAATAATTGTAATTGCTTAATTAATTCTTTTTCTTTTGGATGTAAATCTGTACTTTTTAAATCTGTTTTTTCTAAATCTGCTTTTCTTAGAATAGATTGAATTCTTGCATACGTATATTGAATAAATGGCCCTGTATTTCCTTGAAAATCAATAGATTCTTTTGGATCGAATAAAATACGTTTTTTTGGATCTACTTTTAAAATATGATATTTTAATGCACCCAGACCTATTATTTTATAAAGTTCTTCTTTTTCAGTTTCAGAATAACCATCAAGCTTTCCTAATTCTTCAGAAATTTCACCAGCCGTTTTAGCCATTTCTTCAACTAATTCATCAGCATCAACAACAGTTCCTTCACGGCTTTTCATTTTTCCGCTAGGTAAATCCACCATACCATAACTTAAATGATATAGATTATCTGCCCAATCGAATCCTAGTTTCTTCAGAATTAAAAACAACACTTTAAAATGATAATCTTGTTCGTTTCCTACGGTGTAAACCATACCTCCAACATCAGGAAAATCCTTTATACGTTGTATAGCTGTCCCGATATCTTGAGTCATGTAGACTGCTGTACCGTCCGATCGCTGTACTATTTTTTTATCAAGACCATCCTCGGTTAAATCACACCAAACCGATCCATCTTCCTCTTTTACAAAAACACCTGACTTAAGGCCTTGCTCTACAAATTCTTTCCCTAATAAATAGGTGTTACTTTCGTAATATAAGGTATCAAAATCGACGCCTAAGTTTTTATAGGTTACATTAAAACCTTCGTAAACCCAGCTATTCATTTCTTTCCAAAGCTCAACGACTTCCTCATCACCAGCTTCCCATTTTAAAAGCATACTTTGCGCTTCAATCAAAATTGGAGCATTCTTTTTTGCATCTTCTTCAGAGCTTCCGTTAGAAATTAACTCTTGAATTTCTTTTTTATATTCTTGGTCGAATTTAACGTAGTAGTTTCCTACCAATTTATCACCTTTTAACCCCGTAGATTGAGGAGTTTCACCTTCGCCAAACTTCTGCCAAGCCAACATACTTTTACAAATATGGATACCTCGATCGTTTATAATTTGAGTTTTATATACTTTTTTACCCGAAGCCTTTAAAATTTCGGCAACACTATACCCTAAAAGATTGTTTCTTACGTGACCTAAATGAAGTGGTTTATTTGTGTTAGGTGAAGAATACTCTACCATAACCGCTTTTTCATCTTCTTTTAAAGAAACCAAACCATAAGTTGTTTCCCCTTTTATATTATTGAAAAAATCGATGAAATACGAATCGCTAATTTCAATATTCAAAAAGCCTTTAACAACATTAAAAGCCTTTACATTACTAATATTATCTACCAAATAGTTACCGATAGTTTCACCTATTTGCACAGGATTTCCTTTTACAAAACGTAACATAGGAAATACAACAACCGTAATATCGCCAGCAAATTCTTTTCTTGTTGCTTGAAATTCTACGGTTTCTAATTCTACTTTATATGAAGATAAAACGGCTTGTTTTACTTGATTTGATAAGGTTTCTTGAAGATTCATGTATTGTAACTTTAAGTGCGCAAAGATAAAATTTTATTTATGCTTAATTATAAAAACTTAGCTTAATATATAAAAGTAAATACTCTGGTTTTTACAATTAAAAAATAGATTGTTTTGTAGCCATATACCTCTGTTAACAAGAGCTATACTATATCACGTTAGAATGTTACGATACCGTGCTAACATGTATTTCATCAGTCTTTATGGCTTTTTACCTATTCGTCGAATATTTGATAAAAAACAATACGTATTTCATCTAATATATCGGTAATAAACCCTGAAAATTAGATTATAAACACAGTTTTCACAAATTTAGCAACATAATGCTATTTGAAACAAAAAATAAATTAATTTTTAAGAACACCTAACTAACAGTTTACTAAAAGTTAAAACAAATATAACCACTCTCATTTCTATCAGGCTATATTGTTTATAACTCAAAGTGTTGTGACGTTTTATGAAAAAAATAATCACGTCTTTTCTATTTTTAACTATCTTTCTTGGTTACGCTCAAACTAAAGAAATAGACAGTCTGTTTATTGAACTCGCTTTTCAAAAACAAGACTCGACTAAAGTTGTACCATATTTACATTTAATTAAATCGCTGTATGCTTTAAAAGAGTATGATAGAGCAATGAAATATGTTCAAGCTAGTGAAAAGTTATCTTATTCCTTCAATTACAAAAAAGGTATTGCAGAAACAACATTTTACAAAGCACTTTACTATGCAGAAAAAAACGATTATATAAATGCGATAAGTGCTTTTGCAAAAGCAAAAAGTTTATTTACGGAACAACATGATGATATTGCCATTGCCAATATCAATAATAATATTGGGGTAATAGAAAGCGAGCGTGGTAACTTTACTAAAGGTATAGAACACTCCTTAGCAGCAATAAAAGTTCTAGAACAAAGTAACTTGAAAAAAGAACTTTGCTTAGCATACACTAATTTAGCCGATACTTACTACAAAATTAATAATCAAGAAGCAGCTATTAATTACAATTTAAAAGCTCTAACATTCCAAGAGCAATTAAAAGATTCAACAGAGATAAACAATACATATAAACGCCTTTCTAATCTTTATTATAATGAAAGCAACCATAAAAAATCTATTTATTATTTTGAAAAATCACTAAATATTAATAGTATCTCAGATACCTTACGCGCGTCGATATACCCTAAATTAGGTGGTGAATATTTAGCAACTAAAAACTACGCTAAAGCCACGAAATACTTAGTTAAAGGCTATAATTTAAACAGAAAAAGTAACAATAAAAAAAATTTACTAACTGTACTAAATAATCTTGGTGATTTAAATTTACAGAAAAACCGTTTAAAAACGGCCAAAAAACAACTTATTGAAGCTGGCGAAATCGCAAAAGAATTAAATAATAAACCAGAACTACTTAAGCAATACAAATTAATGAAAGCTGTTGATTCTACTCAACGGAATTTCTATAATGCTTTTATCTGGCAAGGTAAATATTATGAATTAAAATCAGAGTTAGAATTACCTATTGAAGTTATAAATGCTCCTGTAATCAATTCTGCCTCTATAGATTTAAATTCTGAGTTTAATAAATTAGAGAGTCCTAGTCTAGCAAAAGGAATAACAACACCTAATAATGAGGAAACTGGAAGTAGATTAAAATTTAATCACTATAATTTCATTGTTTATTTTTTAATATTTTCACTTTGTATCTCTATTTTTATTCTAGTAATTCTATACATTAAACGTAATAATAATATTAAAATAATTGCAGATCTAGAAGAAAAAAAGAGCTCACTTGAATTAGAAAACACAGCATTTTTAGAAGAAACGCAAAATCTTGAAAATGTAATCAATGTAAAAGATAAATTATTTTCTATTATCTCACACGATTTAAAAGATTCCCTTTCATCCATAACAGGTTTTATAAACTTACTTAAAGACGGTTCTTTAACAAAAGAAGAGTTCGATACTTTAATTCCTGAGCTAAGTGAGAATGCAAATAATGCATCACTATTGCTTTTTAATTTATTGAATTGGTCTAAATCTCAAATGCAATCACTAGAACCGAAGCCCTCTCTATTTGATGTCCAAGAAGTATTTAAAGATAAAGTACAACTTGTTGAACAACGAATGGAAAAGAAAGGTATTACTTTAATGAATAATTCACTCCGTGATTTTGCTTTTGCAGATAGAAGTATGTTTGAAATAGTGATACAAAACTTATTAGCAAACGCACTTAAATTTTGCAAAAAAGGCGATGTAATAAGCATAACAAACCATATAAACAATGGAAGTTGCATCGTGAGTATTGCTGATACAGGCATAGGCATACCAGAAGCAAACATCAATAAACTTTTTACAAGCACACCTTTTACAACCTCTGGAACAAATAATGAAAAAGGTACTGGTTTAGGCTTACCTATTTGTAAAGAGCTTATTGAACTTAACAATGGTAAAATTTGGGTAGAAAGTATGGTAAACGTAGGTAGTACTTTTTATATTCAGCTTCCTAAATCAAAACCTTTAGAATAAGCTTAAGCTTTTGGCAAAAATACTTCGGCCATCATACAGCGTGCACTTCCTCCTCCACAAAATTCAATAGTACTTAATGAGCTCGACAATATTTTATTATGCTGCTCTAAGCTCTTTATTTGCTGCTTTGTTAAACTATCATAAGCTGCTTGGCTCATAATTAAATAAGCTTCATTATTGTTACCTTTAACTTGCAGCATATTTCCAGCGAAATTATTAACCTGAGCTTCGGTAATATCTATAATGGCCTTCCCATCATCTTTTAAATGTTTAATTACATTTTTACGTTCCTTTTTATCATCAATACTGCTTAAACAAATTACAGCAAAAGTTTCTCCAACACACATCATAACGTTGGTATGATAAATAGCTTTCCTTTTTCCTTCAACAGTTTGATTCGCATTAAAAATAACAGGAAAAAACTCAAAGTCTTCACAGAATTCTATAAATAAATCTTCGTCGGCTCTTGGGGATAACGCACAATAAGCCTTACGATTTACACGATCTAGAATTACACTTCCTGTTCCTTCTAAAAAAACATCTTCATCTTCCGCTGTTGTATAATCTATAACGTTATTTATTACAAATCCATTTTCTTCGAGAGTTTCCAAAATATCTTCACGACGCTCTACACGACGATTTTCGGCAAACATAGGATATAAACCTACATTCCCATTTTCGTGAAATGACACCCAGTTATTAGGGAAAATAGAATCTGGTGTATCGGTATCCTCGGTATCATTAACTACGATTACGTTTACTCCAATGTTTGTTAATTTATCAACATAAATATCGAATTCCTGCTGAGCTTTTGCATTAACCGTTTTAGGTAAAGTATTTTCTAAATCCTTTTGGTAATAATTATTTACAGCCGTTTGTTCATTCATCCTAAAATTAATCGGACGAATCATTAAAATAGTATTTGTAGTCTGTTGCATTTAAACATTTATTTTAACACAAAATTACTTATTTTTAAGGTGAAGTATCATAACTTTAAATAAAATAATAAAAACACCTCTTTTTAAATTTAATAAAGACATGAAATATTGAATGCTCATATTATTATCAACCTACAGCTTATTTGGGCAAAACATGCAAGGAACAATTGTAGATTCTGATACTAATGCACCTTTAGAAAATGTAACTGTTTATTTTAAAAAAATAAAAAAAGGAACAAACACAAATACAAAAGGCGAGTTTATTTTAAAGTTAGACTCTAAATTAAATGCTTCAGATACCATTTTTATCTCAATGATTGGTTACCACTCCAAAACCACGACTTCTTCTGAATTAAAAAAAACTGATTTCAAAATTCGTATTTTAAAAAAAACTGAACAGCTCAACAAAATTGTTGTATCATCTAATCAAAAATTAAAAACCTACATTTCATATAAAAAATTAGCACCTTTAAAAAGAGGGATTCATTCTTTTGGTTCGGAATTAATTGATAATAAAATATACCTTATTGCTGGTGATGCATCATATATTGAAGATAATCAAAAAAAAGCCCTTCTTGAAATGCAAATGAGAGCGCAAGCAACATTTTCCGACCTATTAAGAAGGATAAGTTCAAGTCCTAATCCTACTTACGAAACTTATAAAGGTGAGCTGCAAGTTTATGATCTTAAAACAAATTCTTGGAAAAGAAAAGAATTAAAGTTCAAAAAGCGAGCCTACCATAATATCAACTATTTTAATAACAACATTTATGTTTTAGGAGGAAAAGGATTATCTGCAAACAAAAAGAAGGAGTATTTAAATAATATCATAGAGATTTACGATATTAAAAATGACAGTATAATTATTGATAAAACAAACCCACATCAAGCCATTAACTTTGCGTCTTTTAGTTATAATAATAACCTTATAGTTATGGGAGGTTCAGTTAAAATGAATAAAAGAGGTGAAAAGATTTATACTGATAAATCTCATATTTACAACGTAGATACTGGCTATTGGTATGAACTGAAAAATATGACCAAGGCTAAAGAAGTAAAAGGTGTTTTAATTGAAAATATAATTTACTTAATTGGTGGTTTTAACGGTAAACCACTAACAGAAATAGAAACCTATAATATTACCACTGGAACATGGACTACTGAAGGTGATTTATTTAGTGGCTTGAAGAATCCTGCATTAGCATACTCAAATAATATGATATATATTTTTGAAAAATCTAAGCTATTAACATACAATATTATTACAAAAACGCTGAATGAATATAATATCAACCTAAAATTAGAAGCTTCAAGAATTCATTATTACAAAAACAAACTATATGTTGTTGGTGGTTATATTATAAACGACTATTCTAAATCACCATCCTCAAATTTATACAGTATTGATATTAACGAGTTTGAAACAACTAAAATTATTAACTCGAAAATATTTAGCCAAAATTTAATCTCTAATTAATGGCATTGTAGTACAACGTAATAAGCCTTCTTGCTTACTTATTTCAGCATACGAAACCTCTTCTACTGTAAAACCCTCACTACGTAACCAAGCGTTTAAACGTGTGAAATTCTTATCAGAAATAATAACATCTTCTGAAATAGAGAACACATTACTATTCATTTGATACATTTCATCTTTCGTTATTTCGAAAACCTTGTCCTTTCCGAAGAAATCAACTAACCATTCGTATTCCTTTTCAACTAAAAAACCGTTTTTATGGATTATTGCTTTATCTTTTCCTATAGGTTGGAAGCAACAATCTAGATGAAGTGCATTTTCTTTAGCGACAGTGTTCGATTTTCGAAGCTCAAAAGACTTTACTATTTTCTCTGGAAACAATTCTTGAATGGCAATAACAGCGTCCATATTTGTACGCGCGGTTATTAAATCTGGATAATCTTCACCAGAGTATGTACCAATAAAAATATAATCGTTCCACGGCATCACATCACCACCCTCAACATGGCAATCTTCTGGTAGAATAATTCTATTATTTACATCTATTTGATCGCAGATATATTGAATAGCTTCTACCTCTTCTTCTCTATCTGGTAAAATATTAGCTCTAATTATCTTATCTTCAATTACAAAAGCGATGTCCCGAGAAAATATCTGGTTACAATCCTTAATAACTTTTGGCCGGTAAACCTTGACTTCATATTTCTTAAAAACTTCTGCAACTTCATCCAATTCAGAAATCATATCAACTTCTTTAGGATAAGTACCTGCCAATACATGTTCCACACTTTTAGGGTCGTAGCAATCTTCTACAGCCGGAACTGATCCATTACTTTCTGCTATACCTAAAATAACGGCACGCAGTCTTGACGTTTCGTTTTTAACATTTAATTTTATCATTCGGTAAATATAAAAAAAGCTCCATAACAATTAAGTTATGAAGCTTTTTTTATTTTTTAAAAGATGTTATTTTATCTTTTTTCTACAGGAACAAAACTTCTTAAAGTTTTACCTACATATAATTGTCTTGGACGTCCTATTGGCTCTTTGTTTAAACGCATTTCACGCCATTGAGCAATCCAACCTGGTAAGCGTCCTAAAGCGAACATTACAGTAAACATATCTGTTGGGATACCCATAGCTCTATAGATAATTCCTGAATAGAAATCAACGTTAGGATATAAATTTCTATCAACAAAGTACTTATCTTCTAAAGCTTCTTTTTCAAGACCTTTTGCAATAGACAAGATAGGATCATCGACACCTAAATCATCTAAAACTTCATCGGCAGCTATTTTAATAATTTTTGCACGTGGATCAAAGTTTTTATAAACACGATGCCCAAAGCCCATTAGACGAAAAGGATCATTTTTATCTTTAGCTTTTGCCATGTATTTTTTAGTATCTCCATCATCAGCTTTTATAGCTTCCAGCATTTCTAAAACGGCTTGATTAGCACCACCATGGAGTGGTCCCCATAATGCAGAAATACCAGCAGAAATTGATGCAAATAATCCGGCATGCGATGAACCAACAATTCTAACCGTAGATGTAGAACAGTTTTGCTCGTGATCTGCATGTAAAATTAATAGTTTATCTAAAGCATTAATTAAAACTTCATCATGTACATACTCTTCATTAGGTTGTTTAAACATCATTTTAAGAATGTTTTCCACGTACCCTAAATTCTTGTCACCATAATCAAGCGGTAAGCCACTCTTTTTACGCATGGTCCATGCTACTAATACAGGAAATTTACCTAATATTTTCACGATGGTATGATACAAATCTTCTTCGGAATCAACATTAACTGAACTTGGATTAAAAGCTGTTAACGCACTCGTTAAAGATGATAAAACACCCATTGGGTGTGCAGATTTTGGGAAAGCGTCTAAAATTTTATGAACGTCCTCATCAACTATTGAGTTTTTCTTGATATCATCATGAAACTTTTCAAGTTGCTCTTTATTTGGAAGTTCTCCAAAAATTAGAAGAAAAGCAACCTCTAAAAAATCAGCTTTTTCAGCTAATTCTTCGATAGAATAACCTCTGTAACGCAAAATACCTTTTTCGCCATCTAAAAATGTTATAGCACTTTCACACGATCCTGTATTCTTAAAACCTGGATCTAAGGTGGTTACACCACCTGTTACGCTTCTAAACGTTTTAATATCCATGGCTACTTCATCTTCCGTTCCTGTAATTAAAGGAAACTCGTGTTTTTTGCCGTTTATTTCTAGTATAGCTTTATTTGACATAGTTTTATAAAAAAATTTAATTTAAGTTGGGCTAATTTACAAAATATCTGCTTATTTATTTTAGAATATCGCAAACCATTTCGTCATTTTAAGAATTATTAACAACAATAGTCAATAAAAAAGCGATTATTAAAAAAATAATCGCTTTTGATATATAAACTTAAAAAATGTGGTTTATTTTACTTTGAATGCATTTTCTTGAGGAAAATGAGCTACTTCACCCAATTCTTCTTCAATACGAAGTAATTGATTGTATTTAGCCATACGATCACTACGTGAAGCAGATCCTGTTTTAATTTGACCACAATTAAGCGCTACTGCTAAATCTGCAATAGTTGTATCTTCAGTTTCTCCAGAACGGTGAGACATTACAGTTGTATAACCAGCATTTTTAGCCATGTTTACAGCAGCAATAGTTTCAGTTAAAGAACCAATTTGGTTTACTTTAATCAAGATTGAATTAGCAATACCTTCTTTGATACCACGAGCTAAACGCTCTACGTTAGTTACAAATAAATCATCACCAACTAATTGTACTTTATCTCCAATTAATTCAGTAAGGTATTTAGTTCCTTCCCAATCGTTTTCATCCATTCCGTCTTCAATAGAAATAATTGGATACTTAGCAGCCAATTCAGCTAAATATTCAGCTTGTTCTTTTGAAGTTCTAATCATACCTTTATCTCCTTCGAATTTAGTATAATCATATTTTCCATCAACAAAAAATTCTGCAGAAGCACAATCTAAAGCAATTTTTACTTCGTCACCAAATTTATAACCTGCATTTTCAACAGCTTTTGCAATAGTTTCTAAAGCATCTTCTGTTCCGCCTGGTAAATTAGGAGCAAAACCACCTTCATCACCAACAGCAGTACTTAAATCTCTATCGTGTAATACTTTTTTAAGGTTATGGAAAATTTCAGTTCCCATTTGCATAGCATGTGTAAAGTTTTTAGCTTTAACAGGCATGATCATAAATTCTTGAAACGCAATTGGAGCATCACTATGAGAACCACCGTTAATAATGTTCATCATTGGTAATGGTAACGTATTAGCAGAAACACCACCTACGTAACGGTATAAAGGTAAACCTAACTCACCAGCTGCAGCTTTAGCAACCGCTAAAGACACACCTAAAATAGCATTGGCACCTAATTTTGATTTGTTTGGAGTTCCGTCCAACTCAATCATCATCTTATCGATTAGATTTTGTTCGAATACAGAAACACCTAATAATTCTTGAGCAATAATAGAATTAACATTGTCAACGGCTTTTAAAACACCTTTGCCCATGTATGCATTACCACCATCTCTTAATTCAACGGCTTCATGCTCTCCTGTAGATGCGCCAGATGGCACAGCAGCTCTTCCTAAAACATCGTTTTCTGTTACAACATCTACTTCAACAGTAGGATTTCCTCTAGAATCAAAAATTTGTCTAGCATGGATATTAATTATTATGCTCATAATTTTGTTTTTTTAGTCTTATTATTACTTCAAATTTACGGTTTAATCTTGTGAATTTTTATATGTTTTTAAATAAATTTATAAAAACACTTCTACAACGTTTTAGTAAAAGAAAACCTCATATAACGTATAGATTATTTGAGGTTTTCTTTTATTTAAAATAATTATTTATTTTTTATATTTTCGATAAATTGATCGAATAAATATTCAGAATCATGAGGTCCTGGACTAGCTTCTGGATGATATTGAACTGAGAAACAATTCTTATCTTTCATTGCTAAACCTGCAACCGTATCATCGTTTAAATGAAGATGAGTAATCTCTAAATCTAGATTAGCTTCAGCTTCTTCTCTATTAACTGCAAAACCGTGATTTTGAGATGTAACTTCACCTTTACCAGTAATTAGATTTTTAACAGGATGATTTATGCCTCGGTGCCCGTTATGCATTTTATAGGTTGAAACCCCATTCGCCAATGCAATAACTTGATGCCCCAAACAAATACCGAATAAAGGCAAATTACGTTTTATAATTTCTTTTGCCACAGCTTGCGCATCTACCAATGGTTCTGGATCACCAGGGCCATTTGATAAGAAATATCCATCTGGATTGAAAGCTTGCAAATCTTCAAATTTAGCATTGTATGGAAACACTTTAATGTAAGCATCTCTTTTAGCAATATTTCTAAGGATATTCTTTTTAATTCCAATATCTAAAGCAGCTACTTTATATGTTGCATTTTCATCACCATAAAAGTATGGTTCCTTTGTAGAAACCTGTGATGCCAACTCTAAGCCTTCCATATTAGGTTGTTCTGCCAACTGTTTTTTTAAACCTTCAACATTATCTACTTCCGTAGAAATAACAGCATTCATAGCACCATTATCACGAATATAACTTACTAAAGCACGTGTATCGACATCCGAAATCGCAAGTAGATTATTTTTATCCAAAAATTCTTCTAATGAAGCATCAGAATCATCTCTAGAATATTCGTAACTAAAATTTTTAACGATAAGCCCTGCTATTTTAATAGAATCAGATTCTACTTCATTTGCGTTCGTTCCATAATTACCAATATGTGCATTGGTAGCTACCATTAACTGGCCATAATACGAAGGATCGGTAAAAATTTCTTGATAACCTGTCATTCCAGTGTTAAAACATACTTCTCCAAATGCAGTGCCTTGCTTGTTAGCTACTGCTTTACCGTAAAAAATGGTACCATCTGCTAATATGATGATAGCTTTTTGTCTTTTTTGATATTTCATATAGTTGAGATAAAATTCCTTGTATAAGGAACAAAAGTTTTACAAATTTGCACAAAAAAAAGGATAAACTAAAATAGTTTATCCTTAATATATTAAATGCTTATTAACATTTATTCTTCTTCGTTTGAAGTTTTAGTTTCAACAGGAGCAGCTGCTGGCTTAGCGCCACCTCTTCTACTTCTTCTTGTTGTTTTCTTCTTGCCTTTATCTGCGTTATAAATCTCGTTGTAATCAACAAGCTCTATCATTGCCATATCAGCATTATCACCTAAACGATTTCCAAGTTTAATAATTCTTGTATATCCACCTGGTCTGTCAGCTATTTTAGCAGCAACATCTCTAAATAATTCTGCTACAGCTTCCTTTTGTCTTAAACGAGCCATCACAATACGTCTGTTATGTGTTGTATCAACTTTAGACTTAGTAATCATTGGCTCAACAAATTGCTTTAAAGCTTTTGCTTTTGCAACTGTTGTGTTAATACGTTTGTGCTCTATTAAAGAACAAGCCATATTAGCTAACATTGATTTTCTGTGGGCAGTTTTTCTACCTAAGTGGTTTATTTTTTTTCCGTGTCTCATGACATTTGTTTTATCATCTTGCTACTAAACTCGACATCGAGGAGCAAAAAATGATTAATTAATCTTTATCTAATTTGTATTTACTTAAATCCATTCCGAAGTTTAAACCCTTAACATTTACAAGCTCTTCAAGCTCTGTTAAAGACTTTTTACCAAAGTTTCTGAATTTCATTAAATCGTTTTTATTGAAAGATACTAAATCACCTAAAGTATCTACTTCGGCAGCTTTTAAACAATTAAGAGCACGTACAGATAAATCCATATCGATTAACTTAGTTTTAAGTAACTGACGCATGTGAAGAGATTCTTCATCATAAGTTTCAGTTTGTGCAATTTCATCAGCTTCTAAAGTGATACGCTCATCAGAGAATAACATGAAGTGGTGAATTAATGTTTTAGCTCCTTCCGTTAAAGCGTCTTGTGGAGTAATAGATCCATCTGTAATGATTTCAAAAACTAATTTTTCGTAATCAGTTTTTTGTTCAACACGATAATTTTCTATACTATACTTAACATTCTTTATTGGTGTATATATTGAATCGGTAAAAATAGTGCCAACTGGTGCTGAAGCTTTTTTGTTCTCTTCTGCAGGAACATATCCTCTTCCTTTTTCAATTGTAATTTCCATATTGAAATTTACTTTTGGATCTAAGTTACAGATAACTAATTCTGTATTTAATACTTGGAAACCAGAGATAAACTTCTGAAAATCACCAGCTGTAATTTTATCTTGACCAGAAATTGAAATAGAGATAGACTCGTTATCAATATCTTCAATTTGTCTTTTAAAACGAGCTTGTTTTAAGTTTAAGATGATTTCTGTTACATCTTCCACTACTCCAGGAATTGCTGAAAACTCATGATCTACACCTTCTATCCTAACAGACGTTATAGCAAAACCTTCTAAAGAAGATAATAAAACTCTTCTTAGTGCATTACCAACTGTTAGACCGTAACCTGGTTCTAATGGTCTGAATTCGAATTTACCTTCGAAATCAGTAGAATCAATCATGATTACTTTATCAGGTTTCTGAAAATTAAATACTGCCATATTTTTCTTCGTTTTAATTGTTATTTAGTTGCGCGATTTAAAAGTATGAAGAAGACTAACAAATCCTTTGGCTAAATACCAATATAATTAATTATTATTTAGAATATAATTCGACGATGAATTGCTCGTTGATGTTTTCTGGAATTTGGATTCTAGCAGGAACAGAAACATAAGTACCTTGCATAGTAGCTGTATTCCAAGTAATCCATTCGAATACTTGACTTGAGTTTGAAAGTGATCTATCGATCGCTTCAAGTGATTTAGACTTTTCTCTAACAGCAACAACATCTCCAGATTTTAAAGAGTAAGAAGGTATGTTTACCAATTCACCATTAACTGTAATGTGTCTGTGAGATACTAATTGTCTAGCAGCACTTCTTGTTGGAGCAATTCCCATTCTAAATACTACGTTGTCTAATCTAGACTCGCAAAGTTGTAATAAAACTTCACCTGTAATACCTTGAGCAGCTCTTGCTTTCTTAAATAAACCTCTAAATTGACGTTCTAATATACCATAAGTATATTTAGCCTTTTGCTTTTCCATTAATTGGATTGCATATTCAGATTTTTTTCCACGACGTCTTGCGTTTCCGTGTTGTCCAGGAGGATAATTTCTTTTTTCAAAAGATTTATCTTCTCCAAAAATTGCCTCGCCAAATTTACGAGCTATTTTAGTTTTAGGACCAGTATATCTTGCCATAATAAATTGATTTTAAGAGTGATTATGAATTAAGGTCTTAATCTTATCCTTCGATAATCGTTGATCTCTTTTATTGATACTTGTTAATAATTTCAGTTTGCAAATTTACACAAAAAATTAATACCACCTACATACAAGGTGATATTAATTTTTTATACTTGCTTAATTTAAAGCACGCTATTTAAAACGTGATTAAACTCTTCTTCTTTTTGGAGGACGACATCCATTATGTGGTAATGGTGTAACATCAATAATTTCTGTTACTTCAATACCTGCATTATGAATAGAACGAATAGCAGATTCTCTACCATTTCCTGGTCCTTTAACATAAACTTTAACTTTCTTTAAGCCAGCTTCTGTTGCTACTCCTGCAGCATCTTCAGCAGCTAATTGAGCAGCATAAGGTGTGTTTTTCTTAGATCCTCTAAATCCCATTTTACCAGCTGAAGACCATGAAATTACGTCTCCTTTTTTGTTGGTAAGTGAAATAATGATGTTATTGAAAGAAGCTGTAACGTGTGCTTCTCCAACCGCATCAACAATAACTTTACGTTTTTTTGTGCTTGTTTTTGCCATTTTCTTTTAGCTTTTAGTTTTAGTGATAGTCGCTAGAATCCTAAACTATTATAATTTCAAACAGATTCCTTCCAACGTCTAAATACCAAAGACTAATTATTATTTAGTTGCTTTCTTCTTATTAGCAACAGTTTTTCTTCTACCTTTTCTGGTTCTAGAGTTGTTCTTAGTACGTTGTCCTCTTAAAGGAAGACCAGATCTATGACGAATACCTCTGTAACATCCAATATCCATTAATCGCTTAATGTTTAATTGTGTTTCAGAACGTAATTCACCTTCAATTGTAAACGTTCCAACAGCATCACGAATGGCTGCTATTTGGTCATCATTCCAATCTTGAACTTTAATACTTTCATCAACTTTAGCTTCAGCTAAAATTTCTTTTGATCTACTTCTACCTACTCCGTAGATATAAGTTAAGGAAATTACTCCTCTCTTGTTTTTCGGTATGTCTACACCTGCAATTCTTGCCATAATTACCCTTGTCTTTGTTTAAATCTAGGATTCTTTTTGTTTATCACGTAAAGTCTGCCTTTTCTGCGTACGATCTTGCAATCTACACTTCTTTTTTTAATTGATGCTCTTACTTTCATCGTATTCGTATTAGTATCTATAAGTTATTCGAGCCTTAGTTAAATCATAAGGACTCATTTCTAATTTCACTTTATCTCCTGGTAATAACTTAATGTAATGCATACGCATTTTACCTGAGAT
Organism: Algibacter sp. L4_22; assembly: GCF_023473045.1. NCBI lineage: Bacteria > Pseudomonadati > Bacteroidota > Flavobacteriia > Flavobacteriales > Flavobacteriaceae > Algibacter > Algibacter sp. L4_22. The sequence continues at coordinate 726,197 of NZ_JAMCOK010000003.1, forward strand.
GTGTGCTGTCACAATGTGACCGTTTTCTAATTCCACTCGGAACATCGCATTAGATAATGCTTCAATAATTGTTCCGTCTTGCTCTATTGCTGCTTGTTTTGCCATAGTATATATTAAGCTACTGCTTTTCTATTTTTACCTGTCTTCATCAAACCATCATAATGTCTATTTAACAAATAAGAATTTATTTGTTGCATAGTATCAATCGCAACACCAACCATAATTAACAGTGATGTACCTCCGAAAAATAAAGCCCAACCTTGTTGCACACCCATTAGCTTAACAATAAAAGCTGGAAATACAGCTAGAACTGCTAAAAATATAGAACCCGGTAAAGTTATCTGAGACATTATTTTATCTAAATACTCCGATGTTTCTGATCCTGGACGTATACCGGGAATAAATCCACCGCTACGTTTTAAATCGTCTGCCATTTTGTTCGTTGGAACAGTAATTGCCGTATAAAAATATGTAAAAACAATAATTAATAAAGCAAAAGTCACGTTGTACCAAAAACCAAATATATCCGAATAGTTAGTCTGCATCCATATGCCGGTTGCTGTTTCCTTAAGGAATGAAGAACCACCAATTAAACTAGGAACAAACATAATAGCCTGAGCAAATATAATTGGCATTACACCAGATGCATTAAGCTTTAAAGGAATATACTGTCTTGATCCAGCCATAGCAGCTTTTTCATAACCACCAGTCGCAGTTCTCCTAGCGTATTGCACTGCAATCTTTCTAACCCCCATAACTAACATGATAGAGCCAAGAATAATTACAAACCAAATAACTAATTCAAAAAGAATAAGCATTACATTGTTTCCTTCTAATCTAGTAGCAGCATTCTGTAAAAACACTTGCGGTAATCTTGCGATAATACCAACCATAATTAAAAGAGAAATACCATTACCAATACCTTTATCCGTAATCTTTTCTCCTAACCACATAGCAAATATACAGCCAGTAACTAGAATTGATACAGATGAGAAATAAAATAATGGTCCTTGTCCTAATAAGAACGCTGCTTCAGGAATACCTAAAGCTGGTAAGCTAGCTAAATACCCTGGTGCTTGTAGTAAACAGATCGCTATAGTTAACCAACGTGTAATTTGAGTGATTTTCTTTTGACCACTTGCGCCTTCCTTTTGTAATTTCTGCAAATAAGGAATCGCAATTCCCATTAACTGAACAACAATAGAAGCCGAAATGTAAGGCATGATACCTAAAGCAAATACCGAAGCATTAGCAAAAGCACCACCTGTAAAGGCATTAAGAATCCCTAATATTCCACTATCAGTTTTATCTGCTAAACTACCTAATAGCGTAGCATCAATTCCTGGTAAAACTATTTGAGCTCCAAAACGATAAACTAATAACAGACTTAATGTAATAAGAATTCTGTTTCTTAGCTCCTCTATTTTCCAAACATTTTTTAACGATTCTATAAATTTCATACTTAAAATAAGTCTTATAACGTTACAGCTTCTCCTCCAGCAGCTTCAATAGCAGCTTTTGCTGAAGCAGTAAACTTATGAGCAGTTACTTTTAATTTTGCCTTTAATTCTCCTCGTCCTAAGATTTTAACTAAATCGTTTTTATCTACTAAACGGTTTGTGAATAAAGTTGCAAAATCAACTGTACCTTCAATTTTCTTGTCATCAACCAATTGTTGCAAAGTATCTAAATTGATACCTTGGTGTTCAATACGATTAATATTAGTAAAACCAAATTTAGGAACACGTCTTTGAAGAGGCATTTGACCACCTTCAAAACCTAATTTCTTAGAATAACCAGAACGAGATTTAGCTCCTTTGTGACCACGTGTAGCGGTACCACCTTTACCAGAACCTTGTCCACGACCTATTCTTTTTCCTTGATTTTTTACTGAACCTTCTGCAGGTTTTAAATTACTTAAATCCATTTTCAGTTATATTATTTTGTTTCTTCAACAGAAACTAAATGTGAAACTTTAGCAACCATACCAAGAATATTTGGTGTAGCCTCATGCTCTTTTACCTGACCAATCTTTTTAAGACCAAGAGCTTCTAAAGTTCTTTTTTGTCTTAGCGTACGATTGATTGCGCTTTTAACTTTTGTTACTTTAATTTTTGCCATCTCTGTCGTTATTAAGCGTTAAAAACTTGTTGAAGTGAAATACCTCTATCTCTTGCAATGGCATTCGCATCTCTTAATTGTAATAAAGCATCAAAAGTTGCTTTTACTACATTATGAGGGTTTGAAGAACCTTGAGATTTTGATAATACATCATGAATCCCAACAGCCTCTAATACTGTACGTACAGCACCACCAGCAATTACACCTGTACCAGGAGCAGCAGGAATAATATTTACTCTTGCTCCACCATATTTACCTTTTTGTTCGTGAGGTAAAGTTCCTTTAATGATAGGAATTCTAACTAGATTTTTCTTAGCATCTTCAACTGCTTTTGCGATTGCACTAGCAACATCTTTAGATTTACCTAAACCTTGTCCTACAACACCAGCTTCATCACCAACCACAACGATTGCCGAGAAACCAAATGCTCTACCACCTTTAGTTACTTTAGTAACCCTTTGTACACCAACTAAACGATCCTTAAGATCTAATCCACCTGGTTTTACTAATTCTGCACTTTTAAATTTTTTCAACATAATTTCTTAAAATTTAAGTCCTGCGGCTCTAGCGCCATCAGCTAATGATTTAATTCTTCCGTGGTATAAATATCCACCTCTATCAAAAGCAATAGTTTCAACACCCGCTTTTAAAGCTTTTTCTCCTACTGCCTTACCAACTAGTTCAGCTATTTCAGATTTATTACCTTTAGCAATTATGTCTTTATCTCTTGAAGATGAAGATGCTAAGGTTTTACCCGTTACATCGTCAACCACTTGAGCATAAATTTCTTTATTACTTCTATAAACAGCTAATCTAGGTCTAGCTTCTGTTCCAGAAACTACCTTGCGAATTCTGTTTTTTATTCTTAGTCGTCTTTCGTTCTTTGTCAATGCCATAACTAATTTATTAAGCTGATTTACCTGCTTTTCTTCTTAATACTTCACCAACAAACTTCACACCTTTTCCTTTATAAGGCTCTGGTGGTCTAAATCCGCGGATCTTTGCAGCTACTTGACCAACTAATTGTTTATCGAATGATGTTAATTTTATAATTGGGTTTTTTCCCTTTTCTGAAATTGTTTCTAACGTTACTTCTGGAGCAATATTTAAAACAATATTATGAGAAAATCCTAAGGCTAAATCTAATTTTTGTCCTTGATTTGATGCTCTATAACCAACACCAACCAATTCTAATTCTTTAGTCCACCCTTTTGATACACCTTCTACCATGTTATTCATTAAAGATCTATATAAACCATGTTTAGCTTTTTGATCTTTAGTATCTGAAGAACGTGCTACCATCACTTTACCATCTTCTACTTTAATTTCGATAGAATCGTAATTTTGTGATAACTCTCCTAATTTTCCTTTTACAGTTACTACGTTATCTTTAACGTCTACTGTTACACCTTCTGGAATGGCTACTGGATTATTTCCTATTCTTGACATTTCTTTCTGGTTTAAAAATTAGTGAACGTAACATAATACTTCGCCACCTACATTATCTCTTTTGGCTTGTTTACCTGTCATTACTCCGTGAGAAGTAGAAACAATAGCAACACCAAGTCCATTCAAGATTCTAGGCATATCATTAGAACCAGAATACTTACGTAAACCTGGCGTACTAATACGTTGAAGTTTTTTAATTACAGGCTCTTTCGTGTCCTTATTATACTTAAGTGCTATTTTAATAGAACCTTGTACAGAAGTGTCATCAAATTTGTAACTTAAAATATATCCTTGTTCGAATAATATTTTAGTAATGTCTTTCTTTAAATTAGATGCTGGGATCTCTACCACTCTGTGGTTAGCACGCACGGCATTTCTAATTCTTGTCAAATAATCCGCAATTGGATCTGAGTACATAATGAATTGATTTTGTGATCTTGGTTTTCAACGTTGGTGTTGAACCTAAAATCTGATTATTTAAATAATATTACCAACTAGCTTTTCTTACACCAGGGATAAGACCTTGATTGGCCATTTCTCTGAATGTTACACGTGAAAGTCCAAAAGTTCTCATGTAACCTTTTGGTCTACCCGTTAATTTACATCTATTATGTTGACGAACAGGAGATGCATTTTTTGGTAACTTTTGTAATGCTTCATAATCGCCAGCTTCTTTTAAAGCTTTACGTTTCTCTGCATATTTAGCTACCGTTTTTGATCTTTTTACCTCACGGGCTTTCATTGATTCTTTAGCCATATCTTAGTTCTTTTGAAAAGGTAATCCTAATTCGGTTAATAATGATTTTGCTTCTTTATCAGTATCAGCAGTCGTTACAAATGTAATATCCATACCTGAGATTTTGTTCACTTTATCAATGTTTATCTCTGGAAATATAATTTGTTCAGTAACTCCTAAATTGTAGTTACCACGTCCGTCAAATCCTGTAGCTTTTATTCCGTTGAAATCTCTAACACGTGGAAGTGCAGAAGTAACTAAACGATCTAAAAACTCATACATACGCTCACCACGTAAAGTAACTTTTGCCCCAATTGGCATACCTTTACGTAATTTAAACGATGCAACATCCTTTTTAGATAATGTTGAAATAGCTTTTTGTCCGGATATAGTACTTAACTCTTCTACTGCGTAGTCGATTAGTTTCTTATCTGCAACGGCCGCACCTACACCCTTAGATATTACTATCTTAGAAAGTTTAGGAACTTGCATTACATTTTTATATCCAAATTCGTCTGTAAGAGCTGCAATTACTTTGCTTTTATACTCTTCTTTAAGTCTTGGTGAATATGCCATAACTATATTACTTCATTAGATTTTAATGAAAATCTTACTTTTTTGTCGCCTTCTACTCGGTATCCAATTCTCGTTGCTTCTCCTTTCGAAGTTAGCAAAGATAAGTTAGAAATATGAATAGCTGCTTCTTTTTCTACGATTCCTCCTTGAGGATTTTGTGCACTTGGTTTAGTATGTTTCTTCACCATGTTTACACCCTCAACAATCGCTTTGTTCTTTTCAATCAATACTTTTTGAACTGTACCTTCAGATCCCTTGTGATCTCCAGCAATAACTCTTACAGTATCTCCTGTTTTTATTTTAAGCTTTCCCATCTTAATATTTTCTGTATTAAAGCACTTCTGGTGCTAATGATACAATCTTCATGAATGATTTATCACGAAGCTCTCTAGCAACAGGACCAAAAACACGAGTTCCTCTCATCTCACCCGTTGGGTTTAATAAAACACATGCATTATCGTCAAATCTTATATAAGATCCGTCTGGTCTTCTTACTTCCTTCTTTGTACGCACAACTACTGCTGTAGACACGGCTTTTCTCTTAATGTTTCCATTAGGAGTTGCATCTTTAACAGAAACAACTATTTTGTCTCCTACAGAAGCATATCTTCTTTTAGTACCTCCTAAAACACGGATAACTAAAACTTCTTTTGCTCCAGTGTTGTCTGCTACTTTTATTCTTGATTCTTGCTGTAACATAATTATTTAGCTCTTTCTAGGATTTCTACTAATCTCCAGCATTTAGACTTAGATAAAGGTCTTGTTTCCATGATCTTTACTTTATCACCAATGTTGCAGTCGTTTGTTTCGTCGTGTGCTACGTACTTTTTCGTTTTTAATACGAATTTTCCATACATAGGATGTTTTACTTTTTTAACCTCTGCAACAACTATTGATTTTTGCATTTTGTTACTAGTAACAACTCCTATACGTTCTTTTCTTAAATTTCTTGTTTCCATCTTTCAGCAGAATTATTGTAATTCTCTTTTAGTTAATTCGGTCGCAATTCTAGCTACACTTCTTCTTATAGAACGTAATTGAATTGGATTTTCTAAAGGAGATATTGCATGAGCCAATTTTAGGTCTGAATAACTCTTTTTTGTTTCACCAAGTTTCTCTTGTAACTCGGCTACAGATAATTCTTTAATTTCTGATTGTTTCATAATATCAAATAAATTATGCTTCGTAATCTCTAGCGATTAAAAACTTAGTTTGTACAGGTAGTTTCTGTGCTGCTAAACGTAATGCTTCTTTTGCAACGTCTAAAGGCACTCCACCTATTTCAAATAATACTCTTCCTGGCTTAACAACAGCTACCCAATATTCAACGGCACCTTTACCTTTACCCATACGTACTTCAAGAGGTTTCTTTGTAATAGGCTTATCTGGAAATATTTTTATCCAAAGTTGCCCTTCTCTTTTCATGTAACGTGTAGCGGCAATACGAGCTGCTTCAATTTGACGTGATGTTAAAAAATTCGAGTCTAACGATTTTATTCCAAAAGTTCCACTTGAAAGTTGGTGCCCTCTTCCGGCATTACCTTTCATACGTCCCTTTTGTTGCTTACGAAATTTTGTTCTTTTAGGCTGTAACATTTTTCTTTATTTATAAAAAATTACTTTCTACGACGAGGTTTGTTATCTCTGTTTCCGCCACGTCCTCCGGCTCCACCTTTTCCTTGCTTCTTAGATAATCCAACAAGCGGAGAAAGTTCTCTTTTACCATATACTTCACCTTTCATGATCCATACTTTTACACCCAATCTACCATAAGTAGTGTGTGCCTCAACTAAAGCATAATCAATATCGGCTCTAAAGGTTGATAAAGGAATACGTCCTTCTTTGTAGTGTTCTGAACGTGCCATTTCTGCCCCGTTTAAACGTCCACTAATTTGGATTTTAATTCCTTCAGCATTCATACGCATTGTAGCAGCAATAGCCATCTTAATTGCACGTCTGTATGAAATTCTATTTTCAATTTGACGAGCGATGCTTGATCCTACTAAAAATGCATCAAGTTCAGGTCTTTTAATTTCAAAGATATTAATCTGAACTTCTTTTTCAGTAATCTTCTTAAGCTCTTCTTTTAACTTGTCTACCTCTTGGCCACCTTTTCCGATAATAATACCAGGTCTAGCAGTAGTGATAGTAACGGTTACAAGTTTAAGAGTTCTTTCGATAATTACTCTACTTACACTAGCTTTAGATAAACGCGCGTGAACGTATTTTCTAATTTTATCGTCTTCGGCAAGCTTATCTCCATAATCATTACCTCCGTACCAGTTAGATTCCCATCCTCTGATAATACCTAAGCGATTTCCGATTGGATTTGTTTTTTGTCCCATATCTATCTTAGCTTTGTGTGTTGTTTTTTGCTCCTACTACGATTGTTACGTGGTTAGAACGTTTTCTGATTCTGTGTGCACGACCTTGAGGTGCTGGACGTAATCTCTTTAACATAGATCCGCTGTCAACAGTTATCTCTTTCACGATCAATTCAGCCTCTTCAATGTTAGCTTCTTCGTTTTTAGCTTGCCAGTTTGCAATTGCAGACAGTAACAATTTCTCTAAACGTCCAGAAGCTTCCTTTTGGTTGAATTTTAAAATATTAAGTGCATGTTCTACCTTTTCGCCTCTTACTAAATCGGCTACTAAGCGCATTTTTCTCGGTGATGTAGGACAGTTATTAAGTTTAGCAAAAGCAACGTGTTTTTTTGCTTCCTTAATAGCGTCTGCCATTTGTTTTTTACGACTTCCCATAGCTTACTACTTTTTACCTTTATTTTTAGCACCTGCATGTCCACGGAATGAACGTGTTGGTGAAAATTCTCCTAATTTATGACCTACCATGTTTTCAGTAACATATACTGGAACAAATTGACGGCCATTGTGTACTGCGATAGTTTGTCCAACAAAATCCGGAGTAATCATAGAGGCTCTAGACCATGTTTTGATTACCGTTTTCTTGTTAGCTTCAACATTTACAGCTACTTTCTTTTCTAATTTATAATGAACGTAAGGTCCTTTTTTTAGTGATCTTGCCATGTCTTATTTCTTTCTACGTTCTACAATATATTTATTACTTGCTTTAGTCTTAGAACGGGTTCTGTAACCTTTAGCTGGAATACCGTTTCTAGAACGAGGATGTCCACCAGAAGATTTACCTTCACCACCACCCATTGGGTGATCGACTGGATTCATAACTACTGGTCTAGTACGTGGTCTTCTACCTAACCATCTTGTTCTACCTGCTTTACCACCTACTAATAATTGGTGATCAGAATTAGATACAACACCGATAGTTGCCATACAGTTAGCAAGAATTAATCTTGTTTCACCAGAAGGTAATTTTACCGTAGCAAATTTACCATCTCTTGCCATTAATTGAGCAAATGCACCAGCACTACGAGCCATAACAGCACCTTGACCTGGACGTAACTCTAAACAAGAAATTATAGTTCCTAATGGAATTTCACTTAATGGCATTGCATTTCCAATTTCTGGAGCAACACCTTCTTGACCAGATACTACATTTTGCCCAACCTGAAGTCCATTTTGTGCAATAATGTATCTTTTTTCGCCATCTTGATAATTCAATAATGCAATAAAAGCTGTTCTGTTTGGATCGTATTGAATTGAAGCAACTTCACCAGGAATACCAGCTTTGTCTCTTTTAAAATCGATAATACGATACTTTCTTTTATGACCACCACCAATGTAGCGCATAGTCATTTTTCCTTCACTGTTTCTACCACCAGATCTTTTGTTCGGAACGAGTAAACTCTTTTCCGGCTTATCAGTAGTAATAGCATCATAGCCGTTTACTACTCTAAATCGCTGTCCTGGGGTGATTGGTTTTAATTTTCTTACTGACATTTGTCTTTAATTACATGTTACTGTATAAATCAATCATTTCACCTTCCGCCAGTTGTACAATTGCTTTTTTAACTGCATTTGTTTTACCATGTTGAATACCAGTTTTAGTAAACTTGGTACTACGATCTGGACGGACATTTATAGTACGAACTTTTTCAACAGAAACACCATAAGCAGCTTCCACCGCTTTTTTGATTTCTACCTTGTTCGCCTTAGTCTTCACCGAGAACGTATAGCAGTTTCTCAACTCGCTATTAGCTGTCGCTTTTTCTGTGATTATAGGTTTAATTAAGATACTCATTGTTTCTATTTACTTAAATTTGTTTCAATTCCTGCTAAAGCGCCTTCTAAAAGAATCACTTGATTTGCGTTCAGTATTTTATAAGTACTTATTTCTGAAGAAGTTATCACCTCAGAGCCTTTTAAATTACGTGACGACAAATATACGTTTTTATTAGCCTCACCCAACACAAACAGTGACTTTTTGTTCTCTAAATCTAGAGCTTTTAAAACAGCTGTAAAGTTTTTAGTTTTTGGAGACTCAAAACTAAAGTCTTCTAAAACTACAATAGACTTCTCTCCTGCCTTAATACTAAATGCTGATTTACGAGCTAGTCTCTTAAGGTTTTTATTAAGTTTGAAGCTGTAATTTCTTGGTCTTGGACCGAACATACGACCACCACCTCTAAACACACCAGACTTAATAGAACCTGCACGAGCTGTACCAGTACCTTTTTGCTTTTTAATCTTACGGGTAGATCCAGAAATCTCAGCTCTTTCTTTAGCCTTGTGAGTTCCTTGACGTTGGTTTGCTAAGTATTGTTTAACATCCAAGTATACCGCGTGATTATTAGGCTCAATAGCAAACACATCGCTAGAAAGGTCTGCCTTTCTACCTGTGTCTTTTCCGTTTATATCTAAAACTGCTACTTTCATTATTTTCTAATAATTACATAAGAGTTTTTATGGCCAGGAACACATCCTTTAACCACAAGTAGGTTCTTTTCAGCAACTACTTTTAAAACTTTTAAATTTTGAACTTTAACTGTGTCTCCACCCATTCTACCTGCCATTTTCATGCCTTTAAAAACACGAGCAGGGTAAGATGCAGCTCCAATAGACCCCGGCGCTCTTAAACGGTTATGTTGACCGTGAGTAGCTTGACCTACACCACCGAAACCATGACGTTTTACAACACCTTGAAATCCTTTACCTTTTGATGTACCAGCAACGTCAACAAATTCGCCTTCGGCGAAATGATCAACAGTGATTGCATCACCTAATTTGTACTCCGAATCAAAACTTTTGAATTCAACGATTTTGCGTTTCACAGAAGTACCCGCTTTTTTAGCATGACCTAAGTCTGCTTTAGTAGCGCTTTTTTCTGTCGCGTCATCGAAACCAAGTTGAATAGCTGCATAGCCGTCAACCTCTTCAGTTCTGACTTGGGTAACGATACATGGTCCAGCTTCGATTACTGTACAAGGAATGTTTTTCCCGTTTTCATCGAAGATGCTGGTCATACCGATTTTCTTTCCAATTAACCCAGACATATTTAATTATTTATTAATGATTTACTATTTATTAAAAACATTTAAGGCTGAAAATACGTTTCAGCCTTGAAGTGTATTTTTACCGTTTTTCCCGCAACCGCATTGGTGGGACATGTAAATATGGAGCAAAACTCCCTATTTTGAGCATGCAAATGTAGAGTTTTATTTCGGTTTAAAAAAATGATTTTCAATTAATTCTGTATAAAAACATCATAACCATATTATTAATCTATTTTGTCTCAAAATCCAATATTTCTATCACCCTCCAAAAACATAGTAAAACCTGATGAAATCAATGTAAAATTTCGATTTCAAAAAAAAAAAGCATCAGAATAAAATAATTATCCTGATGCCTCTAATTTTTATCTATACAAGTATAAACTTGTAATTAAACTATACTTTAATCTCTACTTCAACACCACTTGGCAACTCTAATTTCATTAAAGCGTCGATAGTTTTAGAAGATGAAGAGTAAATATCTAATAATCTCTTGTAAGAGCTTAATTGAAATTGTTCTCTCGACTTCTTGTTAACGTGAGGTGAACGTAATACAGTGAAAATTTTCTTGTGTGTTGGTAATGGAATTGGACCAGTTACAACAGCACCTGTACTTTTTACGGTTTTTACAATCTTATCAGCAGACTTGTCTACTAAGTTATGATCGTAAGACTTTAATTTTATTCTGATTTTTTGACTCATTTTCTTAACTTTTTAAGATTGTTCTCCTTTAGCAGCCTTAATAACTTCTTCAGATATATTAGAAGGTGTTTCAGCATAGTGTGAAAATTCCATAGTTGATGTTGCTCTACCAGAAGATAATGTTCTTAATGTAGTAACATAACCAAACATTTCTGATAATGGCACAGTAGCTTTTACAGTTTTTGCTCCAGCTCTATCACCCATATCACTCATTTGTCCACGTCTTCTGTTTAAATCTCCAACAATGTCACCCATATTTTCTTCAGGAGTAATTACCTCAAGTTTCATAATAGGTTCCATGATTACAGCTTTTGCAGCTTTAGCACAGTTTTTAAATCCTAATTTAGCTGCTAATTCGAAAGAAAGTTGATCCGAATCCACATCGTGGTAAGATCCATCTCTCAATGTTACTTTCATAGCATCTATTTCGTAACCTGCTAAAGGTCCGTTAACCATCGCCATTTTAAATCCTTTTTCAATTGAAGGTATAAATTCCTTAGGAACGTTACCACCTTTAATTACAGATTCAAATTGAAGTCCTACAACGCCTTCATCTGCTGGTCCAACCGTAAATACAATATCAGCAAATTTACCACGACCACCAGATTGTTTCTTATAAACTTCTCTATGATCCGCTACAGCTGTAATAGCCTCTTTATATTCAACTTGTGGTTGACCTTGATTAACTTCTACTTTAAACTCACGTCTTAAACGATCTACAATTACATCTAAGTGTAATTCACCCATTCCAGAAATAATAGTTTGTCCTGAAGCTTCGTCTGAACGTACAGTAAATGTAGGATCTTCTTCAGCTAATTTAGCTAAGCCCATTCCTAATTTATCAACATCAGCTTTAGTTTTAGGTTCCACTGCGATACCAATTACGGGATCAGGGAAGTCCATAGATTCTAAAACGATTGGGAATTTTTCAGCCGAAAGTGTATCTCCTGTTTTGATAGATTTAAATCCAACAGCAGCTCCAATATCTCCAGCTTCTATAAAATCAATTGCATTTTGCTTGTTAGCATGCATTTGGTAGATACGAGAAATACGCTCTTTTTTACCAGAACGGTTATTTAAAACGTAAGAACCCGCATCTAAACGACCAGAATACGCTCTAAAGAAAGCTAAACGACCTACGAAAGGATCGGTAGCAATTTTAAATGCTAATGCAGCGAAAGGTTCGTCTACACTTGGCTTACGCAATTCTTCTTTTTCTGTATCAGGATTCATCCCTACAATACCTTCTTTATCCATAGGAGAAGGTAAATAACGACATACAGCATCTAATAAGAATTGTACACCTTTATTTTTGAAAGCAGAACCACAAATCATTGGAATGATAGCCATATCCATTACAGCAGCTCTAAGTGCAGCATGCACTTCATCTTCTGTAATAGAATCTTCATCTTCCATGAATTTCTCTAGTAAGTCTTCATCATAACTAGCTACTTCTTCAATTAGCTTAGCACGTAGAATTTTTGCTTCTTCTTTAAGCTCTTCAGGAATATCAACAACATCAAATGTTGAACCCATTCCTTCTTCATGCCAAACAATAGCTCTGTTCTTAACTAAATCGACAATACCTTTAAAGTTTTCTTCGTCACCAATATTCAAAACAATAGGCACTGCATTAGAACCTAACATTTCTTTTACTTGGCCACAAACCATCATAAAATCAGATCCTTGACGGTCCATTTTATTAACGAATCCTATTCTTGGCACTTTATAGTTATCAGCAAGTCTCCAGTTAGTTTCAGATTGTGGTTCAACACCATCCACTGCACTAAATAAGAATACTAAACCATCAAGTACACGTAAAGATCTATTTACCTCTACAGTAAAATCTACGTGACCTGGTGTGTCAATAATATTAAAATGGTAGTCCTGAGCTTCCGCTGTTGGCTCACCATTTTCCATAGGGAATTTCCACTCACAAGTTGTAGCAGCAGACGTAATAGTAATACCACGTTCTTGCTCTTGCTCCATCCAGTCCATTGTTGCAGCACCATCATGTACTTCACCAATTTTATGAGAAACTCCTGTATAATAAAGAATACGTTCTGTAGTAGTGGTTTTTCCTGCATCAATATGTGCAGCAATACCAATATTTCTTGTTAATCTTAAATCTCTTGCCATGTTTTAGAATCTAAAGTGAGAGAATGCTTTATTTGCCTCTGCCATTTTGTGAGTATCTACTCTTTTCTTAACTGCTGACCCTTCTTCTTTAGCTGCTGCTAAAACTTCTGAAGCCAAACGTAAAGCCATAGATTTTTCGTTTCTTTTACGTGAATAGCTAATTAACCATTTCATTGCCGTAGATACTTTACGGTCTGGACGAATTTGCATTGGAATTTGGAATGTTGCTCCACCAACTCTACGACTACGTACTTCTACGTGAGGCATAACGTTAGATAAGGCATCTTTCCAGATCTCTAAAGCTGTTTTTTCTTCGTCTGTTTTCTTTTCTTCTACTATTGCAATTGCATCATAGAATACTTTAAAAGCTACCGACTTTTTTCCATCCCACATCATCATGTTAACGAAACGAGTTACTAACTGGTCGTTAAATTTAGGGTCTGGTAAAAGCGGTCTTTTTTTCGCTGCTCTTTTTCTCATTTCTTCTTCTTAAAGTTTTAATTACTTCTTAGGGCGTTTTGCTCCGTACTTAGATCTACGTTGTGTTCTACCTGCAACACCTGCTGTGTCTAAGGCACCACGAACGATGTGATATCTAACTCCTGGCAAATCTTTTACCCTTCCACCTCTAACCAATACTATCGAGTGCTCTTGTAAATTGTGTCCTTCACCACCGATGTATGCATTAACCTCGTTACCGTTTGTTAAACGAACCCTTGCTACCTTACGCATTGCTGAGTTAGGTTTTTTAGGTGTCGTTGTGTAAACACGAGTACACACACCACGTCTTTGTGGACACGAATTTAAAGCAGCCGATTTACTCTTCTTGGTTATTTTGGCTCTTCCTTTTCGTACTAATTGTGAAATTGTTGGCATATATTTCTATATAATATTTGTTAATCCTCTTCTTAGAGGGGTGCAAATGTAGTAATTAAAATTAATTATTCAAATCGTAATTCGTTAATTTTTAAGAGTTTTAGAAAAAAGAAGCCATCTAGATATTAAATTTGTACTTTTTCCGTTAGATTTACATGGAGATTAGTTTATAAAATTAAAAAAGAATACGACCATAATAGAAACAGTTTTAGTACATAAAACAAGAAACATTTCATTAAAATAAACCTAATAAATTATTTAGCTATTCAACAAAAAACATCAATTCTTTAAATCATTTTGCAAAAAACTTTTATTTCTTTTCTTATTATATTTTTATTCTTTTCTACGGAAGTGCTTTGCCAAACTTTATATTTAAATATTGATGGAAAAAATAAGAATGAAACCCAAGTAATAGATTCTTTAAACTATATAAAAACGCACAAAGATTTTTTTTCGATTAAATCGGAAGTTGAATTTATTCAAAATACACTCTTTAAAAAAGGATATATTGAAAATGAAGTTTCTGAAATTTCAAAAATTAACGATTCTGTCTTTGCTACCTCTATCAATTTAAAAACAAAATTCAGTTCGATAAACATCTATTATGATAACCGCTTAATTGAAACATCTATTTTAAATCAAATTTCGAATAAAGTTTTTGATGATTATTTTGAATTACCTTTTCAGCAAGTAGAAAATGCTTTAAATTTTATTAATTCAAAAATAACTAAAGATGGGTTTCCTTTTTCAAAATTAAATCTATCAAATATTTCAACTGAAAGCAAAACCATATTAAAGGCAGATTTGGTTATTAATTCTTCCGAAGAAAAAAGAACCATTAGTAATATCATTATTAAAGGTTACGAAAAATTTCCTCGCTCCTATTTAAAACACTATTTAAAAATAAAGAAAAATCAGGTTTTCGATTTAAACTCAATAAAAAATAAAACAAAACAGCTTAATGATTTACGTTTTGCTAACCAAATAAAATCGCCTGAGGTTCTGTTTTCAAAAGATTCAACATCATTATATTTATACCTCAAAAAATCTCAGAGTAATAATTTCGACGGTTTTTTAGGTTTTGGAACGAATGAAGACACCAATAACATTGAATTTGATGGCTATTTAAATCTAAGTCTAACAAATAATTTAAATTTTGGAGAATCTTTTCAGTTCCTTTATAAGAGCGACGAGAACGATCAAAAAACATTTGACATCAACGCGTCTCTACCTTATTTATTTAAAACACCGATTGGAGTCGATTTTCAATTACGCATTTTTAAACGAGATTCTTCCTTCACTACCGTAAATCAATCTGTAAAACTTCATTATCAAATAAATTCTAAACATAAAATTTACGTAGGTCTAACAAATTTAGAGTCCAACAATTTACTATCCTTAAATACCACACCCAACATTGTTGATTATAATACATCCTATTACACCTTGGCTTATGAATACATAAAGCCACAATCGGAAAATTTACTCTTTCCCGTGAACAGTAAATTATATTTTGAAACCGACTTTGGAACTCGAAAGCAAAGTAGTTTATCACAAAACCAAACACAATTTTTTATTGATGCGTCTAAAATTTTTAATTTAAACCATAAAAACAGTTTTTATACACGAATAAACGGGTCGCTACTATCATCTGATGATTATCTCGAAAACGAACTTTCTCGATTTGGAGGTATTAATTCCATTAGAGGTTTTGAAGAAAATAGTCTTTATGCTTCCTTATACGGATTACTTAACACAGAGTACCGTTACCAAGTAAGCAACTCAATCTACATTCACTCAATAACAGATGCTGCATATTTTGAGAACAAAATTTTAAAAACCAAAGAAAAACTGTTTGGATACGGCTTTGGATTTGGTATTTTAACTAAAGCTGGCATTTTTAAATTTAACTATGCAAACGGCAAATTGCAGAATCAAAAATTTAAACTATCCAATTCTAAGATTCACATAAGTTTGACTACAGTTTTTTAGTATTTTTTTGACATATCTATAAAACTGTAATATAATTCTTAATTTTTAACTCTTATTTATTGTTTTATCTGCATATTATGGCCACTTTTGACATTAACTAATTCAAATAACTATAAAATGAAAACAAAGCTTAGTGGAATGCTAACGCTATTACTAGCGTTTGTTGTGCAACTAACGTTTGCACAAGAAAAGACAATTTCAGGAGTAATCTCGGATAATGCTGGCTTACCCTTACCTGGAGCTACTGTCTTAGTAAAAGGAACCTCCTCAGGAACTTCAACAGATTTCGATGGTAAATATTCAATAACAGCTAATCAAGGAGCTACTCTTGTTATTAGTTTTGTTGGATACACCAAAACAGAAATAACTATTGGAGCTTCCAAAATTATTAATGTAACAATGGACGAAGATGCAGCAACTCTAGATGAAGTTGTTGTAACTGCTTTGGGTATTAAAAGAAGTAAAAAATCTTTAGGATACGCAACACAAGAAATTGGAAATGAAGAAATCGCTACTGTAAAGGAAGCAAATGTCCTTAATCAACTTTCTGGTAAAGTTTCAGGTCTTTCTATACAAAGAACGAACAACCTTGGTGGTTCTACCAATGTTGTAATTAGAGGCCAAACTTCGCTAACAGGTTCAAATCAAGCATTATTTGTTATTGATGGCGTGCCAATTTCTAACAGAAACACAAACACAGGAACACAATCTCAAGGATCTACTGGTTACGATTACGGTAATCCTGTATCAGATTTAAACCCTGATGATATTGAGTCTATGAATGTTCTAAAAGGATCTGCTGCGACAGCGTTATATGGTTCTAGAGCATCAAACGGTGTTATAGTAATTAATACTAAAAAAGGTAAAGGATCTAATTCTAAAGATTACTCGGTAACAATATCTTCTAATGTTAGTACTGGAAGTATAGACAAAAGTACTTTTCCCGAATTCCAAACAGGATACGGAGCTGGTTATGGCGGAAACGATTATAATTTCAAATCAGAAGATTTTAATGGAGATGGAACTATTGATAACTTTGCTAACGTAAACGACGATGCTTCTTTTGGACCTAAATTTGATTCTAGCTTATATTTAACTCAATGGGATGCATTATACCCACAATTAACAGATACCTATGGAGTAGCAAGACCTTGGGAAGCCACTAAAAATGGTCCTATTACATTTTTTCAAACTCCTACTTCTTTTACAAACTCAGTTTCTGTAGCTAAAAGATTCGATGCTGGGTCTTTTAGACTATCATACTCTAACTATGATGCTAGCGGCATACTACCAAATAGCTCACAAAACAAAAATACTTTTTCTTTAGCTGCAACTGCTAAATTAACAGAAAAATTAGAAGCTACTGGTTACGCCACTTATATAAACACAGCAACTGTAGGTAGAAACTCTACAGGATATAATGATAATATAGTTGGTTTTATGCGCCAATGGGGACAAAACAATGTAGATTTCAAAAAACAAAAAGATGCATACTTTTTAACACGTGAAAATATTACATGGAATCCTAAGTCTCCTACAAATCTAACACCTATATATTGGGATAACCCATATTGGACACGTTATGAAAACTACCAAAATGATGGTAGAAATAGATTTACAGGTTATGCTGAATTAAAATACGACATTATAGAAAACCTTAGCATAACAGGTAAAGCCTCTGTAGATCAATATAGCGAAATACAAGAAGAACGAAGAGCTGTTGGATCTGTAGCTACTGCCTTTGGTATTAATGAAGGAAGCGATGGTAGTTATAATAGAAATGATCAAACCTCAGGATACTTAAGAAGAAATATAAACTCAAGAGAAACAAACTTAGATGCATTAATGAACTACTCTAAAGACTTCTCTGATGATTTAAGTTTTAGCGCATTTTTAGGTGGAAATATCAGGAACAGTACTTTAAACATGGTAACAGCCGCAACTAATGGAGGCCTTAAAGTACCTGGTGTATATTCGCTTCAAAATTCAACGGATGCATTACCTAACCCTAAAGAAAGAGACGAAACTATAGAAGTTCAAAGTTTTTTTGCTGGAACAACTTTTGGGTATAAAAACTACCTGTTTTTGGAAGGTACTATACGTCGAGATAAAACGTCTACACTGCCTACTGAAAACAACTCATACTACTACCCTGCAGTTTCAGGATCTTATATCTTTTCTCAAAACTTAAACATTCCTTTTATCAAATTTGGTAAATTAAGAGCTAACTGGGCGCAAATTGGAAACGCTACTAGTTTTGATCAAATAAACGACACATACACCAGTTTAACATCTTTTCAAGGAAATGCTGCTGCTGCTGTTAGTAATTCAAAGAAAAATCCAGATTTAAAACCTGAGATTTCAAAATCTTACGAAGTAGGTTTAGAAATGAAGTTTTTAAAAAACGCAAACCTTGGTTTTGATATCGCTTTATATAAAACAAACACTACAGATCAAATTGTACCTGTTTCAGTAAGTGAGAGCACAGGATATGTTAGTAAAATTATAAACGCAGGAGAATTAGAAAATAAAGGTATCGAATTATCTGCTTTCTCTGAATTCGACATTACTAAAGATTTTAAATGGAAGTTGAATGTAAACTGGTCTAAAAACGAAAACACCGTAGTGTCTTTAGCGGATGGATTAGATGAATTATTATTAGGTTCTTTTAACGCACAAGTAGTTGCTAGAATAGGAGAATCTTACGGAGCTTTAAAAGGAAGTGATTATACATATAACGAAAACGGTGAAAAAATAATAGGTGCAAATGGTGTTCCTGTTGCTAGTAGCTCAGATCAGATTATCGGTAACGGTAATCCAGATTGGTTAGCTGGTGTAAGAAATACGTTTTCTTATAAAAACTTAACTTTTAGTTTCTTTATAGATATTAGACATGGTGGAGATATGTTCTCTTTAGATCAACGTTATGGGCAAGCTACGGGAGTTTTAGCTAGCTCAGATTTTATTAACGATTTAGGAAACCCTGTAAGAAACACACTTGCCAATGGTGGTGGATTTATTTATGATGGCGTTTTAGCCGATGGTACACCTAATACCACAAGATTAGACGCTAGTGGTTTCGGTAGCACGGGTTACCAAACACTTCCTTTAAGTGAATTTGTTTACGATGCTTCTTTCGTTAAATTACGAGAGGCTAGTTTATCTTATAATTTCCCT
The DNA here is from genome assembly GCF_023473045.1 of Algibacter sp. L4_22. NCBI lineage: Bacteria > Pseudomonadati > Bacteroidota > Flavobacteriia > Flavobacteriales > Flavobacteriaceae > Algibacter > Algibacter sp. L4_22. The sequence continues at coordinate 745,391 of NZ_JAMCOK010000003.1, forward strand.
AAAGATGTTGCTTCTAAATTATCATTAGATAACCTATCTGTAACAGTTGTAGGTTCGAACTTATGGATTATCCACAAAAATATACCTGACGCAGATCCTGAAACAGGTTTTGGTGCAGGTAATATTCAAGGTCTTTCATCTGGATCACTGCCTACTACGAAGAATTATGCACTTAATGTTAAACTTCAATTTTAATACATAAGAAAAATGAAAAAAAATATAATAATAGCACTTATAGCTTTAGTCTCACTTTCTTGTACTAAAGATTTAGAAGAGCTTAACGTAAACAAAAAAGATTTTGCAGTAACGACTGATGCATCTCTTTTTACAAGCGCCCAGTACAAGTTATTTAATCAAATGACGGAAACGAGTGTTAATGAGAATATTTTCCGTCTCATTGTTCAAAACTGGACAGAAACAACCTATACAGATGAAGCAAACTATGATTTAAAAACAAGGAATATTGATGAGTATCATTGGGAAACATTATACCGAGATGTTCTAAAAAACTTTAAAGAATCTAAAAGCTTAGTTTCAGGTCTTCCAGATGTGCAAACAAATAAAACAGCGACTATAGAACTTTATGAGATTTACACTTACTACGTTCTAGTAACTTCATTTGGAGATATTCCATACACAGAAGCATTAGATATAGATATTTTAAATCCAGTTTTTGATAAACAAGAAACAATCTTTAATGATTTACTTGTTAGACTTGATGAAAATGTAATTTCAAAATTTATAACCGATGAAGTTGGTTTTTCAACATCTGAAGATATTGTTTATAATGGAGATATATCAGAATGGTTAAAATTCGCAAACTCTTTGAAACTTCAAATGGGTATGTTAATAGCCGATTCCGATCCTGCAAAAGCAGAAACTATAGTAAATGAAGCAATAACTGCTGGTGTTTTCACTTCCGCAGACGATGATATGAAAATTGCTTTTGAAAGTGCAGCACCATACACAAACCCAGTTTATGCAGCATTAGTATTATCTGGACGTGATGATTATGTTCCTACAAACACTATTGTAGACATGATGACAACTTTAAACGATCCCCGAAGAGATGATTATTTTACATTATATAACGGTGTTTACAAAGGAGGTATTTCAGGAGAACTAAACTCATTCAGTCAGTACTCACATGTATCTGATAAAATAGGTCAAGATCCAACATTAGAAGCACCATTAATGACTTATTATGAAGTTGAATTTTTATTAGCAGAAGCTATTGAAAGAGGTTTTATTACAGGAACTACAGAAACACATTACAACAATGCAATTGCTGCTTCTATCAAATATTGGGGAGGAACTGATGCGGAAGTTGATACTTACTTAGGACAAGGAAGTGTCGCATATAGCAGTGCAGCTGGTAATTACAAAGAAAAAATAGGAACTCAAAAATGGTTAGCACTCTACAATAGAGGTTTCGAATCTTGGACTGAATGGAGACGATTAGATTTTCCATTATTAACAGCACCAGAAGACGCGAAAACGACTAACAACCAACCTCCTTACAGGTTTACGTATCCAACGGTTGAACTTTCTTTAAACGGATCTAATTTAAACGATGCTAGTACAAGTATTGGTGGAGATGAATTAGAAACAAAACTATTTTTTGATAAACTTTAATTAAAAACAGTCATAAAAATATAAATTATGAAAAAACTTAAAATATTTTTTATTTTACCCATATGTGTTCTTTTTTCTTGTAACGAAGACGAAGGGGAAATCAGTTACACAGATTTAGGCGCTAATATAATTTTAAACACGTCTAGCATAAGTAATCTAGACGAAAACCATACTATGGAATTTTCGATTATTACTGCAGACGATGTAACTGTAACCGATATGGAAGTAGTAATAGGAACAACTACAGTTAATGCTTCTCTTTCTGGAGACACAGCTACCTTTAACTCTTCATTATTTGGGACACTAAACCGCTTTAAAGTAGATGATCCTGAAACAAGTCAAGATGAATCGAAAGAAAAAATTAGCAGTGTTGAAGCCAATACAATTTCTACACTTTCTAACGGAAAGCCTTATTCAAAAGATTTTACTGTAAAAATCAATAAAGCACTTTCTCTAGAAAAAGGTTTAGAAGCCATTATCTATAATACTACAGTAGAAGATACTTTAATATTTGAAGCTGCTACAAAATCTGCAATAATAGATAACATATCTTTAGAATGGAAAAAAGGTAAAGAAGGAACCTATGCTCCTACTATGCCTCTTGGATCAGCTTTAAATGTTGATGGTGACGAAATTATTTTCACTAATTTCACAGACGCATCTTACGGTTACAACCTAGCTGTAAAAGATACCCTTTACTATAGATTTATAGCTACTAGCGGAACTTTAACAGATTCATTAGAAACTTACATGCCAATAATCAGTCAAACGTTTGAAACCAGTAATAAATTAACTTTAAGCTCAGACCTTACTAAAAACAAATTGAATTTAGATACTGCTACTTTTTATACAGACTCTAATACTGATGATGGTGAAATTAAATTCAAAAGCCCAACAGGCTTTGAAAAAGAAGGAACTACAGATATTGATTTTGTGAAAGTTGGAGATTTATCTGGAGAAAGCGATTACTATAATACTGTAGAAAAACTTTATTCTGAAAAAGATTTACTAATAGCAAAAAGATTATACGACGCGGGAACAAAAGCTACAGAAGTTAGCGCCACAGCAAATGGTGATCTTTATATCTATAGAATAACTCGAGTTGTTACAAAAGAAGGAGAACCTGACACAAACGTTACTGAGTATGGTATGATTAAAATTGGTGATGTTCTTACCACTAATGGAGGAACAACCTTAACAGAAATCGATATTGAATTTGGCGAAGCTGAAGTAAAATAACAAACATAAAACTTAATAAGTTATATAAAAGGGACTATCTTTTCAGGTAGTCTCTTTTTTTTGTGATAGCTTAAATTATATTCGAAAACAGTTAAAACAAAGATATATCCTACAATAATTTATTGAAAAAAGAATACATTCTAACTCCTAAGCTAAAAGTTTAAGTAAAAAAGATCGATAATATATACTTCAAATAGAAAAATAATATCCCAAAATTTTTAATTCTAATAATAAAAAGATTAATAAAATAGCCGGAAAGATAATTAATGGGTATTAAAAAACTTACACAAACACCCCGTCAATCCTAACTTATAAAAGAAATCTCTCTTATTTAAAATAAATTATGCAAACGGCAAATTGCAGAATTGAAAATTTAAACTATCAAATTCTAAGATTAACATAAGTTTGACTACAATCTTTCAACTAAAACCGTAATTATCATTAAAATTCGCACTCAAAAAGCAAATTTTAACCATTATTTATTGTTTTATTAACTTTTTATTGTGATTTTTGGCATTGACTAATTCAAATAATTATAAAAATGAAAACAAAGTTTAGTGGAATACTAACGCTACTATTAGCGTTTGTTGTGCAACTAACGTTTGCACAAGAAAAGACAATTTCTGGAACAGTATCAGATGATTCTGGTTTACCGTTACCAGGAGCTACAGTCTTAGTTAAAGGTACTTCAACAGGTACTTCAACAGATTTCGATGGAAAATATGCAATTAAAGCAAAACAAGGTGCTACCTTAGTTTTTAGCTTTGTTGGGTATGCTAAGAAAGAAATTGCTGTTGGATCGTCCAAAACAGTTAACGCAACAATGGCAGAAGATGCCGCTGCTTTAGATGAAGTTGTTATTACAGCATTAGGAATTAAAAGAAATGCAAAAGAGCTTTCCTATTCTGTATCAACTTTAAAAAACGAAGACATTACAAAAACAAAAGCTGTCAACGTTGCTACCGCTATGGTTGGGAAAGTTGCAGGTTTACAAATTAACACAACTAATAATGGTGTTAACCCAAGTACTAGAGTTGTATTAAGGGGTAACAGATCTTTATTAGGAAACAATGAAGCACTTGTTGTTATTGATGGTTTTCCATCAGACAGAGGTGTTTTAGACCGTATTAATCCAAACGATATTGAAAGCATTAGTGTTTTAAAAGGAGCGAATTCGGCAGCACTTTATGGATCTGAAGCAACCAATGGTGTTGTTTTAGTGACAACAAAAGGTGGTAAAGGAAAACTAAAAGTGACTTATAATGGATCTTTTCAAGTAGAGAATGCTGCTTACTTACCTGAATTCCAAAATGAATTTGGTGTTGGTGGTTTTCCTGATGGAACTTTATTTCCTTTAGAAAATGTTGCTTGGGGACCTCGTTTTGATGGTCGTTTAGTAGATGCTAGTGAAACCTTAGATAATGGTGAAGTTTGGCAAGTACCTTACACCGCTATCGAAGACAATCATAAAGATTTCTTTAAACAAGGTAGCACTACTAGACATGGTGTAACAGTAAGTGGAGGTGATGAAACTAGCACTTTTTTAATGTCTATTGACCAAACAAATACAACAGGTATTGTACCTAACGACGCTTACAACAGAACAAACTTTAGATTAAAAGGAAGTAAAAAATACAACAAATTAAGTGTTGGTGGTAACTTATCATTCTTTAGATCTCATTCAAATGTTGTTGGTGCAGGTGGACGTCAAGATAGACCATTATACTGGAATATCATAAACACACCATTACACATACCAATTCAAGAATTAAAAAACTGGCAAACTGGTAAATTCACAAGAAACGAAACATCTTACTTTGCATTCTACGAAAACCCTTACTTTATAGTAGATACACAAAGACTAAAAAGCGATATCAATGAATTTAACGTTCTTGCTTTTGCAGATTACGAAATTACAGATTGGTTAACTGCATCTTTAAATGTTGGTTATACAGGATCTAATACAACTACAAAAAGAGAATACGGAGCATTTACATACGCTTTCGAATTAGAAAATACGTATGCAAGAATGGATGAGTATGGCGCGCGTACTGCAGATGCTATGCTAAATACCTCTAGATTGAACACAGATTTCTTATTAAGATTTGATAAAGATCTTTCAGAAAACTTTAATGTTAAGTTTACAACAGGTCAAAATACAAGAATTGAAGATAGCCAGGCGATTGCGGTTGCAGGTAACGATTTAATTATTCCTGATTTTTACAACATCTCTACAATAACAGGTAACATTCAAAGTGGTGATTTCCCTGATTTTGGTTCTGGAAACCAAAGAACTCGTAACTACAGAAGAATGAGTGTTTATGGTGATTTAACTTTAGGCTATAAAGACTATTTATTCTTAACTGGTACTGGTAGAAATGACTGGTCTTCAACTTTACCAAAAGACGGTAACTCATTCTTTTACTATGGTGTTGGTTTATCTTTTGCTGCTACCGATGCATTTGATATTACATCTGATAAAGGGTTAAGCTATTTAAAAGCTGCAGTTAACTTAACAAAAACTGGTAATGATCCAGGACTATATGCAACTCAAGGTACATTCTTTGCTCCAACAGGTTTCCCTTACGGAACTACAGTTGGTTTATCTCAAAGTAGTACAGTACCAAGTCCTTCTTTAAACCCAGAGTTTACAACTTCTTTAGAGGTAGGTTTAGAAACTGGTTTTTTCAAAAACAGACTTACAGCTAACTTTACAGGGTATAAAACAAACTCAACAGATCAAATCGTAAATGCTGATGTATCTTATGCATCTGGTGCATCTAGAGCAACAGTAAACGTAGGAGAAATTGAAAACTTAGGTATAGAAGTAGATTTAAACGGAGTTATTTTAAAGTCTGATAACTTTAAATGGGATGTTGGTTTAACTTGGACAGCAATTAAATCTGAAGTTATTTCTTTAGCTGATGGTGTTGATGAGTTAAGTCTTGGTGGTTTTGATTCTGCTCAAGTTATTGCTAAAGTAGGAGAGCCTTACCCACAATTAAGAACAACAGCTTATTTAAGAGATGATGAAGGAAGAGTTATTGTTGGTGACGATGGAGATCCAATTCAAGATCCAACTAACCAAATTCAAGGTAAAACAACTCCTGATTATATCTTAGGAATGAACACCAACATTAGCTACAAAAACTGGAATTTATATGCGGTTGCAGATTACAGAACTGGACACGTATTTTATAACGCTATTGTAGATGCTATTGAATTTACAGGTTTATCTCAACACAGTGCAACTGCAGGAAGACAAGCTTTCGTTTTCCCTAACTCTTCTTACTCTGATGGTAATGGAGGTTATGTAGCTAACGACAATAGATTAACAAGTGGAGGTGGTAACGCTTTCTGGGATGAGTACGGAGAAATTAAAGAAAACTACGTTTCTGATGCGACTACTTTAAAACTTAGAGAGATTTTATTGTCTTACACTTTCGATGGTGATGTTTTAAAAACTATTGGTGTGGATGATTTATCTATTGGTGTTTTTGGAAGAAACTTAGTGACTTGGAGACCAGCATCAAATGTTACTACAGATCCTGAATTCAACTTTACTACTGGAAATGCAGTTGGTGTAGGTGACCAAAATCAAACAGCTCCTACAAGACAGTTTGGTATGAGTGTAAACTTAACATTCTAAAAAAATAAAAATGAAAAATATAAAAATGAAAAAAGCAATTTTATCCCTTTTTGCACTAGCGATAGTTAGTGTAAGTTGCGATGACTTTTTAGATGTCAACGAAAACCCTAATGACCCGGCAATATCGACACCGAGTTTAACTTTACCTGTTGCTCTTGAAGACTTTGGCGAATTAAACGGTCGTACTATGACTTACTTAGGTAACTCATTAGTAGTTAACTGGGCAACACCATCTAACTGGTCTGCAAACTCTATATATAGCAGATACAACTTCAGTGCTGATGATTTTTCAAATATCTTTGAAACGTCTTATGCAACAATTTTCAAAAACCTTACATATATTGAAAATTACGAAGATCCTTCTGGTGCAGTTGATTATTCTAACTATAAAGCAATTTCTAAAATTGTAAAAGGTTTTCAATATCAATTATTAGTTGATTTATATGGAGACGTTCCTTACACAGAAGCTAACTTTAGAGGAGACAATGCAACTCCTGCTTATGATGATGCTGAAACTATTTACAAAAGTGTAATTGAAGATTTAGGAGCAGCTGTAGCTTTAATTAACAGCACTGACACAGCAGAAGACCCTGGAACACAAGATATTATATTTGAAGGCCACATGGATTACTGGGTTGAATTTGCTAACAGCATTAGATTAAGAATGCTTGTAAGAATGAGCAACACAGGTCAAGATGCTTATATTGCTACTCAAATAGCTGATATAAATGCTAATGGTGGTGGCTACATACATGCTACTGCGGGTGTTAACCCTGGCTACACAGCAAATGAAGATCAACAAAGTCCTTTCTACGATTATTTTGTACAACCAAATGGTGCTGAACAAAACAGAAAAGATTTTACGGTTGCTTCAGATTATACTCTTGCTTTTTTAACAAACGCAAATGACCCTAGACTTGAAAGACTTTATGAAGAAGCTGCTAATGGTGGTTATAAAGGAGCAGAACAGTCTACTATCTTACCTGGTGTAGGATTTACATCTGCTGATTTATCAAAAGTTGGACCTGGCCTTTTAGTAAGTGCAGATCAAGATCAAATTGTAATGTCTGAAGCTGAAGCTTTATTTGTACAAGCAGAAGCTACTGTAAGAGGATACTTATCAGGTGGGGATGCTGCTGCTCAAGCTTTATATGAAGCTGCAATTGAAGCATCATTTGTACAATTAGGAGTAGAACCAATTGAAGCCGTAGAGGCTGTAGAGGCAGACCCAACGGCTACACCTCCAATTGAAGCTGTAGAAGCTGTAGAGGCTGTCTCTGTTATTGGACGCGCTCAAAATTACTACAATCAAGATATTATAAATATTAGTTGGGATAATTCAACTGACAAAATTCAAGCTATCATGACTCAAAAATGGATAGCATTAAACGGAACGTCTTCTATAGAGTCTTGGATTGATTTAACAAGAACAGGTTTCCCTGCTAACTTACCTATTCCTGCAGAGTCTGATGGTGTTAGACCAGTAAGATTATTATATCCATCTTCAGAATATGCTAGAAACGTCAACAACGTACCTACACAAGCTGCAGGAGATGTATTTACTAACGCTCCATTTTGGAAATAAAAAAATATAAAAATGAAAAACATTAAATTTATCAGGACATTTTTCGTCCTAGCTTTAGGGAGTCTTATCACCCTAAGTTCTTGTGATGCGTTATTAGACGACACAAAAACTGATTTTGGACAAGGTCCAATATTGGCTCAATTTGAAAATACAACAGACGAACTAAATATTATTTTAGATCCAGCTGTAACATCAATAGATTATATGATTCCAATTACCTTTTTTGGAGGAAAAAATGTTCCTTTAGATAGAGATGTAACTGTAACCATTGCAACAAGTCCTGATTCGCAAGCGCAAGAAGGTGTTGAGTTTGAGTTAGGTGAAACTACATTTACAATTCCTGCAGGTCAAAAAACTGCAAATGCAGCAATTATTGTATTAACGGGTAACCTTGTACCTTTTGATTTTAAGGACATTGTTCTAGAAATTGTTGAATCATCAGAAGCTGTATCAGATGTTAATTCAATTGCTTTAACATTAAAAGCGCTTCCTGAAACTACTTTAGCAGGAACTTACGATGTTGAAATTGGACAGTATTGGAACTCAGGAAGTCGCCAAGGTGACTTCGGAGGTACCGTTTCTATCCAAGCAGTTTCTCCAGATTTATACAAGCATGTTGGAATTGGATTTTGGCCAGATGACAATGATTTTTACTTTACAGTAGATCCTGACACCAATGTTATCACTGTTTTAGATGTTGATCTTGCTGGAGAACCAACATTATTAAACGGATCTCCAATTATGACTTGTGCTAAAAGTGTATTTGAAATGATTATATGTGATGATACCACAAATAAGCAAACACTTATGTCTGATGGAAGTCATATTGTAGAATTAACTACAGGGTATGATAGAGGAACAGGTGCTACTAGAGAATTCTTAGAAAAACTAATTAGACAAAACTAAATTTTTAGTAAAGTTATACTTAGTACAAAAAACGGTCGGTTAAACATAATGTTTAACCGACCGTTTTATTTTATATCGTATTTTTCAAAAATAAACCATTAACAATTAATCTTTTACAACACCCCTACATCATTCACTATACCTACAAACAGTAATAAAGGAAAATTTACTATAGCCATAGCAGATTATTACCTTAAACTGCTTTAATGACGTAGCTCTTAAGTTAATGCCTACTAATGGTGTAAAACCAGGTAGCACATCAGTTTTAATTTAATATCCAAACCAAACAAACTTGCACCGTAGAAGTAAGTGGTACTCTTAATTTTACTTTTGATAGCTATGCAAGTGAAATATCTTATCCGATTCTTGACGTTGAAGGTCATAGTTGTTTCTGGTCCGAGTACAGGTTTTCTAGATTGAACTGCTTCAACTAGCATCCCTATAACTTTATGCTACGGTAGATGTTACAGCTATGTAGTATATGATGTATACGGAGATCGTTTAGCTAGTCCAGAAGCATTTACTCTAACTCTCAAAAATACAGACTGCACTTCAAGATAAGCGGATCTAGGAGGTTCACATTAACTTCATTTCAAGTTTTCAATTAAGTAAAATTAATCCATCTTAAAAAGGAGATTGATTTAAACTATTAATTAAAATTAAACATTATTATTCGTTATTAAAAATAACTACAAATAATGCTTACTATCATCTAAAACCATTTACTAATTATTTAATAACAAACAGAAAAACACTGAAACATTTCCTCTTTGAATTTGAATTTGAATTTGAATTTGAATTTGAATTTGAAAGAAAAATATTCGACATTAATAGTAGAAAAAAATATTCAAACAATTAATTATTAACGAATTACCAAATAAACCTCTTAAATATTAACTTCAATCAAACTACAGATTTCAACTCTTTCTCTAATACTTCTATAAAATCGTAACACAAAAAAGCAAATTTTAACCATTATTTATTGTTTTATTAACTTTTTATTGTGATTTTTGACGTTGACTAATACAAATAATTATAAAATGAAAACAAAGTTTAGTGGAATACTAACGCTACTATTAGCGTTTGTTGTGCAACTAACGTTTGCACAAGAAAAGACAATTTCAGGAACAGTATCAGATGATTCTGGTTTACCGTTACCTGGAGCTACAGTCTTAGTAAAAGGTACTTCAACAGGTACTTCAACAGATTTCGATGGAGCTTATACCATTAAAGCTAATCAAGGCGCAGTTCTTGTATACAGTTTTGTTGGATATTCAACAAAAGAGATTTCTATTGGATCAAATAAAACTATAAACGTTACAATGGCGGAAGATGCAGAATCTTTGCAAGAAGTTGTTATAACTGCTTTAGGTATTTCTAGAGAGAAAAAAACCGTTGGTTCATCAATACAAACAATTGGAGCTGAAGAACTTAATAGCAACAAGTCTATTAACCCAATAGATGCTATTCAAGGTAAAGCAGCTGGTGTTGAAATCACAGCAGCTCCTGCTCCTGGTTCCACACAAAATGTTATTATTCGTGGTGCTTCATCTTTTGGAAACAATCAACCATTATATGTTGTTGATGGTGTACCATTAACAAATGAACAAAACCGTTCTGGAAGTGATTTAAATTCACAAGTTGATTTTGGTTCTGGTATTAATGCCATTAACCCAAATGACATTGCTACAATGACAATTCTTAAAGGAGCCTCTGCTACTGCTCTATATGGTTCTCGAGCATCAAATGGTATTATAATGATTACTACCAAAAGCGGGTCAGAAGGAGCTTTACAAGTAAACTTCAATAGCTCATATAGTCTTAGTAGAATAAGCGCATTACCAACTAAACAATCTCAATTCGGACAAGGTTGGAGTGGAGATAGAGCATTAGATGAAAATGGTAACTGGGGCGCAGCTTACGACGGTGTTGACCGCGTTTGGGGTAATATTGTTGACAATAGCCAAAATATAAAACCTTATGTATTCTTAGAAGATAACATTAAAGATTTTTATGATTACGGAGAAAACATATCTAATTCACTTTCACTTTCAGGCGGTTCTGATGTTACAAATTACTACTTCTCTATATCTCACAATAAAGTAGATGGTGTTGTTCCTACAGATTCTGACTCTTACGAGAGGTTTACATTGTCAAGTAGAGGATCTCATAAATTTAAAAAATTACAAATAAGTTCTTCTATAAACTATAGTAATGAATTAACAAATTCTGTACCAACAGGGCAAGGTACTTCAATGCTAAGATCTTTATACGAAATAGCAAACGATATATCAATTGTTGATTTAAAGGATTACAATAATAAATTTAACAATCTAGATAATTACTTTACGCCATACGGTGTTAATCCTTATTATATTTTAGATAATGACGCAGCAAATCAAGTGAAAAATAAATTTTTTGGAAAATTCCAGATTGATTATGATATCCTTGACAATTTAAAATTAACATATAGACTTGGTGGAGATTTCGAAACTTCTGTCCTAGAAAGTCACACAGGTATTATCGCCTTTAGCGATGGAGCAATTAATGCCGGTTCTAGCGCAGCTAACCCTGGTAACTTTCGTGAAGAACGTATTACTAGAACACAAATGAATCATGATCTTACATTAGCTCTTGACAATACAGTTACAAAAGATATTAGCATAAACACATTATTTGGTTTTAATGCTAACGAACGTAAGTATAATGAATTATTCGGAGAGATTTCGTCAATTGATATTCCTGGTTTTTACAACTTAAATAATAGTTTAACACCTGCTACTTCTGGTCATGAACATGAAAAAAGAAGACTTTTAGGCCTTTACGTATCTTCAGATATTAGCTATAAAAACTTTTTATTCTTTAATTTCACAGCTAGAAATGATTGGTCTTCAACATTATCACTTGACAATAATTCTTTCTATTATGGAGGTGTAAACATGAGTTATATTCTTACAGATCATTTAAGATCTAAAGATATTGATACTGGCATTTTCGATTTCACAAAAATAAGAGTTGCATATGGTAGTACCGGTAACGATGCTGATGTTTACAAAGTATATGACAGATATGTTTCTGGTTATTCAACTAATCCAGGTTTCCCAAATGTAGATGATCTCACATTTCCATTAGGAGGGGTTAACTCATACACCAATTCTAATGTACTAGGTAATTCAGATCTTAAACCAGAAATAACAAAAGAGTTTGAAATAGGTATTGAAAATAGAATGTTCAAAGGGCGATTTGGATTTGAAATTTCTTATTACAACAAGTTAACGGAAGGTCTTATTGCATCTTTACCTTTAGATCCATCAACTGGTTATACATCAATCACCTCCAATCTAGGAGATGTTAGAAACAAAGGTTTAGAAGTAAGTGTAAATGTTAAACCAATTGTGACAGATAATTTTACATGGGATGTAAATTGGAATTACACAAAAAATAAAAACAAAGTAGAAAGCTTAGATGTTGAAGAGGTTTTTATTTCTGGTTTTGGAGATGCTGGTATCTATGCAATAGAAGGAATGGCATTAGGTCAGTTTAAAAGCTCTGTTCCTCAAACAACGATGGTTAATGGAGTTGAATCTACAATTGTTGATGGTAGTGGTAATCCACAACATACAACAGACCTAGAACTTCTTGGAAAAGATATAAACGAAAAGTATAGAATGGGTTTAACAAACAAATTCTCCTACAAAAACATTTCTTTAGCCGCTACTTTAGACTTTAGATATGGAGGTAGTATTTATTCAGGTACTAAAGATTACATGCACTGGACTGGTAGTTCTCCAGAAAGTGTATTAAACGACAGAAACTCTTTCATTATACCTAACTCTGTTGTAGATAATGGTGATGGAACATATTCTGAGAACACTACTCCTGTTGATGCAACAGCATTACATACTTTTTATAGTAACGGAGGATTAGATGCAGATGATTATGCTGTTATAGACAAATCTTTCCTTAAACTTAGAAATGTAACTTTAGCATATAATTTACCTAAATCACTTTGTGAAAAGGTTAATTTTAATAATGTTACTTTCTCATTTACTGCTAGTAACTTTATTCTTTGGAGACCAGCAGAGAATCCTTATATCGATCCAGAAAATACGACTTTCGGAACTGACCTTGACGCTAAGTTTGGTGAGTTTATGGGGAACCCAAGTCAAGAAACGTTTACATTAGGATTAAATATTAATTTATAAAAATTTAATGATGAAGAAATATATATTAAAAATATCGATGATAGTTTTAATAGCCTTCGCTTATAACTGCGAAAGTTATTTAGATGTTAATCAGGATCCTGATGTTTTAGGAGAAACAGACGCTCCCGAAATTCTTTTACCAACGGCACAAGTTAGCCTAGCTAACAATCTAATGGGATGGGATTTTGGATTTGCTGGAGGCTTTTATAGTGAGTATTGGACTCAATCATATACGGCATCACAGTTCAAAACTCTATGTGAATACCAAGAAGACTCTTTCAGTAACCAATATACTGGATTAACATCTGGCACTCTAAGTGATTTAAAAAGAATTAAGGAGTTATCTTCAGATGAAGCTAACCAAGGTTACTATTATATCGCAGAAGCCTTATCTATTTATACTTGGCAAATAATGACAGATGTATGGGGAGACCTTCCTTATACTGAAGCTTTACAAGGAGATGCTATAAAATCTCCCGTTTTCGATTCTAGCGAAAATATTTATACTGATTTAGAAAAACGTGTAGACGCTCTTTTAGCAATAGATAATTCGGAGTATGCTATAACTTCTACTTTCGATTTTATCTATGCAGGTGAAATGGCTCAATGGAGTAAATTCGTTGCCTCATTAAAATTAAAACTTATGTTACGTCAATCAGAAACGACGAACTATAGTAATGCCGATGTTCTGTCGTTCATACAAAACAATTCATTCTTAACGAGTCCTGCAAAAATAGCGGGAACTTATTGGGATGATTCTTTAGAAGGAAAAAGACATCCAATGCGTGAGTTCGAAGCAGGAGGAGCTCTTTACCTATCTACAAATGTAATTGGATGTAAAACATTCATTGACTATTTAAAAGTAAATGATGACCCTAGATTGGATGAATTATTTACAGCTCCAACAGATGGACATGAAGGTGCTTTCTTTGGTGATTTTGATTCTAAAAAAGATTCAGATGCAGATGGAATATTAGACGAAGATGAAGTTTATAGTGAACCAATTTTTTCAGGAGACATGGATATCATGTTAATGAGTGATTGGGAAGTAAACTTTTACATTGCAGAAGTTTATGCTAGAGCAAGTGAATTAGCAAATGCTAAAGCATACTATGATATGGCAATTACAGCCTCTTTAGCTCAAAACTCAATTCTTGATACTTCAATATTATCTTCTGGATATGCGCAATGGGTAGATGGAACACAAGAAGAAAACATAGAACAAATTTCAATGCAAAAATGGGTAGCAAACGCTAATTACCAACATATTGAATCATTTCTAGAACGTAACAGAACAAAGTATCCTTCAGTAAATGATATTGACATTAAAAGTGACAGAGAAGCTGCATTCTTAAACTTCCCTGTTGGTCAACTTACCATTTCTGTTAATGGACGAGAAAGAACAAACGGACTTCTACCTGCATCCCCTGTATATCCAACTTCTGTATTAAATAGAAATGTAAATGCTCCAAGCCAAAAACTAGATTTATTAGAAAAAATTTGGTGGAACAAAAAAGCTGGTAAATAATTTTAAAAAAAAGATCATGAAAAAAATATTAATAAAAATATTACCATTATTCTTTATTGCTGTAATCTCTTGTGAACAAGACGACAGTACTGAAGGGGTATCAAGAATAACATTCTATAATGATATCGAATTTGTTGGAGACGAAACAATGTATTTACCAGTAGGGTCAGCATTTAGCGACCCAGGAGTAACTGCTTTTGAAGGCGAAGAAGACGTTACTGCAAACGTTGTGGTATCAGGAAGTGTTGATACAAGCACAATAGGAACAAATTCCATAACTTATTCTATTGTTAACGCAGACGGGTTTTCGAAAGAAATAACTAGAACCGTTATAGTTCACCCAGTAGCCGATTCTGGTATAGACTACAGCGGTATCTATACAGGAGATAGTAGAGGTGAAATTATGGATTCAGGATGTGTGATAACAAAAGTAGCTCCTAGCACTTACTTAGCTACTGATTTTTTTGGCGGAGTATACTGCTGTGGTTCACGAGACTACGGATTAGCATATAGATTAAAAACCTATTTTTATGTTAGCTCAGACAATACAACCTACACATCAATCTCGACAGATTCACCATGGGGAGCATGGGACATACTCAATCCAAGTATATCTGGAACGACGTTGTCTCATAAAGTAAACCAAGGTACATTTGGTTTTGACGTTACCCTAATTAAAGAATAATTTAAAAAAATAGATATGAAAAAAAATATAATATACATATTACTTGTATTTGCATCTTTCACATTTAGCTCATGTGACGAAGATTTAGAAATTTGGGATAGTAACACATTAGATTATTCTGGTACCTATTTTTGGGAATTATATAATGAAGATATGTCTTCACTATATGTTGGTTACGACCACGACGTACAATTATTAATCTACAATACGGCTGATAATAATGAAAATGAAGTTTGGTTAGAAGACACTGATAACGTGTTCCCATTAAAGAGTAAATTCTTTTTTGATGGAACAGCAGAATCTTTTAGTTCTAAAAGCTCTGATTTCGTTGATTTAACTGATAATGCAGCAGCAATAGAAGATGCGTTACCAAGTACTAAACCAACAGGTTTAAACGAAGAGAGTATAGAAGACACTGATTATATTAGAAGTACTATTATGGAAGGTAAAATTCTAAAAAATGCAGGGACTACAATTAGTGGAAACCCCGTTGATAGTATTTATGTGAAAATCAAACTATATAGTGGTACCGTGAAATACACAAGTTATAGTGTTCCTGTAGACAAAAGAGCAGATCCTGAAGTTGAAGAGTTTGATTGGATCTATGATAGTGCTACTTATGATAATACACTTGACGAAATTTATGTTATTTCTGGTCACAGAAAAACTGGGTTTTCTGAAGATGATCACTAAGATTAGTAATTTAACAAACATATTTAAGAGACTGCCTTTAAAAGCAGTCTCTTTTATTTTGTACTAAATATTAAAAATATTTCAGATTAGATTTATATACAATTTTAAAATATAAAACCAAAATAATTAGGTTTTCTCCCCAAACTTATTATATTACCCATTAGTCTAACTTTAAAAACACTACATGAGGCAATTAAAGATTACGAAACAAGTTACCAACCGCGAGTCAAAATCATTAGACAAATACCTTCAAGATATTAGTAAAATACCACTAATTACAGCTGAAGAAGAGGTCGAATTAGCCCAGCTTATAAAAAATGGCGACCAAAAAGCTCTAGATACACTCACAACTGCTAACTTAAGGTTTGTAGTTTCTGTCTCAAAACAATATCAAAATCAAGGTCTAACTCTACCCGATTTAATCAATGAAGGCAACGCTGGCCTAGTGAAAGCGGCGAAACGCTTTGATGAAACTAGAGGGTTTAAATTTATTTCTTATGCTGTTTGGTGGATTCGTCAAGCAATTCTTCAAGCTTTAGCCGAACAATCTCGAATAGTTAGATTACCTTTGAACAAAATTGGCTCAATTAATAAAATTAATAAAGCCTACTCATTTTTAGAACAAGAGAACGAAAGACCTCCAAGTGCGCAAGAAATTGCAAACAAATTAGATCTTTCGCTTACTGATGTAAAACAGTCTATGAAAATTTCAGGACGCCATGTTTCTATGGATGCTCCATTTCAGGAAGGTGAAACATCAAACTTGTACGATGTTATGAATTCTAGCGAATCGCCACGGCCAGATTCTGGTTTAATGCAAGATGCATTGAATATAGAAGTTAACCGTGCTTTAAATTCCCTTTCGGAAAAAGAAGCAGAAGTTATTCGTCATTATTATGGCATTAGTAAAAAGCAACCTATGAGCCTCCAAGAAATTGGTGACTCTTTTGGTTTAACACGGGAACGTGTAAGACAAATAAAAGAAAAAGGGATTCGTCGATTGCGACAAAACTCAAAAAGTAAAGTACTAAAAACGTATTTAGGATAAGCCTAAAACTTAAAATCAATTAATTAAAAGAGTATCTATGTTAAAGATTATTGTAAAAGATGGTGAAAATATAGAGCGTGCCTTAAAACGCTACAAGAGAAAACACCGTAACATTAAAGTAATGCAAAATTTACGTGAAGGACAGTTTTTTACTAAACCATCGGTAAAAAGACGTCGTCAAGTTAAAAAAGCAGCTTACATTCAAAACTTAAGAGACCAAGAAGAAGTTTAGTCTTTAATAGTTTGAAGCTTATAAAAAATCCCATTCGATTTAATCGTAATGGGATTTTTTATTATATAGATATTTTTACCACCAAACCTTCGTTAGAACGTATATTAAAAACGGTATCATCCTCAAAAATGAGATACTGCCCTTTTATCCCTACTAATTTCCCGGTATATTTTAAATCTTTTTTAATATTTAAACTTTTTGGCTTCTCAGGGTATTTATTAACAGGAAACTCTAAATGTGTTTCACTATTATTTTCAATAAAGTAATCTCTAGCTTCATCTGGAATATATTGTTTTAAACGTTCACGCCATTCCATTAAATTTTCGTCCTCAATATCGTTTTTAAGCATTTTACGCCAGTTTGTTTTATCTGCAACGTAAGACTTTAACGCAACCTCTGTAACGCCCGCTAAATACCTATTTGGCACTTCAACAATTTCTAGTGCTTCGTGTGCTCCTTGATCTATCCAACGTGTTGGTACTTGTGTTTTTCTAGTAACACCAACTTTAACATTACTGGAATTTGCTAAATACACAATATGCGGTTGTAACTGAACCTTTTTTTCGTATCCTAAATCGCGATCTTCTATACCTAAATGCGCCGTACTTAGTTCGGGACGCATAATCCAGTCTCCTGTATGTGCAGTATTGTAAAAGCACTGTTTATCATAACCTTGACGAAATATAGGCTTATCTAATCCACAGTTTAAACATTGGAATTTTATAAACTCTATAGAAATAGTTTTTCCTAATAATTGATTCATATTTATAAAATCAGAATCAAAAACCAAATAATACTGAATCGGATTAGAAAATTCCGTTTCCATTTTTGTCAAAACACCTTGGTAAGTCATAAAAAAAAGTCTTATTTTTAAAAAATTAAAGATAAAAATAAATATGCCAATCCCTATAGTAAATTCAATTGCTTCTTGGTTTTTAAAAAAACGATTTCATCAAATTGAATTGTTTTTAAAATACCCTAACGAAGTACAAGATGAATTACTACAAAGCCTTATATATATGGCTAAAGACACTGAACTTGGTAAACAATACGATTTTAAGTCTATAAAAAACTACAAAACATTTGCCGAACGTGTACCTATAAAAAACTATGATGGCTGGCAGGACATCATTGACCGCTCTAGAAATGGAGAAAATAATTTATTTTGGCCTACACCAATAAAATGGTTTGCAAAATCTAGCGGTACCACCAGAGCAAAAAGCAAATTTATTCCAGTAAGCCAAGAATCTTTGGAAGATTGCCATTATGCGGCAAGCAAAGACTTATTGTGCATGTATTTAAATAACAATGAAGATTCGCAATTGTTTACAGGGAAAAGTTTACGTCTAGGTGGAAGTAAAGAGTTATACAGATCTAAAGGAACAGTTTTTGGTGATTTGTCGGCAATTTTAATTGACAACATGCCCTTTTGGGCCGAATATAGCAGCACACCAAGTAATAAAGTGTCGTTAATGAGCGATTGGGAACATAAAATGCAAGCGATAGTTAATGAAACTATAAACGAAAAAGTAACAAGTTTAGCGGGCGTACCATCTTGGATGTTAGTCCTTTTAAATAATGTTTTAGAAACTACCGGAAAACAAAGTTTACATGAGGTTTGGCCAGACTTAGAAGTTTATTTTCATGGTGGCGTGAGCTTTACTCCATACAAAGACCAATACCAGAAGATATTACCAAAATCGGACTTTAAGTATTATGAAATCTATAATGCTTCGGAAGGTTTCTTTGCTATTCAAGATCGAAATGATTCTGATGAATTACTATTGATGTTGGATTATGGTATTTTTTATGAATTTATACCTATGAATATCTATGCTACTTCCGAAGAAAAAGCAATTCCGTTAAGTGAAGTAGAAATGTTTAAAAACTATGCAGTTATTATTACTACAAATGCCGGATTGTGGCGATATAAAATTGGAGACACCATTAGATTCACCTCTTTAAGTCCTTACAGGATTAAAGTATCTGGACGTACAAAACATCATATTAATGTTTTTGGTGAAGAGCTTATTATTGAAAATGCTGAAGAAGCTTTAAAAAATGCTTGCCTTAAAACACAAGCCGAAATAGTAGATTATACGGCTGCTCCAATTTTTATGAAAGGAAAAGAAAAAGGTGCTCATGAATGGCTTATTGAGTTTAAAACACCACCAACAGATATTGATCATTTTAATGAATTGTTTGATAATGCTTTAAAAGCTCTAAACTCCGATTACGAAGCGAAACGCTATAACTGTATTACTTTAAATAAACCGAAAATTATTATTGCCAGAAAAGCCCTATTTCATGATTGGTTAAAACAAAATAATAAATTGGGCGGACAACATAAAGTTCCAAGGCTTTCGAATACTAGAGATTATATAACTGAATTATTAGAACTAAATGTTTTATGTGTTTAATTGAAGAAGAAATATGTTGTTATATTTAACACCTATACCCTATCGCAAACCAATATTATAAAATAAAACAGCAAGAAAACTTCTTGCTAAAAAGATTTTATTTTCTTCAAGTTATCAATTAAATCATTTGGATGAGATAAATAAATAATCCGTTTATCATCAACAATAGTTGCTAAATTTGTTGGGTTTCCAGAAACAAGTAGTGGCACATCACCTTGCTGTAGTATAGCTTCAACTTTAGAACCAGTAGGCTGTTCCGTTGGAGTTACAAACATAGTCAACATTAAATTAGGTTTAACCTCTTCAATAACCTGTTTAATATTTTCTGTAGGAACATCTTGCCCCAAGTAATACACACGCCATCCCATTTCTCTAGCTATATAATAAGCAAGCAGAAGTGCAATTTCGTGATATTCATCTTCCGTTAAAAACATTAATATGCTTGGTGCATTATTTTTAGGATAGGCAAGCAAATCAATAGAAGCAAACATTTTCCTTTTTATTAAATTGGAAATAAAATGCTCTTGTGCTGGCATCACTTTATTAATTCCCCAAAGTACACCAACCTGGTTTAAAAAAGGATATACAAGTTCTGTAACGGTAGCTAAAAGACCTTTTTTGACAATTTGAGTTCTTAAAATCTCATTAAACGATACTTCGTCCATATTTAGCATACTAATAACAAGCCCGCTAATTTCATCTTCATAATTACCCTCGATAATCCGATCTGAAATAGTTTCATGAATTTCAGTATCCGACATTTTATCAATTTTAGAAATCCGGTAACCATTTCTAGTTAACACACCTATATTTAATAATTTCTTTAATTGATCATCAGAATAATACCTAATATTTGTATCCGTACGCTCAGGGTCCAAGAAATTATATCGAGTTTCCCACTTTCGTAAAGTATGCGCTTTTATTCCTGTTAAGGCTACAATTTGTGCCATTGTATATTTACTCATGTCTAAATATTTACTAAACAAAGTTAAACAAAATAATATAAATTAATAAATCATAAAAAATAAATTGTCTAACCTTTATATGTGTATTGTTTGACAATTACAATATTTTATATATATTTGTCTAAAGAAAAACTAAATAAATTAGACATTATGAAAACGAAACTTTTTTTTATCACAATTTTTAGTCTATCACTATTAACAACATCATGCAGTAGTGATGATGATAATTCCAACAATGCAACACCAAACATTGTAGAATTAGCACAAACAACAACCGACTTAAGCTCATTAGTAGCAGCGCTTACTAGAGCAGATGGAAATCTAGCAACCGTTTTAAGCGGAAATGGTCCCTTTACAGTGTTAGCGCCAACAAATACCGCTTTTGCAAATTTTCTATCTGATAATGGGTTTGCTTCTCTTGAAGATGTGCCAACAGATGTATTATCACAAGTTCTTTTAAACCACGTAATCATGGCCGATGTAACTTCAAGTGATTTAATATCACTGGGTGCTGGTTACACACCAGGAAGTGCAAGCGGTCCCGACGACTTAAACATCAGTATTTATTTTGATACTTCTAATGGTGTTACATTTAATAATGTAGCAACAGTAACCACCGCTGATATAAATACTTCAAACGGAACTATACATATTATTGACGCTGTTTTGGACTTACCAAATATTGTAGATCTTGCTGCGGCAAATTCAGATTTCTCAAGTTTAGTAGCTGCTTTAGGCTCTGCAGATGGAGACTTAGTTAATGTACTTAGTGCCGATGGACCTTTTACAGTATTAGCACCAAACAATAGCGCTTTTAGTACGTTTTTAGACGGTACAGCTTTAGGCGATGTAGACACTGCCGCACTATCCCAAATACTACTTAACCATGTGATTATAAGTTCTACAGTAACATCGACTGCTTTAGTAGATGCAGGAGCGGGATACACTAAT
This sequence comes from Algibacter sp. L4_22, assembly GCF_023473045.1. Lineage (NCBI taxonomy): Bacteria > Pseudomonadati > Bacteroidota > Flavobacteriia > Flavobacteriales > Flavobacteriaceae > Algibacter > Algibacter sp. L4_22. Next base: position 767,132 of record NZ_JAMCOK010000003.1, read on the forward strand.
ACAGGAGCAACAGGCCCAGGCGATAATGCCTTGAGTTTGTATTATAACACATCTAATGGTGTAATGTTTAATGGAATATCTACAGTAACGCAAGCAGATATAGTTGGAACAAATGGTATTATACACGCAATAGATACTGTGATAGACATACCAACTGTAGTTACTTTTGCTGTTGCAGATCCAACTTTTTCAACTTTAGTGCAAGCTTTAACATCTCTAACCCCTGCTACGGATTTTGCTGCTATTTTAGCTAGAACAGAAACTGGAAATTCAGATAATTTAGATCCAAGCTTTACTGTATTTGCGCCAACCAATGATGCTTTCTCTGCATTATCTGTAATTCCTGCAGAAGATGCATTAACGCAAATATTATTACACCATGTAATTAAAGAAGCCAACATTACGGCAAGTATGCTTAATAATCCTGGTGAAACTACAGCAGAAACTATTGAAGGTGATAATATTACTATTACACTTCCTGGAACTGGTAGTAACATTGCAAATATAACAGATGGATCTGGAGCTACGGATATTGGTATTATAGCTGTTGATGTTCAAGCTGGAAATGGAGTAATACACGTTATTAACAAAGTGATGATTAATAACTAAAACAAAACGACTCCCTAAGACTAGTTAATTTTGAAACCGACACCAACTTTTAGTTGTGTCGGTTTCTTATTTAAGAAGAGCCTCTTTAAACACTTTCACGAAAAACATAAAAGATAGGGGCCTTTTATAAAACAAAAAACCATTTGTAAATTTATTTACAAATGGTTTTTTATTATTATAACAAGTAACAGATTAAGAAACTGCTTTCAATTTCTTAATAGTTGTTTTTGTTAGTTTTCCTTCGGCGTAAGCCTTAGTTACATTTAATTTTTTATCATCGCTGCTTGGCAATTCAAACATAGCATCGGTTAAAATTTCTTCACATAAAGAACGTAACCCTCTAGCTCCTAATTTATATTCGATAGCTTTACCTACAATAAAATCTAAAGCACCATCGGTTATAACGAAATCTACTTCATCCATTTTAAACAGTTTTTTATACTGCTTAATAATAGCATTTTTAGGTTCAGTTAAAATAGCTCTTAATGTTTTAGCATCTAAAGGATCCATGTATGTTAATACAGGAAGACGGCCAATAATTTCTGGAATTAATCCAAAATCTTTTAAATCCTTCGGAATAATATATTGTAATAAGTGGTCTTTATCTACAACATCATCAGAAATTGATGCGCTATACCCTACCGCTTGCATATTTAATCTATTAGAAATTACACGATCAATACCATCGAAAGCACCACCAGCTATAAACAAAATATTTTCGGTGTTAACCTCTATAAATTTTTGATCTGGATGCTTACGTCCGCCTTTTGGTGGCACATTAACAACTGTACCTTCTAATAACTTTAATAAAGCTTGTTGAACACCTTCACCAGAAACATCTCTAGTTATTGATGGATTATCACTCTTTCGGGCAATTTTATCGATTTCATCAATAAAAACAATTCCCTTTTCAGCTTTTTCTAAATTATAATCCGCAGCTTGTAATAAACGCGTTAAAATACTTTCAACATCTTCACCTACATAACCAGCTTCTGTTAAAACAGTAGCATCTACAATAGCTAAAGGTACATTAAGCATTTTAGCAATGGTTTTTGCCATTAAGGTTTTACCTGTACCGGTTTGCCCAACCATAATGATATTACTTTTTTGTATTTCAATATCATCATTTGTTGGCGGCTGCAACAAACGCTTATAGTGATTATACACAGCAACAGACATTACTTTTTTAGTCATGTCTTGCCCGATAATATATTCATCTAAAAACCCCTTTATCTGTAAAGGCTTGCGTAACTTTAATTCTGCAGATAAATCGCTGCTATCGCTTTGTTTAGATTCTTCTATAACAATACCATGCGCTTGCTCTATACATCTATCACAGATGTGAGCATCTAATCCCGCTATTAATAGGTTTGTTTCAGGTTTTTTACGACCACAAAACGAACATTCTAATTCTTCTTTTGCCATTCAATCTTCCTTATTTTGACGCTCTAAAACCTCAAGCCTCTTTGTATCAATAATTTAAAGTTAGTGATTTTTTATTAATTACGTGCTAAAATCTCATCGATCATACCGTATTCTTTCGCTTTATCCGATTTCATCCAGTAGTCTCTATCACTATCTTCATATACTTTGTCGTAATCCTGACCAGAATGCTTACTTATAATTTTATAAAGTTCTTCTTTTAAAATTAAAATTTCTCTAGCCGTAATTTCAATATCACTCGCTTGCCCTTGAGCACCACCTAAAGGTTGATGAATCATAACACGAGAATGCGTTAATCCACTACGTTTTCCTTTTGTTCCTGCGCACAATAAAACAGCACCCATTGAAGCCGCCATACCTGTACAGATAGTTGCTACATCTGGTTTAATAAATTGCATAGTATCGTAAATACCTAAACCTGCATATACACTTCCTCCTGGAGAGTTGATGTACATTTGAATGTCTTTATTAGCATCTACACTTTCTAAAAACAAAAGCTGTGCTTGTATAATATTAGCAATATTATCGTCAATTCCTGTTCCTAAGAAAAGGATACGATCCATCATTAATCTTGAAAACACATCTAGTTGAGAGATGTTTAATTGACGTTCTTCTATAATATAAGGCGTCATGTTTTGAGGCATCATACTACTAACAATTTTATTGTAATATGTACTGCTTATTCCTTGATCCTTTATCGCGAATTTTTCAAATTCTTTTGCGTAATCCATATCTATTATATTATTTATTTCGATTAACACGTTATAGACAGATATATCTATGATGTGATAAAAAGTATGTTTTTAATAAAAAGGCGCTTAAATCTAATAGATTTAAGCGCCTAAAGATAAACATTATTTATTTATTTATTTGTCGCCGTAAACTTCTTTAACAAAGTTTTCGTAACTCAATTCTTTAACTTCAAGATTTGCTTTTTCTTTGTAAACAGATAATAATTTTTGACTTACTAATTGTTCTGAAATACGGCGTGCTTCTTTTTGATCTGATAACACACGAGCAGCAATATCATCCAATTCTTTATCTGAAGGATTCATTTGACCAAATTGAGCCATTTGCCCTTTAATCATCTCTCTTGCATGATTTTTAATATCGTCCATAGTAACTTGCACGTTATTTGCCTCAATTAATTTACCTTCTATTAATTGGTAACGTAAGCTTTTTTCAGACTTCTCATACTCTTCTTTAGCTTGATCCGCATCTATAGGTTGCTCACCTGCAGTTTGCATCCATTTAGTTAAAAACTCAGCTGGTAAATCGAATTTAGTATTTTCAACTAAATGTTCAGTTACATCGTTTAATAACTTCTGATCTGCTTGTTGCACGAATTGCTTTTCAGCATCTTCTTTTATTTTTTCTCTTACTTCTGAAACAGATTTAACTGTACCTTCTCCAAAAAGCTTATCGAATAACTCTTGGTCTAAATCGGCTAATTCTCTTTGGTTAACTTCAGTAATAGTAAAAGATACTTCAATATCTAAACCATGGATTTCATCGTGACCTAATTTTAATGCATGCATTAAATCATGATCATCCTCAAAAAGACCTTTTGTTTTTAATACAATAACATCTCCAGCTTTAGCTCCAACAAATTGCTTAGCAGTTGCTTTTCCTTTAAATTTATCTAAAGTTAAAGTTACTGTATTATTAACTTCTTTTTCTTCGTTTGTGTAAGTTCCAGTAATTTCGCTATCTGCATCAACAACATCTTGAGGAATTAATTTTCCATATTGTTTTTGAATACGCTCAATTTGCTCATCAATCATTTTATCATCAGCAATAATATTATATTGCGTGATTGCTTTTTTACCTTTTAACTCAACCTCAAATTCTGGAGCTAAGCCTAATTCGAATTCGAATGTAAATTTATCACCATCCCAATCAATTTCGTCTTGAGTTTTTGGTAAGGGTTGTCCAAGAACATCTAATTTCTCTTCAGTTAAATACTTATTTAAAGCATCTTGTAAAAGCTTGTTTACTTCATCAACTAAAACGGATTTACCGTATTGTTTTTTCACCATTCCCATTGGCACATGCCCTTTTCTAAATCCAGGAATATTTGCTGTTTTACGGTAATCAAGTAATATTTTTTCAACTTTATCGCTATAATCTTCTTTAGCGATATCTACTTTTACCACAGCATTTAATGCATCAACGTTTTCTCTTGTAATATTCATTTTTAATGATATAAGCCTGAAAAGGCATTTAACAATTAGGTTTAAAACCTTACATTTCTTTTAGTTTCCCTTATTTAATAGGAAAACCGAATTTTAATAAAAAAATAATCTGATTAATTATTAGATATTTTTGCAACTAAAATCGGCATGCAAAAGTACAATATTTTTACATCCCAACAAAGTTTTTAATTTGCTGATTTTATGACGTTTCCTTTACACACAAGACATTACCTCAAGCCATTTTCGATACTAGAGTTTTTATTCGTGCTTATTTTATTATTATCAAGGTTCTATTATGCCTTTTTATCGGTAGTAAAAAAGGATTGCAATATAGATTGAAGGATTGATAAAAGCACACTAAACAATATAGCCCACCAAATATTATCTACAGAAAAACCACTAATAAACTCATCGGCCAGAAGAATAATTAATCCATTAATCACTAACAAAAACAAGCCTAATGTTATAACGGTTACTGGCAGTGTAAAGATGACTAAAATAGGTTTTACTAAAAGGTTTAAAATCGATAATACTAAAGCTACAATTATAGCAGACATATAACCATCTACCTGAACGCCCGAAAGCACATTTGCTAACACAAATACAGCGATAGCATTTACTAAAAGTTTAATTATTGTGTTCATAGTATTTTTATTTTAAGATTCAACAAATTTTATCAAAGCTGCAAAAAAGTCTTTTGGATTTTCTGCATGCAACCAATGGCCTGCATTTGCAATAGTAACGATTTCAAAATCAGAAAAATGATTTTTAATTATTGCTTCATCACCAACACCAATATATTCAGAGCGATCACCACGCATAAACAATGTTGGTTTATTAAAATTAGAATAACTTGGTAAAGCTTCACCGACTTCTGCAACTTCTTCTTTTAAAACATCAAGATTTATTCTTAATGCTAATTTCCCTTTTTCAATCCAATATAGATTTTTCAATAAAAACTGTCGTGTCCCAACATCATCAACATAACCACTTAACATTTTATCGGCCTCGCCTCTACTTTTAATAACATCAAAATTTAAGGCACTTAATCCCTCTAAAATTCCATCGTGATGCACCGGATAAAAACGCGGAGAAATATCTGCTACTATTAATTTTGAAACCAATTCTGGATATTCGCAAGCAAAAAGCATAGCAGTTTTACCTCCCATAGAATGCCCAAGTAATATAATATCCTTTAAATTATGCGCTTCACAGTACTTATTTAAATCTTCCGCAAGCACTTCATAACTAAAATTAGCATCCCAAAAACTTCTACCGTGATTTCTTTGATCTACCAAATGAACCTCGAAACCCTGTTCGGAAAGATGTTTTCCGTGTGTTTTCCAATTATCACTCATACCCAAAAAACCATGTAGAATTACAAATGGCTTTCCTTCTCCTAATATATTTGAATATAACAACTCTTTTTCTTCCATAAACTACTATTAATCCTTAAAACAGAAAACTATTATTTCATTGCTTAACAAATTAAAAATAAACTGCGACTGTAAATAAACCCTATTTAAGCTTTCTTAAATACATCTGGATTACATTCTCTACACCCAAATATAAACTTTCGGCAATTAAAGCATGACCAATAGACACCTCTAATAATCCTGGGATATTTTGTTTAAAAAACTCAATATTCTCTAAAGATAAATCGTGACCAGCATTTATACCCATACCTAAATTATTAGCCAATTCGGCACTTTCAAAATAAGGTTTAATAGCTCCTTTATTTCCTAAACCATATTGGTGCGCAAAAGCTTCGGTGTATAGTTCTACTCGATCGGTCCCTGTGGCTTTCGCTCCTTCAATTTGTTCCAAAACAGGATCTACAAAAATGGAGGTTCTAATACCGTTATTTTGGAATTCCTTAATCATATCAACTAAAAAATCTTTATGTTTTATAGTATCCCAACCTGCGTTACTCGTTATAGCATCAACCGCATCGGGCACTAAGGTAACCTGTGTAGGTTTCACTTCTAAAACTAGTTTTAAAAATGATTCCACAGGATTGCCTTCAATATTATATTCCGTGTAAACTTCTGGTTTTAAATCACGTGCATCTTGATATCGAATATGGCGTTCATCTGGCCTTGGATGTATAGTAACACCCTCTGCACCAAATCGTTGTACATCTTTAGCAAACTCAACAACATTAGGCACATCACCACCTCTAGAGTTTCTTAATGTCGCTATCTTATTTATATTAACACTTAACTTTGTCATAAATACATTTTAAAAAACAAAAATACAAAGTAGAACAAGCATAATTGCTATTTTTTTGATTAATTTGCATACCTATTAAAAGGCGTTATGGAACTTTCAGAATATATTATAAACGATATAAAACCACTTAAAAACACTAGTAAAATTAGTGAACTACAATTACTGTTTAATCAGTTAACGTTTTCACATATTCCAGTGTCGGATGAAAACGGCACCTATTTAGGCTGTTTTTCAGAAACCGATGCCCATTGTTTCGATAGTGAAAAACCACTATCGGAATATCAATATACATTTGGAGATTTTTTTGTGCGAGACACTACTGTTTGGCTAGATGTTTTAGAAGCATTTGCTAAAAACTCAACCAACATCATGCCCATTTTAAGTGAACAAAACAAATACTTAGGCTATTACGAACTTAACGATGTTATCAACATGTTTAGCGAATCGCCTTTTTTCTCTGAACCTGGAGGTATTTTAGTAGTCGAAAAATTGATTAACGATTATTCTTTTAGCGAAATTAGCCAAATTGTAGAATCTAATGGCGGTAAACTACTTGGTGCTTTTGTTTCAAAAATGAATAGTGATTTAATTCAAGTTACACTAAAAGTAGGCAATACGGGACTAAACGATATCATTCAAACCTTTAGACGGTACAGCTACAATATTGTTTCTGGCCATGCGGAAGACAGTTATATTGAAAGCCTAAAAGAACGATCGGATTATTTAAACAAGTACTTAGACATATAATTTATGAAAGTTGCAATTTTTGGACGCTTTTACAACAAAACCACTACAACTTCAGTAGAAACACTGCTACATTATTTACTGAAAAAAGAATTCGATGCCTATATAGAAACCGAATTTTCGAACCTCGTTAAAAGTGAATCAGAAAACGAAAGCGACTATACATCTTTTAAAACCTTCGACAAACTCGATAACTCTTTCGATTTGCTAGTAAGCATTGGTGGCGATGGTACTATTTTACGTGCCATAACCTATGTTAAAAATCTGGATATACCTATAATAGGTATCAACACAGGACGTCTTGGTTTTCTAGCCACCATACAAGTAAACCAAATAGAAAACGCCATGCAAAATATTATTGATGGCAACTATAAAATTTCTGAGCGCACCTTATTATCTGTAGAAACATCCCCGGAAAACGACGATATACTGTCAATGAATTTCGCATTAAACGAAATTGCAGTAAGTCGAAAAAATACCACATCAATGATAACCGTAGAAACTTATTTAGACGGCGAACTCCTAACCTCCTATTGGAGCGACGGCCTCATTGTATCAACACCAACAGGTTCTACAGGCTACTCACTAAGTTGTGGTGGGCCAGTAATAACACCAGGAGCCAACAGTTTTGCACTAACACCTATTGCACCACATAATCTAAGTGCAAGACCTTTAATAATACCAGACTCTACAGAAATACGCCTAAAAGTAAACGGTCGCGAAGAGCAACATTTAGTATCCCTAGATTCTAGAATTGCAACCCTAGACAATGGCACGATAATCACCATAAAAAAAGCAGATTTCAGAATAAAAATGATTGATTTACCAAGCGAAAGTTTCCTCGTAACCCTTCGAAAAAAACTACTTTGGGGAGAAGACAAGCGGAATCAATAATTTTTTTTGGGCGTTACCACAAGGGTCGGGCTTTCCGCTATATCTTTGTTTGTGCCTCATTCATTTCTGCATACCATTAAAGCCTAGTCAACAAAATAAGTTAAGTCCATATTAATATGAATTAAGGCTAGCACAAAAAAAAATGCCGCATCAATCCCTAACGCACATATTTGCCATTGTTTGTTTTTTTTAAAAGTTATCGCAACTTTACAATAGCCACTTATTCTAAGCTTAAAATATATGTTTTTGTGCATAGCAGCAAAATGAATATCATCTCCAACCAAAACAATAATTTTAAATTAAAACAGTTTTACAACCATACTGTTAACCTCAAATTATAACAGTCCATACTTATTTATTATATTTGCAAACTTTTAAACATCTATGAGATATTTAATCATATTGACATTAAGCCTACTAAGCACCCAAATAAACTTCGCTCAAATTAACGAAATTGGCGTATTTGTTGGGGGCAGTAATTTAATAGGAGACGTTGGGCCAACCAAATTTATAGCACCAAACACACCTAGTTTAGGACTTCTATATAAATGGAACAGAAGTAGACGACACTCTTACAGGTTTTCCGTAATATATTCCGATTTAAAGGCAAAAGACAGTGATTCTGACGATCCTCGACGTATACAGCGTGATTATTCAATAGATTCAAACCTATTAGAAATTTCGGCAGGTATGGAATTTACTTTTATGGATTTCAACCTTCATTCTGGAGAAACAATAGGAACACCTTACTTATTTAGCGGTATAGCAGCTACACAATACAGCCTAACTTCTTTCTCAAACGGATCCCAAAGCGGTAAAGACTGGACCATGGCAATACCAATGGCAATAGGCTACAAAACAAATATACTAGGTAACTTTATCCTTGGTTTTGAAGTTGGAGCTCGGTACACCTTTACAGACAATATAGATGGTAGTTTCCCTGAAAGCTCTAACAACCAACAATATCAATTCGGAAATATTAATAATAACGATTGGTATACCTTTACAGGAATTACATTAACTTACACATTCGGGATTAAACCCTGCTATTGTTACGATTAAAATGGACTTAAAAGAAAACATACAACTCAAAAAATTACCTAAGCATATTGCCATAATTATGGATGGTAATGGGCGTTGGGCTAAACAACAAGGTATGCTTAGAGCATTTGGCCACGAAAATGGCACAAAATCTGTACGCACCACGGTAGAAGCTTGCGCAGAATTAGGTGTAGAAAACCTAACACTATATGCCTTTTCTACAGAAAACTGGAACCGACCAAAACTAGAAGTACAAACTTTAATGAAGCTTTTAGTTTCCGCATTAAGAAAAGAAATTAAAACACTTCAAGATAATAATATTAAGCTTACAGCAATTGGGAATTTAACTACATTACCGAAAAAAGCATACAAAGAATTGCATGAGGTAATAGATAAGACCAAGACCAACTCTCGCATGACCTTAACCTTAGCACTTAGCTACGGATCTCGCGAAGAAATCATAAATACTGTTAAGGAGATTAGTATTAAAGTTAAAAATAATATAATTTCGCCCGAAAATATTGAAGAATCAATTATTAATGAGCATCTTTACACGCAAAATTTACCCGACGTAGATTTGTTAATAAGAACCAGTGGGGAGCAACGCATAAGTAATTTTTTGCTTTGGCAAATTGCTTATGCCGAATTATATTTTACAAATGTACTTTGGCCCGATTTTACAAAGCAACATTTGTATGAAGCTATTATTGAATATCAAAAAAGAGAACGACGATTTGGGAAAACAAGTGAACAACTTAGTTAATTTATTAGCTTTTAAAACATCCGCCAAATGCTATTTAGCATTATTACTTTTAGTAAGTTGTTTTAATATCCAGGCTCAAGATTTAGATTACAAAAACGGTAAAACGTATACTTTAGGAAAAATTACCGTTTCCGGAAACACCAGCTTTAGTGAGCAAACTATTGTTGCCTATTCCGGTTTAAGTAAAGGAAAAGACATTAAAATTCCTGGTGAAGACATTCGTGACGCTATTAAAAAGCTTTGGAAATCTAACCTTTTTAGTGATATCGAGGTTTTTATAACCAATATTGAAGACGATGTAGCAACTTTAGAAATTCATCTATCTGATTTACCACAACTAAACGACCTAAAAATCAATGGCGTTAAAAACGGTAAAAAAGAAGGGATTATAGAAGACAACAAACTTAAAAGAGGTGTAAAAGTTACCGAAAACCTTTTAACGACTACAAAAAACTACCTAACAAGCAAATACAAAAAGGATGGTTTTTTAAACACCAAAGTGCATATTAACACCATTGATGTAAAAGATTCTATCCAAACGAGTAGAGTAAATATGGTACTTAATATTGATAAAGGTGAAAAAGTTAAAATTGACGATATTATTTTTAGTGGCGATTCTGTTTTAAGCGAAAAACAGCTTAGAAAAAGCATGAAAAACACGAAGAAGAAAAACCCAATTCGTTTATTAAAACGCTCAAAATATATTGAAGAAGATTATAAAGAAGATTTAGTTAGCTTAATCGATACTTATAAAGAGAACGGTTATAGAGATGCTCGTGTATTATCAGATAGTATTATTATTAAAAATGACAAAACGGTTTCTCTTAAAATCAATTTAGAAGAAGGAGAAAAATACACGTTTGGTGATATTACTTTTATTGGTAACACAATATACTCTAACCAACAATTAAGTCGTTTATTACGAATTGATAAAGGTGACACCTATGATGGTGTTACACTTGCAAAACGTATAGCAGATGATACAAAACCAGATGCTAACGATATTACAAACTTATACCAGAACAACGGTTATTTATTCTCAAATATTAACGCCGTAGAAGTTAGCGCCGATAACAACGTTATCGATATGGAAATTAGAATAACAGAAGGAAAACCTGCTTATTTTAATAGTGTATCTGTTGTTGGAAACGATAAAACAAACGATCACGTAGTATATCGTGAGATACGTACACGTCCTGGCCAATTATATAGTAAAGCCAACGTGGTGCGTACAGTAAGAGAGCTTGGGCAACTAGGGTTCTTTGATGCTCAAGAAATTACTCCAAATTTTAACAACCCTAATCCAAACGAAGGTACTATCGATATGGAATATGTAGTTAAAGAAACCGGATCTAGCCAAATTGAATTACAAGGTGGTTATGGTGGCGGAGGCTTTATTGGAACTTTAGGATTATCATTCAACAACTTTTCAATAAAAGATATCTTTAAGAAAGATGCATATAAACCAATACCAATGGGTGATGGTCAAAAATTAGCGTTACGTTTACAAGCCAGTCAATTTTATCAAACGTATAGTTTCTCATTCTCTGAGCCATGGTTAGGAGGAAAACGTCCGGTACAATTCTCGACATCTTTATCACATACTAAACAATTTTTATACGATAACTCTACCTTTAGAGCAGATAAAAGCAGAAGTTTCAATATTACAGGTATTACTTTTGGTTTAGCTAAACGTTTAACTGTTCCAGATGATTTCTTCGTATTATCTCAATCTGTATCTTACCAACGTTACGATTTAAATAATTACAACACAGGTTTATTTACCTTTGGAGATGGTTTTTCAAATAACTTATCTTATTCTATTGGTTTAAGTAGAAATAATACAAGTGTAGACCCTGTTTACCCTATAGAAGGGTCTAGCTTCTCTGTAACGGCAAAAGCATCTTTACCTTACTCTTTATTTAACGGAACAGATTACTCGGAGTTAAAAGAAGAATATGACGATTTAGACCTTACAGATGCTGACGACTTTGAAAGAGCTGGAGAAATAGACCAAGAACGTTATAACTGGTTAGAATTTTACAAAGTAAACTTTAAAGGAACTTGGTATACTCAAGTTGCTAAAGATTTAGTATTAAGACCTAATGTTGAATTCGGATTCTTAGGTGCTTATAACCAAGACAGAGGTGTCATTCCTTTCGAAAGATACTTTTTAGGTGGTGATGGATTAGCAAACTATAGCTTAGATGGTAGAGAAACTGTGCAACTACGTGGTTATCCTAACCAATCACTTTCTAGTGAAGATGGTGGTTCTATCTACAATAAATTCTCTTTAGAATTACGTTACCCAATTACATTAAAAGCATCTGCTAAAATTTATGCTTTAGGATTCGTAGAGGGTGGAGCATCATTTGATAACTTTAGAGATTATAACCCGTTCGATTTAAAACGTTCTGCAGGATTAGGTATCCGTATTTTTATGCCAGCATTTGGTTTATTAGGTATCGATTTTGGTCATGGATTTGATTCTATTGATGATAGCGGTGTTAAAAACGGATGGGAAACACACTTCATTATTGGTCAACAATTTTAACCCATAAATTATTTTGGCACGATATTTTCTATTAACACTTTAATGATTTGAATAAGAATTGAAATTTTTAAGATTAAATTTCGTTAATTTTGAAATGAGCAATTAAAAATTTTCCATAACGGCGAAAATGTTTATTTTGCGAGTTCCATCTGAACAATTAGAAATTAATCAGATAAAACAACAATTCAAGGAGTGACAGCAACAAAAGTAATAGTCTGTCGTTTTTAGAATTTATAACACATAAATGATAAAAATATTTTAAACAGATGAAAAACAACGTTCTTTTTTTATTGACCCTAGTTTTTATGTTGACTCTATCCGTACATGCGCAACGAGGTGTAAGTCTTGCCTATATCGATAGTGAATATATTTTAGAAAACGTACCGGAATATCAAGAAGCGACCACTCAATTAAATGAGAAAGCTGACAAGTGGAAAAATGAAATTCAAGCACAATTAGCTACTGTTGAACAAAAGCGAAAAGATTTGAGTAACGAGAAAGCCCTTTTAACAGCAGAATTAATTAAAGAGCGTGAAGAAGATATTTCGTTTGAAGAAAATGAAATTTTAGACTACCAGCAAAAAAGATTTGGACCTAATGGCGATTTATTTATTCAAAAAAGACAATTGATGCAGCCGGTTCAAGATCAAATATTTGCAGCAGTACAAACTATAGTTGCCGCAAGAAAATATCAATTGGTATTAGATAAAGCAAACGGTGGTATGCTATATGTCGCAAATTCTTTAGATATTAGCGACCAAGTATTAAGAAGTATAACTAGAACATCAAAACGAACACAAGCACAATCTAAAGCTGAGCGTAGAGCTGCAGAACAAGAAGATACTGTTCCAGAAGTGAATTTAGAACTGGAAGAGCGACAAAAAATATTAGACGAAAAAAAGGTTGAAAGAGAAAGTGCTCTTGAAGCCGCAAGAAAAAAGAAATTAGACGCTAGAGAAGCTAAAGTAAAAGCTGCCGCTGATAGACGACAAAAAATATTAGACGATCGAGAAAAAGCAAAACAAGCACGATCAGGAACTGAAGAAGAAACAGAAGCCACTACAGAAAGTATTCAAGGTGAAGCAAAAAGTACAGCTACAAAAGTTGTCGAGGGAGAAACAAAAACGAAAGCTGAATTACTTGAAGAAAACAGATTAAAAAAATTAAAAGACCGCGAGGAACGTAAAAAAGCATTAGAGGCGAAAAGACAAAAAATACTAGAAGATCGCCAAAAAGCAAAAGACAGTATAAACAAAAATTAATAATTTATAACACACAAATACTATTTACAAATGAAACATTTTAAAACACTTTTATTAGCAACTGCATTATGTATTGGAACAATAAGTTTCACACAAGCTCAAAGTAAAGTTGCCCATATAAATACGCAAGAATTAATTAAAGCGATGCCAGAGATGAAAACGGCTCAAGCAGAATTAGAAGCTTTAAGCAAAACATACCAAACAGATATGCAAGGTTCTGTTACTGAATTTCAAAATCTACAAAAGCAATACGAAGCTGAAGCTAAAACTAAAACGGACGAAGAAAACCAAAAACGTATTTTAGAGTTACAAGAAAAACAACAACGTTTACAAACTTTTCAACAAGATGCGCAAAAAGATTTGCAAGCAAAAGAAATAGCTTTGTTACAACCTATAACAGAAAAAGCTAAAGCAGCTATCTTAAAAGTGTCAAGAGCACAAGGATTTGATTATGTTTTAGACTCAGGAGTTGGCGTAACTATTCTTGCCGACGGTAAAGATTTATTAAACGACGTAAAGAAAGATTTAGGTATCTAATTTCTTTTTAAAACTATAAAAAAACCTGTAAATTAAATTTTACAGGTTTTTTTATGCTTAAGTTTTAATGGAACAATAATATTTTTAGGTCTAATTAAACCACACTGCATAGCCTTGGCGGCGCAATTCTAAAGCTAAAATACGCTCCATTTTTAAAGCATCACTTCTTGTAGTAATTGGATCTATATGATTATATAAACTCGGTCGTAAATAAGCGCCGTACTTCTCTACAATATTAGCAGACAGCTTGTGCCCTTTCTTATTTCTATAACCCGTTTTATGCTGTATAAAACGCTCTTTAGGTGTTTTACTTGTCATACCAACATACACACATTGCAACACCCCATTAAACTGAGGATTTGCCGCTCTAAATTTCGAGTTTTCTGTATAAGCACGTTTTGATAATTCGATAACATAAATTCTATAAGGCATAAAATTAAAACAGTTAATTGGATGAAATTAAAATTCTTGCATAGTCCAAAAGCAAAAAGTTCAGCTTAAATTTAAGCTGAACTTTTTAAATAAACACTATAAAACTAATGTTTAATGTTTATCCTCGTCATGATCACTATCTTCTTTCTCATCCTTATGTTCATCAATAACATCATTATCTCTATAGCGACAGCAAGGATGAACGGTTGCGTAAGCTTCGTCTGTTGCTTTAAGTTCCATAATATCATGGCCAACTCCTAAAACATGAGATTTAATAGAGTCTAAATTCGTTTTCCTCGCGTCATAAATTAAACTCAATTCGTGAGTTTTCACACTCCAAACTGCAGACTTAACACCCTTTGTTCTAATAGCTGCTTTTTCTATTCTAGCTTTACACATCGTACAAACTCCATCCACTTCTATAGAAGCTCTTTCATTTTTATTCTGTGAAAAGGTTAATGTTGTTGTTACCAGTAATGCAATAATTAGTAGTTTTTTCATAATATCTATTTTTAAAAAGTTGTTCTTTATTAAATTATTTTAAATCGTAATCCCATATAGTAATTAGAACCAAAAATTGGACCATAAACAAAAGTTGAATCAAAATTAGGTCCAAATGGATCGTCTGCCCCCAAAACAGGGTTATCTTGCCTAACATTAGTTATATTTTCGCCACCTAAATAAACTTCAAACCTTGGAGAAAACACATGTGTTATTTGTGCGTTTAAAGTTCCAACCGTTGGCGAGTATTCGGGTAACTGGTATTGCAAAGGATTTGATAATGTAGATGAAAAACGTTGCTGGCTTATCCAGTTAAAAGTAGCGTCGAATCTCCAATGCGAACTGTTTTCACCCTTCTTAAGTGTTTCGTATGATGCATTTGCAAAAAAACGATTTTTTGGAACTAGCGGTTTTTCTAACTCTCCAGCTTTATAAGCCGTTTTAACATCATAAAATTTGTAAGCCAAACGTAAATCAAAACTTTCAAATACGTTATAATTTAATTCTGCCTGAAAACTATTAGCATAACTTTTCCCTTCCAAATTATAAAAACTAATTTCCTGAGGATTTTCATAATCCACAACTACTTGGTTTTTAAAATCGGTTTTATAATAATCTAAAGTAATATCTGCTTTTCGTCCAAATAAATTAAACCCTTGAAGGTATGATACGCCGTAATTCCATGCCACTTCGGGATCCAAGCCGTATATATTTCCTCCCGAACTTAAAATATTTATATTTCTAGAAGTTGCAAACATTTGCTGATTTTCGGTAAAAATATTAGCACTTCGCTTGCCTCGTCCAAAAGAAGCTCGAAAAGCCGATTTCTCCCATGGTGTATAGCGCGCATGTACTCGTGGTGTTACAAAGTTACCTAAAAGATTATGATGATCAACACGCAAGCCAGCGGTTAAGTTCAATTTATCTAAATTGTCAAAATTATATTCAAAAAAAGCACCAACCGAATGTTCCTTGCGTCCATAATCTGTTAAATTAACCAGCTCATCATAATGATCATAAGTATAACTAACTCCTGTTTTTACCTTATGCCTAGAATCGCTAATAATAGTGTTATAAATAGCATTCGCATACAAACTATTGTGTGTAATATCATATTGATTCAATCCGAAATACGAATCCTGAACATGGTGACTAAATGCTGTTTGAACTCCAATACTTTGGTACGGGATTTCGGGGTTTACATACCCCAACTTTGCTGAAACCTCGTAACGTTTTGTATTAATTTCACTTCCCCAAACTTCATTACCCGTTAAAACGTGGCTTGATGCTAGCCTATCTGTATCGGGATTATAATTAATTTCCCCCATTTGCTTTTCATCGTTTAAAACCTTCAAGTTTATAAAACTAACAAATCCTTTTTCCAAATCTGTATACTGCCAACGATTCATCACGTTTATCTGGTTATAGAGTGGCATATCCAAAAAATTATCATGGTTAACATCATGTTTTTCGTTATGCGTATTTCCGTGTATATACAACCCTGTACTCCACTTATCGGACACTTGGGTGTTAATATGCGTATTCAATTCAAAACGCCCAGCAATATTTCCGAACAAGTTTACAAAAAGCTTACTATCTGTAGTTGGCTTAACCAATTCAGCATTAATCTGGCCTGCAATACTTTCGTAACCATTAACCACAGAACCGGCTCCTTTGGTAATTTGTATACTTTCTACCCAAGTTCCTGGAATAAAACTTAATCCAAAAGCTTGCGATGCTCCACGAATAGATGGTATATTTTCTGTTGCAATCAAAATATACGGACTTGTAAGTCCGAGCATTTTAATTTGTCGCGTACCAGAAACGGCATCTGCAAAATTAACATCTATAGACGGGTTGGTTTCAAAACTTTCAGCCAAATTACAGCAAGCCGCTTTTAAAAGCTCGTCGCTACTAACCGTAAACACATTCTGCGATTGCATATAAGATTTAGAAGTAGCCTGATTTCTAGATGTTAATGTAACCACATCTAAATCACTTGTTGGGTTTAACCAATGTTTAATAGGTTTAGCGGAATTCACTAAAATTGTATCCGTTTTAAAACCCACATAGCTTACCACCAATTTTTTATAATTAGTTTCATAAGGCAAACTAAATTCACCATCAATATTAGTAACCGCACCAATACTCGTATTAAGCCAATATACATTAGCTCCCGCTAAGCCTAGTGGCGAATTATTTTCGTTTGCTTCCAAAATAGTTCCTGTTAATTTTTCTTGCGAAAACAGAACTATCGGAAAGTATAACATGATATATATTATATTTTTCATATTTATTTTTATAAGAATTTGAAAACATCAATCCTTTAAACAGTCATAATTAGTATAACAATCACAATGCTGTTTTCAAGAAAAAAGGTTTTTTGTAGACAAAAAACACCCGCAACTTTATAAGTATGTGTTATTTTTTGAATTTATTTGAGTAATTCTAGCGCGTAATGAATTATACGCTTTCGCGGAAAAAACAATGATCCGGTTTATCAAATAATAAAAACTTGGTCTAATACCAGAATATCGGTAACCAAATTGGGTGGAGAATAATTTCTATGAGGAATAATTTGTTTTTCTAAACCATCAAAAAGATTAATAAACGAAAAACTTAGAGCTGTAATAAACTGCTGATGGCTAAAATCTAAATCATCGAAAGATGAAAATTTTAATTCTTTTTGCCCTTTTACAACATCAACCTCATCTTTACAACAGGATTTATTTTTCAGAATTACTCCGGAATCCATACCGCATTTTTGAGTATCAGAAAACAAAGACACATCAATTAAAACATCGCCACAAAAGTGCTTTTCAATGGTAAAAGATACCGTTGAAAATAATACTAAAAATGTCATTAGTATCGAAAAGCATTTATGTAAAAATAATTTTATCACTGCGCAAAATTACAAAAAACTAAAGTTCAATTTACCCGTTTCTCTTTCTTTAACATTTAAGATCAAGATTTTTCTATTATTTTGAAGAATGATTTATAAAACACACACCATTTAAGACGGCTTTTTTTATACCTTTGCATCATGCAAGAACAAACACAAATTTTTGGTATTAGAGCCATTATTGAAGCCATAAACGCTAACGAAACTATTGATAAAGTATTTCTTCAAAAAGGGTTGGACGGCGATTTATTTAATGAGTTAGAATCTTTATTGAATAAAAAATCGGTTAACAAATCTTATGTTCCTGTAGAAAAACTGAATAGATTAACCAAAGGAAATCACCAAGGTGCTGTTGCCCAAATATCTCCAATTGAATTCCATGATATGGAAACTTTAATTGAAGAAGTTAAGCAATCGGGAAAAACACCTCTCTTTTTATTGCTCGATCAAATAAGTGATGTGCGTAATTTTGGTGCTATTATCCGTACGGCTGAATGTACTGGGGTTAACGGTATAATTATTCAGAAAAAAGGTGGCGCACCAGTAAATGGCGACACTATTAAAACCAGTGCTGGCGCTGTGTTTAAAATTCCAATTTGTAAAGTAGACCATATTAAAGATGCTGTATTCTACATGCAAGCATCGGATATAAAAGTAATTGCTGCAACCGAAAAAACAAACGATACTATTTACGATGTTTCTTTTGTTGAACCTTGCGCCATTATTATGGGCTCGGAAGGTCGAGGAATTAACCCTTCAACTTTAAAAGTTGTTGATGCTAAAGCAAAATTACCTCTATTAGGTGAAATTGAATCGCTAAACGTTTCTGTGGCTTGTGGTGCTTTTTTATATGAAGCTGTTAGACAAAGAATGGTAAAATAAAGCTATTCTACTTTTAATGAGTTCGAAAACACCAATAATAAAACAAACCAACTGGATCGCATCGGTTATTCATTTTTTAATAATGGGTGTGATAATACTTCTTTGGTATCTATTAGATCCTAAAAACGGCATTTTTTATGGAGCTTTAACCTATTTATTAATTTCCTATTTATTAAGAAATTTTATACCTAGAGATCATAGAAAAGGTGTAAAGAAAACTAAATTAGAGAAATTTGAAGAAGCCATACCCTACTTTGAAAATAGTTATGCTTTTTTCAAAAAACATGAATGGATTGACAAGTATCGTATTATAATTCTATTAAGTCCTTCTAAAATGTCTTACCCAGAAATGGCATTAGCAAATATTGGTTTTTGCTATGGACAAATTGGTAATGGAAAAAAATCTAAAGTTTACTACGAAAAAACACTAATGGAATTTCCAGAAAGCGGGCTAGCTAAATCTGCATTAAAACTTATTAATGCAGCTGAAAAAAATGAACACTAAAAATATTGATAGTGGTTATTATTCTTTATTTTCTTTAAAAATATAAGTTATTGTTAGTGGCTCCTCCTCTGCTTCTAGTTCTTCTTGAGTTTCTACGAAATTTCCGTTTTCATCAAAATGTTGTAAAAACGGATCGTTTTCTTCGTTATAATTTTCTTGTTCCCAAGCGTATCCCTTTGGTTTTGCTATTTCTTTTCTAAAGAAAAGTGCAAAAGCTAAACCTGTTATTAATCCAGAAAGATGACCTTCCCAAGACACACCATCTTCTAAAGGAAAGGCATACCAAATCATGCTACCATAAAGAAAAATAACTAAAAGCGACAATGCAATAAGTCTATAATGTTTTGCAAATACGCCTTTAAAAAAGGTGAAACTCACTAAAACATAAATGAGTCCGCTCGCTCCAATATGGTATGAGGGTCTCCCAATACACCAAGTTAAAAATCCTGATATTAGAATACCTAACAATATAACACGCCAAGCTATTGGGCGATAAAAATAAAACAACGCTGTGGATAGCACAAAAAGCGGAATAGTGTTATGGTAAATATGTTCGATATTACCGTGTAAAAACGGGCTAAAAACAATACCTCGAAGTCCTTTTAAGGTTTGTGGATAGATGCCATATTTACTTAAATTGAATCCGAAACGGACTTCGAACCAGAATACGAGCCAAATAATAAGCACAAAAAACACCGGGTATGCAATAACTCCTGGTGAGAATTTAAAATGTTCGTGCTCTTTCATGATGATGAATATAGCAAATAATTGACCAACTTATGGTGATGTGCTAAATTGGCAGATTGCCTCGCGTGAGGGATTGAACGGTATGTTTGAGCTCCCGACCTTAGGAGGAGCGAGTAGTGAAAGCCCGACCCTTTTCGGGGGCACGCCCAAAAAATGTAAAAATTGGCTATTGAAGTATTCTAATTTGACGAGAATTTACTTTAATTTTACAGTTATGAACGCACCTTTAGCAGAACGATTACGCCCACATACTTTGGAAGACTACGTGAGTCAAGCACATTTGGTGGGCAAAAATGGAGCATTAACACAACATATAAAACAGGGATTAATTCCGTCGATGTTATTTTGGGGACCACCCGGTACGGGAAAAACCACGTTGGCGAACATAATTGCTGCCGAATCTGGGCGTCCATTTTACACATTGAGCGCCATAAACTCGGGCGTTAAAGATATTCGAGAGGTTATTGATAAAGCCAAACAAAGTGGTGGATTATTTACTACAAAAAATCCTATTTTGTTTATTGATGAAATCCATAGGTTTAGTAAATCTCAGCAAGATTCGTTGTTACAAGCGGTTGAAAAGGGATGGATTACACTTATTGGTGCCACTACTGAAAATCCAAGTTTTGAGGTGATTCCGGCACTTTTATCGCGTTGCCAAGTATATATTTTAAATGCTTTTAATAAAACGGATTTAGAAACGTTGCTGACGCGTGCTATTGAAAAAGACGCCTTTCTATCTAAAAAAGACATTACCTTAAAAGAAACAAGTGCTTTGTTACGCATTTCGGGTGGTGATGGACGGAAATTATTAAACGTTTTCGAGTTGCTTGTAAATAGTTTTGGCGAAGATAAAATTATCATTACAGATGAAGTGGTTTTAGACAGAGTGCAGAACAATACGGCGCGCTACGATAAAACGGGTGAGCAACATTATGATATTATTTCGGCCTTTATAAAATCTATTCGAGGTAGTGACCCAAACGGAGCTGTTTATTGGTTGGCTAGAATGATTGAAGGTGGTGAGGATGTGAAATTTATTGCTAGACGGTTGCTTATTTCGGCATCTGAAGATATTGGGAATGCCAACCCTACGGCATTGGTTATTGCTAATAATACCTTCCAAGCTGTGAGCACTATTGGGCATCCAGAATCGCGAATTATACTTAGCCAATGCGCTACTTATTTAGCCTGTTCGGCAAAAAGTAATGCGGCTTATATGGCTATTGGAAACGCCCAACAATTAGTAAAACAAACTGGAGATTTGGGTGTGCCTATTGAACTTAGGAATGCGCCAACCAAACTAATGAAAGAGCTTGGTTATGGCGATAATTATAAATACGCACACAACTACAAAAATAATTTTGCTGAGCAAGAATTTTTACCAAAAGAGATTGAAAACACCAAGTTTTATGAACCTGGAAACAATGCTCGAGAAAATGCACATCGCGAATTTTTAAAGCAACGTTGGAAGGATAAATACGGTTATTAAAAAAACTTCTCTAAACAAAAAATCCTGCCGGACTATAAAAGCCCAACAGGATTGTATATTATTAAAAGTATTACTTTACTTATTTCTTCTCGGCTAAACCACGTGTTAACCAGCCTCTTCTATTGGCTGTTGCTATGGCGTATGGTGTTATCCAGAACAAACCAAAAGTGTACAAAATACTATATGTATATGCCCAAAAACCTTGAGATGTTTTATACTGTTTTGTAAAGAATAACAACGAAAATGTTGATAAAATCAAAATACTTACTAGTGTAGACCCTAAAAATAATAAAGGATGAACTAGTACAAAAAACAGCATAAAAATTAATAATGGATAACTCATTAACAGTTTCGAAAATTGACTAATAAACAATAATCTTGTTCCAAATTTTGGTCCTTCTCTAAAATCTGTAAATACATATTTAGCCATTGCTAAGTTTTCGCGCACATTACTACGTCCCCATCTGATAAACATTTTATATAAGCCTAAATATTCCTCTGGTACATTGGTATAAGCTACTGCATTTTTTTGAAACAATACATGTTTACCTTGTTTTAAAATCATGTTGGTCATAGCTCGATCTTCCCCAATATCCGATGGTTGCCCCATAAACTGTTGGTTAATCCACTCTGGTAAACATTTAAAAACAGCTGTAGCTCTATAGGCTGCTAATGCGCCAGGTGTACATAAAACCGATTTTAAATTGCTTTCTGCAGAACGAACAAACTCGAAACTTAACACAAAGCTTACATCGAGCATTTTTGGTAATATTGCTTTTTTATTGTTTAAAACTCTAATATTACCAGCAACAGCTCCACAATCTTCATCTTCTAAAAACGGACTAACTAAGTTTCTAAGCGTATCCTCCGTTACAATAGAATCACTATCAACGGTTACAAATATTTCTCCTGTACCTAAATGAAAACCACGGTATAAAGCATGGCGTTTTCCTTTATTTTCTGGTTGCTTGCATATTTCAAGACGATCCCCAAGTTTTTCTTTGGATTTTTGCATCCAACTCCAAGTATCATCTAAGCTACCATCATCTATAGCTAAAAGTTGCATTTTATTTTCAGGATAGTCACTTTCTGCTAAACTCATTAAAGTATCCCAAACTTGTTTACCTTCATTGTAAGCTGGTACAATTACTGTAACCGTAGGGAGTTCATAATCTACAACAGATTCAACTGGTTTATATTTTAAATAATTATATCCGGTATAGATAAAAAACAAAGCCCTGTAAATAAATAATGCCATTGCAGTGAAAACAAAAGTAACACCTAGCGTAGACCCCATATTTACTAAGTTAAACTCTTCGAAATCGTTATGAAAAACAGAAAAAAACCAAACGCCTAAAAGTAACGTTAAAAACGTACTTGCTAATACAATTCGGTTTTGAGGGCTTCCTGTCTTTCCGTTACTATGGAATAGATTATTTAACTTACTAGTAAATGATTTATTTGAAGTATTAATTATAGTATTTGTGTCTGTTTTAAATTCCATATAATAAGTTGATATTAAATTGAAGTAATACCGGATTTACGCTACAAACAAAAGTTTAGACGTTTAAAAACTTATATTTAAGAAAAATTTAATTTTTTGCATGAAATTTAACACCACAAAACAAGGCTTTTAATATAGAAACTTTACTGAAACCTTATGATATTCTCATGAAGGTTATTGGAAGAATTAGTCTGGTAGATGTTGGTTTATTCCTAATTTTATAAGGTATCATTCTTGGGAATTTTTTAAATATTTTTTTGATGGCTTTAGTAATTTTCTTGTTATCAGAATTTGATTCTAATTTAGAAACCTTTCCGTTTTCGTCTATCGTAATAAATACTCTAACACGATGTCTACCTTTTAGCCCTTCCTTTACAGCAATTTCAGGATCAATATGCTTACTGATAAATTCATAAATCTTTTGATTTGTACACGCATCTCGTTTATAACCTAAACTAATTTTTTCACAACCAGTAAATATGGCCTTCTCTTCTTTTACAGAAAAACTAATCCCTCTTGGCTTAGCGTCTTGAGAAATAGCATTAAAACAATAGAGAAAAAGGAATGATGTAAATAATATTTTCATTGTTTTAGTTTGAAATTTTTAAATGAAATTGGTTTTAAAAATTAAAAGATATTATTAAATAAAAAAACAGCAACAATATTTTATAAAATATTGTTGCTGTTTTTTTATCACCGACTAATAATTAACCGGACTTGAATATAAATGTTTTAGATTTTTTAAAACTTAATATTTAAAAGATTGAGTTTTAATGTGCCATTTTCATGATGCTCAATGAACCATTTATTATCCTTCTTAAAGATAATAGCCGATTTATTTTCAACTAAAAACACATCACTTAATTGCGTGTTATACATACGGTAAAGTACCTTTGGAGAACTATCTACTAACTGGAATCCATTTTTAATAGCCTGTGCATATAAAACACCAGACGCTGAAACCTCAGTAATCGCTACTTGTTCCGTTATAGCAATTGGAGTTTCTACAAGAACTTCTTTTGTTTCAACAACCTCAACCACTTTTTCTTCTTTAAGCGTTTTAATTTCTTCTTTTAATTTTTCTATTTCATTTGATGTAGCAGGTGTTACGGTAACATTAGGTTCTGAAGCAGATAAGGCACCTGCTTTAGGCATATATTTATACCCTAAAGTTTCAAACGAAGAAAAGGCATCACGAATAGCTTCTGTATAAGATTTTTTGTATTCTTTTTCACGACTTTCACCAATTTTAGAAGTATAAACTATTTTGTCATTGCAGTTAGTTAGTTCTACTTTCAGCTTCGTTTTAAACATACCTGGCTCTTTCTGCACATCGGCATCTAGCGCTAAACATCGGTTTCTGGATAAATCTTCTGGATAAGCATCACCTTCAATTAATGCTTGAAAACCATATTTGTTAAGTAAAAATTTCGATAAATCATTCAATTGATATTGATTGGCAGATTTTAAAAAATCGAATTTCTTAGAAACTATAATGTACTTGTAATTATCTAATTCGGTTTGAGAGAATGCACTTGCTATAAATAAACAAGCAAAAATTGTGGTTAAAAATCTAGTTTTCATTTCTTATTAAATATATAATTAAATCCTAATTGTAAAGATACACTTTGCGCATCATATACATTTTTATATTGCAATAAATTATCGGCCATAACATAAAAATTGGCGCCCCAAATGTGTGCCGACATGCCAAGCCCGAGATTATTAAACGAATAAGAATCTACCGTATACGAAGCTTTTAAGCGCAAACCATTAAACACGCGTCTGTAATAATAAGCCGTTAAAGCCATTTGAGGTCTTTTAGGTCGTTTTATTCCGTAGAGTTGTACACCAACAGCGTTTTGGTAACCGGTATCGTCTATAGTGCAATTACAATCTTTACTTTGCTTTTCACCAAAGGCATAATTAAGGGATGCGTTAAATTTTACAGGTCGCCATTTGGTGTATTTTGTTTTAGTTGTATCTACTGTAAATATTTCGTCTAACTCATCTTCAATACCACTCCAGTACTCATCTGCCGTTTGTCCATTTTCCGCTTCAGAAAAAAGTGGATTTATTCCATTATAAGTGTACTTACCTTTAATAGCATAATTTTCAACATCTTTAGAATGGGTTATAAACCCAACGTCAAGTAAACTTGCTTCAACACTCCATTGGTCGGTTAATTGATAATTAAAACCTAAATCTACGCCCAAGCCTAAATTACCTCCTAATAAAATCCTTTTTTTAAATTCATCAATATCATTACTTACGTCAGAGTTCTCATCATCGGTTAAACTAGCTATTCCCGAAGTTTGAAGTTTTAAATCGAGATCGAATATATGATCGTAATAATTATTTTCGCCAGGAACGGTTACAAAACTACCTTTATTTTGGGTTGAATTTATATTTGCTAAACTTGAATAAATTTTTCCACGAACACCATAAGTAAACTGTTCATTCACCTTTTTGTTATAACCTACATGAAGCACAGTAACGGCTTCTGCGGAAACGCTTAAATCGCTAGCATCAAACAATCTATTTATATTACTTTTATTTCCTTCTATTGCAAGTGTAGCGTAATCTTTAGGGAAATACATAATAATATCAAATTCTTGATACATCCCAAAACTTATATATTTGTTTTTTTGATAACTACTACCGAAAGCAAAACCTCCCGAAAAAATTTCTAATTGTTGATTGATGTTAAAAAAATCGTTTGAATCCATGCTATTAACAGCATTTCTAAATTTTACATTAAAATCAACATTATTATCTACAAAAACATCATAAACCGTACTTCCTACTACTCCTGCATTAAAATGAATATGTGAAAGTAAAGGAATACCCACATACCAATCGTTAGTTACTTTACCCCCAGGGTTTTGTAGCAGGGATTGTGGAATTTCTGAAAATCCATAAAGCAATTGTTTGTTTTGAGAAAACGAAAACAAGCATAATTGTAATGTAAACACTAAAATTAGTTTCCGCATATCTCTATTTGCTTATGTTAAAATAAAATGACGCATACGATATATACTGAATTCTGCCAGGTGTGTTTTCGTCTATAGTTTCTCCTGGTAATAAACGTAATGAAAAATTGATAGTAACTGTTTGTTTTAAGGCAGTAAGTGAGCTACCCTCAAAAACTTCTATATAAGTAGTTGTGCTATCTGTATTATCGGGAGCAGCATCTTCATTTACTATAATAGTATGCCGTACCGTACCTGTATCATCTAAAAAATCTACTTGTAATTCAAAAATTCTATTTATTGTATTTTTAGTCTCAAAAACAAACTCTGCTTTTTCTAAATTATCAGCAATAAATTGGTCGTTAAAAAACTCTACAGATATAAAATCTTGAATAGTACTAGCATTCGCACCACTATCTATAAAACGACTTGCAGGTTCATCGAAATAAACTAAACTAGCTTCTACCGCTGGTGTTAAAACTAAATCATTAACTTGATCTAGATCTATAGCTTCCGTACAAGACATCACTATTAACCCCATAACGAGCAATAAACTTATTTTACTTTTTATATTTTTTATCATATTGAGTTAAAACGGTTTTAAAACGTTCCTTAGTGTATATGAGTATCATAAATAATGCCTTAAACTCAAAAGCTCACTTATTTGTTTTATATCTTCTTCTAAAACTATGTTATTTATATCAAAAAAAATAACATCCATACCTATGTTTTTTGCACCGATAATATCGGCTTCGAAACTATCACCAATCATAATACTATTTTCTGCTTTAGCATTAGCTAATTCCAAAGCATGTTTAAAAATTTTAGGATTGGGCTTTTTTACACCAACCATTTCAGAGTTTGTAACAGTTTCAAAATAGTGCAAAATATTCGATTTCGCCATTTTTTTATGCTGAACTTCGTCAAAACCATTGGTAATGACATGTAATCGATAATTTTCATTCAAATAATCAAGAATTTCTAAAGTATTATCGAACAGGTAATTGAAGCTTGATAAATATTCAATATAATCATCGGACAGCTTATTAATCAAACCGTGTTCTACCTCAACTCCTAAAACCGAAAAAGCTTCATTTAATCTACCAAAACGCAAAGATTCTTTAGATACTTTGTCTTCTCTATAAAGTTTCCAGTATTTTAAATTTATAGGAACATAGCTTTCCAAAAACTGATTTATTTCAACCTCTATTTTATTTATTTCGAATATTTTCTCGAATGTAAGTGCAGAGTTTCTATCGAAATCCCAAAGTGTATGATCTAAATCGAAAAATACATCTGTAATATTTTTAATTTTCATTATCTACTGAATCTAAAATAACATTAAACAATTCCTTAAAGCCGTTCCATATAGCAAGATCTCCCAAAGTATAATTATGAAAAACAGGAACAAACTCACCGTTAACTCTTTTAACTTCATTTATCATATTGTTCAAAACTCTCTTTTTATCTAATAAAGATTTATTTTTGAGCAAAGCAAAATCCATAACGTGATAAGGACAAATTTTAAGTGGTGTTTGTACTTCATGATCTAAATCGTAAAACAAAAAAGGTGTACACGAACCGGCTCTAAATCCTATTTCGTTTATATAACCCATGGTATAATCCTCCTTTATATTTAACTCAATTAAATTCCTATACGTTTCGGGTAAATTTAATTTAGAAAAAGATTGTCTCGAAGCTCTTAATGGCCTATTGATAATTTCTTCGATTTTTATTTTTTCCTTTTTCAAAATATCGGCATCATCAATAGCCAAAAAAGATATCTTCAACCCCACATCACTATAGTCTCCTATATGTTTTATTAGCGATATAAATGCCTTATTGTTAGGATTAGCTCCTTTATCGTAAGTAGAATACTCACCTAATAAGAAGAAGAAAACAAACTTAAACTTTGATTGTTTTTGCTTATTTATAAAATATTTAAAAGTATCGAACGGGTCGTGCTTAAAGTTCATGAGAACCATAAAACGCATATAAAGACTTTTTAATCTTAATTTTAAAACATCTTTTATTGTCCCTCCAAAAGTTCGCATAATACCGCTTAACTTATAGCAATACGGGTTAGGCACATCTATTACAGGCTTTATCCTGTATGCTTTTACAGGAAATTCGAAATCTGGAAATTGATTCTCTAAAGCTTCTTTAAATTTATAGGCCCAAATATCTACAACAGGTTGGTGGAGGAACTTATGTTTAAAACCTAAACTTTCCGATGCTGTAAACCTGCCAAACTCATCTTTTACATGTGGCAAATACTCTTCGTACCTAGACAGCAAATAAAATGAGGCTGCAAAAACATCAAAAGGAATCGCACTTTTATCTCCATTGAAAAAAAAGCATTTGCTATGTCCCCAATCCATAATATTAATATCGATATCGTTTAAACCTTGCTCAAATAATAAATCGTTACTTTTTATAAAAAACTCATTACCAAGTGGCTGTTTTGTGTACGACATTTTAATACTATCGTGCGCAATAAAACTTTCGATTTTAGTGGTAAAAGTGACCTCGACACCTAATACTCTTGTACATATATGTTTAAAAACATACTTTAATCGTGGTGATATTTTATGGGTATATACTAATAACATAACTTTTTAATCCTCATTTCAAATTGTTTCTAATTTCCGTTTTACTCCTGTGTTTTTTATACTTCGAACTTAAAACGCAAATATTTAATGAAAATCATTTTTTTAAAAATGACAATCTACAATATATTTTCATCTGCAAAACTAAAGTATGCTTTTTCGGTAATAATTAAGTGGTCTAGCACTTTTATATCTAAACTTTGTGCGGCAATTTTTAATTTTTCAGTGATATTTTTATCGGCTTCACTAGGCTTTAATGTACCAGATGGATGATTGTGAGAGAGAATTAGCCCCAAAGCACCTACTTCGAGAGCACTTTTAAGTACTAATCTCACATCTACTAAAGTGCCGGTAATCCCGCCCTTACTTAACTGATTTTTATGAATAACCTTGTTTGAATTATTTAAGTAAATAATCCAAAATTCTTCGTGCTCAAGTTCACCAATTATAGGTTGCATGAGCTCGAAAACAGATTTACTTGAAGTTATTTTCTTTTTCTCAAGAGCTTCTTCCCCTCTCCTTCTTCTCCCTAATTCTAGAGCAGCAATAATACTTATGGCTTTGGCTTCTCCTATTCCCTTAAATCCTGTAAGTTGCTTTATGGAAAGCCTACCTAAGGCACTTAAATTATTTTCGGTACTAGCCAAAATCCGTTTACATAAGGCAACGGCACTTTCTTCTCGATTTCCTGAACCTATTAAAATAGCAACCAATTCGGCATCACTTAAAGCAGATTTGCCTTTGTATAATAATTTTTCACGTGGTTGATCGTCTTGACTCCAATTTTTTATAGAAAACGTTTCTTTTTTATCCACCATTCGATAAATCTACATATTTTTTTTAAACTAGTTTTTTCGAATTTAAAAAAAACCTTTGTAAAACATAAAGTAACATGCTTTTTTAAACTAGGAAGAACGACTATATACTTCTAGAAGGGCATAGAGTTTGTTTGGTTCAAATGGTTTTCCCATAAACCCATTCATTTTATAAAGTTCTGTTTTTTCTTTCACATCGGTTTGTGCTAATGCGGTTAAAGCAATAATTGGAATATTAGCTTTTATAGGATCTTCTAATTTTCTAATACGCTTTGTAGCCTGATAACCATTTAAGATAGGCATTTGCAAGTCCATTAACACCAAATCGAAATCAAATTGGTCTTTTTTAAATAGCTTGAAAGCCTCTTCACCATTTTCAACAACAGTAAAATTCACATTCCAATTTAAAAAGAACTTCTTTAAGATAAGAACATTCATTTTATTATCCTCAGCAACCAATACATTTATATTTAATGATTTAAATACGGGTTTTAAATTTACTTTATTATTGACTAGAGAATAACTTTTACCATTTATCTTAAAAGCTATATTAAAGAAAAATGTGGACCCCTTACCCAATTTACTACTAAGCTGTAAATCACTATTTTTAAACCGCAATAATCGTCTACAAATGGAAAGCCCTAATCCCGTACCACCGTATTTAACAGCAATTTCTGAACTTGCTTGTACAAAACTTTCAAAAATAGTTTCTTGCCTACTTTTAGTTATCCCTATACCAGTATCTATAACCTTAAATCCAAGCGTTATTTTATCATCAATGACACCTTGATTTTTAACACTAAGAGTGATACTTCCTTTTTTGGTAAACTTAAACGAGTTGCTTAATAAATTTTGGATTATTTGAGTAAGCACAAGTTTATCACCTATAATATTTTCGGGTATTTCATTTTCCTTAATCAACTCAAAACGTATTCCTTTTTTAATAGCTTGTAAAGAAAACTGATCAACTATATGATCTAAAAAAGAAATTAAACTGAATTCTTTTTCAACAACATCAACCTTACCCGATTTAATTTTATTAAAATCTAATAAATCATTTATTAGACCAAGCAGATGTTCACTAGAATATTTTAAAGCCTTAAGCGTATCGACCTGTTCTGGCAAATAATCTTCCATTAACAAAATATTAGACAAGCCTGTAACGGCATTTAATGGTGTTCTAATCTCGTGAGACATGGTTGATAGAAACTCATCTTTAGAAATACTCGCTTTATGAAGCTCTATTTCTGTTTCTTTTAAATTAGTAATATCGGTTATAGTGCCTATAAACCCAGATGCTTTTTTTTCTGCGTTCTTAAAAAGCTTCGCTCTTAATTCAAACCACATGGTTTTATTATCTCGTAGTAATTTAAATATAAAAACGGTATTCTTTTTATTGAAAAAATTATAATGCTTTTTGTTTTCTTCTACATTTTTTTTCGGAATAAACTTTTTATAATTTCGTCCTAATGTCTCTTTTAAAGAATATCCTATATATTTCTCCCAAGCCGTATTTAAGTAAGTAAAGTTTCCTTCAAGATCAGTTTCAAATATTATTCCACCAATATGGTCTACAACATGTTCTAATTTAGATTTCGTGTTATCACGCTCCTTAGTTAATTCTTCATTTAGCGCAAAAAGCTCTGTAGAACTAAGTTCCAAAACATTTTCTAGGTGATAAATATCTTTATCAAAACTATTATATGCGGCATTTACGGTTTGTATAAAACTAACCATCTCGGGATTATCTATTGTGTTAAAACCTGCTTTTGTAAGCTGTCGCTTTAACAATCTATGGTAATCTTTATTCAACATTCCGAAAGCGTTGTTATAGTCATAGTTTGATGGTGTAGTTCACATAAAGACTCGCTTAATGGAGCAATTTCTCCGTAAGAATAAAACCCTGTTATTTTTGGATTATCGCCTACTATATGGCGAACCACATCAATTTCTTCCTCCACCAATTGCTTTAAGACCAAACGGCGGCCTATACAACTAATTAATATCACTAATTCTAAAGTTTCTTTTACACCTTGACTAACAGAAATGGCCGATTCCTCTGCCCCAGTAATCAATTTATCAATATTGCCTTTCATTAAGCGTAAATAGGCCCCTTCTGGAATATTAGCACCAAAAACTAAACTTTGATCATCTTCGCTAATACCAGAAATACCTCGAACTACAGCAATGGCACTTCCTCCTTGCCTCATACTTACAGGAAACAAAAGACCTGAACTTGGTAGTTTTTTGGCATCCTCACCTAATAAATGCTTATATATTTTTAATGCTGGCTTTCCATCCAATTCGTATAAAACATTTTTATCAGCTTTTGTTACCAACCGCTCAATTCCAAAACCATCCCATCCGCCTTTGGAACTATAATTAACTTTAAGACTATCACCATAAAAGCCTAAAGCTAAAACTGTTTTTTCTAACATCTCATTATTTCTAATTACAAAAGTATTCCCAAAATCCTCTCCGTCTGCAGCTAAACCTCCTGTAATACTAATATTTGGTAAATTAGATTTTAACCCCATTACCAAATCGGCACCATTAATATTTAATCCATCGCTTAAAACCATAACATGTTTTAAACCATCTTGATTAAGCATAATACCAATTTTTTCGCCTGCTTTTTGGCTATATTCCATTTGGTCTACTTTTACTGAAACCAATTTTAAGCATGTTTTGTTAAATTGAATAGCTGTTAGAGATATTGATTTATCTTTTACGGTAACATCCGAAATTTCTCCAGCCGTAGAGCAACCTATTATCGTGCTTTTTGGGTAATCTCTATTTAATTGCGATAAAACTTGTTGTTTTAAGGTGAAGTCTGGTGACACAAAAAGTAATATTAAATTTGGATCAACAGTTATTGAAGCCAAACCATGAGACCAATTGTTTTCGTTTAACGAAATTTGATTAACTTTCATGTATAGATTTTTAGTAATAGGCTCTTAAAAAAAGAAACACTTCCCCTTGTATGTAAGAAAAGATAGCCATTAAATTAAAGCGAAATTTTGTAATAAAAAACTTTTTGCAAACAATTCTTTCGTTAAGGCCTTAAAAACAGCTATACATCGATAAAGTAAAACGAAATCTTCTTTGGTTTTTATTAGTAATAAATGTACTATGCGAGAAACTCCAGTTTAAACAAATTTGTAATTCTAAAAGCATTAAAAAATTAGTCGCTATGTAAAAACAGTGCCATTTTATAATTATAAAATGGCACTGTTTTAAACGTATATAAATTTATATTTAAACTACAAAGCTACTCAATCAAAGCTTTTACAGCATCAAAATCTAAACCCCCATAATTCCCCGAACTCATTAAAAGCAATGCTTTATTCTCAAAATTCTGATCAAAAAGAAATGTTTTGAAATCATCTGGATTAGTATAAATAATTAAATCTTTTCGCTCAAAAGCCGCAGCTATTTGTTCTTGAGTTACTGCCGCAAGTTTTTTAATTTCTACGGCATGTGGAGAATAGAACACCACAGCAACATCTGCAGCATCGAGAGCGCCTTTATATTCCTTTAAAAACTCAGCATTTAAACTGCTATATGTATGTAGTTCTAAACAAGCAACCACAGTTCGGTTCGCATATTGTTCTTTTACCGCATTTGTAGTAGCTTCTACTTTACTCGGCGAATGCGCGAAGTCTTTAAATGCTACGCTATTTTTGCTTTCTGCTATTTTTTCTAAACGTTTGCTAGCTCCTTTGAAAGTAGCAATGGCTTC
Organism: Algibacter sp. L4_22; assembly: GCF_023473045.1. Classification (NCBI taxonomy): domain Bacteria; kingdom Pseudomonadati; phylum Bacteroidota; class Flavobacteriia; order Flavobacteriales; family Flavobacteriaceae; genus Algibacter; species Algibacter sp. L4_22. The sequence goes on from NZ_JAMCOK010000003.1 coordinate 800,509, forward strand.
GTAAAAATCATCTTCATCAATACCCATGTGTTGGCAAATCCATTTTGCACCTGCCAAATTATTAAGATTGTGTTTACCAAAAACTTCTATTGGTAATGGCCCTTCGGGTGTTTCTAAAAAGGTTTCACCATTTTCCACAGTATATTCTGGAGTATGGTAAGCTATTTTTCTAATCGTATTTTCGCTGGCTTCTACTACCCGCTTTACTTCAAGATCTTCTTCATTGTAATTTACACTTCCACCATTTACAATAGAGTCTACAAATATGCTAAATTGCTCTACATAATTTTCATAGGTAGGAAACACGTTAATATGATCCCAAGCAATACCACTCAATAAAGCAATATTAGGTTTATATAAATGAAATTTTGGACGTCTATCTATTGGAGAACTTAAATACTCATCTCCTTCAAGAACAATAAAATCATTGTCTTCCGTAAGTTTCACCATGACGTCAAAACCTTCTAATTGTGCACCAACCATATAATCAACATCACGATCATGATAATGCATTACATGTAAAATCATGGAAGTAATGGTCGTTTTACCATGGCTTCCACCTATAACTACACGGGTTTTATTTTTAGATTGTTCGTATAAAAACTCTGGATAACTATATATTTTTAAGCCTAATTCTTGTGCTTTTAGTAACTCTGGATTATCGGCTTTCGCGTGCATTCCTAAAACAACAGCATCTAGATTTTCCGATATCTTTTCAGTAAACCAACCAAACATTTCTGGCAACAAACCTTTTGCTTCCAATCTAGATTTAGAAGGTTCGAAAATTGTATCGTCGCTCCCTGTTACTTGATATCCTTTATTATGAAGCGCTAAGGCTAAATTGTGCATGGCCGAGCCGCCAATGGCTATAAAATGTACGTTCATCTGTTGATTTTTGAATGTTTCAAAGATACTTTTTTGTACTGAATTGCTGAAGTGTTGATTAAGAAAATTGTTTGATTATTTAAATGTAACTATAATAAAAGAATACACTGCTGAGCCTAACAGTTTATTAAACAGAATAATTAACTTGAAGGTTGCTCTTTGTTAATTATATTTTCTTCTGAAAATTAGTAATTAATTCGATTTTAGATGAACTTGATTCGAGACTATATTAATATCATCTTTAACGTATTCCTCCTTTTTGATGATTTAAAAAGGAAGCTTTATTATTTTTATATAACCCTATCTCTTTCACATATCTCCATCTTAAATAAGCTTAAAACAAAACTAGAATTTTAATAAATCATTAATATAGATTAAAATATAATTATATTACCCTTATGGTGTGAATATGGCTATTCACTATATTCGATTGTTGTATGCAAGTCACTCACTCATACGACAAGAAGTATATAAAAGAGTTGTTGAAAAACAAAAACAACTATGACTGAACAGAATCTTGAATGTCTAACAGACTATCTAAATTATACAGCAAGAAAAAATCCAAAGATCTCTACAGTAAAACTACTAGAGGACGCTTTATTAATTGAAGTAATTAGAGAGAAGACAGATTCTCAGGAAGCCCCTTCAAAAATTCTTTATAAGCTTCCGAAAATTTCTTATGAATGGCTTGAACTTCCCTTTTTAAATAAAGACAAATAACGGTTTCGATATTAAATAAATATGTGTCACCAGAACTTCTTAATTCTGACTGAGGATATTTTTCATCAATATAGCCATAAATAGAATTTTTGGAATCAAAATAAAAGTCAAAAGCAGGTATAGTTTTATATTCACTAGTAATATTTAGACAAGTCAGTTTTAAAGTCAGCTAAAACTTTATCAGAATAATCTAATAGATTTTCTTTTGCGATTAGGTATTTTTTGTCAAATTCTTCTAAGTTGTATGTCATAATTATAAATTTTGAACAAGTTAATAAATAACACCTGAATTACAAGCAAAAGAAACTGTTACGTTGGACTGACAATCTAAACGTGAATTGCCAACTCAAAAACTGAATTAATAACTGTGCGGAATATAACGCACGAAATAAATATTAAAATTATGAAACTAACACACACAGACTATCTAATAGAAAAACTAAGAGAATTTAATATACCTTTTCCTAAATTTCCTATAGCAAAGTATGAAGTTAAAACAATAATTCACGAATTAAAATCTATAGAAGATTCCATAACCGAATTTAAGGATTATCTAAGTAAATATAAATCTAAAGAAGATTAACTATATTCAACAACTACTTCCTCATTATTGAAACTAGCTTCAATTACATTTATTGAAATACCTTCTTCTGAATGAATAGTATTATAGGCTATGTACATTACCTCCTTATGTGCTATATAATCACCTTTCAATGGTAAGATACTTAATTCTATTTCACCTATTAACATTTTAGTATTTTGTTCGATAAGTTTTATATTCATTTTTTATGTCTTTTAGATTGTTATATAAATATAAAAAGAATTAACTTACAATCGGAAAAAATAAAAAGACCAGACATACAACAAAGTATATAATCAATAAGGAGGTTGGTGTTTAATTTGAGAATTCGGCGCATTAAATAAAAACTGTAACTATCTGAAAATCAGTTTATTTTAAACTCCTTACTGAATTATATACATCAACGTTGGTAGCAATTCTACTCATTTCCAAAAAAAAATAATTACTTTTAGGAAACGTTTTACCAAAACCCAATCACTTGATAATCAATAAATTACGAAAACGTTACTCAGAATTTAAAAGCACACTGAATCAATATCCAAATGAATAATATTTTTGAAACATTCAAACCTATTAATCCTTTAATTTCTGAATATGTAGATTATTATTATTATCTAGATATAAAGCCCTACAATATAAAAACTGAATTTGAATGCTTTCCTCATTACAACACAACTATATCCTTATATAAATCAAATGTCAGTTCAAAAAAAGGAGAAGTGATATTTGAAAACAAGGCTAAACCTCTTCAAATTTTCACACCAATTAGAGAGAATATATTGCAGGTAAAACAATTAGGTAAAGTACACAGAATAGTAATCGTTTTTAAACCATTAGGAATTCAACAATTTTATAAGAACCTAAATTTTAATGAATTTATTAGAGACCATAACTTCTTTTCTAATTTAGAGCTTTCAAAACTTTTTTCTAATATTGATACGGATATAATTACAAAACTATTAGACGAGTACTTAGTTGAAAAACATAAAGAGTACCAAAACATTATTTTAGAGAAATCTATTTCCTTAATTTTTAGTAATTTTGGTTCTTTACCTATTCAAGAAATAGCAACAGAAATTAAAATAAGCCGAAGGCATTTAAATCGACTTTTCAATATTCATTTTGGCGTTTCAGTAAAAAAATTCAATGAAATTGTACTTTTTAGAAAAACTTTAGAAAAAAAACTTTTGGAGAATACAGAACAAAGTTTTACTGATTTAGCTTATGAATTTAACTATTGCGACCAATCACATCTCAATAAAGCTTTTCAAAACTTCACGTCAAACTCTCCCAAAAGTTTTTTAAAAAAGGGAACTCTTCTTGGAAGTGAAGATACATTTTGGCATTTAAAAAAATAAACTGTTGTCCCAATTATACAAGTTTTACAATTTTAAATCCAATAGATTTGTCAAAAAAAAGATAATGAAACAAATCTTACTATTTATTATTACTCTGTTCAGTTTAAATATTAATGCTCAAAATACATATACTGAACTAACAGAAAAAGCTATAAAAGTTGCTCAATCCCAAGACTCTATTAATTATAAAACCGCAATCGATATTTTCAAGAAGGCCTTTAAAAAATATCCAGATAGTATAAACGGAACTGGGTACTATCATGCATCTATTTTGGCTGCAAATTTAAAGCAAAAAGACTTAGCTTTTAAATACCTAACAACACTTGCCAAAATGGAAACTGATGAAGATGGTTTCCCAGGATGGAGTTTTGTTCTTGATGATTATGCAAAAGAAGATTATAAAAACTTGTTGAATGATAAACGTTGGAATATTTTAAAAACAAATGCCTTAACCGATAAAAAAGAGTTTTTTGAAAAATTAAATGCCTTTGAAAAAGAATTTTTTAAAACTTCTAACAATAATTTTAAAACTTCTAACAACGTAAAAAAGTTGTACCAAAATATAAAAACGTATAATCCATACTTGCCAAAACAAAAGCAAAATTATTCAATCTCTCTTAAAATAAATGATTCTATTAATTCTTCTTATCTAGTTCATTTACCAAAAAATTATAATCCAAAAAACAAGTATCCAACATTAATATTTCTTCACGGAGCTGTCAGGTTTAGTTTTTTAGAAGATTACCAAATTGCTCAACAAGTTTTAAGTGGTTGGAATAGATATTATACTAAATATGCTTCATTAAATGATGTTATTTTAATTTTTCCAAGCGCTAATAAAAAATACAATTGGATGACATCGGATGATGGGTTTTTTATGATACCGAAAATAGTTAAACAGCTGAAAACATCAATCAACATAGATGATAATAAAGTTTTTATTTCGGGACATTCTAACGGTTCTACAGGTTCGTTTTCCTATGCAATGAAACAACCAACTCAGTTTGCAGGCTTTTACGGATTTAACACACAGCCAAGATTATATACTGGTGGAACTTTTATAGAAAACATTCTTAATCGCTCATATATTAATTTTTCTACAGACCAAGATTATTATTATCCACCAAATGCAAATGATAGTTTAACCAAGTTAATGCGATTTATAAATGCTGATTATAAAGATTACCGCTATAATGGTTTTCCACATTGGTTTCCTAAATTTGACGAATCAGAGCCTGCTTATAAAATTCTTTTTTCAGATTTAAAAGAAAGAGAAAGAAATCCATTCCCTAAAAAAATAACTTGGGAATTTGACGATGACAACTATGGAAACATAGATTGGTTAACCGATATTAAATTAGACACTTTAACACCTAAGAAAGGTTGGCATAAAAATTTAAACTTTAAAATTAATAAGGAATTAAAATATAATAAAAATGATAGTTTAGTAGTAGTAAATGTTGATAAAAAAGCTTTTAATTTTCCTAGAAAATCAGGGAAAGTAATTGCAAACTATACAAATAATGAGTTTAGAATTGAAACATCTTGCATTGAATCTTTTAAGATTATGATTTCACCAGAAATGGTAAACACAAAAAAGAAAATAAAAATCTATGTCAATGATAAATTATACTTCGACCAAAAAGTAAAATATAATAATGATTTTATGCTTAAAAACTTTGAAGAAACAAAAGATAGAATACAAATTTGGGTAAACGAGATAATATTGAAAGTATAAAAAAACTGCTACCAACATTGTATATAAAAAATTGCTATTTTGTGCTTAACCAATGTTAGTTGCTTTGTTTGCTAGCTTCTGATTTTCCTTCGGAAAATCCTCGCACACAAACAACGCACTATTCTTATACGTAACCGTCAGACTGTCTAATAACTATTTATATTTTTAGAATCAATTAGGAAGTAACTTTTCAGCTCATTTTTGTATCTTTTAGTTATGAAATTTATCCTTGGAAAAGACCGAAAACAGACCTACCTTTTTCCTG
>NZ_JAMCOK010000028.1:0-1917 GCF_023473045.1 Algibacter sp. L4_22
TCCTTTGCGTTTTTTTAAAATCATAAGTTGGTTATTTAAATTCATTGTTTTAGGTTTCGGTTAGCTTGCTTACAACGGTTTTGTGTATGGTTAGTTGCGTGGTTAAGCAACTAATTTAGCAAACTTTTACGAACCCGTGAAAATTCCGCAGGAATTTTCGCAAGTAGGGAAGAACCTAGCAATTAATTATACACGGTGTTGTACACAGTTTTTATTGGTTCGTTGAATATAAAATATATGGAAACTCTTCCTCGTCCATATCAGAATAGCTTTCTAAAACATTTGAATTAGAGAAATTAAAAAGATATTCATTTGTGAATTCGTTACCATTTACATTATTTTCGTTTTTTTCAATAACCTTTGTTACATTATTCTCAGATAAATATGCTGGTCCGATGTATGGCATAAAAACTGATACTGCAATAAAAAGGTCTTTATATGGATTTTCTTTATTATCGTAGAAATATTTATAAGTATAACTGTAATTAGTTCCACTTGTGTGTTCTACTCTCGTAACGTTTGAAAAAGTAGAATCATAGTAAAATTTTTGGTGACCAAAACTAACATCAAAACCTCTTCCTCGATGGTCATTATAAATTTCCTTAATTTTTCCGTTTGGATAATAACCAAAGTAGTTTTCCTCAACGAAATAGTCATTATCCATAAAAATACTTTTTAGAAGTCCATTATTGTTGTAGTTAAATGTGTAAGTTTTTATAACTTCATATTCATTACAAAGATTAGTTCTTGTTGACACAATTGACTCAATAAGATTCTCAAGATTGTAATGGAAGACAAAAATGTTCTTTTCACAGCCTGAATAATGTGGTAAATAAAAAGTCATTTTAGAAAGTCTGTTTGTGTCTTCTATATATTCAAATTCCCAATATCTTTCCGCTGGTTCAGGAAAGTTATCAAACATTTGTAGTAAAACATTTTGAATATTTTTATCAAAACTTCCTTTTGCAATATCATTTAATATAGTTTCAGGCTCTTCTAATTCAAAGCCTAATTCAGCGTGTGTTAAAGAACTGTTGTCTATTTCAATTGATTCATATCCATCATCTTTGTCACATCCAAAAAAGATAGTCAGAATTAACAGTGTTAATATTTTTTTCATTTTCGTAGTCAAATTGTGTACAACGTTTATGTATAAGAATAGTTGCGGGTTTGTATACGAGGAATTTCCGAAGGAAATTCAGACGTTACAAACACGCAACGACCTTTGATTAAGCACTAAGCCGCAATTATTTTTATACGGTGTTGTGCGCAGGCTTTTTATTTTATCAAATTTTTAATTCGTTTCGGATATTTATTATGTAAGTAAACTCCAATTCCAAAAATGCCCATAACTATCAAAAAAGGAAAGAGAAATTTCAATTCAAATTTTACGTCATTCATATCATAAAGCACTTCGTTTTCTCCTGTTGCAATTTGGAAAACTTCAGGCTCCATATCAGATTGTTCACTTTCCTTAATCCAAACAATTGCTTTTCCAGATTTTTTTAATTCTTTCTCAATTAGTTCATATTTTTCGTTATTCCAACTCTGTTCAATATTTTTAGCGAGCTTATAATTCCGTGTGTCATTTTCAAGATTTAATATCAATTCCGATTTTACACTTTTATGTCCTTTTGAACTAACTCGTGTATAAAACGCTTTTACATTTTCTACTTTTCCACGTTTTTCAATCAGAGATTTTTCTGATGTAAATAGAGTAGGTGCTAAAAAAAATAAAGCAAATACAAAACAAGCAATTCCGAACCAAAGTAAATTTCCAGCGTAATAATCTTTCGTCCATTTCTTTTTACTGTTCATGTGGTTTTTCAAGCTTGCGCACAACGTTTATGTATAAGAATAGTTGCGGGTTTGTATGCGAGGATTTTCCGAAGGAAAATCAGACGTTACAAACACGCA
>NZ_JAMCOK010000029.1:0-1911 GCF_023473045.1 Algibacter sp. L4_22
CTTTTTTTTCGCCAGTGTTCATTTTTTGTTTTCATAAGTGACTATAATTAATGGTTTAATTTTTAGTCAACCTATTTTAGGAAAATTCATTGGCTTAAATTGCTGCTAACGTGATTTTGTATGGTTAGTTGCGTGATTTAAGGAACTAATTTAGCAAATAAATCACAGATAGAATATTCCGCAGGAATGTTCGTAAGTAAGCTTAAAACAAGCAATTAATTATACACGGTGTTGCCAGTAGTTATTTTTTCACGTTCAGAAGGTCAATTCCGTAAACGAGCTTTATTTTGTCTTTATTTTTTTCCTCTGTAAGCATATAATAGTGGTTCAAATGGTCAGCACGATAAATAGCAACAAGTTTTCCTTTGTCAAACAATTCAAATTCATAGTAATCTACTTTAAACTTTGGCTCAATTTCTTTGGGGTAAACTTGTCTGATATATTTTAGTTTTCCGTTTTCAATTTCGATTCCGCCACGACTTACGAGTTTATCATTCAATTCCCTTTTTTCGTGTCCATAATAAAAGTTTCCATCAATGTCGAAAGTATAAGTTCGGTATATAATCGTGTCAGATTTTCTTTTAATCCACTCAATATTGTATCCGTATTTGAAATGGTCAATTTCAACTCTCGTTTCAGTTTCGTTTAGTTTCCAGTCAGATGAGAAATCCGAATCAAATTTCCGATGATGTTTTATCAGACTTATTGTATCATTTTCTTTAATCAACTTCTCAAATTCAATTCCACTTTCGGAAGGTTCCATTTGTGAGTATGAAGTCAAAAATGAAAACGAAAATATGATGGCGAAGAGGTATTTCATAATTACTGGCAACGTTTAGGCTATGGTTAGTACGGGAATTAAAAGTAGTGAACTTTCGATTGAGCACTTAGCCAAAGCTTTTTATTTTGTTTCATCTTTTCATTTTAAAGCCAAATCAAAAGATTTGGCGGACTTGGTTAAAAGCTCTAAACTTTGGGTCAAGTACCAAAACCCGTATTAATTATAGCCATTGTTGTGTACCGTTTTTTATTCTTTAGCTATTAAATCTAAGACACGCGCACTGTCCCATTCTTTAGTATCATTATTGAATTTTTTTTGCCATTGAATTTCTTTAATATTTATTTTGTCAGCCACAAGGCCTGTCCATTCAACATTAAAATTTTCTTTAATAAGCAACTCTTTAATTCTATACCCTATATTTTGACAAACTTGTTCATCACTTGTTAAACTGTTGAAACCAATATGTAGATTATTTGAGTCAATAACACCCTCTAAATCTTGATAATGATAAAAGCAATAACCAATTGGTTTTGGTTCTATATTGAATTCTTCAAAGTCATCGAGTAGACTATCTATTTCTGGTTTAATATCTGAATTCTCATAACCTTCATTGTGTAACGAAATTATCTTTTCATTACATAGTTGGTCAAAAACTTTTTTTAGTTTTTCAGGGTCAGTTGGATGTTGCCAAAGTAAACTGTCTGTTAATTGAATTTCATATTCAGATTTTATTGTTTCTTTTATCCATTTTTTCGTTGTTTTGTCAGTTAGTTCAAAGTCTTCAATTATGCGTAATATAATCTCAAAAAGTTCTTTTTTAGAGTGAAATCCCATTGCAGTATAGGTTTTAATTTTCTCATAAACTTCAATCTGATTTTCTGTCATAGTTTTTTTGTAAATGGTACACAACGTTGTTGTATAAGATTAGTTGCGTGTTTTAAGCAATAAAGTTAGCAAATAAATCACAGATAGAAAGTGAAGTGCACCCAAATGTTTAGACAAATTTATAATTAATTTTGATAATAATTAGCTCGATATTCAATCGGGCTCATACCATTTAAATTTTGTTTAATTCTCTCATTATTATAATATTTTATATAGACTTTAATCTCTTTTTTTAACTGAGATAT
>NZ_JAMCOK010000030.1:0-1876 GCF_023473045.1 Algibacter sp. L4_22
GCGCGTTTGGTTGCTTATGATTTTCCTGCGGAAAATCCACGCACACAAACAACGCACTATTCTTATACGTAAACGTTAGCTACAATTCTACTCATTTCCAAAAAAAAATTAATTACTTTTAGGAAACGTTTTACCAAAAACCAAACACTTAATAATCAATAAATTACAAAAACGTTACTCAGAATTTAAACAAACGAATGAACATTAGAATAAAATACATAATCTATTCCATTTTAATAATTCTGATTTCTTGTAAATCTGAAAACAATAAAACGGAAGTTGGAAAAGAAAATTTAATTGCAAAAAAAGCAATGTTGGATGATTTTAAAATTTTTCAAACTATCTATGAAAAAGCAAATCCAGGGCTTTATAAATATCATTCGAAAGAAGAAATTGATAGCATATTTATATCAAGTAAAAAGTTATTAAACAACGATTTACCGTTTCGAGAATTTTACAACATATTATGGAATGTTATAGATTACACAGGTAGTTGTCATAATAATTTAACATATCCTGATTCTTTGGACAAAGAATTGAGTAATCATAAAATATTCTTTCCAATACCATTAAAGTATATCGACAAAAAACTTTACACAAATATTGAATACAAAGGAATTCCTGTTGGTAGTGAAATAATATCTATAAATAATATTCCTCAAAATGACTTTTTAATTCAAATATCAAAATACGTAAGTACAGACGGTTTTAATAAAACTGGGAAATATGCAAACATCGAAACTGATTGGTTACCTTTTTATATGTATTTGACATTAGGTAAACAAAATCATTTCAATATTCAATACGAATCAAATAATTCAAATACTATTCAAGAATTAAAAATTGCAAGTGTTACTTACAAAGACTTTTATACTAATTACAACAAACGATACTCAAAAGAATATGATAGGAGGAAAAACAATGACTATTCATATAAATATTTAGATATTATAAATACAGGAATTTTAGAAATTAACACATTTGGAATGGGTGGTCCCAAATCAAAAGGACATACTAAATATGCACGGTTTTTAGATTCAATATTTATAAATATAAATCAAAAAAAAGTATCAAACTTAATAGTTGATATTAGAGGAAACGGTGGCGGAAACGACCCGAATGACTTATTACTCTATTCCTATCTTACGCAAAGAACTTTTAAGGAAAACACATCCGCATTTACTCTTTTTCAGGATATTCCTTTTGCTGATTTATATGTTGACGATGATATCGAAGAACTACCAACTGAATTGAAGGAAGAACATTCTATTTTCAAAGATGGAAAATACTATCAAAACTCAAAGTTCAATAAAGATTGGCTTCCTAATAAAAATACTTTTAAAGGAAATCTTATATTGTTAATAGACCCTTATGTAGCATCCGCAGGTTCCTTGTTTGCGAGTTTAGTTAAAAGTGATAAGAATGCAACTATCATTGGAGAAGAAACACTTGGTGGATACTATGGTCATACTGGACATATTCCAGTAAATTACGAATTACCCAATTCCAAATTAATTCTAACTTTTTCAATAGTTGATTTGGAACAAGATGTAAAACGATTGCCAGAGGAAAGTTATGGAGACGGAATTAAACCTGATTTTGAAGTTAGTCAAACATATCAAGATTTCATTGAAAATAAAGATACACAACTAAATTTCGCCATTGAAAAAATAAAACTGTAGCTAACAATGTATAAAAATAATAGCGGTTTAATCGCTAAAATCAAAGTAAGTAAATATATAAAAGGTCAATCTTTGACCGAAAAGTTAGTGTTTAAAAATCCGCTACTATTCTTACACTAAACGTTGCCATTCATGCTCACTCAGCTCTAAAAAAAGTTCTAAAACCGCTTAAAAAGTAGTTTAAAATAGTAACT
>NZ_JAMCOK010000031.1:0-1710 GCF_023473045.1 Algibacter sp. L4_22
CTTTGTTTGCTAGCTTCTGATTTTCCTTCGGAAAATCCTCGCACACAAACACGCAACTTTCCATATACATAAACGTTGGCATTCATTTATGAAAAATCCGCAAACATATTTACTAATCCTAATTTTTATCATTTTTGGATGCTCTCGAAAGGAGAAAACCGAATTGAATGGAGTTTGGTACAACGTAGATTCATCTGAAAGAGAAAATTATTACGAAGCTCATATTACAGACACAGGATTTGTTGTTGTTAATCAAACTGGATTGAGTTACTTATCTTCATATAAGCTTAAAAATGACACTCTGATTCAATATATAAGAGACCCTTTTTCAAATCGTAAAATAATAGACACTATGAAATTTGAAATTGTACGGAATCAAGACTCATTTGGAATGGTAAATACGATTAACCCAAAATCTAATTCTAAATGGACTAAAATACAGAATATAAAACCTTTCGAATTCTATGAAAATCAATCTGAGGACACATTTGCTTTAGGACTTAAAAAAAGATATTTTGAAAATTACGTTTCGAAATTTGTTCCTGAAAATTATGTAGATTACACAATGGACTATTTTGACATAGATTGGAGTTTAAAAAAAGAATAAAAACGAAATGCCAACACCGTGTATAAAACATAGCTAAATTAGGCTTTCCGAGAGGTTTTTGCTTATTTTCCGAGTCCGCCAAATTTTTAATTTGGCTTTTACGTTTGACAAGTTAAAAACAAAATTAAAAATTTAGCTCTGTTTTATCCTTAAATATATTACCTTTTTACACGCTACGTTCCATACACATCAACGTTGTGTGTAAACTGCCAATCTGAATGGGGAAAATAATATGTAAATTTTGTAACGAGAAAAAAGACAAATCTAAAGAACATATTTGGCCAAAGTGGTTACAAAAACATATTGTTGGAAATACTAAAGGTAATTTTAGAGGTTCACATATATTAATGTCAAGTGGTGTTGTTAGCGAAAGAAACCAATCAGGCGAATCACTTGTATTTGGAAATATCTGTACTGATTGTAATAATGGCTGGATGGCAAATCTTGAAAATGAATTTCGTCCAATCTATTTAGAGATTGAATCTGATTATAGCAAACTTAAAAGACTATCAAAAAAAGAGAGAATTATTATTTGTAAATGGACTCTAAAAACAATTATGATGATAAATGCAGGAACAAATTATCGTGAGATAATTCCTGATAATCATTATAAACATTTGTTTGAATATAGAAATTTACCAAAAGATATAAAAGTCGATATTTCATATATAAATTCAGAGGAAAATTTAATGTGGGAACAGTCAAATATTACAATGGCATCAATGAAAACGAATGACTCTAATAAATACGACCCTTATGATTTAACAAGGAATTCTTATGTTATAACCTTACAAATCAAAAATTTTGGAATAAAAGTTATTCATTATTCAGGGTTAAAAGAAAAGGGTTATGAAATTTCGCCTAGTGACATTGAAAAAAGTTTGAGAATATGGCCACTTAAAAAAAACAACCAATTTGATTTAAAAAATACATACAAAGATATATCTGACTTCCATATGAGTACACGTATTATGAAATAAAAGTCTACACACAACAACGTGTATAATTAATTGCTTTGGCAAGTGCTTATTTGGAAAATTCCTTCGGAATTTTCTCGCGTTCGTTTTTGTTTACTAAATTAGTTGCTTAAACACGCAACTAAC
>NZ_JAMCOK010000032.1:0-1686 GCF_023473045.1 Algibacter sp. L4_22
AACGACTGACTTTACTCTTGCGCAAAACATCTGACTTTTGACAAACGAAACTCAAAGATTACGCGCGACTGACTTTACTCATGCTCAAAAAAACTCTCACTTTTCTAAATTCAAACGCATATCTGTCGTAAAATAAGTCCAACAAAAAAAACACGCATGCCAACATTGTATAAAAATAATGCTTAGTTTAGTACCTAACCAAGAGTAAATGCGCGTTTGGTTGCATCTGATTTTCCTTCGGAAAATCCTCGCACACAAACTACGCACTATTCTTATACGTAACCGTTAGCACACATACAAAAAAACCTATGGGAACATTTATTACTTTAGTTATTATTGGAGCAATTATAGTTTTAATTGCAAAGTCTTCAAAGAAAAATAAGGAACCGAAAAGTAACATAAAGGAACAAAGTCCAATAACAGTTGAAATAAAAACTTCTTATAGTTCAGGTTCAAGTTCAAGTTCAAGTTCAAGTTCAAGTTCGTACCGAGAAGAAAAATTTCCGCCAATTAAACAAGATTCTAATCAAGATTGGATTTTGAATCCTAAATCACCTTTTATTATAACATTACAAAACGCTGAAAAACAAATAGCGGAAAAGCTTCGAACTATTTTAGATGACGATGAAAGTCGCGGATATAAAACAGAGCAAGAAATTGTTGGACTATTTGCACTACACAATTTGCGGATTAAAGAAATAGAATCTTATAAATCAAAATATGCGAAACAATATTTTGAGAAAATTGAGGAATTAAAAAAAGTATCGAAAGATTGGGGAATTTCAGGAATTAAAGACAAAGAAGATATTCTTGTGGATTTTAGAAAAGAGGCTATCAACGAACTTTACGAAAGAGCCAATTGTGATTTAGAAGTATTGTTTGAATACGAACCGAAAGACATCACGATTGACGATGAACTAATAAAGGAATACGGATTTGAAAACATACAGACTTATTTAAGTTATGCAGATAAATTGGACAAAGTTCGTATAATGTCTGCAGATGCTTATGCTCGACCAATGTTTGAAAAACTTTCAGAATCAGGTTTAGCAAAACGTGGAAACGAAATTCCAAATGACGAAATATTATTGACTTTAACGCTTAAAGAACTAAATGAAATTGCAAATAATCCTGAAAAGAAATATTACAGAAAAAAACAAGCTGTAGAGTTTATACTGGAGCAAGGAAACACAGAAGAACTTATTGGAAAGAAGATTTCACTACGTGAACTTTTTAAGTTAAATCCATTGCCAGAAAAATACAATTCTATAAATCTTAACGAACTTTCTCAAACTTGGAAATACCACGAAGAAGAAGTTAAGTTATTAACTCAAACTTTTAGAAATTCATTTTACTCGTGGCGTGAATTGAAAGAGGATAAAGAGTATATTAAAGGCTATACAGTTGAACCATTGCATAATGAAAATGCTTGTCCAAAAGCTGTCGAATGTTCCAAGAAAAAATATTCTAAAAATTCACCACCGAAAGTTCCTTTTCATATTGGTTGTGATTGTTATTTGAATAAAGAATTGGACTTTTGAATTAGAAAACGGAATAAGTACGTGTGCTAACACCGTATATAATTTATTGCTGGCTTCGTGCCTACTTGCGAAAGTCCTCGCGGACTTTCTTTGTCCGTAATTATTTACTAAATTAGTTGCTTGAAACACGCAACAAACCATATAC
>NZ_JAMCOK010000033.1:0-1542 GCF_023473045.1 Algibacter sp. L4_22
ATTTCGTAAAATAAGTCCGACAAAAATAAACACGCATGCTAACATTGTATAAAAATAATGCTTAGTTTAGTGCCTAACCAAGAGTTAATGCGCGTTTGCTTGCATCTGATTTTCCTTCGGAAAATCCTCGCATACAAACCCGCAACTATTCTTATACATAAACGTTGTAAGCAAGCTAAAGAAACGAATGGCGACATTATTAGAAGACATTAAGAAACAAACTGATTGGACAGTCAAAGCGTTCAAATCTGACGGAATTGAATTAGACTATTCGATTAGTAGTTTATTGGAAATAGACAAGTTTATCCAAAAATACACGAAAGATGGACAACCAATTAAAGGTGGTCGACTTTCAAAGAATTTAGGAGGAATTATATTTTCAATTTCTGCCTATATTGGAGAAACGTTGATTAAAAATGTTCCGAATTCTAAATGGATAACGGACGACAATGATCCACAAGGAGAAATAAATATTGCGGTCGAACTTGGAGACGGAACAACCTCTTGGCCTGGACAAAGAATAATTAAGAGAATTCAAAATGGATTGGAAGACGGAATTTATCCTTACGGACATAATCTGACTGAAAAAACTCTGAATGAAAAGTTTGATAAATCCTTTTGGGAAATAGAAAATCAAATAAAACCAATGGAACCGAAAAAACCTTGGTGGAAATTTTGAGAATCTAAAAGCCAGCTTACAACATCGCATAAAAATAATGCGTAGATTAGTGCTTAAACAAAGAACAGTGCACTTTTGTTACTTCTGATTTTCCTGCGGAAAATCCTCGCACACAAAAACGCACAATTCTTATACGTAACCGTTGCCAGTAATTTGACCAAAATTGAGAAATGATTGAACTGATTTTTATTTTTGTAGTAATTGAAATCCTTTTCTTAATACCTTCATACTTTTTGTATAGAAAATTTTTGAAAAGAAAATCTGGAATTAAGAACTTAAAAATGTACTCTTTTTTGGCAACACTTTTAATGCCATTTATATGGACAACATTATTTATTGGAATCTGTTACGGAATAATAAATCCAATATTGAGGTCGAAAGATTTTAATTCAAAAGACTGGATTGAAAATACTGACTCACGATACAGAATGATTAATGACTTAAAAGAAAATGTGTTAATCGGAAAAAACAAAAAAGAAGTGATTGAAATTCTGGGTAAAAATGATGGAGAATGTGGATACAAAACAAGTCCGAATACGATTTGTTATCTCGTTCCTGAACCTGATAATATTGGAGTTTTAGACCATTATGAATTAGTGATTATATTTAACGAGTTTGGAAAAGTTGAGAATGTAACTTCTGAATTGATTTAAAAGTGAAATAAACATCAAAAAGGAATAAAAACTACTGGCAACACCGTATATAATTTATTGCTGGCTTCTTGCCTACTTGCGAAAGTCCTCGCGGACTTTGAACTGCTCCCAAAAAGTTAGACACTATTTGAGGGTATTATTATGGGAAGAAAAGTCAAGTATGATTACGCATTTAAACTTCGATGTGTAAAGCAAGTTTTAAAAAATCAC
>NZ_JAMCOK010000004.1:0-428527 GCF_023473045.1 Algibacter sp. L4_22
CGAAGGAAAATCAGACGTTACAAACACGCAACGACCTTTGATTAAGCACTAAACCGCAATTATTTTTATACGGTGTTGTGTTTAGTTTTTTTATTTTCAAATAGTTGTATTCCTTAATAATACTTTATTGTTATAGATTAAAACGCTGATTCGATTTTTTACTTGTCCATTTCCAAATAATTGCATCATTAAATTCTGTATCAGAAAATTTAAGTTGAATATAAGGAAGTTTTCCAAAATCAGGTTCTGTATTTATATCAAATTGAATTATATTATAATTTGGTTTCAATTCCCTGTGAGAGTATTTCCCCGATATTATAATAACAGATTGAAGATTTATTTCTTCCAATTTATCAATAATGTCATTGGGCACAAATAGTTCTTTATTATTAAGAATCATTGTTATTGAATTTAAACTTCCTTTCGAATAGTTGAATTTTATCTGTTTACCAGTCTTAAATGATAATATTGCAGTTATTAATATTTTTTTCTTATTCACAATTTTTGAGCAAATTGAATTAAGAGAAATTTTGTCTGTATTTGCGATAGATATGGTGTCGCTATTTTTAAAGATAAATTGATATTGTATAGGACTTTCATATTTATCTTTACTAGCATACATATTTGTCAATGCTAAAAAAAATACAGATAATAATATTAAAATTTTACGATTCATTTTATAGTGGACTATTTAGTTCGTAGTTAATTTTTTAATTAAACACAACGGTTACGTATAAGAATAGTGCGGTGTTTGTAAGCGAGGATTTTCCGCAGGAAAATCAGAAGCAAGTAAACACACTATTAATTTAGATAAAGCACAAAACACGTATTATTTTTATACAATGTTGCCATGCGTGATTTTATTATTTTTGCGCAATTAAATATATAAAAATTTTACGCAACAAAAAAGAGTCCGACGCAACAGTTGCGTATTACTTGGCACAAGTCAGATTTTAAAAAACATAAGAGTAAAATTATTTGCGCGTACACCTTGCGAATAGATTCTTTAAAATCGGTTGGGTGAGATTTTGAGTTATTCTTTTAAACCACTTTTTAAAAAACATAAGAGTAAAATTATTAGCGCGTACACCTTGCGAATAGATTCTTTAAAATCGGTTGGGTGAGATTTTGAGTTATTCTTTTAAACCACTTTTTAAAAAACATTAGAGTGAAATCATTTGCGCGTACACCTTGCGAATAGATTCTTTAAAATCGGTTGGGTGAGATTTTGAGTTATTCTTTTAAACCACTTTTTAAAAAACATAAGAGTAAAATTATTAGCGCGTACACCTTGCGAATAGATTCTTTAAAATCGGTTGGGTGAGATTTTGAGTTATTCTTTTAAACCACTTTTTAAAAAACATTAGAGTGAAATCATTTGCGCGTACACCTTGCGAATTGATTCTTTAAAGTCAGTTGATTAATATTTTGAGTTACTATTTTAAACTACTTTTTAAGCGGTTTTAGAACTTTTTTTAGAGCTGAGTGAGCATGAATGGCAACGTTGATGTATAAGAATAGTTGCGGGTTTGTATGCGAGGATTTTCCGAAGGAAAATCAGATGTAGCAAACACGCAACTACCTTTTTTTTAGCACTAAACCGCAATTATTTTTATACGGTGTTAGGCACAGTTTTTATTCTTTTTTTATTTCTCCATTTTCGTTAAACAGAGTTGTTTTTATTAAAATTCCGTCATTGTCATAAACAGAAACTTCTTTAATTTTTCCGTTTTGATAATATCTTTTTAATTCTCCGATTACAAGTCCGTTTTTAAATTCCGCTTTCAGCCGAATTTTTCCGTTTGAGTAATAATCAGTTTCAATTCCGTCACAAACCTTTTCGCAATTCATAAACTTATAGTTAGGAATTATTCCAAGTTTTTTAAGTTGTTCCCGACTTGTGCCTTTTTTATAGGAAACATTTGTCTTTTTTATATATTCTTCGATTCTCGGTTTAACTAAAGTGTCTGAATTTATTAGTTTGTCAATTACAATTTTACGTACTTCTCCAATTTCGGTTGCGACAAGTTTATACTCTCCTTTAGTCAGAAGAATTATTGTTCCGTCAAAGTCCGATATATTATACTTGGTTCCGTCCTTTTCAAGATGATAGTAATCACTTCTTTCAATTTCGTTTGAGCAAGAATCTTTCAAAAATAGATTGAATTTAATTTCTTGACTAAATCCAGAAATGGTAGAAAAAAGTAATATTAAAATCGTTAATTTCATTGGTCTGTCAAATTCTGAGTAACGTTTTTTCAATGTTCTGAAAATCAATTACTTATGTTTTTTATTTTCAGCTGTCTTTTTCTTTTTTTCTGGAACTAAACGTTACCTTAAAGTAATTATTTTCTTTCCCGAAAAAAGGGGAATTGTGCCTAACAAATATATATAGTTAGTACTAACTATATATCTATTATAGCCACCAATATACGGAATAATCTCTCAAAATATTCATTACTATTCTTTTACTCTTAATAAGATTTTTTTTATTAAACGAAATAAAACAACAACAGAGAATACTTGCGTTAGGTATTAAACGGCATGTTTGAAATCTTTTTTGTTTTTGTGAAAAAACAAAAAGATTGAGTAGTGAAAGCCCGACCCTTTTCGGGTAACGCCCAAATGATAATGCTAGATTTTATCGACTAAATACTTCCCGATTTCCGAAGCTTTAACTTTTATAATTTCTTCTGGAGTTCCTACCGCCACTAAGTGTCCGCCGGTTTCGCCACCTTTTGGACCTAAATCTATAATGAAATCGGCACATTTAATAAGTTCAATATTATGCTCGACCACAATAATGGAATGTCCGTTTTCTATTAAAGCATTAAAGGATTTTAGTAACTTTTGGATATCGTGAAAATGCAGACCAGTTGTGGGTTCGTCGAAAATAAATAAGGCTTTTTCCTTTTTGTTACCTTTACCTAAAAATGATGCGAGTTTTATACGTTGCGCTTCACCACCAGAAAGGGTAGAGGAGCTTTGCCCGAGTGTTACGTAACCCAAACCAACATCTTGTAGCGGTTGGAGTTTGTTCTTTATTTTAGCCTGATTATTCGTCTCGAAAAATGCCACTGCATCGTCTATGGTGAGATTTAAAATATCATCGATGTTTTTGTCGGCAAAAGTAACTTCGAGTACTTCTTTTTTAAAGCGTTTACCTTTGCAGGTTTCGCATTCCAGATGTACATCTGCCATAAATTGCATTTCGATGGTAACTTCGCCTTCTCCTTTGCAGGTTTCGCAACGTCCGCCATCTACATTAAAAGAAAAGTGTTTGGCTTGGTAGTTCCTAATAATGCTTAATTTCTGTTTAGAGAACAGCGCACGAATATCATCGTAAGCTTTAATATAAGTTACCGGATTGGAACGTGAAGAGCGCCCAATGGGGTTTTGATCTACAAATTCTATTTGCTTTATATTCGTGTAATTACCGTCTAAACTTGAAAACTGACCGGGTTTGTCGCCAAAATCGGTTAGTTTTTTCTGGAGTGCTGGGTATAATATTTTTTTAACCAGTGTACTTTTTCCGCTACCAGAAACGCCTGTAATTACGGTTAGCATGCCCAAAGGGAAACGCACATCGATGTTTTTAAGGTTGTTTTCGCGAGCGCCTTTTATATCGACGTAGTATTTAGATTGACGTCGTTTTTTAGGAACTTCAATTTTTAAAGTTTCGTTTAAGTATTGTGCTGTTAATGAATTAGATGCTAAAATAGCTTTGTAATCGCCGTGTGCTACTACATGCCCACCAAAGGTTCCGGCTTCGGGACCAATATCTATAATGCTATCGGCAGCTTTCATGATATCCTCGTCGTGTTCCACAACAATTACAGTGTTTCCTAAGTCGCGTAAGGATTTTAAAACCATAATTAAACGTTCTGTATCTTTTGGGTGCAACCCAATACTTGGTTCGTCTAAAATATACATGGAACCAACCAAACTACTTCCTAAAGAGGTTGCTAGATTTATACGTTGGCTTTCACCTCCAGAAAGTGTGTTGGATTTTCGATTTATAGTAAGGTAATCGAGACCTACATTGGCTAGGAATTCTAAACGGTTATTAATTTCTTTTAATAAACGGTTGGCAATTGTGGTATCGTGTTCATTTAATTTTAATGTATTGAAAAAGATGGCAAGTTTATCTAGTGGTTTTTCTACTAAATCTGAAATACTTGCGCCACCTACTTTTACATAATTGGCTTCTACTCGTAAACGTTTACCGTTACAGGTTTTACATTTTGTTTTTCCGCGGTAACGTGATAACATCACGCGGTTTTGAATTTTATAAGCTTTGGATTCCAACTCTGCAAAAAAGGCATTTAAACCTTCAAAATGTTCGTTGCCATCCCAAACTAGTTGTTTTTGTGCTTCGGAAAGCTCAAAGTAGGGTTTGTGGATTGGGAAATCGAATTTATGCGAGTTGTTTACCAATTGGTCTTTATACCAGCTCATGCTTTCGCCTCTCCATGCGAAAATGGCGTTTTCGTAAATGGAAAGTGCCGTGTTTGGGATCACTAAATCTTCATCTATACCAACAATATCACCGTAACCTTCACAGGTTGGGCAAGCTCCGTAAGGATTGTTAAAACTGAATAGGTGTACGTTTGGTTCTAGAAAATTTAATCCGTCGAGTTCAAATTTATTACTAAATGTACGTTGTTTATTATCGGAAAGGGTTTCAACACAACATTCGCCTTTGCCTTCGAAAAAAGCAGTTTGGATAGCATCGGCTAGACGATTATAAAAATCCTCGTCGTGTTTGGTGATAATTCTATCTACAACGAGTAAAATAGTGTCTTTTTTACCAATTTTGGTGGCTTCGTCTATTCTAAAAACGTTGTCGTTTATTTTTATTCTGGAGTAACCTTGTTGGTTTAGTGCTTTTAATTTGTCTTCCATAGTTCGTCCTTCTTCTAAATGAATAGGAGCGAGGAGGAGGAGTTTTTCGCGTTCCGGGAATGTTTTTAGGTAGTTTAAAACATCGGTTACAGTATCTTTTTTTACTTCATCTCCAGAAACGGGAGATATTGTTCTTCCTATTCTTGCAAATAATAGCTTTAAATAATCGTAAATCTCTGTGGTTGTCCCAACCGTAGATCGTGGATTTGTAGAATTTACTTTTTGCTCGATGGCTATGGCTGGAGCGATTCCTTTTATGTAATCTACTTTTGGTTTGTTTAGTCTGCCTAAAAACTGACGCGCATAACTCGATAAACTTTCTACATAGCGACGTTGCCCTTCCGCGTAAAGCGTATCGAAAGCTAAACTTGATTTACCAGAACCCGAAAGCCCCGTTATTACAACCAATTTGTTTCTTGGGATAACAACATCAATATTTTTTAAGTTGTGCAGTTTTGCACCTTTTATAATGATGTTTTGTTTTGGGTCAACTTCGGAAAGATTAGTATTCATAGGCTCTTAAAAGGAATAGTTTACAAAGATAAGACATGTGTATGAGCTTAAAAAATAGAATGTAATTTAAAGAAATGTTAAATAAATGAATAAATTTTTGTATTTTAGGAACGATTCTTGTTATATTTGAACCAGCTAATTAATTATAAATCAACACTTGCCTATCGCATAACATTACTTTAGAAATTTTAATTTTATAGAAAACCCCGTTTTTCTTTATAATAAAGTAATGATTATGAAACACGACCCTACTACAGATGCTATCCTAGTTAGTAACTACATTAAAGGCGATGAGAGCGCTTTAGGAGTTCTTATAAAAAGGCACAAACAAAGAATTTACAGTTTTATTTATTCAAAAGTATATGATGGAGATGTCGCCGATGATATTTTTCAAGATACTTTTATTAAGGTTATTAAAACTTTAAAACGTGGTGCCTATAATGAAGAAGGTAAGTTTTTACCGTGGGTAATGCGTATTGCGCATAATTTAGTAATCGACTTTTTTAGGAAAAACAGCCGTATGCCTAAGTTCGATAATAGTGGTGAGTTTAGTATTTTTTCTGTGCTTAGTGATAGCACTTTAAATGCTGAAAAAGCAATTATTAAAGAACAGGTGGAAAATGATGTGCGCCGCTTAGTAGATGAACTTCCCGAAGACCAGCGTGAGGTACTCTTAATGCGTATTTATAACGATATGAGTTTTAAGGAAATATCTGAAAGAACAGGGGTGAGCATTAATACTGCATTAGGTAGAATGCGATACGCTTTAATAAATTTGCGTAAAATAATTGATAAGCATAACATTGTATTAACCGATTAACTTTGGGAAATACAATAAAGTAAATTTTGCTGCGTTTACTATTTAAATTAACCCTTAATTTAATAGAAATGGAAAAAATTTACTCTAAAGAATCTGTTGGAAACCCAAAAAAACGTGAGCCTAGTAAGGAGACGGTTAATTTTATTCTCAGCTATTCTAAAGCGCTGAAGATTGTAAAATATAAGCACTTGGAGTTTGAAACACTCTTAAATTAAAATATAAAAAAAACGTCTGAAAAATTTATTTCAGACGTTTTTTTTTGGATTGTTTGTAGTTATAAGTTAAACTTACCGTTTAATTTATATGTTTATTATTCTTCTGGAAATGTAATATGCTGATAAGCTCCGATGTCTGGAGATGTGGTTCTATTTACTCCTAGAATATCTGTAGGTACTTGTATTGCAAAAGTTGAATTTGCCTGGTTTATGGCCTCAGAATCATCACCTATTACAAATTGATTTAAGGTAGTGTCTTTGAAATTAGGATCTTTATTAAAGATGTTGTTTTCAAAATGATTGGTATCTGTTAAATCGTAAACAGCTTCCGTGAAAAAATTACTATCGTCTTGAAAACGTATCAAACAGTTGGTGAATTTAAAGTTGAATGATACCGACTCGTCTTCTATTTGTTCTAATAAAAACTCAGGATTATCATTTCCATAAATAATACAGTTGTTAAAATTGGCTTCGCCTAAATTGGCTAGAGTAGCGTTATTTTCTTCATCTAAAATAAAATTGTTCAGCAATACAGAAGGCAATTGTCTAAAACCATTGTCCCAATAATTTACAATAGTAGAGTGTGTGAAATTATATCTGCCGCCAATAGTTCCTGCAAAAGAAGATTGTCCAGCATTATTGATTACCACATTTTCGCCAATAATAGAGGTGTTTCTACCCATAATGCCAAAGCTAGCAGAATTATAAATTTGGGTGTTTGTTATGTTTAGTTTGTTGTTTGTGGCATTTGGATTGCCATCGCATAAAATACCAACATTAGCGTTTTTAATTGTGGTATAGTTTATAGAGTTATCTAAACTACCATCGGATAACCAAATAGCAGCCCATTGTCCTGGAGTTTCAGAAAAGTCTGGTTCTAGTCGATCGCCTTCCAAAATTACTTCGTTTTCTAAGGCTTCTTGGTTTGTGCTTAATTCGCCGTTTATTTTTATAGAAGCGCCATCGGTTACTAATATTCCAGATTCTGAATGAAAGTATACACGTGCCCCAGCATCTATGGTTAGTGTTTCGTTATTTGGTACGGCTGCAAAGCCATAAATTACATAAGGTTTCTCGTTTGTAAAGTTGAGTTCGTTTGGCAATAATTCTCGACCTTGTAATTCGGTTTCTATTGTTTCGCCATCAACGTTAAGACTTAATGTTTCAACAATTTTAGTAGTGTTATCGCGCTCTGGATATATAAAAATAGCGTCTTGAATAAGGGTGACTAATTCTACTTTTTGCTGATTGGTACCACTATCGAATTCAATAGCATCGGTATATAAAAATTGGTTTGAAATTGCTGCTTCAGTTTCAATATTTACAGTGGTTTCAATAAAAATGTAAAGACTGTCTTTTGCTAAAAGCTCAACATTTTCGAAGGTTTTTCCTGTAATACCATCTACACTTAATCGGTAATTAGAGGTTTCACCTAAAGTTAATTTTACCGATGGAATATTGATATCCTTATTACCTTTATTATAGACTTTTAAATTATAGGTGCTAGAACCAATTTTAGAAAAAACGGTATCTAAATAAACGGTATCCCTAGAAAATGTTAGGTTTCCTGTGCTTGGAGAAAATTCAAAATCTTTTCGACAAGAACTCCAAAGCATTAAAAAACCGATGGTGAATATAAAGTATAAGGAACGTTTCATTCTAGTTGGTTTAATCTCGTTAAAAATTTACTAGTGATCTTTTTTGTAAAGCGGAATTCGGTATGATAATGTATAGCCAAAACCGACACCAATACTATTACTATCGTATGTTTTATTAAAACCAGGAATGTAAACATTTTGGAAATTATCTGGTTCAGTTTCCGTTACTAATAGTTTAAGTTGCACATTTACGGTAGCGAATAGGTTATTAAATATTTGGATCTTCATTCCCAGTATAATTTCTGCCCAAACGGCACTTAAATCATTGAATTCCTTTAAATCGCTAGAAGTGTATTGTGGCAACCAATATTGATTGGTGTTATAAACAGTAAAGCTATTAAGTTCTTGGCTAAATGTACTGAAACCTAAACGGAAACCGGTGTAAACCATGTTTTCCATATCGAGCCAATTATCGTACATGTTGTAATCGAAACCTGCTTTTAGGTAGCTTCCTTTAGAATTGATGTCTAAATAATCGGTTATTGTATTTTTGTTATCAAATCCAATTTCAGCTGCAGCGTAAATATTTTTTTTAAGTCTATAGTCGGCTTCTATTTCAAAACCGCTATAGTTGTCTTCAGTAAAAGAACGTGCAAGTTTACTAATGTCTCCACCTATACGAATACCGTATTTTTGTTTGATTTTAATAGAGTCGGTAACCGTTTTAGGGATACTATCGTTTTGCGCATTTACAGCCACACAAAATAACAATAGCAATACGCTATTAATGAAATAAGTTAAAATGTGCTTCTGTTTCATCTTCTACAGATTGGTTTGAGTTTATGGGTTGTATGGATTCTATCCAATTATCTTCATCACTTTCTAGTTGTACCGTTACGTTTTCATAAATAGTTTTATAACCACAAGCTCGTGATACAAAAACTTCAGTACGGCTGTAATTTATAGTGATAATATCAATGTTTGATTCATCTGAAAGAAAATCGTCTGTATCATCATCTGGTGTATCATTATCATCTATAACATAGTTATTTATAAGAGCGTATTGCGTGGTATTGTCGGTTGTTTTTAAAGGTAGCACCAATTCACTACTCGTAACAATTTCGTAACCTGGCAATGCTGTATCACTGTCAACACCTATAACAACTAATTTAAAAACATTTTTACTACTATCTTCATTATCAAAATCGAAAAGATCAATAATTAAACTGGGGGTTGTAGGTGTGATTTCCGGACAAATATCATCACGCTCACAACTTATAGTTATCCCCACGATTAATAAAATTATGGGGATAAAAAGAATTTTAAAATATTTCATACTTTATTACAATGTATTCCTATTAAAAGAAAAACGAACGCTTAAATCCAAAATTAATGAATTATCGTTTTTCTAAAAGCACTACGTTTTCCACGTGAAATGTTTGTGGAAACATATCTACAGCCTGTGTTTTTACTACTTTATATTGCTCGTCCATTAAGGCTAAATCTCTAGCTTGCGTGGCACTATTACAGCTTACGTAAACTACTCTTTTTGGAGCGATATTTAATATTTGTTGTACCACATCTTTATGCATACCATCACGAGGTGGATCGGTAATTATAATATCTGGTGTACCGTGGGCTTCAATAAAATCGGCATTAAAAACATTTTTCATGTCGCCTACAAAGAACTCAACGTTGTTTATGTTATTAAATTGTGCATTTTCTTTTGCAGCAGTAATAGCATCTGGAACGGCTTCTACGCCAACTACTCTTTTTGCTTGTTTAGCAACAAATTGAGCAATGGTTCCGGTTCCTGTATATAAATCGTATACAAGTTCATTTCCTGTTAATCCTGCAAAATCTCTAGTGATTTTATAAAGCTCGTAAGCTTGCTCGGAATTTGTTTGATAGAACGATTTGGCATTAATTTTAAATTTTAAGCCTTCCATTTCTTCAAAAATATGATCGTTGCCTTTGTAGCAAATCACTTCTTGATCGTAAATAGTATCATTCGCTTTTCCGTTAATAACATATTGTAAAGAGGTGATTTCCGGGAACGTTTCACCTAAATAATCTAGAATTAGCTCACGTTTCTCTTTATCTTCTTTAAAGAACTGAATCATCACCATAATATCACCTGTACTAGATGTTCTAATCATCATGGTACGTAATAATCCGGTTTGGTTTCTTGTATTAAAGAATTCTAAATCATTTTCAAGCGCAAATGCTTTTACTGCATTTCTAATGGCGTTAGAAGGATCGGCTTGTAGATGACATTTTTTAACATCCAAAATTTTGTCCCACATACCTGGAATATGAAATCCTAAAGCATTTCGATCACCTAAATCTTCGTCCGATTGTACTTCTTCTAGCGTTAACCAACGGCTATCACTAAATGAAAATTCCATTTTATTTCTATAGAAATACTTGTTTTCCGCACCAAAAATAGGAGTGACTTCTGGTAATTCTATATGCCCAATACGGGTTAAATTATTTGTAACTTCTTTTTGTTTGTAAAACAACTGATGCTCGTAAGCCATATCTTGCCATTTACAACCACCACAAGTGCCAAAATGCTCGCAAGCAGGCGTGGTTCTTTTATCCGATAGTTTATGAAATACCGTAGCCTTACCTTCATAATACGCTTTACGCTTTTTAAAGGTTTGCACATCTACCACATCGCCAGGTACAGCATTAGGTAAAAAAATAACTTTTCCGTCGGGTGCTTTGGCTATGGTTTTTCCTTTAGCTCCGGCATCAATTACTTCGACGTTTTCAAAAACTTGCTTTCTTGTTTTTCTTCTAGACATGCTGCAAAAATACTAATAGCCAGAAATAAATTTCATATTATTTTCAATTACTTTAATGGAATTTCAATTTCAATTAAAATATAGTCTCTTTTTTAGGTGAAGAAGGCGAGGAGAAGCATTAATAATCTCTAATTTTTTAGAATGAAATAAGAAAACATCATGCATAAAAAAAAGCTGCTCAGTAAATTACTGAACAGCTTAAATAATATGAGGGGTATAAATTATTTTTTATTGAATTTGTTAAGGATTTTATCCATTTGTTTTCCTGCAGCATCACGTCCACCAAGTCCGAAAGATAGGATGATAGTAAGGGCAACTGTACCTAAAGAGATACCGAAAGCAAGGTTGATAATTTCATCAGCAAGACCCATAGTTCTTAATCCGATAGCTAAGAAGATGGCAATAATTGCAATTCTTATAATAGAAGCTACAAAAGTGTTATCGTCATTTTTTGCGAAATTATTAGCAGCAACAGAAGCTATCCAATTTCCAATCGCTAAAATAATAAGTCCGAAAATTATTTTACCAGAATAGTTTGTAATGGTATATAAAATATCGGTTAAATAGCCGAATTCTAATTTATCTACAGCTGTTGTAAGTCCGAATAAAATAATAAAGTAATAAACTAAGTTTCCAATAATACTTACTAAGTTAGTATTACCTGTAACAGCGCCTAAACCAGCTTTATTAAAGAAGTTGTTCAAGTTCATACTGTTAAGTAAGTCTTTTATTAATTCGCTTAAAAAACGACCACCAACTACAAATAAGATAATAATTACTGCAGCTAAAATTACTTTTGGAATAGCACTAAAGAAATCCTTTAACATAGTTGTTGCAGGTTCTGAAATGGCGTCCATATTCAGAATATTAAATGCTGAAATTAATAAAGGGATAAAAATAAAGATGAAAACAATTTTTTTAATCACATTTACTATATCAATGTTTTCTGGTAGTTTTAATTTTGGAGTAAGCTTTTGAATAGAATCTCCTGAAAGTTCAACTAATTCTGATACTATGGTTGCAAGCATGTAGCCAATATAACAAACTAAACCAGCACCAATAATATTTGGAATAAACCCAGTAAATTCGTCCAACATATTTTTTAAAGGATCGAGTACACTACTCATACCTAGTTTTTCTAAAGCTAAAGTGAAAACGAAAATCATTACTAAAAAGTAAACCAGTTTGCTTATAAAGCCTGAAATTCCAATTTTCGAATTTTTCATTTTGTTGTCGATGCCTGTTTTATTGAGTAATTTAAAAATAACTCGTTTTAATAATCCGGCAATAAACCAACCTATAATAATGATAATTAAAGCGCTTAAAGCACTTGATAAATTGCCACCAATAGATTGTGAAAGTTGTTCTAATACATTTGTTAAATAGTCCATAAATTTTGTTTTTGATTAACTAATAGTTACTAGTAGGACACATTAAATATTAAAAAGACACATTTTAACTGAATATTTCATAAATTTGGCATTCCTAGGGATGATTTCTCTCCCACGCTGAATTTTCGAAACCTCGAAAGGATAAAGGTAGAGAAGGAATGGTTATTTTATAATATCCATTTTTTTGGATATAAACGTTTAAATTTTTTTTTAAAATGGCTGTTTTAGACCAATTAACTTCGCAACAAGCGATAGATTTAGAAAACAAGTATGGTGCACATAATTACCATCCACTACCCGTAGTATTGAGTAGAGGAGAAGGTGTGTATGTTTGGGATGTAGAGGGTAAGAAATATTACGATTTCTTGTCGGCTTACTCTGCAGTAAACCAAGGACATTGTCATCCAAAAATTGTTGATGCCATGACCAAACAAGCGCAAACATTGACCTTAACCTCTAGAGCATTTTATAATGATGTGCTTGGTAAGTTTGAAAAATACGCTACAGAAACTTTTAATTACGATAAGTTATTACCAATGAATACTGGTGCAGAAGCGGTTGAGACGGCTTTAAAACTATGTAGAAAATGGGCTTACGAAGTAAAAGGTATTGATGAAAATGAAGCTGAAATTGTAGTTTGCGAGAATAATTTTCATGGAAGAACAACAACCATCATTTCTTTTAGTAACGATCCGGTAGCCAGAAAAAACTTTGGGCCATATACAAAAGGATTTATTAAAATTGAATACGATAACCTTACGGCTTTAGAAGATGTTTTATCAAATAATAAAAACGTTGCAGGTTTTCTTGTAGAACCAATTCAAGGTGAAGCTGGTGTTTACGTGCCAAGCGAAGGTTACTTAGCTTCAGCAAAAGCACTTTGTGAAAAGCATAATGTTTTATTTATTGCAGATGAAGTACAAACAGGTATAGCAAGAACAGGACGTTTATTAGCCACTTGTGGAAACTGTAGTTGTGCAGATAAACATTGTTCTGGAACTCCTGAAGTAAAAGCCGATATTTTAATATTAGGGAAAGCTTTATCTGGAGGTGCATATCCTGTATCTGCTGTTTTAGCTAATAACGAAATTATGAATGTTATAAAGCCAGGAAATCACGGTAGTACTTTTGGAGGAAATCCAATTGCAGCAGCTGTTGGTATTGCTGCTTTAGATGTTATTAAAGATGAAGAATTAGCTAATAACGCTTTTGAATTGGGTGAATTATTTAGATCTGAATTAGCAAAATTTATAGAAACAAGTTCTATAGTAAATGGCGTTAGAGGAAAAGGCTTGCTAAATGCTATTTTAATAAACGATACAGAAGATAGTGATACCGCTTGGAATATATGTATGGCTTTACGCGATAATGGTTTATTAGCAAAACCAACACATGGTAATATAATTCGTTTTGCTCCACCATTGGTGATGACGAAAGAACAATTATTAGATTGTGTTTCGATTATAACAAAAACACTAACTCAATTTGAAAAGTAATTGTTTTAGTTGAAAATGATATAAAAAAAGCGACCAATTGGTCGCTTTTTTTATGCTTAATAAATTAGCAATGAATTATTGTTGACTTTCATATTGCTCCATAGTCTCTTGAAATTGTATCATTACTTGATCCCAACCAATAGTTGATATTTGATAAATGGTATAAATTAAATAAAGAATATTTATAACAAGTATAACCAATGCCACGGTTTTTGCAGTATTCATACCTTTTACGCTTGCAGGGTCGTACTGCTCAGGGTTTGCTTTAGCGGCATTTACTTTACTGTTTGCAATAAAAAAGGCAATACCAGCTAATATAAATCCAGAACCGGCAATGCAGCAGCATAAAAGACCTATAATTGATAATACGTAAACTAACGTTGCATTGAGTTTTTCTTGTTCCATGTGTTTGTTTTTTAATTGATTATTTTAATTAGATAGCTTGTTACAATAGTAACTACTGTTAGTATAGCTAAGGCTGTAGTAACAATGTTTGAATGTTTAAATTTAAATAAAATATTACTTCCGATGAAAATAAAAAGAAGTGTTAATGGATAAATAGCTGGGTACATTTTAAAAGCCGCCACAAATTCACCATGAAAAATTAGTGAAATGGCACGTTGCATACCACAACCCATACATTCTACGCCAAATAACTTTTTATTAAGGCAAGGAAGCATATATTTTTCTAGAGACTGCATGTATTATATATTCTTGTTATGCTAAAATAGTAAAAGCCAACTAACAAAAAAATGCTTTAATGTTTTTTTTGTTAGTTGACTCCTTAGTAATAATTAAAAGGTCTAGTTAATAATAACCTTTTTAGTAAATGTTTTGCTGTTATCTAAAGATGCTTTTACAATATAAACACCTGTACTAAGTTGTTTTGTAGAAATGGTATAAGCGTTTGCTGTTGTGCTAGGTCTTTCTGTTAAAACTTGTTTTCCAGTCACATCATAAACTAAAATAGATGTAATATTTAAGTTAGTAGGGTTTAAAACCTTTAGAATATGTGTTGTGTTATTTTGAATGGCATCTAAACTACTTGTATCATATGCTTCGGTATCTAAAGTTGTATCTTCTTTAAATGTAACCTCAAAACGATCTGTGTAATTACCTGCATCTAGGTTTGTACTAAAGTCTTGAGTTTTTAAATTCACATATAAATTAGTTGTTTTATCATGAATGAAAATAGGTAAATCTGAATCGAAATTTTGAACGTCTGCAATTCTAATTTTTAGAGGCATATCATTAGCAACTTTAATAGTTAATGGTATTTTCATGTCCACATTATAAGCTAAAGCTTCTGCAAGATACCCATGCTCTCCAATTGGCCAATAAGCATCAGAGGATAACATATCATCTTCGTGTAACCTAGATTCCAAACCACGATCAAATTCTTCCGTAGCATTTGCGTTAAATGTTTCTACTATTTGCCTCGTGTAAGTATTATTAAAATCAATATTCAGCCTAAAGCGTTTATAACCTTGAGACATCGTTGTAAAGATCGAATTTTCTTGAGTTGTAGAATTTTTAGAATTTGCCGATTTAAAAAATGTACTACTTGGATCAGATTCTTTTACATATACACGATGAGCATTTTCTGCGTTTACAAAACTGTTAGCTGTCCCTAAAACCATAAAACCTAATCCTATAGGTATATTTCGTTGCCCTTGCTTTCCTACAGGTGTTGTTAAGCTATTACTATTGTCAGAGCCGTCACTATTATATGTTTTATAAACAGCTGGGGTTCTAGTATCATTAAAGGGAGAGAATTCTTCAATGGTATAAGTTGCATAGCCACCATCATAAGCATTTAAATAATGAGAATTTACATCAGGGTCTTGCTCCCAATAATATAAAGTTCCATCAATTGTGTTTCTATTATTTGCATCCCAAATATAAGCATGAGCATCCATTGCAGATGGATACGGATTGCCTACTAAAGTGTATTGGTTATTTAAAACAGGTATAGAAATTTCACCGTTATTTGGTTTGCCTCTAAAATCGTAATTTTGATTATCACCGGGATTATTTGCGCTAGTGCCTGCTGTACCTTTCATGGTAAAGCCATAACCTGCAGGTATTGTTGTTGCGTCTCCAACAGGTTCCCAGTCAGCATATACAGCCCCTGCTTTAAACATCCAGATCCAGTAAGGTTCTATGTTTAGAGGACTAGCGGTACCGTTATAGTTAGATTGGTGGGTTTTACCTGCTACAATAGAAGTTGTTAAATCGTCAATATCGTTAAGTAGCTCAATACCAAATGGATTGTTAACTAACGTATCGTCGCGGCTTCCTATAGGCGAGCACCATTGGTTATACTCATAAGCACCAACATTTCCATCTTGATAAACACTTAATTCACCTTCACCAGAATTACCAGTTGTACCTGTACCTTGTATTACTTGCGCATCCGTTCTCAAATAAATGGTACTTGCAGGCTCTTTTAAGTTTATATCATCTTCAACAAATACAATTTCATCTTTTACAAAAATATATGCACTGTTCCTTACCGAAAGTTGAGCTATTGCAAATTGGCAAGAAATAAACGTAACAAAAAGGCTGAAAATAAATTTCATGCAGGGTGTTTTTTCCTTCAAAAAAACAGGTTTTAACGAGTTAATATACTCTTTATGGGTGAATGATATAGGTTCTATCATGATATTTAGATTAAATATGGGATAACGCAAATATACTAAAAGTTTATATATATACATTCATTTTAAAAAACACAGCACTTTAAAGTATTGTAAACTAGTATTTTATTAGTTTTTCGGATAGGTTTCAAGGCACGAATTGAGTTTTTTTGACTAAGATTTATGTAAATTTGCAGCATGAAGTATTTAAATTATGTGCTAATTTTGGTAGGTGCAATAGTGGCAATGTATGCTAAAGTTGGTGCCAAACAGAATCAATATTTGTTAATTGTAGGGATCGTTTTCTTAATGATGGGGGTTTATAGAATTTCGAGATTGGTACCAAGTAGAAAAGATGAAGATTTGGATAATAACGATTCAATTGAGGACCAATAATTATGAAATTTAAAGTAAATGATTTTGTTTTAGTTTTAGATGAAAATTTATCTGGAAGTATAAAAAGTATATCGGGAAACACAATTTCTATTGAAACAACCGATGGTTTTTTGTTAGATTTTGAGGCAGGAGAATTGGTGAAGGATACTTCTAAAAGTGATTTTAAATCAGGAATATTTTCTCATAAAAGTATCAGTTCTGTTTTAGATGAAAAGGAAAAACCAAGCAGAAGAAAATCGGTTAAAGTAAAAGCAAAAGAACGATATGAGCCAACAATGGAAGTCGATTTGCATATAAACCAATTGGTAAAGTCTCCTAGAGGCATGAGCAATCATGATATGTTAACCACGCAATTAGATACGGCAAGGCATAAACTAGATTGGGCTATTTCTAAGCGCATACAAAAAGTAGTCTTTATCCATGGTGTTGGAGAAGGCGTGCTTAAAATAGAATTAGAATATCTATTTGGCAGATACAATAACGTGAAATTTTACGATGCCAACTACAAAAAGTATGGTTTAGGCGCTACCGAAGTTTATATTTATCAAAATGTAAAACCTAATTAAAATCGGGGGTTATCGAAGTTGAACTCGATAAACTAGAATCGCTTAAAATTCCAAAATCAAAATCGTCTTGAGATAAAAAGCTTAAGCTAATATCTTTTAAGTTTACGCTTACTACATAAACCTCGTCAATAGTATGTTCTCTATAAGCTGTTGCAGGAACTGTAGTCGCTACTTCTGGATTAAGGTAATCTGCACCAATTTCACTATTTGTAATATCGTTATTTGGGCGTTGATCTTGCGAGTCGTTTTCTTCATCTCGTGTTTTTACGCCATCGCCATCATCATCATCATCTAAATAATCAGGAATTCCGTCGCCATCTGTATCTTGCGCATCAGATAAATCACCATCTCCATCAGGATCAGGATTTTCATCTTCGGTTAAAATATTATCACCATCATCGTCAAAATCAATATAGTTTGCTAAACCATCTCCATCGGTATCATCATCGGTTAAATCACCATTTCCATTTAAATCTTCAAGATCGGCAAGAATGCCATCGTCATCATCTTTTGTTAATACTGTTATAATTTCTGCAGTACAATCATCACTTTCGCTAGATGTAATGGTTACTTCGTCTGGAATATCATTGCAAAATAGAGAAGAAGGTAAACTTTCATCACTATAAGTTCTATAATAAAAAGTTGCACTTTCTTCAAGTTCTAAAGAATCATTTGTTCCAACCGCAAGAATTTCGTCTAAAGTATAATTTGAAATTAAAACCGATAAAGATTCCGAAGGGTCATCTTTAGTTTTATATAAAACAAGATCAGATACACCTTCGCAGGCGCTAAAAGTTTCATCAAACTCAAGTTCTACGGTAATGATATCACCATCATCACAACCTTGAATTGAAATTAAACAAACACCTATAAAAAGATAAATTAACTTACGCATGGAGATCTATTTTGCCACAAAAATAGTGGAATTGTTAATGATAACAAATAAACTTTAAAATTACCGATAAAATTAGTTTTTAGCATGTTTTTTAACAAACTGAAATGTTGAATAAAAAGGAAGATCCAAACATAATTATCGAATGTTATAAAATTCATTCAAACTAATAACGAACCATATTAGAAATAATTTTATTTGAAGTATTTTTGTTGCTCAAAACAGTAATATGAAACCAGTTTATTTTGATAATGCCGCAACAACAGAATTAAGAGATGAAGTTGTTAATGAAATAACGAAGGTTCTTAAAACAAACTTCGGAAATGCCTCGTCTTCCCATAGTTTTGGGCGATCGTCAAAATCTTTAATCGAAAAATCTAGAAAAGCTATCGCGAGTTGTTTAAATGTTTCGGCGAGTGAAATTATTTTTACATCTGGAGGTACCGAGGCCGATAATTTAATTTTAAATAGTGCCGTTAGAGATTTAGAGGTTAAACATATTATAACGAGTAGAATTGAACATCATGCTGTTTTACACACCGTAGAAGCTTTGCAAAACGGATTTAATATTGAGGTGAGTTATATTAATTTGGATACAAACGGAAACTTAGATTTCGAGCATTTGGAATCCTTATTACAAACCAATAAAAAAACATTGGTGAGCTTAATGCATATTAATAACGAAATAGGGAACATTACCGATATTAAGCGTGTGGCTAATTTATGTAAAGCGAATAATGCGTTTTTTCATAGTGATACTGTACAATCTGTAGGGCATTACAATTTAGATCTACAAGATATAAAAGTGGATTTCATTACAGCAGCAGGACATAAGTTTCACGGGCCAAAAGGTGTTGGTTTTGCTTTTATTAGAAAAAATGTAGGTTACGTTAAGCCTCTAATTTTTGGAGGAGAACAAGAACGTGGTTTACGAGCAGGAACCGAAAGTGTGCATAATATAGCAGGCTTAGAGTTGGCTTTAACGTTAATGAAGGAAAACGCCGAAAAAGAGCATGCCTATATAAAAGGACTTAAATTGTATTTTATAGATGAAATTAGCAAGGCTTTGCCAGGAGTTACATTTAACGGCTTATCGGGAGATTTAGAGAAAAGTGCTTATACTATAATAAACGTTTGTTTACCTTTTGTTAGTAATAAGTTGGATATGATATTATTTCAGCTAGACCTAAAAGGGATCGCTTGTTCTAAAGGAAGTGCTTGCCAGAGTGGGAGTAATAAAAAATCTCATGTGTTATTAGAAATTCTTTCACCCGATGCATTAGAAAAACCGTCTTTAAGATTTTCTTTTAGTATTTTTAATACTAAAGAAGAGATAGATTATGTTATTTCTGTTTTGAAAGAATTCGCTTAGATTTGTTGTGTTTTTTGGTAAATAATTCAGTTTAAGTGAGTTGTTAATCGGTTAGATGTTTATTTGTTAAGTATTTTTTTGTATACTTGTAGATTAATTCTTATTAAAAGAGTTGATTTAAGCCCAAAATATCATGAAGAACCTAAACTATTCTATCGTTTTACTTTTTTTTGTCCTTTTTCAAATGAACTCTTATAGTCAGGTAGGAATAGGAACTACCGATCCTCATATTTCTTCAGTTTTAGAAATGGAATCTACAACTCAAGGCGTTTTAACGCCTAGAATGACAACCTTGCAAAGAGTTGCTA
The DNA here is from genome assembly GCF_023473045.1 of Algibacter sp. L4_22. Lineage (NCBI taxonomy): Bacteria > Pseudomonadati > Bacteroidota > Flavobacteriia > Flavobacteriales > Flavobacteriaceae > Algibacter > Algibacter sp. L4_22. The sequence continues at coordinate 19,922 of NZ_JAMCOK010000004.1, forward strand.
TTGCTACACCAGCCGATGGTTTATTGGTATTCGATATCGATGAAAGTGTCTTTTATTTTTACAATGGAACATCTTGGGTACCGCTAGAAGGCGCCGAAAAACGTGATAATTATAAGTTAGTTAAATCTGTGGCCGATTTGGCAGATGAGCTTGCGGCTGGTGGAGGCGCAGAGTATTTATTAACTACCGATTTTATGTACGAAATTAATGGACAAATAACTTTAGCGGCTCCAATTAATTTAAATGGCGCTTATTTAATTGGAGAAGATACAAATGAAGATATACTAGTAAATAGTGCTGGAGGAACTATATTTGAAGGTTCTACCGGTGGTTCAATAAGAGGTCTTACATTAACAGCTCCTGGGGGCACTGTTTTTAACTTGTCTGGAAGCTCTGGAACGGAACGCTTTGTCTTTAGAGACTGTGTTGTAGCGAACTCAACTTCGGTTGGTACTATTTCTTCATACGGCCTTGTCTTTGTTAGTATTGTTCAATATGTAAATAATTCGGCAGGAATTACTTTTGACGACATACACCAATTACTTTTAAATTCTGAAGGATGGGCTAGTGATAATACAGGTGTTTATCAGTCATTTACGGGTGACTTTGATATTATAGCTAAGCAGGGTGGTTTTAGTAAAGTAGTGGGTGCAACAGCGGCTATCGATATCACAGGAGTATCATCTTTGACTAGTGGAAATATAAGTAATGTTAATTTTTATGGAGGAGGCAATTATATTAATGGTACGTCGCCTTATATTGGGTATAATTTCCCTAAAGAATGGGATGTAAATAGTCCTGGTATTCCAGTAGAAACTGATGGTGTTGCTACTGGAGATATTAATTTTTCAGCAAATGTTGGCTCAGGAACAAGTATTGCATTTACAGGAACAGGAATAGGTAGTAGAAAAAAAATATCAGGAACTACAGTTTCTAATAGTTTATTTCGCTTTGCTAAAGATGGTAGTAATAAGATAACATACGAAGGTAAAAAGGCAAGATATTTTGGTATTACTGCCAGTTTATCATTCCAAGGTGATAGTAGTAATACTATTTTTATTTTTTATCTAGCAAAAAATGGTAACGTAATAGATCAGACAAAAGTTTATCGGGAAAATGGAGCCAATAATGATGTTGGAGCTGCAGCTGTTGTGGGAACTGTTGAATTATCAGAAGGAGATTATGTGGAAGTTTGGGCAGAACGTTATAGTGGTACTGGAGGTTTAATATTGGTTTCTTTAAATTTAATTGCTAGATAATAAAGCATTAAAACCTCATACTAGTCTTCACATTAAAAACACGCGGTGTTAAATAATTAGGAATCGCATATTGGCGTTTGCTATATACATCGCGTACCCAAGTATTGGTTATCGAGTTTTGAGCATCGAACATGTTGTAAATTTCAAACCCAAAAGACAAAGCTTTAAAAGGTTTTTTCCAACCATGTTCAAACTGTTTTTTATCATCAACTAAAACAAACTGTAACCCTAAATCGGCACGTTTATAATCTGGCAATCTATTTTGATATTCATAGGCATCGGCATAACTAGGCGATCCTCCTGGTAAACCTGTATTATAAACAAGGTTTAAATACATTTTCATGTTTGGTACATTGGGTACATAATCTTGAAACAATGCAGCAAATTTTAAACGTTGATCGGTTGGGCGTGCAATATAGCCACGGTTGTCAATGTTTTCTTCATTTTTTAAATACCCGAAACTAAACCAAGATTCCGTTCCCGGCACAAACTCACCATTAAGGCGCATATCTAAACCGTAAGCATAGGCTTTTGCATTATTGTTAGCCGCATATCTAATACGTACATTTTCTAATGTATATGGATTAACATCGGTTATACCTTTAAAATAAAGCTCGGTTGTTAATTTAAATGGGCGATCCCACATTTTAAAACTATAATCGTTTCCTAAAACGAGATGAAACGATTTTTGAGCTTTTACATCTGGTTGGATAGTTCCCGAAGCATCACGTAATTCACGGTAAAAAGGTGGCTGATAATATAAACCTGTTGCTACTCTAAACAACATATCTTTTTCCCAATTAGGTTTTATGGTGAATTGTGCACGCGGACTAAATACAACTTGACTTGTACTTGAAATACCATCGCCGGAAACAGACCAACTATGCATTCTAGCACCAGCATTATACCAAACATCGTTATTGCCAATCATGGAGCGTTTACTCCATTGAGCGTAAGCTTGAAAGCGATTAATTTGTGTGTTGTTTGTTGCGCGAACGTTTTGGTAAGGTGTTAACGGACCGCTAAAAGCTGCGTAAGGTTGCTCGTTTATAACTGTTTTTGGAGGTCTAATTGAAAACCCTGCCGAATCGATAACTTCCCATTCTACCAGGCGATCTCTAATATCTTCATGTGTGTATTTAACAGACCATTCAATACGGTTATCATCAATTTTTAAATCACCCTTATGTTCAATATTTGTAATTAAAGCATCTAGATCGTTTCGGCCGTGGTTTAATTGGCTGCCAACGCCTTCGCTAAATTCAACTTCACCTAAATTTTCATCTCCAATATTACTATTAACTTCACCTAAACGGTATTGAGATAAAATATCAAAATACTCTTCTTCTGTTGTGTGATAGGTTGATGCAATTAACTTTAATGTTAAATCGTCGTTAGCAAAGTATGTACCTTTAAAAGCTCCAAAATAAGTTTGGTATTCATCTTTTTCTTCACCTTCATAAAATACCAAAAGAGCAATAGGGTCGGCGAGTGTGCCAAAATTAGTCTGTCTAGTTTGCGGCTCAAAATTATATTTATTGATTGCTGCATTTCCTAGAAAACTCAACTGAAATTTATCTGTAAATTTATAAGTAAAAAAGGCCTGAGCGTCTGCAAATTTTGGTTTTACATTGGTTTCTGTTTCTTTGGCATCGACTAATAAACTATTGTCGCGGTAACGTACGCCAACAATACTTGTAAATTTTGAATCTTTACTTATATTTTCTACGGAAAGACTCCCGCCAAGTAAACTCAAATCGGCATTAATTTCAAACTGATATGGTGTTTTATAAGTAATGTCTAAAACGGATGATAATTTGTCGCCATATTTAGCTTGAAATCCACCTGCGGAAAAATCGACATTTTGGACTAAATTGGAGTTAACAAAACTTAATCCTTCTTGCTGACCAGAACGAATTAAAAATGGGCGATACACTTCTATATCGTTTACATAAACTAGATTTTCATCGTAATTACCACCACGCACAGCGTATTGTGTACTTAATTCATTGTTGTTGCTAACGCCTGGTAAAGTCATCAATAAATTTTCTACACCAGCATTTGCTCCAGGAATTTTTCTAATAGTCTCTGGTTTCATGGTGATTATACCTTCAACATCTTTCCGGCGGTTACTTGTTATGGTTATAGCTGCTATTTGCTCTAACGAGGTACTCATAACAGGATTGAATTCGTAGGTTTCTCCATTCTTCAGATTAAAAGAACTTGATGTTTTTTTAAACGAAAGGTGCGTAAATTCAACTAAAATATCTTCATTTACATTTATAGTTAGGCTGTAAAAACCATTGGCATTACTAACCGTTCCATTTATTCCCGATTTAATATTTACCTGTTCTATGGGCAAATTGTTTTCATCTAAAATAATACCTTTAATAGTTGCTGTTTGTGCGAACCCTATATAAAGGCTGAAAAAAAATAAACCGACAAGTAAAAGCTTTGTTTTCAAATGGTTGATGAGTTAGTTTGTGTTACTTCCTGTAAAATAACGCTTCAAAAGTAGAATTATTTCCAACATTATCTGTTACAATCACCTTTAAATTATTATTTGTATTGGTGAAATCGCCATCATCAAAATCGTAAGTCAAAGTATTTGTTTTGTATTCGTACTCCATTAAAATGAATTTCCCGTTAATGGTAGCTCTATAATTAGATATTCCCGAAAGGTCGTCGGTAATTTTAACTTTTAAATATCTAAAATTACTTAACCATTGCTTGTCTTTAAAATTGGCAGCTTTAATAGTAGGAGCAATGCTGTCTGTTGTTAAAGCATATTTACCTAAATATTTGGAGTTAGTTGTTAAAATATCACCTTTTCTTTTTGTGGTAGAATAGGCTGGATAATCTTTATATCCAATTAAGCGAGCAATGAAAAGTTTGTTTTTATCGACGTTTTTGTATTGGCTAACATCAAAGGAAATTTTAAAACTTTTTTTGGTTGGAACGGTATCATCATCTAGAAATAAGGTGTCGTTTTTTACTTCGAAGTCTAAATAGAAATCATTGTAAAAGGTGTCTTTATAAAAATCTACCGCAATTTTACCTTCTTTTAGGTTTGTTGCTTGGTTGGCTTTTATAAAATAAGGCGTCGTTTTTTCTTCTTTAACTGCGGTAATTGTCTTTTTTGTTCCTTTAATATTAACGGTTATCCAGGTTTCATTATTTTTATAATCGGAAACGCGAATTTTATAAACAGAATTTGTACTGTCTTTTATAGCTAAAACACCATTGTTGGTAACCGATTTAAGTAAGCTTAACGGATTATGCTTTTTATACAAACGCTGAATACGTTCTTTTTTAGTTTTATAATGTTCGTAATCTATAAATGTATTTATGTGTTTGGTTTCATCGAATGAAAATTCTTTGAAATCGATTTCAAAATTACGTTGTCCATTAATAACCGTTTGTATGTTGTAAACGCCATTAGAGTTTCCTGCTAAGTCTTGTCTGTCTATTGTTTTAATACCAAAACCTATATTACCAATAGCATCAATTTTTTCTGTAACAAAATCACCGTTTTTTAAAGGAATGAGTCTAACTTTTTGTTTTTTATTCTTCTTATTAACAAAAGAATTTTTATCTAACGGATATGCATAAAGCGACTGTATTACTGGTGCTGTTGTATCTAAAATATCTATACCAAAAAGCATGGGGTTTATTGGATGTTCTTCTTTGTTTCTAATTTCGAAATGAAGATGTGGCCCTCCAGAACTGCCTGTGTTTCCACTGTAGGCTACAATATCTCCTTGGGTTATAGGTAATTCTTCTGGAGTAGGGAATAGCTCAATTTCGTAACTTTCTTCCTCGTATTGCTTCTTTTTAATGTAAGCTTGAATCTCGGGCGAAAATTTTTGCAAATGCGCATAAACCGTCGTGTAACCGTTTGGATGCGTAATATAAAGGGCTTTTCCGTAGCCGTAATGTGCAATTTTAATACGACTTACAAATCCACTGGCCGAAGCTTTAACTTTTAAACCCGTGCGTTGTTGCGTTTTTATATCGAGTCCTGAATGGAAATGATTGGAACGCAGTTCTGCAAAAGTACCAGCTAGAACTAAAGTTCCATCTAAAGGGTTTGCAAAGTAATCTTGCGGATAATTATTTTGAGCGTTCAAAAACAATGAACAAAACAGAAAAAGAGAAAGGATAAATTTCATAGGATAATTGTAACTGCAAAAATATTCATTTGAGATGAAAACACAAAGGATAAAGCAAAAAGTAAGCATTGTATTGAAAAAGAATTTTAAGGAATAATCTAAAAATTTATTGAAAAACAATTGTAAATTATAGCTAGGTTGGTTAACTTTGTGATATAAGTATTGAAATTGGTAAATGAGTAATATTGAGGATATTGTAGATTCGTTAGAAAACAAAATTAGCAAGGTATTACACAAGGTAGAGCTTTTAAAGCAAACTAATTTGAAATTAAATGAAGAATTAGAAGTTTCAAAGCAGGAAATTTTGAACCAAAAAAAGCTAAATGCTAATTGGGAAGAAAAATATGAAGCTCTTAGAATTGCAAATTCAATGCTTGGTGGTGACGATAATAAAAGAGAAACTAAGCTTAAAATAAATGCCTTAATTAGAGAAATTGACCATTGTATTGGACAACTATCTGAGTAATGCTAATTAAATTCAATGTCGGAAAAGCTTAAAATAAAGCTGTCTATTGCTAATCGGGTATATCCTTTAACTATTGATCCAAGTCAAGAAGAAGGACTCCGTAAAGCATCAAAAAGCATTGAAGTAATGATTAAACAATTTGAGCAAAGTTATTCTGTTCGAGATAAACAAGATGTTTTGGCCATGTGTGCCTTACAATTTGCCTCTCAAGTAGAGCAGAAGTCTATAGATAAAACAAATGTAAATGAGCATGTTGAAGAAAAACTTGTGGCGCTTAATAATTTGTTGGATTCGTTTATAGTTTCTTAATTCGTTCTTTAAAATAAACTAAAAAGTTACTGCCTACATTGGTTATTTTTTTTGATAAACTCAACGTTAATTCTTTAAAAAGGGTGAGTTTAAGTTGTAAAAGCAGGCTGCAATACTAAATTTATTTAGTATTTGGCAGATCCTTGATCAGCTTGTTAGCCCTAAACTTGTTTTTAAGGAGTTTATACAAAACTTTATGCCGGTGTAGGCTTTTTTATATATTATTATTAACTAAATTAAACGATGGATAACTCAATTATATTTGCAGTAGGTGGTGTTGTTTTAGGGCTTGCAATAGGCTTTATTATAGCAAAAATGTTAGAAAAAAACAATGCTTCAAAACTCATAAAAAACGCAAAAAAAAATGCAGCGTTAATACTTAAACAAGCCAATGTAGAAGGTGAGAGTATTAAAAAAGATAAAATGCTTCAGGCTAAAGAGAAGTTCTTAGAGCTAAAAGCAGAGCATGAAAAAGTTATTTTAAGTCGCGATAAAAAAATGGGAGAAGCTGAAAAGCGCACCCGAGATAAAGAATCGCAAATATCTAACGAGCTTTCTAAAAGTAAAAAAGCTAACGATAGTTTAGATAGTAAAATAAAAGATTATAACCATCGACTTGATGTACTAGAAAGTAAACAAGAAGAGGTTGAAAGATTACACAGAAGCCAAGTACAACAACTCGAAGTTATTTCTAGCCTTTCGGCAGAAGATGCTAAGGAGCAATTAGTAGAGTCTTTAAAAGGTGAAGCTAAGAATGATGCGATGGCTTTTATACAAAGTTCTTTAGAGGAAGCGAAGCTAACAGCCGAGCAAGATGCGAAGAAAATTATTATAAATACTATACAGCGTATTGGAACAGAAGAAGCAGTTGATAACTGTGTATCTGTATTTAATATAGAATCTGATGATGTTAAAGGACGAATTATTGGTCGTGAAGGTCGAAATATTCGCGCCATTGAAGCTGCAACAGGTGTAGAAATTATTGTTGATGATACTCCAGAAGCAATTATCTTATCATGTTTCGATTCTGTGAGACGTGAAATTGCACGATTATCACTTCATAAATTAGTTACAGATGGTAGAATACATCCTGCACGAATTGAAGAGATTGTAAAGAAAACTCAAAAACAAATTGAGCAAGAAATTATAGAAGTTGGTAAGCGTACGGTTATCGATTTAGGAATTCATAATCTACACCCAGAATTAATTAAAATGGTTGGTAGAATGAAATACCGCTCATCTTACGGGCAAAACTTACTACAACACTCGCGTGAAGTTGCTAAGCTTTGTGGTGTAATGGCAGCAGAATTAGGATTAAACCCTAAGTTAGCTAAACGTGCCGGACTGTTACATGATATTGGTAAAGTGCCAGATGCAGAAACAGATATGGAAACGCCACACGCGATTCTAGGTATGCAATGGGCTGAGAAATATGGAGAAAAAGACGATGTAATAAATGCGATTGGTGCTCACCACGACGAAATAGAAATGAAATCGTTATTAGCACCTATTATTCAAGTTTGTGATGCTATATCTGGAGCAAGACCAGGAGCACGTAGACAAGTTTTAGATAGTTATATTCAACGTTTAAAAGATTTAGAAGAAATAGCCTTCGGTTTTAACGGTGTTAAGAAAGCATACGCTATTCAGGCAGGTAGAGAACTACGTGTTATTGTTGAAAGCGAAAAGGTTAACGACCAAACTGCTGCTGATTTATCGTTTAGTATTTCTCAAAAAATACAAACAGATATGACGTATCCAGGACAAGTAAAAGTAACTGTAATTAGAGAAACTCGTGCCGTGAATATCGCGAAGTAATTATTTAGAGTTAAAGTTTTTTAAAGCTTTCCTTTTTTTTATTAAGAAGGAAAGCTTTTTCTTTTGGAAAAAAGAGTTTAAAGGTGGTCCCTATATTTAATTCACTTTCAATCGTAATTTGCCCACCTAAATCTTCAACTTGTATTTTGGTTAGGTAAAGACCAATACCTTCAGAGTCTTCTCTGTTACTCTCGTGGAATGTATTGTACATGCCAAAAACTTGATCCTTGTATTTGTTTAAATCAATACCAATACCATTGTCGGTAATAGAAATTTCGAAACCTTCATTTTTTTCAGTACTCTTAATATTAACTTTTGGAGTAACACTGGCATCAACATATTTTATAGCATTAGATATTAAATTATGAAAAATGCTTTCTAAATATGCCGAATTACCCGTAAGGAATAAATTAGAAGGTATATCTGTATTTATAATTGCTTCTTTTGAAGCTATATCAATAGAAAGATTATCTAAGCTATCTATAATAACATTACTTATATTAACATTATTTGTTAGGTCGTTATATTCAGAGTTTACACTAATTACATCACTTAAATTGCTAATAGTAGTGGTTAAAGCGGAAGAAATGGTTTTTAAATAATTAAACATTTCATCTTTTTCTTCTTGAGTTTTAGCAGAATCATGAAATTCTAAAACGTTTTTAAAATTACCAATATGAGTTCTTAAATTATGAGAAACAATATGTGTAAAATTATAAAGCCGTTTATTTTGGCTAGTGATTACATTAAAATTTTCATTTAAAAGCATCTCATCTTCTTTACGTTTGGTAATGTCGATATGTGTACCTATTATACGTAATGGTTTGCCTATTTTATCTTTACTAACAATTTTTCCTTGATCTAAAATCCAGCGGTAGGTTCCATCTTTACACAGTACCCGATGTTCATTCTTGTATATTTCTATTTCTCCAGATAAATGTTTTTGAAAATCATAATGATAAGCATCTCTGTCTTCAGGATGTACACGATTATTCCATTCGTCTGCATTGCTTCCGATTTCGTTGTCTTCGTAGCCTAAAATGTTTTTTGATTCAGCAGAATAGAATACTTTGTTTGTTTTTGCATCCCAATCCCAAACTCCTATTTTAGAGTTTTCTACGGCAAATTGCCATTTTAAACTGTCAGATTCAGTGGAATTTGATGTGCGTTTAAAAAGATTACGAATCGGAGAGAATATGCTCTTTACCATATGGTTTTCTTAGGGTTAAAATTTAAAATAAAACTTAAGTAGGTATTAATTTAGACTCCTTAATTATTTACACGTCACAATAGGTCTTGATTTATTTGGGTTGCTTACTAAATTTTTTATTTTCTTGGATGAAATTGTTCTACAACCTTAGTTAAATGGTTTCTATCTAAATGTACATAAATTTCAGTTGTTGTTATACTTTCGTGCCCAAGCATGAGCTGAATAGATCTTAAATCGGCATTGTTTTGAAGTAAATGCGTGGCAAATGAATGTCTAAAAGTATGTGGAGAAATACTTTTCTTTAAATCAATTTTTACTGCTAATTGTTTAATTATAGTAAAAATCATGGCGCGTGTTAATTGTTTGCCACGGCGATTTAAAAATAAAGTGTCTTCAAAACCAGCCTGAATATTCATATGATTTCTAATTTCTGTTCTGTAGATATTAATATACTTTTTAGTAATATCTATAATAGGAACGAAACGTTGTTTGTCTCCTTTTCCTGTCACTTTTATGAAACCCTCTTCAAAAAATAAATCCGATAATTTTAAATTAACCAATTCACTAACCCGTAAACCACAGCCGTATAGTGTTTCTAGCATTGCTCTATTGCGTTCTCCCTCGGGTTTGCTTAAATCTATGGCTTTTATTAGATTGTCAATTTCTTCTTCCGATAAGGTATCGGGAAGTTTTCTTCCAATTTTAGGGGATTCGATAAGCTCTAGCGGATTGTCTATTCGATAATCTTCAAAAACTAAATAATTGAAAAAGCTTCGTAAACCAGAAATGAGTCTAGATTGTGAGCGTTCGTTAATTTTTTTTGATACGCTATAAATAAATTCCCTAATAGTTGTATCAGTAATTGAAATAGGCGCTTCTTTAATCTCTTTATCGTCTAAAAAAGAAATTAGTTTTTGAACATCTAACACATAACTATTTATTGAGTTTTGTGATAAACCTCTTTCTATCTTTAAATAAAAAGTATAATCCTTTATGGCTTGACTCCATTTCATTAGGATAAAAGTAAAGAATTTTTCGGATTAAATTAAGGCAGAATTGTTTATATTTTTGGAAGTGTTTAGTAAACAAATGAATAAGGAATAATTGCAAATTTAGAGAAATAAAAAAAACGATTTTAGGTCTTTTTTGTGTTAAAAAAAAAGTTTTTTCTGTACATGTTGATTCTCAATAACTTGTAGTATAAAAATTGTTAAAATTATCATAAAACAAGACTAAAGGTTAATTAAAAGGATAAACAGCCTTTTATTTGCGGAATATTTATAATAAAACATTTAAATTATGAAAAAATTATTTTTTGCTGCAGCAATTGCAGTTTTCGGATTTACTTCAGTAAATGCACAAGATGATATTAGTGAATTTGGTTTTGAAGAAGGTAACGTTTTTGTTGAAGGGAGCCTAGGCTTTAACAGTACTAATGACAAAAACTTTGATACAAAATCTAGCGCTTTTAACTTTACTCCAAAAGTAGGTTATTTTTTAAATGATGATTTAGCAGTTGGTGTTCAATTAGATTTTGGTACAGCTAAAACCTCTACATCTGGAACAGATACTTCTAAAAACTCAAATATTGGAATTGGTGCTTTTGGACGTTATTACTTTTTAGATTTAGGAAAACGTTTTAAAACTTATACTGAGCTTGGTGTTGGGTATAACTCATTAGACGACAAAATTTCTGATGTTAAAGTTAATTCAATTGGAGCTGGTTTAGATTTAGGTCTTAACTATTTTGTAAAAGAAAACATTGCACTTACTTTTGGATTAGATAATGTTTTGGCATATTCTTCTTCTAAAGTAGATGTATCTGGAGCTAAAGCGACAAGCAACTTCAACTTTGGAGTAGGAGAGGTAAACAACCCTTTTGGTGGAACGGCTAATTTTGGAGTATTATTTGTATTCTAAATAATAGTTCAAAAAAATATTTAATTAAAGGAAGTCGTAATGGCTTCCTTTTTTTTATGCCTAAAAATTAAATATATTTACCATATGAAAAAACTAATCATCATCAACGGCCCCAATTTAAATTTATTAGGAAAAAGAGAACCTGAAATTTATGGTAGTTTAACTTTTGAAGAATTTTTTAAGGACTTAAAAGAAAAATATCCAACAGTAAGCTTGGAGTATTATCAATCTAATATAGAAGGAGAACTTATTGATAAGTTGCATGAAGTCGGTTTTAGTTATGATGGCGTTATATTAAACGCTGGTGCTTATACGCATACTTCAATAGGTATTGGTGATGCAATAAAAGGTATTTCCTCTCCTGTTGTAGAAGTGCATATTTCTAATACGTTTTCTAGAGAAGAATTCCGTCATCAATCTTACATTTCGCCAAATGCTAAAGGTGTTATTTTAGGTTTCGGAATGCCAAGTTATGGGTTAGCTATTCAGAGTTTTTTGTAAAAAAATTAAGTTTAAATTATAAAACCGTTATGAAGGATTAACAAATATTAAAGCTAGCTTTGTGTTGTATTAAATTTACAACCAATTAGATATGAAGCAAGCTTTACTTATTTTATGTGTAATCTATCCAGCTTTTTTTATTTTAAATGCTCAAGAGAAAGAGAAAGAAAACTCATTTGTAATTAGTGATCAAGTTAATATAAATAATGAGGTTTTACCATTTTCAAACTATTTTTCAGAATATAGATTAAATGATAATTGGGTTGTTCGGGCCGAAAATATTGAAACTAACTTTGGAGGTTTTGGTGAGAGTTACCGTATTAAAGAATTTCCATTATTAGCAAAATATAGCTTTACTGAAAAGTTTAGTGTGCTCTTTGGGTCAACCACAAATTTACTTCTAAAAAATGGAACTGTTGAAGATGTTTCAGCATCAGGAACTCTTGGTGTTCAATATGATTTTACCGAGTCTTTTTTAATGGAAGCTCGGTTTAATTATAATTTAAGCAACGACAGTCCGTTTAAACAAAGTTTACCAAGTACAAACTCACTTTTTAAATTAGGAGCTAAATATAAGTTCTAAAAAAAAAGTGCTATTCAATATTTATTGAATAGCACTTTTTATATTTCTAACGTGTAATAACGTTTTGTATTAGATATGAATTACTTCATCATAAGCAGCTGCAACAGCTTCCATAACGGCCTCACTCATTGTTGGGTGTGGATGTATAGTTTTTAATACTTCATGACCTGTAGTTTCTAATTTTCTACCTAAAACAGCCTCTGCAATCATATCGGTAACACCAGTACCAACCATGTGGCAACCTAACCATTCGCCATATTTAGCATCGAAAATTACTTTTACAAAACCTTCTTTGTTTCCACCAGCACTAGCTTTTCCAGAAGCAGAGAAAGGAAATTTACCAATCTTAACGTCTAAACCTTGTGCTTTAGCTTGCTTTTCAGTTAAACCAACAGATGCAATTTCTGGAGTACAGTAAGTACAACCAGGAATGTTTCCGTAGTCTAGAGCTTCAACATGTTGTCCCGCTAATTTTTCTACACAAAGAATGCCTTCAGCAGAAGCAACGTGTGCTAAAGCTGGTCCAGGAGTAATATCGCCAATAGCGAAATATCCAGGAATATTAGTTTGGTAAAAATCGTTTACAATAACTTTATCTCTATCAACAACAATTCCAACATCTTCTAATCCAATGTTTTCAATGTTTGTTTTAATACCAACAGCACTTAAAATAATATCAGCTTCAAGAACTTCTTCGCCTTTACTTGTTTTAACGGTAGCTTTTACACCTTCTCCAGATGTATCAACAGTAGTTACTTCGGCAGAAGTCATTACTTTAATACCTGCTTTTTTGAAAGAACGTTCTACTAATTTAGAAACATCTTCATCTTCAACAGGAACAATGTTTGGTAAATATTCTACAATAGTTACATCAGTTCCCATAGAGTTGTAAAAGTATGCGAACTCAACACCAATAGCACCAGAACCAACCACAATCATCTTTTTAGGTTGTTTCTCTAAAGTTAAAGCTTGTCTGTATCCAATTACTTTTTTACCATCTTGTGGTAAATTTGGTAACTCACGAGAGCGGGCTCCTGTAGCAATAATAATATTATCGGCGCTATATTCAGTACCTTCAACGTCTACCTTTTTTCCAGGTTTAAGTTTTCCGTAACCGTTAATAACGTCTACTTTATTTTTCTTCAATAAAAACTGAACACCTTTACTCATACCATCAGCAACACCGCGGCTACGTTTTACAACAGCATCAAAATCGTGTTCTGCACCTGTTACTTTTAAACCGTAATCTTCAGCATGTTTAAGATATTCAAAAACTTGAGCAGATTTCAATAAGGCTTTAGTTGGGATACAACCCCAGTTTAAGCAAACCCCACCAAGATTTTCTTTTTCAACAATAGCAGTTTTAAAACCTAATTGTGAAGCTCGAATAGCTGTTACATAACCACCTGGGCCACTTCCAAGAACAATAATATCGTATTTACTCATTTGTTAAATTTTAGGTTACGAATTTACAAAATCGAAATGTAATAATGAATTAACTAAGCCTTAAATCGTAAAAAAATACTTTGTTAGCCTTCAGTAGGTTTCGTTGTATTAGAAGTTTCAACCAATAACGGAATCTATCAATGTTTTACTACCTTTGCTTTGCAAGTTATTATTTATGAACATACCTAAAACAAGTTACCCACGAATTGTAATAATTGGTGGCGGTTTTGCAGGAGTTGCCTTAGCAAAAAAATTATCGAAGCAAGAAGTACAAGTGGTGCTTTTAGACAAACATAATTACCATACGTTTCAACCGTTGTTATACCAGGTTTCTACGGGTGGACTAGAGCCAGACTCGATTGCATACCCAATACGGAAAATTTTAAAAGATTTTCCAAACTTTCATTTTAGACTAGCAGAAGTTAACGAAATAGATACTACTTGTAATACCATAAAAACTAATATAGGCGATTTAAAGTTTGAATATTTAGTAGTCGCTTCCGGATCTAAAACCAATTATTTTGGCAATACGGAAATAGAAAAACACAGTATGGCCATGAAAACCATACCGCAATCTTTAGATTTAAGAAGTTTAATTCTCGAAAATTTTGAGGAAGCACTGTTAACAACAGATTTGCATGAGCGTATTGCTCTTATGAGCTTTGTAATTGTTGGCGGCGGGCCTACAGGAGTAGAGCTTGCTGGCGCATTAGCCGAAATAAAAAAAGGAATTCTACCTAAAGATTATCCCGATTTAGATACCCGTTTGGCTCAAATAAACATCATTCAATCTGGAGATTGTTTATTAAAAGGTATGAGTGCAAATGCATCTGCGAAAGCTGAAGATTTTCTCGAAAAATTAGGAGTTCATGTCTGGAAAAACGTACGAGTAACAAATTACGATGGCAAAACGGTAACTACAAATTCCGATTTAACTTTCGATACAGCAACCTTAGTTTGGGCAGCAGGTGTAGAAGGAGCTATAATAAAAGGCTTAGACGCCAAAGATTTTGTAACGCGTGGTAACCGTATTTTAGTAAACCAATGCAACCAAGTTAAAGGTTTTGATCATATTTTTGCCATTGGGGATATTGCCTGTATGGTAACAGATGAGTTTCCGCATGGCTTACCCATGATGGCGCAACCAGCCATTCAACAAGGCCAGCAGTTGGGAGATAATATTCTTAAACTTATAGAAGAAAAACCCATGAAACCCTTCTCCTATAAAGATAAAGGAGCCATGGCAACTGTTGGTAGAAATAAAGCAGTGGTCGATTTAAAAAACATTAGATTTCAAGGCATTTTTGCTTGGTATGTTTGGATGTTTGTGCATTTGTTTTTTCTAATCGGTTTCCGAAACCGTATGGTTGTTTTTATAAACTGGGTTTACAATTACATACGTTTCGATCGCGAAGCACGCCTGATAATTCGTCCGTTTAAAAAGAAGTTTAAAACCTAAAATACCATTTGTATTTTTATAGATGTTTAAATTGAAAATAGTTTTGGGCGAGTTGCCATGAAAAATGGCAAACAGGCTTTCCGCTATATCTTTTTCTTGTGCTCAAGTAACTTTAGTCTCGCCTTAAAATATAAGGATAACAATAAGTTTAGCACTAAACAGTAAAAAAATAGGCAAGCACAAAAAAAGGATGCCGCATCAATCCTTCTCGCAAGGCATATCCGCAAAAGTGTTTTTAGGTATTTATATTTGTGTGTGTTTGCAAAAGTAAGTTTGTCATGTCGATGCTAGAAACCATCGCATAGGAGTATAAACAATCGTTCAAAGTATTACGGAATTTCTTCTCACATCGAAATGACGTGGGCGATTTGTTTTTATAAGAGGAGAATTTTAAAACTGGGGCGTTTCAATATTCATTATAACACCAAAAAAAGTATTGTATCTTGAGTTCTTTGGACACTAGAATAAATCAAATAAGAGTAAGTTTTTCAAACTGAAATATCTATTTCAATACTCTTCACTATGAATAAATTACCATTACAAATCATCAGTGAAATGTTTTCTAGACTTCTCTTCATTAAACTTTTTATCATTATATGTTTTAGATGCACCTTTAGCAATAGATAATGTTTGCCAATCTTTCCCTTTAAAAACTTTTCCTAAAAACACAATTTGCCCAATATGATAAGAATAATGAGCTAGCTGACGGTTTATGGCTTCGGTAACCGTATGGCCTTCATTTCTAATATAGATAATGCGTTCTAAATCATCAGGTTTTAATGGTTTAATCGCATTAAATAAACAATACCAACCAGCATTCCAATTTTCTAATAATTGGTCTTTGGTTTCGTAAGTATCATCAAATTCTCTGTTGCGGTGTCTCCATGGTTTTTCGCCATCTTCAGTTAGAAAGTTTGTCCAGCGACTCAACATATTTCCGGAAATATGTTTTACAATAATAGCTATAGAATTAGCGTCTTCAGCGATTTCATTTTGTAATTCTTCAAACGATAATTGCTCAAAAGTTTTATCTCCTAAACTTTTGTAATATTCAAACTGTTTAATAATACTTTCTAAATAACTTTCCATGGTATAAAAATAGTTTAGAGCGTGTGAAAAAGCAAATTAAAAGTCTTTATTATAAACATGTATTTTGAATCTTATTTTTCAGGAACAAATGTTAAAGAAACACCATTAATACAATGGCGCATGCCGGTTGTGTTTTTTGGTCCGTCGTTAAAAACATGACCTAAATGTCCGCCACAAGTGCCACAATGTTCTTCCGTTCTCGCATATCCTAAATCGTAATCGGTAGAAAAATCTACATTACCCTTAATGTCTTGATCAAAACTAGGCCATCCCGATCCAGAGTCAAATTTGTTTTCACTTTTAAACAAAGGCGTTTCGCAAGCTTTACAAACGTAAGTTCCTGCTTTTTTATTATTGTTTAAGGCGCTAGAAAAAGCGCGTTCTGTTCCAGCTTCACGCAATACATAATATTCGGTTGCCGATAACTGGGCTTTCCATTCGGTTTTTGTTTTTGTGATTTCAAAAATTTTCTTTGTTTCCGTTTTTTTCTTTTGTGCTGAGGAGTTGCAACTAAAAACTAAAAATATACTGAGTGCGACTAATATTTTGTTCATTATAAAGGATGTTTATTATGTTTGTCGAACTAAAGGCATAAAAATAACATGAGCCTAATTTTTAATAGAGTTAAATTTTTAATGAAAAAGCTATTTTATTCTATTCAAAGTTTGTTAATTTGGATGTGACAAATTAAAGAAAATTGTGTCTAATAACTAAAGATACAGTTTTTGTATTTTTGAGATCAAATAAAACCCAAGAAAATGAAACTAAAAACAACTTTTATATCACTAGGAATTTGTGCCATGATATTTTCGTGTGCAACGAACCCGTTTACCGGAAAAAAAACCCTAGCATTTGTATCTAACGATCAATTGTTTCCAACAGCCTTTGCTCAATACGATCAATTTTTAACGGATAATAATGTTGTAACAGGTACAAAAGATGCCGAAATGATAACTAGAGTAGGGCAGCGTATAGCTGTAGCCGCTGAACGTTGGTTAACAGCAAATGGAAACGCAGGTTATTTAAATGATTATAAATGGGAGTATAATTTAGTAAACGATGAAACCGTAAATGCTTGGTGTATGCCAGGAGGTAAAATTGTATTTTACACAGGTATTTTACCAATTGCGGCAAACGAAACTGGTGTTGCGGCTATTATGGGCCATGAAGTTGCACATGCATTAGCAAATCACGGACAGCAACGTATGAGTGCTGGATATGTACAACAAGGTTTAGCTGTAGCGGGTAATGTTGCTATACAAGATGAACAATCTAGAAATGCTTTTAATCAATATTATGGTGTTGGATCTCAAGTTTTAGGAATGTTACCTTTTAGTAGAAGTCATGAAACAGAAGCAGATAAAATAGGTTTGTATTTAATGGCTGTTGCAGGGTATAACCCAGATGAAGCTGCCGAATTATGGAAACGTATGAAAGCAAACAGTGGAGGAGATGCTCCAGCAGAATTTATGAGTACGCATCCATCAAATGATACTCGAATTAATAACTTAACGCAATGGGCTCCAGACGCAAAAAAGGAAGCTGCGAAATTTGGTGTAACATCGTTTAGAGCGATATAACATTATAATAAAAATATTTGTTTACTTTAGAAGCTGCTAATCAATAGCAGCTTTTTTTATTTAGCTATATTTTATATGATTCAACTTGAAAAAGGGAGTAAAAAACTATTAAATGCTTGGGCTTTTTACGATTGGGCAAATTCGGTTTATACTTTAAC
This sequence comes from Algibacter sp. L4_22, assembly GCF_023473045.1. Classification (NCBI taxonomy): domain Bacteria; kingdom Pseudomonadati; phylum Bacteroidota; class Flavobacteriia; order Flavobacteriales; family Flavobacteriaceae; genus Algibacter; species Algibacter sp. L4_22. The sequence continues at coordinate 37,892 of NZ_JAMCOK010000004.1, forward strand.
CATTACGTCTTCAATTTTTCCGATATTTTATTCGGCATTATTTCTTTCAGAAGTTAAAATGGTTGAAGCTTTTGGTACCGTTTTTAAAAGTACAGCTTTAATCACTTTTGTTACAGCTTTCACCTTTTTAGTGGTTGCATTTACATCTCCAATATTATCAGGAATAGCTGATTATGTTGGTAATAAAAAGAATTTCTTGAAATTTTTCTGTTATGTTGGTAGCGCGGGTTGCATAGGTTTATATTGGTTTAGTTTAGATCAAATTCACCTTAGTTTATTATTCTATTTTATGGGGTTAATTGGTTACTGGGGAAGTTTGGTGTTTTATAATTCTTACTTACCAGATATTGCGTATCCCGAACAGCAAGATAGCGTTAGTGCTAAAGGTTTTTCTTTGGGGTATTTAGGGAGTGTGCTTTTGTTGGTGTTTAATTTAGTAATGGTGATGTTTCCTCAGTTTTTCGGGTTTGATTTAAGTATTGCAGAATCTATAAGAGAAACAGGAACAGATGCCGAAATCCAATTAGCTCTAGATACTGTTAAAGATGCCGCATCATTTAAAGCTATGAAAATATCTTTTATTACTGTTGGAGTTTGGTGGGCTTTGTTTAGTCAATATGCTTTTTACTTTTTACCAAAAGGAACTAAATCGGGGCATAAAGTAACTCGAGCTGTTGTTTTTAATGGTTTAAAAGAATTACGAGAAGTATGGAAAGAACTTAAACAGAATTTAAGATTGAAGCGCTATTTATATGCCTTTTTTGTATTTAGTATGTCGGTACAAACTATTATGCTTGTTGCTGTTTATTTTGGTGAAGAAGAAATTTCTTGGGGTACCGATAGTGATAAAACTTTTGGTTTAATTTTTAGTATACTGGTAATTCAGTTAGTTGCAATATTAGGAGCGTTTATAACATCGAAAGCGTCCTCTAAATTTGGAAACATTAAAACATTAATTGCAGTAAATATTATTTGGATGTTTTTGTGTTTTTATGCTTATTTAATGCATACACCAGTTCAATTTTATATAGCTGCTGGTATTGTAGGTTTAGTTATGGGAGGTGTGCAATCTCTTAGTCGATCTACTTATTCTAAGTTTTTACCAGAAACAGAAGATACTACATCGTATTTTAGTTTTTATGATGTTGCCGAGAAAATAGGTATTGTAATAGGTATGGTTATTTTTGCAACTGTCGATCAAATTACCGGAACCATGAGAAATGCAATCTTAGTACTTGTTGTCTTTTTTATTGGCGGAATTATTTTACTTTTTAGAGTTCCGGAGGAAAAGAAAAAGATTGCTTTAGAAGGTTAATTGATAATCTTAAAACAACATTTTTATTTTTTGGAATACCTCTTGTTTTTAGTCCGTAATTTGTATTTACCAAATGCTCTTTAAGTAAAATTTTTATTTCATTTTGGATGGGATAGGAGATTTACTTTTTAAGTTTATTAGAGATATTAACGATCCAAGGTATTTAAATTATTATTACTTACAATCATATTAGACCAATTTATAGCTTCATCTAAATTTGTAAATGATTCAAAAGGTTTGTTTAAAAATAGTTTTTCAATTTCAGCATTGCTTAGAGCAACTCGATTTTTAGAGACTACGGCAAAACCAACTAAGTTTTTAATCAAAGAGGTTTTTTTATAAACAGCAGGGTCTACGGCATATGAGTTTAAGCGATGTGCGATGTAAACAAAGCTTCTAGACTTAAAGTATTTACTTGCTATTTCTTCTAGAATATTATTAGAATCCTTGGTAACTGTTTCACCTTCATCAATTATAGAAACTACAAAGTTCTCATAAACATGTATAAATCCAATGGGTATTTTTATGAGGTGTTTCATATCCTTAAGATAGTGAATATTTAAAACATAAAAAAGCTCGAAAAATTAATTTCGAGCTTTTAGTTTTATTCTAAATTAGAATTTATGATTCTGTAGATTTTTCAGCTTTTACAATCGAAATATTTAATTCTTCAGTTTTTGAATCAAGATCAATTTTTATATTATCGCCTTCTTGTAAATGTGATGATACAATTTCTTCAGCTAAAGCATCTTCAACATATTTTTGAATAGCTCTTTTTAAAGGTCTTGCACCATATTGTTTATCGAAACCTTTATCTGCAATATAATCTTTTGCGTTATCGGTTATTGTTAGGTGGTAGCCTAGCAATGTAATACGATCTAAAAGTTTTTCTAACTCAATATCAATAATTTTGTTGATGTCTTCTTTTTCTAAAGCATTGAAAACAACAACATCGTCAATTCTATTTAAAAACTCTGGTGCGAATGATTTTTTCAAAGCATTTTCAATCACACTTTTGGCATTGGCATCTTCTTGCGCTTTTTGCGAAGCAGTTCCAAAACCAATTCCTGTACCAAAATCTTTCAATTTACGAGCTCCAATATTCGAAGTCATGATGATTATGGTATTTCTAAAATCAATTTTTCGACCTAAAGAATCCGTTAAATACCCATCGTCTAAAACTTGAAGCAACATATTAAACACATCTGGATGCGCCTTTTCAATTTCATCTAAAAGAATAACAGCGTAAGGTTTGCGACGTACTTTTTCGGTAAGTTGCCCTCCTTCTTCATATCCTACGTATCCCGGAGGTGCACCAACTAATCTAGAAATAGCGAATTTTTCCATGTATTCACTCATGTCAATTCTAATAAGCGATTCTTCCGAATCGAATAATTCTCTAGATAATACTTTAGCTAACTGCGTTTTACCAACTCCTGTTTGCCCTAAAAAGATAAATGAGCCAATTGGTTTGTTTGGGTCTTTAAGCCCTGCACGGTTTCTTTGAATGGCCTTTACAACTTTAGCAACAGCATTATCTTGACCAATTACTTTTCCTTTAATAAGGTTTGGTAATTCGGCCAATTTATTAATTTCTGTTTGCGCAATACGATTTACGGGAACACCAGTCATCATAGAAACTACATCGGCAACATTATCTTCTGTTACAACTTCTCTATGTTGTTTGGTATCTTCTTCCCATTTTTCTTGAGCGATAGCTAATTCTTTTTCAAGACGTTTTTCGTCATCTCTTAGTTTCGCAGCTTCTTCGTATTTCTGTTTTTTAACAACTGTATTTTTGGTTTCCTTAACTTCTTCTAGTTTCTTTTCTAATTCTAGAATTTGTTTTGGAACCTCAATATTTGTTATGTGTACGCGAGAACCAGCTTCATCTAAAGCATCGATAGCTTTGTCTGGTAAAAAACGCTCGGTCATGTATCTATTTGTTAATTTTACACAGGCCGCAATAGCTTCTGGTGTATAATCAACATTATGGTGTTCTTCGTATTTACCTTTAATATTATTAAGGATTTCAATAGTTTGTTCTACCGTTGTTGGCTCAACAATTACCTTTTGAAAACGACGTTCTAAGGCGCCATCTTTTTCTATGTACTGTCTGTATTCATCTAAAGTAGTTGCACCAATACATTGTATTTCTCCTCTTGCTAAAGCGGGTTTAAACATGTTGGAAGCATCTAAGCTTCCAGTAGCACCACCAGCTCCAACAATGGTGTGAATTTCATCTATAAACAAAATAACATCGTCGTTCTTTTCAAGTTCGTTCATAACGGCCTTCATACGCTCCTCAAACTGTCCACGGTATTTTGTGCCTGCAACTAAACTTGCTAAATCTAAAGTAACCACACGTTTGTTAAATAAAATACGCGATACTTTACGTTTTACAATTCTAAGCGCTAAACCTTCGGCAATGGCAGATTTACCAACACCAGGTTCACCAATTAAAAGGGGATTATTTTTCTTTCTTCTACTTAAAACTTGTGATACACGTTGAATTTCTTCTTCACGACCAACCACAGGATCTAATTTCCCTTCTTCGGCCATAGCCGTTAAATCGCGTCCAAAATTATCCAAAACAGGTGTTTTAGACTTTTTGTTGGTTTTAGCTCCAGTTGGCGCGTTAAAAATGTTTTCTTTAGAAGATTCGTCTTCTATGTTAGAATCATCATCTGGAAATTCAGATTTTGGTTCTATATAACTATCATCGTTTGTAATCATAATTTTAAATTGTTCTTTAACATTGTCGTAGTAAACTTTCAACTTATTTAAAAGTTTTGTAGTTGGATCATTTTCATTTCTTAAAATACAGAGCAGTAAGTGCGCTGTATTTATAGAGGTGCTCTGAAATAATTTAGCTTCTAAAAACGTAGTTTTCAGTGCGCGCTCTGCTTGCCTAGTTAAGTGTAGATTCTTCTTTTGGTTGGAACCTACTGCTATATTGGGGTTTGCAGGACTTAATATCTCTACTTTACGCCTTAAATGATTTAAATCAATATCTAAAGCGTCTAAAATTTTAATTGCTTTGCCATTACCGTCGCGCAAAAGCCCGAGCATTAGGTGTTCGGTCCCTATAAAATCGTGACCTAAACGTAATGCCTCTTCTTTGCTATAAGCAATAACATCTTTTACTCTTGGGGAAAAATTATCATCCATATTCTTGTCCTTTCTGCATTAAAAATACTAAAACATTTTACCAACGACAAAAACTATACCTTTTTTTGTGTGTAAAATGCTAATTGACGAAAAAAAGGATATTCAATCAAAATTTTCAATTACATACTTATTAACTAAAAAAGGGTTTAAAATTGTTAATAAAAAACATGAAAAAATGATTTTAAAACCCTTAGTATAACTCAAGGATTTGTTATATTAGCATGTTTTGAAAATTACATAAAACTTAATTAAAATATATATGGCAGAAGGAGAAAAACTTATACCAATTAATATTGAAGATGAGATGAAATCGGCTTACATTGATTATTCAATGTCAGTCATTGTGTCACGTGCTTTACCAGATGTAAGAGATGGTTTAAAACCCGTTCATAGACGTGTACTTTATGGTATGCATGAACTGGGTATTAGAGCAAATACAGCACATAAGAAATCGGCAAGAATAGTTGGGGAAGTTTTAGGTAAGTATCACCCACACGGAGATACTTCTGTTTACGATGCAATGGTACGTATGGCTCAAGAGTGGAGTTTACGTTATATGCTTGTAGACGGACAAGGAAACTTTGGATCTATCGATGGAGATAGTCCGGCAGCAATGCGTTATACGGAAGCCCGTATGAAAAAAATATCTGAGGACATGTTGGCAGATATTGATAAAGAAACCGTAGACCATAAGTTGAATTTCGATGATACTTTACAAGAACCTACAGTTTTGCCAACACGTATTCCAGGTCTTTTAGTTAATGGAGCATCTGGTATTGCGGTAGGTATGGCAACGAATATGCCTCCACACAATTTAACAGAGGTTGTTAATGGAACAATAGCATATATTGAAAATAGCGATATTGAAATTGACGAACTTATACAACACATTAAAGCTCCAGATTTTCCAACAGGTGGAACTATTTATGGTTACGATGGTGTAAAAGAAGCTTTTCATACTGGTCGTGGACGTATTGTTATGCGTGGAAAAACTAATATTGAAGAGGTACACGGACGTGAATGTATTGTTGTTGACGAGATACCGTACCAAGTCAATAAGGCAGACATGATTAAGAAAACTGCCGATTTAATTAACGAAAAGAAATTAGAAGGTATTTCGCTTATTCGTGATGAATCTGATAGAAATGGTATGCGTATCGTTTACGTTTTAAAACGTGATGCGATTCCTAATATCGTTTTAAATAAACTTTTTAAATATACAGCATTACAGTCTTCATTTAGTGTAAATAATATTGCATTAGTAAATGGACGTCCACAAATGTTGAATTTAAAAGAGTTAATTCATTATTTCGTAGAGCATAGACATGATGTTGTTGTTAGACGTACTGTTTATGAATTACGTAAAGCGGAAGAACGCGCACATATATTAGAAGGACTAATTATTGCTTCGGATAATATAGATGAAGTTATCAAAATTATCCGTGCATCATCAAATGCAGATGAAGCTAAGAGTAATTTAATTGAACGTTTCGAACTTTCAGAAATACAATCTAAAGCTATTGTTGAGATGCGTTTGCGTCAATTAACAGGTTTAGAGCAAGATAAATTACGTGCTGAGTTTGATGAAATTATGAAAACTATTATCGACCTTAAAGATATTCTAGATCGTAAAGAGCGTAGAATGGATATCATTAAAGAAGAATTAGTAGTAGTTCGTGATAAATATGGAGATGAGCGTCGTTCGGTTATCGAGTATGCGGGTGGCGATTTAAGTATCGAAGATATGATCCCTAATGAAAGTGTAGTAATTACTATATCTCATGCAGGCTATATTAAACGTACCTCTTTAACAGAATACAAAACTCAAAATAGAGGTGGAGTTGGTCAAAAAGCATCAACAACTCGTAATGAAGATTTCTTAGAACATTTATTTGTTGGTACAAACCACCAATACATGTTATTCTTCACTCAAAAAGGAAAATGTTTCTGGATGCGTGTTTACGAAATACCAGAAGGCAGCAAAACATCAAAAGGACGTGCTATTCAAAACCTTGTAAATATTGAGCAAGATGATAAAGTTATGGCTTTTATCTGTACTCAAGATTTAAAAGATGAAGAGTACATTAATAGTCATTACGTGATTATGGCAACTAAAAAGGGTCAAGTTAAAAAGACTTCTTTAGAGCAATATTCTCGTCCAAGAACAAATGGAATTAACGCGATTACAATTAAAGATGATGATGTTTTATTAGAAGCAAAACTTACAACTGGTGAAAGCCAAGTAATGTTAGCATTAAAATCTGGTAAAGCTATTCGTTTTGAAGAGGCTAAAACACGACCAATGGGCCGTGGAGCATCTGGTGTTCGTGGTATTCGTTTACAAGATGAAGAAACTGATGAGGTTATCGGAATGATAGCTGTTGATGATATGGAAAGCAACGTGCTTGTGGTGTCTGAAAACGGTTATGGTAAACGTTCAAGCTTAGAAGATTACAGAATTACCAACCGTGGTGGAAAAGGCGTTAAAACTATTTCTATTACAGAAAAAACAGGTAACTTAGTCTCTATTAAGAATGTAACTGATGAAGATGATTTAATGATTATAAATAGATCCGGTATAGCGATTAGAATGGCTGTTGCTAATTTAAGAGTTATGGGGCGTGCAACTCAAGGGGTTAAATTAATTAATCTTAAAGGAAAAGATTCTATCGCGGCAGTTGCTAAAGTAATGCATGAAGAAGAGGAAATAATAGTTGAAGGAGAGGAATTAGTTGAAGGAGTAGAAGGCGTTGAAAGTATTGAAAACACTGAGGATTCTGAAGATGGCACAACTCTTGATAATAATTTAGACGATAATAACACTGAAATTTAAACTTAATATTATTTAAAAATGAAAAAACAATTAATCATAGCTTTAGCCATTTCAATGGGTGCATTTTCATTTGCACAAAAGAAGGAATTGAGGGCCGTTGAAAAAGCTATTAAATCGAGTGATTTTGCAGCAGCAAAAGCAGCAGCAACAAGCGCAGAAGGTCTTTTAGGTGCTATGGATGAAAAATCTAAAGCCAAATATTACTATTTATTAGGACAAGCACTTTATGCTAACGGTAAAGGTTCTGATGCAGATGTTGCTTCAGCACTAGAAAATTTAACAAAAGCAGAAGGAACTTATGGAGCGGAAATTACTAATTTAAAACAAACTATTTCTAATGGGTTGTTAACTAAAGCAAATACAGCTTACGAAAAACAAGATTACTCTACTGCTTCAAAGTATTTTGAAAAATCATATAGAGTAAAAGCTAAAGATACAGTTTACTTGTATTATGCGGCTGCAACAGCTGTAAATGTGCAAGAATACGATCGTGCTTTAGTTTTATATGATGAGCTTAAGAGTTTAGGTTACACAGGTATCCAAAAGCAATATTTTGCAACTAATAATGAAACGGGTGAAGAAGAAATTCTTGATAAAGCAACTCGTGATCTTTACGTAAAAGCAAAGAGCCATATTAAACCGGGTGAGCGTATGACGGAATCTAAAAAACCAGAGATCGTTAAAAACATGGCGCTTATTTATGTAAGCCAAGGTAATGATGATAAGGCTATTGGAGCACTTCAAGAAGCTAGAGCAGAAAGCCCTAATGATATTAATTTAATTTTATCTGAAGCTAATGCGCACTACAAAATGGGGAATATCGAGAAGTTCCAAGAGCTTTTAAGTAAAGCTACAGAATTAGATCCTACTAACCCAGAATTGCAGTATAATTTAGGTGTAATTGCTGCAGAATCAGATCATCCAGTTGAAGCAAAAGCTTATTATGAAAAAGCAATTGAGTTAGATCCTACTTATGTTAATGCTTATATTAATATTTCTGCTCTTGTATTGGCAAGAGAGGAGCCACTTATTACAGAAATGAATGGTTTAGGTAGTTCTAAAAAAGATGATTTACGTTACGATGAATTAAGAGAAGAGCGTCAAAACTTATACAGAGAAGCAGTTCCATTTTTATCTAAAGCATTAGAAATTGATACTGAAAACTTAAGTGCAGCTAAAACTTTAATGAACATCTACAATATTTTAGGTGAATCGGATAAAGCAAAAGGTTTAAAAGCTAAAGTTGAAGCTTTAGAAGGTGCTCAATAAATCACCTTACTTTTATAAAATAAAAAAGGTCGCAATTTGCGACCTTTTTTTATGTTTTAAATTCAAAAATAAAAATTAAATTATTTTTTTAATAACACGTAGTTTGTGTGTGTGTATATTTCTATCTACATTATAAATTCCTGAATGATCCAAACGATCAATTCTAACTTTTCCATGGGCATGAATGATGTAATTATCTTCCATAATTAAGCCAACGTGAGTAATTACACCTTCACTATTATCAAAGAAAGCTAAATCGCCAGGTTCACTTTCTTCTATAAAACTTAAAGCTTCACCTTGTGTGGCTTGCTGAGATGCATCCCGAAGTAATTTATAGCCATTTAGTTTGTAAACCATTTGCGTAAGGCCAGAGCAATCAATGCCAAATGGCGTTTTTCCTCCCCACAGGTAAGGGGCGTTTAAATACGTGAAAGCTGTTTGTATTATTTGTGATTTTGGGTGTCTTCCAGAAATGAGGCCACCATCATAACCATGGTTTAAAACAGATAATCCGTTTAAGCCAGAACCAAAAACAATAGGATGGAGTTGTTCATTTTTATCTTGAATAAATTCAACTAAATCACCAGAAAGTTTTAACGGTTGCATTTTTAAGTCGCTATATTGCTCTTCAGTTATTTCGGCATATTGTTTATTATCTACCCAACCTTCGTACGTATCAAAGGCAATTCTGATTTTACTCCAATTTTTGCGTTGTTCTAAAACTTTAAACAAATCACCATAGATAACTTGCGAAACTAACTCGCTAGCATCCGAGGGTTCAAGTCTTAGTGGTACAATGCTTAAATTACAAATTCCGTATTGCATTAATAAATTATCGTTGTTTAATAATTTAAATAAAATTATATTTTATTTAAATCTCTAGGTTCTTTATTTTTCAATTTTAGTCAATTATTAACTAACTAAATACATTGCTTACTGTTTTTTAGTTACGTTCAATAATTACGGCCGATGCGCCACCGCCTCCATTACAAATTGCTGCGGCACCAATTTTGGCATCGTTTTGTTCTAACACATTCAGTAATGTTATTAAAATTCGAACACCAGAACAGCCTAATGGATGCCCTAAAGAAACCGCGCCACCATTTACATTTACATTAGTATCGGTAAGTCCTAAAATTTTCATGTTTGCTAATCCAACAACCGAAAATGCTTCATTAAATTCAAAGAAATTAACATCTTCAAGTTTCATACCAGCTTTCTTTAAGGCTTTGGGTAATGCTTTTGCAGGAGCAGTAGTAAACCAATCTGGTTCTTGTGCAGCATCGGCATAACCTTTTATAGTGGCTAGAATTTTTAAACCAAGTTCGTTAGCTTTTTCTTTACTCATTAAAATCATTGCTCCGGCACCATCATTTATGGTGGAAGCGTTAGCAGCTGTAACTGTACCTTCTTTACTAAAGGCAGGTCGCAGTTGCGGAATTTTATCCATTTTTACGTTTGTAAACTCTTCATCTTTAGAAAAAATAAGAGGTTCTCCGCGGCGTTGAGGTACTTCAACAGGTATAACTTCATTATCAAATTTCCCTGCTTCCCAAGCTGCTGCAGAACGATTGTACGATTGAATAGCGTAAGCATCTTGATCTTCTCGAGAAAACTCATATTCATTAGCGCAAGTATCGGCACAAACACCCATAGCATTTTGGCTATAAGAATCTACTAAACCATCTTTTTGTAAACCGTCAATTAATGATGCAGAACCAAATTTGGTGCCCGTTCTAGCATGTAAATAATGAGGAATTAAACTCATGTTTTCCATGCCACCAGCAACAATAATTTCTGCATCGCCAAGCGCAATACTTTGTGTAGCCTGCATAACAGCTTTCATACCCGAAGCGCAAACTTTGTTAATCGTTGTGCATGGAACAGTATTTGGGATACCAGCGTATATGGCAGCCTGTCTTGCCGGAGCTTGACCAGTACCTGCTTGAACTACATTACCCATTAAAACTTCGTCTACCAATTTTGGGTTTAAATTAATTTTATTTAAAGCGCCTTTTATTGCTATAGCTCCTAATTGAGGTGCAGCAATAGTTGATAAACTTCCTAAAAAACTACCTATTGGCGTTCTTACGGCTGAAACGATAACGACTTCTTTGTTCATAATGATCTACTTTGGTTTAGCTTCGAATATATTTTATCAAATTATAAAAAAATAAGAATAGAATAAATTCATTGCGAAAATAACGATTTTTTTAATAATATGCAGAGATGTGTTCATTATAAAACGTGGTGAAAGCCTAATAATTTATTACATTTGAAAATGAAATCATTAACTGAATTTTAATTAAGAATTTAGTTAGAAAATTTACTCGTGAAAGACTTTATAAATAAATTATACCGAAACCATTCTTTAATATATAAAGTGCTTTTATATATTACTACTACGTTTTTAATTGTTTATTTGTTTCCTAAAAGCGGGAAATTTAAATATAATTTTGAAAAAGGAAAGCCTTGGCAATCAGAGAATTTATATGCTCCTTTTGATTTTGCTATAAAAAAATCTGAAAATGAAATTGCTCAAGAAAAAGAGGAGCTTATTAATAACGGAACGTTATATTTTACTATTGATAATAGTATTGAGAATAAAGTAAAAACATCTTTTAAGAGTGAGTTTTCTTCTGCTTTTTCTGATACTATTTCGCTTGCCAAGTCTAGTGAATTGTATAAAACGGGAGCCGATATTATTTCCGAACTTTATGCCTTTGGGGTTTTAAATGAAAGTTATAGTTTTTCGGATGAAAAAAGAATTGTTATTCTAGACGAGCGGGTTAAAAAAGAAGAAGGTATTTATTTCGATTTAATTAAACTCGATAAGGTGACTTCGGTAATTGAACGTGTTTTAAAAAAACACCGTTTATCTGCTTATAAAACTGAATTTGTATCGTTATTCTATGATTTGGTTGAGCCTAATTTAACTTTCGATAAATCTTTTACAGATAAGGCTTTACAAGATGAACTTAATAAAATAATTTATGCAAGAGGCAGTATAGAAAAACAAACATTGATTGTAGCAAAAGGAGAGGTTGTACAAGGTGATAAATATGAAATATTAAAGTCTTTACAGTCTGAATACGAATCGCAAGTTTGGAGTAAATCCAACTATTTATGGATTCTATTTGCTTATACTCTTTTGGTGGCTTTAGCATTACTTATGCTGTTATTGTTTTTAATGAAATATAGATTAGATGTGTTTGAAAATAATACGAAAGTTACATTTATATTTTTCAATATATTTTTATTAATATTTTTAACCACATTGGTGGTGAACTATAATTCGAAGTTTATTTACGTCGTTCCAATATGTATTTTACCACTTGTTTTTAAAGCCTTTTTTGACGCCAGATTGGGTTTGTTTTCTCATGTTATTACCGTATTGCTTTTAGGTTTTGTTGTACCGAATAGCTATGAGTACATGTTTTTACAAATTATTGCAGGAATTGTTACTATTTTAACAGTAAAAGAACTTTATAAACGAGCTAATCTATTTATATCGGTTGGGCAAATAACACTAGTTTATTTTATTGCTTATTTTGCGTTTTTTGTAATTCATGAAGGTACAGTAGAAACTTTAGAATGGCAAACATTTGGATATTTTGTGCTTTGCGGATTAGCTACTCTTTTTGTGCAGCCTTTAATTTATGTTTATGAAAAAGTTTTCGGGTTGGTTTCCGATGTTTCTTTATTGGAGCTTTCGGATACAAATTCTAAGTTATTAAAAGAATTATCGAATAAGGCACCTGGCACGTTTCATCATTCATTAAACGTAGCTAATTTAGCCGAAGCATCCGCGAACGAAATTGGAGCAAATTCCATGTTGGTTAGAGTAGGAGCTTTGTATCATGATATTGGTAAAATGAAGAGCCCAACTTACTTTACCGAAAATCAATCTACAGGCATTAATCCACATGACGAGTTATCATCTAAAGAAAGTGCAAGAATAATTACCGATCACGTTATTGATGGGATAGAAATTGCTAGAAAAAATAATTTGCCAGATCGCGTTATAGATTTTATTAGAACGCATCATGGTACAAGTGTAGTTTATTATTTTTATATGCAAGAAAAAAAGGATTTCCCAGAAGAAGTAGTTAATAAATTAGATTTTAGTTATCCTGGTCCAAAACCTTTTAGTAAAGAGACGGCTATTTTAATGATGTGTGATAGTATTGAGGCTGCATCTAAAAGTTTAAAGGAACCAACATCAACAAAAATTGATGCTTTTGTTGAAAATATTATAGATAAACAAATAAGTGAGGGACAATTTTTAAATGCAAACATTACTTTTAAAGAAATTGAATCCATAAAAAAAGTGCTAAAACACAAGCTAGCAAACATTTATCATTTAAGAATTGAATATCCTGAATAATTTTCAAAAAAAAACACAAAAATGTTTGTTAGATCTAAGATGAAATCCTAAATTTGCACCCGCATTAAAATGGTAATGCAGAGTTCTTATTAAATATTACTGGAGAGGTGCCTGAGTGGCCGAAAGGAACGGTTTGCTAAATCGTCGTAGGTGGAAACACTTACCCAGGGTTCGAATCCCTGTCTCTCCGCAAAATATTTCATTATGAAATATAGATAACCAATTCGGGGTGTAGCGTAGCCCGGTTATCGCGCCTCGTTTGGGACGAGGAGGTCGCAGGTTCGAATCCTGCCACCCCGACTTAATAAAAACCTTGTAAATTTAATTTACAAGGTTTTTTGCGTTTCACGAAGGGCTAATAAGAGTTGAGGATGCTTTTATTTTTTATAATTAGATACAATTGTATTTAATTATAAAAAAAGATAAGATTTTTAGAATACTCCCAATTATTAAAATTCTACCAAACCACATTATTTACTTTAAGAAGGAAGTTACAAGTTTAACAAAGTAAGGTGTATGCTTTTAATTTATAGTGGATATATTATTGAGTAATCAACAAAATTAACTCTAATGCCGATGCAAAATCACAATCTTTCAATCTGATAGCTGAGATAATAAAATAATTACATCAAAACACCGATAAAAAGCCTTTATATCGGATAAAATGTTTATTTTAGCAATATTAACCTATGGTTTATTTACTTTATGTCTTATATTTTAGATGTAATTTAAGTGAATGCTAAATAAAATATAGTCCCAAATGATATCAAATAAAAGCGTTGTACTCGCACTCTTTTCGCATCCTTTTCTGCCATTAATTCAGGTTGAATAAAATATTTCTATAATAGTTAGCAAAGCCTCACTAATTGGTGAATTAAATAGTTATTCTGTTTGATGGGGTTTAATGGATAGTTTAGTTAAAAAGAGCCAAATATTTTTTTATTACTACCAATCCATCACTCTAGCCTTTGCCTGTTATGTAAATGAATAAATTTTATAACTTGATAAAAGTCATAAAACATTGAAAATAAATCAACTAATTTTGCAGAAATATTGATTTAAAGTTAAATTGAAACCTACTAAATGATTAACTTAAATTACCCCAAAAATAAAATCTTCTTGGCTAAGGGGCTGTTTTTTGTTTTCATATTTCTCTGTTGGGGTAATTCAGTTTTTTCACAAAATATACCTGTGCCCGAAAGAATACAAGCAGCACTCTTAACTAAAGTGTTAAAATACGATTCACAAATTCCACAAAATATAAAAATTAAAATACTAGTTGTATTTGATGATAATTCAGAATTAAATAAGGATGAATTTATTACAGGGCTAGGTAATTCAATGATGGTTAAGGCTATTCGTGAAAATGAATTAGAACAAAATATTTCGAATTATAGTGTTGTTTATTTTATGCCTGGAATTCAAGATTATTCAGAAATATGCAAGAACAATAGGGTGTTATCGGTAACTGGTATATCTCAATATGTTGAGCAAGGTAAAATTTCACTCGGATTTGGAATTCAGAATAATAAGCCAAAAATATTGGTTAATTTAACTTCTTTAGATAAAGAGGGGCAGTCATTCTCCTCTGATATTTTAAGGATAGCAAAAATTTTTAATTAACTGGTTATGAATATAAAAAGAAAAATATTCGTTTTTATTTGGTTACTAAATGCTACTTTATGTGTAGAGGTTTATGCGCAGCAGAAGGATAAAATTTATAGTGAAATGACCTTAGAGGAATTATTGGATATTGATGTGGTTGTTACAGCATCTAAAAAACCAGAAGATCTATTCGAAACGCCTTTATCTACTACAATTATTAGTAAGGAAGAAATAGAAAACTCTGGCGTTACTAGTATTCCAGAGGCACTACGTTTATCACAGGGGTTAATTGTTAGAGAAATGACACCAGGTAATTATGATATTCATATTAGAGGGTATGATGATATTACAAAAAATGTATATGTAACGCTTCCTTATAATACTACTATACTTGTTATGATTGATAATCGAGTTGTATATAGTTATTTTAGTGGTGGAACATTTTGGGAAACTTTGCCTGTTGATTTAAATGATGTTGAAAGAATTGAAGTTGTTAGAGGTTCGGCTTCCGCACTATATGGAGCAAATGCCGTTACAGGAGTCATTAATATTATTACATCGCATGCAAATAAAAAAGGAAAAAATGTATCTGTTAGATCTAGTATTGGTACTAATGAAGCTAGAAATACTAGTATAAATATTGGTTATAATTGGGATGATAAAACAAAACTTTCATTTTCTGGTAACTTTACAGAGCGATATCGTTTTGATGATACATACTATGATTTTAATAAAAAAGGATATACGGAAATAGAGGATCTTACTATGTTTGTTTCACCAATGAAAGGTGAAAATAGTAACGAGGTTTGGACGTATAATGAATATAAAAATGCTCTTGGTGCCGATTATGATACAGACTTGAGTTTAAGAAAATTAGGTGCAAATATCTTTTTATCACATAATTTCACAGAACAATCAAATATAGACATTGCTGTGGGAGTTCAAAAATCTCAAAGCCAAAAAACGGGAGGACTAAATCTATCAACACCATTGTCTCAAACAGAATCGGAAAGCTATTATGTAAATGCAAGAATAAATCATAATAATTTAAGTGGACAATTCAATATTAATTCAGGGCATGATAATAACAACTACAAATTCAACTCTTATAAGTTCACCAATATAGAAGGTAATCTAGAATATTTTAAACAGTTTAAATCTTTTAGTATTCGTCCAGGAATTAGTTATAAATACTTATCATATAATAGCCCGCTTACATATAGTGAACCATTCAGTTTTAACACACTTAATTATAAATATAAGGATGAAGCTAGAGTTACTTCTTCTTATTCTGCCTTTTTGTTAACAGAATGGAAACCGACTTCAAAGCTTAGATTAATAGGAGCTATTCGTCATGATAAATTTGAGTTTAATAAAAATAGTTTTACTAATTATGAAGCTGCTTTAACTTATCGTATAAATAAAAACAATTTAATTCGAGGCGTGTATTCAAAAGCAAGCAAATCGCCTTTCTTTTTCGATTCCTATTTAAATAGTAACATTTTTGTAATATACGAGCAACCCACAGGTGTTTCAGGCACTACTTTAACTGTTCCTATAAGCTTAGATATAAGAGGTCAAGAAGATTTGAAGTACCCAACTATTATAAATCATGAAATTGGTTGGAGAACTAAAATAAATTCAAATTTGAAATTAGATGTTGAATTGTTTTACTCAAAAGTAAATAATTTTGTGAATGCTAATATTTATCGTAGTACTAATATAGGGCAGCAATTAAATGCCTTTGGGGAACCACAGTCTGTAATTTCTGCAAGTGCAAATGGGGATGCTTTATTTGAAAATTACGATTTAAAAGCAAACCAGTTTGGTGCTGGGTTTACTTTAGATTATAGTTTTTCTGATAAGTTTGGAGCTAAAATATATGGAACTTATCAAAACACTAGTGTTTCAGGAAAAAAAGATGTTAGTATTGAAACTACTAATATTAGCTTTGATGATATTACTTCAGATAATGTGCTTAATACTAAAATTAGCACATTAACTAATCCTGTGCAATGGACTAACGAGACAACACCCTCATTTTTTGGAGGCTTTTTGTTGAATTATAAGCCAAATAAAAAATGGAATTTTAGTACAGATGCTTATGTATATACTAATCAGAAATTCACAAACTATAATTATTACAAAATAATAGACGAAGCCAGTATTGATGAAGCTTTGATAGAAATAGACATTAAAACAAATATAATTTTAAACACAAAAGCATCTTTTAAATTAAATAAAAACACATCATTAGATTTAACAATAAAAAATATTTTAGGAAATCATCTTGAGTATGGTTTTACTGATCAGATACAGAGACAATTGCTAATTGGCTTAAAATGGGAATTATAACATATAGTTATTTAAAATTTAATGAAAAATAGGCTAAGCATATTCATTTTAAACCTACTGCTTGTTTTGCTTAGTGGCCACTTATTCGCTCAGGATACAAGTGTTTATGAAAACATGTCTTTAGATGAAATTTTAAATATTGATGTTGTAATTACGGCATCTAAACAACCTGAAGATCTTTTTGAAACCCCTTTATCTGTTACAATTATTAGTAGAGAAGATATCGATAACGCCGGGGCTACAAGTATTATGGAAGCCTTACGTTTATCTCAGGGGCTAATTGTAAGAGAAATAACTCCGGGGAATTTTGATGTACAAATTCGTGGTTTTGATGATATTACAAAAAATGCATATGTTTCTCTACCATACAATACTACCATACTTGTAATGATTGATAATAGAATTGTTTACGATTATTATTCTGGAGGTACACTATGGGAAACGTTGCCAATAGATATTAATGATATTGAGCGAATTGAAATTGTAAGAGGTCCTGCTTCAGCCTTATATGGACCCAATGCGGCTACTGGAGTTATTAATATAATAACCTCTCATTCAAAAGTAAAAGGATTGAATATTTTTGCTTCTGGTAAAATTGGAAATGCCAACACTAAAATTGCTAATGCAAATATTGGTTATAACTGGAACAATCAAACAAGCTTAACATTAACAGGTAATTTTACTGTAAGAGACAGGTTTGATAATATGTATTATAATTGGTGGGATGAGGAATATACTCAATTAGAAGACATGCACATGATGATGGAAATTGAAAAAGATCCAAATACACATGAAATTTGGACTTATCAGGATTTTAGCGAAGCTGTATCTAGTGAATATAATACCGAGCAAAGTTTACAAAAAAGAGCAGCTAATCTTTTCTTTTCACACGAATTTAATGAAAACACAAACGTTAATCTTTCATTTGGTGGGCAAAAATCTGAAAGCCAGAAAATTGGATTTCTAAATTTTGCAACACCACTATCACAATACGAATCTCAAAGTTTCTATATAGATAATAAGTTTAAAATTAATAATTTTTACGGGCAATGGAATATCTCTCAAGGGGAGGTTCTAGGAAATTCCTTTAACACTTTCGAATTTGATAATTTAGATGCGAATTTGGAATATTTATTCAGATATAAAAACTTAAGTTTAAGGCCAGGCTTGAGTTATAAAAGAAGTAGTTATAATAGTCCAGTTACGTATGATGAGGTATTTGATCTTTCAAAACTTAATTATGAAATTAAAGACGAGCCTAGAAAGTTTATTAGTTATTCCGGTTCTATGCTTGCCGATTGGAAGCTATCATCTAAATTAAGGATGATTGCCGGGTTTCGTGTTGATAAATTTAATATCAATAAACACCATTTTGTGAATTTTGAACTTGCTAGTACTTATCGTTTAAATAAAAACAATTTGTTACGAGCTGTGATTTCTCGCGCTAACCGTTCTCCTTCTTTTTATGATACATTTATAAATACAAAGATGAATTTTTATTACGGACTGGAAACAGAAACAAATGTTAATCCAGTATATGTTCCAGTAGAACAGTATATTAAAGCCGATAGAGATCAAAAATACCCAACTAATTCTAGTTTAGAATTAAGTTGGAGAAGTAAATTAAGTTCTAAATTAAATATAGATATAGAGGTGTTTTTCCAGAAATCAGACAATCTTTTGGCATCTATTGAGTATCGTGAAATAAATTCAGAAGTTCAGTTAAATAATGAAAATGAAGTAGAAACAGTTCTTTCTGTTTCTGGGTCTGCACTTATGAGTTTTGAAAATTATGATTACGGATCCTCTCAACTTGGTGCGAGTTTTATGCTAAATTATAGCCCTAATTCCAAATTAGATTGTAAGCTATATGGCACATTGCAAAAAACATTTTTAAATGATAATACTGAGTTTGAAATTAACACAACCGATACTAAACTTTCACTTAATCCAGAAACTAATATTTTAAGTACTACTGCATATTCTAACCTTAATATGACTTTATTGAGCGATGAGCTTACACCATCATTGTATGGTGGGTTTTTATTGAATTACAAACCAAATAACAAGTTGAACCTAAATATAAACGGTTATGTGTATTCAAAACAAGTATTTGAAGCAATGCCTATTGATAATGTTATTTCGGATTACACAGGTATTTATCATAGAAAAACAGCAAAAATTAAGGCTAACTCAATTATTAATTCAAAAGTTAGTTATAATATTTTGAAAAAAACAGAAGTAAATATATCTATTAAAAATATGCTAGGCAAACATCGTGAATATGGTTTTGCAGATACTATTGGAACCAGTTTTTTAGTTGGTTTTCAATGGGAATATTAAATAAAAAAATGAAAATAACTTTAATCCCTAATCTATTATGAAAATTAAATACTTTTTAATTACTATTATTTGTGCCTCAATAAGTTTATCTTCTTGTAGCGAAGAAGAGTCATCGAAACTCTCATCCGAAAGTGAAATGCTTACAGCTAAATCATGGGTGGTTCAAAGTAAAATTGTTGAACCTTCTATCAATTTGGGAGGAATAGAAATATCAGATATTACAGTACTGGATTCTGATGAAGTGAAAAGCTATTCTTTTAAGTTTGATAGTGACGGTACATTAGTTGTAACAGATTTATCAGAAGAAATTATTATTGAAACAACTTGGGTTTTTAATTCAGATAAAACTCAATTAACTTTTGGAGATCCTTTAATTTACAATTATCCTATTGTTGGAGATATTGGTTTATCAACAATTAAAATTACATCATTAACATCATCAAAAATGATAGGTACTATTCCTGCATTTTATGATGATATAAACTATGTTGTGACAATTACATTTATTTAAAAAAATTTGTTAAATAGAAGTAAATTAAAGAAATATTAAAATAATTTTTTCACCTATGTTATTTAAAAACCTTTCAATTAGATTTAAAATGATAATGATTATTCAAATCGTATCATTGTTTTCACTTTTGGTTGGTTTTGCTTACGTAACATTGAGTAATATTGCCGATTACAAGGAGGATATGAGAAATAACACCATAGTTAATGCCACACTTATTGGTGATTATTGTGCTGTTCCTTTAGCTTTTGATATGTCGGACAGTGCTATTGAAACATTAGAAAAATTACAAAATATACCATCTGTAGATATTGGAATTGTTTATAATGATAAAAATGAAATTTTTGCAGAATTTTATAAGAATGAGGATAAAAAAATAGTTTCAAACTCTGATAACTCAATTTCAATGGGTGAATTTGAGGATGATTATTTAAATGTTTCTAGACCTATTTTTTACGATAATAAATTGGCTGGTAAAATTTATTTAAGAGTCTCTACAGAGGAGTTAACAATAAAAATAAGTGACTATTTATTGAAAATGGGAATACTACTTCTCGCTCTGCTTATTATTAATTATATACTTGCTACCTGGTTACAAAAAGTACTTTCAGAACCTATTTTAAAATTAACTAAAGCTACTAAAGAAATTTCTAAAGAGGGTAATTACAATTTACGAGTTCAAAAACAAGGAAATGATGAAATTGGAATTTTAGTTGATGAATATAATAAAATGTTATCGCAAATACATGAACGGGAAGAGACGCTAAAACAAAGAACAAATGAATTAACAGAAACATTAGGTGATCTAAAACAAACACAGCAAAAACTTGTTAATTCGGAAAAATTGGCTGCACTAGGGCAATTAATTGCAGGTGTTGCACATGAAATAAATACACCGCTCGGTGCTATTCGTTCGTCAATAGGGAATATTAAAAACACTCTAAACTTTATGTTAAAAGAGTATCCCGTATTTATTAACCGATTACCTGATAAATTAAAATTAGAATTTTTATCGCTCATGGAAGATTCTCTTAAAAACAGGCACAGGTTAACCTCAAGAGAGGAAAGGAGCTTTAAGAAAAAAATAGCAGCTACGCTGGAAAATAACAATATTGAAAACGCATATTTTTTTGCAGATACTTTTGTAGATATGATGGTTGTAGAGAATATTGAAAAATATATGGATCTTTTAAAAAATAAAGATTCTAATGAAATTATAGAAGTTGCATATAAAATTACGGGTCTGCAAAGAAGTACAGAAAATATTGAGTTTGCAGCCGATAGAGCTTCAAAAGTAGTATTTGCTCTCAAAAATTCATCACGAATTAATAATTACGAGGAACAAGTTTTTGCAGATATTACAGAAGGAATTGAAAGTGTTTTAACCTTATATAACAACCAGATTAAGCAAGGAATTGAAGTCTCTAAAAAATATGATGAAATACCAAAAATTCTTTGCTATTATGATGAGTTAAATCAAGTATGGACCAACATACTTCATAATGCTATTTATGCTATGGATCTTAATGGCAAGCTAGCTATTAAAACTTATACAGAAAATAGTTGGGTGGTAGTTTCAATTACAGATAGTGGAAAAGGTATTCCTCAAGAAGAAATTGATAAAATATTTGATCCATTTTTTAGCACAAAACCAACTGGAGAAGGTACAGGGATAGGCTTAGATATTTCAAAACGAATTATAGAAAAGCATAAAGGTAAAATTGAAGTAGAAAGTGAGCCAGGTAAAACAACGTTTAGTATTTATCTGCCCATAAATAATAATAAAGAATCAACAATAATACAAGAATAAGACTATGGAGAAAATTGTAATATTATGTGTCGATGATGAAAAAATAATATTGAATAGTATTAAAGCTCAATTAAGGGAGAATTATGGTAATTTATTTGTGTATGAAACTGCCGAGAGTGCAAATGAGGCCTTCGATATTATTGACGAGCTAATGATGGAGGATATTAAAGTTAAATTAATAATTATTAGTGATTGGTTAATGCCAGTTATTAAAGGGGATGAGTTTTTAATTAGAGTTCATAATAAATATCCCAATTCGTTAAAAATAATGTTAACAGGTCAGGCTGATTTTAAATCAATCGAAAAAACAAAAAGAGAAGCTAATTTATATAAATGCATCAGAAAACCATGGATGCAATCTGAATTATTTTCTTGTATAGATTCTGGGAGGTTATTAATTTAAAAATGATGAGTATGAAAATGGGAGTGATATTTTGCGTTGATGATGAAAAAATAGTTTTAAATAGCTTAAAAACTGAACTAAAAAATGCTTTTGGTAATGCATATATTATTGAAACTGCAGAGTCGGGCATTGAAGCTTTAGAAGCTATTAATAATTTACTAGATTTAAATTATGAAATTCCAGTAGTAATAGCAGATTATGCAATGCCAGTTATGAAGGGTGATGAGTTTTTAAAGAAACTTCATGAAAAAACACCTAATACATTAAACATTTTGTTAACCGGCCAAGCTACGATTGAAGGTGTTGCAAACTCAATAAATTATGCAGGTCTTTATAGATATATATCTAAACCTTGGCATACTAACGATCTTGTTTTAACAGTTAAAGAAGCTCTTAAGAGTTATCAACAAGAAAATAAACTTAAAATTCAAAATGAAGAGCTGCAGGTGTTAAGTACTTCACTTGAGCATAAAGTTAAGTTGAGAACGCAGGAACTAAATAATAAAAACAACTTGCTTTTAGAAAAGCAACAAGAAATTACGATTCAGAATCAAGAATTAGAAAAATATAGAAATCACCTTGAAAACCTTGTTGAAGACAGAACTGTAGAATTAACTCTTGCAAAGGATAAAGCTGAAGAAAGCGACCGATTAAAATCTCAGTTTTTAGCAACCATGTCTCATGAGTTAAGAACACCTCTTAATTCTATTATTGGGCTTTCTGGTTTAGTAGATCGAGATTCATCTACAGAAGAAATTCATGAGTATATACAAATTATTCATAATAGCGGAGAGCATTTACTTAAACTTATTGAAGATCTTTTTAATATTTCGGTTATTGAATCTGGTAAAGTACAAGTGTTTATGAAGGCTATTGATTTAAGTGTTTTTCTAAATGAAATTCATGAATCGATGAAAATTCATCAAGAAAAACAAGGAAAGCATCATATAGATTTTAATTTAATAATTCCATCAGATTATAAAAATTTAACGATACATACCGATAAATTAAAACTAACAAACATTATAGTAAACCTTTTAAAAAATGCCATTAAATTTTCAGAAAGTGGTACTATTAATTATGGCTTTAATATTTGTAAAAAAGAAGAAATAACACATATTACTTTTTTTGTTTCAGATACAGGAATTGGTATAGACAAAAGTCATCAAGATTTAATTTTTAAAGGCTTTACTCAAGTTAATGGGGCCTTTGATAGACAATATGATGGTGCTGGAATAGGACTTACCATTGCAAAAAAGCTTGTTAATCTTTTAGATGGCAATATATGGGTAGATTCAAAATTAGGAGAAGGTAGCTCGTTCTTTTTCTCCATTCCACTTAAAAATATTAAAAACGACATTATTATCGATAGCTGTAAGGATGTTAATGAAATTTAAAGAATATTAACAGTTAACTTTTAGTCTTTCTAAAAGAAGGCCGCATTACTTTTAATTTGTATTTGTCTCAAATAATACAAATTATATATTTTCAGTATTAGAAATAAAGCGTTTTTATTTTTGGTGTCTTAATAAATTGGAAATAGTTTTTTAGTTAAATAAATGGATATAATTTTCCAATTTTAAATTGAACTAGAACTCTTATAAATTCAGTATCCCGAATAACTTCTTTTTGTTGTGTTCTCTTTCAATCTTTTTTGAGAATCATGTATCATTATGGAATTATTTCTTCACCTTATACCTTGGTTTTAGCAATAATTAATAAAACAAAATATTTCGCTTCATGACCTAAATCAGTTTAATATTGCTATTAATTGCAGTAATTTGTTTTATAGTTGAATGTTTTTTTATTATAAGAATAGGTTTGGAGTGTCTTGCCATAGCATTGGTTAGTTTATTATTTGAGAGGTTCTTGAAGTATTATATTAAGCTGTCAATACTCAAGTTGTTTAAGTTAAACAGCTTTTTGAAGAGGGAAGACTCCTATGATATAAGTTCTTTAAACTCATATTGTGTAATCCATTTCATATCTAATCATTAAAAAACATTCCCAAATATGTAACAGTTATGAGTGCAACTAATTGGTTTAAAAAGGCTGTAATATATCAAGTCTTTATCGATAGATTCAATGGTTT
Source organism: Algibacter sp. L4_22 (assembly GCF_023473045.1). NCBI lineage: Bacteria > Pseudomonadati > Bacteroidota > Flavobacteriia > Flavobacteriales > Flavobacteriaceae > Algibacter > Algibacter sp. L4_22. The sequence continues at coordinate 61,983 of NZ_JAMCOK010000004.1, forward strand.
TGAGGAAACAAGAAATTCACCTAAATTTCTTGGAGGGAACATTAATGGTGTTACACAGAAACTAGACTATTTTTTGAGCTTAGGTGTAAATGTTATTTGGCTATCTCCGTTTTACGAATCACTAAGTTATCATGGTTATAATGTTACGGACTTTAAAAAAGTGAATTCGCATTTTGGTACAGAGGAAGATTTAAAAACACTAATTAGTGAAGCGCACAAAAGAGGACTTTATATTATTGCCGATTTTATTCCAAACCATTGCTCAAACAAACATCCTTTTTTTGAGGATGCCTATAAAAATGAGAATAGTAAATATCATGATTGGTTTATTTTTGAAAAATGGCCTGCTACGTATCGTTGTTTCTTAGATTTTCCAGAATTACCTAAATTAAACTTGAACAATGTAGAGGTTAGGAATTATATGATTGATATTGCTGATTACTGGATGTCTTTAGGACTGGATGGTTTTAGATTAGACCATGCCATAGGTCCTTCACATAAGTTTTGGAAGGTATTCAGAAAAAAAATGAAAGCACATTATCCGCAAAGTGTTTTCGTTGGTGAGGTTTGGTGCGATAGTTTAGACAAAAAGCTTATAAAAACTACAGGACTAAAGAATAAAATGCAGAAAAGAAAGTTTGGTGTTTTTCAAGAAGAGGTTCAATTAGAGTATTATGGAGAGTTAGATGGAGTATTGGATTTCACATTAAATACTTTAATTGTTAAAGCTGCAGAAAAAGGAAAAAATTTGTTGCTAGATAGTAAACTAAAAGACAAAATAAAAAAACATTTTCAGCAAGTACCATCTGGCTATTTTATGGTGACATTTTTGGATAATCATGATGTGGATAGATTTCTGTTGCATTGTAAAGGAGATGTTAAGGTTATGTTACAAGCTTTTGAATTACTACTTTCCTTAGATCAACCAGTAGTTATTTATTATGGTACCGAAAATTGTAAATATAACAAGGAACCTATTAATGGTTCCATACCGCAATCTGATTTGGCTGTTAGAGCACCAATGGATTGGAAAGCTATTAATCCCCAATTCATCGAAGGGTTTAAGGATTTGATTATAAAATATAGAAACAAGGAAAACGTAAAAAATTGAAAACACATAGAGATATAACAAAAGGGTGGCCTTATCCAATTGGATCATCTGTTAAAGCTAACGGAGTTAATTTTAGTCTTTTTTCCAAGAATAGTACAGCTGTAGAATTACTGCTGTTTAATGGTATAGAAGATGTTAAACCTAGCGAAACTATAATTCTTGATAAAAAACTAAATCGAACAGAATTATATTGGCATATTTTTGTGCCAGGACTTAAGGCAGGTCAAATATATGCTTATCGCGTTCATGGTCCGTTTAACCCTGATGAAGGATATCGTTTTGATGCTCAAAAAGTGTTGTTAGATCCTTATGGTAAACTCGTGGTAACCCCTCAGGCTTATCGGCGAGATTTGGCAAGTAAGCCAGGTGATAATGTAAGTAGTGCCATGAAAAGTGTTGTGGTAGACACTAGTACTTACGATTGGGAAGAGGATCGTTGTCTTCGCCATACTTTTATAAAGACTATTATATATGAATTACATGTAAAGGGATTTACTCAAAACCCTAATTCGGGAATAAAGGATGATAAAAGAGGAACTTATGCCGGATTGATAGAAAAAATACCTTATTTAATAGATTTGGGTATCACAGCTGTAGAATTACTACCTGTATTTCAGTTTGATAAACAAGATGCACCGGAGGGAAAAACCAATTATTGGGGCTATAGTCCTGTATCTTTTTTTGCACCACATAGCGATTATAGTTCTAGTAAAGATTTATTTGGTCCTTTAGATGAATTCCGTGATATGGTAAAAGCATTGCATAATGCTGATATAGAGGTTATACTCGATGTGGTTTATAATCATACAGGTGAAGGGAATGAAAATGGACCAACATTAAGCTTTAAAGGTATTGGCAATAATGCTTATTATATATTAAATCCCAATGGAACCTATGGGGATTATTCTGGCTGCGGAAACACTATTAATGCCAACTATTCTGCCGTTCGAAGAATGATAATGGATAGTCTTCGTTTTTGGGTTTCTGAAATGCATGTTGATGGATTTCGATTTGATCTTGCTTCTGTATTATCTCGAGATGAGTCAGGGAAACCTCAACAGAACCCGCCTATACTTTGGGATATACAATCTGATCCAATTCTTGCCGGAACCAAACTTATAGCAGAGGCCTGGGATGCAGCAGGGCTTTATCAAGTAGGTAGTTTTATTGGTGATAAATGGAAAGAGTGGAATGGTAAGTTTCGGGATGATGTGCGCCGTTTTATTAGAGGCGATAAAGATTCAATATCTAATTTTGCATCACGAATTTTGGCAAGTCCAGATCTTTATGGTCATAAAAACCAACCAGCGGATACAAGTATCAATTTTATTACCTGCCATGATGGTTTTACCTTAAATGATTTGGTAAGTTATAATCAAAAACATAATGAGGATAACGGACAAGAAAACCGCGATGGAAGCAACAATAGTCTCAGTTATAATTATGGGGTTGAAGGGCCAACGACCGATCCAATTATAGAACAAATACGGGAGCAACAGATAAAGAATTTTTTAGCTGTTACACTTCTTTCTTATGGGACACCAATGATTTTGATGGGCGATGAAGTAAAACGAACAAAATTAGGGAACAACAATGCCTTCTGCTTGGATAATGAGATAAATTGGTTTGATTGGGACCTTTTGGAAAAGAACGCATCCTTACACCGCTTTGTTAAGGGGTTGAATGCCTTTAGACTAGATACAAGTTTGATGGATGCAGATTATACTTTGCCATTAATGGAGTTTCTGCAAACTAAACAAGAAATTGATTGGAGTGGTGTTAAATTAGGGCAGCCAGACTGGAGCTCAACATCGCATAGTTTAGCTGGTGTTGTAAAATCTAGTAAAAAAAATTACGTGCTGTTTCTTGCGTGCAATGCCTATAACAAGGATATGACTTTTGAAATTCCAGATTCGGAGGATTTTAATAAGAAAAATTGGTTTCGTATTATTGATACCTCCTTGCCATCACCAGAAGATATTGTAACGCTAGAAAAAGCAACAATAGTAAAAGAACGTTCTTATATCGTTAAAGCTAGATCGGTTGTTCTTCTTATTGCAATTTCTATTTAATTGTACTCTAGATTTTAATTTAAGTGAATTTAAAAAATCAATACAAGATAAATTCAGAACAAGTTTAATTGGTTTTTATTAACAATATTATAGGCTTTAGTTCTCTTTAGGTTAGGGGAGTATTTTGTAAATTAGCAGAAGCATTTTTCTGAAAATTTAGCGTAATGAGTACTAAACTAATTTTATTAGCTTTTATAGTATGGTAGATGAATTAAAAGACAGGGAACTTTTTAGAGGTATTTTTGAATCTTCAGTAGAAGGTATCTTGGTTGTAAATAATCACGGTTATATCATTAAGGCTAATCCTTCGGTTGAAAAAATGTTTGGTTACGCACCAGGAGAATTAGTTAAGCGAAAAGTAGAAGGTCTTATTCCTGATAAATTCATACAAGCATATAAGGCACTTATAGTAAAGGATACCACAGAAACTACGAGTCGATTTTTAGGTGAAGGAAAGGATATTTACGGACTAAAAAAGGATGGTACACAAATTTTATTAGAAATAAGTCTGAGTCACACTGAAATAAACGGGAGTGAATTAGTCACTGCTTTTATAAGAGATATAACAGAAGAAAAAGCTATTGAGAATATTCTATATATCCGAAACCAAATATTAGCATCTACAGCAAGAGGCATTATTATTTGCGATGCTCAGCAACCAAATTATCCTATTGTTTATGGTAACGATTCTTTTTCAAAGATTACGGGGTATAAGAACTCCGATTTTATGGGCAAGAACTGCCGTTTTTTGATAGGAGAAGATAGAGAGCAAAACGATATTAAAATTATCTTGGCTGCTATAAAAAAAGGAAAAGAATGTCACGTAGTATTGCGTAATTATCGCAAAGATGGTTCCTTGTTTTGGAACGAGGTTTCTATTTCTCCAATATTTAATAATAAAAAAGAGCTTACGCATTATGTTGGTGTCCAAAACGATGTTACAGAGCAAAAAATGGAAGATTTTTTTAAAATAGGGCAGTCTCATGTTATGGACATGATTATCCAACATGAACCATTAAAAAACATTACAAATAGAATTATTGAAATCATAGAAACAGCCATTCCAAATTGCATAGGTTCTATTTTATTATTAAACAAAGAAACTAAAACATTACAAAAATTAACCGTTACAAATCTTCCTAAAGGGTTTACTAATGCTATTGAGGGGCTTCCTATTGGTGTAGAAAAAGAATTTTGTAGTACTGCTGCTTATTTTAAAAAAGAAGTTATTGTTACAGATATTTTTACAGATCCTTTTTGGGAAAACCATAGAGAACTAGCTTTAGCCGCTAATCTAAAAGCATGTTGGTCGTTTCCTATATTTTCTTCAAATCAAGAGTTGTTAGGAACCTTTGCTATTTATTTTAATACACCAAGAAAACCACTTGCGGCAGAAAGAGAAATAATACTAAATATGGCCCAAGTCACTAGTGTAGCTATAGAGCAATATAATACAAGTGAAGCTTTACATCAAAGTAAAGAAGAATTAGCTGCTTATGCTGGAGTACTAGAAAACAGGGTGTCCGAGCGTACTTTCGAGCTTAAAGATATAGTACAGAAGTTAGTAGAATCTAATTTAAGCCTTGAGGATCAAATTCAGTTTACAAAATTAGCCGAAAATAGGGCTATTGCCAGTCATGAATTATTAGGGAATATTTCTAGAAATTTTCCTAGAGGCTTTGTGGCAGTTGTTAATTTACAAGTTGAAGTGGTGTTTATAGAAGGAGAAGAATTAGATGAATTAGGATTTAGAAGTTTAGCCGCTACTAAAGTTGCTATTAGAGACGTTAAAGGGATTTTAGAAGAGGTGAAGCATGATATTATCGAAAACATTCAAAAGACCTTTAAAGGACAGCATTGTTCTTTTGAAGTAGATATTCAAGACCGGTCTTATTTAATTAATACCACACCATTATTCGATAAAGATAAAAATATTGTTCAGGTTTTATTGGTGCATAATAATATCTCCGATCAAAAAAACATAGAGATCGAAATCCGAAATACATTAGAGAAAGAAAAAGAACTCAATGAACTTAGATCGCGCTTTATTTCTATGGCTTCTCACGAATTCAGAACGCCTTTAAGTGTCATTCTTTCTGCTACCAACCTCATTGAACGCCAAAATATAACCGCAAAAGGGGATAAATTAATAAAATATGTCGACAAAATAAAAGCCAGCGTTAATAATTTGGTTTATATTCTTAACGACCTCCTTTCATTAAGTAAGCTAGAAGAAGGAAAGGAAATAGCACAACCTACGTTATTTGATTTTATCGATTTTTCAAAATCTTTAGTTGAAGAAATTGAAGGCATTAAAAAGCAAGGGCAAATTATCGATTTCAAAAGTTATTCAACGTATTTAGAAGTTAATCTTGATCCTAAATTAGTAAGGCATTTTTTGCATAATTTACTGTTAAATGCCATTAAATATTCCGAAGAAAACAAGGTTATAAAGTTTGAAATTCAAGGTGATAAGGATAGGCTTATAATTGTAGTTGCCGATCAAGGTATTGGTATTCCTATCGAAGATCAACACAGTTTATTTCAAAGATTTTTTAGAGCAAGTAACGCCACAACTTATCAAGGAACCGGATTAGGCTTAAATATAGTAAGGCAGTATATCGAATTAATGGGTGGAAATATTAGTTTTGTAAGTGCATTAAACAAAGGCACCACTTTTACAGTAGAATTACCTTTAAATTTAATTAAAAATGAAAAAAATACTACTAATTGAAGATAATGAAGATGTTAGGGAGATGACTGCCGAAATTCTTGAAATTGAGAATTATGAAGTGGCCACTGCCGAAAATGGTAAAGTAGGGGTTGAAAAGGCACGACAATTTATGCCAGATCTTATTTTATGTGATATCATGATGCCTATTTTGGATGGATATGGTGTTTTTGAGCAGTTAAGTCAAGATCATAAATTGGCCTATATTCCATTCATATTTTTAACGGCAAAATCTGAAAAATCAGATTTGCGTAAAGGCATGACGATGGGTGCAGATGATTATCTAACCAAACCCTTCGATGCAGACGAGTTACTATTAGCTATTGAAGCACGTTTAAATAAGAATACATTTATGCGGAAGGAGTTTGCTAGAGATGTACAAGGTATCAATCAATTTATTAAAGAAGCTTCAGTATATCAAAATCTAAACGATCTTTCCGAAGATAGAAATATTATTAATTTTAGAGCGAAAGAAGCTGTTTTTTCAGAAGGATCTGCAGCACATAATCTTTTTTTTATACAAAGCGGAGAAGTTAAAACATACAAGTATAATGAAAGCGGAAAAGAATATGTTACCGGTATGTTTAATACAGGCGACTTTATAGGGCAACTTTGTGTTTTAGGAAGTTCGGGGTTATATACAGAAACAGCCATAGCGCTTAATGATTGTGAAATTTGTTGTATTCCTAAAAGCGATTTTACGCAACTTTTATTTAATAACAAGGAGGTATCGCATAAGTTTATTAGTATGATTTCTAATAATGTATTGCATATGCAAGACCAATTAATGGGTATGGCTTTCGATTCCGTTCGTAAAAGAGCAGCTACGGCACTTTTAGAGCTTTACGGTAAAGGACTTATAAAAGATAGTGTTAATGATGGACTTAGCGTTTCTAGAGAAGATTTTGCAGGTTTAATAGGTACGGCAACGGAAACTACAATACGAGTGCTTTCAGATTTTAAGAATGAAGGTTTAATCCAATTAGGTGAAGCCCGTAGAATTGTTCTTTTAGATAAAAAACAATTACAACAAGTTGCTAAATTTGGCTAGTAGATGGCCGTTAATATGTGCTACCGTTTATGGCGTAATTTACTAAGCCATTCCAATCCTTTGTTGAGAGCAAAATCTATAGCGAATTGTTTGAGCCCAAAACCAGTAGTATCCATTAATTTTTTAGGATTTAGGTGGTTTTTTGTGGTTGTTAAATCTAGCTTTAAAGTTTCTTTTACAATATCTCTTTGAAGTCGTAAAACTTTCAAATCGTGCTCTATTTCTACAAGTGTGCTATATTTTTTATTCATAACTATCGAAATAATGTTTTGAGAACTTCTTAATCAGCGGTCTATTGAGTCTGCTTCTAAATATGTAACACCCTATGGCAACTACAAGGTAAAAAGCTCCCACAATTAAAAAGCCAGAATATAAATTACCTATAGCCTCACTAATAAGCATAGATATACCAAGTGATATCATAAAAATGGCAAGAAATACTATAGCGCCAATTAATAAAGAATGTGTTATAGTGGTAATCGAACCTATTAGTATTTTAAAAACTTTAAGTTTATAATACGCCTTGTTTGTCTCAATATAAGACCTCATATCGCTATCTAGGTCAACGAGGTCTTTTTTTAATGTTTCAAATGCCATAATGCATTATTTGTGTAGTTGAGCGTTTCTTTTCTTAAGATCTTCCAATTTGCGTTCCAAAGTAGCTATAATATCATCTGCTTTATAGCTCATATTACTAATGGTTTCATCTAGTTTTTGGTCGAACTCTTCTTTCTTTTCGTTGGCTGTTTTAGTCAGCTCGTCTTTAGCGTGTGTAACGCGCTCCGCTATATCGTGTTTAGCCTCTAAAGCGCGTTCTTTTATTTTATGTCGTGTTTCAACTCCTTTGTTTGGAGCATACAATATTCCAAAACCCGCACCAATTGCGGCTCCTGTTAATAATGCCAAAAGGACATTTCCATTATCGTTTGCCATGATTTCAAATTTTTAATTAATATTAAATTTATATTACAAATTTAGTTCGGTTTATTTTTTATTATCATGACCTAGGTCAGGGGTGTAGAAAATATCTGCTTGTAAATTAGCCATAGAGAATAGGTCCTCTTAAAACGATATTATTTTTAAAATTTTTATTAAAATGAATGCCTCTAAAACAGAACAAAAGCAAGTTTTTATAAAACCGTATACTCAAATTCCAGAGTTAGAAAAAGCTATAAAAACCATTCGTGAAATGGATTTTGATAAGATGGTTATATCGGTTATTGGTAATCTTGGAGAAGATAACATAGCCGAAAGGGAAAAGTGGATGTTTCAAGAAAAAAAACTCAAAGCCTTTTTTAAGGAATTATTGGGTATGCATACTGAATTTGATACTTTTTATAACCCTGAACTCGGTCGTTTATTTGTAGCCGGTTTCTTGGTTTCTACATTTTCAAACTTAATAGGTAAAAAAGCGATTGGTGGACTGTTTGGCGGACCCTTTGGGATATTAAGAGGACTTGGTATAAGTGAAGCAGAAGCTAGTTTAGATATTGAAAAACTTAAAAATGGTGATAGTTTTCTAGTAGCAAGGGGAGATCGCTTAAATATTGAAATATTGAAAAATAAAATTAAAAATATAGTATAATGAAGTACTGCGGTTAATTAGAATATGCTTTTTTAGACTGATCTAGGTCATTGTATTCTATTTAATATCTCTGTACTTTCAAGATGTATTTTAACTTAAAACATATCATATGGACACTCTAAAATATTATGAAAGTAAAAAGGATTTTAATGTATTCGTAGCGAGTACGTTTTCTGATTTAAGCAAGTTTAAACAGCAAGGTGATAAGGCTTTGTTTAACAATTTATTATTAAAAACCTTATATCAAGTTAACCGATATATTACAAAAACATTGGCTACTGCTTTATCCAAAGGAAACCTTCCTAAGGGAAAGTATAAACCAGATGATTTTATTGATCAACTATTTATTGAGGTTTATGATCATTTTGATGAGGTGAAAGACAAAGAAAGTCTACATCCTTGGTTGTTTAAAACGGCAGATAAACTTCTGGAGGATAGTATTGTGGAAGAAGAATTTGATGATTATTTTTTTAAGAATATTGATGATTATTCTCGTCCAGCATGGGATGCAATGCAAGAAAAATATAGTATCGATGGTGGCGGAGATTTTGTTATGATTGATGAGTTAGACGATATTTCATACGCTAAGAACGATTATGTGTTAAATCATGTTTTTGTAGAAGAAGATAAAAAAGAATTTATGGAACAACTTGATAAGGATTTGGGTAAAGAAAATATTATAAAACATACATCTATGGTTTTAAGTAATCTACCACAATCTATGCGAACTGTTTTTGAATTGGCTACTGAGTATCAATTTTCAATGCGAGAAATAGCTATGATCCGTAGTCAAAGTATTGAAGAAGTAAAAGAACTTTTAGAAGATGCGCGTAAAAGTTTAGAAACTAGTTTCTTTAAGAGATATAACTTGAAAGAATAAATTTATTTAAATATTATTGTTATGAAAACGAAATTATTAAATCCAAAAACAGAATTATTATTAGGTGCAGGGTTAGATGTTCTTCATTTTGAAAGTCAAGAATGGTTAAGCAACATTGCTTTTTATAAAGACGAGATTAAGTTTTTTTCCAATTTGTTTGAAAAAAGAAAAGTAAAAGAAGTTGCTCATACGGCTTATGGTCAAATATTAGGGAATCTGGATTCCGTACATTCAGAATTGTTCGATTATTTAGCAAATGATATTATTGATCATGAAAAGTTGTTGTCTCGTTTAGAAAAAGGAGAAAAAGGTATATCAGATGCTGATTATAGAGAAAAACACCTTCTACTTAAACAACGATTAGAACGCTTTACAAGTAATTTCCAGGAGTTTAAAAAGACGGTTTTCGATTATATGTTAAATTTATAAACGTAGATTTTTTGTTCATTCAGAGCATGTAAAGACCATTTATGAAGGGCTTACAAAAGATAAGAATACATTAAATTATTCTGAAATAAAATAAAACAATCCGAAAGTAATTGCCCGAGCCTAAAACGCAGGTTTGCCACTTCCGGATAGTTTTTGTAAAGTTTTTATTTATGATTATTCTTCATTTAATATTTTGTGTTTTTCTATATAATAGTGTTTAATTATAATTAACTTTTAAAACACATTAAGTATTGAGGTAGATGTTGTTAACTCTGTTATTTTACCTTTTAATCAAATATAATAAGTTGTTGTATGGTTTCATTTAAAAAAAAGGCACATCATAATTAATTATAAACTTTCAATGTTCTGTATCCATAAAATGCAATAAAGCAAAAGCATATAAAAGGAAGAATAAAAGAAAAATTAACTCCGGAAAAAGGCCCAATACTTTCCATGTCTATCATAAGCCCTTGTAAAATTGGCATTAATGCGCCACCAACAATGGCCATAACTAAACCGGCAGCACCTAAGGCAGAGTCTTCTTCACTTAAACCATTTAGTGCAATACCGTAAATAGTAGGAAACATCAACGACATAAAAGCCGAGGTGGCAACTAATAAATATAAGCCCATAATACCTTCAATTAAAATAACACCCGAAATGGTTGTCATTGCGCAAAGAGCAAAAATCATTAGTAATTTTTTAGAGTTTACATATTTCATTAAAAAGGTACTTACAAATCGGCTTAATAGAAATATCGACATCGCTATTATGTTGTAGTTTTGAGCTTCAGCTTTAGCTATACCTAAATTATCGGCATATTGAATAATGAAGGTCCAACACATAATTTGTGCCGCCACATAAAATAATTGAGCTAAAACTCCTTCTTTATATTTTCCGTTTTTAAACAATCTTTTAAATGAAGCCCCTGCGGAAGAATATTGGCCTTTATTCATTCGTTTTGGCATTTTTGTAAAAGCAATTAAAAGAAGCATAGCAATAACAACAAAACCAAGAATGACATAAGGATCTCGAATAATAGCTAAATCGTGCGTTCTTACAATGGCTTTTTTTGCTTCCCCTAAAGTGTTGAAAATTAATTCACCTGCTTCGTTTCTTTTATCAGAATCTAAAGCTACTAGGATAAATTTTGATGCTACAAACATGCCACATAAAGACCCGATAGGGTTAAAGGCTTGCGCTAAATTTAAACGCTGTGTTGCAGTACGCTCATCACCCATAGATAATATATACGGATTTGCGGTGGTCTCTAAAAAGGCCAATCCGAAGGTTAAAATATAAAGTGACCCTAAAAAGAAACCAAAGACTTCAAATTGTGCCGCAGGAAAAAATAATAAAGCCCCTGTAGCATAAAGTGTTAATCCTAAAAGAATCCCTTTTTTGTAGCTGTATTTTCTAACAAATAAAGCCGCAGGTATCGCCATAGTAGCATAACCACCATAAAAGGCAAGTTGTACTAAAGCGGCTTTAGCGGTAGATATTTCCATAACCGTTCCAAAGGCAGCCACCATAGGGTTTGTAATATCATTAGCAAAACCCCATAATGCAAATAAAGATGTTATAATGATGAATGGAATTAGCACCTCTTTGGATACTATGGGAATACTTGTTTGGTTGTTCATTGGTTTTTTGTTTAGTTTCTATAAAAAGAAGGCACTATTCTTATTTACAGCTATATTTAATAGTTGTAAAATGAATAGTGCCTTAGTTCTGTTTGTCTTTAAATACTATCTGTATTGCGCATAAACTACTTTAGTTTGTAGATATTCTTCCATACCATGTTTACCATCTGCTCCACCTAATCCAGATTTTTTCCAACCTGCATGAAAACCTTGAATAGCTTCAAAATGCTCTCTGTTAATATAAGTTTCACCAAATTCTAATTCTTCGCAGGCATGCATTACTTTATTGAAATTCTCTGAGTAGATAGAAGATGTTAAACCAAATTCACAATCGTTTGATAGTGCAATAGCTTCATCTAAAGTACTAAATTTCATTACTGGTAAAACAGGTCCAAAAACTTCTTCCTGTATAATTTGCATCTTTTGTGTTACATTAGTTAATAAAGTTGGCTGATAAAAATATCCTTTATCAAATTGACTTGATCTAGTGCCTCCAACAACAACTTCAGCACCTTCTTTTTTAGCATAGTCTACCATTTCAGATATTTTATCTAATTGGTCTTTAGAAACTAAACTACTCATATCTGGATTGTTGGCTGAAAACGCATCTTCAACTTTAATGTCAGAAAATCTTTTAGTGATTTTTTCCATGAATTGGTCATAAATAGAATCTTCTACATAAACACGTTCTGCACAATTACAAACCTGTCCACTAAATATAATTCTCGAATCTACTACTGCTTTTACAGCTAAATCTAAATTCGCATCTGCACATACAATTGCTGGTGCTTTTCCTCCTAATTCTAAAGATACTTTTGTAATATTTAGAGATGCAGCTTCCATAACTTTTTGTCCAGCACCAACACTTCCTGTTAAGCTAATAATACCAGTAATTGGACTTTTTGATAGAGCATTTCCAACAATACTACCTTTACCACAAACAAAGTTTAATACACCAGTAGGAATGTTTATTTTCTCAATTAATTCGGCAAATGCCATAACCGTATTTGGCGCCACAGAACTAGGGTTGATAATACATGTATTACCAGTTATTAAAGATGGTGCTATTTTACGAGCCATTACAAAGAATGGGAAATTCCATGGTAGAATTCCAACAGCTACACCTATAGGTGCTTTATGTAAAAAAATATGTTCTTTTTTTCTGTCACTTTGAATAATTTCACCTTCTATCCGTCTTGCCCAACCTGCATTATAGTCAAAATAATCGGCAGTAACATCGATTTCAACTTGCGCTAAACCCATTACTTTAGCTTGTTCAGCAGCTAAAGTTTTAGCTAAAAATACGCGATTCTCACGAATAACATCGGCCATTTTATGCAAATATCCAGCTCTTTCGATTGCTGTTAATGATTTCCAAGCATGTTGAGATGCTTGCGCAGCTTCTAGAGCTAATTCTGCATCTTTAACACTTCCGATAGGCATTAAAGATAAAACCTCTTCAGTACAGGGGTTTAAAATTTCAATGACATCTGTTGAAGTCGATTTTATGAATTTTCCGTTTATAAATTGTTTAAATTCTTTCATGGCTTATTTACGTTTAGTTATATGTATTATTGGTTATTTTTATAAACAAACAAACACTGCGTGCTATTTGGAAGGATGTGCTTAGCAAACTTATGATATAATGGTGTTTAAATATTTATCCATAATAATCAATAATATGTATAATTTAAACATAGTGATTATTTTCGGTTTTTATTTTAACCGTTATAGATTATTAAATCGATGTATTTTATGCTACTAATTGTAGAAAAATTAAGAGTAGATATTAAGCTTAATTTATTAGAGTACTCGTTTATTCCTTCTTCTTTAAAAAGGAGCCATTTTTAATAGGGATAGATTTTTTTAAAAGTGAAAATGGAGATGTATTTGCCATTTCGTCCTTGATGTTGTTTTTAAAATACGATAATAAAAAACGACCTATATTATAAAGAGTGGGCTATGTGTATTTTCCAGATTTGTAAGAGGCAGGTGTTAATCCTGTGACAGATTTAAATACTCGGGAAAAATGGTATCTGTCTGAAAACCCTAAATTAAACGCAACATCTTCGATAGACTTGTTGGTATGTTCAAACAATTCACAAGACTTTGCTATTTTTCGATTTTGAATAAAATTATGAAGTGTTATATTCATTTCTTCTTTAAACAATCTAGCAAACGAATTTGGTGCCATGTTTACAAGAGAAGACATCTCTGTATTCCTTAATTTTTTATGAAGATTGACTTCTGTAAAACGGATTACTTTTAAAACACGCTCGTCTATATTTATTGCTTTCCATAATTCGGGACCTATATTGGTAAGTGCTTCTTTAATAAAAGCTTGTAATTTTAAATTAAATGTAAGTTTGAAATCTTTATTTTCTATTTTTAATCGTTCCGTTAAATAGCTCAATCTATCCTTTAAATAATCGGTTAGTTCAATTTTTAAAATACCAGGATATATATTGTCAAATGGGATACCTAAATTAAAATGAATGAAGAAATGAATGAGATACTTATCTTCAAAGTCCTCTTCTTTATGGTTTGTATTTAAATGTTTACCAGAAACATGAATACCTTCATTATAAATATGATTTTTTGTGTAGCGCGAAGAAAATGATGTAAATGGAGGTATAATGTATATATGATTAGGGTCCATTTCTATAACAGTATCTTGATCAATTAATTGACCGCCTGAGTTTTTATTCCAATATAGTCGCCAAAACGGGAAAACCATTTCGTGGCAATCCCATAAATCTAATAACCAATATCTGCAACATAACATCTTTATTTTTAGGTCTATAAAGTTTTGTTTGTTTAATGATGGATCTCCTAGTTCTATGTTTTTTACAAACTTCATAAAAGTGGAATGTTTGAATTAGATACAAAAATACAGATTTTGAATATTTATATCATTGAAGTGTACAAGTATATTTGTGGAATAAATTATTATTCAAATTTTATGAAAACGTTAAAGCTCCCAATACAGGTAGAAACAGAATTAAAAAAAGTGTCAGAAGTAGCGGGCTATTTATGGCAGCGTGAATGGGCAGAACGAAATGCCGGAAATATATCGATGAATTTAACGTCTTTTTTTACAAAAGAAGAAGTTAAGGGGATTGGTACAGAAGTGGCTTTCGATTTTCCTAAAGAATCCGCAGGGTTTGTTATTTACATAACAGGAACAGGATGTTATTTACGGGATTTAGTAGATAAACTTGAAGAAGTGTCTTGTATTCTTTATATAAATGAAAATGCTACTGGGTATTCAATTATTTGGGGAGGAAAACGTGATAATTTTGGTCCTACCTGCGAGTTAATTTCTCACGCGAGTATCCATTTATTCAATTCACAATACCATCCAGAAAACTTAGCTGTGGTACATACCCACCCGCTAGAATTAATTTGTATGAGTCATCATGAATTGTTTGATAATGAAGACGAATTAAACAGACAAATTTGGATGATGTGCCCAGAGGTGAAAGTATTTGTACCTAAAGGCATTCACTGTACACCATATGCTTTATCAAGCACAGCAGCTTTAGCAGAAGTAACTATGGAAGCGTTTAAAACAAGAAACGTATCCCTATGGGAAAAACATGGTGCAACGTCTACCGCTCCCGATGTCATGAAAGCTTGGGACTTTTTAGATGTAGCAAACAAAGGCGCTAAAATGTTAATGATGTGCTGGGCTGCAGGATTTAAACCAGCAGGCTTATCGAACGCTCAATTAACAGAATTAGAACAATTTACATAATTTAAAGCATTATATATCATGAGTAGATTAATAGGTAGACTACCAAAGGTAGGCATTCGCCCAGTTATCGATGGGCGTGAATTAGGAGTTAGAGAATCTTTAGAGGTTCAATGTATGGATATGGCCAAAGCGGCTGCAAAATTAATACAAGATACATTGCGTTTCCCAAGTGGAGAACAAATAGAATGTGTTATTGCAGATACAACAATTGGCGGTGTTGCAGATGCTGCAGCTTGTGCAGATAAGTTTAAAAGAGAAGGCGTAGAGGTTTCATTAACAGTAACTCCATGTTGGTGTTATGGAACAGAAGTTATGGATACAGATCCGTTAACACCTAAAGCCGTTTGGGGATTTAACGGAACAGAAAGACCTGGAGCGGTGTATTTAGCTGCTGCTTTAGCAGGGTATTCTCAAAAAGGATTACCTGCTTTTGGAATCTATGGTAAAGAAGTTCAAGATGGAGGCGATCAAAGTATTCCTCAAGATGTTTCAGAAAAAATTATACGTTTTGTAAAAGGGGCTTTAGCAGTCGCTCAAATGAAAGGTAAATCGTATTTATCTATAGGTTATAGTTCTATGGGAATTGCTGGTTCTATGGTTGATGTAAACTTTTTACAAGACTACTTAGGAGTTAGAGCAGAGTTTGTAGAGTCTATTGAGATTTTAAGACGTATTGATAATAATATTTTTGATCAAGAAGAGTATCAAAAAGCTTTAGCTTGGACCAAAGAAAATTGTGAAGAAGGCGAAGATAGAAATAGTCCAGAATCACAAAAAACACGTGAACAAAAAGATGAAGAGTGGAAAAAAGTTGTAAAAATGACTTTGATCTGTAAAGATTTAATGAATGGAAATCCTAAGTTGAAAGCTTTGGGATTTGGTGAAGAATCTAAAGGAAGAAATGCCATTATGGGCGGATTTCAAGGACAACGCCAATGGACAGATTATCAGCCTAATGCCGATTTTACAGAGTCTATTTTAAACTCATCTTTCGATTGGAATGGTATTCGTCAAGCCTATACCTTTGCTACGGAAAACGATTGTTTAAATGCTATTTCTATGTTATTTGGTCACTTATTGACTAATAAAGCGCAGTTGTTTTCAGATGTAAGAACCTATTGGAGTCCAGAATCTGTAAAACGTGTAACTGGTAAAAAATTAACTGGAATTGCAGAACACGGTATCATTCACTTAATTAACTCTGGTTCTACAACTTTAGATGCTACGGCTCAACAAAAAGATGCTGATGGAAATCCTACCATGAAACCTTTCTGGGATATTACCGAGGATGATGTTAAGAGATGTTTAGATAATACAAAATGGCCACCGGCTACAACCGAATATTTTAGAGGTGGCGGATTCTCTTCTCAGTTTTTAACCAAAGGAACTATGCCTTTAACTATGTGTAGAATAAACTTAATTAAAGGGATTGGACCTGTTTTACAAATTGCTGAAGGGTGGAGTGTAGAGTTACCAGATGATGTTCATAAAGTTTTAGATGAAAGAACAGATCCAACATGGCCAACAACTTGGTTTGTACCAAGAACAACAGGTAAGGGCTTTTTTAAAGATGTTTATACTGTAATGTCTAAATGGGGTGCTAATCACGGTGCAATTTCTCATGGCCATATTGGTGCCGATTTAATTTCATTAGCGGCTATGTTGCGCATTCCTGTGAACATGCATAATGTAGAGGAAAATGATGTTTTTAGACCAAGTGCATGGTCGGCTTTTGGTGAAAACCTAGAGGGAGGCGATTATAGAGCTTGTAAAAACTACGGGCCACTTTACGGTTTTAAAGAATAATAATAGCAATATAAAAAAAGGAGAGGTATATTTTTTTAGTTTAAAATACCTGATCTGATTTGTAGAATGATGAGTGGCTTATCCTTTTAACGACGTAAAATCTATAAAAAGGAAGGTCGCTCATTTTTTAATATTCTAACTCATAGAATATTTTATTTTTTTGTCCATTTATATTCTTAATGGACAAATATCATAATACCAAAAGCACAAATAAAACTTATACGCATGAAAAAAGTTATAGCAGTTATAGATATAGGGAAAACCAATAAAAAAATATTTTTATTTGATGAAACGTTTAAAGTGGTGTCTCAAAATGCCATTCAGTTTAAAGAAATTAAAGATGATGATGGGTTTTGTTGTGACGATATAGAATCGATTGAAAATTGGATTCAAAACGAGATAAAAAAAATTCAAGATCAAGGTATCTATAAAATTAAAGCTATAAATTTTTCAACACATGGCGCTTCATTGGTATATTTAAATAAAGAAGGAAAACGCATTGCTCCATTGTATAATTATTTAAAACCATTGGATATCAATGATTATAATGGTTTTTATGAATCGCAAGGAGGTGTCGAAGAGTTTTCTAGGAAAACAGCATCACCAGCTTATGGCATGTTAAATACAGGAATCCAAATGTTATCGCTTAAGAGGAACAAACCGGATATATGGAAACAAGTCGATGCTATTTTGCATTACCCACAATATCTAAGTTATTTATTTACAAAGAAAATAACGGCCGATTTTACCTCTGTAGGTGCACATACAGCTACTTGGGATTTTGATACCATGCAATACCATAAATGGTTAAAAGATGAAAATATTATACTACCAGAACCTTGTAAAGGTAATAAAGCTGTAATATCCGAAATAAATGGAGAAAGCATTGCTGTTGGTACAGGGTTGCACGATAGTTCATCATCTATTATCCCTATTTTGGAAAAAGAAAAAGATTTTGTTTTACTTTCTACGGGAACTTGGATTATTGCTATGAATCCGTTTAGCAAAGAAACTTTAACACAGGATCAATTAAAACATAATTGTTTGTGTTTTATGACACCTGAAAAGCAGCAAGTAAAATCGTCCATGCAGTTTTTAGGGCGTATTCACGAGGTATATTTAAAAGCGTTGAGTGATTATTTTAAAGTAGATATCAATACGTATATGGATTTAGTATTAAATACCACGCTTTGTAAAGAATTAATGGATCAAGATGCCCGCATATTTTTAGCGGAAGGTATTGATACCGATTTTGAAGCGCACCCTGAATTACTGAAAAACTTTTTTTCTTATGAAACGGCTTACTATCAGTTAATTTTTGAAATTTCAAAAAAAGTAATTTCTGGTATTAATTTAATATCGGATAAAAACTCTAAAATTTCAAATGTATTTATTTCTGGAGGATTTAATAGAAATGAAGTGTTTATTAAGTTTTTAAAATGTATAAGACCAAATATAACTGTTAAAATTTCAGACTGTAAAAATGAAAGTGCTTTAGGTGCGGCTTTGTTGATGAAAGATTATTTGTAATTATATTTCACATGGTTAAGAACGAATATGATTTGTAAAACACCAATGAGCCAACCCCATATTCTCTAGCAATTTATTCAATACTTTTTCTTGTATAGAACTATTTTAACCAGTTCGGTTTTCTAAGAAGCTTACAGTTATTTAATCAGGAGGGTTTTAATTAATTATAACTATTTTTAATGATGGTTATAAAAGTAATGGAGCACTAAAAATAAAAGTAGTATTGAAATAGATAAGGCGTTTTACTTAATAAGGGGTAAGGTATTCTATAAATTATTTATATTCGTTTATAAAAAAAAGCTCAACATCAAAATTTGATGTTGAGCTTTTTAATTAAAAAAACTAATTATTAAATAAATTTTACCAACCTGGATTTTGTGGTAATAAATTAGGGTTAAGTATTAATTCGTTACTTGGTATAGGCAATAAATATGCTTTACTTTCATCAAAATTATAAGGGTCTGAACTAAGAAATGGAGCAATATAACCTTCAGAATCTATCGTTACATTTGATTCTGGTGTATCTGAATTTACAATACCATCGTAAAAATATGCTCCTCTAGGAGTGGTTCCATTAACTAATTCATGAGCTCTCCAACGTAATAAATCATCAAGTCTAAAACCTTCTGCCATTAGTTCAACAGTACGTTCTCTACGAACTTCATACAAAATATCTGTAAGGGTATATCCATAATTTGGCCAATCAGGATCCATAGTTATTGATCCTAACGTTATACCAGGCATACCTACACGAGTACGTAACTTATTAATAGACTTTTCCAAATGAGCTTGAGTAATGGTACCTAATTCTGCTTTAGCTTCAGCAAAAATTAATAAAGCTTCAGCATAACGCATTATAACCTTGGACGTGTTTTTAGTAAAATCACTAGTAACAGGATCTATATCAATATTTCTATATTTTTGTGATTCATACCCCGTAAGTCCTGCATTAGCAGTAGTGAAATCAGGAGCTATATAAGCAACAGTTGAGCTACCATCTCTTTTAATTAAATCTCCAGGCACCATTATTAAAGCGGCTAATCTTGGATCTCTGTCTACTTCAATTGTAGCTAAAGACTTATCTCCTTCATCGTATAAATCGCTTACTGAAATAGGGTCACCATCAATACATAAATAGCTACGTATTGCTTCTCTAGTATAAGCACAACGGTTCGGCCAAGAAAGTTGTAAACTATTATTAAAACCTAAATCGTCATTAAAATCTCTCCAAAGCATTACTTCGCTATTACCGCTCAGTCCAACTTGGTTAAACAAAGAAGAATAATCATCTTCAAGTGTAAATACACCACTATCGATAAGTTCTTCAGAAGTATCTGCAGCGATTTCTAAATAAGCAGAACCGTTAGAGCCTTCTACGCCAAAAGCTGTTCCATTATGATACCTTTCCCATGTCCCTTCATAAAGAGCAATCCTTGCTTTTAGTAATAAAGCAGCTTCTTTACTTACACGAGGACTTGTTGAGATATCTGGAAAAGATTGTAATAAAGAAATAGCAGTGGTTAAATCCGAAAGAATAAAATCGGCTACTTCATTTCTTGGTTCTCTAGCAGCGAATAAAAACTCTTCATCCTTATCATCAAAATATTTATCAAATATTGGTAAATCACCGTAATCAACTAAAAGATTAAAATAGTAATACGCTCTAAAAAAATAAGTTTCTCCTATGTATTGGTCAATTTCTGTTTGATCACCTTCTGCTTGATCAACATGATCTAAAAGCCAATTAACTTCTCTTACCTCGTCCCAACTCCAAACTGAATTTGAAGACTCTGTAGCTACACCTGTTTGACCACTAAGTCTAGAGTTTATATTTTCAGCAATACCCATATCAGAATCAAGATCGGGTAGTACAGAGAAACCTACATTAGTATTTGACCAACCTGGTAAATCATTATAAAAAGCATTAACTGATGCTCTTAAATCACCAGGTGTGCTATAAAAATCAACCTCCGAGACAACATCCAAAGGTGTTTTTTCTAAAAAGTCTTCGCAAGACGACAAAGTCACTGCTGTACTTAAAATAAATAATTTTATTATATTTTTCATATTTCTACAATTTTGTAATTAGAATGATACGTTTAATCCCATGGATACAATTTTCTGTAACGGGTAAGATATGGCACTACCTGTTACACCAGCTGTAATATTTTCTGGATCAAAGAAGAGCATATCGTTAACTGTAAATAGGTTTTCTCCGGTAACATAAAGTCTAAAATTGGTTATACCGTGCTTGCTAGTTACATCTTTAGGTATTGTATATCCTAATTGTAAACTTTTTAATCTAGCATAAGCTCCATTTTGTATATAACGGTCAACTACTTGACTATAATTTTTGTTATTTCTACCTGGGTTGGCAGAGTATGGTGCTGGGAAATAAGCATCTAAATTTGGACCTAATGGATTTGTGGTATCTTCAGGTCTAAAATAATCTAAATGTTCTTCCCAAACATTAGCATGAAATGCGCCTTGAGCAGGACCTCTAAACCTTTGGTGATTAGATACTACGACATCTCTTTTTCCAACACCTTGTATAAAAGCATTAAAATCTAAATTTTTATAGACAAAACCAAGATTTACTGCATATTGATAACGTGGTGTAGTATTACCAAGTACACTCCAATCTCCAGTATCTCCAACTTCCCATGCGCCTCTGTTTATAGATCCGTCGCCATCAAGATCTTTATATTTTGTATCACCAGCTGAATAAGACCAACCAGTAACCGCACTTTGGTCTATAGGATGATTTGCTGCTTCTTCATCTGTTAAAAACCAGCCATCCCATGTAAGACCGTAAATTGTACCTAAATCCTGTCCTGGGTAGTAGGTTTGAGTTAAAGATTGCTCCGCTGTTCCATCAGGAACAGGGTAATCTACTATGCTTCTTGTATAGTCTGAAAGTACCGCTCTAATATTATAACTAAAATCTTTACCTATATTTTGTCTCCATTTAGCCTCTACTTCCCATCCTTGAACTCTTGAAATTCCTGCGTTTGCTACAGGAGCATTTGTTCCTAACTGTGCAGGTAAATTAAGACCACCTGTAGCCATGCCTTCGATATCTGTACGATACCAAGAAAAACCTATATCCAGTTTGTTGTTAAATGCGCTAAGATCAAAACCAATATCTGTAGTTTTTACTTTTTCCCAAGTTAAGTTTTCACTACCTAAACCTGGCGTAAAAGCGTAAGTTTCGCGTTGACCATCAAATAAATAGCTTGTTCCGCCAGTATTTAATTCTATATTAGATAAATACAAATAATTACTAACATTTTGATTTCCTAACGTACCATAAGACCCTCTTAATTTGAAGGTGTTAATAGCATCTATTGGCCAGAAATTCTCTTTAGCTACATTATATCCAGCCGAATAACTTGGAAAACCAGCCCATCTATCCTCTGGAGCAAATCTAGAAGATCCATCTCTTCGGTAGCTAAATTCAAATAAATATTTTTCTTTGTAATTATATCTAAATCTACTAAACACACTTTGTGTTGCCCAATGCGTTATGGCTTCACTTACAAGTTGATCATCATCTAAAGATGCATTTATAGAAACTACATTATCAGAAATTAAATAATCAGTCTGTGCACCTAAACTATGGAAATTATTCACCTCACTTTGGTATCCTACTGTAGCATTAAGGTTATGGTTCCCAATAGATTTATCATAAGTAGTAAAAATGTTAGGAGAAAAATATTCGGTTGTTGCAAAAGCTGGAGAATAAGATGTGTTTTGCTGTGCTACTCTATCAATAAATCCGGCAGGTCTTATTTGTTGACTTGATAAAATACTCTCTTCTTCATAGTTATTACTTCTTTTATAATTAAGATTAACGTTTAATTTCAAGTCTTTAATAGGCTCAATAATAAATCTTGGTAATAAAACAAGTTGATTTTGTTCTGTTTTAAAACGCTGAGTAGCCCAAAACGGAAAATATGAGTGTCCAAGCCATTCCTCTCCATAAATAGGATCTACTAAAGGAAAGGTTGGTTTTATTTTAGATAATAAGTCTAAAACTCCAGATAAGTCATTATCTGTACCTCCTTGCGTTGGGTAATCTGAGTAGCTTTTTAAAACTTTAGTTAATAATTCTACTTTTAACCATTTATTAACTTGTGAAGAAATTTTTGCATCAAGATTGTATCGTTGAAAAGATTCATCTCCTACTTTCAAAAGACCACCTTCGTCATAAGCCCCAGCAGAAAAATAATAGTTTAATTTTTGATCTCCACCTGATATACTTAAGTTATGTTTAGTTCTTTCAGCCCAATCTTTATATAAAACTTCAGTCCAATCGGTAGCACCTGTAGCATCAATTCCAATACTGGTATAGTTCCAGTTTGTACCCGCAGCATTAACACCTATTGATGGCGCACTTCCAGGGTTTGCCATGTTGGCCAAAATATTAGCTAAATCTGTTTCATCATGATATGGGTTTTGACCATTATTTATCCTAGAATCATTAACAGCATAAGCAAAATTAATGGGGCTAGCTAATTCGGGAATTTTTGTTGGTTGGGTTAAAGCGTAGTTAGTACTGTAAGTTACTCTAATTTTCCCTTTCATATTACTACCGCTTTTTGTGGTAATTAATATGGCTCCACCTGCAGCTTGTGATCCATAAATAGAGGCTGCTGCAGCATCTTTAAGTACAGAAACAGTTTCGATACTTTCAGGGTCAATATCATTTAAATTCATTTCAATACCATCAACAAGTACTAATGGCGAAGATTCTTGAACATTACCACCGCTACCTGCACTAGTTAAAAATCCACGTATATTAATATTGGTATCAGCACCAGGCGCACCACCAGAAGATGAGTTACTAATTACTAATCCTGGTACGGAACCTTGCAATGAACGAGCTACATTTGCTGAAGGTCTGTTTTCAAAAGTTTCTGCACCAACTTGAGATACTGCTGCGGTTAAATTTACTTTTTTCTGTGTACCATACCCAACAACAACAACTTCGTCTAATTGAGAGATATCTTCATCTAAAACAATTTTAAGTGTTGTTTTGCCTCCAACAGAAACTTCTTTTGTAACAAATCCCACAAATGAAAATACTAACACTGCATTTGCATTGGATGGTGTTATCGAGAAACCTCCATCAAAATCAGATTGAGCTCCATTAGCTGTGCCTTTTTCTACAATATTAACACCGGGTATTGGTTGACCGTTAATATCGGTAATTGTTCCTTTTACTTGTTGTTGTAAATAGTTAGTAGTTTTTTTAAATTCTACACTCGTGATAGGCTCCAAACCATAACTGGCAGAAACGCACGAAAAAACTAAAACGCTCAAGAAAAAACTTAAGTGCTCTTTTTTTCGATAGAAAGAGAAATTGTGTAATTTAATTTTCATAGAAATGTGAGTTAATTAATAGTTAAAAATTTTTGTGGTTAGTAATAGCTTTTCATCTTTAAACATCTTCTAAAAAAAACAAACGAAAGCAAAAAAAATCTTAAACGAATTCGGTTTTGTAGCGTTTATTTTCATAAAACAATGTTAAAAACATAATAAACCTATATATTCTAAACGTAATGAAGATAAGAATTTCGACAAACAACACCTACCATTCGACAGATAAGTATTAAAATCATGTTAATTTTTTATTAACTAAAAAAGAACCCTTTTTATACAGACAATAAGAAATTGATTAAATTATGGTATCGGGGTGTATAAAATTTTAATATTCAAGGTGTTTAAACCAAATAAAAAACCTCCAACGATTTTAAATCATTGGAGGTTTTATTATGAATAAATACTCTGAATTTTAGTACCCAGGATTCTGTGTTAGATTAACATTATCATCTAAAAAGTTAATAAAAATTGGTAATAAATAGTAATTATCATCCCAAACTCTTTGATAAATTTCAAGATCTGATGAATCGTATTTTGGACCTATTAAATCGCCCGGTAAGTCTACATCATCAGGAATTCCATAAACAGTACCAATAACTTGGTTACCTAATTTATATCTCCAAATATCAAACCAACGTTGTGGGCCTTCACCAGCAAATTCATAGCGTCTTTCTAATAGAATAGCATCGATCATGGAGTTACCAGTGGTTCCTCTTGTTACAGTTGGTAATCCAATATCTGCATATTTTGGCATTCCAACACGTTCACGTACTTGGTCTAAATATGTTATAGCTTCTCCATCTCTTCCTTGTCCTGCTAAAGCTTCAGCATACATCAGTAAAACTTCAGAATATCTAATTATTTTAAGATCAGCATCTCCTTCTATATTGTTAAGCATAGTATAATCTGTATACTTTTTAAAACCATATCCCGTTGGGTTATTGTTAGAGCCTTGAACTCTATCTCTTGTATCTCCATAAGATGGGTGAGGTAAAAAGATATCATTATTTACACCATCAGTTCCAAGATATTCATCTAAAGGTAACCTAACAGAAGCCTCAAGTCTAGGGTCTCTATTCACCCAAGGGTTAGCAGGGTCGTATGTTGAATCATCTTTAGGAAATAAACCATTGATAGTTTGAACTTCTTCTATAAAATTTGAAGTAAACCCTGGTCTTCTTTGATTATTTCCACTACCATTAATCCCTTTATATAAATCTCTAGGAGAAACCTGCAACGCATATCTACTTACATTAATACCTGTTACGTAAATTGTTGCAAGTATAGTTTCTGGAGATATTAAATCGCTATTTGGAGTAAACTGCTCTTTAAAACCATCAATACCATCTACCAAAGCGTAAACACCACTGTTAATTATTTCTGAACAAGCTGCCTCTGCTCCTTCATATAAAGCATTTTGGTCCGAATGCCAACCTAAAGCATTTAAATATGCTCTCGATTTTAATGCTAATGCAGCACCTTTAGTTATACGACCAACATCGTCACCTGAGTATGTTTCTGGTAAATGATTGTCAATTTCATCTAATTCACTAATAATAAAATCAAACACTTCTTGTCTTGGTGTTCTAGCAGGGTTATCAGCAGGTGTTAATGTTGTTGTTACTAATGGAACATCTCCGTAAGCTAATACCATAGTTTCATATATCCATGCTCTAAAAAACCTTGCTTCTGCAGCAAATCTTTCTCTATTAGATTCTGTTTGAAACGTAGCACCAGGTAATGACTCTAAGAAAAAATTAATATTTGCAATATCTTGATATCTATAAAAAGTTCTTAAAGATCTTCTACTATCACTCCAATTAAAATCTGAACCTTGGTTATCTGCAGTATTTGCAATATTTCTATGTATTGCATCATCTGTCCAAAAATAAGGAACAATATAGGCCTGGTTTGCATCTATCGAAAATAACGGATCTTCAACATCTAAATTAGGCAATGAAAAGTAAAGGTTATTTAATGCTAAATTTAAATCTTCTTCCGACTGGTAAACAGTAGATAAATCAAGATCATCTAGATCATCTACTTTTAGAAAGTCTTCATTACAAGATGTAATGAAAACAAGCAACACAAGTAGAGATGCTAATTTGTATGTTTTTATATATTTCATATTAAATAATATATTTAAAAATAAATGTTTTTGATATATTTTTATTCTATTCATAGTTTTAAAATTTAATATTTAAACCTAATGCCGTAGTAAATGGTAATGGGTAATCCACATTATTCACACCTAATTCAGGATCCCAACCATGCTCATATACAGGACTGTTAGTCCATATCACTCCAACGTTCTCCATAGACAAGTATAAATTCATACTTTTAATAAATGAAATACGATTAAGTATGTTTTCACCAAAATCATAATTAAGCGTTACGTTTTGTAGCTTAATAAATTCTGCATCCACAATAAAGTGATCTACAGCACTATTATAATTTTCATTACTTGTACTAACAGGTCTTGGTAAAAGTGCATCTGTATTTCCTTCAGACCAGTAATCTAATTGGTATGTCCATGGAATACCTCCACCTAAAAACGGATCTACTACATTTGCTGAATTCCAATACTGATTATTATCAAATGAACCATAAAATCGAGCTGATAATGTTAAGTTTTCGTAAGATACTCCTAAGTTAAAACCAACATTCCAGTTTCTATCACTATTATCATCTATTGTAACACGATCTTCACTATCAATAACACCATCTCCAGTGTCCATTACACCATCTCCATCACTATCTATAGTTAACTGATCGATATATTTAAATCCACCTAAGTAAGTTCCAACACCATTAGCACCACTAACGTTACTCTGGTCTATAAGCGTTCCATCGCTTGTAACATAAGTATCAATTTCTTCTTGACTGTCAAAAAAGCCATCTACTTGATACCCAAATCTATTATTTACACTTAAACCTACTTGCAGGTTATTACTTTCCGAACCACCTTCAATACGAGTAATTTCATTATCATAATTAGAGATATTAGCTCCAACAGAATATTTGAATTTCCCAATAGTATTTTTATGTTTTATATTAAAGTCCCAACCAGAACTTCTAACATCATATGGGTTACCTTGCGCATCTCCAAAACCATATTCGTATGCCGTTGAAGAAATATTATCCAAGATATCTTTACGATTATTCACAAAGTACTCAGCTCCAATGTCTAGTTTTCTATTGAATAATGAAGCGTCAATTCCAATGTTTAATATTGTTGATGTTTCCCAAATTAAATCAGGGTTTACAAAGTTATCTACTCCAAGTCTTGCATTTGAAACTCCTCCTAAAGGATATCCAGAAGCATCATAAGTTACTAATTGCTGAGTTACAGAACCTAACGTACCATCTGAACCTGCAGAACCGTATGACCCTCTAAATTTTAATAGATTTACAAAATTAACGTTATCAAAGAATTTCTCTCTAGAAGCAACCCAACCTACAGCAACAGATGGAAAAAAGCCCCATTTATTTTCGTCTGTAAAATAAGAAGACCCATCTCTTCTAAAAGATGCTTCAATTAAATATTTATCGGCAAAACTGTAGTTAAACCTACCTATATAAGACAAAGTTCTTGCATTACCACCTCTAGTCTCAGTGTTTCCAAGACCATCATAAGTGTTAGAATCGTTTACAAGCTCACCTTGATTTAACGATATAATATTATCAAAAAGAAATCCTGTTCTACTTGCCGCTAAAAGTTCTGATTCTCCACTCTCACTTTGTATTGCTAAAAATGCTTTTGCAGAATGTTTTCCTTTCTCAAACTCGTATGTTAAAGAGGTTAAAGAACGAAAATTATGAGATTTAGTAGATTGTACCTCTAATACTCTTTCATCTGTTGAAACTGAAAAATAATCTCTGTTTGCAGAATCTGGGTTTGTGTAAGAGTCAGGATCCGTAGCATCAAGACCTACTGATGCAAATGGATTAGACCATGCTCTTGCATACTCATTAGTTTTTATGTAAGATACACGTTCCTCCAAAGATAATCCTTTAACAGGTGTTATTTTAGCGTATAACTGTACATTTATTCTATCTAAATCAGATTCACTAAAGCTTCCTGAAGATGCACTTGCTACTGGGTTAGACCCATCTGCAGTTC
Organism: Algibacter sp. L4_22; assembly: GCF_023473045.1. NCBI lineage: Bacteria > Pseudomonadati > Bacteroidota > Flavobacteriia > Flavobacteriales > Flavobacteriaceae > Algibacter > Algibacter sp. L4_22. Next base: position 90,086 of record NZ_JAMCOK010000004.1, read on the forward strand.
CATTACTTACCCATAAATCATCTTCCGTTTTTACAGGATAAAAAGGCAAACCTCTTACATTAGTTCCTCCTACAACCTCTACAGATTTATCTATTCTATTACTAATTAATGTGTTAGTACCAACGTTTAACCAACTATTAATATCTGTATCTATTTTTAAACGTAAATTCAATCTCTCAAATTTATCTTCTCCAAGCGCTAACCCCTCTTGCGTAAGGTAACTTCCTGTCATTAAATACCCTGTGTTTTCAGATCCACCAGATAAGGTTAAACTATGAGATTGTTGCACAGCACTACTTTCAAAAACTTCTTCTATCCAATTAGTTTCAGGGTAAAAGCCGCTATTAGCCAAACTTACAGAATTCTCATCCCAAGTCCCCGGAGCAATATCATTTTGAAACGCCATATATTGGCTAGAATTTAATGTTTGTTGTAATCTCGGAGTTGTTTGTATAGAACTCGTCATATTATAACTTACAGTTGTCTTTTTATTTCTAGATGCTTTTTTAGTGGTTACCAATAATACTCCATTTGCACCACGGGCACCATAAACAGCTACAGCAGAAGCATCTTTTAAAACAGATACACTTTCAATGTCCTGAGGATTAATATCAGATAAAGAACCTTCAAAATTATCAATTATAACCAATACATCATTAGCATCGCCAATAGTACTAGTTCCCCTAATTTGAATACTAGGTATAGCTCCTGGAGAACCACTAGTATTATTCATAACTAAACCAGGAACAGATCCTACTAAAGCAGAATATCCATTAGTTACAGGTCTTTTCTCTAGATTTAGTTCTTTATTAGTAACTTGAACTACAGAACTTACTACTTTACTAGAATTCTGTGTACCATAACCAACAACTACAACTTCATCCAGTTGTGCAATATCTTCAGCCAAAACAACTGTAATATCTGTTTGGCTACCAATAGGAACTTCCTTTGTGACAAAACCAACAAATGAAAACACCAAAACGGCATTCTCGTTTGATGGACTAATAAAAAAGCCACCATCAAAATCAGATTGAACTCCGTTTGTTGTACCTTTTTCAACAACATTAACACCCGGAATAGGTTGCCCGTTAACGTCTGTAATAAGTCCTTTTACTTGTTGTTGTAAATAGTTTGTAGTTTTTTTAGATTCTACACTCATAATAGGTTCCAAACCGTAACTAGCAGAAACACACGAAAAAACCAATACGCTCAAGAAAAAACTTAAGTGCTCTTTTTTTCGATAGAAAGAGAAATTTTTTAATTTAATTTTCATAGAAATTCGAATTAATTAACAATATTTTTTTTTAGATATTCTTAATTTTATTTTCAAGCAAAAATATTAATCAACACTCAATATTGTTTAAACAATATAGAATACTTTTAATACTAATACTTTTAAAATTTACATTAAGAATGTAATAAATTTATAAGTTCTTTAAAGTTAACAGGTAACTATTTCGACCAATGACCTCTAGCTCTCGACAAATAATCAAAACACAACCTAAAAGCCCATTATCACTAGGATAATCCTTAACATAAAACGTGTTTCTTATCTTACAAAAAGCAGTATTTACCTCCAGATACGCACCTAAGCACAGCATAAATTCTTGCTCTTAAAACCTACAAATACAACCTAGTACGCTATCATACACCTGATTACTGAATAATATTCCTTTAGTCTTTTATGAAACCTAAAAGACGTGAGACGAAAACGACTTTTATCTATAACCCTAAGTTATTGGTCGAAATTTCAACTCATAAAACATAAATAAGTATATTTTTATAACATACTTATATGTGTAGATAAAATCAGTTTGTTTTTTTACACCGCTAAAAAGTAAACTATTAACAACACTAACTTCTAACATCAACCAAAACATGAGTACCCTTTTTAGAAAGATAAAAAGCACATTAACCCCATACTTATTATGTTTCTTACTAGCGCTTACATCATGCGATAAAAAAGAACTAAAAATAGGTAAAACTGAAATTATCCCGTTACCAGCAGAATTAATAGAAGGCAACGGACATTTCATTATTAGCGAGAAAACAACAATTTCCGTTAATAATGAAGAGCAAAAAACTATTGTAATTAATTTTTTTAAAAAATTTGAAACAGCATCCGGATGGATCCCAGAAATAAGTATAAATAATGATCAAGCAGATATTATTTTTTATACTGAAAAGTCTCTCAACCCTGAAGCTTACGAATTAGTCATTAATACAGGGGGCATACATGTAAAATCGGCCTCAGGGGCCGGTTTTTTCTATGCTATGGAAACCATTGGGCAATTACTACCTGCAACATTATATTCCAAAGAAAAACAAGCAAATACCATTTGGGGTATTCCAGCTGTTACTATTAAAGACGAACCGGCTTTTAAATGGCGTGGCTATATGCTAGATGTATCTCGTCATTTTTTCACAAAAGAAGAAGTAAAAGATGCTATCGATTTTATGGCAGAAGTGAAACTAAATCGCTTCCATTGGCATTTAGCAGATGATAATGGCTGGCGTATAGAGATTAAAAAATATCCAAAATTAACAGAAGTAGGAGCGTGGCGTGTAGACTATAATGCTAAAGATGAAAATACATCCAATTGGTGGGGGAGACCTAGACAAAAAGAAGGTGAGAAAGCAACCTATGGAGGCTTTTACACTCAAGAAGATATTAAAGAAATTATAGCTTATGCTAAAGAGCGCTATATCGAAATTATTCCAGAAATAGATATGCCGGGGCATTCATTGGCAGCTATAGCATCGTATCCAGAAATATCATGTTCCGAAGGCCCTTTTTATGTGGGTACAGGCGGAGTTGTTAGGAACAATACGTATTGCCCTGGTAAAGAAGTTACTTTTGAGTTTGTTGAAAATGTTTTAGGAGAAGTTATGGATTTATTTCCTTTTGATTATATGCATATTGGCGGTGATGAGTGTAATAAAGAAGCTTGGGAAGTAGACCCAGATTGCCAATTGCGTATGAAAGAAGAAAATCTTGCCAATGTTCATGAATTGCAAAGTTATTTTGTTAAAAGAGTAGAGAAAATAGTAAATGCACATGATAAAAATATGATTGGTTGGGACGAAATATTAGAAGGTGGTTTAGCTCCAAATGCAACCGTAATGTCGTGGCGAGGAGAAAAAGGCGGTATTGCTGCGGCAAGACTTGGTAATGATGTTATTATGACGCCTTCAAGATATTGTTATTTAGATTTAAAACAAGGCGACGACGATTTAGAGCCTAATTTGGGCTACGCATACTCCTTTTTAAAAGATACATATAACTATAAAATAGTATCCGATAGTTTAACTGCCGAACAAGGAAAACACGTTTTAGGTATACAAGGGAATTTGTGGACAGAGTCTATAACCAATTGGAGCCAATTAACTTATATGACTTTTCCTAGGTTATATGCAGTTGCAGAAAATGGATGGACAGATCAAAAAGCAAAAAATTGGGATGATTTTACAGACCGTTTACTAAATCAATTAGAACGATTAGAAGAAAAAGGAGAGCGTTATGCTACAAGTGCTTATAATGTTAGAATAGATCATAAAGGTCAAAAAGAAGGTTCTATCAATGTTTCACTTAAAACCGAAGTTAATGGGTTGGATATTTACTATACTTTAGATGGTACGGAGCCATCATTAACTTCAACTAAATACAAATCGCCATTTTTACTAAAAAATACATCGACCGTAAAAGCAACTTCATATAAAAAAGAAGAGCAAACGGGTAATGTTTCAACAAAATATTTTCCTATTCATAAAGCGGTTGGAGCAAAAGTAGTTTATAATTCACCAAAACTTAATGATGAAGAATCACTACATCGTTTAGTCGATTTAAATTATGCAAAACTGAATAGAGGCGATCGTAATTGGCAAAATATTAATGGAGATTTAGATGTGGATCTATTTTTTAACGAACCAATATCAATACAATCGTTAGAAGTTACAAGTCTTAGATTTACTAATTCGAGTGTTTATGTTCCAGAATACATTGAAATTTATGGTTCTGAAGATGGTAACACATTTACTAAGTTAGGAGAAATTAAACAACTTGAAAAAAGCCACACTCAAGGAAGAAACAAGGTGGTTTCTTTAATTAATTTTAAGGAAACAACGGTAAAAGTAATAAAGGTAAAAGCAAAAAGTGTTAATCCAATTCCAGAAGGACATCGCAGGGTTGGAGGTGCATCAAAAATTTTAATTGACGAACTTATAATATTTTAAAACATTAATAATAAAGAATATATAAAATGAAACATTTATTTATAGTAGTACTCTATTTACTCGTTAATTCATGCTCAAATAAATATGAGGCTATTGTGAATTCTGAAAGTGATTATCTTATAGTTCCAAAACCAACATCATTAGAGATTTCTAATGGTAAGTTTTTGTTAGATTCAAACACAAAGGTTATAGGTGAAGCAGCTCTGGAAAACGAAGGTGATTATCTTTCAAGTTTATTAAGTAGCATGTTAGATAAGCCTATACCTTTTACAGATGAAGGAAAAGCGGATGGTAATATTTTATTGAAACTAGATGCAACTATACCTAATAGTGAAGGTTATGTTTTAACAATCAATTACAATCAAATAACAATAACGGGAAGCACAAGTAAAGGGGTGTTTTATGGCATACAAACTCTAAGCCAGTTAATTCCTTTAGCTAGCAACCCGGAAGCTAGTCTAAATACAGAATTTTTAATTCCTGCTGCAACAATAGCAGATAGCCCAAAGTTTGTTTATAGAGGTATGCACTTAGATGTTGCTCGACATTTTTTTCCTGTTTCATTCGTGAAAAAATATATAGATATACTTGCTATGCATAAAATGAATACGTTTCATTGGCATTTAACCGAAGATCAAGGATGGCGTATAGAAATAAAAAAATATCCAAAACTAACATCTATTGGTAGTATTAGAAAAGAAACTATTGTTGGTCATGGTAATACATGGAGAAATCCCGATGTTAAATATGATGGAAGACCTTATGGTGGTTTTTATACACAAGAAGATGTAAAAGACGTTGTCGCTTATGCGGAAAAAAGGCACATAACCATAATTCCAGAAATAGAACTGCCAGGACACTCTTTAGCGGCTATAACAGCATATCCAGAATTAGGAAATACAGGAGAGCAATATGAAGTAGGAACACGATGGGGTGTTTTTCCTGAAATTTATGCGCCAAGCGAGAAAACCTTTAAATTTTTGGAGGATGTTTTAACAGAAGTTATTGCGTTATTTCCAAGTAAACTAATTCATATAGGAGGCGATGAAGCTCCAAAAACACAATGGGAATCTAGCAAATTGGCTCAAGATATTATTAAAGTAGAAGGCTTAAAAGATGAACACGAGTTACAAAGTTATTTTATAAGAAGAATAGAGAAATTCTTAAACTCTAAAGGACGAAATATTATTGGTTGGGATGAAATTCTAGAAGGAGGTTTAGCTCCAAATGCAACCGTAATGTCTTGGAGAGGCGAAAAAGGCGGTATTCAAGCAGCAAAAATGCACCATAATGTAGTTATGACGCCAACAGGTTTTTGTTATTTCGATTTTTATCAAACTAAAGATAGAAAAAACGAACCACTTGCTATAGGAGGTTATACATCTGTAGAAAAAGTATATAGTTATAATCCTTTGCCACAAGAATTAACTAAAGAAGAGCAAAAATACATTTTAGGAGCGCAAGCCAATGTGTGGAGTGAATATATTACAACACCCAAACAGGTAGAATATATGGTTTTACCAAGATTAACAGCATTGTCTGAGGTGGTTTGGTCTACTTACGAAACAAAGGATTGGAGCGATTTTCAAATGCGTTTAATTCATTTAACAAAAAGGTATGATGCTTTAGGTTTAAATTATGCTAAGCACAGTTTAGAGTTAAAGACCGAAAAATAAACGGTTTTATAAAAAAAGTTGTAACTCATTTGTTTTTTTATCTATAACCAGAAGTTACTGGTCGAAATTATGCGCTATTAGGTATTTAAAAATTTAATTTTAATCGCTAAGTATAAAATTAGAAGTTATATGCAAACAGAACTTATTAAATACAAAGAAGCCGGTAAATTTGAAGAAACACGTTTTGAAAAAATTCATAACGTTATTTTTGAATCATCACAAGAAGCTTCAATTATCGTTGCTCAAGAAATAGCAACTTTAATTAAAAACAAAAGTGCTATCAACGAACCTTGCGTTTTAGGCCTTGCAACAGGATCTTCACCTATAAAAGTTTATGAAGAGCTTGTAAGAATGCATAAAGAAGAAGGGCTTAGTTTTGCAAACGTAGTTTCGTTTAATTTGGATGAATATTATCCAATGGATAAAAATAATATCCAGAGTTACTACTACTTCATGCATGAGCACTTATTTAATCATGTGGATATTCGTCCTGAAAATGTTAATGTTCCTAACGGTTCAGTTAGCCCAGATGATTTACATCAATATTGTATTGATTATGAAAACAAAATAAAAGAACTTGGAGGTTTAGATTTTCAATTATTAGGAATAGGGCGTACAGGACATGTTGGATTTAACGAACCTGGATCGCATTTTAATTCTAGAACTAGAAGTATCATTTTAGATCATATTACAAGAGCAGATGCTGCACCTTCATTCCGAGGAATAGATAATGTTCCAAGGAAAGCTATTACAATGGGTGTTGGTACAGTAAGAATTGCTAAACGAATTGTTTTATTAGGATGGGGTTTAAATAAAGCAAGTATTCTTAAGGATACAATTGAAGGCGAAATTACAGGTCAAGTTCCGGCAACATATTTACAAGATCACGATAATACTACATTTGTTTTAGATCAAGGTGCATCGGCAGAGCTTACGCGAGTAAAAACTCCATGGTTGGTAGCTACTTGCCAATGGACTGAAGAACTTGAGCTAAAAGCTGTGGTTTGGTTAAGTCAATTAGTAGATAAGCCTTTCCTAAAATTAACCGATAAGGATTATAATGATAACGGCATGTCCGACTTGATAGTTGAAGAAGGTTCTGCATACGATTTAAACATAAAGATGTTTAATAAAATGCAAAAAACAATTACAGGATGGCCAGGAGGAAAACCTAATGCAGACGATTCTAACCGTCCAGAAAGAGCAACGCCGGAGAGAAAACGCATAATTATTTTTAGTCCGCACCCAGATGATGATGTTATTTCTATGGGAGGCACGTTCGATAGATTAGTGCAACAAGGTCATGATGTGCATGTTGCTTATCAAACCTCGGGTAATATAGCGGTTTCAGATGATGAGGCTTTAAAGTTTGCTGAAATTGTTAAATCATATAATGAAGATAGTAAAGAACCTAATGCCATTATAGATGATCTAAATAATAAAACGGGTAACGAAATAGATTCATTAGAAGTAAGAAAACTAAAAGGGCGAATTCGAAGAAGTGAATCTTTGGGAGCAACACGATATTTAGGATTAAAAGATAGTAATGTTCATTTTTTAGACCTTCCGTTTTACGAAACAGGAACTATAAAGAAAAATAATTTATCATACGAGGATATAAGTATTGTTTCCGATTTAATCGAAAAAATAAAACCACATCAAATTTATGCCGCTGGAGATTTAGCAGATCCGCATGGTACTCATAAAGTTTGTCTTGATGCTATTTTTAAAGCTTTAGATGATTTAAAAGGGCAAGACTATATGAACGATTGTTGGGTTTGGTTATACCGTGGTGCTTGGCACGAATGGGAATCTTACGAGATTGAAATGGCAGTGCCTATGAGTCCGGATCAAGTACTTAGAAAAAGACATGCTATATTTTGTCATCAATCACAAAAAGATGGTGTTATGTTTCAAGGAGACGATAACAGAGAGTTTTGGGTAAGAGCTGAAGATAGAAATAGATTAACAGCAAAAAAATATAATGATCTTGGCTTAGCTGATTATGCAGCTATTGAGGCCTTTAAACGCTATCATTTTTAGGATTTATTAATAGCAAGTAAATTTTGGTCTTATATAGAAGAGTTTAATATTTTTTGTTTAACCTCTTCAATATAAGACCTTCCTATTACATACCTAAGTCCTTCTATTTCTACACTATTGCCTTCTACAGCATCTATTTTATCCATAGCAATGGTATAAGATCTATGTATTCTAATAAAATCGTTAGACGGTAATAAGTTTGTGAAATCCGATAGTGTACTGTGTATAATATATTTCCCCGTAAGGGTATTTATTTTTAAATAATCTTTTAACGATTCTACGGTTAAAATTTCATCTAAAAAAATCTTTTTCATTTTCTTCTTATCAATTTTAACAAAAAGGTAAGGCCTGTCGCTAGAGGTATCTGTTATAACTTTATTATTTTCTAATCTTTTGTTTACTTTGTTTAAGGCTTTCATAAACCTTGGGAATTCAATAGGTTTTATTAAATAATCTAGAACATCTAACTCGTAAGTTTCAACAGCAAATTCATCATAAGCAGTTGTAATTATTATAAGCGGAGGGTTTTCTAGGCTTTTAATAAAATTAAGACCATCAAGCACGGGCATATTGATATCCAAAAATATCACATCGACCGTATTACTTTTTAAAAAATTTAAACCGTCTATGGCATTACCAAAAGTATTTATTAGCTCGAAATCCTCAATCTGCTCTAAATAATTTTTAATGATATTTATAGCCAATGGTTCGTCGTCAATTATTAAGCACTTTACCTTCATTTATTCAAAATATTTTATGATACTTTTATTTTAAGTTTAACTACAAACATGTTATCATCATTTTTGATTTCTAGTTTATAATCATTTTTTTTATAACCTAAAGCTAATCTCTTTTTTACGTTTTCTAAACCAATTCCACTAGATTGGCTAAAGGAATCTTGGTGCTTGGTAATAACCGGCATAGGGTTAGAAATTGTAAAGTACAGAAAATCTTCTTTAATTGATAAATCAATCGTGATTTTAACTTCTCCAATATTTTTATGGACACCGTGTTTAAAAGCATTTTCTATAAATGTCAACATTAGAATTGGTGAGATTTCCTTATCTTCAATATCACCAGAAATAGACATATCTATCTCTAAATCATCATTATGGCGAACGCGTTCTAAGTCTAAATAATTTTGAATACAAATGATTTCATTTTCCAAAGATTGCCTTTTACCCTTTGTTTCATAAAGTAAATAGCGCATTAATTCAGCTAGCTTTAATATTATTTTAGGAGTCTTTTTTGAGTTTTCTACAGCTAAAGAATAAATATTATTAAGTGTGTTGAAGAAAAAATGAGGAGAGATTTGTGTTTTTAAGAATAATAATTCTGTTTCTAATTGTGCTTTTTCTAAATCTGCAACTCTTTTATGTTCCTCTAAAAAATCTAAAGTTATTTTAATGGCTGTAACGAATGTAATAACATAGAATTCGCCAAACATCATGTCTATTGTGTAGTTTAGAGTTAAGTTGTTTATAACTTCTGGTCCTTCTGGCCAAACATTCTGGCTCACCAGGAAATAAGTTAAATTAAACTTTACAAATACCATTACAAAAATGGCTGTTAGCATTAGTATAAAATAAGAAACATATCTTTTTTTTAATGCAAACATTGGCATAAGTACATAGATATTTAAATAACATAATATCATGTGGATTGGGAATCCTAGCGTGTTTGTTTTTAAAGAATATAGATATGGGAGTTTTATGGCTCCCTCGAAAGAAACATCGTTGAAGTAACTACCCCAGCGTAAAGTGTTTAGTGAAAAATACACTAGCCAGAAAAGAATATGATGCTTTAGCGATACTTTGTAAAGATGATTTGAGATAAATTGCACTTGGAATTTAAAATTTGAAGGTATTTTTTGATGTTTACCTTAGTTAATACGTTATCCGTCTAAATTACTTTCAATATTCGCTAAATTTATGAAAATTTAATGTATTAAACCGTTTAAATCATTTTATGAAAAACATTACACTATTCTTTTTGTCAATTGTTTTTATTACAAGTTGCAATAAAAAAACAGAAAAAAAGACTTCTATTAATGATTTTGCTATCAAACATGTAAATCCTTTTATAGGTACTGGAGGTCATGGACATACTTACCCTGGTGCAACCGTTCCTTTTGGAATGTTACAAGTAAGTCCTGTAAATGGTATAAGTAGTTGGGATTGGTGTTCTGGTTATCATTATTCAGATTCTATTGCTATAGGATTTAGTCATTTAAGCTTAAGCGGAACAGGTATTGGCGATTTAGCCGATATTTTATTTATGCCTATAAATAAAGAAGTCGATATATCTAAAACACCTAAAAGCCGTGACTCTTTAAGTTATAAATCAACTTACAGTCATGAAAATGAAACTGCAACTCCAGGATATTATCAAGTTTTTCTTGAAGATCACAATATAAATGTAGAGTTAACTACAGCGTTAAGAACTGCTTATCATAAATATACATTTAAAGAAGCCGATACACAAGCTGTAGTAGTAGATTTAGGTTTTGGTATTAATTGGGATAAAGCAACGAGCTCATCTATAAACATTGAGGACAATTACACTATAAGCGGGTATCGCTTTAGTACAGGTTGGGCAAAAAATCAAAAAGTATTTTTTGTTGCTAAATTTTCTAAACCTATTGCAAAGTATAATTTAGTTACCAATAATAATACCGTGCAAAAAAGTATTGCAGAAGGAGTGAAAACAGCAACACAATTGTTTTTCGAAGCAGGAGAAACTAATGAATTACTTGTAAAAGTTTCACTTTCATCGGTGAGTGTAGAAAATGCAAAAGGTAATTTAGATACTGAAGGTTTTAATTTTGAAGCCATAAAAGCAACTGCCGAAAATACTTGGGAAGAAGCCTTATCGAAAATAAAAGTAGAAACCTCAATTGATTCTTTAAAGACTATTTTTTATACCGCTATGTACCATGCGCAATTGGCTCCGGTTACATATAGCGATAAAAACGGACAATTTAGAAAAGAGAATGATAGTATTGAAACTGCCTTAGATTATACAGCGTATTCCACCCTCTCTCTTTGGGATACGTTTAGGGCAGAACATCCATTGTTAACATTAATTGCGCCAGATAAAGTTTCGGATATTACGAATACGATGTTGGCATATTATGAAACAAAAAAGATTCTTCCAGTTTGGACGCTTTATGCTAACGAAACCAATACCATGACGGGTTACCATTCTATACCTGTAATTGTTGAAGCTTATTTAAAAGGTATTAAAGGTTTCGATGCTGAAAAGGCTTACGAGGCTATGAAAACAACAATGATGCAAGATGAAAGAGGTTTGAAGTTTTACAAAGAATTTGGATATATCCCTTATAATTTACTGGATGAATCTGTAACCATAACATTAGAGTATGCTTACGATGATTGGTGTGTTGCGCAAATGGCACAAGCATTAGGTAAAACTGAGGACTATAATTATTTTTTAGAGCGTTCTAACGCTTATAAATATTTATTTGATTCTGAAACAGGTTTTATGAGAGGTAAAGCTGAAGATGGAAAATCTTGGCACACACCTTTCGATCCAAAATATTCTAACCATAGAGAACATACAGATTATACCGAAGGTAACGCATGGCAGCACAGTTGGTTTGTGCCTCATAATGTTGATAATTTTATAGAACTACACGGCAGCAACGATATTTTTACAGACCGATTAGAGCAATTATTTACAGAAAGTTCAGAAATTACTGGTAGTAACACATCTGCAGATATTTCAGGTTTAATAGGTCAATATGCGCATGGTAACGAACCTAGTCATCATATCGCTTACATGTTTAATCATGCTGATAAACCTTGGCGAACGCAATACTGGTCGCGCTATATTATGGATACGCAATACAATACAACACCAAATGGATTGAGTGGTAATGAAGATTGTGGGCAAATGAGTGCATGGTATGCCTTAAGTTCCATAGGTCTATATCCCATGAATCCTGCATCTACCGAATACGAAATTGGAAGCCCTATTTTTGATAAAGCAACACTTACTGTTTCAGATAATGAAACATTTACTATTGAAGCAGAAAACGTTTCAGATAAAAATATTTACATACAGTCAGCAACATTAAACGGCGAATTATTTAGCCAATCGTCAATTTCTCACAAAACTATATGGCAAGGTGGTACACTTCATTTCGTAATGGGGAATAGACCAAACAAAACATGGGGAATTAACAAAAACAGCAATAAATAATGCATAGTATAGATGTTATAATAATTGTACTCTATATCCTATTAACGCTTGGAGTTGGTATCTGGATATCTAAACGTGCATCAAAAGGATTGAGTTCTTATTTCTTAGGAGGAAAAAGTATAAAATGGTATTATTTAGGTTTAAGTAATGGATCTGGGATGTTTGATGTTTCTGGAACTGCTTGGATGGTTGGTTTGCTATTTCTTTACGGAGCAAAGAGTTTTATGTTTATGTGGATGTGGCCTATTTGGAACCAAATTTTTATTATGGTGTTTCTTGCCGTTTGGATAAGGCGTTCTAATATCATGACAGGGTCCGAGTGGATTTTAACACGTTTTGGAGATGATAGAGCAGGGCGAGCTTCACACTTAATCGTTGCCATTTTTGCTATTGTAGCATCGGTAGGTTTCATAGCATATTTTTTTGAAGGGGTAGGTAAATTTATGTCTGTTATTCTACCTTGGGATATTTCTTTAATAATAAACGAAGCTGTTTTGCTAACATCTAGTCAGAATTATGCTTTAATCATAATATTTTTAACCACTATTTATACCATAAAAGGTGGTATGTTTTCGGTTGTAGCAACAGAGGTTTTACAATATGGTATTATGGTACTCTCTGGGATTTTAATAGCTGTTTATGCATTTATTTCGGTTAGCGATGCAGAAATTAACAATATCATTTCAACAGAATGGAGTACCATATTTTTCGGAAATACTATTGAAGGATCGTGGTCGGGTAAACTTACAGCCTTTAATGATTTGGTAGATACGCAAGGCTATAAAATGTTTGGTGCTTTTATTGGTATGTGTTTGTTTAAGGGCTTTTTTGCAAGTATTGCTGGGCCAACACCAAGTTATGATATGCAACGTATTTTGTCGACTAGGTCGGTAAAAGAAGCAGCTTACATGAGTGGTTTTACAAATCTTATTTTATTTATACCGCGCTACTTACTTATTGGTGGTATTGTTGTTTTAGCTTTAGTGCATTTAGCACCATCTATGGCAGTATCTCCAACGTTAAGTCTAAACGATTTGGAAATTATTTTACCTAACGTAATTAATAATCATGTGCCTGTTGGTATCAAAGGGTTATTACTTGCAGGGCTTTTAGCAGCGTTTATGTCTACCTTTTCAGCATTTGTTAATTCTGGGCCAGCTTATGTTGTAAACGATATTTATAAAAAATACTATAAACCAGAAGCGGAAGAGTCTCATTACATAAAAGCGAGTCATATTACATCGTTTGTTATTGTGATTTTCGGTGTTATTATGGGGTTTTTCGCAGAGTCTATCAATGCAATAACACTTTGGATAACAAGTGCACTTTATGGTGGTTACGTGGCATCGAATTTCTTAAAATGGATTTGGTGGCGTTTTAACGGTTGGGGTTATTTTTGGGGGATGACTTCTGGGTTAATTATAGCAACATTACAGTTTTTGTTAGATATGAATAAAGCTAATTTTGAGGTTGGTTCTTGGTTATATTACTGCGCTCATATTCCTGTTATTTATATTTTTCCAATCATATTTGCAGTATCTTTATTAGGTTCGTTTTTAGGAACGTTTTTAACACCAGCTACTAATATGAAAACATTAAAAGCATTTTATTTTAATGTTCGTCCATGGGGATGGTGGAAACCCGTTTTAAATGAACTTAAAAAAGATGATAACACCGTAACCAAAAACAGTGATTTTACAGCAGATATGTTAAATTGCGTTGTTGGTATTGTTTGGCAATCTAGTATGGTTTTATTGCCTATTTATTTTATGATTAGGGATTATCCTAAAACATTAATAGCATTGTCTGTTTTTGTAATAACTACGGTTATTCTAAAATTTACATGGTTAGATAAAGTTCGAAAACTTCCAGATACGGACGATTCGATTTCTATAGAAAATTAATTCAAAAATTAATAAGAATGAAGCAAATACCTTGGCAAGATAAACCAAGTAACAGTAACGATGTTATGTGGCGCTATAGCGAAAACCCTATTATAGATAGATATGCTATCCCGTCGTCTAATAGTATTTTTAACAGTGCAGTAGTTCCATTTGAAGATGGCTTTGCTGGTGTTTTTCGTTGTGATAATAAAGCCGTGCAAATGAATATTTTTGCAGGTTTTAGTAAAGATGGTATCAATTGGGATATAGAACATGAACCTATTAAAATGCAGGCTGGAAATACCGAAATGATAGATTCTGATTATAAGTACGACCCTCGTGTTGTTTTTATAGAAGATCGTTATTGGATTACCTGGTGTAATGGGTATAATGGTCCAACAATTGGTATTGGATATACTTTCGATTTTAAAGAGTTTTTTCAGTGTGAAAATGCTTTTTTACCTTTCAATAGAAATGGTGTTTTGTTTCCGAAGAAAATAAACGGTAAATATGCTATGTTAAGCAGGCCAAGTGATAATGGTCATACCCCTTTTGGTGATATTTATATAAGTTATAGTCCAGATATGAAATATTGGGGAGAACATCGTTGTGTTATGAAGGCGTCTAACTTTGAGGATAGCGCTTGGCAATGCACAAAAATTGGAGCAGGACCAATACCCATTCTAACAGATGAAGGTTGGTTAATGCTATATCATGGTGTTATCAATACGTGTAATGGATTTAGATATGCTATGGGCTCTGCGCTTTTAGATGAAAACGAACCCGATAAAGTTAAATATAGAACACAACCTTATTTATTAGGTCCAGCAGAACCTTACGAGCAAATTGGAGATGTGCCAAACGTGGTATTCCCATGTGCTGCTTTACATGATGTTCAAGAAGATAAATTAGCCGTTTATTATGGTGCAGCAGATACTGTTGTAGCTTTAGCGTTTGGTAAACTTAGCGAGGTTATAGAGTTTACAAAAAATAATAGTTTATAAAATAAAATGCATGCAGGTTAAGGTGAAATTTTTATGGGTACTATTATGTAGCATATCGGCTATTAGCTGTGCACAGGAAAAAGCAGATATTATTCCACAAACATATACCGCTTATAAAACTTCAGAAAAAATTATTATAGATGGTGAAGATCATGATGTAGCTTGGAGTAAAGTATCTTGGACTAATCCTTTTATTGATATTGAAGGCAAAAAACATCCCAAGTATAAAACGGAAGTTAAAATGTTGTGGGACGACACCTATTTTTATGTGTTAGCCAAAATGGAAGAACCACATGTTTGGGGAGATATCACTAAACGCGATGCAATTATTTTTCATAATAATGATTTTGAAATTTTTGTAGATCCAACCGGAGATACACATAATTACTATGAACTTGAAATAAACGCACTAAACACCGCATGGGATTTATTTGTAAGCAAACCTTACAGAAATACCAATGTTGTATTGAACGATTGGAATATTACAGGTTTAAAATCTGCAGTAAAAGTTAACGGCACCATCAATAACCCGAATGATATAGATACCGGTTGGGTTTTAGAAATAGCTATTCCTTGGGCAGCTTATAAAACGGGTTATTTTCATAAAAATGTGCCAACAGATAAGTTTTGGCGTGTTAATTTTTCCAGAGTGAATTGGGATCATCAAATTAACGATGGTAAATACGAAAGAAAAAAAGACACCAATGGTAAACTGCTACACGAATATAATTGGGTGTGGTCGCCAATGGGAGTTGTAAATATGCACGAACCTGAAAAATGGGCGTACGTTTTGTTTTCTTCAGAATTACCTAAAATCACAAATACGTTTGTTATTCCTCAAGATGATAAGGTGAAATGGGAATTATATAAATTATATAGAGTTCAAACCACAAATTTTAAAAAGCATAAAAAATACTTCACTTCAATAGACAGTTTAACAAACTCGCCAATTAAAGTAGAAGGAAAATTAATTACACCGACACTGGAAAACCATAGTACAGGATGGAATATTTCAACTAAAAGTCCGTTTACAAATAAAGTACTAACGGTTACAGAAGACGGTAAATTTATATCAAACTAAAATATCTCATGAAAGTATTAAAATTAGCAGTTTTAAGTCTACTATTAAGCGTAATGTCTTGCAACAATACAGTAAAAGAGACAGAAGTAAGTAAAACAGAAGACGTAACTACAGAGGCGGTAGCGAAATTCAAATATTGGAGCTGGATGAGTGTAGGAAATAAAAAATCTGATTCTGCATATACAGCGCATTTCAAAAAATTAAAAAATAATGGTTTCGATGCTGTTTTATTAAACACAGGTGCCGATCCAAAACTTTTAAAAAGGTTAACACCTATAGCAACAAAAGAGGGTTTAGAGGTTCATGCTTGGATGTTTACAACCAATAGACCTGGAGATTCTATAGCTCAACAACATCCAGAATGGTATATGGTAAGCAGAAGCGGAAAGTCTTGTTTTGTTAAAGAAGATAGACCTTATGTTGGTTATTATCAATGGTTATCACCAAGTCATCCAGATGCTAGAAAACATATTTTAAGTTTAGTTGAAGGTTTAGCTGAAGTTGAAGGTGTTGCCAGTGTCCATTTAGATTATATACGTTATCCAGATGTGTATTTACCAATTGGTTTGCTTCCTAAATATAATTTAGAACAAGAAGATGAAATGGCGGATTACGATTTCGATTATTCTGATGCTAGTGTCGAGAAGTTTATAGCACTTCATCATAAAGATCCAAGGAAAATGAAAAATCCTGCAATAGATATTGAGTGGAAAAATTTCCGTTTAAACGAAATAAAATCTTTAGTAAACGAAGCGTATACTATTGTACACGATCACAATAAAAAATTAAGTGCAGCCGTATTTCCTTACCCTGAAATGGCAGACCATATGGTGCGCCAACGTTGGGATAAATGGAATGTAGATATGGTTTTACCTATGATTTATTATAACTTCTATAATGAAGAATTAGATTGGATTGGTTATGCTACGAAACAAGGTGTTGAAGATTTAGAAGGCAGACCAACAGAATTACACACAGGTTTGTATACGCCAAAATTAAGTAATGCCGATTTAAAAGACGCTATTCAATTAGCTAAAGATAACGGTGCTGCGGGTGTTGCGTTTTTCGATGATTACAGTATGACGGAAGAACAATTCGAAATTATTAAAAATTCAAAAGAATAAATTATCATGAACAAAAGTGTTTATTTAGTTTTATTAATTGCTTGTTTTTATGCCTGCAAAAAAGAAAAACAAGACGAAACAAAACCAATAGCACTAACTTCTTTTGTAAATACATTTATAGGAACCGATGGGCCAGGTAATACATATCCTGGTGCTACGGTTCCTTTTGGTATGGTGCAATTAAGTCCAGATCATGGTATTCCTGGTTGGGATAGAATTTCGGGTTATTTTTATCAAGATTCTATAATTTCTGGTTTTTCGCATACACACCTTAGCGGAACAGGAGCGGGAGATATGTACGATATTCTTGTAATGCCAACCAATAGTCGATTCTCAGAAAAAATAAAAGACAATAATTTTAAACCATTTTCTAGTTTTTCGCATGAAGAAGAAACGGCTTCACCAGGTTATTATAGCGTGATGTTATCCGATTTTGGTATAAAAGCTGAGGTTACGGCAACAAGACGAACAGGTATTCACCAATATACATTTCCAAAGGATAGCTTATCACAAATTCATATTGATTTAGGGTATTCTTTAAATTGGGATAAGCCAACAGAAACATACTTTAATATCGTTGATGATACAACTATTGAAGGCTATAGAATGTCTAAAGGTTGGGCTAGAGATCAGCGTTTGTATTTTGTTATCAATCTTTCAAAACCATTTAAATCTTACACTTTATTAAGTAATGATGAAAAAGTTATTTCTCCTGTAAAAGGTGTGAATACAAAACTTATTCTTGATTTTAGTACTTCGGAAAACGAGAAGATAGTTTTAAAAACAGGATTATCAACAGGTAGTATTGATGGTGCTTACAAATCGATTTCGACAGAAGCACCAGATTTTAATTTTGAAACATATAAAAGCAAAGCCGATAGTATTTGGAATAACCAATTACAGAAAATAAAGATTGAAACGGACGATGTGGAAAAGAAAACTATTTTCTATACTATGTTGTACCAATCTATGTTAGCTCCTACTTTATTAAGTGATTTAAATGGCGACTATAAAGGTGCGAATGATACCATAATGAACGCTAAAGGTTACGATAGATATGATACTTTTTCTTTGTGGGATACCTATCGCGCAGCACATCCTTTACATACTATTTTACACCCAAAACGTGTATCTAGTATGGTGAATTCTTTATTAGCACATTATAATGAAACAGGGTTATTGCCCGTTTGGTCTATGCAAGGTAATGAAACTAATATGATGATTGGTTATCACGCCGTTCCCGTAATTGTAGATGCTTATTTTAAAGGGATCGAAGATTTTAATGTTGAATTAGCCTTTGAAGCTTGTAAAAAAAGCGCCATGGATAATACGCGGCAAATTGATGATTACATGAAATATGGTTTTGTTCCTATTGATGAAGATCATGAAAATTGGTCGGTATCAAAAACATTAGAATATGCTTATGATGATTGGTGTATTGCTCAATTTGCTAAAGATTTAGGAAAAGATGAGGATTATAAATATTTTTCTGAACGTGCTAATTACTGGAAAAATATATACGATTCTTCTAGTACATTTATGCGGCCAAAATATAAAAACGATAAATTTATTGAACATTTTATTCCAAAGGAATACACACCTTATTTTTGCGAAAGTAATGCTTGGCAATACGTTTGGTCGGTGCCACAGGATATAGAAACATTAATTGATACTATAGGAAGAGAAAAAGCTTTTGAGAAAAAATTAGATTCTATGTTTTCTTATTATCCTTTAGCTGAAGATAAACTACCTATATTTAGCACAGGAATGATTGGCCAATATGCACACGGAAACGAACCAAGCCACCATGTTGGGTATTTATACAACTACATTGGCAAGCCATGGAAAACACAAGAAAAAGTTAGAGAAATTTTACAAACACAGTATAAAAATGCACCTAATGGACATTGTGGAAATGAAGATTGCGGACAAATGTCATCCTGGTACATCTTTAGTAGTTTAGGTTTTTATCCAGTAAACCCAGCTCAAGGTGTTTATAGTTTTGGATCGCCATTATTTGATAAGGCGACAATTCATTTAGAGAATGGAAACATATTTACAGTTTCGGCTAACAATAATAGTGAGACTAATAAATATATTCAATCTATAACACTTAACGGGAAATCCATAAATCAAAGTTATATTACTCACAAAAATATTATGGAAGGTGGTAACTTAGTTTTTGTTATGGGAAGTGAGCCAAATAAGGACAATCAATTCCTAATGGCTCCATCATCAAAAGTGTTTAATTAACGATTATCATTTTATGTCAAGTAGAAGAAAATTTATAAAAAAGGCAGCATTAGGTTCTGTTGCTCTTAGCGCATTTAGTGCTTGTGGGGCTCAAGCAGCCGAAGCTATTTCAGCAAATAAAACAATACCATTAAAGCCGGTTAAAAAACCAGTAATAATTTCTACTTGGAACCATGGTTTGGCAGCAAATGAAGCTGCTTGGAATGCTTTGAAAATAGGTGATTCTGGAATCTCTGCGATTGAAACAGGTTTAAAAATATCTGAAGCAGATCCAAAAGTAAGAAGCGTTGGTTATGGAGGTCTTCCTGATAGAGAAGGCAAAGTAACGCTAGATGCTTGTATTATGGATCAAAATAGCGATTGTGGATCGGTATCTTTTTTGCAAGACATAAAACATCCTATTTCGGTGGCTAGAAAAGTTCTAGAAGAAACACCGCATGTTATGCTTACCGGTAAAGGCGCTCAAGATTTTGCATTAGCTCAAGGTTTTAAAAAGGAAAATTTATTGACGGCCGAATCTGAAAAAGCTTGGAAAAACTGGTTAGAGAAATCTAAATACCAACCCGTAATAAATATAGAGAATCACGATACCATAAGTATGCTAATTATTGATGCCGATGGTAATTTATCTGGAGGTTGTACAACGAGTGGCGCAGCATGGAAAATGCATGGTCGCGTTGGCGATTCTCCCATAATTGGTGCAGGTTTGTTTTTAGATAATGAGGTTGGTGGAGCAGCAGCTACAGGTTTGGGAGAAGCTGTAATTAGAACAGCAGGGAGCGCTATGGTTGTAGAATTAATGCGCCAAGGAAAATCGCCAAACGAAGCTTGTAAAATTATTGTAGAGCGTATTTACAATAAGCACAAAAACCATAAAGACATGCCTTATCTTCAGGTTGGTTTTATTGCGGTAAATAAGCAAGGTGAATACGGTGGTTATAGTTTACGTGGTGGTTTTAATTTTGCCATTTGTGATGGTGAGAATGGGAATAGAATGGAAAAGCCAGACTTTAAGATGACTTGGAAAGATTAAATACATAGAAATTAAAAGACCTTTTACTTCCAATGATGAAATGGAATTGAGAGGTTTTTTTATTTTTGGTAATTGGGAATCAAGAAGATATTTAAAAGTAAACTTATCCAAAAATACTGATAACATTAATTTCTTATGAAAAACAAACTTCTTATAATATCGATTTTAATCAATGTTTTTATTTTAGAAGCACAAGAGTTTACAAAATTTGTTAATCCGTTTATAGGAACATCAAATTTTGGTGCTACAAATCCTGGAGCTATTGCGCCAAGAGGTATGGTAAGTGTATCGCCTTTTAATGTTGCGGGAAAACAAAACACTTTAGAAAAAGATAGCAGATGGTTGTCTAATCCCTACGTAAATGAGAACACATTTTTAACAGGATATTCTCATGTTAATTTAAGTGGAGTGGGTTGTCCAGATTTGGGTGTTATTTTATTGATGCCAACTACTGGTGAACTAGAAACAAATTATTTAAAATACGGGAGTGCATATACAAACGAAATAGCCAAAGCTGGTTACTATTCTAATGTTTTAACTAGGTATAAAATTAAAGTAGAAACAACGGCTACCACTAGAACAGGTATCTCTAGATATACATTTCCTAAAGGTAAATCGAATATATTATTGAATCTTGGATTAGGGTTAACCAATGAAGAAGGCGCGGCCATTAAAATTGTATCACCAACAGAAGTTGAAGGTATTAGAACTGTAGGATCGTTTTGTTATTATAAACCAGAGGAAGCTTATCCTGTTTATTTTGTTGCAAAATTTAGTAAACCTGCAGAATCTTTTGGCGTTTGGAAAACACCGCGTAAATATAAAGGAGCCGAAGCAGAATGGATGCCTTATAATGGGAAACCAAGAATAATGGAAGGCTACCGTAAGGAAGTTTTAGGTGATAGTATTGGAAGTTATTTTAGTTACAATTTTGATAAACCCACACAAGTAGAAGTGAAAATAGGCGTATCGTACGTAAGTATAGAGAATGCCAGAGAGAATTTAGAAAAGGAAACGCAAGAATTTACTTTTGAAGATTTACAGAAACAAAGTGAGTCTAATTGGGAAAAGCAGCTATCTAAAATTAAAGTAGAAGGTGGTACTCTAGATGATAAAACCATATTTTATACAGCATTATATCACACCTTAATTCATCCTAATATTCTTAACGATTTTAATGGTGAATATCCGAAAATGTCAACTCGCGAAACATTAAAAACTGAGAATACGCGTTTTACTGTGTTTTCTTTTTGGGATACGTATAGAAACCTGCATGCGTTGATGTCTTTGGTGTATCCGAAGCAACAATCGGATATGGTTAAAAGTATGCTTGATATTTATGACGAAAGTGGTTGGCTTCCAAAATGGGAACTAAATGCTACTGAAACCACAACAATGGTTGGTGATCCTGCAGGTATAATTCTAACCGATACCTATTTAAAAGGCATCACCGATTTTGATGTTGAAAAAGCATACGAAGCGATGGTGAAAAGTGCCGATGCTTTAGAAAATAATCCGTTGCGCCCTGGTATTAAACCTTATATAGAAAAAGGTTATTTAACAAGCCAACAAATTGGTTCTGTATCTACAACTCAAGAATATAATGCTACAGATTTTTCTATAGCGTTACTAGCAAAATCATTGGGTAAAAAAGAAGATTATAAACGGTTCTCTAAACGTTCTATTTCTTACCGATCTTTATTTGATAAGAACCTAAAACTTTTACGTCCGCGAAATGCAGATGGTTCTTGGTATGAACCTTTCGACCCTTTAGCTGGAGCAAATTTTACTAAAAATATTGGTTTTATAGAAGGAAATGCTTGGCAATATGCGTTTATGGTTTCGCATGATATAAAAGGATTAATGAAATTAATGGGCGGACAAAAAGCATTTAGTAATCAGCTTCAAAAAGTATTTAGCACAAACCAATTCGATATGGCAAATGAACCAGATATAGCCTATCCTTATTTGTTTAATTATGTTAAAGGGGAAGAATGGCGTACTCAGAAAATGGTAAATGAATTAATGGAAAAATATTTCCAAAACAAACCCGCTGGCCTCCCTGGAAATGATGATACAGGTACTATGTCTGCCTGGTTAATTTATAGTATGATGGGGATTTACCCAGTATCTCCAGGAGAGCCTATTTACACGATATCTACACCTGTTTTCGATAAAATCACTATTACATTAGATTCTAATTACTATAAAGGGGAAACCTTGGTTATTGAAAAAGAAGGGATTAAGAATGGTGTTATAAATAATATTCAACTCGATGGTAAAACGCATAAAAGCTACTTTATAAACCATTCAGATTTAATAAAAGGTTCTAAATTAAAAATCAATTTAAAATGAAAGTCAGGTCAATAGTTTTATTCATTCTTCTAATAAGTGTTTCAATTTCTTTTTCGCAAAACAAAATAGAAAAAGTAATATTTAAAGATCAAATAATAAATTATGGAAAGACAACGGTTGATGACCCTGAAATTATTAGACTGCAAGGTGGTCGAGTTATTTTAAAGAAAGTTACCGTTCCAAAATTTAAAAAAGGAACAGACGTTAATATTAAATTATCGCTACGTTCTAATGGTGATAAATGGGACAAATCGGGTTCTTGCTTTGTAATTACAAATCCAGATGATATTTCATTTTTAAATATAGCAGAGGCTAAAGCGGAATTTCCTAAGGATTCTTATGTTAATGAAAAACATGGAGGAGTTAAAGCAACCGAAAATTATAAACCTGTTGTTGAATTATTAAGGTTTATGACGCCTTTTGGTGTTGGACATTATAGTAACGATAAGGTTAAACATAGAAAACCTGTTTATGTACCAAAATGGGAAAAGGAAGTGGTTTGGAATGAAGATATATCAGATTTAGAAAGTATTGTTAGCGATACTTTCTATGTAGGTGTTTGGATTGATACTTGGACCAAAGTAGGTTATAAAATAGATTTGAGTCTTAGTTATTCTGGTAGACCAAAAACGCAGCGAAACGTAATACCGTTAATAAATGTGGTGAGCTATGTTAAAGGTCAAGCTTTACCTTATTTTTTTGCTGAAGGACCTCTAGAATATACTTTCAACTTAGATAAAAATATAAAAAACGCAAAACTTCATTATATAACTACAGGTCATGGTGGGCATAGTGGTGGCGATGAATTTATAAAAATAAAGAACAGCGTTTTATTTAATGAGAAAACGGTAATCGATACAATTCCTTGGAGAGATGATTGTGCTTCGTTTAGACGTTTTAACCCTACTTCTGGTGTTTGGTTACGAAAAGACTCAACCTATTATAGGGACCGAAAAGCAAAAACCTACAAAATTAAAGAAATAGAAGAACGTCTTGCTTCTTCAGATTTATCTAGATCTAACTGGTGTCCAGGCTCTAAAGTGACACCTTATGTTGCAGAGTTAGGCGATTTAAAACTTGGTGAGCAAAATTTAACTATAAGTATTCCCGCTACAAAAGCGGAAAAAGATAAGACTAACCATTGGTTAGTTTCTGCCTACATCACTTACGAGAGATAAAATAACATTAATTTAAAATGTTTTTAACCAACGCCTTTTTAGAATTGTTATTCGTCGAACTAATTTCTTGGTTTTCTTTAAAGTCAGTTACTTTATGGTAAGTTTATTTGAAGTTTAGTTTTGTTTTATTTTAAGTCTAAGGGAGGATCCTCATAACGTCCTCCCTTTTCTTAAAAGAATAAAATAGTTTTCTACTAACTTAGTATTTGTTTCAATACATTATAACATCTAATTTAGTCAACAATTAAAACTATCTGCAAAATTCAAAAAAACAATTAATCGACTAAAGAATTAGAATGGGAACCAACCATTAGATTTTTTGTATTTTTTTTTATTTATTCAGATTTAATAATAAAAATCAAAAAAAATATGCAATCACCAAAAAAAAGTAATCTAGTTCCAATCGTTATTATAGCGAGTTTGTTTTTCATTTTTGGATTCGTTACCTGGATCAACGGGGCGTTAATTCCTTTCATGAAAACCATAAACGAATTAACAGATGCGCAATCTTATTTAGTCGCTTCTGCATCTTACATCTCTTTCGTTTTAATGGCATTGCCAGCATCTTATATATTAAATAAGATAGGTTATAAAAAAGGTATGTCTTTGGGCTTAATTATTATGGGTATAGGTGCTTTACTTTTTATACCTGCAGCCGAAGCTAGAACTTACTGGGTATTTTTAACAGGTATTTTTATTCAAGGTGTTGGTATGACGCTTTTACAAACAGCTGCCAACCCATACATCACAATTTTAGGCCCAATGGAAAGTGGAGCGAAACGTATTGCTATTATGGGAATAGCAAACAAAACTGCAGGAGCTTTAGGATCTTTGATTTTTGGTGCATTATTACTATCGGGTATAGATGAAGTTAAGGATAAATTAGGAAGCGTTTCTTTAGAAGAGAAAAATGTACTTTTAGATACTATGGCCGATAGCGTATTTATGCCTTATTTAATTATGGCTATCGTTCTTTTTGTATTGGGTGTTTTAATTAGAATGGCTCCATTACCAGATGTTGAAGCAGAAGACTCAGAGGGTACAATAGAAGGTAAAAGCACTAAAACTAGTATCTTTCAATTCCCACATTTATGGTTAGGTGTTTTAGCCTTATTTGTATATGTAGGCGCAGAAGTAATTGCTGGAGATACTATTATATCTTACGGAATCTCATTAGGCTTTACAGGAGAAGAAGCTAAGTATTTTACAACATACACCCTTATGGCCATGGTAGCAACTTATGCATTAGGTGTGTTTTTAATTCCAAAATACGTTAAACAAAAAACAGCTTTAATAGCAAGTGCAATACTTGGTATTGTATTTAGTTTATGTATTTTATTCACTACAGGTTTCACTTCTATTCTGTTTGTAGCCGCTTTAGGTATTGCAAATGCCTTAGTTTGGCCAGCTATTTGGCCTTTAACATTGGAAGGTTTAGGGAAATTTACAAAAACCGCTTCTGCCTTATTAATTATGGCAATTTCAGGTGGTGCAATTATTCCACCACTATACGGAAGAATTGTAGATGCTAATAAAAACGAACTAATATTAAGTGGTATAGACCAAGTACAAGCAACTTCAAGCGCTGCAACAAGTAGTTATTGGATCTTAATTCCTTGTTACGCTCTTATTTTGTTCTTTGCTGTTTGGGGACACAAAATTGGAAAGAAATAAATATCTCATAGAATAACAAACATTAACAATTCAATTGATAAAAATGGCAAAATACATTCTAAATACAACAAAACTGAATAATTCCTACTTGGTAGTTTTATCGGTTTTCATGTTATGCTTTAGCTGTAAAGATGAAGCTAAAGTTGAAGTTGAAACTCCTCAAAAACCAAATATTGTTTTTATAATGAGTGATGACCATGCCTACCAAGCTATTAGTGCTTACGGTCATGGATTAAACAACACGCCGAATATTGATAGAATTGCTAAAGAAGGTGCTATTTTTAATAAAGGTTTTGTAAATAATTCAATTTGCGCACCAAGTAGAGCAGCAATTCTTACTGGTAAACATAGTTTTAAAAATGGTAAAGTAGATAATATTCGTCCTTTTAATTGGGATCAAGATAACTTCGCTAAAGCATTGCAAAAAAACGGATATGAAACAGCCTTAGTAGGCAAAATTCATTTAGATGGTTTACCACAAGGCTTCGATTATTCTAATGTACTTCCTGGTCAAGGGCAATACTACTCGCCAGATTTTATAGAGAATGGTGTTAAGAAAACATATCCAGGTTACATTACCCATGTAACTACAGATATCGCTTTAGATTGGTTAGATACTAAGCGCGAAAAAGACAAGCCATTTTTGTTAATGTATCATCAAAAAGCACCGCATAGAACATGGATGCCAGAAGAAAAGTACTTGACTTTAATGGATAGTATAACATTCGATCCGCCTGCAAATTTCTTTGATGATTATGAAGACAGACCTGCAGCAGCTGGACAAGAAATGAGTATCTATAAAGACATGGATTTGGTTTACGATTTAAAAATGCTTGATAAGGAAGGCGAGCTTAAAACGAAATATAGAAGTATGTTTCAAAAGAGGTACGATAGAATGACCAATGAGCAAAAAGTCGCTTGGGATGCTTATTACGATCCTATTATTGCCGATTTTAAATCTAAAAACCTTGAAGGGAAAGATTTAGCTGTTTGGAAATATAACCGATACATGCACGACTACCTTAGAACAATACAATCTGTGGATGACGGTGTTGGTCAAGTTTTGGATTATTTAAAAGAGAACGGTTTAGAAGAAAATACAATTGTTGTTTACACATCAGATCAAGGGTTTTATCTAGGAGAACACGGTTGGTTCGATAAACGCTTTATGTATGAAGAGTCTTTTAGAACACCTATTTTAATGAAATACCCGAAAGAAATAAAAGCGGGAACAGTAATTGATGAGTTAGTACAAAATATTGATTTTGCTCCAACATTTTTAGATTACGCAGGTGTAGATATTGATAAAAGCATACAAGGAGAATCGTTGAGACAATTAGTAAATGGTGAAGCTAGTGAATGGCGAGATGCTATTTATTACACATTCTATGAGTATCCTGCGGAACACAAAGTAAAGCGTCATTATGGAGTAAGAACAGATCGTTATAAGTTGATTCATTTTTATTATGATATTGATAAATGGGAACTGTATGATTTAAAAAAAGATCCAACAGAAATGCATAATGTTTATGAAGACACTGAATATGCTTCTGTGAAGGAAGATATGCACAAGCAACTTGAGAAAATGAGAACAAAGTATGGTGATAGCGATGCTTTGAATGAAGAAAATTTGCAACGCTATTTAAGCGCTAAAAATATACACTAATAAAAGCAGTAACCCCTATGAAAGATAGATATATAACTCTATTACTGTTCTTATTAATGATTACCCCAACAATTGCTCAGCAAGATGTAAATTACATAGAAGAACCAGAGACTAACTTTAAAAAAAGAATGCAATGGTTTAATGATGCAAAATATGGGATGTTTATTCATTTTGGGCTTTACAGTCAATTAGGAGGGATATACAAAGGCAATGAAGAAGGGCGATATGCTGAATGGATACAAAGTAATCAGGATATTCCTACAGATGAATACGCTAAATTAATAAACACATGGGATCCCAAAGATTTCAACGCGAAAAAAATAGTGAAATTAGCGAAAAAAGCAGGCATGAAATATTTGGTAATAACAACCAAACATCACGAAGGTTTTTGTTTATGGGATTCTGAATACACCGATTTTGACATCGCATCATCTCCAATGAAAGGGCGTGATTTTATAAAAGAATTATCTGATGCCTGTAAAAAAGAAGGTCTTCATTTCGGAACATATTATAGCATTATCGATTGGCATCACCCAAGTCAGGTTGTAACAATTAACGAAAAAACTAAAAAGCATAATTGGGGACAAATTAGCATGAAAGAAGGCAGAAAAGCCGAATATGTTAATTACATGAAAAACCAAATTAAAGAGCTTATCGAAAAGTACGACAGTGAAATTATTTGGTTCGATGCGGATTGGGTAGACTGGTGGACTCTAGAAGATGGTAAAGATTTGTACCAATACATTAGAGAATTAAAACCTAGTATTATCATAAATAACAGAGTTGCTAAAAGAAAAATATTTAAAAAAGATTTTGGAACACCAGAGCAGTTTCATTTAGAAGATAAAGTGGATTATTATTGGGAAGCTTGTTATACTTTAAATGATTCTTGGGGATATAAAATTAAAGATACCGATTGGAAAACCCCAGAAGTAGTATATGCAAAATTAAAAGATATTAATGGCAAAGGAGGCAATTTGTTACTAAATATTGGTCCTAATGGTAATGGAGAGGTACCGCAAAAGTCTGTAAAGATTTTAAAGCAGGTAGGTGAAATATTAAAAAAGGAAGCGAAGTAATACATATACCTCGGTATTTAGCAATAACCAAAAAAGACACCTAAATATGAAATTTAAAATCACATCTATATTAATCTGTCTATGTTTGGTATCAATCAAATTATATAGTCAAAGTATATCTGTAGATGAATATAATGTTTCTTGGACAGAGAAAAGTAAAATAGCTTCAGATGCCATGCCTCTGGGAAATGGAACAACTGGCGCTTTAGTTTCTGTTTTAGAAAACGGACATATTTGGATTTCTGTTAGACATATTGATGCTTGGTCTGAAGCGCACCGACTTTTAAAATTAGGAGATGTAGAAGTTGAAGTGTCTCCAAACCCTTTTGAAAACAACTTTAAACAAGAACTTGTTTTAAGCGAAGGTGTTATCTATTTAGAAGGCAATGATGGTTTTAAATCTAAAATTTGGATTGATAAAAATAGTGAAATCATTCATATTGAAAACAATGCAGATTCAAAATTTAAATTGAATGTAAAACTTCATGATTGGAGAGATGAAGCTCAAATTATTAAAGAAACTAATCTTAAAGGAATTCCTGGTGGAATAACCGAATCTGCTGATGTTATTGTTGCAGATAATAAAAAAGCAATTACTTGGTATCATAGAAATGCTAATACAAAAGCTTTCGATTGGACTATAAAAGCATTAGAAATTACGAGGCCAGAAAATTTAGATGATGTTTTAGAGAATCGAACTTTTGGTGCTATGGTAGTTGGTGATAAAATGACGAACACTTCTAGTACGACAATGTCGTCAAAAGAAAGAAAGTGTAATCATTTAAAAATTTACACGCTTAACAAACGTACTGAAACTGCTGATAAATGGTTAGCTGAAATAAAAGAATCTTCTTCTAAAAAGGAAAACTTAAAAGCCAATTGGCAAGCCCACACCACTTGGTGGAACAATTTCTGGAAAAGTAGTTACATTCATTTAAGCGGTTTTAAAGAAGCAAAACAAACAAGTGCAGGTTACGCTTACACCATGTATTTAAATGCTATGGCTGGCGAAGGTGAATTCCCTATAATTTGGAATGGCTCTATGTTTGCTCCCGATTTAAACGAAGTTTTACAAAGAAACCATACAGGCATAAAACATTTTAAAGATAAAGACCATCGTTCTTGGGGTAACTTGATGTTGCATCAAAATGTGCGCTTACCCTTTTATTCCATGAACGCCGCTGGGCAATTTAAATATGCCAATTCTTTTATCAACCTATACATGAGAGGTTTTGATTTGATGAAAGAACATTCAAATACCGTTTTTGGTCATGAAGGTACGGTAATTAGAGAATCAACAACACTTTGGGGAGTTATTGCTCCGGGTGTATATGGAATAGACAGAACAGGTTTAGAACCAGGACAACAACAATCTCAATGGCATAGAACGCACTGGAATGCAGGTTTGGAAGTAGCTTGGTATTTATCAGAACGTTTTGATTATACACAAGATGAAACTTTTGCAAAAGAAGAGTTTATCCCTTTTGCTTCAGAAATTGTAAAGTTTTTCGATTTACATTGGCCACATAAAGACGGGAAATTATACTTCCCAGATGTTCATGTTTTAGAATCATTTCGTGATGCAGATAATCCAATGCCTTTTATTGCAGGCCTACGATCTGTGTTGAATAGTTTACTTAAATTACCTGAAGATTTAACTACTAAAGCAGATAGAACTTATTGGAAAGCATTATTGTCTCGTGTTCCAGATATTCCAACAAGAGTTAAAAATGGTACTAAAATTTTAGCTAACGCTGAAGTTATAAAATCTAAAAAAGCAAATGTGGAAGTAGCAGAATTGTATTCGGTTTTTCCATATCATTTATACGGTGTTGGTTTGCCCGATTTAAAAATGGCGCAAGACACTTATAAAAACAGAACAACTTTAGTAAATGATGTTGGCGGAGAAAATCCAAAATGGGCACCAGGTTACATTCGTGGTGGCTGGCATCCAGAAGCTATTATGGCTGCAATGGTTGGCTTAACAGATTCTGTTCAAAAAGAAGTCGTTTGGGCACTACATCGCCCAGTTCCAGAGCAACGTTATCCTGGGTTTTTTATGTCTACTCACGACGGAACGCCAGATGTACAACATTCATCAGTAGCGGCTACAGCATTACAACGTATGATTTTACAAAATGTTGAAGGTAAAATAGTGCTTTTACCAGCTTTTCCTGAAGCATGGAGTGGCGAGTTTAAACTTTATGCTAAAAGGAATACTCTAGTTGAAGGAAAGATAGTTAGCGGAGAAATTAAAGAATTAAAAGTGACACCTTCAGATCGTAAAAAAGATGTTTTTATAGGTCAAAAATTAGAAGCTCCCAAGCCTGACATTTGGGAATAAAATAGAATTTAAAATTCATATTATTAATAAATAAAGGTTCAAGAATGAGCAATATCAAATATCTAATCAAAATATTAGTTTTAATACTTTTTGTATGTGTTAATGCGTGTAAAGAAAAAGAAGAGAATAAAGAAGTTGTTAAAGAAGAGACTAAAAAGCCAAACATACTTTTCTTATTTACAGACGATCAAAGAGGAGGTACAATAGGTGCAATGGATAAGTACAATGTTCAAACACCCAATATGGATCAATTGGTTGATAATGGAACATCATTTACAAATTCATACATTTTAGGAGCAACAACTGCTGCTGTTTGTTCACCAAGTAGAGCTATGTTAATGACAGGTCGTCATTATTTTAATATTGAACCCAATGTTTATGCACAATTTGCTTTTCCGAAGGAAGAAAAAGGACAAAGCGATAAACTAACTTTTCCAGAATATTTTAAAGCCAATGGTTATAAAACTTTTGCTACAGGAAAACAGCATAATGGCGAGCCTTGGGTAGAACGCGGATTCGACTATGTGAAATCTGCCTTTTTAGGAGGAATGACAACACATTACGGAACTAAAGTGAAAGATTATACTCCAGAAACAGGATGGTCTGCACCTTATAAAGACACAGAAAAATTTAGTAGTGAAGTTTTTGGTGATGCTGCAGTAGGTTTTTTAAATGATTATAAAAAAGAAGATCCATTTTTAATGTATGTTGCTTTTACAGCACCCCATGATCCACGTACACCGCCACAAAAATTTAAGGATATGTATCCAAATGAAGACATGGCGTTGCCAGAAAATTTTATGTCTCAACATCCTTTTGAAATTGCTGATGAAAGAATTAGAGATGAAGTATTGTTACCATTCCCTAGAACTCCTGAGGCTATTCAAAAAGAAATTTCAGATTATTATGGAATGATTACTGCTACCGATGCTCAAATTGGACGTGTTTTAAAAGCTTTAAAAGACTCAGGTAAAGCAGATAATACAATCATTGTATTGGCTGGAGACAATGGGCTTGCTTTAGGGCAACATGGTTTATTAGGAAAGCAAAATGTATATGAGCATAGTGTTAGTGTACCATTAGTATTTGTTGGGCCAAATATTCCTAAAAACAAAAAGACAGCTGCATTGGCTTACTTACATGATGTTTTTCCAACATTATGTGGTTTAACAGGTTTAGAAATTCCTGAATCTGTGCAAACAGAAGATTTAACACCTGTTATAGAAGGTGATGCTAAAGAAGTTAGAACGAGTATGCTTTATGCTTATAACTCTTGGCCAGGTGAAGCTTTTAAACCAAATATAAATAATCATGGTGGGCACAGAGCAGTCCGTAAAGGGGAATTTAAATTAATAGTAAGTTCAAAAAATGACACCTACACTTATCAATTATTTAGTGTTAAAAATGACCCTTGGGAATTAATTAATCTAATTGAAGATGAAAACTATAATAATGTAAAAGAAGATTTAACATTAGAGTTAGAAAAATTAATAAAAGAAACAGGTGATCTTGCTGATTTAACTAAAAAAGAATTTGGACTTTTTGATCATCCAGAAGATTATAATTTTAAAAAATAATGAATTTAAGTTATTTATTTAAAAATAACCTTCAAAAAACAGTTGTATTCAACTCTTTTTTTGTGGGTTTATTAATGCTTTTAAATATCAATTTTGCTACAGCTCAGGAACAAGAATTATCTTGGGATGAGCTTGCATCTCAATATGAGTGTCCAGAATGGTTTCGAGATGCTAAGTTTGGTATTTGGTTTCATTGGGGGCCACAAAGTGTTCCGGAGCAAGGTGGTGGCTGGTACGCTCGACACATGTATATGCAAGATGTAGGTAAACAGAAGTTTGGGAAAATGGCAAATTCATATCATTTACAGACTTACGGTCATCCTTCAGAATTTGGTTTTAAAGATGTTATAAATGAGTGGAAAGCTGAAAAATTTGACGCTCAAGAATTAATTGATTTTTCAAAAGAAAATGGAGCTAAATATATTGTTGCTTTAGCAAACCATCATGACCATTTCGATTTGTTTAATTCTACATATCACGAATGGAATTCTGTAAATGTAGGTCCTAAAAAAGATATTATTGGCGAGTTTGAAAAGGCTACACGTAACGCAGGTTTAAAATTCGGCGTTACTAGCCATGACGACCGTTTTCTTAACTGGTGGAAACCGGCTTTTGGAGCAGATAAAGAAGGTAAATATGCAGGTGTGCCTTATGATGCTCGTTTAGCTAAAGTAGATGGTAAAGGACTTTGGTGGGAAGGTTTAGATCCTAAAAATTTATATGGTCCAGCACCAGAAGATCGTACACCAGAAATTATTGAAGATATTAAGAAAAACTGGTTAAAGCGCCATATTGAACTAGTTACAAATTACAAACCAGATCTATTATATAATGATGGCTTTAACTTTACGTATGGTGATTACGGTAAAGAAGTTACTCGTAAACTTTACAATAATAGCTTAAAAGAAAATGGCAAAATAGATGCTGTAATGCTTTTAAAAAGACAAGCAAAAGGAACCGTTAATGAAGTAGAATCTGGCGGTAGTAATACCTTAAGAGAATACCCTTGGCAATCGGAAATTACGTTTACCGATTGGTTTTATAAAAAAGATCATCACCTAACTCATAATGCCCGTACAATTTTAGAAATGCTAATTGAAGCCGTTAGTAAAAACGGAAATTTGCTTTTAAGTATGGAACTAAATCCTGATGGCACCATTCCGCATGAAATTAAAAAGAGTGTAAAAATTGTTGGCGATTGGCTTAAAATTAATGGCGAAGCTATTTATGGTACTAGACCATGGACTGTTTATGGCGATGGTAAAAGTGTTCGAGGTGAAGATGTTGAAACTGTTGAAGGAGAATTACGTAATGCTACAGAATCTCAAAAACACGGCGAGCATTTTAACCAACGTACAACAGCAACACCTGCATTTTATCATGATGAAGTGCGTTACACAACCAAAGGAGACGATTTCTATATTATAGTAATGAATCCAAAAGGCGGTGAATTCATAATTCCTTCATTTGTAAAATCAAGTAAATTAAGTCCTGGCAGCTTAAAAAATTTAACGCAACTATACGACGGTAGAAAAGTAACTTTTAAGCAAACCAATAATGGTTTAGCTATTAATATGCCTGCGGTTAATGGCGATAGTTATCCAGTAGTTTTAAAGGCAAAATTTAAATAAAAATTATGTGCAAAATCTATCTGTTTTGGATATTAATATTTCATTGCTGTTTTGGTATAGCTCAAGAAAGCATGCCATATTTAGAGACATCATTATCTTTTGATGAGCGTGTAGACGACTTAGTTTCTAGAATGACTTTAGAGGAGAAAGTAGCACAAATGATGAATGATGCTCCTGCTATTCCAAGATTAAAAGTACCAGCACATGAATATTGGAATGAGTGTTTACACGGTGTAGCACGTGCTGGTAAAGCCACGGTTTTCCCTCAGGCTATTGGTTTAGCCGCAACTTTTGATACCGATTTAATTTACAATGATGCCGTAGTAATTTCAGATGAAGCGCGTGCTAAACACCATGAAGCTTTAAGAAATAACTCATTTAAAAGGTATGAAGGGTTAACTTACTGGACACCAAACGTAAATATTTTTCGTGATCCACGTTGGGGACGCGGACAAGAAACTTATGGTGAAGATCCTTATTTAACCTCTCGTATGGGTGTTAATTTTGTAAAAGGTATGCAAGGTAATGATCCAAAATATTTGAAACTAGTTGCAACTCCAAAGCATTTTGCAGTACATAGCGGTCCTGAACCTGAAAGACATTTTTTTGATGCCACAACTACAGAACGTGATTTATATGATACTTATTTACCGGCGTTTGAAGCGACTATTGTAGAAGGGAAAGCTTATTCTATCATGGCCGCTTATAACAGATATATGGGGAAACCATGTTGCGCAAGTCATCAATTATTAGATGATATTTTACGTAAAGATTGGGGTTTCAAAGGTTATGTTGTTTCAGATTGTAATGCGATTAGAGATATTCACGATTATCATAACTACGTAGATTCTAAAGAAGCCGCTGCAGCAGTGGCAGTTTTAGCCGGAACAGATTTAAACTGTGGTTCGCGTTACGAGTATTTAATAAGTGCTGTAGCTAAAAAAGATATAACCGAAGACGAAATAGACATCTCTTTAAAAAGAGTACTAAAAGCTCGTTTTAAATTAGGAATGTTCGACCCTGAAGAGATGGTACCGTACGCAAGTATTCCTATGAGTGTAGTAAGTTCTGAAAAACACAGAGCTTTAGCTTTAGAAACAGCTCAGAAATCTATTGTTTTATTAAAGAACAAGAATAATACTTTACCATTAAAGAAAGATGTAAAATCTATTGCTGTTATTGGTCCTAATGCCAATGATTTAGAAGTGCT
Organism: Algibacter sp. L4_22; assembly: GCF_023473045.1. NCBI lineage: Bacteria > Pseudomonadati > Bacteroidota > Flavobacteriia > Flavobacteriales > Flavobacteriaceae > Algibacter > Algibacter sp. L4_22. The sequence goes on from NZ_JAMCOK010000004.1 coordinate 125,354, forward strand.
TTTAGGAAACTATAATGGGTTTCCGTCTCAATACTTCACACCTTTAGAAGGGGTGAAAAATAAAGTATCTAAAGATACAGAAATTTATTATGAAGCAGGCACTGAATTAATTTCTAAAGAGCCGGCAATGTCTTTAATTCCTAATGAGTTTTTGAGTTTCGAAACTGAAAACGGACTTCAAGCTAAGTATTATAATAATCATGATTTTTTAGGAACGCCTTTAGTTACGAGAGTTGAACATGGGGTGAATTCTAACTGGAATTCAAACCCAGTAAATGGTTTAAACGAGATTAAATTTGGAGTTTTATACACAGGAACTCTTAAAGTAGACGTTTCAGGAGATTATCAATTAGGACTTCAAAGTAATAAAGGCTATACATTAGCTATTGATGGAAAAATAATAGTTGATAATACTAAAGACTTAAAACGTAGAGTTGTAAAAGAGAGAATTCATTTAGAAAAAGGAAAAACGTACCAAATTTCAATTAAATATTTACATGAAGGTTACCCTGCTAAATTAAAATTATTGTGGACTACACCAGGGAAAACTTCTTTTGAAAAAGCGATTGAATTAGCTAAAAAATCTGAAGTTGTTGTTTTTGTAGGAGGAATTTCTCCAGGTGTAGAAGGTGAGCAGATGCCAGTAAATTCTAAAGGTTTCAAAGGTGGTGATAAAACGGATATTCAATTACCAGAAGTACAAAAGGAGTTATTAAAAGCATTACACGAAACAGGAACACCTGTTGTTTTAGTATTGCTTAACGGTAGTGCTTTAGCCGTAAACTGGGAGAATGATAATTTATCAGCTATTGTAGAAGCTTGGTATCCTGGAGAACTTGGCGGTAATGCGATTGCTGATGTACTTTTTGGAGATTACAATCCGTCTGGTAGATTACCAATAACATTTTACAAATCAATAAAAGAGTTGTCTCCCTTCGTAAATTATAGTATGAAAGGCCGAACGTATAGATATTTTGAAGGTGAAGCATTATATCCTTTTGGTTTTGGATTAAGTTACGCTCAGTTTAATTATGAAAATATAAAATTAAAGAATAAAAAAATAAAGACTAATGGGTCAACATCGGTAAGTATAGATGTTACTAATGTTGGAAAAATTAAGGGAGAAGAAGTTGTTCAACTTTATATAAAAGATTTGGAAAGTAAAGAAGTAAGACCTTTAAAAAGCCTAAGAGGTATTAGACGTGTTTCATTAAATCCAAATGAGACAATTCGAGTAAAATTCACTATTAAACCAGAAGATTTAGCCTTTTATAATTTTAAAGAAAATAAGCAGGTTGTAGAACCAGGATTGTTTAAAATAGGAATAGGAAAGTCTTCTAATGAATTAATAAATATTAATTTAGACGTCATAAATTAAAATTAAAACCAAATGGAAAAAAGTAGATCATTTTATTTAGGAATTTTTGCACTATGCCTCTTTGTTTTTACGAGTTGTAAAAATAAAACGGAGGTTAAAAAAGAAGCAAAAGATACAAGGCCCAATATCTTGTATATTATGGCAGATGATAATACATCTCAGGCCTTAGGTATATATGGCGGTATATTAAAAGATTATGTACATACACCAAATATTCAACGTTTAGCTACAGAAGGCGCGGTATTAGATAACTGTTTGGTGTCTAATTCACTTTGTACACCAAGTAGAGCTACCGTTCTTACGGGGCAATATAGCCATATAAATGGTGTAACAACTTTAGGTGCAGGTTTGCCAACAGGTCATAAAACTATTGCTGGTGTTTTGCAAAGAGGCGGGTATCAAACTTCTATATTAGGTAAATGGCATATGAAGCAAGAGCCTACAGATGAGTTTGATTATTATTGCGTTTTGCCAGGACAAGGTAGATATTGGGACCCAATTTTGAAAACAAAAGAGAACTGGAAAGATTATGATGAAGGTGGGAAAGTATACGAAGGATATAGTACCGATGTTATTACTGGTTTGACTATTGACTGGATGGAAAATCGGGATAAATCGAAGCCGTTTATGGCTATGTGTAATTTTAAAGCAACACATGAACCTTTTGATTACCCTGAACGTTTTAGTCACTTATATAAAGATGTTGATATCCCTGTGCCTTCTACATTTTACGACGAAGGACCAGATACAACAGGAAGATCTTTTAATGGCCAATCTATTGATAGTTTAAAGACCAGATATTTGGTAGCTTCAAAAGATCCTGATAATGTGCCTGGATATATGCAATACCCTGGATTACCTTTTGATGTAGACGGTTTAGATAGAATGGAGTCGCGTTATAAAACATACCAAAAATATGTGAAAGATTTTATGCGTTGTGGAGCAGCTATTGATGATAACATTGGTAAATTATTAAAATATTTAGAAGAATCTGGCTTAGCAGAAAATACGATTGTAATTTATACTGCAGATCAAGGATATTTTTTAGGAGAACATGGTTTTTTTGATAAACGTTTAATTTATGAAGAGTCTATCCATATGCCTTTTGTTATTCGTTACCCAAAAGAAATTCCAGCTGGAACTCGTAATTCTGATTTGATAGAAAATGTAGATTTCTCTGCCTTATTTGCAGATTATGCAGGTCTTGAATACCCTAAAGACATGCAAGGACATAGTTTTAGAGAAAATTTAAAAGGAAACACATCTTCAGACTGGCGTAAATACGGATACTATCGTTATTGGGATCATACCAAAGATCGTCCAGGTCACTTTGGAATTAAAGGAAAACAATACACTTTGTCATTTTCTTATGGACATGCATACAAGGTAAATGGTTATACCAAAGAAAATGCACCAAAAAAGTATTGGGATTTCTTTGATTTGGAGAAAGATCCTCTTCAAATTCATAATGGTTATTACGATCCAGAATATCAAGATATTATTAAAGAGTTGAAGAATGAAATTTTAAATCAAAGAGTTGCTTTAGGAGATTTAGATACAGATCACCCTGAAGTTCTTGCAGCAATTGATGCACATTGGAATGATTAAGATTAAAAATATGTTAAGATTTGTAGTTGCAATAAGTTGCTTTTGCTTGTCCGTGAACCACGGGCAAGCTCAAGGAGCTCATAAATTATCTTATGAGTCTCCTGCTGAAAAATGGACCGAAGCTTTACCTATAGGAAATGGTAGCCTTGGCGCTATGATTTTTGGTGGTGTTTCCGAAGAACATATTCAGTTTAACGAAGAAACACTTTGGGCAGGAAAACCACATGATTATGCACATAAAGGGGCTTATAAATATTTAGATACTATTCGCCAATTATTAACAGATGGCAAACAAGTAGATGCTCAAAACTTAGCGATGCAAGAGTTTATGAGCACGCCTTTAAAACAAAAGCCTTACCAACCTTTTGGTGATATTTACATTGCTTTTAAAGGCCATGAAAACTATAAAAATTACACACGGGAACTAAACATAGAAGAAGCTATTAGCAAAGTTTCTTATTCTGTAAATGGCGTTGATTTTAAAAGAGAAGTCTTTTCTAGTTACCCATCTCAAATTATTGCTATTAATCTAACTTCGAGTAAGTCTAAAGCTCTTAATTTCGATTTATGGTTAGATGCCCTTCACGAAGATAAAACGTTAGAAACCTTTGGAAATACACAAACCTTAAGGGTTCAAGTTAAAGATGGAGCACTAAGAGGTGTTGCTACTTTAAACATTAAAACTAATGGTACTATTGAAACTGTAAACGGGAAACTTCAAATTTCGAATGCATCAAAAGCAACCATATATTTAACAGCAGCAACCAACTATATTAAATATGATGATGTTTCGGGAAACCCTGAAAAAATCACTCAAAAAACTTTAGCAGATGTTGTTTCAGAAAATTACAAAAAAGTAAAAAAGAAACATCTAAAAGATTATCAATCTCTGTATAATCGTTTTGATATTGATTTTGGTGATAATGGAAAATCGGCAAACACCACCGATAAACGTATTTTCGACTTCTGGAAAAACCCAAGCGATCCGCAATTAATTGCACTTTACGTACAATATGCCCGTTATTTAATGATAGCCAGTAGCCGTCCCGGAACTAAACCGCCAACATTACAAGGTATTTGGAATGATAAATTAACACCACCATGGTTTAGTAGTTACACCACCAATATTAATTTAGAAATGAATTATTGGCCAGTTGAAATTGCAAACCTTAGTGAATGTCACGAACCGCTTTTCGATTTTATAAAAGATGTTTCTGAAACCGGAAAAAACGTAGCTAAAGAACATTATGGTGCTAAGGGTTGGAATGTACACCACAACGTTGATATTTGGAGAGGTGCTGCACCGGTAAACCACTCTAATCACGGACTTTGGTTATCTGGTAGTGCGTGGCTTTGCTCTCATATTTGGGAACACTATTTATTTACAAAAGATGAAACTTTTTTAAAGAATAACTATACTTTAATGAAAGAATCGGCGCAATTTTATACCGATTTTTTAGTAGAAGATCCAAAAACGGGTTACCTAATAAGTACACCATCTACATCGCCAGAAATTGGTGGTCTAGTGGCTGGGCCAACTATGGATCATCAAATAATAAGAGCACTTTTTAAAAGTGTAGTTGAAGCGTCTTCAATATTAAAAACAGATGAAGCTTTCGCTGAAAAATTAACAGCTATGATTCCTAAAATTGCGCCAAACCAAATAGGTAAATATGGGCAATTACAAGAATGGTTGGAAGATAAAGATAACCCAGAAAGTCATCACAGACATGTATCGCATTTATGGGCAGTATATCCAGGAAGTGAAATAAATTATGAAGAGACTCCAGAATTAATGAAGGCTGCAAAACAATCTTTAGAATTTCGAGGAGATAACGGAACAGGTTGGAGTTTAGCTTGGAAAGTTAATTTCTGGTCTCGTTTTAAAGATGGCAACCGCGCTTATAAATTATTGAATGTATTACTAAGTCCGGCAGAAATTCCTGAACGAAAAATAAGAGGTGGGTCTTATCCCAATCTTTTTGATGCGCATCCACCATTCCAAATTGATGGTAACTTCGGTGGCGCTTCGGGTATCTTAGAAATGTTACTACAAAGTCATTTAGACAAAATAGAATTATTACCTGCTTTACCAGATGCTTTAGCCGATGGAGAAGTAAAAGGTATTGTTGCTAGAGGTGGTTTTGAGTTGTCGTTTGAATGGGGAAATTCAGAATTAAAAAGGGTAAGTGTTCTATCTAAAAAAGGACAGTCTTGTAAATTGGTTTATAAGGATAAAGAAATAGAATTTAAAACAGAAGCAGGAAAAGCGTATGCGTTTGATGGCTTTTTAAATAAAAAATAAGAAGTTAAAATCACAGCATTTATGAAGTTTATAATAGGTATCATAATAGCATTTATTAGTTGTAATCTTAGTCTATTTGCGCAAGAAAAACAACCTAAGCCTAACGTGATTATATTTTTTACAGACGATCAAGGGTATCAGGATGTTGGTGTTTTTGGTTCTCCATTAATTAAAACGCCAAACCTAGATAAAATGGCTGCTGAAGGTATTAAATTTACAGATTTTTACGCAGCTTCTTCTGTATGTTCACCATCAAGAGCTGCTTTACTTACCGGTTCTTATCCACCACGAGTTGGAGTGCCAGATGTGTTTTGGCCAAATTTACCAGGTGGTTTATCAAATAAAGAAATGACTATTGCCGATATGCTTAAAACAGAAGGTTATGCCACGGCTTGTATAGGGAAATGGCATTTAGGAGATGAAGAACAATATTTACCAACCTCTCAAGGTTTCGATTCATACTATGGCATTCCGTTTAGTAATGATATGTCTGTTAATCCAAAATCAAAAGTTTCTAAAGATATTGTTTTCAGAGAAGGGATGACTATCGATAGTCTTCGTCAAGTAAAATGGAGAGGGAGACGCGTACCTTTATTAGAACAAAACGAGGTTATTGAATATCCTGTAGATCAATCGTCAATAACACAACGATATACTGAAAAAGCGGTAGAATTTATTACAGAGAATAAAGACAAACCATTCTTTTTATACTTAGCGCAAACCATGCCGCATGTCCCTTTATATGCTTCTCCTAAGTTTAAAGGAAAAAGTGCAAGAGGATTATATGGTGATGCTGTTGAGGAAATAGATTGGAGTATGGGAACTATTTTAGAAACCTTAAAATCTTTAGGATTAGATGAAAATACATTGGTTGTTTTTACTTCGGATAATGGACCTTGGGATTTAAAAGATAAGCAAGGCGGAAGTGCATTACCATTGAGAGGTTTTAAATCTCAAACTTTAGAAGGAGGCATGCGTGTACCGATGATAGCGCAGTGGAAAGGAAAAATAAAAGAAGGACTTGTTTCTAATGAAGTTGCATCAACAATAGATTTGTTGCCAACCATAGCACATTTAACAGGGGCTAAAATGTCGGATAAACCTATGGATGGGAAAAATATTTGGTCTTTACTCTCTGGAGTAGAAAAAGCAAAATCCCCACACGAAAAAGATGGGTTTTATTATTATTTAAAAAATGAACTTCAAGCTGTTAGAAAAGGCGATTGGAAATTGCGTATTACAAAGGATTGTGTAGCGCTATATAACCTTAGAGATGATATTTCTGAAAGTAAAAATGTCGCAGCAGCTAATCCGAAAATTGTAAAAAAATTACAAAAGATGATGACGGCGTTTGATGAAGATTTGAAAAAAAACCAACACCAGTTTAATTAAAATATAGATGAAGAGAATTAGTAACATCAAAACGGTTTTAGTATTAGTGTGTTTAGGAGGAATCTTAACAGTATCGCTAGCGTTTTCCGCTAAAAAAGATCCACCTTATAAAAACCCGAAATTACCAGTTGCAGAACGTGTAAGCGATTTATTGAGTAGAATGACTTTAGAAGAGAAGTTCTGGCAAATGTTTATGATTCCTGGAGATTTAAAAATTGGGAAAGATAAATTGAAGCATGGTATATTCGGATTTCAAATTTCGTCAAAAGGATTAAATGATAACGCAGCCGAGCAGATTATGGACTATGGTTCTACTGGAACTGCAGCCAATATGGCTAGAGAGATTAACGAACTTCAAAAGTACTTTTTAGAAGAAACACGTTTAGGTATTCCTATCATTCCTTTTAACGAAGCGCTGCACGGTTTAGCTCGTGATGGAGCAACAACTTTTCCGCAAGCTATTGCTTTAGCATCTACTTGGGATACGGATTTAGTTGGTGAAGTTGCAAGTGCTATTACTAAAGAAACTAAAACAAGAGGTATTCGTCAAATACTATCTCCTGTTTTAAACATTGCTCGCGATGTACGTTGGGGACGTGTTGAAGAAACTTATGGGGAAGACCCATATTTAACCTCTAGAATGGGTGTGTCTTTTATCAGTCAGTTTGAAAATGCTGGTGTCATTACAACACCTAAACATTTTGTTGCCAATGTAGGTGCTGGTGGTCGTGATAGCTACCCAATTAGTTTTAATGAGCGTTTGCTAGAAGAAATTTATTTTCCAGCGTTCAAAGCTGTTTTTAAGGAAGCAGGTGCTCGTTCGGTTATGACATCTTATAATTCATTAGACGGTACACCTTGTACATCTAACGAATGGTTATTACGTACGAAGCTTAAAGAAGAATGGGGTTTTAATGGCTTTGTTATTTCTGATGCTGGTGCTACAGGTGGTGCTAATGTTCTACATTTTACAGCCGCTAATTATGCCGAAGCTACAGAAGATGCTGTTGAAGCTGGCTTAGATGTTATGTTCCAAACCAATTATAACCACTACCCATTATTTTGGGAAGCTTACGAGAACGGTATGGTAGATATTAAAGCGATTGATGAAGCGGTAAGTAGAATCTTGACAGCTAAGTTTGAGTTAGGTTTATTCGAAGATCCTTATGTAGATGCAAAACAAGCAGCAGTATGGAATGGACATAAATCACACCGTGAGTTAGCTAAAAAAGCGGCTTCAAAATCAATGGTGTTATTAAAGAATACTAATGACGTTTTACCAGTTAAAAAATCTACAAAAAAAGTAGCACTTATTGGTCATGATGTAAAAACAGTGAGATTAGGTGGCTACAGCGGACCAGGAAACGATTTAGTTTCTATGTACGATGGTGTTGCTAACAAAATTGGAGCACAAAATATTGAATATGCAAAAGGTGTTGCATTAACAGAAGTAAAATACAAGCCCATAGCATCTGTTAATTTATCTACAATTAAAGATGGTAAAAAAGTAGCAGGTTTAAAAGGTGATTATTTTGATAATATTAAATTAAGCGGCACACCAAAAGTGGAACGTATTGACAAGAAAGTAAGTTTTGGTTGGACACTGTTTTCACCTCATGAAGATTTGGCTTACGATTGGTTCTCTGTGCGATGGACAGGAAAAATAAAAGCGACTAAAACAGGTGTTTTTAATGTTGGTATTGAAGGTAACGATGGTTACCGCATGTATTTAGGTGGTAAATTGATTATTGATAACTGGCAAAAACAATCGTACAATACAATTTTAAAAGAATTTTCTTTTGAAAAAGGTAAAGAATACGATGTGAAAATTGAATTCTACGAATCTGCTGGAAATGCAAAATTCAAATTAGTTTGGGATGCCGATGTTCAAGATGCATGGGAACAAGAAATAGCTGATGCAGTTGCTTTAGCAGAAAAAAGTGATGTTGCTGTGGTTTTTGCAGGAATTCACGAAGGGGAATTTAGAGACCGTGCGTTATTAGCTTTACCTGGTCACCAAGAAGCACTTATTAAAGCAGTGGCTAAAACAGGAAAACCTACCGTAGTTGTCTTAGTTGGTGGTAGCGCGATTACCATGGCGAACTGGATTAATGATGTGGACGGTATTATTATGGCTTGGTATGCTGGCGAAAATGGAGGAAATGGTTTTGCAGATATTCTTTTTGGAGATGAAAATCCTGCAGGACGTTTACCTATAACATTCCCCGTAGATGAAGCACAATGTCCGTTATATTATAACAACAAACCAACAGGTAGAGGTGATAACTATCACAATTTAACAGGTCAACCATTATTTCCTTTTGGTTACGGTTTAAGTTATACGTCTTTTGAATATTCAAATTTAGAATTCAGTAAAAATAATATTGCACCAACGGAAACTGTACGGGTTACTTGTACGGTTAGAAATAATGGTTCTGTTGCTGGCGATGAGGTTGTGCAATTATATATCCGTGATGAATTAGCTTCAGTATCTCGTCCAATAAAAGAATTAAAAGGCTTTACACGTATCAACTTAAAGGCTGGAGAATCTCAAAAAGTGACTTTCGAATTAGGCCCAGATGAGTTGTCTATGTTAGATAAAGATTTAAAAAGATTAGTAGAAGCTGGTGATTTCAGAATTATGATTGGAGCATCATCAAAAGATATTCGTTTAAGAGAAGTTTTAACTGTAAAATAAGTAAAGTATAATGAAAAATATAAAAGCACTTGTATTAATAGCTTTAGTAGTATTTTCATCTTGTAAAGAAGAAGAGAAAGGTTTAACTGTTGCATGGGTTAGCAGTACTGAAGATACAGTTTGGAATACAAAAACATACAATCAAAGCGTAGAAGAGATAGCTTCAGATGTTGTTATTGATATCGATACAGAAGCACAAGAACAAGAAATTACTGGTTTTGGTGGTTGTTTTAATGAGTTAGGTTGGGATGCTTTAGGTATGATAACTCCAGAAGAGAAACAACAAATTTTAAACGATTTATTTAATCAAGAAACAGGATCTAAATTTAACTTATGTAGAATGCCTATTGGTGCTAATGATTATGCCGTAGATTGGTATAGTTTTAATGAAACTGAAGGTGATTTTGCCATGGAGAACTTTTCTATTGATAGAGATAAAAAACGTTTAATTCCATATATAAAAGAAGCACAAAAAATTAACCCAGATGTTGCTGTTTGGGCGTCGCCTTGGTGTCCGCCTTCATGGATGAAGCATAGCAAACATTATGCGTGTAAAGCAAACCCTGAATTTAATGATTTGCCTTTAGAATTAAGTAATACAGAAGAATTGGTGTCTCGTTTTATAACAGAACCAGAATATTTTGAAGCCTATGCTTTATACTTTTCAAAATTTGTTCAAGCTTACGATAAAGAAGGTATAGATATAAGTGCAGTGCATGTTCAGAATGAATATAATTCGGCTCAAAATTTTCCATCATGTGTTTGGGATCCTAAAGATTTAGGGGTTTTCATCGCAGATTATTTAGGCCCTAAATTTAAAGCAGATAAATTAGATGCTGAAATTTGGTTAGGTACTGTAGAGCGTCCTCAAATTGAGCGTGTAGAAGATGTTTTAGAATATAAAAACACAAAAGAATATGTAACAGGTGTTGGTTTTCAATGGGCAGGAAAAGGCGCTATTGAAGCTGTACATGCTGAATATCCAGAAATGCAATTAATGCAAACAGAAACAGAATGTGGTGATGGTTCTAACGATTGGAAATCTGCAGAGCATACTTTCGACCTTATGAAACATTATTTTAAAAATGGTGCAAATTCTTATATGTACTGGAATATGGTTTTAGATGAAACAGGAAAAAGCCAATGGGGTTGGAAACAAAACTCAATGATTTCTATTGATAGTAAAACAAAAGGGATTACATACAATCCTGAATTTTACTTAATGAAACATTTAAGCGCTTTTGTAGCACCAGGATCTGTGAAATTAGCAACAAAAGGGAATGATGATAATGCCATTGTATTTTACAATAAAGTAAAAAACGAAGTTGTTATTCTGGCGTATAATAGTGCTGAAGAAAATCAAGAATTTCAATTTAATATTAAAGATAAAAAAGTAAGGACTTTATTAGAAGCCAAATCTTTTAACACTTTAACTGTTAGTTTATAAAATTTTATAAAGATGAATAGAAGAAGTTTTGTAAAGTATTTAGGAGCAACATCTATTTTTATAGGTGCTACTTCTTGTGCTTCAATTAATTTTTTTGGTAATAATTACGATGAAGAAACATCTAGAGAAGCATGGAAAAAACTTGCTGATAAAGGTGAGGCTTTTAAGTATGTAAATCCGAATAAAAAACTTCCAAATATATTGCTTTATGGCGATTCAATTTCTATTGGTTATACGCCAACTGTAAGGCAAGGGTTAGTAAATAAGGCTAATGTTTTTAGAATTTATAGTAATGGTCAGTCTAGTGATAGATTCATTCCTAAAATGAAAAAACTTAAAGAAACCATGTTTCAACCGTATTTAAAGGGTGGCTGGGATTTTAATTGGGACGTGATTCATTTTAACGTTGGTTTGCACGATTTAAAATATCTTAAAGATGGTAAACTTGATATAGAAAACGGAAAACAAGTAAGTAGTATCGCTGTTTATAAATCTAATTTAGATACCATTTGTAAGTACCTACAAACAGAGTTTCCAAAAGCAAAATTGATTTTTGCTACCACAACAGCCGTTCCTGAAGAAGGGGCAGATGGTAGAATTTCTAGAGATAGTATAACGTATAATACCGCAGCATTAGAAGTGTTGGCAAATTATCCATCTATTCAAATTAACGATTTGTATGCTTTTACAAAACCCAATGCAAAAGATTGGCATATAAAACCGCATAATGTGCATTATAATACTTTAGGAAAAAAAGCACAAGGAAAACAGGTAACAAAAATTATTACAGAAAATTTATAAGTATGAATAAAATAGTGTTTTTTATATCAATTTTTTTCTTTTCTATATTAGTAAAGGCCCAAGAGAATTCATTTATTCCACAACCAGAATCTGTCGTGTTTACTTCAGGAGGGTTTCATTTAAATAGCGATACTAAAGTATATGTACCTTCAAAATATATTACAGATTTACAATCTATTGTTACTTCAGAATTGGCTAAGGATACAGGTTTAGATATCTCTATTCATAAGGGTAAAACAAAAGTAAATTCAAATTATATACTTTTTCAGAAAGTTAAAGATGCTTCTATAGATCCTGAAGGTTATGTTTTAGAAATTTCAACAGAAAAAATCATTATTAAAGCGAAAGATTATGCAGGTTTATTTAATGGTTTTCAAACGTTAAGACAAGCTATTCCTGTTGGGGCTAATGGAGCAACTGCAATTCCAAGTATGATGGTGACTGATAATCCGCGTTTTCATTGGAGAGGTGTTTTATTAGATGTATCGCGTCATTTTCAAACGAAAGCATTTGTGTTAAAGCAAATCGATGTTTTGTCTTCATATAAAATAAATATTTTTCACTTGCATTTAACCGATGATCAAGGTTGGAGAATTGAAATTAAAAAATATCCGAACCTAACGAAAAAAGGAGCTTGGAGAGCAGATAGAACAGGAATAGCTTGGTGGAGTAGAGAACATGCTACTGCAGATGAACCCAAAACGGTTGGCGGTTTTTACACACAAGAAGATTTAAAAGATATTATCGCTTATGCTAAAACTAGAAATGTAGAAATTATACCAGAAATAGATGTTCCTGCGCACAGTAAAGCTTTAATAGCAGCGTACCCACATTTATTTTGTTATGATGAGGTACCAGAAGGAGTGAATTTTGAAGTTGCCGTTGGTGGTAAAGCACCAGACAATGCACTTTGTGCTGGTAAAGAAACAACCTATGAATTTCTTGAAGACGTGATTAAAGAAGTCGCTGCATTATTTCCATCAAACTATTTACATATTGGAGGAGATGAGTGTAACAAAAGCAATTGGAAAAAATGTCCGCATTGCCAAAAAGTTAAAGAAGATAACAACTTAAAAGACGAAGAAGAGTTACAAAGTTATTTTATTCAGAGAATGCATAAAATTGTAACTGCTCAAAACAAAACTATGATTGGTTGGGATGAGGTTTTAAGTGGTAATGGTGTTAAAGGTGCAACTATTATGGCGTGGCGTAGAGGTAAACACACACCAGAATTACAAGCTCCAAGAGAAGGTTATCCAACAATAATGACGTCTTACTTGCATTCTTATATTAGCCGCGTTCAAGGGCCAACCATTATGGAGCCAGAAGGGCCAAATTCAGTATTGCCTTTATCAGTAGTTTATAATCATGAACCTGTTCCAGAAGAATTAACTCCGGAAGAAGCGCGTTTAGTTTTAGGGAATCAAGCCTCTTTATGGGGAGAATTTACACCAACTGAAGAACATTTTGAATACATGTTATACCCAAGAACTTTAGCTAGTGCCGAAGTATCTTGGAGCAATCCAAAAGTTAAAAATTGGGAGCGTTTTCAACATGCCTTAGAAACATCTCATTTTGAGCGGTTAAAACGAGAAAATGTCAATGTTGCTAAGAGTTTATTTACTGTATATCCAGCATTTGGAATAGACCAATTACACAGTAAAGCGATTGTGTATTTAGAAACTGAAGCTGTTGGTTACGATATTTATTATACCACAAATGGTGATGATCCAACCATAAAAGCAACTAAATATGAAGGTGATTTTACAGCAACACCAAAATCACTTTTAAAAGCAGGTTTGTTTAATAAAACAGGTGATTTATTAGGAGAAATAACGGAAGTAAGATTAAAATAATGAGCATGAAGATTTCAAAATTAATAGTATTATTTATGTTGATTGCTACTTATGCATCAGCACAGCAAAAACCCAATATACTTTACATCATTTGTGATGATTTAGGCTATGGAGATGTACAAGTTTTAAATCCAGAAAGAGGAAAGATTTTAACACCAAAAATTGATGCTTTTGCAAAAGAATCTATGACGTTTACCGATGCGCATTCGGCTTCAGCAGTTTGTACGCCATCGCGATATGCTATTTTAACCGGGCGTTATTCTTGGCGTTCAAGGTTACAGCATGGTGTTTTAGCTAGTGGAGATGAATTAGAGCCTTTAATAGCAGAAGATTTAATGACCGTTCCAAAAATGCTTAAAAAAGCGGGATATAAAACAGCAGCTATTGGTAAGTGGCATCTTGGATTTAAATTTATTGATGATGAGGGAAACCCCGTTCAGGTTTACGATGGTAAAAAAGTTGTAGGCCCAGCAATTGGATCAACGGTGCCAAACGGGCCAGTTTCACGCGGTTTCGATTCTTATATTGGTTTTCACCATTCTAGAGTTATGCAAACAGTGATTGAAGATGATAAAGTAGTCGATAAAATGCCACCAATAAAAATGTTACAATTTTTGGGTGATCATGCAGAAGATTATATAGCAAAGGCATCTAAAACAGAAGAACCTTTCTTTATGTATTTAGCGTTAAATTCTCCACATAGTCCGGTTGTACCTTCTGAAGCTTGGCAAGGTAAAAGTGGTATGGGTGCTTACGCAGATTTTGTTATGGAAACCGATGATGTTGTGGGGCGTGTACTTGAGGCTTTAGAAAAAAATGGGATAGCAGAGAATACATTAGTTTTCTTTACAAGTGATAATGGCTGTTCTGCTCCTGTTGCAAAAGCAGGGAAATTAGAGAAAGAATTCGGGCATTACCCAAGTGCGAATTTTAGAGGATATAAATCTGATATTTGGGAAGGAGCACACCGTATACCTTTTATAGTGAGATGGCCAGGGAAGATTGAAGCCAATTCTAAAAATGATAAGCTAATTTGTCAAACGAGCTTAATGGCCACTTCAGCAGAAATTGCAGGAGTAGATTTAGGAGTAAATGAAGGTGTAGACTCATATAGTATTTTACCCATGTTAGAGAATAAAAAAGCAAAAACGGATTATAATGTGGTGGTACATCATTCTATAAATGGAAAATTTTCTCTCCGTAATAAAAAATGGAAATTAGAATTAACGCCGGGTTCTGGTGGATGGAGTAGTCCAACAGATAATAAAGCTATCGATGAAAACTATCCGGATATTCAGTTGTATAATATGAAAAAAGATGTTGAAGAAACCATTAATGTGTATGATAAACATTCGAAGCTTGTTAAAAAAATGACGGCACAATTAAAAGAAATTGTTGAAAATGGAAGAACAACTTCTGGGGCGTTACAACAAAATGATGTTACTGTAGATATTTACAAAAAAGGGAAGACTGTTAAGAAATCAGGACATTAAGTATTAAAAGAATAAAAGGGTCTATGAAAATTGAGAAAATGAAAATATCGGTTTATTTCTGTTTAACTTTAAGTGTGCTAATAGCTACATCTTGCAAACCTTCAACAAAAAGTAAAGATGTTGATGAAAACGGAAAAGAAGCCGTAGATTATATAGATCCTATTATAGGTGCCATTACTTATGGAAAGAAGTCGAAAGATGCCCATGGTTTTGGAAAAACATTTCCTGGTGCTGCCACACCATTTGGTTTAGTACAATTAAGTCCAGATACGGTTTCAGATGGCGATAATGGTCCTGGATATTCTTATGCACACTCCACGATTGAAGGTTTCAGCTTTACGCACATGAGTGGTATTGGTTGGTTTGGAGATTTAGGTAATTTTTTAGTAACACCAACCGTTGGTAAATTACAAACTAATAGAGGTGTGGCCAAAGATCCGGAAAGTGGTTATCGTTCTCGTTTTTCTCATGAAACAGAAACTACAGAAGCGGGTTATTACGCAGTGACTTTAGATGATTATAAAGTAAAAGCAGAATTAACTTCAGCACCGAGAGCAGGAATTATTCGTTTTACATATCCTGAAAGTGATAGTTCTCGTATACAAATAGATTTAGCACGAAGAGTTGGTGGTACATCAACAGAACAATACATAAAAATAGTAAACGAAAACACGATTGAAGGTTGGATGAAATGTCCGCCAGAAGGTGGTGGTTGGGGCGCTGGTGCTGGTAATGCAGATTACGTTGTGTATTTCTATTGTCAGTTTAGTAAGCCTTTAAAAGATTACGGCATTTGGAGTGCAGATTTACCCGATGTAAAACGAAAAATGCGTTGGATTAGAAAAGATAACTATCAAGATTCAATAAAAAGCGCAAAAATTTATACAGATAAAACTGAAATGCAAGGAAAGCATTTAGGTTTTTACACGAATTTCGATACTAAAGCAGGTGAAGACGTTTTATTAAAAAGTGGAATTTCATTTGTGAGTGTTGCAGGTGCTAAAGAAAATTTAGAACACGATATTAATCATTGGGATTTTGATAAAGTAAGACAGGAAGCTCGTGATAGTTGGAGTAAAGCTATAGCGAATATTTCAGTTGAAGGCGGAACCGATGCAGAGAAAACTATTTTTTATACATCACTTTATCATACGTTGATTGATCCTCGGGCTTTTTCAGATGTTAACGGAAATTATATGGGAGCCGATAAAAAAGTACACCAAACTAACAATTTTACGTATCGTACTATTTTTAGTGGTTGGGATGTTTTTCGTTCTCAATTTCCTTTACAAACCATTCTCAATCCATCTTTAGTAAATGATGAAATTAATTCATTATTACAAATGGCAGAATTAAGCGGACGTGAATATTTACCACGTTGGGAAATGTTAAACTCGTATTCTGGGGTTATGTTGGGGAATCCTGCGGTATCTGTTATTAATGATGCTTACCAAAAAGGAATTCGTAATTACGATGTAGAAAAAGCATTTCAATATTCGTTAAATACTGTCAATAATACAGGGAATGGTGAGTTAGGCTATTCAAATAAGCATATTTCTAAAACCTTAGAGTATGCATATTCAGATTGGGCTTTATCCACACTTGCTAAATCTTTAGGTAAAGATTCTATTGCAGATAAATACTTTAAGAAAAGTAAAAATTACAAGAATATTTGGAACGATGAGGTGAACTGGTTTAGAGCAAAAGATAGCACAGGAACTTGGCTAGAATGGAAAGGGAAAACAGTGCATGGGCAAGGTTGTATAGAGAGTAATCCCTACCAACAAGGTTGGTTTGTACCACATGATATTGATGGATTAAAAGAATTGATGGGTGGAGAAGAAGCGTTTAAAAATGAATTGGTTTCCTTCTTTGAAAACACACCTGAAGATTTCCTTTGGAACAACTATTACAATCATCCAAACGAACCCGTACACCATGTGCCTTTTATGTTAAACGAAGCTGGTGTACCGTATTTAACACAAAAATATACCCGTAAAATTTGTAGCAATGCTTATGGAACCGATGCGTATGGATTATGTGGGAATGAAGATGTAGGGCAAATGTCTGCTTGGTATGTCTTGGCTTCAATAGGAATTCATCCTATAAACCCAGGAGATAATAAATATCAAATAACAAGTCCTGTTTTTAGTGATATTGAAATTAAACTAGACAGTAAATATTACACTGGAAAGACTTTTAAAATTATTGCCAATAATAATTCAGAAGAAAACATTTATATACAATCGATGACATTGAATGGAAAAACATTGGATAGATTTTGGATTTCGCACGAAGAGATTACTCAAGGAGGTGTTTTAGAAATGCAAATGGGACCTGAACCAAAATTAAATTAAGAATATTTTATATGAATTTGAAAAGCTTATCTATATCAGTTTTAGCCTTCTTTTATAGTTTTATTGTACTAGCTCAAGACACCATTCCTTTAACAAAAGGATTAATTGTTGGAGCTACAGGTGAAGGGCGACGTACTATTATTTATACAGACCCTGTGTTTTATAACTTTATTTCAGAAGAAAATTATGAGCCTGTAGAACATGATAGCGTTGGTGTAAACCGAAAAGGAGATGTTGAAAAATGGGAAGCAGTAACTGCTGATGATAAAGGTGTTTTTAAAGATAGAAAATTAAGAGGTGGTTATTTATTTGTAACCTACAACGCTCCAGCGGCTGAGGTTAAAATATTAGAGATATCTGGTCATAGTGAAGTTTATGTTAACGGTGCTCCACGTGGGGGAGATGTTTATAACAAACATCTTACTTTTCATCCTATAGCATTAAAAAAAGGAAAGAATACATTTTTAGTAAAAGGCGGTCGCGGACAGGTGAATATGCAATTATTGCCAGTTATTAAACCTATTGCTCTTTTAAAAAGAGATATGACGATTCCTGATTTTTTAACGACGGAAAAGGATACTAAAACGGGATCAATTAGAGTTTTAAATGCGACAGTCAAACCACTGAAAAATCTTAAAATAATTACCGAGTCTAACGGACAAATATTGGAAACAAAAGTACCTTCTATTACGCCGTTAACTATGAGAAAGGTGCCTTATTTGGTTCAGGATAATTATACTGTAAAAGATACGGTTAGAGTAAAAGTAAAATTGTTTGATGGTAATAAATTAATAGATGAATCTTCTGTTTTATACAAAGTAAAAACACTAGAGCAATTCTATTCAAGAACTTTTATTTCAGACATTGATGGTAGTGTTCAGTATTTTTCTGTAAAAGAAGGCGATTTAAAAACAGAGGAAAAACCAGCCATGTTCCTTTCTTTACACGGCGCAAGTGTAGAGGCTAGAAATCAAGCAGCATCTTACAAAGCTAAAGATTGGGGACACGTCATTGCACCTACAAATCGTAGAAATTATGGTTTCGATTGGGAAGATTGGGGACGTTGGGATGCTATGGAAGTACAGGCTATTGCCGAAAAAATGTATGGTACAGATCCAAAACGCACGTATTTAACGGGGCACTCTATGGGCGGTCATGGTACTTGGCAAGTGGGCGTTACTTTTCCTAGTAAATGGGCAGCAATTGCTCCTATTTCTGGGTGGTATTCTTTGTTTTCTTATGCGAATAAAGAGAAAAAAGAAAATCCTTCTGCTTTAGAAAAAATGTTTGAAAGAGCAAGTCATGCGAGTTATACTTTAGAGTTATCTAAAAACTACCTACAACAAGGTATTTATATTCAACACGGAGATGCCGATGATGTAGTACCTGTAGAGCAAGCACGTTTTATGCGAAACTATTTGGGCGATTACCATCCCGATTTTGCTTACTTAGAATACCCAGATAAAAAACACTGGTTCGGAATAGATTTTAGCACCATTTTCGATTATTTTAAATGGCATACAATTCCTGAAAATGGCGATGTAAAAACGTTTGAATTTAGAACAGCAAATCCTGGTGTGTCTTCAGAAAGTAGATATATTACTTTATATCAACAAGAAAAACAATTTGAATTTACTGGTGTAAAAGTCACTCAAAATATACGTAGCGAAAAGCAAATTAAAAAAGCCGAGTTTTTAAAAACGAGAACAATTAACATTGAAACGGAAAACTTAAAAAAGTTTAAACTAGATTTAAAACATACTATAGCTTCGGATACTATTCAAGTTAAGGTGGATAGTACAATGTTTGATAATTTGGCAATTTACAAAACAGGCGATGTTTGGTTCGAAAAGCAAAATAAATCATGGGTATTGGTTGAAAAACCATCAAATACTTTGGAGAAAAGTCCGTTGAGATCTGGTAATTTTAAAGAGGCTTTTAAAAATAATATGGTTTTTGTTTACGCAACAAAAGGAACCCGTGAAGAAAATGAGTGGGCTTTTAATAAAGCACGTTTTGATGCCGAAACGTTTTATTACAGAGGCAATGGTGCGATAGATATCGTGTCGGATAAAGATTTCAAATTATCTAAGTATAAAGATCGATCTGTAATTATTTACGGGAATGCAACCACCAATGGCGCTTGGAAGTTGTTATTAGCCGATAGCCCTATTCAGATAAAAAGAAATGAGGTTAAAGTTGGGACTAAAAGTTTTAAAGGAGCTGACTATGGTGTGTATTTTACCTATCCAAGAACGGATAGCAAAATGGCAGCGGTAGGTGTTGTTTCGGGTACGGGTATCAAAGGATTTAAAACGGTAACGCCTAACAGATATTTTTCTTCTGGAGTAGGCATTCCAGATGTTATGATTTTTACACCATCAACATATAAAGAAGGCTTAAAAGGTATTAAAGCCGCTGGATTTTTTGGGAACGATTGGAGTCTTGAAAAAGGAGATATTCAATTGGAAATGAACTAAAACGAATAAATGAAAAATATTTACCCCATAATTATATTTTTAATCTGTTTCTTACCACTTAATGCGCAAGTAGAGTTTTATGTATCTCCAACAGGGAATCATACAAATTCTGGTGCTAAAAATCAGCCTTTTGCTAGTTTGATAGAAGCTCGTGATGCTATTAGACATCACAAAGAAACGTCAAAAAAAAATCAATCTTATACGGTTATTATTCAAGACGGACATTATAGCATGATGGAGCCCTTGGAATTAGGACCACAAGATAGTGGAAAAGAAAAATTCCCCGTTATTTATAAAGCTGAAAAAGGAGCCAAACCTATTTTTAGTGGAGGTAAAATAATAGATGGCTTTACAGTGAACTCAAACGGAATTTGGGAAGTGAAAATCCCAGAAAGTGTTTATTACAATTGGAGGTTCGATCAATTATATGTTAATCATAAACGTGCAACCTTAGCAAGAACACCAAATAAGGGGTTTATAGAATTAGATACTGTAACGCAAAATATTTGGAAACAAGGCCAAGGAAAAGTCGCCGATAAGGCAGAGCAAAAATTATTTTTTGATAAAGAAGCATTCGAGTCTTTATCTGGGATTACAGCGGAAAACATGGGGCAAGTAAGGTTCAAGGCCTATCATAAATGGGATTATACATTGCGCTATATTGATGCTATAAATAAAGATAGTTTGTCTATAACCACTTCAGGAAAAGGAATGAAACCTTGGAATCCATTAAAAAAAGGAAGACGTGTTGTTTTTGAAAACTATAAAGCGGCTTTAGATGCTCCGGGAGAATGGTTTTTAAGTGAAGAAGGAATTTTATACTACATGCCAAAAGCAGGAGAAACACCGGAGAATTCAACGGTGATAGTGCCCGTTTTGGAGCAATTAGTAGCTGTAAAAGGAAATGCTTCTGAAGGTAATTATGTTGAATATATCCATTTTGAAGGTTTGAGTTTTGAGTATTGTCACTACAGAATACCTGCAACGGGTTCAGAACCTAACCAAGCAGCTGCTGTTTTAAATGCTGCTATTAATGTAGAAGGCGCAAGAAATATTACATTTTCTAACGGAGAAATTTCAAAAATTGGCCAACATGCCTTATGGTTTGGAAAAGGGGTTAGTCATTCTATTGTAGAAAATAGTTATATGCATAATCTTGGTGGAGGTGGTGTTTATTTGGGAGGTTTTAAAGCTTCAAATTCAAAAAAAGCATTAGGAGGAAAGGAGCATACACACCATATTACTGTGAACAATAATATTATACAAACAGGCGGGCAAGAATTTCCTGCGGCTGTTGGTGTTTGGGTTGGTCATAGTTCTGATAGTAATATAATGCATAACGATATTGGGAACTTTTATTATACAGGAATTTCTGTAGGTTGGATTTGGGGTTATAAACCTAGTTTAGCCAAACGTAATAGAATTGCTTATAATCATATCCATCATATTGGTTGGGATTTATTGAGTGATATGGCTGCAATTTATACTTTGGGAGCTTCAGAAGGTACGGTGGTCGAAAATAATTTGATTCATCATATACATTCGTATTCTTACGGTGGCTGGGGCATGTATGCAGATGAAGGTTCTTCTGGAATAGTGTTCAGAAATAATTTAGTTTATAATACCAAAACAGGTGGTTTTCAAGAAAATTATGGCAAAGAAAATATTGTAAAAAACAACATATTGGCTTTTGCTAAAAAATATCAGATGCAATGCACTATTGCCGAAGAACACAAATCGTTTACGTTCACACATAATATTGTTTTGTTTAATGAAGGAATGGTTGCAAAAGGTGCTTGGGATGATGTAATTGCAGAAATAGATTATAATATATATTGGAATACAAATGGAAATGAATACGATTTTAATAAGCACTCTTTTAGAAATTGGCGTAAAAAAGGTTTTGATAAGCATAGCTTTTTAATCGATCCAAAATTTAAGAACCCGTTACAAGCTGATTTTCATTTTAAGAGTAAAAAAAATTATAAAAAAATAAATTTTATACCGTTTAATTATTCCGAAGCAGGTGTTGTAGGTGATAAGTATTGGAAACAAAAAGCTAAATTATCTAATTCAATTATTGAGAGTTTTGATTTGGCTGTCCAAAAAAATATCATAGAAAATCCAAAGAGAGGATAAGATTTAAACGTAAAGATTTATCGTTTTTAAAATAAAAACTAACAGAAATATAATACTATCAGGTATGAGAAAATATGTAGTGCTAATGTTGTTAACGGTCATTTTTACATCATGCTCGCAACAGCCAAATCCGTCTTTTAAACAAGAAGATATTTCTATACTTCCTAAGCCATCAAGTTTAAAGCTTAATGAAGGTTCTTTTAAAGTAGAACCCAATACAGCTATTATTCTTCAAGATGAAAGTCAAAAAAAAGGAGCAAATTATTTAGCAGGTTTGTTTAACAAAGCTGCAGGATATAATTTAGAATTACAAAACACCATTGCAGAAGGCGCTATTGTTTTTGAAACGATAGAAGGATTAAAAGAAGGCGCTTATCAATTAAATGTAAATCCAACTTCAATTAACATAAAAGCATCAGAAGAAAGTGGTTTTTTTAATGCCGTTCAAAGTATTCGTCAGTTATTACCAACAGCTATAGAAAGCAAAGAAAAAGTTGCAGCAGATTGGTTTGTGCCATCTGTAACTATTGAAGATGAACCGCGTTTTGAATGGCGAGGCATGCACATGGATTTTAGTCGTCATTTTTTCAATATAAATGAAGTCAAAGACTTTTTAGATAATATGGCATTGTATAA
The DNA here is from genome assembly GCF_023473045.1 of Algibacter sp. L4_22. NCBI lineage: Bacteria > Pseudomonadati > Bacteroidota > Flavobacteriia > Flavobacteriales > Flavobacteriaceae > Algibacter > Algibacter sp. L4_22. The sequence continues at coordinate 147,944 of NZ_JAMCOK010000004.1, forward strand.
ATTAAACACTTATCACATGCACTTAACAGATGATCAAGGTTGGAGAGTTGAGATTAAAAAATATCCATTATTAACCGAAAAAGGCGCTTGGAGAACACCAAACAATCAAGACACTATTTGTATGGATAGAGCGGTTGAAAATAAGCTTTATACTATTGATGAATCTAACTTTAAGACCATTGATGGAGAACGAAAATATGGAGGTTTCTTTACTCAAGAACAAATTAAAGACATTGTGGCGTATGCAGATGATAGATGTATTACCGTAATTCCAGAAATTGATATGCCAGGGCATTTTAAATCGGCCATCGATAATTATCCATTTTTATCTTGTAATGGTGAATCGGGTTGGGATACTGTGTTTACATACCCAACGTGTTTAGGAAAGGAAACGACTTACGAGTTTATGAAAAATATTTTAGATGAAGTGGTGGAGTTATTCCCTGCAGAATATGTTCATATTGGTGGTGATGAGGTCAATATTGCATCTTGGAAAGTTTGCCCACATTGTCAAAAAGCAATTAAAGACAATAACTTAAAAGATGAGCACGAATTACAGTCGCATTTCAACAGAGATATAGAGCAATTTTTGAAATCTAAAGGAAAGAAATTTATGGGTTGGGATGAAATTGTGACTGGAGGTTTAACCAAAAGTGCCAACATTATGTGGTGGAGAAATTGGGCGCCTAATGCTCCTAAAATTGCAGCAGAAAATGGAAATAAAGTTGTAGTAACTACAACGGCTGCTTATTATTTCGATTACTTAAATGAAGGAACGACTTTAAAAGGTGTTTATAATTACGAGCCTATTCCTGCAGATTTTACAGAGGAGGAAGAAGCTAATGTATTAGGGATTCAGGCCAATTTATGGTCGGAAAGAATTCCGAATTACAAACGTTTACAATATCAAGCATTTCCAAGAATGTTAGCCGTAGCAGAAAATGCTTGGGCGTCTAAAGAAAACAAAAATTTTGAAGTTTTTAATAGCAATGTTGAAAAACAATACGACAGGCTGGATGCTTTAGGTGTGTATTATTACGTGCCTGCGGTTGAAGGTTTAGATAAGGATATTGCTTTTGTTGATGAAACTTCGGTGAGTTTAAATTTAGCCTACCAGTTAAAAGGAACATACATTTATTATACCCTGGACGGTACCGTACCAACCAAAGCATCTTTAAAATATGAAGCGCCTTTTGTGGTGAATGATACGGTTGAAATTAAAGCACGTGCTTATCGAGGAGAGCTCTATAACGACTTAAAATCGACAAAAGTCATTCATAAAAACTATATAGAATCTGTGGATGCAACAGTTCAAGGAAAAGGATTAAAACAGTGGGTGGTTAAAGGGAAATTCAAAAAGGAAAAAGATATTAAAACACCTACAACGCCGAATTTTACAAAAGTAGAAGGTATTGCTTTGGGCGATTTAAAAGATGAAAAGAATTTTGCTGTGGTTTATCAAGGTTATTTTAATGCTGAAAAAGATGGTGTTTATGAGTTTGAAACACGCTCCGATGGTGGTGATTTATTGTTTTTAGGTGAAGATGTTATTGTTGATAATAGCGGATGGCACGGACCTAAAAAAAGTTATGGAAAAGTCGCTTTAAAACAAGGTTTACATCCTATAACTATTAAATATAGACCAAGCGATAAACCAAGAGTTATTGAGGTTAAATATGCCTTGCAAGGTGAAGAATTAACGCCAATCAATAGTTTAGTAACACGTTTTTAATTAGAAATAATAGTAGAAAAGGAATATGAAAGCATTAAATTTAAGTAAACATAGCATTTTTACATTTTTAGTACTTGTAAGTGTTTTAAGTGTAAATGTTGGAGCTCAAAATAACAAAGACAACCCTTTGATTTTAGATATGGTTCACCATAACCCTGGTGAAACACCATACGATTCTAAATATAATGATCCTGCTGTAATAAAGGAAATGGGGTATAACGGCAAAGTGTATTTTCTGTTTGAATCTCCTGCATTAGCCATTAATTGGGAATCAGTAGACAAGGATATCTTACCAAAAGGTACAGAAGATCGTAAATGGGTAGATGCTAAAGCAGCACAAATAAAGAAAATGCATGCAGCGTGTAAAGCTGAAGATATGGCTATTTACGCCATGTCCGATCTTGTTTTATTCCCTAAGCGATTAATTGCAAAATATGGCATTGAAAAAACGTTTGGGAATCCTAACGATCCTTTAACAGAAAAATTAATCCGTGCTCAAATTAATGAAATGTTTGATCAGTTTCCGGATCTTGATGGTTTAGTTGTTCGAATTGGAGAAACGTATTTACACGATGCTCCATATCATTTAGGGGCAATAGAAGATAAAAAAAATCCTGAAAAAACAATTTCTCCTTTAATCAATATACTACGAGAAGAAATTTGTGAAAAAAGAGACAAGCAATTAATTTTTAGAACTTGGGGTGCTTTTGATACCAAGTTAGATGACTATATGGAAGTGAGTAATGCCGTAGAACCTCATAAAAATTTAATTATCAGTATAAAACATTGTGAAGGTGATTTCCATAGATCGAATGCATTTAGTAAAGTTATTGGCCAAGGGCGCCACCGTCAAATCATCGAGGTACAATCTGCTCGTGAATACGAAGGAAAAGGGGCATACCCGAATTACATTGCTAATGGTGTAATAGATGGTTTTGAAGAGCATGCTAGAATGCCCGAAGAACGTATAAATAGTATTCAAGAGTTTGTAGATACTAAACCAGAATTATATGCAGGTGTTTGGACATGGTCTCGTGGAGGCGGATGGGATGGTCCGTATATTAAAGATGAAATGTGGTGTGATTTGAACTCATGGGTTATGGCACAATGGGGTCAAAATACAGATAAGAGTGAAGAATTTATTTTTAATAGATATGCAACAGAACGTTTAAATTTAAAAGGAGATGATGTTTCTAAATTTAGAAAACTATGTTTACTTTCTGCGGAAGCAGTAGTTAGAGGTAGAAATAGTACGTATAGAGATATGAACCCGTGGTGGACAAGAGATCAAGGTATTGCTTGGCCAATGGTAGTAAAAGGAGATTTAGAGCAAAAGAGAAACTTAGCTCAAAAAGATGAATCCATAGTAAAATGGAAAGAAATAGTTAAACTGGCTAAATCAATTGATTGGCCAAATGAAGAAACTAAAAACCATGCTATAGGATCTTCTGAATATGGATTAAAACTATATAAAATATATAGAACACTTGTGTATATGAAGTATGCAGATGATAATGGAAATACAAAGGATGTTAAAAAGTGGATTAAAGCTTATGATAAAGCTTGGAGAAACTATAATAAACTAGCCAAGGCGTATAGTACAATAGCAACGCTTTATACAGAAGATTACAAGAGGCATATAGCAAATAATGCAGGTGCTAAAGTGGATAAATTAAGATAGAATAATTAGTTTTTTTATGTGATAATAATAGAATTACTTCCAGTTTTTCTTAATTAAATGAAGGTGTTTTACTAAATATTATAGCTAATGCTATGATATTAATTAGGCTGTACAACTGACTAAGATCATTTACCGTTGGTAAAAATTATCTTAATTTTAACTTCGGATAATTGATGCATTTTGAACGGAACAAACTCTATAGTAATAAGAACCAAACTCTTTTTTGAAGAAGTGGGTGATATAACCTATTTTTCAATTCGTTTTTTCAGAGAGATGTTTACATCTCCGTTTGAATGGAAAGAACTATTAAGGCAGTGTTACCAAATAGGGAACCGTTCTTTTGCGTTGGTAGGTGTTACTGGTTTTATTTTAGGATTAGTATTTACATTACAGTCTAGACCTACACTTTCTCAATTTGGCGCTACCTCTTGGATGCCATCAATGGTTAGTCTTTCAATTGTTAGAGAGATAGGTCCAGTCATTTTTGCCTTAATATGTGCTGGAAGAATTGGTTCTGGAATTGGCGCAGAGCTTGGTTCAATGAAAGTAACGGAGCAAATAGACGCGATGGAGGTATCAGGAACCAACCCATTTAAGTATTTGGTAGTTACACGCATATTGGCTACTACATTAATGCTTCCGCTACTTATACTTATGGGAGATGCTATAGCCTTATTTGGATCTGCACTTATTGAGAATTTAAAAGGAGAAGTATCGTACTTATTATATTTTAATAATGTGTTTGACGCTTTAGAGTTTAGTGATGTTCTTCCGGCTACTGTAAAGTCCTTTTTCTTTGGCTTTGCCATTGGTTTGGTAGGGTGTTATAAAGGATATAATTGCTCAAAAGGAACCGTAGGAGTTGGAGAAGCATCTAATACTGCTGTAGTTTACACATCTATGCTGCTCTTTGTTATTGATTTTGTAGCTGTATTTATTACAGATATTTTTTTTAAAATATGATAGAAACAAAAGAAGATATACAGCCCATTTTAGAAATCAAAGATCTTCATAAAAGCTTTGGAGATAATCACGTACTCAATGGTTTTAACTTAAAATTGTTTAAAGGTGAAAACCTTGTAGTAATGGGTAAATCGGGTTCTGGTAAATCAGTTATGATAAAAACCTTAGTTGGGTTGCTAGAAGCCGATCATGGAAGTATTACTATTAAAGGTGAAGATATTATGAAGCTAGGCCGAAAAGAGTTTGATGTGCTTAGAACAGAAATTGGATTTTTATTTCAAGGAAGTGCATTGTATGATTCTATGACGGTTCGAGAAAATTTAGAATTTCCTTTGCGTAGAAACCGGGATAGGGTAGATGCTTCTCGAACAACAGAAGAATTGGTTGTAGAAGCTTTGGAAAATGTTGGATTAGAACACACAATAGATTTAATGCCAGTAGAACTTTCTGGAGGAATGCAGAGACGGGTAGCTTTAGCAAGGGCTTTAATTTTAAAGCCAAAGATTATTTTATATGATGAGCCTACCACAGGTCTTGACCCAATAACAGCAAAGGAAATTATTCATTTAATGAGAATTGTTCAAACAACATATAATACATCTTCGCTAATTATCACACACGATTTGGATTGTGCACGAGTAATCAGTAACCGAATGATTTTACTGGTAGATGGAATTAATTATGCGGAAGGAACTTATAAAGAGCTTTCTATTTCAGAAGACCCGAAAGTTAAAGCCTTTTTTAAAGATTAAACTTTATGAAATATCTATAACTAAAAGTTTGAAATCGAAGTTTAACAATTAAAAGGAGGCTACTTTAACAAGTAAAAAAAATGAACACATAAAATGCTATTTAATAATTTTTTAATCAGTTATTAGGCATTCAAAAAAATACTTTATTATGATGAAAAAATCAGCTTCTCATAAAACCCGCGTTGGCTTATTTGTAGTCATTGGTACACTCATTCTATTAGTGACACTCTACTTTATTGGTAATAGACAACATGTTTTTAGTAACAATATAGAACTGTATGCCGTATTTCATAATGTGAATGGGCTTCAATTGGGTAATAATGTGCGCTATTCTGGAATAAATGTAGGTACTGTCAGCAATATTGAAATGATAACCAATAAGAAAATTGTTGTACAAATGATGATTGAAGAAAAAACAAGAGCCTTCATAAAAAAAGATGCAATTGCTAGTATTGGATCAGATGGGTTGGTTGGAAGTATGGTTATTAATATTATTCCGGGTAAAGAGAATTTACAAAGGGTTATTTCTACAGATACAATTACTTCGTTTAGCAAGATTGGTGCAGATGATATGTTTTCAACACTTAACGTAACCAATGAAAATGCCGCATTGTTAACTGCAGATTTATTAAAAATAACAAATAAGATTTTGAAAGGAGAAGGCGTTTTAGGGACTTTAATTACCGATTCATTACTAGCCCAAGATATTCGAGCTACGTTAGTTAATCTAAAACAAACTACAAGTGGTACCAATCAATTACTGAGTTCTTTAAACTATAAATTTTCCAAAATAGATATGGAACAAAGTGCTGTAGGTATTTTATTAAATGATACTCTTGTGGGTAATCAAGTCCAAGAAACGGTTAATAATATAAAACAATCAAGCACAACTATTTTAGAAACATCGCAACAACTAGAGCTTATGGTTTCTAGAATAAATGCAAAAGAAAGCACCTTCAATTACCTTACAAAAAATGAAATCTTGCCCAAAACAATAGATTCAACTATGCTGGAAATAAAGGGAGCTTCCCAAAAGTTAAATGAAAATATGGAAGCTCTTAAGCATAATTTTTTCTTCCGAAGTTATTTTAAAAAACAAGAACGTGCTGCGAAAAAACAGGCAAAATTAAACAAAGAATAGAATTAAGTAAAATACAATAACTCGAAGAAAGGATAGTGATTTTATAGGTCTTCAATGGAGAAAGTTAATAAGGTGTATTTAGATAAAGAGGAGGTTGTTTAAATAGAAATTTGGGTATTCATCCTAAAGAGTTGTTGTTATAATTACTTAATGTTTTTATAGCTGCTTGATAGCCAATTTCAAAAATAGCATCTATATTCTTTAGATTAAACATTCCAAATTTTTCGAGTTCCTTTGGGGCTATTAAAATGTCGACATCTTTAAACTTGTTTTCACAGCGATTTCCAAAACTAATATCATAAGCTCTATTGGCTACTTGATAAGAATGTTTTATCTCATTAGCAGAAACCTCTTGTAATGGGTTTACATAAACGCCTATCGTCTTAGTACATTTTTTTTTAATAGGTTCTATTGGGAAGTTATTTAAAACACCACCATCTATATAGGGCACATTGTCAATAATTACTGGTGTAAATAATCCTGGGAACGCAGCAGAAGCTAATACTGGTTTTATAAGTTCTCCACTATTAAAGACTACTTCTTTGCCTTCAATAAGATTGGTAGCCGGAATATAAAGCTGTTTTTTTAAACTTGTAAAATCATCTTTACTAAAGAAAGGCAAAAAGTCTTTGTAAAATTTATTGGTATCTATAAAACCAGGTTTGTTGTATGCATATCGTTTGTACTCAAATAAGGGCACTGCTTTAAAGAATTCTAAGATAGTAACCCAAGAATGGCCAGCAGCAAATAAAACGCCTACTAAAGCTCCAGAACTTGTTCCTGAAATATGAGTGATATTTATATTGTGTTCCTCTAGTGCTTTTATTACACCTATATGTGCAATACCGCGTGCACCGCCACCAGATAAGACTAATCCTGTATTCATTTGCGTAATCACTGTTTTATTAAATTATAAATATGTTAGGTGTTGTCTAAATTCAAGTTGTAAGCGTAACATAAATATTTGAAACTAACGGATTTACTTCTAGTAGTTTTAGTGTCAATATTTATATTCGTCTTCCATAAAAAATATAAACTACTAATCTTAAAACAAAGGTATTAAATTCAAAGTCTTTTACAAGTTGGTTTTACTTAAACAAAAGCAAGGTGTATATTTCAATAAACTTTATCATCAACCCGATATTAAAGTCTATATTATTCGATATTTTTGTATTTAAAATAAACAAATTTTAAATGCAAAACCTAAAACCTATCATGTTAGTTGGTACAGGTTCCGATGTTGGTAAAAGTTGGATAACAACAGGAATTTGCAGATGGCTTAAACAAAAAGGATATAATCCTGCTCCATTTAAAGCACAAAATATGTCTTTAAATAGTTTTTCTACACTTGATAATCTTGAGATTGGAAGAGCGCAGGCAGTGCAAGCAGAAGCTTGTGGTATTCCGCCAACGGTAGAAATGAATCCTATTTTATTAAAACCGTCATCTGTAAATAAATCACAAATTGTTTTGCATGGAAAACCAATAGGAGATCAAACCGCTAAAGAATATTTTTTAGGTGATAATAAAAAACATCTTTTTGAAGAAGCTAAAGCGTCTTTCAAGAAACTAGTATCAAAGCACAATCCTGTTGTTATGGAAGGTGCCGGTAGTATTAGCGAACTTAATTTAAAGCATAGAGATATTGTAAACATGCGTATGGCAGAAGCTGCTAACGCTTGTGTTTATTTAGTGGGAGATATTGATAAAGGAGGTATATTTGGTAGTGTTTATGGTACTATTGCTTTGCTAGAAGATTGGGAACGTAAACTTGTTAAAGGTATTATTATTAATAAATTTAGAGGAGATGCTTCTTTATTTGTTGAAGGAAAAAAGACATTAGAAAAACTTACAGGTCTTCCTGTTTTGGGGGTTTTACCCTACGCAAAAGATATTATTATTGAAGAAGAAGACTCTGTAGCATTGAACCTTAGGGCAACAACAGCTATCGAAGGTAAATTAAACATTGCAGTAGTAAAACTTCATTACATGTCTAATTATACAGATTTTCAAGCTTTAGAGCAGGAATCACTTATCAACCTTTATTTTACAAGAGATTCCGAAGAACTTAATAAAGCCGATGTTATTATTATTCCAGGCACCAAAAACACCATTGAAGATTTAGTTGCTTTAAAAAAGGAGGGTTTGGATTCTGTTATTAAAAATAAGTATTCACAAATTCCAATTATAGGAATATGTGGCGGTTACCAAATGTTGGGTAAATTTATTACAGATCCATTTTCTGTAGAAAGCAATGTTAAACTAGAAGCAGGTTTGGGATTGTTTGATATTGAGACAGAGCTTTCTCAAACAAAGCAAACGATACAACGTAATTTTAAGTTTAAAAACTTCAATGCACCTTGTGTAGGGTACGAAATTCATATGGGTGAAACTAGTGTACCTAAAAACAAATATTTAAATCTTATAGACGAGAAGGAAGAAGGTTATTTTGATGGCGATAAAAGTTGGGGCACTTACCTTCATGGTATTTTTGATAATCAAGATGTCGTAACAGAATTATTACAATTAAAATTCCCTGAAGCTCAAGCAAAAAATTACATACTTTTTAAAGCGGAACAATTTGATAAGTTAGCCGATTGGATAAATGAAAATTTAGATATGGAAACCATTTTAAAAAACAGCGCACAACAATGTTAAATGGCCACGGAGATGATCTTCATTTAATTGAGGGCGAAATTAAACACAACTTTAGTTCGAATGTATACTATAAAGGATGCCCTAAAGGATTGCTTGACGCGGTTTCAAAATGTGTTAATCAAATTCAAAGTTATCCCTCTCCTTCCGCAAGTGAATTGAATGTATTAGCAGCTAAAAAATTTCAACTAAATAGTGAACAATTTTTGTTTACCAACGGAGCAACAGAGGCATTTTATCTAATAGCTCAATTATTCTCTAATAAGAGAGCAGCTATAGTAGCACCTACGTTTGCAGAATACGAAGATGCTTGTAAAATCTTTCATTTAAATTACGAGTTAATTGCTTCAACCGAACTAAAAAAGACTAATGCAGACCTTGTGTTTATATGTAATCCTAATAATCCTAATGGGAACGTTTTTTCTAAAGATGAATTAGAATTTCTTTTTCAGCAAAAACCAGAGACTACATTTGTTATTGATGAAGCATATATTGAGTTTACAACGCGTATTGAATCCATTGTGTCATTAACGGCAAAGTACAGTAATTTAATAATTGTTCGTTCCTTAACCAAAACATTTACCATTCCTGGATTGCGTTTGGGGTATGTAGTTTCTAATGCTTCAAACATAGTAAAACTTTTAAGTTTAAAAATGCCTTGGAGTGTGAATTTATTGGCTATAAAAGCTGGTGAATTCATTTTGGAAAACTATGATGCACTTCAATTTAATGCTTCAGAATTATTAGAGGAAACAACTGTTTTTAAACAGCAAGTGGCACAGTTAAATGGTTTTAAGGTTATTGAAAGTAATACGTCTTATTTTTTAGTTGAATTGTTACATAAATCGGCTAAAGAATTAAAACACTATTTAATAGAGGAACATCAAATTCTAGTTCGCGATGCTACAAATTTTAAAAAAATAGACAGGGAATTTATCCGACTTTCGACACAAAGTAAAGAAGCAAATAACATTTTAATTAAAGCTTTAAAAGCATGGGATTAAACCATATTTACATTTTAATTTTTGCTTTTACTTTTGATTTAATTTTAGGAGACCCCATAAAAATGCCACATCTTATTGTCGCGTTTGGTAATAGTATTTCTTTAGGTGAAAAATGGCTTAATAAAGGCCGTTATAAGTTCTTAAAAGGTGCTTTATTAGTTATCGTATTGGTTAGTTTTTCTTTTATTGTGCCCTATCTAATTATTAGATGGTTAAATGCTTCCAATTTTCAAATTTCAGCTATTTTCTTTTCAACACTTATGTTGTTTTATTGTTTGGCAAATAAAACGTTGATAAAGGAAGGTTTAGCTGTGTTTAGTACTTTAAAAAAGGAAGGGTTGGATGCTGGACGTAAGCGTTTATCTTGGATTGTGGGGCGAGAGACTAATAACTTGAGCGAACAACAAATTAGAGTAGCAACTTTTGAAACGATGTCGGAAAATTTAAGTGACGGTGTTATTGCGCCACTTTTTTATTTTTTAATTTTGGGTGTTCCAGGAGCAATGGCTTATAAAATGATAAACACCTTCGATTCCATGGTTGGGTATAAAAACGATCGTTATATATGGTTCGGTAAATTTGCCGCAAAATTGGACGATGTAGTTAATTATATTCCTGCTCGAATTACTGCTATATTATTGTTAATTGTTCAATTTAAATTAAGCGGGTTGCGGTTTGTTTTTAAAGAAGGCAGTAAACACAGTAGTCCAAATGCAGGTTATCCAGAAGCAGCTTTAGCATATATTTTAGATTGCCAGTTTGGAGGACCAAATTATTATCATGGAAAACTGGTAGATAAACCTTTTATAGGAAGCAATAACCGAGACATAAAACATGAAGAAATTAAAATAGTTACACATATTAATTACAAAGTTAGTATACTATTTTGTTTCATAATTATTGGCGTTTTATTACTGTTTCAATATGCATAGTCTTCAAAAAAAATATATTATTACAGGAGCTCCAGGCACTGGGAAAACGACGACCATAAATCTTCTAAAAAACACGATTCCTTGTATGGATGAAGTGTCTAGAAAAATTATTCTAGAGGAACAACAGAATAATAGAAACGGTGTGCCTTGGGGTGATATTAATCGTTTTTCCGATCTTGTTTTCAATGTAACGAGTCAAGAATTATTAACTAGTAAAGCTCAAGTTTGCGACAGATCGTTATTAGATTTAGAAGCTTATTTAGTTTTAGAAAATAAAACCATTCCTCATTACTTACAAGATTTTCCTTATCAAGACACTTACCATAACACCGTTTTTTTTGCACCAACTTGGTTTGATATTTATTGTCAAGACGGACAAAGGTTACAGGAGTTTGATTACTGTTTGAAATTAGAAAAAGTACTTTTAGAACAGTACAAAAACAAAGGTTTTGAAATTATAATTTTACCTAAAGCTTCTCCTCAAAAAAGGGCAAAATTCATTACAGAATCGATACTATAATTCAAAAATTAGCTATACATTTGTATTGCTTAAGGTTTCTTATTCTTTTAATTAAGAATATCGAATTAAAAGGGAATTTGGTGAGAATCCAAAACTGTTCCCGCAGCTGTAAGCTCTAAAAAAGCTTTTAACATCTAGAAGTCACTGTTCTTAGGAACGGGAAGGCGTTAAAAGTAGAGTGAGTCAGAAGACCTGCCTAAAGTAAAACCTAATTTAAACTTTCGGGATAAAAGTTGATGTGTTTGATTGCCATATTTTTTGGCTTTCTTCTCTACTTTTCCCATAATAGTCATACTAATTTAATGGGAAAAAATATAGCCAATACAACACATACTTTTTTCTTTTGCGACGGTGGTTCTTGTCAAAAAGCAGGCGGAGAAAAAGTTATAAGAGCTGCAAGAGCTTATTTACGTAACAATGATAATTGGAATGATACACATACCATTAAAACACGATGTAATGGTAGATGTGAAGATGCACCTACTTGTATTGTACACCCTGGAGAATTTTGGTACAAAGAACTTACGCCAGAAAAAATAACCCACATTGTTAAAGGACATATACAGAATGAATGTCCTTTAGAAACCGAACTGTTGTATCGAGAAGGTTGGGAAGAACAGGTTTCTAATAAAGAAATAGCACCTATAAAACCAAAACCTTTTGAATTTAAAAGCGATGAAGAATTGGGAGATTGCCTTATTACAAGAGGCTTTAGTTCCGATCAATATTTATATCCATTATTCTTATTTCTGCTAGAAAAACCAGAAGGTGTAACACTTCAGTTACCTAATAAACCTCACTTAGCGTTTAAAGACATAAACGCGGTAAACTATTCAAAAGAATTCACGCTAGAACTCCAAACTAAAACCGATTGTTTAGAATTTGTTATTGCTGCTGTTCCAAAAGAGAATAAGGAATTGCAACAATTAAAAATTTCGAGTACAGAATATTTTTATCAAAAGGAAACTACAAAAACAGGCATTCGTTTTAAAAATAAATTCGGAAAAACTTTAGGTAGAATAGAATTTGACTCTATAAATACCGAAGCTTGGCAGTACTGTACAAAAATACAGTTGCAACGTCTAACTTTAGATTTATCACAGTTATGAATAAGCATATCTCTATTTTAGGATTAGGCTGGTTAGGTTTACCACTAGCGTTAGATCTTCAAAAAAAAGGGTATTCAATTAGTGGCAGCACGTCCGATCTGGATAATTTAAAATCACTAAGTAAATATTCGTTTCAAGTAAGTAGGATAAAAATAGAGTCCGATAAGATTATTGGAGATTGGGATGCTTTAATAAGCGGAGCTTCAACACTAATTATCAATTTTCCTCCAAAACGTATCGAAAATATTGAAACGATACACCCACTTCAAATAGAACAAATTATTAAGCATACACCTAAGTCTATAAAAATTGTTTTTGTAAGCTCTACATCTGTGTATCAAAACACCAATGGTCTTATAGATGAAACAATAGATTGTTATCCAGAAAAAGCCTCAGGTACTGCGTTAATAAAAGCAGAATACTTATTGAAACAGCATTTTGGTAGTAACTTAACTATTTTGCGTTTGGCAGGGTTAATAGGAAGCAAACGGCATCCAGGACGCTTTCTAGCAAATAAAAAACAATTAAAAAATCCAAATGTACCAGTAAATCTTATTCATCAAAAAGATGCTGTGGGTTTAATTGAAGCTATTTTAAAACAAAACTGTTTTGGAGAAGTTATTAATGGTTGTGCAGATGTACACCCAAAAAGAAGGGCGTATTATGAAAATGCAGCATTTCATTTAAACTTACCTACACCTGTTTTTGAGGCAACAACAGAAGAACGTTACAAGATTATAGACAATTCTAAATCCAAATCATTACTTAATTATACCTATCAATTTTCAAATCCTGAATGGATTTTCACAAAAACGTATTTACCAGAAATAAGCATTATTGGTGCAGGGCCTGGGAATAAAAATTTATTAACATTAAAAGCTTTTGAAGCTATTGAAAATGCTGAAATTATATTACATGATAATTTAATTTCAGATGAAATATTAAATATCAATACAAAAGCTGAACGTATTTACGTAGGAAGGAAATTTGGTGATATTGAAGATCAAGAAACGCGTCAAAATAAAATAAATATATTAATGAAAGCGCATTGCGAACAAGGCGAAAGAGTTGTTCGTTTAAAATCTGGCGATCCATATATTTATGGTAGAGCAGCAGAAGAAGCTCGTTTTTTAACAAAGCAAAATCTACCATTTACAGTTGTTCCTGGTATTTCTGCCGCTTTAGCAGCAGCCAGTTCAGCTAATATCCCCATTACAGAAAGAAGGCAATCTAATGCTGTTTTAATTTGTACAGCTCATACAGCCGATTATTCCACAGCGCAGCTTAAAGGTATAGCCGAAATGCTTAACGCAGGTAATACATTGGCGTTATATATGGGGTTAAAAAGTTTAGACCAAATTATTCCTAAACTACTGGAGGTTTGTAAAAACCCAGATATCCCTATTAGTGCTATTTCTAATGTATCAAGACAAAACGAGGTGTTATTATCATCAACATTAGGGAGAATTGAAAATGACGTTAAAATACAAGAACTACAAATGCCTGTAGTATTTTTAATAGGGGCAGAACCAATTACATAAAACAATGAAAAAAGGAATTTTACTTTGTGGACATGGTAGTAGAACCAAATCAGGAACCGATTCTTTTAAAGAGTTAGTTAGAGTTTTACAAGCGAGGTATACAGAATACGAAGTAGATTATGGGTTTTTAGAATTTAATCATCCAGTTTATGAAGCTTCTGTTGAACGTATGTATCAAAAAGGTATTCGTGAAATTTATGCATTGCCTGTTATACTTTTTGCGGGTTCTCATGCCAAGAATGATATTCCTTACGAGATGAATACCATACAAAGCTATTACAAAGATTTAACCATTAAAATGGGAAAACATCTTGGTGTAAATTCCTTTTTGCTAGAGTTAGCTCAAAAAAGAGTTTTAGAAGAGGAACGCAAACATGCACCTATGGACAGAAAGGACGTTTGTTTAATGGTTGTAGGGAGAGGAACTACCGATACCGATGCCAATTCCGATGTACACAAATTAGCCTGCATGTTAGGCGAAGGGATGGGCTTTGGTTTTACAACGGTTTCATACAGTGGTACTGCGTATCCAAGCGTTACTAAAAGTTTAGAACTTACTAGTAAAATGGAATTCAAACGCACGATTGCCATTCCGTTTTTCTTTTTTACAGGTATTCTTTTAGAACGTATTTATAAACAAATAAGAGATTTTAGCGAAACTTCTCCTTTAGAGCATGTATACACCCAAGCTTTTGGTAGTGATGAGTTGATTTTAAAAGCTTTTGATGAGCGTTTAGATGAAGCTATTAACGGTACGGCAAATATGAATTGCCAAATGTGTAAATATCGTAAGCAAATTGTAGGTCTAGAATCTGAAATAGGAAAAGAACAAATAGGGCATCATTTAGGCGTAAAAGGTCTTTTGTTTGAAGAAGATGAAAAAGTAGGTCAAAAAAGTAGTGTATTTACTAAAATTAAAAAAGGGTTAGGAATATGATGATAGGAAAAATTTGTGGTATTTCTTTAGGTCCTGGTGATCCTGATTTAATTACTTTAAAAGGCTTAAAAGCATTACAGCAAGCAGATAAAATATACTATCCAGGATCTTTATTTAAAGACGGTAGGAAAGAAAGTTATTCGTTATCAATTTTAAATCATTATGATTTAAATACCGAAAAACTAGAAGGCTTCTACTTAAAAATGGATTTGGAACGCGAGCAAGCGAAAGTTATTTACGAAACAACGTTTCAACACATTTTAAGCGATTATAAAAAAGGATTATCCATTGCTATAGTTAGTGAAGGCGATATTAGTACGTACAGTTCTTTTTCTTATTTGTTAGAAAAAATACAAGAGCATGAATTGGCTATAGATTTAATTCCTGGTATTAGTTCATACTTGCATTTAGCTTCAGAAAGTAAAATACCTTTGTGCTTACAAAACGAAAAAGTAGTGGTTATTCCGCGTGTACAAACCAAAGCAGAATTACAAGAAGCTATAGATAATTTTGACACCGTAGTATTAATGAAAATAATATCGGTAATAGATATTATCACATCAGTAATCGATACAGAAAAGCATAGTATCACTTATGCCGAACGTTTAGGAACCGATCAACAATTTATCTCAACCCATTGGACAACTGCAAATAAAAGAGAGATCCCTTATTTTTCTCTTACCATTATTAAAAAAATCACATCATGAAAATAACAGTAGCAGGTTTAGGTCCTGGAGATATTGATTATATGTTACCCATAGTTAAAAACGCTTTAGAAAACGCAGATGTGGTTATTGGTTATGACTATTATTTTCAATTTGGAGCCACTTTATTTAAAGAAGATGCAGAACTCATCTCCATGCCCTTAGGTAAAGAAGAAGCTAGAGCTCATAAAGCTATTGAAAAAGCTAAAGAAGACAAACATGTTGTTGTTATTGGTTCTGGAGATGCCAGTATTTATGCTATGGCGGCTATTGTTTACGAAGTTGTTTCTAAAGAAAATCACGATGATATTGAATTGGAAACCTTACCAGGTGTTTCTGCTTTTTTAGCTGCAGGAAGTAAATTAGGTGCGCCATTAGGTCACGATTTTTGCTGTATTTCTTTATCGGATTTAATGACGCCATGGAACAGAATAGAAAAAAGAATTAAAGCGGCCGCAATGGGCGATTTTGTTACCAGTTTATACAATCCAAAAAGTATAAAAAGACATTGGCAATTAGGTAGATTGCAGAAAATATTTTTATCAGAGCGTTCACCTAATACGCCTGTTGCAATTATAAGGCACGTAACACGACCAGAAGAAGCACTCAAAATCACCACTTTAGGTGAGTTTAATCCTGAAGATGTAGACATGTTTTGCTTGGTGATGATTGGAAACTCTCAAACGTATCGTTTTAAAGACTATTTAGTTACACCACGAGGTTACCTGAACAGAAAACCACATACGGGTAAAGAAATTCAGCAAGAAAGTTTTAGAATTGTTACAGAACATATTAAAGATTTGCCATTTTCTATAGCTGATAAATGGGCGATAACGCGAGTGATTCATACCACAGGGATTTTAGAAGATTTTAATCATTATTCTGCGACTTCAAAAGCCATTGAAAATTGGCATCATCATCTTAAAAACGGAGGAGAAATTGTAACAGATGTTACGATGGTACAAGCTGGAATAACAAAAGCGTTCACTAAGGAATTCGGTAATCAGATACACTGTTTATTAAATGACGAAGATGCCCAGATATTAGCAAAATCAGAAAATATTACGCGTTCGCAAGCAGGCATTAGAAAAGCTATTGAAAAACATCCGAATGCTTTATATGTTGTGGGGAATGCGCCTACGGCTTTGTTTGAAATTGTAGACCAAATAAGAGCTAACAACAATTTTAAACCTGCAGGAGTTGTTGGTGTACCTGTTGGGTTTGTAAATGTTTTAGAAGCTAAAGAGCAATTATCACAAACAAATAATACAAACTGGGTCATTATAGAAGGTAACAGAGGTGGAAGTAATGTTGCCGCAGCCATTGTTAATGCTGCTTTTACATTACCCGAAGCTTCAACTTATTTTAAATCTTAAAAGATGAACAAATTTACTCCAGAACATATTGAAACCTTAGAGCAAATAATACTTGCACGTAGAGACGTTAGAGGGAATCGTTTTATAAATAAATCGATTGCTAAAGCCGATCTAGATAAAATTCTATTTGCTGGAGTAAACGCACCTTCGGTTGGTTTTTCGCAACCTTGGGAATTTGTTATCATTAAAGATTTAGAAATTAGAAATAAAGTTAAAGACAGTTTTTTTGAAGAAAACGAAAAAGCTAAAACACTTTTTGAAGGAAATAAAATAGATGCTTATACCCAATTGAAATTAGAAGGTATTGTTGAATCTGCATTGAATATAGCGGTATTCTATAAGCCTAGTGAACACCCTGTTTTAGGACAAACAGCCATGAAAGAAGCTGGTGTATATTCTGTTGTTTGTGCGATCCAAAATATGTGGTTAATGGCGAGAGCGTTAGATATTGGTTTAGGTTGGGTGAGTATTTTAAATCCCGATACCATTAAAACCATATTAAAAGCACCAAAAGATAGACAATTGATAGGTTATTTATGTTTAGGGCATGTCGATGAATTTTATGAAAACCCAGAATTAGAACGTTTACAATGGGGAAAACGTAAGAACATTAACGATGTGGTAATTAAAGAATCGTATTTGTAAATGATACAAAATGATAAACATATCGATTTTTATTTAATTGGAATTAGCAATCATCCTATTCCAAAATTGAATGATGATGTTTTAGAATTAATTAAGAAGTCAGTTGTTTTTTCTGGAGGGAAACGTCATTATGAATTGGTGAAATCGTTCTTACCTAAAAATCATAATTGGATTGAAATTTCAGGAAAAATGGACGTACTCATCAAAAAATATAGCGGCTTTAATTCGTCTATTGTCGTTTTTGCTTCCGGAGATCCTTTTTTCTATGGTTTCGGAAACACGTTACAACGTTTATTACCAAATGCAAAACTAAAAGCTTTTCCTTATTTCAATAGTATTCAGTTATTATGTCATAAAACACAAACAAACTATAACACCTTAAAATCGTTATCTATTCACGGTAGAGATTGGACGGCTTTAGATGAAGCTTTAATTAACAGAACAGAATTGATAGGTGTATTAACAGATAGTAAAAAAACACCAGCAGTAATTGCGAAACGCATGCTACAATATGGTTTCGATAATTATTCGATTACTATTGGTGAAGCCTTAGATGGAAATGAAGAACATATTGAGCAACTCGATTTATCAGCTTGTAAAACCAAAACGCATAACGCATTAAACTGTGTGTTATTAAAACAACTAACACCTAAAGACAAACCTTTTGGTATTCCAGATGCTGCTTTTATTCCGTTAGAAAATAGAGCAAATATGATTACCAAAATGCCTATTCGTTTAAGTACCATAAGTGCATTAGCATTACAAAATAAAAATGTTTTTTGGGATATTGGTGCTTGCACAGGCTCTGTAGCTATTGAAGCCAAACAACAGTTTCCACATTTAAAAATAGTTGCTTTTGAAAAGCGACGAGCATGCATAACCATTATTCAACAAAATGCAGAACGTTTTAGTACACCAGGTATTGAGATTGTTATAGACGATTTCTTTAATCTGAATTTAAACGATTTCCCTATGCCAGATGTCGTTTTTATTGGCGGACACGGCGGACGATTAAAAGAATTAATCGAAACCGTTTATCAATTAAATCCATTGGTTCGTTTTGTAACCAATGCCGTAAGAGAAACAAGTAGTTCTGTATTTATAGAAACACTTACAGACTTAAATTATGCGATTAGCACGAATAGTATTCAGCTAAACGATCACAATAAAATTAGCATTCACACCGCAGAAAAGCAATAAATGAAAAAAATAGCCATCATAGCAGTTACTGAAAAAGGCCTTGAAAAAGCCCTTATTATTCAGCAAGAATTTCCAAAATCGTTAGTTGTAACAATCTTAAGCTCTACGAATAAAAATGTATCAACCATTGCTTCAATTTCAAGTTATTTAAATGATAATTTCGCGAAGTTAGATGGTATTTGTTTTGTAACGGCTTTAGGTATTTGTGTGCGTTTAATAGCATCTCATCTTGAAAATAAGAGTACAGATCCGGCTGTAATTTCTGTTGATGATTTAGGTGTAAATGTACAATCTGTATTAAGCGGACATAAAGGTGGCGCAAATGATTTTGCTTTAAAAGTTGCAACAATTTTAGGAGCTAAACCTATTATTTCTACCTCAAGTGATGTTCAAAATATTTGGGCTTTAGATACACTTGGAAGTCAGTTTGACTGGCAAGTAGAAACCTCGCTATCTATGAATAAAACCATGGCGTTGTTTGTCAATAATAAACCAACCGCTTTATTGTTAGATGTTAAAGATAAAGGGACACAGCATTTAGAAAAAACAGTACCTGGTTTTGTGACTCTTTTTTATAATGAAAGTGATATTGATTACACCCAATTCGAATTGTTTATAGCCGTAACGTATAAGATTTATGAGGTAGCAATTCCGAGTTTATTATTTATTCCAAAAGTACTTTCAGTAGGATCTGGATGTTCTAAAAAATTAGATTCAAAACTGTTTGAAACCACTTTAAGACGAGAACTTAAAGCATTACGAATTAATTTTTCAGCCATTAAAAATTTTGGTTCTATAGATATCAAAGGAAAACAACAAGCGTATTTAGATTTTAGTACAAATAATGCAATTCCTTTTAGCACGTTTACTTCAGAAGAAATAGATACAATTACAGTGCCCAACCCAAGTGACATGGTACAATCTAAAATTGGTGTCGATGGCGTTTCAGAATCTACCGCAATGTTACTTTCTGGAAGCAAGAACGTATTGATTGAAAAACAAAAAATTCATTTAGATAATGGAGAGAAATTTACGTTTTCTGTGGCTTTAAGTGTTAATGCGGCTCGTAAAACTGCCATTGCTATTATTGGTGCAGGACCAGGAGATGAAGAATTAATAACCGTAAAAGGAAAGCAATATTTAGAGCAAGCAGATTGCGTGTTATACGCCGGGAGTTTAATTCCTGAAGAAATGACCAATTGGTGTAAAGCAGGAGCAGTAGTTAGAAATTCTGCTATGATGACTTTAGAAGAGCAAATTACTTTAATGCAAGCGCATTATAAAAAAGGGAATTTCGTTGTGCGGTTACAATGTGGAGATCCTTCTTTATACGGTGCTATCCAAGAACAAATGACCATTTTTGACGACTTAGAAATGGATTACTTCATTGTACCTGGTATTTCATCTTTTAGTGCAGCAGCAGCAACTTTAAGATCAGAATTTACAATTCCTGAAGTTGTGCAATCTATTGTTTTAACTCGTGGAGAAGGAAAAACACCGATGCCTTCAAAAGAAAGCATTTCTGCTTTTGCATCAACCAATGCAACTATGTGTATCTTTTTAAGTGTGGGAATTGCTAAAAAAGTACAAGCACAATTGCTAGAACATTTTGATGCCGATACGCCTGTAGCTGTGATGTATAGAATCAGCTGGAAAGATGAAGAAATTTATCAAGGGAAATTAGAAAATCTAGCAAAAATTGTAAAAGACAGTAAAAAAACAAGAACGGTATTAATCATCGTAGGTCACGCAATTGGAGCTCGTAAAAACAGATCACAATTATACAGTCCAGATGTGAAACACATTTTTAGAACCAATAAGAAATTTGTAGTAACAGAATAATCATTCATAATAAAAAGCAAATGATATTAGTTTTTGGAGGAACAACAGAAGGGAAAAAAGTAGCTACTTTATTAGAAAGTTTGGCTATGCCATTTGTGTATTCAACTAAAACAAATATTCCTTTTGAAGAAAATGAAATAGCTAGTTATAGACATGGCGCTTTAGATGAACAACAACTAGAAGAATACCTATTAAACAATGAAATTCATACTATTATAAATGCTTCGCATCCTTTTGCTGAAATATTACATAGTACAATAGCAAAAGTTGCAGAACGTTTACAAATTCCAGTGATACGATTTGGAAGAAAGTTACTTTCTAAAATAATTAACCCATCTGTATTTTATGTAGATTCTTATGATGATGCTTTAGAATTGTTTGAAAAGAATCAAATTGTATTAGCGTTAACGGGCGTGCAATCTATTAAAAGATTAAAACCTTGGTGGGAAAAACAGGCAACCTATTTTAGAATACTAGATAGACCTGAATCATTGGCGATTGCTGCTGAGAGTAATTTTCCCGAAAAACAATTGATTTTAGGTTTGCCTTCGGAAGATTTAAAAAAAGAGGTTAGTATAATTGAAGCGAACGATATCAACGTTGTTTTAACAAAAGAAACAGGTGATAGTGGTTTTTTAAACACAAAAATAGAAGCTGCTTTACAAACAAATTCACAAATTATTATTATTGAACAGCCCAAAATACCGACATATTTTAAAGTCGTGTTTGATGTTAGTACATTGGAATTACTCATTCTTAAAACATTGAAAATATGAGTTTAAGAGAGATTCCAAAAGGGCCGTTAAGAGAAGGGTTTACAACAGGAACCTGTGCTGCAGCTGCAGCGAAATCTGGGTTGATGGCTATTATTCATCAAAAGGAAATAGTTTCTGTAAAAGTTCACTTGCCTATTGATAAAGTATTAGAAATTCCTGTGCATCATTGTGAGTTTACAGAAAATACTGCCAAATGTTCTGTAATTAAAGATGCTGGTGATGACCCTGATGTAACTAATGGTGCTGAAATAGGATGTGTTTTGAGTTTAACACAAGAAAAAGATATTCAATTTATAGCCGGTGAAGGTGTAGGAACGGTAACGCTTAAAGGCTTAGAATTGGCTATTGGAGAGCCGGCTATTAATCCGGTTCCTAGAAAAATGATTACAAGTGCTATTCAAAAACTATTGCACGATTACGATTTAGAATGTGGTGTATCTGTGACTGTATATGTTACTAATGGACGAAAGATTGCTAAACGCACACTTAATGAGCGTGTGGGTATTATGAACGGCATTTCCATTTTAGGAACAACTGGCATTGTTAAGCCCTATTCGTCATCATCTTATATCGCAAGTATAGAGCAAGGTATTGATGTTGCTGTTGCCAATAATGTGACGGAATTGGTCATTAATTCAGGAGCAAGAAGTGAAAAATATTTGTCGGCTAAATTCGATTATTTACCCGAATATGGTTTTATCCATTATGGGAATTGGATAGGGGAAACGCTGACTAAAATTAATCAATGCCCAATTGAAAAAGTTAGTATTGGTATCATGCTTGGTAAAGCTGCAAAATTAGCAGCAGGTATTACTGATACACATAGTTGTGTATCTAGTTGGAATAAAGATTTTATAGTGCAATTGGCCGAAGAGGTCGGTTTTTATGAAGCAGATAAAATTAAAGCCTTAAATATGGCGGGACGGTTAACCGAATTGTTTGATTTTGAACAAAACTCACCTTTTTTTCAGTTGTTACTTAAGCATTGTTACCAGCATACACATATAAAAATTAAACAGGTAGAATTGGATATCTATCTTATAGATAAAAATGGAACACTTATTAAATTTATTAAAAAATGACAGTAATTTCTTTAATTAGGCCATTAATGGCAGGAATACTGCATTCCTTTGAGCCAGATCATGTTACGGCAGTTTCAGTATTAGCTTCCGAAAATAGCATTAATAATAAAAGAGTAAACTTTAAAACGGTTTTTAAAGCCTCCCAATGGGCATTTGGACACTCGGCGACTTTATTACTTTTTGGAGGAACAGCTCTACTTTTTAAAAGTATGGCAACATTGGTTGTACATAATATTTCGTTTTATGCAGAATTAGCTGTTGGCCCAATTATGATTTGGTTGGGGATTGTTGCCATAAAAAGAAATCATGCCATTAATAACATGGTAAAGGATCATAAAAAAATTGAGGCTCACGAACATGATCTTTCTAATCCCATACATCTACATGGTACTAAAGGAGAAGAAATAGCCGTAAACCCAATGAATAAATCATTTTGGATTGGTATGCTGCACGGCTTAGCAGGTACAGGAGGAGCTTTAACTTCTGCTCTAGTATTAAGTAGTGCTACCATAGGCGAAGCTATTCTAATTCTAGCTGTAGAAAGTCTAGGGATTATTATAGCCATGGGTGTTTATAGTTACGTTTTAATATCTGTAATGAGTCGGTTTTTAGAACGTAATTTATCCATTTTTAAGTGGATGAATGGTATTGCAGGAATGGCTTCTGTAATTATTGGAATGGTTTGGATTTATAACGGTTTTTATGCAATATGAGACAAGTTGAAGAATATATGAATTTTCCGTTTTCTGCCATTGTGGGGCAAGACCACTTTAAGTTAGCACTTATTTTAAATTTGGTAGATCCTCTAATTGGTGGAGTTTTAGCTGTTGGTGATAAAGGAACAGGAAAAACGACCTTGATTAGATCGTTAACAAGCCTAATGGGAAATCAAGAAAACTATCCTTTTGTTAATTTACCCATTGGTGTTTCAGAAGATAGATTAATAGGAAGTATAGATTTAGAACAATTGATAAATGCTAAAAAAGAAGTTGTTAATCTAGGCTTAATGGCACAAGCACACCAAGGTGTTTTATATGTAGATGAGGTTAATTTATTACAAGATTATCTTACCGATATCTTATTAGATGCTGCTGCTTCTGGCAATTATTATTTAGAAAGAGAAGGTGTATCTCGCTATTTTGAAAGTCGATTTTGTTTAGTAGGTTCTATGAATCCTGAAGAAGGAAATTTAAGACCACAACTAAAAGATCGTTTTGGTTTAAGTGTAAATATTACAACGTCTGTAGATCCAAAAGTACGTCAGAAAATCATTAAACAACGTTTTGAATTTGATGATGATCCTTTACAGTTTGTTGCTGATTATAGCGTTGAAGATGATCGTATTAAATCACGAATTGAAGCTGCTAAAAACAGATTGAAATCAATACAGATTACTGATGACACTATAGCCTATTGTAGCCAATTAGCAATACAGCATCAAGTGGAAGGGTTGCGGGCAGATATTTTACTGCTAAAAACAGCGAGAGCTTATGTTGCCTATCAAAATACTTCAAACATCACCATAAAAGATGTTGATACTATTGCAGATTTGGTGTTAAACCATAGGAGTTTAAATAATGAACCAAATAAGGAAAATTCCTCTCCAGATCAAAATAATCAACCAGAAGAAAAACCTTCAGAAGTTAGTCCTTCAAAAGAAGATAAAGTAAATATGTTACTTCCACAGAATAAGTTTCATAAGCCCAAAGACATTCGTACAAATACCGTTCAAAACGGAACGCATTCAATTCAAAATTCAGAAGGTAATATTGCGTTAATTGATACCAAAAAAACAGTAAGTCAATATTTAGCAACAGATAAATTCGAATTAAAAAACAAGCGTAAAAATAAGCTTTTAAAACAGCATCATATATTCTTGATAGATTCTAGTGGTTCCATGTTAAAAGATCAAATTATAGCTTACGCCAAAGGCACGGTAAATAAAATAGCAGAAGCCTCTAAAAATCAAAACACACAGTTTTCTATTATTTCTTTGTTTGACGGAGAAGCGCAACATATTTTAAATAGAACAGGCGTTTTAAAAGCTATTGAAATCGCATTAACCGCTCTTAAAACAGGTGGTAAAACCAATTTAACAGCTGGTTTTAAACACGTAAAGGGAATTTGTTCCGATATAGAATTTAATCACAACCTTCATATTATTACTGATGGTAAACTAAATACAGAGGATAGTTTAGAAGCTACCGTATTGGCTTTTCAGACCTATTGTAAAGGTGTACAAACGACTCAAATTATTGATGCCGAAAAAGGCATGGTTAAAATAGGCGTTGCTTCTGATTTAGCGCATCGTATTAATGCAAATTATGAATGTTTAATCACAGACAATGAGCACTAAAATAGTACATATTATTACAGGAGGACAACGATCTGGTAAGAGTGAATATGGCGAGACAATTGCTTTAAATCTAGATGATGCTCCTACGTATTTAGCAACCTCTAAATATTGGGACGATGAATACTGTAAACGTATTGAAATCCACAAACAAAGGCGTACAGATAATTGGACAACCATTGAAGAGGAACTCGATATTAGTAAAATAACGGCAGTTAATAAGGTGTTGTTTGTAGACTGTATTACACTTTGGATCACTAACGTTATGGATCATTTTAAATACGATGCGACTTTAAGCTACGACTTTGTAATTAAAGAATGGGATTTATTATGCAAGGAAAATAGTATTGTAATAGCCATTACTAACGAGATTGGTTTGGGAGTTATACCTATGGAAAAAGCAACTCGGCAATTTGTAGACTTACAGGGAAAGGTGAATCAATATATCGCCAAGAAAGCAACTAAGGTAGACTTTATGGTTTCTGGAATTCCAATACATACAAAAGGATGATAAAACAACTCATCATATCGGCTCCAAGTAGCAACGCAGGTAAAACAACCCTTACTTTAGGTTTGTTGCGTTTATTGAAACGTAAAACAAAAGCGGTACAGCCTTTTAAAGTTGGTCCGGATTATATAGACCCAAAGTTTCATCAATTGGCTTGTGGACAAATAGGTGTCAATCTAGATTTGTTTATGATGTCTCAAGAAGATATTAATAACAATCTAAACTTTTACGGTAAAGATTCTCAAGTAAATTGCATCGAAGGTGTAATGGGTTTATTTGATGGTTCTGAGAAAGACAAAGGTAGTACTGCAGAAATGGCTAAGAAATTAGATACACCCGTTTTATTGGTGATTGATGCCAAAGCGGTTGCATATTCTGTTGCTCCACTTATTCAGGGTTTTGTCAATTTTGATGCAGAAGTAAAAGTAATGGGCGTTGTTTTTAACCGTGTTGGTTCCGAAAGACATTATACAATGTTGCAAGAAGCTTGTGAGGATATTGGTGTGCAATGTTTTGGTTATTTATCAAACTTAAAAAACATTGAAATTCCATCAAGACATCTTGGGTTAAATATTCAGGAAATAGAAAAATTTGATATTCTGATTGATGAAATTGCTGATGCTTTAGAAACAACTATGGATTGGAAAGCAATATTAGAAGCTTCAAAAGATGTGGTTTGTATTCCTATTTCATCCGAAGAAAAAAATCTTACTGAAAAAATAAAATTTGCGGTCGCTAAAGATGAAGCTTTCAACTTTATATATCCTCAAAATATAACAGCAATGGAACAATTAGGGACTGTTCAGTTTTTTAGCCCTATTCACGATGCTGAAATTCCTGATTGTGATTTTATCTATTTCCCTGGAGGATATCCTGAGGTTTATTTAAAAGAACTATCCGCTAATAAAATAATGCGCCATAGTATTCACAAATTTGCTAAGAACGGCGGACAAATATATGCCGAATGTGGTGGTATGATGTATTTAGGGAAATCTATTATTTCTGAAGATAATGAATCTTTTGAAATGGTAAATTTCTTCGATTTCGAATCTACAATTGCAGATAAAAAATTGCATTTAGGATATCGTACTTCTACTATTAACGATAGTATTTTTAAAGGACACGAGTTTCATTATTCTAGCCTGATTAATAATAATGAAACAACTATTGACGCAACAATTACAAATGCGAGAGCAGGCAATACAACTACAAAAATTTATAAAAAACAAAACGTAATGGCTTCTTATGTGCATCATTATTTGGGTACATCAGAAAAACTTACACAATTAATTAACGAAATAAATAATAGCCTATGAAGATTTACACAAGAAAAGGAGATAAAGGTAGTACCGGCGTTTTTGGAGGGAAAAGAGAGTTTAAAAACTCTCCAAGAATTGAATGTATTGGAACGTTGGATGAGGTGAATTCTACCATTGGCTTAATGCGTTCTAAACTAGGAAACGAACACGAATGGCAGCCTAATTTACATCGTGTTCAAAAGGATATGATGAATATGATGTCTCATTTAGCACGTCCATCAAATTCTAAAAAAGAAAATCCTAATCCGGAACCTAAAGACGGTGCTGATTTTTGCGAAAATTGGATGGATGAAATGGAAGAAAAAATTACTTCTCCTTCAGATTACTTTTTATTACCAGGAGGTAATGAAATATCGGCGCTTTGCCATGTTTGTAGAACGCAAACAAGACGAGGTGAAAGACAATTGGTTACACTAATGCAAGAAGACCCAGAATGTGTTCACGATTACATCATGAGTTATGTTAACAGGCTATCCGATTTGTTTTTTACAATGGCGAGAGCAGAAATGGACAAGCACGGTGTTGCCGAAGAAAAATGGAACTTATTCTTATATAAAAGAAAGAAAAAAGTAACAAAAGATTAAAGTAAACATAGAATATAAACAATTTAATAAATAATAATTTTTAAAAACAAACATTATGCACATTGAACCAGGAATAGTAGATTCAGCGAAAATCGGGCTTTCATACGTAACAGCCGCAGTCGCAATTATGGGAGTAGCTAAATCATCTTTTAGCAACATTAAAAAGACCAATCCTTTGAGTTTCTTAGTCAAATCTGTTGCAACTACAGCTTTAGTATTTACATTTTTTCAAGTATTACCACATTATTCAGTAGGGGTTTCTGAAGTTCACTTTATTTTGGGTTCCACATTATTTTTACTTTTTGGTCTAGCACCTGCAAGTATCGGACTCGCACTAGGGTTATTAATTCAAGGCGTATTCTTTGCACAAATTGATTTACCTCAATATGGAATGAACATCACCACCTTACTTGTTCCATTAATGGCACTTTCTTATGTTGCTGATAAAGCAATAACAAAAGACACACCTTACATCAAATTAAAATACGCACAAGTTTTAAAACTATCATTAGTGTATCAAGCAGGTATTGTTGGTTGGGTTACATTTTGGGCAATATATGGTCAAGGTGTTGGTGTAGAAAACCTATTAAACATACTTAGTTTTGGTGGTGCTTATATGTTAGTTGTGTTAATTGAACCATTGGTAGATTTGGGAGTATTAGCTGCAGCAAAATACTTAACAGGTAAACTTAAAGAAAGTAGCTTTTTAGAGAAGAGACTTTATAATGCTATACAAGCATAAATTAACTGCCTGAAAATTTTCAAATTTAAATAAATATAAAAATGAGTAAAATACCAATTACTATTGTTACCGGATTTTTAGGTGTTGGAAAAACGACCTTAGTACATAATATGCTAAAAAATGCCAATGGAAAGCGTATTGCTGTTTTGGTAAATGAATTTGGAGAAGTAGATGTAGATGGACAACTAATAGCATCTTCTGATTGTGGTGATGAGGGGTGTAACTTAATTCAATTACCAAACGGTTGTATTTGCTGTACGGTACAAGAAGAGTTTTTACCTTCTATGTTACAATTATTAGAACGTAAAGAAGAAATTGACCATATTGTTATAGAAACATCAGGTTTATCGATGCCAAAACCCTTAGTAAAAGCGGTTAACTGGCCAGATTTAAAACCTCATATTACTATTGATTCTGTGATTACAGTTGTGGATGCAGTAGGAATTGCTACTGGAGAAATTTGTGATAGAGAACGTGTGCAAGCACAACGATTAGCAGATGATTCTTTAGATCATGAAACGCCAATTGAAGAACTTTTTTTAGACCAATTAGGTTGTGCTGATTTAGTTTTGGTAAGTAAAAGAGATTTAGTTGATGACGAGAAATTCGAGGAAATCACTAAAATAATTACTGCTAAAGCAAGACCAAATACTAAAATTATTCCTGTTATAAATGGTGAATTAGATAATGCTTTATTGTTAGGTATTGAAGCTTCTGCTGAGGATGATGTAGATAATCGTCATTCAATTCACGAAGAGCACCATAAACACGGAAATCATCACCACCATAATGATGATGTTAAAACGGTTTTATTAGAATATTCTGAAACAGCAGATATTAAAGCCTTAGTAAAAGAGTTAAAAGCACTTGTAGCACAATACGAAATTTATAGAATTAAAGGTTTTGTAAATATTCCTAACAAGCCCATGCGTATGGTTTTACAAGGCGTAGGTTCTCGTTTTGATTACTATTTTGAAAGACCTTGGGGAGCTACTGAAAATCGTAAAACAAGTATTGTCGTTATTGGTAAAAACATAGAACTTACAGAAGAGAACAAAATAAAGACGCATGCACATAGTCACGACCATGAGCACGGGCATTCTCATTCTCACTAGATAAATAGTTCACTGTTCTATTGTGTTCAAAAAGTAGTTAGGTTTCATGAAAAATTATAAAAAGTGCATTTAATTTCTACCATACCAGGCGGCTGGAATCCAAATGATGAAGGCGTCTTTTACATCGATCAATCTCCTGGAGATATTGTTTTTTTATCTTCAGCAGATTCCGATTTGTTTATGATGAATAATGCCTATAAACTAATCCATGATTCTGTTGTAAACCCACCAATTTTTCGGTTTGCAAACCTTAGTTATTTTAAACAAGAATTAACCATAGATACTTATGTTGATGAGGTGATTTCTTCTGCTAAAATTGTTGTTTTAAAACTTTTAGGAGGAAAAGCCTATTATAATTATCTATGTGAAGCACTTACTGAATGTTGTGAAGAGCATAACATTCAGTTGGTGTTTTTACCAGGTGATAACAAACCCGATTTAGAATTGATGCAATCTTCTAACATTCCGTTAAAAGATGTCGATTTAATTTGGAAATACATTCAGTCTGGCGGACTTGAAAATTGTGAAGCCGCATTACAATTAATCAGCAATAGAATTACAGATGAAGTTGTAATTCCGAATGCGATTAAAACCATTCCCGATTTATTTTTGTATCACCCAAAAGAAGGAATTTATAATTCATCAACTCAAAATAAAGAAAAAAAACAAGCTATTATTTTTGGTTATAGAAGTTATTATCTATCCAATAATTTAGCACCTATACATAGTATTATTGATGCCTTAGAAGCAGAAGAAATTTCTGCAATTGCACTAATGGCTGCGGGATATCGTGAGCATGATATTCAGCAACAAATTTTCGATTTATTAAAATCACATCACATAGAAAAACCACAAATAATTTTAAATACTACCGGTTTTAGTGTACAAGGATTTCATGAAACAACACAAAGTTTATTTGATGTTTTTAATGTGCCTGTTATACAAGCCATCATGGGAAGCTGCAATCGTGAAAGTTGGTTAGAAGGTTCTTTCGGATTACCACCTACGGATATTGCTATGAATATTGCCTTACCCGAAGTTGATGGTAAAATTATATCGAAAGTCATTTCATTTAAAGAATCTATAGAAAAAGATTCGTTAACCGATTCAGAAGTGGTTTCTTATGTACCCAATATTGAAGGATGTGAATTTGTTGCGCAAATGTCTAAAGCTTGGATAAACTTACAGCACAAAAAGAATTCAGAAAAGAAAATAGCATTAGTATTACCAAATTACCCAAATAAAAATAGTCGTTTAGCAAATGGTGTCGGTTTAGATACACCACAAAGTACGTTACAAATATTAACACAATTAGCTGATGAAAATTATAGTTTAGCCGATGATTATCCAAAATCAACAAACGAACTAATAGATAAATTAACCAATGCTGTTACCAACGATTTAGAAACTATAAACACATTAAATGAAAGGCGTACCATTAAATTAGATGCTGGTATTTTTTATCATTATTACAATCAATTATCAGACGAACTTCGTGAGAAAGTAGAAAAACAATGGGGAAAGCCTGAGAAATCACCTAATTACAAAGCAGGTTATTTTTTAATTCCTGGTTTTGTTTCTGAAAATATATTGATAAGTATTCAACCTAGTAGAGGTTATAATTTAGATTTACAAGCCAGTTATCATTCGCCTGATTTACCACCTACACCAGCCTATTTAGCCTATTATATTTGGTTACAACACGATTTTAAAGCAGATGCTTTAGTACATATTGGTAAACATGGGAATTTAGAATGGTTGCCCGGAAAAAGTGTTGCGTTAAGTAAAGAAACTTGTTTTCCCGCTGCTATTTTAGGTCCGATTCCTCATTTTTATCCTTTTATTATTAATGACCCAGGAGAAGGAACTCAAGCTAAAAGAAGAAATCAAGCGATTATATTAGACCATTTAATTCCGCCAATGACAAGAGCAGAAAATTATGGTGATTTATTAAAATTAGAATTATTAATTGATGAGTTTTACGAGTCTGCTTTGGTTGATAAAAAAAGAGCTTCATTAATTAAAGTAAAAATTGAAAATCTTGTAAATGAAAGTCACCTTAAATCTGATTTAAACCAAGACGGAAAAGATATTGATGCTTTATTAGAAGTGATTGATGGGTATTTATGTGAATTAAAAGAATCTCAAATTAGAGGTGGTTTACATATATTAGGAAGGTTACCAATAGAAGAAAAATTAGTAGATTTAATTGTAGCCTTACATCGTTTACCACAAGGAGATTTAAAAGGAATTACGCAATCTTTAGCCGATGATTTACAACTTAACTTTGACCCAATAAATGTTGTTTATTCGGATAGCTTTGAAAAAGAAATATTCGGAATTCATTGCAGAAGTTACGGACAAGCAGTTGAGTTATTAGAAAATAAGGCTAAGAATATCGTTAGTCAATTATTAGATGGAAATCTCATCAATAAAATTGGTGTTGAAACAGCACTAATTATAAAATACATACAACAACATACCTTGCCTGTTTTACAAAAAACAAGTAATGAAATTACGCATTTAATTAAAGGATTAAACGGACAATATATTCCTGCAGGAGGTTCTGGCGCACCAACAAGAGGACGTATCGATATTTTACCTACAGGACGTAATTTTTATTCTGTGGATGTTAGAACGGTTCCTTCAGAAACTGCGTATCAATTAGGTCAAAAAAGTGCACAAAATATTATTGACCGTTATCAACAAGAAAATGGTGAATACCCTACATCTATCGGTTTATCCGTTTGGGGAACCTCAACAATGCGAACAAGTGGAGATGATATTGCACAAGCCTTAGCTTTAATTGGTGTAAAACCCGTTTGGCAAGGAAGCAACAGAAGAGTTAAAGATTTTAAAGTATTATCTACCTTAGAATTGAAAAGACCACGAGTAGATGTTATGCTACGTATTTCTGGATTTTTTAGAGATGCTTTTCCTGATTTAATTTCTCTTTTTAATGCTGCTATTGAAAAAGTAGCCGAATTAGATGAAACGGATGAGCAAAACCCTATTAAAAAACGTGTAGAAGAAGAAAAAAAGCAATGGCAACAAGAAGGTTTGGACGAGAAACAAGCTAATGAAAGAGCTTTATATCGTGTTTTTGGTTCTAAACCGGGTGCTTATGGAGCTGGATTACAAGGTTTAATTGATGGAAAAAACTGGACTACTTCTGACGATTTAGCTCAGGCTTATATTAACTGGAGTGGTTATGCCTATTCTGGTAAAAATAACAGTGGAAAATCTGCTCACGAAACCTTTAAAAAACGATTATCATCTATTGAAGTCGTAATGCAGAATCAAGATAATAGAGAACATGATATTTTAGATTCTGATGATTATTATCAATTTCAAGGAGGAATGACGGCAGCGGTGAATACTGTAAAAGGTTCACAACCCGAAACCTATTTTGGAGATCATTCACGTCCTGAAAATCCGAAGGTAAAATCATTAAAAGAAGAGTTATTAAAAGTATTTCGCTCTAGAGTCGTCAATCCGAAATGGATGAAGGGTATGCAAGACCATGGTTATAAAGGTGCTTTTGAAATGGCAGCAACTATGGATTATCTTTTTGCATATGACGCTACAACAAATTTAATAGAAGATTTTATGTACGAGCAAATTACCGATGCGTATTTGTTTGATGCCGAAAATAAAGCATTTATAGAAGAGCATAATCCTTGGGCTTTAAAAGATATGTCGGAACGTATGTTAGAAGCGATTCAAAGAGGTATGTGGGAAAACCCATCCGAAGAAACTATTGAAGAATTAAAAGAAATTTATAAAAAATCCGATAACATAACAGAATAAAATGAAAACATTTAAGATTCAATCACCAGATAAAGCCATTTTAGAACAATTAGTTCACAAAGTAAATAATAAAACAAAACCTAAAGGATCTCTTGGAATGTTGGAAGAAATTGCTATAAAAATAGGTGTTATTCAGCAAACTTTAAGTCCTAAATTAAGCAAGCCAACTATTGCTTTATTTGCTGCAGACCATGGTATTGCAGAAGAAGGCGTTGTTAACCCTAATCCACAAGAAGTTACTTGGCAAATGGTCTATAATTTTTTAAGTGGTGGCGCAGGTATTAATGTGTTTACTAAACAGCATAACATTGCGTTAAAAGTAATTGATTCGGGTGTAAAATATGATTTTAAGAATTTACCAGGATTAATTGACGAAAAAATTGATTTAGGAACAAACAATTATCTGTATCAACCAGCAATGACTAAAGAGCAAAGTGAAAAGTGCATTGAAAAAGGAGCAGAAATAGCCACTAGAATTTATTCCGAAGGGTCTAATATTATTGGTTTTGGAGAGATGGGGATTGGAAATACAAGTTCAGCATCTTTGTTAATGAGCAAATTGTTAGGGATGTCAATTGAAGATTGTGTTGGAATGGGAGCTGGTTTAGATAGTGATGGCGTTGTAAATAAAAAGCAAGTGCTTAGAGCTGTTATAGAAAAGCACAGTTCGGTATCATCAACAGAAGAAATTTTACAAACGTTTGGTGGTTTTGAAATAGCCATGATAGCAGGAGCTATGCTGCAAGCCGCTGAATTAAAAATGGTTTTATTAATAGATGGATTTATCATAACATCTGCATTATTGGTTGCTTCAAAATTAAACCCAAAAGTTATTGATTATTGTGTTTTTGCACATACCTCTGGAGAGCCAGGACATCAAAAAATATTAGATCATTTTGAAGCTAAACCTTTATTGAATTTAGGGTTGAGGTTAGGAGAAGGCACGGGAGCTGCCATTGCTTTCCCTTTAGTACAGTCTGCAGTGAGTTTTATAAACGAAATGGCCAGTTTTGATGATGTAAACGTGGCTAATAAATAAAATTAATGAAAAGGGAAGTCCAAATATTCTTTACAGCATTAATGTTTTATACGAGAATTCCTATTCCTAAAGGCATTCAATTTAAAAAAGAGTATTCTAAAGCGTCAGTTAAATATTTACCGCTTATAGGTTTGTTGGTTGGTGGGGTTTCTGCTGTGATATTAATTTTGTTACTTACTATTTTGCCAGTTTCTATAGCGGTAACTGTTTCCTTTATTAGTAGTTTGTTACTAACAGGAGCTTTTCATGAAGATGGTTTGGCAGATACTGTTGATGGTTTTGGAGGCGGATGGAATAAAGAAAAAATTCTTTTAATAATGAAGGATAGCACTATAGGTGCTTATGGAGCTATAGCTTTAGTAATGGCACTTTTGTTGAAGTTTCAATTATTAGTAGCTTTGGTCGATTTACCTATGGCACATGGAATTCCTACTTATTATTTTATTTTATTTGTTTCGCTCGCTGGTCATAGTATTAGTAGAGTGTTAGCTGTTAGTGTCATGATTACGCATCAATATGCTCGTATAAATGATGGCACTTCAAAATTAAAATCAATAACTCCAGAAGGTTTAAAGTGGACTAGTCCAGCATTTCTTTTAGCACTTACGTTTGCTTTATTTCCCTTGTTTTTATTTCAAACACCCTATGTGTTTTTGTTACTTTTTCCAATCTATCTGGTTAGAGTGCTTCTTGTCAGGTTTTTTAACAAGTGGATTGGTGGTTATACAGGGGATTGCCTAGGAGCTATTCAACAAATAAGCGAAATTATATTTTATCTAAGCATTTTTATTTTATGGAAATATATTTAATTAGGCATACTACTCCAGATATTGAAAAGGGTATTTGTTATGGGCAGAGTGATATTCCTTTAAAAAATAGTTTTCTAAAAGAAGCTGAAAAGGTTTTGAGGGCAATTCCTAATAGTTTTGATAAAGTGTACTCTAGCCCTTTACAACGGTGTACGCAATTGGCAAATTTAATTTCTCAAGATATTACAAGAGATAAGCGTTTAATGGAACTCGATTTTGGTTCGTGGGAGCTTAAAGAATGGAGCGACATACCAAATAATGAGATACAGCCTTGGTATGATGATTGGGTAAATAAACCTGCTTATAAAGGTGAGTCTTACCAAGAACAACAAAGTCGAGCAGTCGAATTTATAGAAGAAATACCAAATTATTATAGTAAAATAGCCATTGTAACTCACTCAGGAGTTATAAGAAGTTTATGGGCACACTTTAATAATATAGAGTTGAAAAAATCGTTTAATTCCCTAACTATTGAATATGGTGCTGTTTTGAAGGTAGTTTATAACGCTTAGATATGTGAAGAAACTGCATAATTATATTTATTCGAGGAATTAGGTGTTAATCAAATCTATTTTATTTTTTTGCTGTTATTTATCCAAACAAGAATGGAATAGGGAACTTTTTTATTGATACAATAGCAGGTTTACTCTCTATTGTCTGAATTTGATTTCTAAGAACAATGTAGGATTATGCTTTTTAGAACCAAATATTAATTAGAATGTATTCTGAAATAAAATATTAATGGGTTTGCAGGGTTCTGTGCATTTGTAATAATAGAGATATACGAGTAGAATAAAGCATACAAGCAAACTGCCAAGCATGCCATTGAAAGAGTGTAAAACAGAAAAAGATAGGTGTTAATAATGCTTCCGTTTTCTAATGGCATTTATAGTTTTAATCTCGAGTTTTTCAATTTTATCCTTTTTAAATAATACCCTTATATGGGGCAAATTTTCTAAAAATTAATTTGTTAATAGAAGGGAGTTAAAAAGAAAATGCTAACCTTTTTAGTTTTAATAATTCTGAAATTAGCAAATAATCATTATTAAAATTGAATAAATGCTTTTTTTAACTTTGTTTTTTTTGTCAAAAGATAAAAAGCTATTGAAGGCCTTTAGATTTTGGTGTTTTTAATTAGATTTGATAACCAAAAATTAATTAAAGCACTTGTTCAAGATAAAAGACAGGCATACTTTGTCAATAAAAGAATATAAGGATGTTTTCGATTCTTTATATGGTTCGCTATGTGTTTTTTCTACCAATTATGTAAGCGATTTAGAGGTAGCCAAAGACTTAGTTCAAGATGTTTTTATTAAGGTTTGGGAAGATGAAATTGAGTTTAATAATGAACTAGCTATAAAATCTTATTTATACACTTCTGTTAAAAATAGATCGTTAGATTTTTTAAAAAGCAAAAGAGTTAAAACAACCGAACATATGCCGGTGGAAGAGTTAGATCAATTAAATAAAGAGTCTTTTTACTTAAAAGAGGTTATTATAGAAGAAACATCTTCCAGAATAGAAGAAGCTATAAATACATTACCCAACAAATGTGCTCAAATAATTAGATTAAGTATTAAAGATTTATCAAATGCAGAAATTGCTGAACACTTAAAAATATCTGTAAATACGGTTAAAGGTCAAAAAAAAATAGCTTACAAACGTTTAAGGCCTTTATTAAAAAACTACTTCTTTATAGTGGCTTTTGCCTTTCAATCTTCCAATTAAAAATGGGGCACCCGATAATAAGTAATAATCTTATTTGTTAATTTTTTACATTTTATTTAAAAAAAATCATTTTTTTTTAACCCTAGTTTACTTTTTTGTCGTCTTAGTAATAAATAGTGGTTGAAACTAATGATGAACTTTAAGAAAATCATAATATTATCTAAGCAAATAGCGTCTTCTCTTTTGAAAGATAAAAGCGCTAAGGAATTAGAGACTTCTAATTTGTTTTCTGAAGAAGAAAAAGAAGATATTTTAAAAAGACTTACAGAAGAAGATAAAATAGAATCGAGATTACATCTTAAATCAAAAATAGATAGTAAAGCAGATTGGCAAATTATAAAATCTAAACTAGTTATGCCTAAAAAAACGTACCGCTGGCAGTATGCGGCAGCAGCAGCAATTGTTCTAGGAGTGCTATCATCAACGTACTTTTTAAAAGGAAATAGTTTAGGTAATAATATAAACGCACCTATTATTGTCGATAATCAAATAGAACCAGGTATCGATAAGGCTTTATTAACCTTGGAGAGCGGAGAAGTTGTAGAATTGGTTAAAGGCGTAAAGTATGAAGCTGAATACTTAAAAAGTGAAGGAGAAGAACTTGTTTATCAAGAAAATCTAAAAAAACAAGTCGTAGAAGAGGAAATCTCTTTTAACTATTTAAGTATTCCAAAAGGAGGGCAATTTCAAATTACGCTTGAAGATGGTACACATGTATGGTTAAATTCAGAATCTAAATTAAAATACCCTGTATATTTTATAAAAGGAAACCCACGTTTGGTAGAACTTGTTTACGGTGAGGCATATTTTGATGTATCTCCAAGTACCAATCATAACGGCGCCAAATTCCAGGTTATAAGTAAGGGACAAAATGTAGAAGTGTTAGGTACAGAATTTAATATTAAAGCTTATCAAGATGAGGTTAATATCTACACAACTTTAGTAGAAGGAAAAGTAGAAGTGAGTTCTGGTGAGATAAAAGAAAACTTAATACCTAAACAGCAATCGATTTTAAATATAGAAAACAATGTTTTCGCCATAGCTCATGTTGATGTTTATAACGAAATAGCATGGAAGGATGGTGTATTTAATTTTGAAAATAAAACACTTAAAGATATCATGATGGTGCTTTCTAGATGGTACGATATAGATGTTGCTTTCGAGAAAAAAGATTTAGAAACACAAAAATTTATAGGAGCCTTAAAGAAGAATTATAGTATTGAAAAAATACTAACCATTTTTCAGAAAGCCAATATTATTAATTCTTATGAGATTAATAAAAAGTCTGTAATTATAAAATAAAAGCTTAAATTTTTTTAATAGCACTGTAATAAAAAAGGAGAAATAGTTTAAACCGCCAAGCTCAAGACTATTTCTCCGCACTAAATAATTAATCAACTAAAAAAGTTTAATCAACTAATAATTTACAAAGTAATGAAATTTAAATTAATTAGTGCCTGCTCTGTTTCAAGAAAAGGTCTCTTAAACTGTATTATGCGAATATTTGTATTCTTGTTTTGTGCTACAATGTTTGGCTTTAGTTCTAACAATGCGCTATCTCAAAATGCTAAAATCAATATTACGGAAGACCAAGTAGTTACCGTCGATGAAGTTTTTAAAATTATTAAAGAACAATCTAGCGACTACATGTTTATTTATAGGCAATCTCTATTTGAGTTTTTTCCTAAAGTAGAATTGAAAAAAGGAATTATTAAAGTTGATAAACTTTTAACGTTGGCTTTATCGGGAGGGAATGTTGATGTAACGATGATGGATGATAATGTTATCTTAATTAAAGAGAAACCTATCGAGGTTAATAACAAAGAAGCTGGAGAAAAAAATTATGATAAAGTAGAAATAAAAGGGCGTGTATTAGATATAAATAATAAACCGCTTTCTGATGTTAATGTTATAGTTGCCGAGTTAAATATTGGGACATTTACAAATAAAAACGGTGAGTTTTCGTTACAGTTGCCTCATAATAACTTTCTTTTAAATTTAAGCCTTATTGGTTATAAAATAAAAGAGATTGATTTAGCCTTAGAATTAGATTTATCGAATATAAATATAACACTAAAGGAAGATTTATTAGATTTAGATACGGTAGTGGTTACCGCTACAAAAACAGTGAGTAGAGAGGGGACTTCATCTTATAAAATAGGTAGCCAAGCCATGAAGCAAGTACAAGCCATGAACCTGGCAGACGTGCTAAGTTTACTTCCCGGAAATAAAGCACAACAATCCGATTTAACATCAACCAAACAGGCTAACTTAAGAAGCGCTGTAGCTTCTGATGTAAATGCATTTGGAACGGCAATTATTTTGGATGGAGCAGCAATAAGTACAGATGCAAATATGCAAACAAAAAATGCATCGTCCTTAGATGGGGGGAAATCTAATGTTGCTGGAGGTGTAGATTTAAGAAGTATAACATTAGCAAATGTAGAATCTGTTGAGGTTATAGCAGGTGTGGCATCACCCAAGTATGGGAATTTATCGTCTGGTGGAATTTTAGTGAAAAGTAAAGTAGGTAAATCGCCTTATATCGTCTCGACAAATGTGTCTTCTACAAATTATCAGGCATCTATAGCAAAAGGGTATGAGTTAAATAATTATGGTGTTTTAAACTCTGATTTTTCGTATGCTTATTCCTCTGGTTCTCCTACGGAAAGAAAATTATTTTATCAAAGTTTTAATTTAGGATTGAGATGGAAACTCCCGGTGTTTGAAAATTTAGAATGGAATCATTTTACATCTTTTAGAATTGGTCATTCAGATGATGGAAATCGTCATGAACCTGAAGAGGTTTATAAAAACGAAGCAGATGTAAAAAGCACCTCTTTTCAGGCAACACTTTCGGGAGATTTTTCATCGTCTATTTTAGGGAAAGTAAGCTATAATTTTAGTGGTAGTTTAGTTAATCAACATTCGTATTATGATACGTATGTTATTAATGGCCCTTTTCCAATTATCGAGGCTTTAGAGAGTGGTACTTATGCAACAACCTATTCACCAAATGCATTTAATCAAACTAGAGATATTAAAGGACGCCCTGTTAATGTAAATGGCAGAATAGATGCACAACAACACCTTAATTTAGAAACTATAGATTTTAATTTTGAAACTGGACTGCAATACACTTTCGATGATAATACGGGTAGCGGTAGGGTGTCTACAGGTAATATAGCACACTCACAAGATATTGCAGGTAGTAGATCTACAACTTTTGAAAAAATACCAGCATCTAAAACATTTTCAGCATACCATCAAACTGTAATAAAGCGTACAGGTGAAAATTCTAAACAACAACTTAATTTAGGAGTAAGGTATGATAATATGTTGGAACGTTACAATTTGTGGTCTCCTCGTATGTCTTTTTTGTCAAAATATAATAATTTTACGGGACGAGCGGCTTGGGGTGTATCATATAAAGCGCCGGCTATGGTGCAACTTTACCCTGGTCGATCTTATATTGATTATATTAATTTTCA
Source organism: Algibacter sp. L4_22 (assembly GCF_023473045.1). NCBI lineage: Bacteria > Pseudomonadati > Bacteroidota > Flavobacteriia > Flavobacteriales > Flavobacteriaceae > Algibacter > Algibacter sp. L4_22. The sequence continues at coordinate 188,034 of NZ_JAMCOK010000004.1, forward strand.
GTATTACGCCGAAAATCCAGACGAGCGTTTGGCTATAGTTAGTACTTATGTTTACCAACCTACGAACGAGCATTTAAAACCTAATTATTCCGATTTAAAAGAAATAGGATTCGATTGGTCCCCAGCCTTCATGAATATCAATTTCACCTATTTTAAAAAAGATATGCGCCGTGGGATTAACACAACAGAAGAATTGATATTACTTCCAAAACCTGTTTATCAAGTAGCAAGTGCTCCCGAGGGCGAACAACCGGTAGTTGAATCTACAGGAGAAGTAAGTAATATTCCAAGAACGGTAAGTGTTATGAAAAATAATGCCTTTACATCTACCGATGGTGTTGAGCTTACATTGAGCCCAGAAAAAATAAAAGCAACCAATACTCAATTTAATTTTAGATATAGTTACTTAGAAAGTTTGGTTACGGATAAAGGATTTGATATTGATAAATCTGCGTACGTTGTTGGTGATAATTCTGTGCGTTACGGGGTGTACGAAAACACATTAACAAAAGCCGTTAGAAGTTTTGGTACGGTAACATTAATACAACATATTCCGTCTTTGAGATTTGTATTAACCCTTTCTGCAGAATTAAACTTTAAAGAAAGTAGCGAGTATATAGGAGCTAGCTTATATCCATTTGCATATTATGATGCCGATGGGAATTATGTTGAAATCCCTGAAGCAAACAGAATGAATTTAGAATTCGCTGATTTAATTAGAGATGAAAATACCTTTACCACCACAGAAACACCTTTCTATAGCAATTTTAATTTACAAATACGTAAAGAATCTAAACAAGGACATTCGTTTAGTTTCTACGCAAATAATGCGCCGTGGTATAATCCAACTTACGAGTTTTTAGGAAGTAAAAGAAGACTTAACATTAAGCTTTCAGTAGGTTTTAATCTCACCTTATTAATTAAATAAATTAACAATTATATAAATCAATAAATTAAGAACATGAAAAAAACAATTTTAAAAAGATTAGGTTTAACAAAACTAATAGCAGCTTTTTTGTTAATTGGGATATCAACGGCATGTAGTGATGATGATGCAGTGGCAAATTTAGGAGATTTACAAGTTCAAATAGAATTGGCTAGTGGTCTTAGTGATATTTCTTTAGATGGTATAGAAATTACAGCAACCCATACTGTAGATAATTCTATTTTAAGTTTAACAACTAGTGCGGACGGTTTGGTAACGTTTTCAAACATTTCAGTAGGTACTTACACTGTAATAGCGTCAAAATCCACAGATGACTATACTTTAAGTGGTACAGCAAATAATATTACTGTTATGAAACAAGTAACAACAACCGCAATTGTTGAGGTTAATGCAGTTAATCAAGATGGAGGTTTAGTTATTAAAGAAGTGTATTCTGCCGGCTCAGGGTACATCACTTTATTTAAAGATGCTTTTGTTGAAATTTTTAATAATTCATCTGAGACTTTATATGCAGATGGCATGTATATCGCAAATTTATTTGGAGATACTGGTGTTTCTGGAGATACCGCATTATCTACAGTTTTAACAGATGACACTTATGTTTACACAGATGTAATGAGCCAAATACCAGGAGTAGGAACCGATTATCCGGTAGAGCCAGGTAAAAGTATTGTAATAGCATTAAATGCTGTTGATTATAAAGAAGGAAGTGCAAATCCAGATGGAGAGTTAGATAATACAGACGCTACGCTAGAACATTATTCAATAGATTGGTTAGAGGCTCAAGGTCGTAGTGGGAATTCTTTTTTTGAATTCGATAACCCAGCAGTTGCAAATATGACTAATATTTACATGTTTGATGAAACTAATTTTTTTAGATTAGGTACTGCTTCAGCTAGTGTAGTTTTAGTTAGTAATGAAGCTGTTTTTAGCGATTCGGATATTGTAGATTATACAGAGCCAGGATCGACATCTACTTTTAAATTAATGAAAATTTCTATTGATCAGGTTGTTGATGGTGTTGATATTTTAGATAATTCTGGTGCGGCAGACTATAAGCGTATACCAGCTTCTGTTGATGGTGGTTTTACTTATGTAAATGCAGATGGAGCAATTTCTTACACGGGGTTAAGTTCTAGAAGAAAAATTGACGAAGTAGCTAGTGCACGTTTTGGTAGAACTATTTTGTTAGACACAAATAATTCAACGGTAGATTTTGAAGCAATAGATTTTCCAGATAAATATGGTTACAACAACTAAAAAAACAAACCATTTAAAAATAGAGAGAATGTGTTTTGCATTCTCTTTGTTTTTTTGTGTGTTAAGTGCTTTTTCACAAACAATAGAGAACGTAAGCAATTTATCTGCTGCTGAGAGGGATTTTCAATTTAAATTGTTTGAAAATCGATATTTTCAAATACCTTCATTATTGAATCAAGCAAACCTTGGTAAGTTTTCTTATGGAGAAGGAAAATATTTGTATTCAGAAGGCGCATTAAGGCATCCACAAGAATATAAAAAACAAAACGGTTTGTATGTGGAAACAGCATCTTTAGCTCCTTTAGAAAACACTAATTGGATTCTATATGGTGGCTTGGAATACCTAAACTCTCGAAAAGAAGAGGTGGAAAATAATCTAACTTATGGAATAAAGGAGTATGGATCTCCTTATTATTTTTTTCAAGAAACCACAGGGTTATGGAACCATCAAAACTATAATTTTGAAGTTAGTGGCGCTAATAGCATTAACTCTAAACTAACTTTAGGTGGGTATTTAAATTATGATACCAACTTTTATTTTAGAAAAACAGATACTAGAAACGAGCTAACGGCATTAAAAATTTTAGCTAAGGTAGCGTTAAGCTATAAACTAAACCAAAAGCACATATTGAGTTTAGCTTTAAGCAATGAGTTTTTTAAAACAGATTCTGAACTTGGTAATAAATTTCCTGAAAACAATACAGAAGCTACTGCTAATTACTATTTAAATACGGGGTTAGGGTCTTACATTAAAAATATTGATAATGGTTTTGAAAGTAAACGAAGTATACCAAACTTACAATTACAATGGCTTTTTAAACATAATAATTCAGATTTGTCAATAGAAAGTTCTACTGGTTACGGACTAGAGCGTTGGATAGATAAAAATATTGTTAGAGTAGAAGAAAATGATGAGTTAACTAAATATAATTTTTTTAGAGAACGGTTAAATATTTACTACAATAGTTATAAAACAAATAAGCTTGTAGCATTGAGTTTAAATGCAGAGTACTTAAAAGGAAAAGCAAAAGTATGGGATGAAAATGGAGCTTACTATAATCAAAATTTTACGAGCACAAGTTATCGTGTTAAAACTGAAGGGAATATTTTATTTTATAATCAGTTTTTAAATAAGTTAAGTATAGGCGTAAATTATTATAATAAAAAGCAATTGGATTTGAATTATGCTTACCAGTTTGATTATCAGTATTTGGAGCCAGAGATATCTTTAGGGATAAATAAAAAGCTTTCTCAAAAAGCAGCGTTTTTTACAGATCTGGGGGTTTTATATCATTTGGTATTAGATATGGAACACGATCCCTTTGCTGCAAATAATATTTTTGTAGACTGGATAGGTAATAAGGTCGCTAATTATACAGATATTGATACGTTTAATGTTAATACCAAAATAGGAGTAGATTTTGCTCTTAAACACAATAATAAATTAGAGTTTTCTATAACTGGAGATTATTTAAAAGCAACCAGTTTATCAAGTAGTGAGGTAAGTTATTTTTCTAAAAACGAAGATTATTTAAGTTTAGTGGCAGGGCTAAAATTATATTTTTAATCCTTCTATTATCATAATTCTGTTTATTTAATATTTTCTAAAACTAAAAAATGAAGGCGTTAATTATTTTAATTATTTTTCTTGTCTCACCATTTACATGGAGCCAAAAGATGAATAATATTCATTTTGAAGAATACGATTTGGCTAACGGTTTACATGTTATTCTTCATAAAGATGTAAATGAACCTAATGTAATTGTTGGTACTAAATATCATGTAGGTTCTAAAAATGAATCTGTAAAACATACGGGTTATGCTCACTTTTATGAACATCTTTTATTTCATGGAACAAAAAACATACCTCAAGGAAAATTAGAGAACATCATTTTAAATGCTGGCGGATACTGTAATGCATATACCAATTACGATGTAACATATTACTATCAATTATTACCAGCGCACGAGTTTAAACTAGGGCTTTGGGTAGAATCTGAAAGAATGTTACATCCCGTAATTACGCAAGAGGGAATTAACCGAGAACGAGAGATTGTAAAAGAAGAAAGGCGTATGCGCTATGATAATAAGCCACTTGGAAATTCTTATTTTGATATGATGTCAAAACTCTATTCTTACAACACCTATGGGCATAATATGATTGGCTCAATGGAGGATTTAAACACAGCTTCTAAGGCAGATTTTGATGCGTTTTTTAAAACTTATTATATTCCTAATAATGCATGTTTAGTGGTTTCGGGTAATATTGATATTGAAGAGACTAAAAAATGGGTTAATCTTTATTTTAAAGATATTCCGAAAGGTAAAAAAATAAAGAGACCTCATAAATTTGATAGGCTATCAGGATTAGAAAAACGTACGGAAATATATGTTAAAGGTTTAACAGATGAGTCTATTTTAATAGGGTATCCTTTAATGCCTCAAAGCGATCCAGATGCTCTTGTAGTACAGGTTTTTACAGCGCTTTTGTCTGGTAATTCTAATTACTCTTATTTTGAAGATAAATTAAAAGTACAAGAAGATACAATTATAAAAAGAATAAATGCATCTGCAGATTTTTGGGAAAAAACAAGTACATTTCGTGTTAACGCTAGTGTTAAAAATGCAAATAGTGAGCAATACTTGCTCGATAAAGTTGAAGCTCAATTAAATTTATTGAAAAACACAACGGTAGATCCGGCTGTATTAAAACAAGTGAAAAGGCAATTTGAATCGGCTTTTGTAGATTATTTTTATCATGCAGAAACCTTTGCAGACAAAGTAACTAACTATTATCATTTACATAAAAACACATCCGATATTAGAAATCTTATAAACCATTTAAATAAAATAACTGTCTATGATATTCAGCGGGTTGCTAAAAAATATTTAGATAAATCTAATCGTGTTGTTATTGTTTATCACCCAGAATAGTTAATCAAAATGAAAACTTTTTATATATTTATTTTTATCCTTTGTAGTCATGTTGTAAGTATGGCTCAAGTAGACCGTTCTTTCCCTCCTAAAGCAGATGAACCCGAAAGTTTAAATGTGGGGAAATTAATTCCAATTAAACTTAATAATGGCCTTCGTGTTTATTTAGCGCCAGTAAAAAATTATCCAAAATTTACAATTTCCGTAAATATAGAATTGCCAGGTTATAATGAAGAAACCAAATTGGCGGAAAAAAATGTTTTAAACGCAGCTTACTCTAGTAAATTATCTAAAAAGTATCCAAAGGGAGAAATAGATTCTATTATCCGTAGCCAAGGAGCAATGCTGAATACAAATATGTATGGAGGCACAATTAAAGGGATGAAAAAGGATGTGGAACAATTACTAGATATGTATGTTGATGCTTTGTTAAACCCTGTAATTACTGCCGAGATAATTAAAGAAAAAAAAGAAGCAGAGTTAACAAAGCGAAAGCATAAATCTCAGAATGAAAATGTTTTAAAAACGTTTTCTATTGAGGCGGTTATAGATTCTTTACTTTTTGGAGCTATAAAGCAAAGTGCTAAAACAACACCTACTGTAAAACCAGAATACAACGGTTTAGCAATTAGCGATGTTGAAAACTATAAAAGGGACAGAATAGTATCAAATAATGCATTAGTTGTTATTATTGGTGATTTTACCGAAAAAGAATGTACTACACTAATGAATCGCTATTTCGGGGCATGGAAATCTGGAGTTTTTTATAGAAGAGAAAAACCTATTACTAAAAAAACAACAACTATTAAACGTCGAAAAGTAATAGTAAAAGATGTTCCAAATGCGGTGCAATCTGAGATTTCTTTTAGATGGAATTTAGAAGACGCATACACCTATTTTGATGACGATATAAAACTACAGGTTTTGAATGAAATTTTTGGGGAAAGTCAATTATCATATTTATATAAAAATTTACGAGAAGAAAAGGGTCTTTGTTACTTTATTAGGTCTTCGGTAGGTAGTTCTGCCAACGGCGGACAAGGCTCTGTTTACACTAGTGTTAGAAACAACCAAACCGCTTATGCAATAGAAAATATTATTTTAGAAATGCTGAGGTTACGCAACGGCAAGGTGAGTGCTTCAGATTTAAAAATAGCTAAAAACAGTTTAATAGGTGAGTACACACGGTCTTTAAACCCTATTGCTCCTATTCCATACATTACATTTGCCATGCAAAAAGATTTATACAATTTACCCGATAATTACTTGCAAACTAAAGTCGAGAAGTTTTATAGTATAAATACCGACGATATTATGGCTATGTCTCAAAAATATATAGATCCTTTTAAATGTGTAATAGTAATAAAAGGTAAAATATCAGAATTAAAAGGGGCGCTAGAAAAATTTGGTGATGTTATTTATTTTGATGAAAACGGGCAAATGATCAATTAAATTATAGTCTTAAACTTAAAACAAAACAAGAAGCAAAATATGAAACATTTTAAAATAATTTTCATCTTATTATTAGTCTTAACCAGTAATATAAAGGCACAAAATAAGCCGGCTTATCAGTTATTTAATGATAGTGGAAAACATGCTGATTATGGAGATATGATAGTCGATCTTGCTAATAGCGATATGGTGTTTTTTGGTGAATACCATACAAATCCTATTTCGCATTGGTTACAACTAGAAGTAAGCAAGAGTTTGTTTGATATCAAAAAAGATTCATTGTTTTTTGGTGCGGAAATGTTAGAGAGTGGTAATCAGTTGGTTTTAAATGAATATTTACAAGGGCTGTATCCGGAAAATAAAATGATACTAGAAATGACTCAAATGTGGGGTAATTATAAAACTGATTACAAACCTTTGGTCGATTTTGCAAAAAATAACAACTTACGTTTTATTGCTACCAACATTCCAAGGCGTTATGCATCTGTGTTGAATAAAAAAGGAATAAGTGCATTAAAAGAATTGAGTCCAGAGGCATTAGCTTTAATAGGTCCAGATCTAGAAAAATATTTTGACCCTACCGTAAAAGCTTATGCAGAAATGGCAGATAATATGGGAGGGCATATACCGCCAAATATGTTAAATATTCAAACGGCTCAGGCTGCTAAAGATGCAACTATGGCGCATTTTTCTCTTAAAAACTTTACTAAAGGAAATTTGTTACTTCACTTCCAAGGATCTTACCATTCAAATTATGGTCAAGGTATTATTTGGTGGGTTAATAAAATAAAACCTGGTTTAACATTAAAATCTATCAGCACAGTTACACAATCGGAATGGGATGTAATGACAGACGAAGAAAAAACAACAATAGCCAATTATATTATTGTCGTTGTTGATAATATGACGCAAACAAAACAATAGTTTTATACAAGCTTGAGAGGAGTAATTAGTTCTGTTTTAGGACAGTTTATTTGCATTGGAAGCGATTATTTTGAAGAAGTAATTCCTTATGGATGGCTAGCACGTTCATCATTTTTTGCTCCAATTGATTTATGTGGTTTTCCAAAAAATGGCTATTGTTTCTATTAATCTCAATGGACAGAAAAACCGATGGCACATATTTTTCCTCATTGGAGTTTAGAAGGTCAAGAAGAAAAAAAAGTAACCGTTTATACGTACACCAATGGAAATCGTGTAGAATTATTTCAAGATGGAAAATCTCTTGGAGTGACAACCAATAACATAAACGATGTAGAGTACCAAGTATTGGTATGTAATTTATAAACTAGGAACCTTAAAAGCAATATCCTATAAAAATAATGAAGTTGTAGCTACGAAAGAAGTTAAAATTGCTGGAAAACCTGCCTTTTCTCGATATGGAAAACTATTATTACCATAATCTTGTGATTCTTTTCGCCAGTGATAAAGCACAGATGGAAAGATATCTAAGTCTTCACAGACTTGCTTAGCATAACTTAATTCTACAGCTTTTTACTTAAATTCTAATGTGCAATGTTTCGGTTTATTTCTAATAATTGCTAAATTAATAACTAACAAACAAATTCTCTCAACTTTGCGTCTAGTCTAATGTCGTAATTCCAGGATGGATGAATACTTTGCTAAGGTGCGTGTTTTAGGGAAAGAGGAGGTAAGCCTTTTCGCTAATCCTATGTTTGTAGATCTTGCAGTTGGTAATTTTTCTTTTAAAGATGTTAGCTCTGCTATTAAGATAAGTATTCCACAGCTTGATGTATCAAAAATGGGTATGACAAATAAAAAGTAAATATACTAGCTGTTAAAACCTTACCTAAATTTCAATTATACAACTTAAAAACCGATATTGGGGAGATAAATAATTTAGAAAGTAAAGAGACTAAATTAATTGAACAATATAAAAGATAATTAGCACAAATTATTTTGAATGAGAGAATTATAAAAGAGGTAGTAAAAGAAAATGAAGGCGCAAAAAGTTGGCCTCAATTAAAATGGATGAGCGATAAATAGTTGAATTGGTTTTTTGTTGTCATACCGGAGTTAGTATGATATAGGAGAATATAATTGTATAATGATGTTACTATGGATTCTAATTGTGATTAAATAATTCAACTTAAAATTTTAAGATAAAAACAGAGAACAAACCTTATTAAATAAATACCTATTATGAAGCAAACACATTTTTATGAATTTCAAAAAACAGATAAAATTAAGAGCTATAAAAGGCTATCTTATATCTTGTTTTTGATTATGCCATTTATCCTTTTTTCCTGTAAAGAAAAAGAGGAGAAAATAGAAGTTAAAAGCAGTAAACCCAACATTGTATTTGTAATCACTGACGACCAAGGGTACGGAGATTTAGGACATACGGGAAATCCAATTATTAAAACACCAACCATTGATAAATTTGCAACCGAAGCTGTAAGTTTAACAAATTACCATGTGGGAACTACTTGTGCGCCAACGAGAGCAGGCCTTCTTACAGGTAGAAATTGTAATAGAAATGGGGTTTGGCATACTATTATGGGCGCATCTATATTGAATCGCGAAGAAGTCACTATGGGGAACGTATTTCATGATAACGGTTACAAAACAGGAATGTTTGGTAAGTGGCATTTAGGAGATAATCACCCTTTTCATCCATATGAAAGAGGTTTTGATGAAGCCTTTTACCATGGTGGTGGTGGTATAGGGCAGACGCCAGATTATTGGGATAATGATTATTTTGATGATTCGTATTATAGAAACGGCATTCCTGAAAAAAAAGAAGGCTATTGTACAGATGTTTGGTTTGATGAAGCTATGAGTTTTATTGAAGCCAAAAAGGACGAGCCATTTTTTTGTTATTTAAGTTTGAATGCACCACACGGACCATATAATGTTCCAGAAGAATATTATAATATGTATAAAGATGAAACAGCAATTAGCGAAAAGCAAAAGCGTTTTTATGGCATGATTTCTAATATAGATGATAACTTCTCTAAATTATTGAATAAATTAGAAACTCTTGGTATAGCGGATAATACCATTATTGTCTTCACTACAGATAATGGAACGGCTAGAGGTTATAGTATAGATGAAGAAACAAATAAACTATTAGGTTATAATGCAGGTATGCGTGGTGTAAAGGGTAGTGAGTACGAAGGTGGACACCGTGTACCTTTCATTGTTAGATGGCCAGATGGCGGTTTAACAGGAGGAAAATCCTTAAACAGTTTGGCGGCACATGTAGATATGTTACCAACGTTAACAGCACTTACCGGACAAAAATTTGAACCTGCTAAAACTATGGATGGCACAGATTTAAGTGCGTATCTTTTAGGGAAAGAAGATGCTCCAAAACGTTATTTAGTTACAGATACTCAACGTGTTCCTTGGCCAGTAAAAGGGAAAAACAGTTGTGTAATGGATGATAATTGGCGCTTAATAAAAGGGAAAGAACTCTATAATATTAATGAAGATCCAGGTCAAAAAAATAATGTTGCGGATGCGCACCCAGAAAAAGTAGCCGAAATGAATGCGTTCTACGAAACTTGGTGGGCCGATGTAATTAAAGAAACCAGATTCTCTGTCATAGATTTAGGTGTAAACGATATGGATGTGCTTACTTGTCATGATGCGAGAACCATCGATTATTATCCACCATGGAATCAACAAATGATTCGTGCAGGAAAACCAATGGAACCAGCGCCGTTTACCGTAAACTTTGTTAAGGGAGGAAAGTATAAATTTCATTTAAGAAGATGGCCATCAGAAAGTGGATTAGCACTTGGTGCAGAAATAAAGGATGGAAAACCAGCAACCTCACATACTGAAGCTATTGTCGATGGAAAATCTATGAAATTTTCTAAAGCTTATGTGAAAATTGGTGATAATATAGTAGATGTTGATGTCGATAATAATCTTGAAGCGGCCGTACTTGAAATGGAAGTTGCCGAAGGTGAAACTGAATTAGTAGCCTATTTTGATATGGAAGATGGAACGCCTTGTAATGCGTTTTATGTTGATGTAGAAAGAGTGAATTAGGAAATCATCATGTACCACAAAAAGCTATCTATTCATTTAGGTAGCTTTTTGTATTTTTAAGGTATGCGTAGAAAGTATAAATTTCATAATCCAACAGCAGCTTATTTTGTTTCGTTCGCCACAGTATATTGGGTAGATGTATTTACAAGGCAAGAGTATTTTTAATATTCTAGTAGAAAGTGTAGACTATTGCAGAAAAGAAAAAGGGATGGCGTTATTTGCTTAGTTTTGCGGGCACTCGTTGCAAACGAGCGCTAGCAGGGGTGGAAGAACATCATGTAGATAAAATAATAATAATGGATAAGTATAAAAATATTGATGAATTAATTGAAAAAATAAATATTCTTCCAATACCAGGAAGAATATATATTGAGAAATCAGATAATTTAAATAAGTCGTTTTTTTTGTAATATCAAGCAAAGAAGCAAAAGATCAAAATATGATTGAAGTAAACAATGGTATGATACCTGAATGTTTCGTTAATGAAAATGTTAAATCATTTTTTGATACAGCTACTTTTGAAGATATTTTGATAGTTCAAAAAGAAAAAAAAGAAGACTCAAGTATTAAAGATTTTATAAAAGCTATTCAGTATTATAGAGAAAATGATACTTTTTTAGAATAAAATCAGATTTTTTAACTACAACTAATTTGTAACGAGTAAAGAATATAAGTAAGCCAAGAATACAACCCCCGCTAGCGCTCGTTTGTAACGAGTGCCGTACGGAGTAAGTACTACAAAAGCATTAAAAATAAAAGCTATCTATTCATTTAGGTAGCTTTTGTATTTTTAAGGTATGAGTAGAAAGTATAAATTTCATAATCCAACAGCAGCATATTTTGTTTCGTTTGCAACAGTATATTGGGTAGATGTACTTACAAGACGAAAGTTAAACATCAATATATAGAATAAAAAAAGCGCAATCCTAGATAGAATTGCGCTGTATATTAAAGGTCTTGCAGTGATATACTTTACAAGAGTTTAGATTGAAATTTAATCCTCTTCTTTTTTAATATATTTACTATATAAACCGTATAAAATTATTAGTACTAAAATCCCTAAAAGAATCTTACCTACAATTTTATCAAAAAAGGAAACACTACCTTCTGTAGGTATTTCTACATTAGCCATTTTAGCAATTTCGGTTAATTGCTCTGGTGTAATATCTAAATAGCTTTCGCCATCGTTAGCATAACCAACAATTACAGGCTCTGTATTACTATAAGATAACCACAGTATATGGCTTTTTACATATCTACTTCCTATATCAAAATAGGTACCGTCTTCTAATTGAAAATCTTCCGTATCGGGTAATTCAACAAGTTTTATTATTTTTTCTTCTGTACCATATGGAATTGGAATACGGGCTTTGGCCATACTTAATTGGCTGTAAAAAACAAATAAAACTAAAAAAACGGGTAATTTAAAACTCATCATATTTATATTTAATTATTAATTTATGTTGAATATTTATAGTGATTCTAAAAACTTACAGGAGCTAATATATGTAATAAAATCTTTATCCTGATGAGAGAGTAATCTGTTATATCAACCAACAATAGGTGTGTAAAAAAAATGGATTTCTTTAAAAGTAGTTTTTTTGTTTTTAAAATATTGTATATCAATAATTTGTAGTTTTGAGGGGTTTTAGTTTTAGAAAAAGGGAAGTTGTATTTTATTTTATTTTATTTTATTGAAGATCATTTTTTTCGACGAAATACCTGATGATTCTAAATATTTAGTGATTAATTAGCCGATTAATAACGTGATATGACGTAAAATTTAACGTTATTTGTAAGAAATAAACCGTTAATAAACTATTAAAAAATGAAAATTTTAAAACTGAAAAGTATTGCCTTAATGTTAGTTGCAGTTGTAGGAATCTCTTGTGGATCTAAAACCGATAAAAAGCCATTACAAGATGAAACTTTAAGTAGTTTTATGTTGGGTGGTATCTATTTTACAAATGGTTATGGAGGCATAGCTGAAGTGAATAATATGCTAAGTGATTATAAAACAGACGAAGATATTGTAGCAGGATATAAAGAATTATATGAATTTCCTTTTGAAAGAACCGATAAATCTGGTGCTCAACGTATGTTAAGAAGCATGTGGGATATAACAAATAAATCGACCTTATTAGAATCTATTACAGATTTACAAACTAGAGATTATAAATATAAATCGTGGGACTATGCACGAATAATTAATAATGCTTGTATGGGGTATGCATCTGGATATTTAAATAAGGAAGAAGTTAAAGAAATAGGCCTAAAAACATTAGAGTTAGCCCGCCAAAAGTATGCTAGTTGGGAAGCATACTATACCGATTTTAACTTAGGAAGAGAAGATTGGAACCCTGAGGATAATGATAAAAAAGCATTTGAAGAATTATCAAAGAATATCTTTAAGGCAGAAAAATCTGTTTATAAAATATTACCGTTGCAACTAAATAAATAGTACTTAACCTTAGGTAAGTATATATTACTCTAAAAAACTATAAAGGATGCTTTAATAAGGCAATACTTTATAGTTTTTCTATTTTAGGCCTAAATAAAACTTAATACATAAGCGGGATTTCAAAGTAGTATTTAAAATATTTTCTTAAAAACCTATAATAGCAGAAGTGCATATTAAAAATTTTTTATTTCATGAAGCAACGCATATTTACCCCCGCTAACACTCTTTTGTAACGAATGCCCTATATCTTAATAACAAAAATAAACAACATTAAAATTTTAGATAGCTTTTGTATTTTTAAATAATGAGTAGAAAATACAAGTTTAAGAATCCAACAGGTACCTATTTTGTTTCTTTTGCTACTGTATATTGGATAGATGTATTTACTAGACAAGAATATTTTAATATTCTTAATCATAGTTTTTTTAAATTTTCTTTTACCCTAATTTAAGTAGCACAGAATTAATCTGTCGTTAAAATTTTGATAAATGTACAAGTACCTATAAATAAAAAGATCCATTAGAAGAGTATCTAATGGAGCCTTGTGTTTAAGATTTATAATATTTAATTCTGAATACTCATATCAATTATTTGAATTTCATCGTTATTTAGTCCTAATTTATATATCACATTATTAATATCTGATGTATCCATAGTGCTAACCAAATTTGAAGGCATAACAACAATTCTAAAAATTTGGTTCAGCATAAATTCATCATCTGCTAAAGTTAGGTCATCACTTTCAACAATAATATCTACATCACCTATTGTGTAATTAAAACGGTATTGAAGATATCCGCCGCCATCAAAAAATATGGTAGCAGTAGGTAAAGGTTCCCAAACATCTAAATCATCAACAATTTCTTCAAGTCTATAGACTAGAACAGCGTCTCCATTTACAATTTCTTGAGGAAAAGTAAAACGAACTACATTGCTGCTTGCAGAGAAATCTATATTGTCAATTTCATATGTGCTACCAACTATAACTTCACCATCTAGTCCATCTCTTCCATCACTTCCTGAGCAAGAAACGAATAATACTAATGATAACATTCCTAGTAACTGTATCCCTTTTTTCATTTTATTTGAGTTTTAAATATTGTTTTTCACGTTTAATGATAGAATCAAAAAGTATTTCATAAATATAATAAAAACTGTTTTAAAAGTAACATTTTATTAAACGAACTATTATTCCTCGCTAGCACTTGTTTGTAACGAGTGCCATGCCGATTAAGTTCTACAAAAAAAAATGAGACAAGCTATCTATTCAATTAGGTAGCTTTTTGTGTTTTTAAGATATGAGTAGAAAGCATAAATTTTATAATCTAACAGCCACATATTTTGTTTCGTTTGCCGCAGTATATTAGACAGATGTATTTACAAGGCAAGAATATTTTAATATTCTAGTATAAAGTATAGACTATTGTAGAAAAGAAAAAGGCATGGAAATATTTACATATTGCTTTATGCCTAACCATGTGCATTTTGTTTTTAGAGATTCTAAGGAAGACCTAATGAGTCTATTGAGAGGTTTTAAAAAATATACATCTAAAAGAATATTAAAAACGATTGAAGAAAATCCTGCCGAAAGTAGAAAAGAATGGTTATTATGGATGTTTAAAAAAGCTGGAAAAGAAAAAGGTAATATCTCAAAACATCAATTTTGGCAACACAATAACAAACCTATTGAGTTACGGAGTACTGCTGTAATAAAACAAAAAATAGACTAAATCGATAATAACCCTGTTGTTTGTGGTTTTGTTAGAAAACTATAGATTGGAAATATAGTAGCGCTAAGAATTTTGCAGACGATCATATAGTATTAAGAATTCATAAAATCAGTAAATAACTGATAATCCATTATTTAAAAACTGCTGTATTTTAAATCGTGTTCCAAAACGTATTCGGTTTTGTGTTCACTATTATTAGTGAAATTTTGATGAAGTAATTTTTTTTTATTGTTAAATGAGAATAAAATAATCTCTTTTTTTATATAAATTATATGTTTTTTCAATATAAAGACGAGTCATTATAAAACAATCACATTTTAAATGCTAGTGCAAAAAGATACTTTTGTTTGCAATTGATTACCTAGATAGATTTACGAATCTATGTAAGTTTTAAAATTGTCCAATATAATTAATGAATATGTCAAGGTTATTATTACAGAGTTTTTTGTTAGGATTTAATTTTAAAAAAAAATGTATGCGCAGTGGTGCTAACGATAGAAAGGGTTAACAGATATATAATGTTTTTTGCTATGTATCAATTATTTTATTCACTGTAAAAAATTCTACCCTGTATTTTTCAATCCACTAGATAAAGAATTTATAATGCTTAATAATTTGGTGAGGATCTGCTCTTTTTCGGTACTACTTTCACCTTCTATTGCTCGCCATTGTTTTATGTAATCAATGTGTAAATGATGTAAGACTTTTAGTTTTTCATCTCGCCATAGAATGTTATCGTATTGACCTTTTCTTCGAATAGTTGCTGGCTCTTCAAAAAGGTCTTCTATTAAACTGAAACAATTATCATAATCTGTTAAGATTTTGGACATGAATACTTCTCGTTCATCAGTAATTTCATCTAAATCAGCATACAAATCCATCATTTCTTTATTAGAAAGTATTAGATTGGTTTCGGTTTGTATCACTAAAAACTTAAGGAATGGCCAATTGTTTATACTTGTCTTCAAGTTTTCAAATGCCTCAGGTTTTTCTGTTTTTAAAGATTTTAAGGCGTTTCCAAGTCCATACCATCCTGTTATGGTAATTCGAGAAAGATTCCAGCTAAACACCCAAGGGATAGCTCTAAGATCATCAAGGGATCTTGTTCCTGTTCGTCTGGCTGGTCTTGAGCCTATTTTACTTTTTTCCAAAACATCAATACAAGTTGCTTTACCATAGAAGTTGATAAAACCCGGGGTTTCTATTAAATCTCGGTAATGCTCAAATGATTTTTTAGACAAGTAGTCCATTATTTCAATTGGAAATTTATTAGAGTCTACATTTTGTTTGTCTAAAATAGTTTGTTTTGCTACTCCAGAAGCCAAAGCATTAAGGTTGTAGGTCGCTGTAAGGGGATTCCCGAATAACTGGGCAATCGTTTCTCCTTGAACAGTGATTTTTATAGTTCCGTTTACCGTATTTGTAGGCATGCTTTCTAAAAAGCGATGATATTTTCCGCCGCCTCTACTAATCGTTCCACCTGCGCCATGAAAGAAATATATACTGAAATTGTTTTTCACCGCAATTTCAGAGAGTTTTTGTTCCGCTTTATACAAATTCCACTTACTCGCAATAGTTCCGCCGTCTTTATTGCTATCACTATAGCCGAGCATAACTTCTTGCTGATGATCTATTTTTGAAGCTCTAAGTAGGGTTGTGGGATGTTGTAAAAACTTGTCTAAAATGCCAGGGCCATTATGTAAGTCCTCAATAGTTTCAAAAAGAGGAACAACTTTGATAGATGTGTTTAACAGCTGTGTTTCTTTCATCAAGAAGTAAACAGCTAGTAAATCACTAAGTTTTCGGGTCATACTGATAATAAATGAACCGATACCTTCTGAACCGTATTGGTTGATATGATTACGAATAACGCGGTAACAATCCAAAACATTATCCGCTTCTATACCATAATGAACTGTTATATCGGTAATAGTAGAGTGGTTCTCTAAAAGTTTGTTCAAGTAGGTTACTCGTTTTTCTTCATTCCAATGTTCAAAATCAAAATCTTTTTCACCTGTGGCTTTTAAAATTTGCGAAATAGCTTTGTCGTGAAATGTACTGTTTTGTCTTATATCTAACCAAGCCAAATGAAAGCCAAAACAACTTACTGCTCTCTCCAAAGAGAATAGTAAATCTTCTGCCAAACCTTTCATCCCATTTTCAATAAGAATATCTCTGAAAAATTTAAGATCTTCTTTAAGATCTTTACTGGATTTGTAATACGAATTAGAATCTGCAAAATTGTTAGAAATGGTGTTTTCTAATTTAACAATTAGTAAATTAATATATTGTCTACAAGGTTCATAAGGGTTTCTTTTAAGTACTTTTTCTCCTTGTAGCCCTAATGCTTTAGATTTGTTTTTAATAATTTCTGACAGCTTGTACGGAACAGGATTCGTGATGGCGGATACCGAAAATTTTATTGCAGCGTTAATCAATTGCTTCTTAATAAGTGAAAGCGCATTTTTTCGCAACAATTCTAAAGTTTCTTTTGTGATACTTGGAGTTACAAATGGGTGTCCGTCTCTATCTCCACCTACCCAATTTCCAAAATTAATTTTAGGGAAAACATCAGGATTTTTTATTTTATCTGGGTTTAGCCCTACTTCAATCCAAGATCCTTTCATTTGTTCATCGCTTCTTTCTAGTACAGCAGGGAAAATTCGGGTAAAATAATATATAATATTAGCTCGTTCATCTTCAATATGTGGTTTTTCAAGATATATTTCACCTGTTCTCCACCATCTCTCTAAAAGGTTTATGATGTTTTCTTCTATACTATTTTGTTCAAGTTTACTTAACGAAGTATTCTCTCTTTTTACTAAAAGTAAATATAATTCTCTATGAATTTCAATTACGGTAACACGTTTCGCCTCGGTTGGGTGGGCAGTTAGAACAGGAATGACGTGGGTATCTGAAATTGATTGTAGCATTTCTTTTTCTGTAATTCCTTGGTCTTTCCAAAGTTTAAAAGCTTCTGCCCAACTACCTCTAATAGAATAAATTTCTTCTTGATTTTCCATTTTTCTGCGGTATTGCGTAGCCGCATTTTCCTCAACCATAGTCATTAACTGAAAATAAATACTCAAGGATTGAATAATCTTATCGCTTGAGAGTTTTCCATTGTCTATTTCTGAAAAACTATTGTTTTTTATAAGTTCAACTACTTCATTCTCATTAATTCGTGAAAGCATTTCAACATAACAATAAATAATAAAGTTTCGATCTTTAATAATCTTTTGAAATGTATTGTTTTTATTCATGTTAAAATCCTGTTTTTTATTGAATTGCTCTTAGCAGAGAAAGGAACTTGTGTAATGTTTACTGTGTTTTGAAAGAACCAATATAGCAAAAAAAACGATAACCATAAGGAAAACTATTTATAAAAAACGAGTCTTTACCTTGCAATAAATTTTATACATCTTAGATTTGATTTCTATTAAATTAAATAAAAGTCAGAAAGAACAAAAGTGTATTATATTGAAATAGGTTGACTTTATTTATACATTCAAACTATTTTTGTTTTAATTCATCAACAATTTACCATTTTTCGAGTACAAAACAAGCTTGTTGGTAGTAGGTTATTCGACTTCAAAGTAATTGTAAACATTATTAAATTTTGTTTTCATATTTTCAATTAAAGCTTGAGCATTTTTAATTGATTTTTCTTCAATTAATGAATGCATATCACTTTCTACACCATTGAAAAAATTATGTATTTGTTCAAATTTGTCACCTGTATAAGATTTATCTAACATTATAAACTTAGCTTGTTCAAATAAATCTTTTCCAAATTGGTTGTAATCCTTAATATCATTAGATTTAAAGCTGTGTAAACTGTTTGTGATGCTATCTAATATTTTAATAGTTTCAGATTTTAATTTCCATCTATTTCCATTATTTAATTGTAATCCTCCCATCATTTGCATTCTCATTTTTGGAGCATTACCAAAATCGTATTTATAAATTGTTTCAGCAATTAATTTTAACTCATCCTCATTATAAATTAATTTAGGCATTAAGTTGAATTTTTTAATAGCCCCAGGCATTAAAGTATTTTCTTCAGATGGGTTATTTACAATATTGGTAATTGCTTTTATAAAGTCTTCTTTATTTTGATAATTTGGTGAATAATGTTCTTTAATACGCAACATTGGAGGTGCAATCATTTGGTTCATTTTGGCAGGGTCGGGTACTTCCAAATGACAGATGTAACACTTGTTCTCCATAAGTTTATAACCTTTTGTGTTTTTAAGGTCTTGTTGGGATATTGCAATATTTTGTGTTTTTTTTGTTTGGCTATTATTACACGAAGTAAAAAAGATACTTACTATTATAGCAATTGATACTATTTTTATTAAATCTATCATCTTCTTTTTTTTTGTGAAAAGATATCAGGTGCTAGTAAAAACACCTGATATTTTAATTATTTATTTTTAAATTTATTTGCTTGATTTTTTGCAAATTCTGAAGGTGAAATTACACCATCCTTATCCAAATCAATACTTTCAAACGATGGAGCACTAGCTTTGTTTCTCATCATACCACCTTTTTTAGCATTTTCAGTTTGTCTTTGTGCTCTTACTTTTTCAAATTCTGAAGCTGTAATTTGTCCATCTTCATCAAGATCAAAAGTTTCAAAAGAAGCTCGGTTTTGCATTCTACCAGTCATACCTTGTCCATTTTGTGTATTTGATCTGTTATTAATCATATTTGCTTGGTTTTTTGCAAATTCATCTTTAGATAGTTTACCGTCACTATTTAAATCAATACTTTCAAACGATGGAGCACTAGCTTTGTTTTTCATCATACCACCATTTTTAGCGTTTTCAGTTTGTCTTTGTGCTCTTACTTTTTCAAATTCTGAAGCTGTAATTTGTCCATCTCCATCAAGATCAAAAGTTTCAAAAGAAGCTCGGTTTTGCATTCTACCAGTCATTCCTTGTCCGTTTTTTGTATTTGATCTGTTATTAATCATATTTGCTTGGTTTTTTGCAAATTCATCTTTAGATAGTTTACCGTCACTATTTAAATCAATAGTCTCAAAAGATGGTGAAGTAGATTTGTTTCTCATCATACCACCATTTTTAGCATTTTCATTTTGTCTTTGCTCTCTTACTTTTTCAAATTCTGAAGCTGTAATTTGTCCGTCTCCATCAAGATCAAAAGTTTCAAAAGAAGCTCGGTTTTGCATTCCTTTAGCCATTCTACCACCTTGTGAATAAGAATTGATACTAAATAACAATATTGTTACCAAGGATGCTAATGTGATAATTTTTGTTGTTTTCATTTTATTATCTATTTAAATGATTTTTTTCTAATTGTTTTTATAATTTTTTTCTTCTGGCATTGAAATAATATCGTTTGAATTAACCATTGCTTTAAACGTTTGAAATAATTTCACCTTTTGCTTTTCATTACAACTTTCTTTCATATTAAGGTAATATTGGATGGTTAAATTTTTTAATTCAGTATGCAGAGAACCTAAATCTTTTGATAATTTATTAAGAGTTATAGTATCTGATTTTTCTTTACCTAACTCTGTTAATAAATCATTTCTATTCTTATCCATTTTTTCAATAATGATATCAGAATTTTCATGATACTGATGCCTAATTTTCTGAAATGCTCTATGTTGTTTATTTGAGAGATTTAATGCTTCCCTAAAAAAACGACCTAAGTGATTGGTAGGCATTACTAGTTCCTGGTTATCTTGTACCGTATAATTCGTAACGCCTCTTTTATTATATAAAATAGTTCCTACTATTGCAAGGTTAAGTAGTGTTAAAAGAACTATTATTCCTGTTAATATTTTTGTGTTTTTTTCCATTTATTTTTATTCTTTTTTTAATAAAATGGTTTCAATTTTCTCAAGCTGTAAATCATTGAAATAAATTTCTGATTTGTTACTAAAAGTAGAAAATTTATTATTTGTTTCGTTGTTTATATTAACAATATTATAACCCGAATATAGCGTTAGTATAACTAAAGATATTGCTATAATTGGTTGAATAAGTCTTTTTCCAAAGTATGAGTTATAAATACTTTTTTGGCTTTTATTTTCAGTGATTTCATTCATGATTTCCATATATAAATATGGATTATCTTCTAGTTTTTCCTTTCCATTGGTTAAACTATATGTCACTTTTAACTCATTTACTATGCTCTTATAATTATCTGAATTATTTATAATACTACCTACACGAGTCATTTCTTGAGCGGAAAGTTCTTTGTTAAAGAATTTCAATAATATATTATTTGATAATTGAGTTTTCATTGTGTTGCTTTTACTTATTAGACACTGTTTATGGAATAAACTTTTGCTTTATTTTATTTTATTTAAAATATTTTTTTGAACATTTATTTTAGCTCTATGAATAAGTCCTTCTACTGAAGCCAATGAAACATTCATAATTACGGCTATTTCTTGATAAGGAACCTCTTCATATTTATGAAGAATAAAAGCAGTTTTTTGATTTTCGGGAAGTAATTGTATTGAATTTCTTAATATGTTTAGCCTTTGTACTTTAATAGGGTTAGATTCTTCTTCTATTATTGAAGTTGGCTCTTCTATTTGTTGCTCGTATTTAGTGTTTTTATTAAATAAGTTTTCAATACTTTTAAAAATATTTCTTTTTTTATTGTCTCTAATAAAATTGAGTGATTTGTTAACGGCTATTCTGTACAACCAAGTTGATAATTTTGATTGATAGTTGAATTTTTTTATGGATTCAAATACTTTAATAAATACTTCTTGCGTAATATCTTCCGCATCATTTTTGTTATGTGTAAAATGAAAGCAAGTATTTAAAACAAGAGATTGGTACTTGTCAACTATTATTTTGAAATACAGTTGATTTCCGTCTATTATTCCTGAAATTAATTCTTCATCTGTCATTTATTGTTACATCATTTATATTGGTTAGACACAAATAAAATTGTAAACTTTTGAGTTTTTTTATAAATTATATAATATTCGTTTTTTTTAACTGTTTTGTCCTGAAATATGGCTAGCGGTTAAAATTGGTTTTACGCTGATAATTGATATACCATGATTTGGTGTTTTATAGTCTAAAGGTAAATGTAATCTTATTTGGTTGTACAATTTAATTGCATTTTTTTGCTGCTTTTTTGGAGTGATCTTGTAGGCTTCCCTTTTTTAGGACACCTTAAAATTCGACAAATAATTATTATTTATCCCCAATTTGATGAAGAATTTAAATTCTTTATCCGCAACTATAGAACTTTCTATAAATTATAGAAAAGTGCATTAAACTTAATAAATTTAAGTTTGACCGTTAAAGTTTTGTTGAAGAAAAACAGCTATAATTTATTAATTGTTTAATGTAAGATTAAGTTTAAAACCAAAAATAAAATTATAAGATGATAATGGTGTAAAAACATTTTTTTTGCACCATTTGTGATATAAAATGTTTGTTTTGTTACAAGTCTGTTTTTGCTTTAAATGTAATTTTATCCCAGTCTTTATAGCAATTAAAGTTATCTAATTATTAATACAGATGTACAGATATTTAAGATAATAAAATTAAGCTAAGATTCCCAAAAAAAACAAATATTATATTAAAAAATATAAACTGGAATAATCCAGTTTTTTAATACGCGATCGATTGTATTATTTAGGATTAGACATAGGGAGTTCGTCAATTAAAGTGGCGTTAGTTCAAATTTCAAACGGCAAAAGTTTAGGTGTGGTACAAGAGCCCAAAGAAGAGATGAGTATGTTCGCCGAAAAGAATGGCTGGGCAGAACAGAAACCAGAAGATTGGTGGTATCATGCATGTAAAGCCATTACAAAATTAAAAAAGCAACACAATATAACAAGAACTCAAATTAAAGGTATTGGTATTTCTTATCAAATGCACGGTTTGGTGCTTATTGATAAGCAAGGAAATCCACTTCGAAAAAGTATAATTTGGTGCGATAGTAGAGCCGTAGAAATAGGACATACTGCTTTTTCGGAAATCGGGGAAGATACATGTGCTGAAAACCTATTAAACTCACCATCCAATTTTACAGCCTCAAAATTGAAATGGGTAAAAGAAAATGAGCCAGAAATATATAAGCGCATATATAAATTTATGTTGCCGGGTGATTATCTAGCTTATAGATTTTCTAATGTTATAAATACGACTATATCAGGCTTATCCGAAGGGATATTTTGGGATTTCAAAAAAGATTCAGTTGCAGATTTTCTACTAGAACATTACGGCCTAGATAAAGCCTTGGTTCCGGATATTGTGGAAACTTTTGGATTGCAATCTGTGGTCGATAAAAAAGGGGAAATAGAAAGTGGTATTGCAGCAGGAACTCCCATTTATTATAGAGCAGGAGATCAGCCAAACAACGCCTTGTCTTTAAATGTTTTTAACCCAGGCGAAGTTGCGGCAACAGGTGGTACATCAGGCGTCGTGTATGCCGTGACCGACAGCTTGTCTGTTAAAGAAAGCTCAAGAGTTAACAATTTTGCACATGTCAATTACCAAAAAGGACAACCACCTCGGATAGGTAAATTATTATGCATAAACGGGGCAGGCATTCAGTATAGATGGTTACTGAATAATTTGGAAGTAAATTCTTATGAAGCTATGAATACATTGGCTTTAGAAATTCCAGTGGGATCTGATGGCGTGTGTTTAATTCCATTTGGTAATGGTGCAGAACGCATGCTAAATAATAAAGAAGTAGGCACCAGAATAGTTAATTTGAATTTAAATAACCATCATAAAGGCCATATGTGTCGTGCTGCGCTAGAAGGTATCGCCTTTTCCTTTGTATTTGGTATGGAGATATTGAAATCCGATGGTATCAAAGCTAAAGTGATTCGTGCAGGAAACGACAATTTGTTCCGTTCGGAGATATTTGCAAATACCGTAGCAACATTAATAGGGCAAGAAATAGAAATTTATAATACTACGGGAGCTATCGGGGCAGCAAGAGCAGCAGGTTTACACAAAGGTGATTTTGATGATTTTGGTAAATCCATAATGGATAATGACCACGTTATGACCTTTATGCCTTTCAAAGACAAGGAGCCATATTTAAAAGCTTACCAAAATTGGAAAAATGAATTAGAACTTATATTAAATAAATAATAAAGATTTGGGCGTTACCAAAATGGTCGGGCTTTCACAACTCGCCTTTTTTGTTATGTTACATTGGGCGTAGTCAAAAGGTCTTCTCACAACAAAAAAGAGCTCAAACAAATTGCTCAATCCCTAACGCAAATAGTAACTAAAAATTAACAAGTAAACATAAAAATTATGGCAATAATAGGAAACAAAGAGTACTTTAAAGGAATAGGTGATATTAAATTTGAAGGCAAAGAGTCAGATAATCCATTAGCATTTAAATACTACAATCCAGACCAAGTAGTAGCAGGAAAAACAATGCGCGATCATTTTAAGTTTTCAATAGCGTATTGGCATACGTTCTGTGGACAAGGTTCAGACCCATTTGGTCCAGGAACTCAAAATTTTCCATGGGATCAATCTTCAGACCCTATTCAAGCGGCAAAAGATAAAGCAGATGCCGCCTTCGAATTTATAAGTAAAATGGGCTTTGATTATTTTTGTTTTCACGATTTCGATTTAATACAAGAAGGAAAAACCTTTACTGAATCGGAACAAAGATTAGCAACCATTACCGATTATATAAAAGGAAAGCAAGCAGAAAGTGGTGCTAAATTATTATGGGGAACAGCCAACTGTTTTTCAAACCCACGTTACATGAATGGCGCTTCTACCAATCCAGATTTCGATGTGGTTGCTAGAGCAGGTGGCCAAGTTAAATTAGCTATAGATGCCACCATAAAGTTAGGTGGAGAAAACTATGTGTTTTGGGGAGGTCGAGAAGGTTATATGTCGTTGTTAAATACCGACATGGGGCGAGAGTTAGACCACATGGGGCAGTTTTTAACTATGTGTAGAGATTATGCTAGAGCGCAAGGGTTTAAGGGGAATTTCTTTATAGAGCCTAAACCTATGGAGCCATCAAAACACCAGTACGATTTCGATTCTGCAACCGCTATTGGATTCTTAAAAGAATATGGTTTAGATAAAGATTTCAAAATTAATATTGAAGTAAATCATGCCACATTAGCACAACACACGTTTCAGCATGAAATTGAAACCGCGGCTAAAGCAGGCATGTTAGGTAGCTTAGATGCTAATAGAGGTGATTACCAAAACGGATGGGATACCGATCAGTTCCCAAATAACATTCAAGAAACTACAGAGGCCATGTTAGTTTTCTTAAAATCTGGTGGTTTACAAGGTGGTGGTGTTAATTTCGATGCTAAAATAAGAAGAAACTCAACAGATATGGAAGATGTATTCCATGCCCATATTGGTGGAGCAGATACATTTGCAAGAGCGTTATTGACTGCTGACAAAATTATTACTTCTTCAGCTTACGATAAATTAAGAACAGCACGTTACAGTAGTTTTGATGCTGGTAAAGGAAAAGATTTTGAAAGAGGGAAATTAAATCTTCAAGATTTATATAAGATTGCTCAAGAGAACGGCGAATTGAAATTACAGAGTGGTAAACAAGAATTGTTCGAAAACATCATTAATCAATATATTTAAAACGAATAGATTGTGGTAAAATTAGTGAAATTTTTCTATCATAATTTATTATACAATTAATTCAAGGTAAATTATAATATTTTATAAATAACAAAACATGAATGACATTAATTTAAGAGCAGCAGATAATATCAGAGCATTAGCCATTTCAATGGTTGAGCAGGCAAATTCTGGACATCCAGGTGGGCCAATGGGAGGCGCTGACTTTATGCATATTTTATATTCAGAATTTCTAAATTTTGACCCTAGTGATATGGCTTGGCCATTTAGAGATCGTTTCTTTATGGACGCGGGGCATCTATCCACATTATTATATGCGCAATATTATTTATTGGGTAATTATAAAAAAGAAGATTTAAAAAATTTCAGACAATGGGGATCAGTAACTCCAGGCCATCCAGAGGTTGATGTTGAAAGAGGTATTGAAAATACGTCAGGGCCTTTAGGTCAGGGGCATACCATGGGCGTTGGAGCAGCTATTGCCGCAAAGTTTTTAGGGGCGCGTTTTGGCTCTTGGATGAATCATAAAGTTTACGGATTTATTTCAGATGGAGGCGTTCAAGAAGAAATTTCTCAAGGTGCAGGACGAATTGCTGGGCATTTAGGCTTAAACAATTTTATCATGTTTTATGATGCGAATGATGTGCAATTGTCTACAATGACAGAAGAAGTTACTTCAGAAGATACTGCAAAAAAATACGAAGCTTGGGGGTGGAAAGTGGTTACTATTGATGGTCACAATCATGATGAAATTAGAAAAGCTTTAAAAGATGCTAATAACGAGCAAGACAAACCAACCTTAATAATTGGTAAAACAATTATGGGTAAAGGTTGTGTTACCGAAACAGGTGCTATGTGGGAAGGTCATTGTGAATTACACGGACAACCCATTGGGCATACAGGAGCCGATTTTAAGGAAACTTTAAAAAACTTAGGGGCAGATGTAAATGATTCTTTTGGGAAATACACGGATGTTGAAGCTTTTTACGCAACACTTTTAGAAAATAAAAAAGCAGCAGCAGCAGTAAAAAAAGAAGAAATAGCAACTTGGAGAGCATCAAACACTGAATTATCAATTAAATTAGATGGTTTTTTAGCAGGAAAATTACCTAAATTGGATTTTGAATCTGTAGTGAACAAACCAGGATTGGCGACAAGGGCTGCTTCAGCAAATGTATTAGGATATTTAGCGCAAAATGTAGAGAATATGATTGTGTCTTCAGCCGATTTATCTAACTCAGATAAAACCGATGGGTTTTTAAAGCATACACATGCTATACAAAAGAACGATTTTTCAGGAGCATTTTTACAAGCAGGAGTTGCTGAATTAACAATGGCTGCCATTGCAAATGGTATAGCTTTACATGGTGGTGTTATTCCAGTAGTTGCCACATTTTTTGTGTTTTCAGATTATATGAAACCAGCTATTAGAATGAGTGCCATTCAAGAATTACCTGTAAAATATGTTTGGACACACGATGCTTTTAGAGTAGGTGAAGATGGTCCAACACATCAACCCGTGGAACAAGAAGCTCAAATTAGGTTGTTAGAGAAATTGAAAAATCATAGTGGAAATCCTTCTTTTACGGCATTACGTCCTGCAGATTCTGCAGAAACAAATGTGGCTTGGAAAATGGCGATGGAAAATGATAAAACTCCAACAGGATTGATTTTATCGCGCCAAGGGATAAAAGATCTTCCAGCAACAACTTCAAGATACGACCAAGCATTAAAAGCTAAAAAAGGAGGTTATACCGTTTTAGAGGTTGAAAATCCAGATGTCGTTTTAATAGCTAATGGTTCAGAGGTTGCCACTTTAATTGAAGGTGCTAAGTTATTAAAGGAAAGGGAAAACATAAAAGCGAAAGTAGTATCTGTTCCTTCGGAAGGTGTTTTTAGATTGCAATCAAAAGCATATCAGGAAAGTATTATTCCAATCAGTAAACCTAAATTTGGATTAACAGCGGGTTTACCGGTTAATTTAGAAGGATTAGTTGGTAACAACGGAAAAGTTTTTGGTTTGGAGCATTTTGGATATTCGGCACCAGCCACTGTATTAGATGAGAAATTCGGATTTACAGGAGAGAACGTTTTTAAACAAGTTACAGAATTATTAAAATAATAAAATTAGAAAAAATGAAATTTTTTATTGACACAGCAAATTTAAGTGATATAGCAGAAGCTCAAGCTTTAGGTGTTTTAGATGGTGTAACAACAAACCCATCATTAATGGCAAAAGAAGGCATAACAGGAGCTGAAAATATTTTAAAGCATTATGTAGATATTTGTAATATTGTTGAAGGAGACGTCTCAGCAGAGGTTATTGCAACCGATTATGAAGGCATGGTAAAAGAAGGAGAGGCTTTAGCTGCTCTGCATCCTCAAATCGTAGTCAAGTTACCAATGATAGCAGACGGTGTAAAAGCTTGCAAATATTTTTCGGATAAAGGAATTAGAACAAATGTCACTTTAGTCTTTTCGGCTGGACAAGCTTTGTTAGCAGCAAAAGCAGGTGCAACATATGTATCGCCTTTTTTAGGACGTTTAGATGATATTTCTACAGATGGATTAAACTTAATTAGCGAAATAAGGTTAATTTATGACAATTACGGATTTGAAACACAAATTTTATCGGCATCAGTAAGAAACACCATGCATGTTATTAATTGTGCTAAAATCGGTAGTGATGTTATGACAGGACCTTTGTCTTCAATCACTGGTTTATTAAAACATCCTTTAACAGATAGTGGTTTGGCAAAATTTTTAGAAGACTATAAAAAAGGTAATGCGTAGGATGTAATAAAAATAAAATATACTTTTAAAGAATGAATAAAAAGTAAAGTAGATTTCGGAGAATTTTATTTAATTCTCCGAAATTTTTACAATCAACAAGGGATTAACCAACCAAAACTGAATATAATGAGAATTTTTGCACTGCTATTTTTTCTGATATCCCAATTAGCTTTTTCACAATATAAAGACGTGAAAGTAGAAGGCACACTTAAAAAATGGCAAAAAATAACTTTAAGCTTTAATGGCGACACTTTTAATGAAAGCCAAGAAGATAATCCCTTTTTAAATTACAGACTTAATGTTGTTTTTAAAAGCCAAAACAAGACGTATACCGTTCCTGGTTTTTACGCTACAGATGGCAATGCTTCAGAAACAAGTGCAAAAAGTGGTCAGGTTTGGCAAGTTAGATTTATGCCAGATGAAGTTGGCGTATGGACATACGAAGTTTCCTTTAGAAAAGGAAAAAATATAGCTATAGATGATAAAAAGGATGCTGGAGAACCGGTTGCTTTTGATGGTTTAAAAGGTGATTTTGAAATTACTAATTCGGATGAAGAAGCAAAAGGAAGATTGCAATATACAGGTGATAGATATTTGCACTATGCAGAAACTAAAGAAGCCTTTTTAAAGGGAGGTACGGATAGTCCTGAAAACTTTTTAGGATATTATGAGTTCGATCAAACACCTGATAAGCACAGATATCAACCTCATTTCAAAGATTGGAAAAATGGAAATCCAACGTGGCAAAATGGAAAGGGAAAAAACATTATTGGCGCATTAAATTATTTAGCCTCAAAAGGCATGAATTCGGTTTATTTTCTAACCATGAATGTGCAAGGCGATGGAAAAGATGTTTGGCCATGGATTGACGAGAATGAACGTTACCGCTTTGATTGTAGTAAATTAGACCAATGGGAAATTGTTTTTGATCACATGGATAAGTTAGGTTTAATGCTGCATATTGTAACTCAAGAAACAGAAAACGAACTGTTACTGGATATTGGCGAACTTGGTGTACAAAGAAAATTGTATTACAGAGAATTAATAGCAAGATTTTCTCATCATTTAGCAATAACATGGAATTTAGGAGAAGAAAATGGCCCTGTACATTGGTCTCCAAAAGGTCAAAATGATAGCGACAGAAAAGCTATGGCTAAGTATATTAAAAGCCATGATCCTTACCAGAGTTTAGTGGTTCTGCATACACATTCTCAACCAAAAGATCAAGATTTGTTTTTAAATCCGTTATTGGGTTATCCCTTTTTAGATGGGCCTTCCTTGCAAACGCATGAACCCGATTTAATTCACGAAATAACAAAAAAATGGATAGACGAATCTCAAAAAAAAGGAAGAAATTGGGTTGTAAATCAAGATGAAATTGGTCCTGCCGATACTGGTGCAAAACCAGATAAGGATGATTCTAATCATGATGATATTAGACATAAAGTGTTATGGGCAAATTTAATGGCCGGTGGTGCTGGTGTAGAGTGGTATTTTGGGTATAAATTTGATCACAACGATTTAAAATGTGAAGATTGGCGTTCTAGAGATGCCGTTTGGAATCAAACAAGATATGCTTTAGAATTTTTTCAGAAGTATTTACCTTTTGCAGAAATGCAATCGGCCGATGGTTTAACTGATAATGTAGGTGACTTTGTTTTTGCTAAAAATGATCATACTTATGCTATTTATTTACCTGAAGTGAAAGAAACAAAAATCAATTTATTTGGTTCTAGAAATACGTTTCAAGTAAAATGGTATAACCCAAGAAGAGGCGAAGCATTACAAAACGGAACTATTAAAAAAATACAAGGTGGTCAAAAGGTAGGCATTGGTTTTCCTCCAAGTAAACAAAAAGATTGGGTGGCTTTATTAACCTTAAAAAGTAAGGTAACAAAAGTAGCTTTGGAAACTAAAAAAGCAATAGTAACCTTAAACGCTTTAACAGATTTTAAAATAGACGAAGCTAATAACAACGCAGTTTATTACAAAGATAAAGCTAATGGCGTTTTTGCTATTAATGCTGCAGATAAAGTACAACGATCTAAGTTTGCTTATGCAAGTACTAGATTTAGCGGGATATCGGGTTTGTATAACTTGGCGTTTATTTCTATGGCTGAGAATGATGGGGAATCGGAATACGTTATTTTAAAGAACGGTAACGTTATTAGCAATTTAACCAACCCCGAAACAGATACAACATTTCATGAAGCACGACACGAATTCGGTAAGTTTTTTATTGCAGAAAACGATATTATTCAAATAGCGTCTAAGGCAGTAACGAATAAAAAAATACCAGAAAAGGATGAAACTGCATGGTCTAGAGGACGATGGAGTCGTCTTGTTTTAACGCCAGACGGCATGGTAACTAACGATATGTTGCTATCTGAAACTCCTTTTACTGAAAAAGATGGGGTGTTAGAAATTGAGGCAGAGGATTTTCATTATAATTCAAAAAACGGAACAAACAGAGCGTGGATTATTAAAACGGCTAAAGAGAAAACAGACCAAAGTAAAACCGCAAGCTCTAATAAATATATTGAGGCCTTTCCGGATACTCGCGTTATACATGACGATGTTTTAATTAAAGGTGAAAACTTTTTCCCGTTACCTGGTATTGGTGGTATTGTTTCATATAAAATAAAAATAAATACACCAGGTCGATATTATGTTTGGGCAAGCGTTTATTCTAATGGTACGGAAGATAATGGCTTACATGTTGGGGTAAACAACACTTGGCCAGAAAGCGGAGCGCGTATGCAATGGTGCAAAGGTAAAGATAAATGGACATGGTCGTCGGCACAGCGTGTAACAGATAATCATTGTGGTACGCCAAAAACTATATTTTTAGATTTAGAAAAAGGGGAATCTATTTTATCGTTCTCTATGCGCGAAGATGGGCTAAAAATGGATCGAATTATTTTAACAAACGATGTTAATTATAGCCCTAAATAAATTGTAATAATATGCAGCTAAAAAGATGCTCTAATCTTTTCATATTTTTCAGCTTTCTCTTATCCCTAAATTTTTGGGCACAAACACCTACTCAAGATTTTAATTTTGTTAATATCAGGGAAGGTATTTCTAAAGTAGGTATTTATTCTATTACCCAAGATCATCATGGGTTTATGTGGATTTGTACTAACGGATCTGGCTTATATAAGTTTGATGGTATTGACTATACATCATATAAATTTAAAGTTGAAGATTCAACATCACTACGCAGCAATCTTGTTTTTTCATCTTATTTAGATAAAAACAATCGATTATGGGTTGGTACGGAAGATGGACTGAACCTCTACAATAGAGATTTAGATCAGTTTGAAAAAATACCTGTTGATGATACCGGCGAGATTGGTATTTCAGTGTTAAGTATTAAAGAAGATAATCGTGGCAATCTTTTAATAGGAACAAGAGATTTGGGTTTATTTCTGATGAATTTAGAAACCCGAAAAGCAGTTAGGGCTATGGGTACAGATAGATACCCTGCTATAAATGCTATCGAAATTTGCAATAAAACGGTGTTTTTAGGAACAAGTGTAGGGCTTCGGATACTAGATTATTCGAATAATAAAATTAGAAAACCTTATAATAACAGCAACATAAATTTTAATCTACCTATACAAACATTAAAGCGTAATAGAAATAATCATTTATGGGCAGGAACATATGGAAACGGTGTTTTTAAGTATCAATTAGAAGACGATACTATTACTGAATATTCAAATTTTGAAATAACTAACAAGCGTATACTTGCAATGATTCAGTTGCCAGATAATTCCATATTAATTGGCTCTGAGAATGATGGACTTTTTCATATTAATTCTAATGGAGAACTTATAAAGAGATATTTATATAATAAAAGAGATGAAAAAAGTATTCTTTCAAACTCTATTTGGTCTTTGTTTTTAGATAAGGAAGAACGGATTTGGCTTGGTTACTATAATGGTGGTGTTGCCGTAAGCGATAAGCTCTTTGATAAATTTGGCAATATAGAAAGTTTAACAAGTAATGTAAATTCATTACAAACGGGCTCTGTAACTGGTATAGTTAAAGATAGAAACGATAAGCTGTGGGTATCTATGGATGGTGGAGGCATCGATGTTATAGATGCTAAGAGTTTAAAATTTAGCCATATAAATTTATCTAATACCGAGCATTATTCGGGATTAACTAGTAATTATATACAAACCGTTTTTATTGATAGTAAAGAAAATCTTTGGGCAGGAAGTTGGGATAATGGTTTTTATGTGCTTAAAAAAGGAGAGCATAAATTTGAAAATATTAATGTAGAAAATTCAAAAAAAAAGCTAATTTCAAACGCTATTTTATCCATAACAGAAGATCAGGATGGTATTATTTGGATAGGCTCATTTTACTCCGGCATCTATACTTATAACCCGGAAATAAATGTGCTTAAAAACTATAATTCTGGTGCATTTGAAAGCATTTCAACTACAGATGTTAGAAAAATTTTGGTAGATAAAGATAATATTATTTGGTTTGGTACTACCGTCGGACTTTTCAAAATAATTAAAGGTGAAAATAGCGAAGTACAGCTTACTTCATTAGAGAAACAGATGTCGGAAGGGCTTAATAATCAAAAAAGTGCCAATCATATTTTATCGTTATACCAATGTTCTAACCAATATATTTGGATAGGGACACGTGGAGCAGGGCTTTGTAGATATAATAAAGAAACAAACGAATTTAAATGGTATAACAAAACTACAGGATTTCTAGAAGAAAATGTAACCGGAATTATTGAAGATAATGTAGGTGATATATGGGTAACTGGTAATTCGGGAATTTCTAAATTAAATATTCAAACTAATGAAGTAACAAGCTATTCGTCTAACGATGGATTACTATCCAACGATTTTAATTTCAACGCCAACTTAAAAGATGAAGATGGCGTTCTTTATTTTGGCAATTATAAAGGCATAGATTATTTCAATCCAGAAAAATTAGAGGTTAATTCTAGTGTGCCTTCATTGTATTTAACAGGATTAAAAATTTTTAATAAATATGTCGTTCCAAATCAAGAAAACAGCCTGCTAACTAAGGTTATTACTGAAACTGAAAGTTTAGAGTTTAATTACGAGCAAACGGTATTTACCATAGAATATACAGGAATTAATTACACAAGACCAGAAAAAAATCAATACGCTTATTATTTAGAGGGGTTCGAGGAATCTTGGAATTATGTTGGTGATTTACAAAGCGCCACCTACACAAACCTCGATTATGGTGAGTATGTTTTTAAGTTAAAAGCGGCAAATAATGATGGTGTTTGGAGTGAAACGCCACTAGAGCTAAAAATAACCATGTTAACACCTTGGTGGAAAACACATGTTGTGATGGTGTGCTACATTGCTTTGTTCTTTATGGGAGGTTATCTTTTAACGAGAATGACTCAAAGCAGAATAAAAGAGAAGCAGGCTATTAAACATGAACGTATTCAGCACTCGCAAGAAGATCAATTAAATGATAAGAAAATTCAGTTTTTCACTAATATTTCTCACGAGTTTAGAACGCCTCTTACATTAATAATTAACCCGCTGCAAGACATTTTGAGAGATACACGTTTGAGCCTTCCTTTTATGGTTAAAGATAAACTAGATGTTATTTATCGAAATACGGACAGGCTTTACAGAATGGTAAATGAGCTTATGGATTTTAGAAAGTTAGAACTCGATAAAGTTAATATTAGAGCGTCGGAATTTAACCTTGTTAGTTTAACAAAAGATGTGGTGGCCTTTTTTAAAGAAGAAACTTCTAACCGAAATATTTATCTTTCTATGGATTCCGATGTGCCCGATTTACCAATATGGGCAGATGCGAGTATGTTAGAAAAAATTATCTTCAATATAATGTCTAACGCTATAAAAGTAACACCGGATGGTGGAGCTATTAATGCAGGTGTTTTATATACAGACGATTTGGTTTTATTTCCTTTAATAGATGAAAAAGAACCACGTAAAGCATTAGAAATTAGAATATCGGGTACGGGTCCAGGTTTAGATAAGGATGAAATAAATAAAATTTTCGAACGCTTTTATCAAATTGAAAACCTTAACAAGGGCTATTACGGCAGCACAGGTATTGGATTAGAGGTTGTGCAAAGTTTTATTAAACTGCATAAGGGAAAAGTTGAAGTTGAAAGTGAAGTAGGTAAAGGTACCGCATTTAGAATTTTACTTCCTGCTGGTAATACGCATTTTACAAAAGAAGAACTTGCGCCTCAGGTTATTTTAGAAAGTATTAAAAAGGAAAAGTTCATTTTAAATTATGCTGTAGAATCTGTTGAAACGGATGAAGACTCGGTAATCGAAACTAGGTCGAGCACCTTGCTTATTGTAGAAGATAGTGTAGAACTTAGAAAATATTTAAAAAGTGAATTAAAAAATCATTACAAAATATTAGTTGCAAAAAACGGAAAAGAAGGGTTGGAAATTGCAAAACAATCTATACCAGATATTATATTAACCGATGTTATTATGCCTGAAATGGATGGGTTTGAGTTTTGTAAACAAATAAAAACCGATATAAAAACGAGTCATATTCCGCTATTAATGTTAACTGCTAAAACCAGAATAGACGACCGTTTAGAAGGTATTGGTTTTGGTGCCGATGCTTATATGGTGAAACCATTTGATATGCGTTTGCTAAAATTGCGTTTGGCACAATTAATAACGAGTAGAAAATTAATACTTGATAAGTATTTTGGAGGTGTTAACGGAAAGGAAAAGTCCGTAACATCCATTGATAAAGAGTTTATGCAAAAAATATTAAGCTATATTAGTGAAAATATGAGTGATTCCGATTTAAGTGTTGAGGTTTTAGCATCAAAATTAAACTTAAGTAGAAGTCAGCTTTATCGAAAAATAAAATCGCTTACTGGCCAAACAGTAAATGAGTTTTTACGAAAAACACGTATCCAGAAGGCTAAACAAATTCTTGAAACAGAGAATTCTAATATTAGTGAAGTATGCTATAAAGTTGGATTTTCGTCTCCTTCATATTTTACAAAATGTTTTAAGTCACATTTCGGAATTCTTCCTACTGAAGTTAAGGTAAAAGACGACGAGTTATAAACGGATTAGAACTTCAAATTAATTAATAAAAATATAAGGAAACTGCTGTTATAAGCATTGTTTGTATGTTTATAGTATCC
The DNA here is from genome assembly GCF_023473045.1 of Algibacter sp. L4_22. Classification (NCBI taxonomy): domain Bacteria; kingdom Pseudomonadati; phylum Bacteroidota; class Flavobacteriia; order Flavobacteriales; family Flavobacteriaceae; genus Algibacter; species Algibacter sp. L4_22. The sequence goes on from NZ_JAMCOK010000004.1 coordinate 223,417, forward strand.
TACATAAGGATTCAATTCTAATATTAACAGCTTCCTTCTTTTATGGATATAAATTTTTTAGCCTAGTGGTTGTTTTATAATAAATGTTGCATTCATTGTGTAAAATGTTTTAAAACACTGATTTACATGGGTAATCGCAACAAAATTCTCATTGTTTGTTTAATGCGTTCTATCAAAAAAGTGATCCGTCAAGTATATTTGATTTCATAATTATTGAATTTCAAAATGAAGCGCCGCAAAACCCTATTAAAACTTTTAGCAGAAATTGTACTGGTCTGTTTTATGCTTTTCATTTTGGTTATGATTTTCAGTTTCTTTTAAACGGAAATTATATATGCTAACAACTAAACTTAATATATTGAACATTAAATATTATAAAATAGCTTTTGTTGTAATATTTGCATCATGTAACTCTAAAAAAAAAAGTTGCTTTTCAATTTCAAGATGAATCGCTTTTAACAGAAGAATATTTTAATGATTTGGTATTGCATTTAACTTTAAAAGAAAAAATAGCTTAATTAATATATGCTACTCCAGTGGAGGAACGATTGTTTATATGGTGTGGCTAGATTTGCAGAAGTAACCATTTTTCCACAAACTATAGGTATGGGGTAACATGGAATCCTGATTTAATTTTTGAAATGAGCATAGGAGTTTCAGGTGAGGCTAGAGCTAAACACTAGCAATTTATAGAAGAGGGTAAAAGATGTATGGGACTAGGTTTAACCTTTTGGACACTGCTGAAGAGACTAAAACCTTAAAGACTAAAATAGATGCCGAACAGTATGCCTGGGTTAATTCTTAAAGAGAATAAATACTAGAAATTGGAAATATATTTCTAAGGGTAGGTGATAAAACAACCTGGTTTTAATTGTGCTACCAATGCAAGTTCCAAATCTTTTTTAGTAAAAAGAGTGTTATTAATAGAATAAATAATTAACTGATAACTAAAATTATTTAATATGAAGTTTAAATTGGGAGTCATTGTACTGTTCATAATTTGCAAAGCATTAACAGGATGCAATAATAAAACCACTATAGATCATACAACTTCACCGGAATCAAGCAAAATTACGATTGCTTCTGTTTAAACATTCTTGAACCTCCAATAAACATATTGAAATGCAACAATTGTTTTATGATTTGTTCATTTTGTTTTACTTCCAATTCAATTAACAAAGTAATTTTATTGAAATCATTTTAAGTATTAAAATTTTAATCCATAAAATATTTTTTAAATCAAAAACATATGACCCACAGAATAAAAAAAATCCTTTTAGTTTCTGCCCTTATTTTATGGGTATCAAGCTGTAAAAACGAAGTAAAAGAAATTAGTAATACTCAAAGCAAAGACACTTCATTGAAAGATGCTTTTAAAAGTGATTTTCTTATTGGAGCGGCTCTAAACAAATCTCAAATAGAAGAAAAAGACACATTGTCTATAAACCTTATAGAAAGAGAATTTAATACTATAAGTCCTGAAAATGAAATGAAGTGGGAACAAATTCATCCGCAAAAAGACACATTTTATTTTGATGTTGCCGATAAATATGTGGCACTCGGAGAAAAAAATAATATGCATGTTGTTGGTCATACCTTAATTTGGCACAGCCAGTTGGCACCATGGATGCAAGATGTAAAGGATAGTCTCACCATGGTAAAAAATATAGAACACCATATAAATACTATTGTAAAAAGGTATAAAGGCAAAATAGATACCTGGGATGTGGTAAATGAAGCCTTAAATGAAGACGGTAGTTTTAGAACTTCTAATTTTTATAAGGTGATGGGCGATAACTTTATATCGCTAGCCTTTAAATTAGCAGCTGAAGCAGATCCTGATGCGAAATTAGTTTATAATGATTACAACCTTTGGAAACCAGAAAAAAGAGGTGGTGTAGTAAGACTTGTAAAAGATCTACAAGCACAAGGTCTTAAAATAGATGGTGTTGGTATGCAAGCTCACTGGAGCTTAGAAGGTCCGTCTTTAAAAGATATAGAAAACAGTATTCTTGCTTATGCCGCATTAGGCGTAAAGGTTAGTTTCACGGAGTTAGATATTACTGCTTTACCAAATCCTTGGGATTTAGATGGTGCTGCCGTAGAACAAAATTATGAGCAGTATGAAAATGATCCGAAAATGAATCCGTACCCAGAAAAACTATCCGTTGCCGCAGCTACACAAATGGCAAATAGATATGAAGCTATTTTTAAACTTTTTTTAAAACACAAAGATAAAATTGATAGAGTTACGTTTTGGGGTGTTAATGATGGACAATCGTGGTTAAACTATTGGCCTATAAGCGGTAGGACGAATCATCCATTATTATTCGATAGAGATTTCAATCCTAAAAAAGCTTACTATAATGTATTAGCCTTAAAAAATAAATAAAAAAAACATGACTTTTCATTATCCAAAGGAGTCACACATTTCCGATCTGTTAAATTAGCAGAAATAATATATAATGAAGATGGAACTTTAGTTCCTCTAAAATCTTATTTAGTTTAGTTTAGTTTAGTTTAGTTTGAAAAAAGGAGTTATAACAGATGTTATTTACTCCTTTTTTTTATATAAATTTAGGATGTATGGAGCTTTTAAGAAGCTAATTTACCTACAGTCCTAGTGTAATTTGTCTAATACTTTCCAACATGCTAGTCTTGCTATTTCGTGTAAAGTGGGAGTTTTTGTTTTAGATCTTGGCAAACCACTAAGTTTTCATTCTTTTCAGAATCCGTCGATTAACTGTTAATTAAAGTTCCCAATAGGAGTTTTAAAGCTTATTATCTTATATCCCTTTAAGTGTAATAGGTTAATTTCTTTAATAATATTTTAGCAGTGTGTTTAAAACTAATTATATCAACAAAATCATACTCCTGTGATTTATCGTTTAAGCTATTAATTTGTTTTTGGTTTCAAAATTACAATCAAATATAAAGTGAAATGAGGCTCATCAGATACTTTGATTTGCTACTTTCTCATTTTTAGGCTAGATCTTAATAGTTTTAGTGTTAAGAAAAGAGAATATCATAGTAATAATATATTGAATTAATTGGTTGTTAATTTTTCAAACATTCTAGACTATAACGTATGTTGCGCATATTGAAATTTAATGTCTTATAATCGAAATTTACCGAATTGTCGCAACATTCATTGCAGTATCTGCTTCATTTCTGGCTTTTATTTGTTTAACCTTTTCTTAACATTACAGTGCAAGTTAGCGGCGTACTAAAGTAAATTTATAACTGTACGTTTTTTTTTAGTAATCAATTTAATATTATGAAGTAAAAACAATGAAATTATGTATTAGTTAGATTTAAGCCGTGACAAGTAGAAAGACTACGGATAAATTTGGCTAGTAAAAACAAGTATCAACTATTAACCAAAACTTACAAACTTAAGTGACTAAAAAAGATTTAAATGTATGAAAAAACAAATCCTTTACGAAAAACAGCCCATTTTCGGTCTTAATGTAGGCAAGGAAATGAGGCTCTTTGTATTACTCATTTTTATGTCCCATTTTACCATATGGGCCAACGAGAAACCTCAACAAACTATTACCGTTAGAGGAACAGTAACCGAAGCAGAAACAAGTTACCCAGTTATCGGAGCTAATATTATAGAACAGGGCACTACTAATGGTTCAATGACCGATTTTGATGGTGAATTTGTTCTGAATGTAAAACCTGACGCTATCTTAATTGTTAGCTATTTGGGCTTTGTTACCCAAAAAATTGCGGTTAACGGCAAAACGGAAATTAATATCGTTTTGGAGTCCGAAGTTTTTGGACTTGGAGAAGTTGTCGTAGTCGGTTATGGTAAACAAAAGAAAGAAAGTGTGGTAGGGTCCATCGTGCAGGTCTCAGGAGATAAGCTACTGAAGTCTGGTGGGGTATCTACGGTAGGACAGGCGCTTACTGGGCGTTTGCCCGGTGTCTCTACTATTTCTTCTACGGGACGCCCAGGAGAAGAGTCTCCTGATATTTTTATTCGTGGAAAGAGTAGCTGGAACGGTAGTGGGCAGCCACTTATTTTGGTAGATGGTATTGAGCGTAGTATGAACGATGTCAACTCCAATGATGTGGAGAGTATCTCTGTATTAAAAGATGCTTCGGCTACCGCTGTATTTGGTGTAAAAGGAGCCAATGGGGTTATCCTTATCACTACAAAACGGGGTAAAATTGGTAAGGCACAACTTTCTTTAACGGCCAGTTCAACTTTGAAAGAGCCATCGAAATTACCCGAAAAATACGATTCTTATAATGGTATAAAGGTGGCCAACGAGTCTATTGAGCGTTCTCTCTCGACTAATGAGGGGGCTTGGAAATTTTATGTACCCGAGTCAATTGCAGATAGGTATAGAAATCCAATTAATGATACTGATAAGTATGTGTATCCCAATGTAGATTGGATAGATACTACACAAAAGGATTTTGCCATGGATTATAAGGTTGATCTTTCTATTAGAGGTGGTACCGAAACTGTAAAATACTTTGGGGCTATTAACTATAACCACGTAGGGGATATTTATGACGCAAACGCCTTTGATAGTGGTAGAGGTTATAATACCGATTTTTCTTATGATCGTTTTAATTTTAGAAGTAATATAGATTTTGATGTAACCAAATCTACTCGTCTTTCCGTAAACCTTTCTGGGTATTATGGGGTGCAAGGTGGTACAAGTGTTGATAGATCATTACTTAATAACAGTATTTACGAATTGGCACCAGATTTGTTTTATCCCTTATATCCTGATGGTTCTTATGGGCGTGCAGACCCTAATAGATACGATGTTCTTAATCCTGCGGTTTCTTTGACAGCAAGAAGCGATGTCAATGAACATAGGGTACAGGTAAATACCGATTTTATCTTACAACAAAAATTAGACTTCATTACAGAAGGTTTAAGTTTAAGAGGTTCGTTGTCTTTTGATAACAACTTTAGAGGTAATGAGGGAATTGATGATCCTAAAGTTGATGCAGATGATAATGTGGTTTTCAAGATTTATAATGATGATGGAACCTTTTATTACGTGACACCTTCAGGTGAAAATCAATTTGATTATGTGGTTCAGCCATGGACTAGGAACGGTTTGACTATTAATGATAATAATTCTAGTCGACGTTTGTTCTATCAGCTTTCTTTAAATTACGATCGTGTTTTTGGAGATAAACATACCGTAGGCCTATTGGCTTTAATGAATAGAGAAGAGTATGCTATAGGAAATGAGTTCCCGAGATATAGAGAAGATTGGGTAGCCCGAGCTACCTATAACTATGATAGCCGTTATTTTATTGATGTGAACGGAGCTTATAACGGATCGGAGAAATACGGGCCAGGTTTTAGGTTCGATTTATTTCCTTCGGTAGCATTAGGCTGGATGGTAACTAATGAAGGTTTTATGAGCGGAACAGACACTTGGCTAAACAAGCTTAAGATTCGTGGTTCTTACGGTATCGTAGGTGATGATTCTTCAGGTGGTAGATGGGGTTATGTTGACCAATGGAGCAGTGGAGGAAGTGCTTTTTTAAATAACAGTAACAAATGGGATAAATCTCCTTATACGTTTTACAAAGAAGCTATAATTGGAAACCCGAATCTGCAATGGGAGACCTCGACAAAAGCGAATATCGGTTTTGAATTAGCTGTACTAAAAAATATGTTCACTCTAGACGTGGATTTCTTTAAGGAGGATCGTGATAATATCGTTATTCCTGCAAATGACCGTAGTGTTCCAAGTTTTTTCGGTTTTCAACCGTCAGATGCCAACCTAGGAAAAACATCTGTAAAAGGTGTTGAGATGGTTATTAATTATAAGCAACAACTTACGGAGAATTGGGGTGTTAATGGAAATTTCGCCTATACCTATACCAAGGATGAGATAATTTATAAGGAAGATCCTAAGCTTAGACCGTCTTATCAAAAAGAGGCTGGGTTTTCTATAGGGCAACCACGTGAATTAATAAGGGGAGACCTATTGGAGAATTGGGATGATGTATATGGTTCGTATCCTCAAGAAAGTAACCAAACTGCCCGTAGACCTGGTTTCTATGATGAACAGGACTGGAACTTTGATGGATTTGTAAGTGGAGATTACGATCAAGTACCTTTTGGGTATACAGAACGTCCTCTGAATACTTTTAACTTATCCTTGGGGACTGACTACAAGAAATTTAGTTTTAGTGTTCAATTTTATGGCGTTAACAATGCTACCAAATCATATCAAGACAGAACATTTGTTGGAGAATCTCATTTGTACTTTGATTTTCTTTCCGACTACTGGAGCAAGGAAAACCCTGATGGAAAACAAGTTCTTAGTGGTTTTAATAACACACAACACAGTACAGATTCTTATAGACAATGGTATGATGCATCTTTTATAAAATTACAAAATATGGAATTTGCATACACTTTTGGTTCCAAAGAAGGTAGTAGTTACAGAGTGTATCTAAACGGTAACAATTTGGCCTTCTGGTCGAAGCTTCCAGATGATAGATTGAGCAATGAAGATGGTAATTTTAGAGGTAGCTATCCTTCGTTTAGGAGAATTAACCTAGGGTTAAATATTAACTTTTAAGAGCGATTAATATGAAAAAAATATATAAATTAATGTGCTGGGTGTTTTTGATAGGAACAATTACTGTTTCCTGTGAAGAATACTTAGATAAAACAATTGAAACCGACCTAAGTATCGATGAGGTATTCAAAGATTTTAATAATTCTCAAGGTTGGGTAGAGGAAATGTATGCTATGATGGTTGATTATGCTGGAGCTTTTTGGCAGTATTACGGCTACTATGGCGAAGAATCTGTGAATAACCGTACTTGGATGTTCGATTTTTCGGTAGATCAGGGTGATTACGGTCAATGGGCAAATCAAAGGGGTATGTTTATGATTAACCAAGGTTCGGGTAACGGTAATCCAAAGGATACTAATTCAGACTATCCTTTTGATAGAAGTTCTGTTTGGGTAAGTAGCTGGAAAGGTATACGAAAAGCTAACATAGCCATTGAAAATGCCGAAACTTTAATGGTAAATGCTTCTCAACAAGAAAGGGATGCCATTATGGGACAGTCTTATTTCTTTAGAGCATTTTTTCATCATGAGATTATGAAATTTTGGGGTTCTATACCATATATAGACCAGGTTTTAGAGAACGATTGGCAGTTGCCAAGACCCGCAGAATGGTCTGAAACGGCATTGAAAATAGATGCTGATTTTGATAAAGCTATTGCTTTGCTTCCTGTAGATTGGGACGATGCAAGTTGGGCTCCTGGAGAAAAGACCAGAGGGCAGAATATGTTCCGTATTACTAAAGGTGCGGCGATGGCCATGAAAGGGAAGAATCTTTTATATGCAGCTAGCCCATTAATGCAAGGTAGTAATGATACCTATGGATATAATAAGGAATTGTGTGCCAAAGCTGCGGAAGCGTTAGCCAAGGTAATACAAATGCCTAGATATCAATTGGTACCTTGGGATGATTATGGTTCTGTGTTTTATTCTGAGAACGGACAATATCCTTATTCTTCCGAGTTTATTTTAAGTCAACCTGGAAACGTAGGTTGGTATCCTCGCTATTTGCCGTCTATATGGCAATTAACTGATGTTGCGATGAGTTCAGGTGATACAGGTGCTGCCCCTACCCACAACTATATCCATAATTATTTTGGAATGAAGGATGGTTTGGCATGTGATGATAGTCCTTTGTATGATCCCCAAGATCCTTGGGTAAACAGAGATCCACGTTTTAACAAATGGATTGTGGTAGATGGTGATCAGTTGATTGACAATATTGGAGCCGCTACTGGCGCTGATGAGGTACACCGATATGCCCAACTATATAATGATGGAGCACACCGTAACCCCAATCAAAATACTGGTTCACTAACAGGATATGGTATGAGAAAATGGTCTCCAAGAAATTTCAATAAGTTCGACAATGTAGAAGCATTTGGATGGAGATCTCATGTAAGGCTTACCGATGTATACCTTATGTATGCTGAGGCTGCTGTAATGGCTTATGGCTTAAATGGAATCGCACCTGGATTTGATATGTCTTCAGTAGACGCGATCAACGCCATACGTGAACGTGCTGTTCCCGACGGTAGTTTAAATGTTAAACCACAGAATTTAACTAGTGTAAACAAATTTATGGATGAAATCCGCAGAGAACGGGCCGTAGAAATGAGTTACGAAAACCACCGCTGGATGGATGTAAGACGATGGAAATTGGGTACAAATATGAAATACCGATTAAAAACAGGTATCCGTTTTGACCGAAATTCCGCTGGAAAACCGATTAACTTCAAAGAAGAGATAATACGTACTAAAGTTTTTGATGAAAAACACTATTGGTTACCTTTTCCTCAGAATGATACGGAATTGTACGAAGGGTTTCCACAAAACCCAGGATGGTAAAATCAAAACTGTTTTCACTATTTGTTAATATAAATAATCTATGACACACTTTAATAAATATAAAAAATCATTGTTGTTCGGTTGCTTCTCTGTAATGTTTACCATTACATTAGCCGCTCAGGACAATGATCGAACCACAACCACCGATTCTGTCGAAATAAGTGCCAATAATTTGGTATCGAAGATTAGTGAAGAGGTAAACGTAGGGTTTCAGAACCGGAAGACTATTGACGTGGTCGGTGCGGTATCTACTATCGAGCCCGACGATTTTCTTAAGTATGACAACACCCAATGGGTCCGTGATGCCTTATCTGGTAGAATACTAGGGCTTAAAGGAAGCGACAACATTCGTGGCTTAGGTACTGCCTTGATTGTTGTGGATGGTATTCCAGGCAGAAGTATCGATTTGCTTAATATGGAAGAAATCCAGGAAATCACCATTTTAAAAGATGCCAATGCAGTAGCTCTATATGGTGCTATGGGTAAGAATGGGGTTATCGTTGTAACCACGAAACGTGGTACGGAAAAGCAAGAGTTTAATGTAAGCGTTAGTTCGGGAATCAAGTTTCCTACAAGCGTGCCAAATTATCTGGGCTCTGCTGAATATATGACGCTTTTTAACGAAGCCAGAACTAATGATGGGCTGCTTCCGAGTTTTACCGATGAGACAATCGCTAACCATGCTAGTGGTGTCAATCCATATAGGTATCCTAATGTAGACTTGTACAGTAGTGATTACATGAAAGATTTCGCGTCATTTACCAATGTAGTGGCCGATTTCTCTGGAGCAGTAAATGATACCAAGTATTATATCAATATTGGTTTTAAGATCGATCAAACTATACAGGATGTTACCGATAACGATAAAGGTGTTAAGCGGTTTAATGTTCGTGGAAATATTGATTTCCGAGTGAATGACTGGATTAAGAGTAGCTTTGATATGATTGCGATTATTGAACAGAATAAAACCTCTTTGACCAATCTTTATGATGCAGGTAACAGTTTCAGACCTGATCTATATGCTCCTTTATTACCTATAAGTGCTATAGATGTCACTGATAATCCAGAATTAGCTGGGGTGTTGCAGGCCGCCAAAAAATTTGACGGATTCCTTATTGGAGGAAATCAGAATTTTAAAGACAATGTGCCTTTGGGTAACGTATATGCTGGTGGGAATAGAACCGACGTAACAAGAATAAGTCAGGTAAACAATGCCATCGATTTTGACTTGAGTGCTATTACGGAAGGCTTATCTGCCAAAACGTATTTGAGTTTTGATTTTTACAATATATATAATACTAGTAATGTAAACCAGTTTGCGGCCTATGAACCAACCTGGAACGTTGATAATAAAATTGTAGGATTAGAAAATATAAGGGATAATGACGTTGCTGGACTTACAGAAAATATTAGTTCCAATCTGTTTACTATTCGTTACGGTTTCTACGGGATGATTAACTATGAGAAAATGTTAGGTGAAAATCACAAGATCAATACTTCATTAATCGCGCTTGCAAATAGCACTCAGGTTTTAGACGAAGAGCAATCTTCTAAGAATAGCCATTTAGGAATGAGTGTTAACTATACGTACAAGAACAAATTGATGTTCGATTTTAATGCGTCTTACGTGAATTCTATAAAATTAGCTGAAGGTAATCGTGGTAAGTTTGCTCCTACCTTAGGCTTTGCCTATGTACTTACTGAGGAAGCGTCTTTAAAAGATTCTTCTTGGTTGAATTATTTAAAACTACGATCTTCCATGGGCGTTGTTTATTCTGATTTAGGTATTGATGGATATTTTTTATATGATGCCATTTATCAACAAGATGGAGGTTCTTTTAATTGGGGAGATGCATCTGGTTCTGGATTTAATAATCAATACACCACAATATCCAGAGGACAGAACAATAATTTAGGTATGGAGAAAAGAATGGATTACAACCTTGGTTTCGAAGCTTTAATTGCTAAAAAATTATGGGTAGAGGCGAGCGTTTTTAGATCTGATTTGACAGACCAAGTAATCAATGCAACCACTGTATACCCAGAATACTATGGAGGGTTTAGACCTTATTCCAATTTCAATGCTGATAAATATTCCGGTTTTGAATTCGGCGCCAACTATTTGGATCGTTTTGGTGAGTTTGGGATAAATATCGGTGCGAGGGTATTATACACCAATTCTACTAGAAAGAAGGTAGATGAAGTTTATGCAGACGAGTACCAGAATAGAGAAGGTAAACCTGTGAATGCTATTTTTGGCTTGGAGTCTATGGGCTTCTTTGGTGAAGATGATTTTAATACGGATGGTTCTCTTAAGTCAGGTATACCTTTGCAATTCGGGGCATTACAGCCAGGAGATCTTCGCTATAGTGATATAAACAACGATGGCGTGGTGAATGATCAAGATCAAGTTTCTATTGGTCGATATGATTCGCCTTGGACCTTTAGTTCTGATATTACCTTAGATTATGGTTCTTTTACACTCTTTGCGCTCTTAACTGCTGAAGTTGGGGGTGATGGTGTAGCCGATGGTAGCTATTATCGCCCAGAGGGAGATCAAAAATACTCTGAAGTGGTTCGTGGGCGTTGGACTCCGGAAACAGCTAATACTGCAACTTTTCCAAGACTGTCTTCTTTGCCAAATACGAACAATTTAGGTAAGAACTCCACATTTTGGTTGTATGACAATAGTAACTTAAGGTTGCAACGTGTACAATTGACCTATGATTTGCCAAGAAATTGGGTAGACAAGATGAACATGGATGATTTTAGTGTGTACGCTTCCGGATCAAACTTGGCAGAGATTTCAAAAAATAAGGACATTCGCAATCTACAATTGAATAATAGCCCACTGTACCGTTACTATTCATTGGGGCTTAGAATGAAGTTTTAACTGAAAAAATAGATTTTAGATATGAAAATTTTTTTTAAATATACAACGATAGTTATCGTTCTCTTATCCTTAGGTGCTTGCACTATGTTAGAGCCTTTGGATGAAAATTTACAAGGAGAGAACCGATTGAACAATGACCCCACCTTTGCCGAAGGCTTACTGCTTAATGGCTATGAGGGAATGCCCAACCAGTACTCTTTTAGTGATGTGGCTACCGACGATGCTGTCAATAATGTTGTTAACAATTATAGACGGATGGCTACAGGTGAATGGAATGCTCAAAATGCATTTTCAAGTAGATGGGGACAGTACGAGCAAATTTTATATGTGAATAATTTCTTGGAAGTTATTGATAATGTATCTTGGAAAAGGGATAGTGTTACCAATCAACTTTTTAAGGAAAGGATGCGAGGTGAGGCTATTGCTTTGAGAGCTATAAGACATTTTTGGATTTTGCAAGAACATGGCGGAAAGAGTAATTCAGGAGAGTTATTGGGAATACCTTATATTTCTGAGTTTTTGTCTTTTGATGATGATTTTAATTTACCAAGATTAGGCTTTCAAGAAACGGTGGATCGTATCAATACAGATTTAGAGGAAGCCTTAGAGTATTTACCAATGGATTGGGATGGAGATCTTGCAAAACGCCCCTCAAGGTATGACGGTGTTAATGATGAAAGGTATCAGTTTGTTTTTGGTAGTTCTCAAGATGGCCGTGTTAGCGGAAGGATTATTAAAGCTATTCAGGCAAAAATGGATATGTTGGCAGCCAGCCCAGCGTTCTTGAATGGATTGGGAGGTAATTACCAAAAAGCCGCCAATATCTTAGGTGATTTATTGAACGATAACGGAGGGGTAGCTGGACTGGATCCTAACGGGTTGACTAATTTTTACGATTTCCCTAACGGTACCCGTACATTTCCAGAAGTACTTTGGAGAGAAAATGTATATAGCTCTGCATGGGTAGAGGAAGCTAATTTTCCGCCTTCTTTAAATGGAGATGGAGGTGTAAACCCTACTCAGAATTTTGTAGATGCATTTCCAATGTTAGACGGTACTCCGTTCTCTACTTCTCATCCAGATTACGATGCGGCCAACCCGTACACGAATAGAGATCCTCGTTTGGCTTTGTACGTATTGTACAATGGCAACGATCTTAATGGTAGAGTTATCAATACCGGTGTCGGTGGTGGTAGTGACGAGGTAGACAAGGTGCAAGGTAAATCTACACGTTCTGGTTTCTACATGAAAAAATTGCTAGCTCCTGATTTAGTAATAAGCAACGATGGGAGTACAACCACAACAGAAAAAATGAATATTTATCTACGATATACGGATCTATATCTATTGTTGGCTGAAGCAGCCAATGAATTGGGAGGTCCCGATAATATGGTAGATGGTATGAGTGCTCGTTCTATAATTGGAGCAATCCGATCTAGAGCAGGAGTGGGTCTAGGTAATGGGGATGCTTATTTGTCCAGTATCACTTCTAAAGAGGATATGCGAGAATTAATTAGAAACGAACGCAGGTTGGAACTTTGCTTTGAAGGGTATCGTTTGTACGACCTAAGACGATGGGGTATTTTGAATACAATACCTAACGTTAAAGGAGCGAAATATAATGGGGCCAATTATACAATATTAAATGTGGAACCTAGAATTTATGGTGATAACGCCAACTATGGCCCAATACCACAGAACGAGATAGTTAAATTTAACCAATTGGTGCAAAACGAAGGGTGGTAACCTATTGGATAACCAGAAAATAAATGAGGTTTGGTTTAGGTTTCCAGTAGGTACCGGGAACTAAATCCAAAATATGTTTAATAATAATTAATTCTTCATTAATGAAAACAAAAAATATAGTTTTATTTATAGGTGCTCTGATAGCTTTATCATGTAGCAATACCGACCCGGAGTTTGATGATTACGAGTTTCAAGGAGCTTATTTTCCTTATCAAACTCCTGCTCGTACCCTTATCCTAGGAGATTATGATTTAGCTTTTAACGATAGTGATAATGACTTTAGGTTCGAAATAACGGCCTTAATGACAGGGGTGTATAGTAACGATATAGAAAGAAAAATCTATTTTGAAGTAGACAATAGTCTTTTGAACAACGTAGCTAATGTAAAGGCACTCCCTGCAGAGTATTATACGTTAGAAACGGTAAGTCCTGTATCTATTCCTAAAGGTTCTACCAAGGGAAGGATTCAGGTTCAATTACGTGATGCGTTTTTTCAAGACACCTTGTCGTTTGGAAAGGTAAATACCACTAATTATGTAATTCCTTTGGTAATGACTAAGGCAGATAACTTAGATACCTTGTCTGTAGGGAGGAGTTTTATATCTAATCCAGATCGGGTAAACCCATTAGATTGGGATGTGCTTCCAAAGGATTATACCTTGTTTGGAATTAAGTATATGAACAGATTTCACGGGAACTATCTTAGAAGAGGAGAGGATATGATTACCGCACCTACTTCTGAAGTAGGAAGGGTGTACAGTGCAGATTTTGTAGAGAGAGATGAATTAACACTGTTAGAAACAGCAGGAATGGACAAGGTTAAATATCAAAACCTTATTGGCCGTGGCGAAAACTCTAGCCCAGGAAATGTTGTAATGGAATTATCTTTTACTGATGATAATACATGTGTTATTAGTAGTTACAAGGACGACCCTTATGGGGTAACAGGTACTGGCCAATTTGTTGAAGACGGCGATTCTTTTGGAGGTAATCCAAAGGATGTAATTTATTTAAATTATACCTATACAGACGCTATTAACGCAGAGACACATACCGTAAAGGATACTTTAGTAATACGCGATAGAACAGCCATTTTTGAAGAGTTTACAGTTGAACTTAAAGACCTATAGATAATGATAGAAAATATAAAAGTTGTATTGTTAAAGCTTGTGGCCATTGTTTTGCCTTTAATATTATTGTGCACATCTTGTAGTGACGATGAAGAAAATACCTCTTCGAGGTTAAGTGGAATTTCAATGAAAACGCAACCCAAAGTAAAGTATGTTTTGGGAGAAACATTAGATCTTACCAGTATGATAATCACCTTAGGTGAAGGAGAGAATGGTGAAGATATACCTTATACTTCTTTTGAAGAAAAAGGAATTACCACAGAGCCAACCAATGGAAAAGTATTAGATTTTTCTGATGAAGCCGTGATTATAACGGTAGGTAATACTGGGAAAGGTATGATTCAGGCCATAGATGTTACCAATGATATAGTAGAGCTTAGAGTAAAAACCGAACCTAAGACGAATTATGTAAGTGGAGAAATATTAGATTTATCTGACCTTGTAGTAACTACGGTGCACGAGGATGGAACCACAGGAGATGTGGCTTTTGCCGATTTTGGGAAAAAGTTTGCAACCACTCCTATGAATGGTGATGTTTTGGCGGTAAATAATACAAGTGTTGTTATTTCTTATTTAGAAACAGAAGCAAAGGTTACTCAATCCATCGATGTAATCGCATTTGAACCTATAAGTGCAACTTTAGTTACTGGTCCTACAAAAAGCGAATACGAAGTAGGAGAAAGGCTGAGCCTTGAGGGTACTGTTATTAATTATGTACTTCCAGGTGGACTAGAATACGAGGTGGCTTTCGAGGATTTTACTTCTTACGAAATTGCAACCACGCCTGCCAATGAGGATAAATTGAAGATTACCGATACTGAAGTTCAGGCAATCACCGCTATGGGAACCATGGTTATGATACCTATAAACGTGAACCAAATTAATGTTACTGGAATGACTTTGGAATTTAAACCTGATAAAACGCTTTATGCTGTTGGAGAATTAATAGACCTTAAAGGCTTAAGCGTAATCTTAGCCGTTACTGGGAAAAGCGAGGTGAAAGTTGTCTCTGAAGATTTTGAAATCTATGGGATTACTACAAACCCAGCAGAAGGAACAACTTATGTAGACGGGATTTCGGAAATCGTTGTTAGTTATCCAGGAATTACAGATACTATTTCTATATCCTTAGGATCGGAGATTATCTACGAATCTGATTTTGCTGGCGGTATAGATGGTTGGACCAATCAAGGTTATGATGGTGGTTCTTCTAATGTTTATACGGAAGAAGGAGTTATGATTTCTACAGACATTGTTCCTGGAGCCAACCCATGGTCGCTACAATTGTATAAACCAAGCATTACTTTAGAGAAAGATGCAAAATATAAACTTACTATAGAATTAAAGGCCGTTACTGGTCAAGGAGGTTTTAATTTTAGCTTTTCCGTTGGTGATGGTGATGGACGTGACGGCTGGAGTGCCTATGGCGCACAAGGAAACGTATCACTTTCTGATTCAGAATACACAACGTATGACGATGTGTTTACAATGACGAAGGATACTACAAATGCGGCTAGGATTTTATTGGATAATGGATATCAAACCAACGGTATTATGGTTCGATATGTTAAACTTGAAAAATTATAAACTTCCAATTAAAATACTTAATTGAAAGTGCTAGGTTCCTAGATTTTGAATAGCACTAAACCTTTAATGTAATATTACATTTACTTGGTTAATTAGAAATAGGGTTAAGGTTAAAGGATTATCAAATCATTTAGCTTTGGCCCTATAACTATTTGCCTAGTACAAGAAACAAGATAAGTCTTATTTAAAGTACAGGTTTTTATAAATTTAATAACAAAAACATAAAAATGAACAATAACAATTTCTTAAAGCACGCCTTAATAGTGTTATGCTTAATTTCTACACTATTAAGTTTTGCTCAAAAATCAAAAATTAATATGCCTGATGGGCGTATCGCTTTTAGTTCAGATGGAAATTTACATGATTCAGACGATTGGGGAGCAACCGCTTTTTCACTAGCACTTTTACATTATGCAGATTTAGAAAAACGCTTTGTACATTATGATTATAATAATCATTTAGGCGATTCTAGAGAAAGTTGGGAGAAAATGATGGATGAGGCTGCCAAAGGTGGTGCTAAACGATTTGGACTCGATGTCTCTAAAGTATTTAATGACCAAACTGAAAAGGAAGCTGCAATAGCCAATTTTGTTAAAGAAGCTAAAAAAAGCAGTAAAAACAATCCACTTTGGTTTATATGTGCGGGTACAATGCAAATGGCTTATAGCTTAATAGAAGCTACTCCAGAAAATAAACGCCAATTTATTTATGCCATATCTCATAGTACATGGAATGAAGATCATACCCATGGAGCAAATGAAAAAACTTGGACAGATATGAAAAAGGATTTTCCGACGGTGACTTACTATGATATTATTGACCAAAACAACGCAAATGGTGAAGATGATTTTCAATCGCATATAAACAACTGGAAATGGTTAAAAAATAGCTCAAATAAAAATTGGCAATGGTTATACAATATAGATGATACATACCAAGTGGATAAGTTAGAGACTTGGGATTCTAATACAGAAAAACATTTTGATATTTCGGATACCGGTATAACGTATTGGTTAATTACTGGAGGTCCAAACAATGGAAATGAAAAAGCAGGTTGGAAAGAAGTGAAAGCTCTTTTTGAAAACAAACCTATTGAAATAACTAGTCCAACTCCAGAAGTTAAATTAACCTCTAGCGATTATATTTTTATAGAAGCAGAAAACACGACTTCTAATTTACAAGAATGGAACCTTTTAAAAAAGGGAGATGCTCTTTACACTGAAAAAGCTTCTGGTTTTGCACATATTGAGTTTTCAGGGAATATGGCGAATACTGGAGAACCAAATTCACCTTTAGAATACACTTTTATTGCACCTAAAGATGGAAATTTTAGGCTATTAATGATGAGCAGTAAGCGATTGGAAGGCGTACAAGGTGATTGGTGTAATGATGGTTTTGTTAAAATGAAAGGTGATTTTACATCAGAAACAAATTTATCTAAAGCGGAGCTAGTAGATTACATTAAATATTTTCAAGAAGGGAGTACAAATACCCCAGAATTAGAATGGCATTGGGGACAACGGGCAGAAAAAGGGACACATATGTTTTTTAATTTAATTTATGGACTAAAAAAAGGAGAACAATATACGTTAACCTTAGCAGGCCGGTCAAAACGATTTAGTGTTGATTATTTAGCATTTTATGATGCAGATAAATTTAGTTTAATTGATGCCAAAGCGCTCTTTAAAAATCAATAATCAAAATTTGCTGCGGCATATAAAGAATACCTGCTCTTAATTTTTCAGGATTAAGATATATATGTAGTAACCGATTATTCTTCTGAAATTAGTATATAACGAAATATCTTTAGGAGTGTTTTTAAAAGAAACCAAAGATTTAGTTTAAATGGGAAGAGGGGATGTTATTGATATTCATGAGTGTTTTTTTGATGAAGAATAAAAATTTAATAATATTTAAACCCTTTCGAATTATCGTGAGGGTTTCTATTTTTCAGCATAATACAAAAACTTATTTCTACTTCAAAACCTTCTTTTTTATCAACCCCATAAAAAATCGCCTCAATTTTTTCGTAATAAAAAAAAAGGGGGAGTGCTTTTTATATTTTTCACTCCTTTCGTTTTATTCAAGTTTATTAACTTCTGATCTCAACTTTTTATAAAATAAAACTATGAAATCAAAGCAATTTAGTAGAAGAGATTTGTTAAAAAAAGGAGGGCTTTCTTTATTTACTTTAGCATTAATGCCAAATGATGTTTGGAGTGCTAATGTTATAGAAGCTCAAAAAAGCAACAGTCCTTTTTTATATAGTTCTAAGAATACATTTAATGAATTTACGCCGCCTGTATTAAATGAAATTGAAGACTCCTTAGTGATTTTAAGATCTAATGAAAACCCTTATGGTCCACCACCAGAAGCAGTAAAAGCATTTCAGAATGAAGTGTTCAAAGGAAATAGATATGCTTGGAACACCTTAAAAGAACTCGAAGCTAAAATTGTAAAGAATGAAGGCGTAACACCAGATCAAATTTTAATGGGACCTGGTTCTTCAGATTTATTAGAAAAAGTAGGCATGGTGTTTTTTAGTGAAGGTGGCAATGTTGTTAGTGCCGACCCAAGTTACATGTCGCTTATTGTAGTTGCAAAATCGGTAGGAGGTGAGTGGAAATCTTATAAATTATTAGACGATGCTCAACACGATTTAGATGCTATGGAAGCAGGAGTAGATGAAAACACAAAACTTGTTTATATCTGTAACCCTAATAACCCAACGGGTTCAATTACCGATGCAAAAAAATTAAAAGAATTTTGCCGTAGAGTATCAAAGAAAGTACCTGTTTTTGTAGATGAAGCCTATATCGAACTTTCAAAAAATGGTATAGAGGATTCTATGAACAGCTTAGTTGCAGAAGGTGAAAATGTTATTGTGGCGCGTACATTCTCTAAAATTCATGGTATGGCTGGTTTACGTATTGGCTATGTTATAGGTAAAAAAGAAACTTTAGAACGAATTAGTGAAATTACTCGTGGCGGAATGGGCATTACAGGGCCAACTATTGCTGCTGCTTCTACTAGCCTTGATAATGATGCCTTTTTAATCGATTGTAAAGCAAAAATTACGGAAGCTAGAGATTATACCATGTCGTATTTAAAAGCTAACAAATTTTCGTATCTACCTTCTGAAACTAACTTTATCATTTTTGAAATCTCTATGGATGGAGAAAAATTCTTAGAAAAAATTTATGGTAAAAATGTTGCTGTAAGAGCTTTTAAATTTTGGGATAAAAACTGGTGTAGAGTAAGTATTGGAACTCTAGATGAAATGAAAGCTTTTACTAATGCTATTAGCGAAATCTTTGCCTAACATATGGAAAATGTTTTAGATAAACCTATTTCATTTCTTCTTTTTGTTGTTATAGGGTTACTTTTAAGAAAGAAAATATCGGCAGGCGATGAAACCAATGGATTGAAAAGTTTAATTCTTTCCATTGTTTTACCTGCAACTATATTTATAGCGCTCTTAAAAATAAAAATAGATAGCAATCTCATTCTTTTTCCAGCATTAGCACTTGGCCTAAATTTATTGCTGTTGGCTATTTCTCCTTTATTATTGCTTATCATTGGAATAGATGAAAACTCACCATCTGGTAGAAGTGCTAAACTTTTAATTCCTTCTTTGGCGCCAGGCTTGTCTTGTTTTCCGTTTATTTTAGAGTTTTTGGGTGATGGAGCTTTAGCAAATGCAGCAATGGCCGATTTAGGTAACAAATTTTTTGTTCTATTTCTGTTATATTTATTAGCTGTAAAATGGCATTATAAAAAAGCAAATACAACAAAAATGCCTTTAAAATCGAGGTTAAAATCGCTTTTTTTAACATTACTATACGAGCCTGTTAATCTTTTTATTTTTGCGGCTCTTATTTTGGTTTCATTTAATGTCTCTTTAGATAGCCTTCCTAACTTTTTTGGTATTACTTTATCTCGATTGAGTGCTATAATGACGCCGTTAGTTCTAATCTTTATTGGTTTAGCTGTGAAGTTGAAAAAGAAACAATTTTTCGAAATATTTTCATTACTTATACTTAGATCAGCATTTACACTTTTACTTATTTCTGTTGCTATATATACGTTTAATTTAGTCGTTAAAAACGATATACTGGTTATGATTTCTTTTTCTTTAAGCGCCTGTAGTTTTTGGCCTTATGCACACATTTCTGGTATAGATTTTAAAGAGAAAGATCGTTCGGAGCAGGATAAAACCTTTAATGCTAATTTTGCAATATCCATATTGGCCTTATCATTACCCATATCGGTTTTACTTATTTTAGGGATTCTTACCGCAAATACAGTGTTTGTTTCACCATCTAACTTGTTATTTCTAAGTTTAGTTTTATTTTTTATAGGTATAATCTATCCTGTTATTTTAAAGCTTAGAAAAAGTGCGTTTGTTCTTGATAAAGAACAAGTTTTAGAACAAAATGTAAATCAATAACACCTTTTTTAGTTAAACGACCAAATTCAAAAAATCTACATCCAATAACTATAAGAATAATAAAGGATCGGAAGCCATCATATATTTATATTGGACAGTCCATTAAATTGAAGCAGTGGGATGCCAAAAATAGAAGGGTAAGAAAATCACACCTAGATCATTTAGAAATTAATCAGCTGATACTATCAAAACTATCTTTAGCCAACAAAAGTTTGATTAATGCAGAGATTGAAGCGCAGGATTTATCTTCAAAAAAGATGAAAAATCAGATTGTATCGAAATATGATAACGATTTTTTTAAAGTAGCCGAGAGTTACTTGGTAAACATAAGAAACCGAAAGCAGTTTCATCAATTGGATATTGAAATTGGTCGTATAGCAGTGTTTAGAGAATTTCTAAAAAACAATCAACTTCATTTTAAAGATTTGAATGTTGAACTCCTAAAACAATTTGAACATTTTCTGTTAAGTAAAAGAAATTTGGTTGCACGTACTGTGGCTAATTATATGATTACGCTTCGGACTATTTATAATTTAGCTATTAGTCAAAACATCACTAAAAAAGAATTTTACCCTTTTGGAAAAGGAAAATTTCAAATTAAGTTTCCCGAAACAAAAAAGGTAGGATTAAATAGAGAAGAAATAAAGACTTTAGAGAATTTAAAAGGTTTAACTCAAGCTCAAGAGTATGCTTTATATGCATGGTTAATTAGTTTTTATTTTGCAGGAATTCGGATAAGTGATGTATTACAATTAAAGTGGGCAGATTTTTATGACGAGCGTTTACATTACCGTATGGCTAAGAATAACAAATTAGTGTCTTTGAAGATCCCTGATAAAGTTTCTAAAATTCTCAGTAAATTAGAAAGAGAAGAACATTCTGTTTATTTATTTAAGGAGCTAGAAGGGATAAATTTAAATGATAAGAAACGCGTAAGAACAAGAATAAAAACAGCTACAAGAAACTTTAACAGGAGGTTAGCGCTTGTTGCCTTGCAAGCAGGTATAGATAAAAAAATGTCCATGCATATTGCTCGCCATAGTTTTGGAAACATTTCTGGTGATAAAATTCCCATTCAAATGCTTCAAAAACTATATCGCCATTCTTCAGTTACCACAACTATGCTTTATCAAGCTAATTTTATGCGTAAAGATACTGATGAGGCACTTGATATGGTGATTGATTTTTAAATATATAATACAAATTATCCGTTTAAAGTTAAAAATAATCTCCTTCATTTTTTTTGTAAACGCCTAATTTTGAATTTGATGATATAAATTTAAGATGTTACATATAAAGAAGGTTCCATTAAAAGAAAAAGAGGTTATGCTCTATGCGATGAAGCAGCCAACATAGCCTGGAGAGGAGTAACGGCCTTTTTGTTTATATTTTACACAGATGTTTTCGGACTTCATACTGTACTGTTGGAGCCTTAATGTTGATATAAAGGTTCAGTGATGGAATTAGTGGTGTTCTCATTGGGATTATAGGCGATCTCACAAAGTCTAAATACGGAAATTTTCAACCTTGGATTTTGTGGACAGTTGTTCCAAGAGCTATCAGTTTATAATTATTGTTTTCAACCCTTGATTTTAATCCAACATGAAAAATAATTTATGCTTATATCACTTCTAATAGAGCTCACTTTAATTTATGAGATTATAAATTAATATTTATAAAATAAACTATTATTGGTTTCGGTCAATTGATTATTTGAATGGTAAAATAAACTTGATAATGTACTAATTAAATTATAAGTTTTTATTTAACCCAATGGTAATACAATTTTATAACACACTCATATTCAAAAGGTGTTAATTTGTAGCTCTCTTAAAATGTAATAGCATTTCGATTTATTTATGGGTAAGAAACAGGATTACGATAAAGCCTACAACGAATATTGGTGTCAACTATATACCTATGCTAATAATATATTAAGGTCTCATGAAGCTGCGGAAGATGTTACGCAGGAAGTTTTTCTTGATCTTTGGAATAGGTTAGATGGTTTAACGATAGACCATTATCGTGCATATTTATTTAAAGCGGTAAAATTTCAGTGCATAAAAAAGTTAAGAAAAATGCCTTTTACAGAGGTGCACTTAGAGAAAGTCGATGCCATTTTATCTTTAGATGATACCGAATCTAATTTAGCTTTGGAAGAGAATAAAATATTATTGGTTGAAAAAATAGATGCTGCGGCAAACGATTTATTACCAGAGCGTTGTCTTCAAATATTTAAACTCCGTTTTAAAGAAAACTTGAGTTATAAAGAAATAGCGAGTATGTTAAACATATCTACTAGTACCGTGGATAATCAAATAAATAAAGCTTTAAAAACCTTAAGAGAATCTGGGCTTTATAATTCTGAAATGGTACTACTACAAATTATTTTAATGGGTGTTGCTTCGGCTTCATGTTAATAAAGTGTAAACTAAGTTAACAAAACTTTAAGTCCTTAAAAATAGATAGGGGCTTTTTATTTTTCTGGTACTTATTAGTAAAGGGATGTTATTTCCAGAGCTAAATAAGTATTATGATAGAGCATAGGTTTAAGGCTATTTTAAAAAAGTATGAAAAAGAAATAGCTTCTAAAAAGGAAGTGGATCTGATTGAAGCTTTTTTTGATGATCTGCAAAAAGAGGCAGGCCATTCGCTAGATGTTAAAAATAACCTGGCGCTTAAGAATCGTATATATAACGCGGTTGAGAAAAAGAAAAAAACCAACAAAATTTGGTATTGGTCTGTAGCCGCTTCCATACTTCTATTGGTCAGTCTTGGTTTTTATACATCAACTACTCATAACGGTTTTTTTAATGCATTTGGTAATACTGAAATGGGCCAAATTATAAATAGCACTAAAAAAGGAGAACAAACTAAGGTGACTTTGCCCGATGGTTCCTTAGTAATTTTAAATGGCGAAAGTTATATAGCGTATCCTAAACAGTTTAATGATTCTATTAGGGAGGTTACATTAAAAGGGCAAGCCTTTTTTGACGTATCTAAAAATCCTGATAAACCATTTGTAATTCAGTCCGGAAATATAACTACTAAAGTTTTAGGGACGTCTTTTAATATTCGGGAGGGCGATGCTATGGTTGAGGTTATTGTTAGCACTGGGCGTGTTAACGTTGTGTCTCAAACGCAATCGGTTTACCTAAATCCCAATCAAAAAGTGACTTATAAAAACACTTCAAATAAGCTATATAAAACAGATACCAATGCCGAAATAACAAATTTATGGTGGAAAGGCGATGTAGTATTGTCTAAAATAAAAATACAAGATTTAGCGAGTGAACTTCAAAAAATATATGATATACCTTTTGTTTTTAAAAGTGATGTACTAAAGAGTGTATACCTCTATTCTTTTAGATTATCTAAAAATGAAGACTTAAGTGAACTAATAGAACGGATAAATTTTATAACAGAAGTAAAACTAATAAAAACAAAAAACATGGTGGAAATTACTAAAAAATAAATAATAAAAGAAAGGGATCTGCTCCAACAGACCCCTTGATAATAAGTATTGAATTAGAACAAAATTATAAAACAAACACTTAATTAGATGAAACAATTATTTCGGAAACAATTCCAATTAATATTATTTATATGTTTTTTTAGCACGTATCATGGTAATGCATCGTCTCAAAACATTAATACAACAAACCTAACTTTAAATGAACAAGGCGTTACACTTGTCCATATTTTAAGCACAATATCCAATAAAACCGATTTTAATATCACTTATGGCGATTTTATAGCTAGCAATAATAAAAAATATAACGCAATTTACAAAAATGAATCTTTGAATTTAATTTTAAAAGATTTAAGTAAGCGCGCTCAGTTTAGCTTTAAAGTTAACGATTTGGATATTTTAATTGGTAAGGCGTTATCTAAAACTAATATTGGTGTCATTCAACAAAATGTAAAAATTACAGGTAACGTTATCGATGAGATGGGCATGCCTTTATTGGGTGCTAATATTGTTGAAAAAGGTACAACTAATGGAGTTACCACAGATTATGATGGTAAGTTTGCTTTAACGGTTAGCAATAGTAATAGCTCTATTATAGTCTCGTATATCGGATATGCTAATCAAGAATTAGATTTAAATGGTAAAACCAATATAGGGGTCACTTTAAAAATCGATGATTCTAAATTAGATGAGGTTTTAATTGTGGGGTATGGTAGTGTTAAAAAGAGCGATTTAACGGGGTCGGTTTCTTCAGTGTCTTCAAAAGATTTGGTCGCTTTTCCGGTAAGCGATGCCACACAAGCTTTACAAGGTAGAGCTTCGGGAGTGTTGGTACAATCTACTAATGGGGCGCCAGGTTCGGAATACAGTATCCAGATTAGAGGGAATACTTCTATTAATGCGGGTAACGACCCGTTAATTGTTGTCGATGGATTCATTGGAGGTATAATGCCTCCTTCCGAAGATATTAAATCTATGGAGATTCTTAAAGATGCATCATCTACAGCTATTTATGGTGCTAGAGGTGCTAATGGGGTTGTTATTGTGAGTACCAAACGAGGAACAACGGGAAAGGCTAAATTTAGTTTTTCATCCTCATATGCTACGCAAACAGAAATTAATAGGCTAGATTTATTAAATGCCGATCAGTTTACAGATTATATACAGGAACTAGATCCTGACTTTATTCCAGAATTAACAGGTATTGGAACAAATTGGCAAGATGAAATATATAAAACAGGTAGTGTACAAAACAATCAACTTTCCGTGTCTGGCGGTACAAATAAATTGAGTTATTATTTGTCTGGAGCTGTGTTCGATCAAGAAGGTATTGTTGTCGATTCGGATTTTAAAAGATATTCTATAACTTCAAATTTAGATTTAGAAGCTTCGGATAACATCAAATTAGGTTCAAGCATTTTTGTGCGTAGAACCAATAGAAATGGGGTAAAAAGTCAAGAAGGTGGAGATGCGGCGCAAACGGGTGTTATTTCTAGTGCTTATAAATTTTCACCAACGCAGGGCATAAGAGATATAAACGGCGATTATGCATTAAGCGTGGTTGGTTTTCCTATAGATAATCCATACGCGCTATCTACAGAATATCAAAATGAAGCTATAAACGATTTGTTTCAAGGAAATGTATATGCTGAAATAGGTGTTGCTAAAGATTTAAATTTTAAATCGACTTTAGGTGTTAGTATTAATAATTCTAGAACAGGTCAATATTACCCAACAACTTTAGATCGTGGTAATAGTGTAGGTGGTGAGGCTACCTTAAACACTCGAAAGAGTACGAGTTTTATAAATGAAAATTATTTAAACTATTCTAAATTAATAGGAAAAGTACATGATTTATCGATTATGGTTGGTTATTCTTTACAAAAAGACAGGTCTGAAACGTCTAACTCTTTGGCTTCTGGTTTTATTTCAGATTCCTTTTCGTATTGGAATTTAGGAGCTGGTACAAATGTAGCTTCGGTAGATTCTGAGTTGTCTGAAACAACGTTTGAAGCGTTCTTCGGAAGAATTAATTATACCCTAAACAATAAGTATTTGTTCACATTTACTGGAAGAAACGAAGGCTCATCGGTATTTGCAAAAAATAATAAATACGGCTTTTTTCCTTCTGCTGCTTTTGGTTGGAAAATTTCTGATGAAAACTTTCTTTCAAATTCTAATACGATTAGTTTATTAAAGTTGCGATTAAGTTATGGTAAAGTAGGTAATCAGGCCATAAGTCCTTACCAATCCTTGGCTTCTTTTACCGATGTTTTTACAACCGTTCAAGGTAGCGCTGTTACTGCAATACGCCCATCTACAATTTCTAATAACGATTTATCTTGGGAAACAACAGCACAAACCAATATTGGGTTAGATCTTGAAATTTTAAAAAATAGATTTGCTTTAACCTTAGATTACTACAACATGAAAACAACCGATTTGTTGTTTAATGTCCCGACTCCAAATTACACAGGTTTTCAAACACAACTACAAAATATTGGAACCGTAGAAAATAAAGGCTTTGAGTTCGCTTTAAATGCAAATATTTTTCAAGATGAGTTTAAATGGAAAACCTATGGTAATATTTCTTTTAATAGAAATAAGATTATAAAACTTGTAGAAAACGATACTGAGGGTAACGATATTTATTATTCGTCTAATCCATTATCGGGAGGCGGAACGACGCAATTGTTAAGAGAAGGTGAATCAGTTGGTCAATTTTGGGGATATATTTATGATGGCGTTGTACAATCTGCCGATGAGGTTCTTATAGGTGGTGAAGATGTTGGTGGTGAAAAATTTATAGATCTTAATGGTGATGGCGAATTAACCGATGATGATCGTGCGGTTATTGGAGATCCTCATCCCGATTTTAATTGGGGTTGGAGTAATGATTTTAGCTATAAAAACCTAAGTCTTAATGTGTTTATTCAAGGTGTTCAAGGTGGCGAAATCATGAATTATACCCTCATGGAGTTAGGAGCTCTAAACGGAAGAACCAATGTAACAACGGATGCGCTTAATCGCTGGACACCTACAAATACAGATACCAATATTCCCCAAGCTAGAATAAGTAGAAGTTTTGTGACTTCGGATAGATGGATAGATGATGCGAGTTATGTTAGGTTAAAAAATATTTCTTTGGGTTATAATTTTCCTGAAGACGTTTTAACAAAAATTAATTTGTCTGCGGTGAGGCTTCATGTTAGTGGTCAAAATTTATTAACACTTACTAGTTATAAAGGTGTAGATCCAGAAGTATCATACAGTAATTCTAGTAGTAATATAGGACTAGATTATGGTAGTTACCCCAATGTTAAATCGATCACTTTTGGTTTAAATATCGAATTTTAGTATTAAAAAATAAATAATAAAATGATGAAGAGTATAATAAAATTTTCAGTACTAGCTGTTTTGAGTTTAATAGTAAGTTGTGCAGATTTAGACGAAGAACCAATTGGAACACTAACACCAGAAGGTTTTTTTAATACCATCGACGACGTATATCCTATGATAGATGGAACATATGGATTAATGGCTTCTTCAAGTTATTATGGTGCTGGCCTTACAGTACCATTGCAACTTATGAGTGATATGGTGGATAATGGCTATGAATTTGGCGATTATGCCGAGTTTAGTCGGTTTTTGGTAACACCAACAAATTCATATGTTTCAGATCTTTGGGCGTCGTCATACCAAACCATTGCAACAGCAAATACGGCTATTCAAGGGGTTGGTTATTTAAAAGGTGCAGATGATAGTGAAAAATTGATGGCCGAAGCAGAAGCTAGGTTTATAAGAGGTTTTTTGTATTATCATTTAGTGAGGCTTTATGGTAATATTCCATATCTAGATAGTCCAGATATTGTAGATCCTTTAAGTGTAGAGCTTTCAAGTTCTGAAGTCGTTTATGAGCGAATTATTGAAGACCTGACATTTGCTTTTGATAATCTCGATATGGACTCTCGCGGAAGTGTTAGATCTCGTCCATCAAAGGGAACTGCAGCTTCTTATTTATCTTCTGTTTACATGACTTTAGGTGAGTGGCAAAAATCATATGAAACTGCAAAATGGGTTATAGATAATGCAGGAGAGTTGAATTACTCTTTAGCCGATGATTATCAAGATATTTTTAGAAATAGTGAACAATGGACGTCTACGGAAGATATATTTACGATAGATTTCACGAACAATCAAACGGGGCAAAACCCTAATCCTACAACTTATGAAAATGATAATAAAGTAGGACCATTTAATGGAATAGAAGGAGGTGTAAAGCCTATTAGGGGTTGGAGCATGTTAGTACCTCATATTAATGTTTACAATACTTGGAATACAGAAGATTATAGGTTAAAAGTAAGCCTAGCCGATTCTTTGATTTTAGATGATGATACAGATATTGTTAGGCCTTATACTGATTTTGAAATTTCAAGACCTCACATAGCAAAATTTAATAGATTTCCTGGTGAAGGAAGAACTACAGCTGGATGGAGATCAGATTTGGATTTTGTTGCTTTTAGATATGCCGAAGTAATACTAATAGCTGCTGAATCTGCTAATGAAATTGGACTTTCTTCAGAAGCTATTGGATATGTAAATCAAATTAGAAAACGAGCTAGAAATGCTGGAGAAATTGATTTTTATGGAAGTGGCTATGGAGTATATGCGCCATCTAGTTTTCCCGAGGATGTTGTGTCTGGAATAAGTGCAAGTGATTTTAGAAATTTAATTTTAGAAGAACGACGTATAGAATTATCATTCGAATTTAAACGATGGTACGATATCGTTCGAAGAGATTTAGGTAATGCAGTGTTTGGTTTAAGTGGTTTAGAGCCTCAATCTAACTTTAATACAGATAGATATTTGTTACCAATACCACAAGATGAAATGAATAAAAATGAGAATTTTGTTCAAAACACAGGTTATTAATTAGTTATTAAACTAACTGACTATTACAAATTGGAGTTGTTATGTAATAACTTCAATTTGTAATATTTAAAACATAATTGTAAAGTAAAATAATGTGTAATAATAAAAGATATAGCGTAGTAAAAAATACATTACTTGTAATTGCCTTTTTGTTATCTTTTAAAGGGTTTGCACATGGAGATTTAAGTATAAAAATTCAAGAAAAGACAAAAGAAATATTAAAAACCCCAAAAGACTTTAAATTATATTATCAACGGGGTTTATTATATCAACAACATATTGAATATGCCAAAGCTCTCAAGGATTATAATAGTTCTAAGGTTTTAGGTAATACTAATAGAGTATTGCAGTATAGAATGGCTGAGGTTAATTATCTAGCCATGGATTATGAATTGGCTTTAATTAAGGTGAAGTTATATTTAGAATCTGGCGAAGGAGATGTAAAAGGAAAAAAGCTTGAGGCTCAAATATTATTTAATCTAGAGCAATATAAAAAAGCTTTAAAATCTTATCGGTTTGTAATTAATAAGATGATCGATCTTCGACCAGAAGATATTATAGAATATTGCAATATTATACTTGCAGAAAATAATAAAAACTTTAAGGGGGCTTTAGAAGCTATAGAGATTGGATTAAACCAACTTGGCCCTAAGACTTTATCTCTTCAACTCAAAAAATTAGAATATTTAGAAGATTCTAATCAAACCCAAAAAGTATTAAAACAATACAATTATTTTATTCTAGAATATTATAGGAACGAGTTTTGGTATTTCAAGAAAGCGAAATATTTGGTTAAAATAAATAAACCAGAAGAAGCGAAAATAGCATTAAAACTAACTGCAATAGCTATTGAACAATTGGATGAGAAATTTAAAAATATGAATTCAAGAAGAAAAATACAAAAAGAAATTAAAAAATTATATAACGAAATTAATAACAGTGAACTATGATTAAAAAAAATGTACTTTTTATAATGATGCTTTTTACGGCATATTCATTTTTACAGGCACAAACACAAAAAAATATAGGCAATCAAATTATTAAAGAAGAGGAAAGTGTTTCTTCCATTGTTGTGCAACGTGGTCCTTATCTACAAAGTGGTACGTCTTCTAGTGTTATTATCAAATGGAGAACAAATGTTGCTACCGAATCTTTTGTTCATTATGGCACATCTTTGAAAGCTTTATCAATGAGCGTTACTAATACTAATTTAACAACCGAACATGTGGTTAAGTTAAAAGAGCTAAACTCAAGCACAAAATACTATTTCAATATAGGAAACAAGATGGAGATTCTTACAGAAAGTCTTTTAGGTGATATGTACGTAATAACTGCACCTGAGTTAGGTACCGATCAATTTGTTCGCGCTTGGATATTAGGAGATCCTGGAACAGCTAATACATCTCAAAAAAAAGTACGTGATGCTTATTACAATTATGTAGCTAAAGATTCTGCAAATACAGATATGATGCTTTTTTTGGGCGATAATGCCTATAGCACAGGAAAAGATGAAGAATATCAAGAAGCATTTTTTGATGTTTATAATGAGATGTTTATGAAATCTGTAGCGTGGTCTTGTATAGGAAATCATGATGGATATTCAGCAGATTCCGATTCGCAATCTGGGCCATATTACGATATTTTTACGTTTCCAACAGAAGGAGAAGCAGGAGGGGTAGCATCGGGTACCGAGGCATATTATGCTTTCGATTATGCTAATATTCACTTTATAGTATTAGATTCTCATCATTCAAATCGCGAAATTGAAGCTCCTATGTATAATTGGGCATTAGCCGATATGCAAAACACAACACAAGACTGGGTTGTTGCTTTATTTCATCATCCGGCATATTCAAAAGGATCGCATGATTCTGATTCGGAAGACCGACTTATCGATATGAGGGAAAATTTTATGCCTATGCTAGAAGCTAATGGTGTTGATCTTATTTTAAACGGGCATAGCCATTCCTATGAACGGTCTTATTTTTTAAATGGTCACCATGGATTATCTAATACATTTAATACTGCCGAAATTACAAATGGCGGACATACTGTTGGAGTTACAGGGCATGGAGATGGTAAAGCAAATGGAAATGGAGTATACCAAAAAGCTAAAGAAACTACAGAAGGAGCGGTGTATATTACCACAGGATCTGCAGGACAAATATCGGGTGGTGATTTAAATCATCAAGCTATGCATGTATCTTTAAACTCATTAGGATCATGCGTAATGGAAATTGAAAATGATGGAAAAGGTGGGCAAAATTTAAACGTAAAGTTTGTTAGAGAGACAGGTGAAATTGATGATTATTTTAGCATCAATAAAACAGGAATAGTACTTGATGTGGATAAGGTTAATCCGTTATCTAAATTAGTAGAGAGAGATTCTAAATCTCATCTTATTGCCGTAAATGAGATGCTTCATATTGAAGTAGCTGCAGAGAGACTAAAAAAAGTTAAGTTTTTTAATGAAGTAGGGAAATTAATAAAAAAGAGTAAAAAAGAAGTAATTAACGTAAGCGGTTTAGCTTCTGGTTTTTATGTTGTTGAGATTAAGACGAGTAAAGCAACATATTTTAAAACACTTAAAATAGAATAATTAAGTTTACTAAATATTTTTGTTTTTAATGTATTGTAATACACTTTTTTATTAGCTTGAATCGTCTGTGGTAATGAGATTATTATTTGTCTCCAATTCCAAGTATTACTAGCCATGAGCTATAAAGTATGATTTTATAGCTCAAAAGGCTTTTTAGGCATGCAAGATATTTTGTTTTTTAAGCCTTATTTCAGGTTTTTTTAAGGTTGATTATTCGTAATGTACAACTATTGTTTTATTATTCTAAGGAGCTAATCCATGGTTGTTTAGTTCCCCATTTTAAATTTGGTTTTGAAGATGTTTCTATTTCTAAAAGACCTCCATCTAAAAGCTCTTTATGAGTAAGCCAATTACGATCTATATTCTTTCCATTGAATATGACTGACTTAACATAGAAATGGTCTTTGTCGTAATTTTTTACGTTAATATTTAGAACTTTGTTATTTGGGAAATTAATTGACACCGATTTAAAAATAGGTGCTGTAAGGTAATAAACCGGAGAGCCTACATTAGCAGGGGAAAAACCTATACTTCTCATTACAAACCATGAAGACATAGTGCCAGAGTCGTCGTCCATGGTGCGTAAATAAGCTTTAGGTTTGTTATTATATATCCTTCCTATAAATGGATCAACGCCTTTACTGTTGTTATTAAAATAGTTTTGTACTACAGTGTCCAACATTATATTACGATATAATTTTTGAGATTTCCATGGTTGTTTCGATGCGTTGTACATTCCTGGTACTTGCAAATCTGGTTGGTTAGCATGATTATAACTATAGGTATCAAAAAAATCATCTAATTGATTTATGTACTCGTTTTCGCCTCCTGTTAATTCTATTAAGCCTTTTACATCAAAGGGAACAAACCAACGGTATTGTAATATGGTGCCTTGATACAAACCTCTTGCTTGCATAATATCAACATCAGTTTTTGAAAGATCTGCAAAGTCTTTTTTCCAGATTGTTTTATACTCTAAAGATTTGGCTTTATACTTTTTACTTAAAGTACTGTCTCCTATAATTTTCATTAATTTACTTACAGCCCAATTATCATAAGAGGACTCTAATGCTTTATCTGGGGAGTTATAAACGAGTTTATTAGCTTCTGCAATTAAAGAGTCTTTTATAGTTTTTAAATCTAATTTATAACCTTTGTTATACGCGTCTAAAAGCACTACCGATGCATGCTCCGTACGCACAGTAGGAGAGGGCTCGTGTTGTGTGGCCCAGTCATTTTTACCGTATAGATATAGATTTGCAATAGATTTCGATATGTCAGCAAATTCATTTGAATAAAATAAAGATAACATAGGCAATTGTTCGCGATAATTATCCCATATAGCCCAGCCGTTATAAATATTATGGTCGGTTTTTTGAATAGACCCGTCTATTGCTCGATAGGAACCATCGTTTTCAGAAATTAAATAAGGTGCTTGTAGACCTCTATATAGTAGAGAATAAAAAAGAGATGTTCTTTCTTTTTTACCAGTTACTTGTATCGTGCTTAAAAGTTTTAGCCACTCCGTTTCAGTTTCTTTTTTTAATTCTTCAATAGATATGGATTCTAATTTGTCTTTAGCATATTTAGTGTTTACAGATGAAAAACCTAAATGAACTTGCATATCCGCATCTAAATTTTTTCGCTCTGCTATAAATATGTGATCTTCAGTCTTTTTTAATGATTTTATGTTCTCTACTTTTAAAGCGTAATAGATACGATATATTCCTTTACTACATGTTGTTTTAGTATCTATCCAACCGGTAATAATATTGTCTGTTAAGGTGTTTTCTTCAGCAATAAATCTGTCATCAAAAGCAAAAGATAAATCTATTTTTAGACCACTTTGAATTTTTGGGAAGTGATAACTTTGGATACCAAAATTATGTTTTACACTCATTTGAGCCTTTATACCGTTTTTGAATGTTACTGAATAAAAACCAGGTTGAGCGTTTTCTTTTTCTTTTATAAGATTAGTTTTTTTTGTCTCTTCTATAAAAGGTGATATTAAAATGTTTCCACCGCTACCAACACAGCCAACACCTTCTATTCGTGTAGTTGTAAACCCTAAAAACTCTTTTGCATAATATTCGTAACCTGCATGAATGTGTGGTGTTGTTTGTGGCCCCATACTCATCATATTAAAGGGAGATGATGCTGATGGAGACATTTGACCATGATCTCCAGAGGTTCCTAAAAAAACATTTACAAGTTCAACTGGTTTTTTATTTTGCTTTACTTGAGCTAAACAACATTTAAACGTTAGTAAAAAAATAGAAAAGATAATAAAGTTATACTTTTTCATAATTGGTTTATGGATCTAAAGGGTCTAAAGGATTTTGGTGTAAGGATTCTATTTTTGGCTGATACTCTAATGTTGTAGAGTTAATTCTTTTTAAAATGAATGCTGGAATATAGCCTAACTCCTCTTTGCATCGCTTTATAAAACTATCTTCCCCAACATATTTGCTATGCCCGTTATTTGTAACAACAAGACCTAATTTCTCTAGAGGGATTTCGTTATTAATTATAAGTCTTGATGCATTACGAAGGTTGGTTGTGGTATGTCGAGCATAAGGATCTATTAGTATTCTATTTTCGGGGATATGATACCGATTTATTAGTTCTTTTTTCATTTCTATAGCTTCTGCAAAAGGAGCTCTAAATGGATGAGCATGGCCACCTGAAACAATAATAATAGGAGCATTTTTCTTCTGATATTCGATAACACCTAATTGCAGATTTAATTTACCAAGAGCTGTTAAAACATCTTTATTATTCTCAGGGCCGTTTCCTAAAATTAAAATGGTTGAATAAGGAAAATCATCAAAATTAATCTGAGTTATAGCGGCAATAGTTTTCTTGTTTTCTCCTGTAGTTAGCGGTTCATACCTTGCAGATTCATCTCTGTGATTCATGTATAAAAGCGCTAATGTATAATCTAAAGATGGTTGGAAAAATAAATTGGTTAAGGATTCTTTTTTATGAGTTAGCATATCGCTCCACATAAATAAAGCTCCTTTATAATTTTTTTCTTTTATATTGTATGAGATGGAATCTATGGTGTGGTAACGGCCTTTTTCTCCTAATCCATAGACAGAAAGTGATTGGTTGATAGCTTTGGCGCAAAGTTCCCAAGCGGCACTTATATACTCAGGGTTTTTTAAAGATTTAAAATTTTCATATTTCCCCGACGGACGTAAGTTTTTTGTGATTAATTCTTTTAAAACCTTATTAGATTTCACCTCTTTACTAAGTATAGATGAAATGTTTGTAATCTCTGTTTCTGAAAATTTGTAAGCATTTATTAGTGGTATAATTTCAAGTTTTTCATTCTTTAAATTAACTGAGACACTTTCTTTTTTATTATTAAATATTGTATTTAGTTCTTCGTTGCTTTCTAAAATTGAAACTAATTCAGGATCGCTTTGAATAGCAGAAAATAGATAGAAATTTTGATCTTGAACTTTAGAATAGGATACAGATGCTTTAAAATTCGGGTTAAAGTTTGTTGTGTTTTGAGCAGTAATAATATTTATTAAACCGATAAAAAACACAACTAAATAAAGTTTTTTCATTGTATAAGTATTAAAAAGGAAGCCCTTTCGAGCTTCCTTATTTTATGATTAATAATTGTTGTTTTGAGTTACAGTTCCTTCAGGAACACCGTCAATGTATCTTTGTGGTATTGGCCAATATTCATTTTTGCCCTCAGTAAACACTGCATTTGTAAGATGACTTCTTTTTGTTTTTTCAACTAAGAGGTAATCGTCTATAACTTCTTTTGCAACACCCCAACGAACTAAATTGAAAAAGCGATGACCTTCCATAGCTAATTCTAGCCGAGTTTCTAAATAAACTGCGTCTCTTGCAGATTCAGGGTCGGTCCAGGTTTCGTTGTAAGTAGAAATGCTATAATTCGCTGCATCGGATGAGCCATCTAAACTTTTTACATATTCTGAATTAATTACACGCTGACGAATTTGATTTACTAAAGTTCTAGCATTTTCTAGATTACCTAACTCCATTTCTGCTTCGGCTTTCCATAAAATAACTTCAGCATACCTAATAATATAGTAATTAAGCGCATTTACATAGGGCCAAGTGGCAACGTAGTATGACGAATTTGCTGAAACGATGCGTTTTTTAGGACCATATGGTCCGTAAGTAGCCAAATCTCTAGCCCAACTTTCTTCATATAGAATACCTAAATCTTTGTAAGGGATGTTTGGTCGGCCAACAGTAATATCTAATCTAGGGTCTACAAAATCATTAGTAATTATATCAATGTTTTCATCTAGAGGTAATCCCGAACTTGATGTTTTAAAGGCGTTAATTAAATTTTGTGAAGGTCTGTGAAACCCGTATTGAGCATAAAACGGACCTCCTGGAGCAGTTAGCCTGTCACCAATACTACCATTATAATTATTTGGTTGGCCGTCGTCTATAGAATGCTGAACAGCAAATATTATTTCTTTATTGTTATCATTTTCAGGAAGAAATAATTGTTTATAATCATCCATCAAACCGTAGCTGCTAGTCATAACTTCATTGGTAGCTTCAATTACGTTTTCCCATTGTCCTTGGAATAAATAACATTTTGCTAAATAAGCTTTGGCAGCGTTTTTAGTTGGTCTTCCTAAATCAGCTTGAGTTTCTGGAAGTCCATCGTATGCATTTTGGAAGTTCGCTTCAATTTTGGACCATAACTCATCTGATGTGAATTCTGTATTCGATCTAGCATAGTCTGCAACTGTTTCAGCTGTTTCATCTATATAAGGAATTCTATTATATATTTTTTTTAACTCAAAGTAATAATGGCCTCTCAAAAAAGATAATTCAGCTAATCTTTTAGTTTTTAGTGTAACATCAAAATCATCAGAAGAATTTAATAATCTAATAGCTTCATTGGATCTTTTAACACCTTCATAAAGTGCGGACCATTTGCGTTCTACATCAATAATAGTAGGGTTTGTAGCATAAATTTCCATTTGATGAATGTTGTTTTGATCTCCAGTACCGCCACCACCTTTGTAGCAATCGTCTGAAACAACATCCCCAAAACTCCAGTTAGAGTCCGGTGAGTTATATGCATTACTTGCGCTATCAAATTGTCCGTTTAAAACGCTATAAGCTGAAATAATAGCTCTTTCTATATTTTCAGGTTTTAAAATCTCGGATGGCTCTACTTCTCCATAAGTGGTTTCTTCTAAAAACTCATTGGAGCAAGAAAAGTGTTGAAGTGTGATTCCTATTAAAAGTATGTATTTAATTTTATATATAAGTTTCATAATGTTTTTTTAAAATTTTAGATTAAGACCTAATGTAAATGTGCGCGATGGAGGATAAATTCCGCGATCGACTCCAATATCTAAATTTCTGTTATCGGATGAGTAATTTTGTAATCCAATTTGAGGATTCATTCCGCTGTAATCTGTAATTGTAAAGACATTTGTAGATTGTATGTATACTCTAAGTTTTTTATCATTCATAAATGATTGATTAAAAGTATAGCCCAGTTGCAACATGTTTAGTTTAATATAAGATCCATTTTCAACATAAAAAGAGGATGGTCTGATATTGTTATTTGGGTCATCTAGAGATAATCGTGGAATTGAAGAATTCGTGTTTTCTGCAGTCCATGCGTTTAATAAATCTGCACTTTTATTGTATGCCGATTGATTAAAGAAATGAGTTTTGTATTTTGTTAAATTGTATAAATCATTTCCAAAACTACCATTGAAGAACATTCCTAAATCTAAGTTTTTATAGTTAAAATTAAGATTCATACCTAATAATACATCTGGGTGAGGAGAACCAATAAATGTTCGATCTTGATCATCTAAAACTCCGTTTTCATCAATATCTACAAATCTAATATCACCAGGCTGAGCATTTGGTTGTAACCCATAATCTGTAACTTCTTGCGCGCTTTGAAATAGACCATTAGCCTTATAGCCGTAAAATGATCCTATAGGTTGGCCTATAGCACTTCTAGAAACTTCTTGATCAAAATTAACCGAGTGAAGTGATGAGCTAGGTATACCTAAAAATGGAACATTGTCTAATTCTGTAAGTTCATTTTTATAGGTTGTAAAATTAAGACCTACTGCGTAACCAAAATCATTGATGTTATCGCTGTAATTTAGGTTAAGTTCAAAACCTTTATTTTCCATTTTGCCATCATTAATCCATTGTCCGTCATTAGTACCTCCATAAGTAAGGGGTATGATGTTATAAATTAAAATATCGTCTGTTTTTTTTGTATAATATTCAGCAGATAATTCTAGTTTATCATCCCAAAAACCAAGATCAACACCTATTGTTGTTCCTGTTGTCGTTTCCCATTTTAAATCAGGGTTTGGAACACGAGTTTGAGTAAGTCCTGTACTTACCACATTTTGACCTCCTCCAATGGAGTAATCTGAGTATGCATTACTATTGCTGTAACTATCAACTGTAGAATAGGACGGTAGTTGTTGGTTTCCTGTTTGTCCCCAACTACCTCGTATTAAAAATGAAGTAAATGTATCACCTAAATCAAAAAAATCTTCTCTGTCTACACGCCATCCAGCTGAGAAGGCAGGAAATGTTCCATAGTTGTTATTTGCTAATCTAGAAGTGCCATCTCTCCTTACTGTAGCTGTAAAAAGATATTTTTCGTCGTAATTATATCTAATTTGAGCAAAATAAGAGCTTAAAGCCCATTCATTGGCATTTCCATAATTTAATTGGTTTTCTGTACCATTACTTAAGTACCTAAAGTTGTCATCTTCATATAAAAAATTCTGTCTTGATGCTCCAAAACCTTCATAATAGTATTTGATTGCCTCTTGACCTAAAAGTAGGTTGATATTATTCAAACCTAATTTTTTGGAATAGTTTAATGTGTTTGTCCAAATTAATTGGTAGTTAAAACTATTGCTTGTGCTTAAAGAATTGGTATTGTTTTGTGCTAAAATTTCATCATAAATAGGAGAAAAATCACGAGAGTTATTGTTTTGGTAATCCATCCCTAATGATGTTTTAGCACTGAAATCACCTAACTTTACGGTTGCAAATATGTTACCTATAGCTTGTATGCTTTTGTCCGCATTGTCTTTATTCCTATCTAGCTCTCCTAGTGGGTTTTGTAGATCGTTAATTGAATTACCAGCAAAATCTCCGTTGTTATCTTTAACAGGAATTATTGATGGAAATTGAAGCGCATTATAAACAATACTACCCAAGGCAGAGTTTGTACCTACTGAAACACGCTCTTTATATGACGCTGTGAAGTTTTCTCCAATAGTTAAAAAATCGGCAACCTGATAGCTTGAGTTTAATCGAACTGAATAACGTTCATACCCTGTGTTTTTTATAATACCTTCTTGGTTATAGTAGCCAATGCCAAAAGATTGTTGAGATTTTGAATCGCCTTTAGACATAGTTAAATTATAAGACTGTACTGGCGCAACTTGCATAATTTCCTTAATCCAATTAACATCTGCACTTGGAATGGTTTGTTCTGCATTTAGAAAATCTGGAATAATGGCATTATTTGGATCATTACCATATATATCACTGCTAGGTGTTTTTCCATCATTTATTGATGCCTGCCAAAGTAAATCACCATATTGTTGTGCATTTAAAGTGTTAGGAAGGTTGAAAGATGCTTGTAAACCATTATAGATATTCAATGTGGTTTCAAAGCTACCTTTAGTACTTCCTTTTTTGGTGGTTATTACAACAACACCATTTGCAGCACGTGAACCATAGATCGATGATGATGCGGCATCTTTTAAAACTTGTATGGTTTCTATATCGGTAGGGTTAATTCCGTCGAGTCCGTTTGAAACAGGTACACCGTCAACAACAACTAATGGGTCGTTATTATTTATTGTACTAAAGCCTCTTACTCTAATTGAAGTTCCACCTCCAGGACTATTATCACTCATAATTTGAATACCAGGAAGACGACCTTCTAGCATTTCTGCAACATTTGCTACGGGTTTTGTGTTAATTTCTGCAGGAGATATTGAGGCTACAGAAGCTGTTACATTTTTTCGGTTTTCTGCAGTATAACCAACTATAAGAACTTCTTCTAAAAGTGATGTATCTTGTTTTAATTGTATTTCAATTTGTTTTTGGTTATCTATTGATATTTCTTGTGTTTCATAACCAACATATGATATGGCAATAATAGCATTAGACGTGTTTAAAGATATGGAGAAATTACCATCAAAATCAGTCGTTACACCATTAGATGTACCTTTTTCTATAATGCTAGCTCCTGGTAAAGGCACGTTGTTTTCATCGAGTATTTTACCGGTCAAAGGGTACTTTTGAATTGTAGCACTTTTTTCGTTAGGTTTAGACTCAGTGTTTTTTCGTTTTACTAAGTAAACTAACCGGTCTTTAAAATTAAATGAAACGTCTGTATCCTTAAAAACACGTTCTAAAATAGAATCTATTTTTTCGTTTTTTGCTTTTAACGTGATTAATCTTTTAAGGTTAACATCGTTTACTTTGTAAATAAAACGAAATTGAGAAGTGCTCTCTACCTCGTCGATAAACTCGCTTATAGAAACGTTTTCAAGGTTTAAAGATACTTTTGTGCGTTGTGCATAGGATTCTTTTGCTTGTAATGAGAATAGTGTAAATAGAAAAAATACGGCTGTTAGTTTCATTTTTAAATCGAATTTACCTGAGTGATAGGTTCTTCTTTTTGTTTTAGTAAGAGTTTTTTTCATACTTTTATGGTCTTAATTTGTGGTTATTTTTGATATAATCACTGCTTTATAATCGGGAAATGCTCGTAACATTTTCCGATTTTTCTGTTTTTCGCAGTGAAATTTTTTCGAAATTTTTAATTGTTTTAGATTTTGAGTTTTTCAATTCATAGGCATAATTTAATTAGTGATAATTATTTTATTTTCTGAAATGGAATATTTTAGTCCATAATTTTCTTTTAGACTCTCTAGGATTACATCGATTGGTTCATTTCCGAAGCTAGCGTTTAAGATTGTTTTAGAAAGATTACTATTTTGATTAACTATTTCTATATCATAATAGCGTTCTAGTTTTTTTAGAATATTTTCAAAAGCCATGTTCCTAAAAACAAGTTCTCCATTAATCCAAGAAGTATAAATATCTGTACGTACAGTTTTGGTTCTAATATTACTATTTGATTTGTTGAACCTTGCTTGATCTCCAGGTTTTAAAATTGTTTTTTTATTGGACTTTTGAGAATCATCATATAGAGCAACTGAGCCTTCAACTAGAACAATTTCTGAAACTGTATCTTCTGAATAAGCCTGGACATTAAATTCAGTTCCTAAAACTTTGACATTAAGTTTATCTGCATTTACAATAAATGGGTGCATACTATCTTTTACAACTTTAAAATAGGCTTCTCCTTTAATAAAAACTTGCCTGTCTATTCCTTTCAAAAATTTAACAGGATATTTTATAGATGTTCCTGCATTTAAATGAGCCGTAGTTCCGTCTGATAATTCTATTTCGAATCTTTTACCATAGGGTACTGTAAGAGTATTATAAACAAGCTCTTTTGTGGAGTTTCCTTTTTCATAGACCAAACGTTTTCCTTTTTGAGTTCCAAGTAAATTTCCTTTTTTGTTAACTAAGGCATTTGTTTTTGAATTCTCGTCAATAACTTTTATTGAACCATCTTCTAACTCTAAAGTTATAGCATTTGTAGGGTGCGTTATTTTTGTATTTGCGTTATGCTGTAAATACAAATAACTTACTACCATAAAACCAATGAAAACAGCCGCAAAAGTTTTTACACTTAAATAATTAGACTTTTTCTTCTTTTTATTGTCGTAAGTTTTTATTGTAGATCGGATTCTTCTTAAAAGTTCTATTTTTATTTGCTGTTCTTCAGAAATATTCCATTCGCTTATTAAATCTTTAAATTGTGCTTTATCACAAAAAGAAAAAAGTATATTTTTTTCCCTTTCAGAGCATTCATTTTCTGAGTGTTTTTTAGCTAATCTTAAAAATTCTTCTTTAGTCATAATGTCCTTTTACAATAGAAAGACGCAGAACTCTTGAAGTTCTCACATAGAAAAAAATGTAAAAAGCCTTATTTAACTGATAGATAACATTGAGGAAACAAAGTGGTAACCTATCAAAAAAAAGAAAATATGAATAAAATAACCATAGTCCTATTAATAATAGTCCTTAGGTGCTTTAGAGCTAAGTATAATTGATTTTCTACGGTTCTTTGAGAAATTTTAAAGTAATTAGCAATTTCTATGTTAGAGTAGTCATCATAACGGCTCATAAAAAATATATCTCTACACCTTGTCGGGAGCTCTTTGGTTGCATTTTCTATAATGTACTTTAAATCACTACTCTTTGTTGTTTCATCTATTTCTGGAGCAAAAGATAGCGTCGTAATAATTGTTTCGTCCAATTCTGTAAATTGTACTTTTCTTAATAGTGAGATTGATCTATTTTTTGCGGAAACGAATAAATAGTTTTCGAAAGAAGTGATATTTAAAGATTCTCTTTTAATCCAAATGTTAGTAAATATTTCGTGAATAACATCTTCAGCTAGTCCTTTATCATTTAGAATATTTATGGTGTATGAAAAAAGTCTTTTCCAATAGATGTCATAAAGTTGACTAAAAGCTAATTCATTTCCGTTTTTGATCAATATTAATAGTTGCGTATCGTCTATCTTCTTTAATCTCACTTAATTTTAATTTTTTTGAAAATTAAGAAAAGAGATTGGTACAATTTAAATTCGTTCGTTAAGTAATTATTAATTTTAGTTTATGTTAGGTTCATTTATTGAACTAGAATGATTCAAAATTATGTGTATAATTAACTAGAAATTAGAGTACACGATTGCGTACACGGTTTTCTTAAAATAAGGTAGAAAAAGCGTCAAATTCGGGATTTTGTCCTCATATTGTTGCCAACGATTATGTGTATGGTTAAGTAAGTAGTTTAGTGAAAAAAAACTTGCCTGATAAAATTCCGAAAGAATTTTCCAAATAGGCACTTGCCAAAGCAGTTAATTATACACATTGTTAGTAGCTGTTTTTATTATTGATTTTTAGATAATTCTATTAGCACTCTAATTGCTTTTTTTGAGTCTTTTTTATCAACGAAAATATGGTCGTGATAATAACCAGTAATAACATTTCAGCTAATCTCATTTTTCGCTAATTCCGTTGAAAATATAGCTGTTTAATCTTCAGCATCAAGCGATGAATGAATTATAAGTTTAATCTAAGAAGCAATATATTCATATTTAAAGTTAAGTTTGTCTGCTTTTTTTCTCTCAAGAACAATAGTTGTTCCTTACATTTTCTTTGAATTCATAAATAGTATCTTTTCGGTCAATTATATTAATATCTTTTATTGTTGAAAACACATACTCTCCATCAATCGGTTTAGGCGTCATTCCTTTTATTAATTCCGATAAATTTGTTTCCCCAGCCATTTAATGTTTCGTTTTATAATTTATAAGCGAAATTAAAGATACAATAGTCCACACTCCTTCAAGTATTATAAAAGGAATGTATTCCATAAGTATTGAAGCAAAACAAGCCATACTTGCACCAATGAGATTTAGTGAAATAAAAGTTAAATCAGTGCTTTTTATTTTTCCGATTACATTAAGTATGTATGCTAATAGTATTTGAAAAACTCCAATAAAACCAATCCAATCTATATTATTCATTAGTTCTTTTTTAACTTGTTGCCAACGGTTGTGCTAAGCTTAGTGTGGAGACAGGAAAACTTTTCGTTTCTGTCTGAGCACCAAGCTAAATCTTATTGTTTTGATTTATATTTTTCTGTTCTAAAGCTAAATCCTTAAGATTTAGCGGCTTTATAAATATACACAGACCTTTGGGTATAACCCTAAAGTCCGCATTACGTTTTCTTAGTCGCTGTTGTTTTTCCACATTTTGGTGCAGAACTTAAAATAATTTAAATTGTTGGGATTCTCGAAAAGTTCAAACATACTATGAGTTTTTCCTTTAATAGTTTTTAACTCATTTGCAATACCTTTTTCTTTCAAGTATGAACTAATTATTGAACTACCTTTTCTATTACCTTTTAGAACAAATCCATCTTTGCTTCCAATCCACATTTGAATCTTAATCCCACTATTGATTATTTTTTCATGGTTTACATCAATACCTTGTTTTAGACGTTCAATTGCATAATCACTAACAAAAGCAATAGAAGCAATCGAAGAAAACTTAGTTGGAAAATTTACAGCAAAATTTAGTGCTCCAGTAGCTCCTCTAGAATAACCAATAATAGAGATTTGAGAACTTTTCATGGACGTATTGAATTTTTCATAGCAATATTTTCTCAATTCACCGTTCTCATTGCTCGTAACCATATTTTCATTTGAGTCGGTATACCATTGCATTTTACTTAAATTATCTCCACCGCTTAATGCAATTACAACTACTTCTGGGATGGATTTATTTTTAACCCAATAATTTAGACTGTCAGCAGGAATAACATAAGTTAATGAATACTCGCTTCCACCTTGACCGTGTAATAAAATAATTAGTGGGTATTGTGATGAATTCTTCTTAGACCAAGAAGGAGGAAGATATACATTGAAATCTACATTGCCTCTAATTTTACTTTGGAAAAAAGAGTGTGTGTAACCTCCCGTTGTCGGATTTAAAATATCAAATTCCGCATCTTTATTGGGATTATTATCTTGACAAGATGCACCTGCGAAATTATAGATTAGAAGTATAAATAAAAGAAAAATTAATTTATAGATTTTCATGCTAAATTGATTAAACTATTTTCGTTTAAAGTGTTTTATGCTGAAATAGGTTGATTTTTTTTTGTTAATATTTAGACGTTCAAAAGATTTTTTATAGCCGTTTAGAAGGCAAAAAAATAGTTTGAACTAAGTCTGTTCTTAAATCTTTAGTTCAGGTAAATTCACATTATTTTTTCAATAGGATTTGTATTTAAATGTACATCGACAGGTTTTCTTAATTCCATGCTAAAATGTGTTCTTAAATTATTCTAAATATATACCGCTTGTTCGGTCATTTTTCACGCTAGTTTAGTGTTTTTAATGGTTTTTCTTAGGCCGTATTCGTATTTAAGAGTCCTGTTAATTCGTTCATTAATAGCGTTTTCGTACGGGGCGTATTGCTCGGTCATACTCATTGTAAACATAAGAAACAGAAA
This sequence comes from Algibacter sp. L4_22, assembly GCF_023473045.1. NCBI lineage: Bacteria > Pseudomonadati > Bacteroidota > Flavobacteriia > Flavobacteriales > Flavobacteriaceae > Algibacter > Algibacter sp. L4_22. Next base: position 267,836 of record NZ_JAMCOK010000004.1, read on the forward strand.
GCAGTTTCATCAATTGGATATTGAAATTGGTCGTATAGCAGTGTTTAGAGAATTTCTAAAAAACGATCAACTTCATTTTCAAGATTTGAATGTTGAACTCCTAAAACAATTTGAACATTTTCTGTTAAGTAAAAGAAATTTGGTTGCACGTACTGTGGCTAATTATATGATTACGCTTCGAACTATTTATAATTTAGCTATTAGTCAAAACATCACTAAAAAAGAATTTTACCCTTTTGGAAAAGGGAAATTTCAAATTAAGTTTCCCGAAACAAAAAAGGTAGGATTAAATAGAGAAGAAATAAAGACTTTAGAGAATTTAAAAGGTTTAACTCAAGCTCAAGAGTATGCTTTATATGCATGGTTAATTAGTTTTTATTTTGCAGGAATTCGGATAAGTGATGTATTACAATTAAAGTGGGCAGATTTTTATGACGAGCGTTTACATTACCGTATGGCTAAGAATAACAAATTAGTGTCTTTGAAGATCCCTGATAAAGTTTCTAAAATTCTCAGTAAATTAGAAAGAGAAGAACATTCTGTTTATTTATTTAAGGAGCTAGAAGGGATAAATTTAAATGATAAGAAACGCGTAAGAACAAGAATAAAAACAGCTACAAGAAACTTCAATAGGAGGTTAGAGCTTGTTGCCTTGCAAGCAGGTATAGATAAAAAAATGTCCATGCATATTGCTCGCCATAGTTTTGGTAATATTTCTGGAGATAAAATTCCTATTCAAATGCTTCAAAAACTATATAGGCATTCTTCGGTTACTACAACTATGCTTTATCAAACTAATTTTATGAGAAAAGATGCTGATGAGGCGCTTGATATGGTGATTGATTTTTAATTTTGCCTCGGTGAAAAGTTATTTGAGTAAAATATTGACATATAAAGTTAGTAGGAACATACTTGTTCTTAGGAAAATGATTTTTTTTATGGTAGTTTTAATTCTTTTGACGATATATCTACGTATATCTGGTATCAGATTAATGAGTAGCTCATTGAATATAACTTTGTTTTTGTCCTTCTTAAATTTAATCAATTCGTGAAGTGATTGCTTTATGGTGATGCGAACTTCTCTCTGGGTCTTGTAATGGGTGGTCCTATTTTTATTAGATTATATATTGAATTACCTATAACTTAAAGATCATTATTGGTCGTTTTGCATGGTTCGAAATGTCTTCAGAAATACTACTTTTTATTAAATAATTTAAATCGTTTTCGATCATGGGTACTTAGCACAATGAGATCTACATTTATTATTTCTTCATATAGATTAAATCCATCTTAAGTTACAAATACTTTAGCTTTTTCCTTCGATTCTCTGGAGTTTATAAAGGGATAAGCTAAATTGACATAAAGGAGATGAATAGTACTTCCTAAAGTAGCAAATAGAGCTAATTTCTTAAAAAATGCTAGAGTGTTTACAGGATTCAAATCTGTAGCTATAACTATATTTTTTTTGCCAAAATTCTTAGGAGCTGGCGCTATAATTAACTAAGGTATCTTACTATTACGAACCCTTTGATCTGCGTTTGATATAGCAAAAATACCATCATATAAAGTTAACCCTTGTTAGCCATAATGATTAAATCGGCATTTATCTCTTTTGCCAAAATGACACCAGCCTTTAAGGTAAATTCCAATTGTTTTTAAAATTCCAATGGTATGATTGCGTTTTTCATTTCAATAAAGATTGCGATAGATGCATGCGAATGAAATGACTTACGCTAAGCACAGGATATTTAGTTTATAACAACTACGAAATTATCGAATGTGTTTTAGGATCAATACAGAATGAACAAAGCGCTTTATATGTGACTGACTCAGGTCATTGATAAGATAGGCTTATATAAGTTTCTTTGCCAGTAAATGAATAGTTAAATCTATTGCAGTAAATGTTTTGCGAAAATGAGATTAAATTAGAATTAAATAAAAATACCAAATTATCACATTATGAGAGTGTTGTCGTACATGGTTGCAAGCGTATTAGTAATAAGTTGGGGTATAGGTTTCTTTATTTACACTGCAGGAGGTTTAATCCATATGTTATTGGTGTTAGCTTTAGTCACTATTTTACCGACACTATCTAGATGGAAGCGTAAGTAGCCTTTATATCATCAACTAAAAACAACAAAAATAGGGTGAGCAAAGTTGATGTCTTGATTACGATTTTTTAAAAGAACACTTAAAGGAATGAAAACAAGAGCATGTTTAAATCAGCATAAATAAGTTGGATGAGATTGAGCTATCTATTTATACATTAAAAAAAACAAAAATGAATAAAACAAAATTAAATTTACCACCGGAATTAGGAAAAATACTTAAATACTGGCGGCTTATTGTTACAATACTAATTTTAGGAGTGATTTCGTTGTCATCAATTTTTCAGATAAGTACTGAAGAAGTAGGAGTTATTACTCGGTTTGGGAAGTATGTGCGACAAGTAGAACCAGGATTAAATTTTAAAATACCTTTGGTAGAAGATGTTTATAAGGTTCCGGTAGAAAGACAACAAAAACTAGAATTTGGTTTCCGAACCACCAAAGCAGGAATGGACAGTCAATATGGAAAATTATCGAGTAAAGAAGATGAATCACTGATGCTTACTGGTGATCTTAATCTGGCAGAGGTGCAGTGGGTGGTACAATATAGGATAGATGATGCTTACAAGTACCTGTTCAAAGTTAGAAACCCTCAGAGTACGCTTCGTATTGTTTCAGAAGCGGCAACGAGGCAAATTGTGGGTGACAGAACCGTAAATGAAGTACTGACTGTTGGTCGTACGGAAATAGCAAGTGAGTTAGAGAAACTCATTCAGCAAATAAGTAGAGAATATTCTATGGGTATCAAAATAGAACAAGTGGTGTTACAAGATGTAAATCCGCCAGAGCCGGTAAAGGCAGCTTTCAATGCTGTTAACGAAGCCCAGCAAGAAAAGGAAACGTTGATTAATCAAGCAAAATCGGAATACAATAAAGTGATACCCAAAGCAAAAGGTCAAGCAGAAGAAACCATTCAACAAGCAAAAGGGTATGCGGCTGAGCGTGTAAATAATGCAGAAGGGGAGGCCACTAGATTCTCGGCATTATATAATGAATTTATTAAGGCTCCTGAGGTAACAAAAAAAAGAATTTATCTTGAAACCATGTCAAGTGTGATACCCAACATTGGGAATGTAGTGATAACAGACCAAAAGGGTAGCAACGTGTTACCTTTATTACAAATGCAGATGAATAAAAAAACAGAAATCAATGAAAACTAAATCAATTTTAATAGCGATATCAATCATTCTTATCCTGATAGGTTTAAAGAGTAGCATTTTTATTGTACAGGAAAAGGATCAGGTGGTCATTACTCAGTTTGGAAAGCCAATTGGAGAAGCCATTATTGAGCCTGGGATGTACTTTAAACTTCCCTTAATACAGGTGGCAAATTATTTCGAAAAGCGCTATATGGAATGGAATGGTGATCCAAACCAAGTACCCACTAAAGACAAAAAGTTTATTTTTGTTGATACCTATGCAAGATGGCAAATTACAGATCCGCTCCAATTTTTTAAACGGTTAACAAATGAACGGGGGGCACAATCTCGTATAGACGATATCTTGGATGGAGACACAAGGAATTTTATAGCAAATAATAACATAGAAGAAACTGTACGTACAAGTAACAGAATACCTTTAACATCCGATACTGAAATTATCGGCGATTCCTTGGCGAAAATTTATGTAGGTCGAGATAAGATTCAGCAAATGATATTAAAATCGGCGAATAAACAGACTGAAGATTTAGGAATTAAGATACTCGATTTTCGGTTTAAACGTATCAATTATGTGCAGGAAGTGCAGAATCAGGTATTTAAAAGAATGAAAAGTGAACGTTTTCGTATCGCTGATAAATTTAGATCGGAAGGTCAGGGGGAAGCCTCACGTATAAATGGTGAAAAAGAACGAAAACTTAAAAATATACAATCCCTTGCTTTTAGGGATGCTGAGATGATTAAGGGTAAGGCAGATGCCTCTGCTGCCTCAATTTATGCAAAAGCGTATAATAAATCGAGTCAATCAAGAAGCCTTTATGGTTTTCTGAAATCAATGGAAACATTTGAGAAAACTTTTGATGGAAAAACATCCATTTTCATTTCAACGGATAGTGAATTATATAAATACTTAAAAAAGATGGATTAGCTTTTTATGAAATACTATTAAAAGTCCTGAATTTTCTATAAAAACCATTTGTGAAAGTTTTCTAGATATTGAGCTTTTGATTGATTGGTATTATTAGAAAAATAATGATGTATAATAAAAAACGGGGAGTCTTATAGGCTTCCCGTTTTTGTATTTAAACTAATTCTTATTTAATAAATCATTTAAAAATAACTGTTAATTATTATTTTTAGAGATACGTTACCAGTTGAAAATAATCTGATGTATATTAATTATTATACATTTAATGTAGGTTCTATAGTATCTAACAAACTGTTTTCTCCTCGAATAATTAAACAATAATTGTCATTTTTCAGCTCATCTAAATAGTTATTAATTTCTTCAACCTCAATTCCCAACCCTTTAAATATTCCTAAAAGACCTGAGGGTAAAGATGCGAGCTCTCTTTCATCAATTTTATTAAGGAATGTAGGGGTTAAGTGACCTGCAATAAATAAGGAGCCAATTTCAGGATTATGGAAATATCCAAATTGAAATTGCTCGCCTAATACAGCACTTAATTGCTGTTTTATATCGGTTATTATTTTTTCAAGTTCTTTTTTAGTAATTCCGGTATTGGTAGTAAGCTTACCCAAGATAGATAACTGAAGCGGTATATTATTATTATTATGAATATGGAGCAATACCATTTCTATTTTAGATAGGCTTGAATATGTATGTATAAGGAATCGTTTTTGTGATCTGTTAAGTTCTTTAGAAGACATGCTTTAAATATTAGTTTAGTTTTAACGTACCGCTAAATTATTAGTAATATTTCTTTTCTTCAATGACGAGGGTCAACCTATCTAGTTTTATCCAAAAAGGGCAATATCTTCTAAGTCTTTTTTATTTTCAATAATGATTTCTCTATGAGAACCAATGATTACTAAGGCTTCATCTTTAAAGTCAGTTAGCATTCTAATAGCCGTCTCAGTAGCTGTACCCATAAGATTTGCTAAATCTTCTCTTGATATATTAATGCCTTCATTTGTAGAGTTATTAAGTATTTCATTGTTAAATAAATCTAATAATACTTTTGCTAAACGTTGCCTAACTGTGGCAAATGCCATACTTATTAGTTGTTCTTGAAGATCAATTAAATTGTTGGAAATCATGGTAATGAATTTATTTGAAATCAACTTATCACCAAAAAGCAAGGTTGTGAAATCAGCTTTAGGAATCTTAAAAACTTCTGCTAGCTCTAGAGCTGTTGCAGTGTCTCTATAAATACCTTTATTAGTTAGTAGAGATAGTTGCCCTACAAATTGTCCAGGTCCAAACATACCTGTTACTAAACATTTACCAGACTCGGTTGTCTTATATGTTTTTATAGTGCCTTTCTGGATAAAATATAGTGTATTTGCTGCATCACCCTCCATAAAAATAAAGTCTTTTTTATTGAATGTTTCCACCTCACGATCTTCAGAAAGGCTTTCCATACCTTCGTGTACTGATACATCATTAAAAAATTGATTAACACCTTCAATATCCTTAGAGAATTCTTTTTTAAGGAAACTATGTTTTTTAAGTCTTGAGGCAACAGCATCTAATAATTCGCTTTCATCAAAAGGTTTAGTAAGATAATCATCGGCACCTAGATTCATTCCTTTTCTAACATCTATTCGTTCTGTTTTAGCAGTTAGGAAAATAAAAGGGGTACTAGCTATTGTTTTATCTTTATTTAAATGAAGTAATACATCGTATCCATTCATTTCTGGCATCATAATATCACAGATAATAATATCTGGTTGTGTACGCATTGCAACTTCAAGACCTTTCTTACCATCTTCTGCAGTGCAAACCTCATAGTTTGCTAATTCTAAGATTTCTGCTGTATTTTCTCTTACATCTTGATTGTCTTCTATTAAAAGTATTTTTGTCATCGTTTTATTTTGTTTACTGGGTTTTTGGCCACTTAATTAAAAAAGTTGTGCCTTTATTGATTTCACTAGTAAAATCAATGGTGCCATCCATAAGATTTACATATTGCTTTACGATATTAAGACCAAGTCCTGTGCCCTCAATATTCTGTGTATTTTTTGCTCTAAAAAAACGCTCGAATAGTTTCTCTTGTTCGTCATCTGGAATGCCAATGCCTTGGTCTTGAACTTGAAGCGTGACAAATGCGTCACTTTCTTCAATTTTAATATGGATATCTGTGTTTTTTGGAGAATACTTGATTGCATTGGATATTAAATTCATCAAGATAGTACGCATTAGTTTTGGATCAAGATTTATTAAAAGCGGATGGTCTGGTGCTTCTAAAATGATATTTTTCCCTATTTTTTTAGTTGTAGACACTTCTTCTATAAATATTTTAGAAAAGTGGATAAAATCAAATACTTTCTTATGGGCTTCAACCTTTCCTTCTTCCAATTTACTGAGGGATAAGAAATCATTCAATATAACAACCATAAGTTTTACATTTCTCATGATTTGAGCCACATATTTCTCAAGTTTTGGTTCTTTGCCGATTTCATTTTGCTTGTTTATAAGAATAGCAGAGGTCTGTATGGCACTTAACGGTGTTCTAAACTCGTGGGATGCCATAGAAACAAACCTTGATTTTAACTCGTTAAGTTCCTGTTCTTTTTTTAAGGCATTTTTAGCATCTCTTTCAGTTTTTTTTTGAGCTGTGATATTGCTATAAACAAATAGCGAGCTTGAGATAATGGCTTGCTCATTAAACAGAGGTGTTGTGTTTACAGAGAAGTATTGGTTTTTGTAAATTATTTCAAAGCTAAGGTGTTCACCAGCAATTGTTTTTAAAATATCTTTTTTTAGTTTTGTTTTTTGTTTATCGGAAAATATGCCGATGTCATCAGCGGTTGTATCTTCAAAAATCATTTTATCTAAGCCTAATGGTATAATAGCCTGACCTTCTATAAGTAGTATTTCAAAATTTAGATTAAAAACAATTATAAACCCATGAGGGAAATTCTTAGCAATTGCAGAGGATAAGGATTTATTCGCAATAGCTCTTTTCTCTGCCTCTTGTGTTTCCTGCATTTGGTCTTCGAGACTTAAATTCGAGGCTACTAGTTTTTGAACTGTCGTGGTTAGTTCGCTAGTTCTGCTGGTGACTTCTTTCTCTAATTCTTCAGAATAAGTTTTTAGCTGAGTTTGACTAATGTGTAGTTTCTTTTCTATTTCTTCCCGCTTCGAAATATCAATTATAAAAGCTATTACAACTTGTTTTTGCTTTATTATTGTTGGTGTTAAGCTAATTTCTAAAGGAAATTGAGAGCCGTTTTTTTTTAGTCCCCATAAATCTAAATTTTGACTCATTGTTCTCGTCTTTGGTTTTACGATGTATCCTTCTCTATGGCTTTTAGTATTTATTTTGAATTTATTTGGGATAAGGTTTTCTACTTTTTGAGTTATAAGCTCACGTGTTTTATAACCAAAGAGTTCTTCACTAGCTGGATTTGCTTTAATAATGATACCATCTGAATCAACCACTAAAATGCCTTCCACAGAAGATTGAAAAATGTCTTGAAAAAACTCTAATCCTTGTAATTCTTTGTCCATATTGTATAACCTTGTGAAGTTTACAATGTAGGCTATTTAAAATGATATAAATTATATTATTTATTTGATTTTCAATTATTTAAATATGCTGTTTTAATTGGTCGTTAATAATTGTGAATTTGATTTTTTTTCAGGCATTTAATAGTGTGTAGCTAAAAAGCATCCTTTAGAAAATCATGTTTTCGCATAATATAAGGCAGACTGATACAGGTCATTCTAAATGGCTGCATCTTACCATAAGTTTGCTATAATTATGATATTAATAATCATTTAATTATAAAACCCTGTAATCATGGGAATGCATAGAGTGGAAGATTTTCAGGAGCAGAATTTGATGGATTTAATATTGAAGCAGCGATTAGTTTTTAATCATAAAAAAAATGAGATGTTAAAAGCCATTTTGAATAATTAATAAAGGAGCTAATAGTTTAAACTCACTTAAAATGAAACAAAGAATAACTTATATAACACTAACAATTATTGTCCTTATTTTTCTTGTTGTATTCACACTTCAAAACATTAATAAAGTAACGGTTTCTTTATTATTTTGGGATATTAAAATGTCATTATCGTTATTGATTTTTTCTTTGTTTTCTTTAGGTGTTTTAACTACAATTTTTATTCTAACACCTATAATTATTGCTCTTAAATCTACATTTAAAGAGATGTTGAAATTATTAAAGAATTAGAGGGGAAACCAATAATGTATATATAGTCCGAAAGGAAGACATAAAATAAATATTTTTGATTAAAGACCTGATGACTTTAATTGTTATAGATAGGTTGATAACAGTTATTAAAAACCCGTGTAAGTTTTAATTATTTATAAATTAGTGACTTAACATAGGTTTAACTCTATTAATTAGATATACCTCGGCCTAGTCATTAGATTGAGTACTAACCCTAAAAACAAAAATCATGGGAATAATAAACAATAAAAGAAAATTTAAAATAACAAAGGAACAAACTAACCCTACAAATCCAACGGGTGATTTAAATATTGAAAATAAAAAGTTTGATATAAAAAGAGAAACTATTAAGGATAGTAAAACAAAGGAATAATAGTGGGAAGATGGAGAAAAATATAGTTACATTTTTTTGAATGAATAAAACGCTTACAATTATGAAAATTGCAGAAAAGAAGAATGCAATGAAAGATAGAAAGCCATTTATAAAATTAGGCTTTACTTTTCTAAATTCGACAGAAATCGTAGTGGCATTAAATCAATTATTAGCAAATTATCAAGTCCATTATCACAAATTGCGAAATTTTCATTGGAATATTGAAGGTCGATATTTTTTCGAATTGCATCAAGAATTTCAAAATGAATACAATACTGTAAAATTACATATTGACATTATTGCTGAAAAAATAAGGGTTTTTGGTTTGAAACCATTAATGAGTATGACTGAGGTTTTAGCCATATCCCGGTGATAATGTTACAGAACAGATTGTAACTGATTTTATACAGAATCTTGAAAAAAGAAATTGGGTATTTATATCTTGGGGTAAATAAAATTTGTTGTGTGGTGAACTGACAATGAATTTATCCGAAATCATTTACTATGCTTATCCCCGACCATTGTAACCACTTTTTTTTATAATAATAGTTTTAATTTAAAACAATAGAGTTATGTCAAAAAATGTATCTGATCAAATAGTAGAAATGCTTGTGTCAGAGGGTGTCAAAAGAATTTATGCCATAATTGGAGACAGTCTCAATCCAGTTAATGATGCTATACGTAGAGATGGCAGGCTACAATGGATACCTGTAAGGCATGAGGAAGCAGGAGCTTATGATGCTCTATGGAAGCTGAGTTGAACGACATAGGTTGTTGCATGGGAAGTAGTGGACCTGGGCATGTTCATTTAGTTAATCAACTATATGATGCCAACAAAGCTGGAAATCCTGTTATTGTTATTGCTTCAACCATTCATACTGAAAAATGGGGTTGGACAATTTTCAAGAGACAAGACCTGAATCTCTATTTCAAGATTGCGCGAAATATGTATTTCAAACGAATACACCAAAACAAGCCATAATATGGATTGTAAACCGCTATTCAGCATGCCATAAGCATGAAGGGTGTTTCTGTTTTAGCACTCCCAGGTGATGTGGCTGCAGCCAAACTAGAATCCGTACATAATCTAATATAAATATTTTTACAGATATTAAAGCCGTGGCAATGCCTCCTTCCTTAAATTTCGAACAAGTGAAAGGCTTTGCACAATCCATGGGCAAAATGATGGTCAGTGGAAAATTTGCTAAAATAGTAGATACAACCAAGAGTGAATTAAAATACTTACGGGAATTAATATAAAGCATTATGAAGGAAGTTATTAAAACATAAAACAATTTAGAGGTTTAATTACCAATAGCTACTTGAATTAGCAATGTTTGTAAAAAACAGGGAATGGATAAGTCAAAAAATAAAATTGGATTATGGTCAGCAGTTGGAATAGGAGTAGGAGCCATGGTAGGAGCAGGGATATTTGCACTAATGGGAGAGGCTGGAGCAATTGCAGGCAAAGCAGTTTATATATCTTTTATTCTAGGCGGAATTATTGCCGCTATTAGCGGCTATTCGTTAGCTAAGTTAGGAGCTAGTTTTCCTGCAGCTGGAGGTATTGTTAAATATGTAGCTCAGGCATTTGGATTAAATGTTTTTTCTGGAGGAATAAGCGTTTTATTGTATCTATCATCCATAATAACACTGGCACTTTTAGCTAAAGCCTTTGGAAGTTATGCTGCTGTATTATTTAATTTAAAAGAATCGCTGATATACATCAATATATTTGCTTTATCAATAATGTTACTAATTGGAATAATTCAATATTTTGGAATAAAAAAAGTTGTAAAGTTCCAGAATGTATCAATTGTAATTACCATTATAATATTAGTAATATTTGCTACTGTGGGGCTAATCTATATGAAACCTGAATTGATGGCACCAGCATTATATCCTTCATCAAATAAAATATTATTTAGTATTGCAATTACATTCTTTTCATACGAAGGATTTAGAATAATTACACATACTGCTGAAGATATTGTTAATCCAGAAAAAAACTTGATGAAAGCAATTTTCATTTCAATAGGTATAACTATGGTTATCTATACTACTTTAGCATATGCTGTTTTTGGCAACTTGGAAGTTGATAAGGTAATTGAAGCTAAGAATTATGCTTTAGCCGAAGCCTCAAAACCTGTTTTTGGTAACCTTGGTTATACTATCATTTCAGTTACGGCACTTTTTGCTACAGCATCAACTATAAATGCAACATTATATGCAGCAACTAAAATCTCTTATCAAATGGCAAAAGATGGTGAGTTCCCAAGTTTTTTTTCCAAACAAATCGGAAATAGCAGAGTGGGATTATTAGTTAGTTTATTATTAACAGGCTTGCTAATAGTTTTTCTAGATTTATTACAAATAGCTGCCGTAGGTTCCATTGCTATGTTGTCTATTCACGCTGTAACTCATTTAGGTCATCTAAAAATTATTCATCAAACTAAAGCTTCAAAATTTTTAGTTGTTACCGCATTGCTAACAACCTTAACTGTAATCGTATTGTTTTTGATATATTCTATTAAAGACTCATATACTATTCTTTTTTTGTTTGTTGGATTACTTGTTCTATCGTTCTTGATAGAATTAACTGCAAGATTAATTACAAATAGAAAAGTTACTAAAAGTAATTGAAATTCAATTAACCGAGAAATAACTTAAGTCCACTTTATGTTTTCAAAATATTTTTATCAAAACACTCATTAATTTAAAAGATGGAAAACAGACTATCCCGAATTCTCTATAATTATCTTTTAAAGACAGGTATGGGCGAAAACCTCGTCTCGTATTTCAATTTAATTATCTTGTTGGCAATCATACTGCTTTTGGTATGGTTACTAGACCTTATTATTTGGAAAGTATTACGTGCACTATCGGTTCGGATAACGCAAAAATCAAAGACAGATTTTGATAATTTTTTAGTAACCCATAGGGTTCCACGTTTTGTGGCTCATATTTTCCCTTTAATACTCTTATTCAAGTTTGTACCTATTGCGTTTATCGATTTTGATTACGCTGGTGTTATAGTGTTAAAAATACTTCAGATATTATTAGTTCTTTTAGTAATAGCCTTGGTTAAAAGATTATTTAAAAGCACGACTGATTATTTAAAAACTAAGCCAAGGTTTCACGACAAGCCGATTGATAGCTATATACAGGTCTTTATGATCTTTGCTTGGATTGTTGGTGTTATGACTATTTTTGCCATAATTACAGGTGTTGAATTTTGGAAGTTTTTTACAGCTCTTGGTGCAGGATCCGCAGTAATCATATTAGTTTTCAAGGATTCTATTTTGGGTCTGGTTGCAAGTATTCAGGTCAGTATAAACGATATGGTAGGTATCGGTGATTGGATTACTTATGAGAAGTATGGAGCTGATGGCGATGTCACAGAAATCAACTTAGCCACAGTAAAAGTGCAAAATTTTGATAATACAATTACTACTATACCTACCTATGCTCTAATTTCAGATTCATTTAAAAATTGGAGAGGTATGCAGGTTTCTGGAGGAAGGCGAATCAAACGTGCGTTAATCATCAGTCAAAAAAGTATTCGTTTTCTTTCGGATGAAGATGTGACCAAACTTAAAAAAATACAATTGATTACTCAATATTTAAATAGTCGAACCAACGAAATTAATACATATAATACCCAGCAGGAAGCAGATAAATCCTTGAATATAAATGGTAGAAATTTGACTAATTTTGGTGTGTTTCGTAAATATGTTTCTATATATCTTGAAAAACATGCTGCCATCAATAAGAACATGACCATGATGGTTAGACAATTAGCACCAACACCACAAGGTATTTCTTTGGAAGTCTATGCGTTTAGTAACGATAAACGTTGGGAAAATTATGAATACGTTATGGCCGATATTTTTGATCATCTTTTGGCTGCCATGTCTAGTTTTGAATTAGAAGTTTTTGAACTGCCAACTTCTTTAGCGATACAAAAGTAATCATCATTTGATTTAAGTTTTTTGTGTGCTTAAAGATTATCAAGAAGAGAAAAACTAATTATATCAATTCCTTTTTTAATATATCGAAATACGAATAGGGTTCTCTTCTGCATAACAGATATCAATACCATTTATCAATGTTCAGAAAGCGTATTTGTGTTTGCTCCATAAAATTTATTAAATATAATGCATGCTGTTAAATCTCCGGTTACATTAACCGCAGTTCTAAACATTCCCAAAATACGGTCTATTCCAATAATAATGATAAGACCTTCAATTGGAATTCCTGAGCTTTGTAATACTGAGGTAAGAATAATAACGCCTCCTCCGGGAATAGCTGGCGTTCCAATAGAGGCAGCCACAACGGTAAAGGTAATTAATAGAAGACTCATTATAGACAATTCAATACCATAGGCTTGTGCCATAAATAAGGTGGTTACACATTGAAATAATGCCGTTCCATCCATATTGATTGTAGCTCCAACTGGGATAACAAAATCACTAATATTAGAAGATACGCCTAGTTTTTCGTCTGCTGTTTTCATAGAAAGGGGCATAACAGCTGCAGAACTGGCAGTAGAAAACGCCAACAGTTGGGGATCTCTTATGGCTTTTAGGAACTTGAAAGGATTTTTCTTGGTGATAACCAAGGCCATCACTAAATAAAACATCAATAATATCATCAGACCTAGAATTACTACTCCCATATAATAACCCAAACCAAGAAATATTTCAATACTAGTCCTTGATAGTAATGCTGCAATCAAGCCAAATACAGCATAAGGAACAAGTATCATAGCCCACGATACTACAATCATGCAGATTTTCTGAATGGCTTCCGAGAATCTAATAATAGGCTTTGCAATTTTGGGTTGGAGTTGTGTAATTGCGACACCAATAATGATGGTAAAAACAACCACACCTAACATTTCTCCCGTTAAAATAGACTCCATTGGGTTATTAGGAATAAGATTTGATATCGTATTTGGAATGTTCTCGATAAGGTCAGTTTGCTTGTCAGGAATTATTTGACTTTCACTACTATTCGGAAACCCTCCGAGTTCGAAAATATACTGACCAGGTTTCAAGATTAATGTTACTACCAAACCTATTGCAATGGCTACAGCAGTTGTAAAAACGAAATATAACAATAATCTGAGACCAAAGGTTTTAAGGTTTTTTGATGTGTTACCTACAATCCCTGTAATGATTGATGTAAATATCAACGGAATCATAATCATTTGTACCAACCTCATAAAAATTTGGCCAGGTAGATCTAGCCAATCAGCAATTTTTAAACTATTATTTTCTAAAAGTAAACCTGTAGATGGATTAAGGAGTATTCCTATTCCCGCTCCTAAAACTAAACCAATAATTACTTTAAGCCATAAGCGGCCTTTAATAAGATGATCTAAATGAACTGATAGACTATTGAGCGGTCTGAATTTTATCATAATTTCATTTTAATATTTAGCAACAGTCTCGACTATTTTAAAGATTGTATGGACATACTTTTTATAGGTCAATAATCAACTCATGAATCTTATATGCGGATATGAATTTACGTTATCATTTTTAAAAAAATCATCCCGATTAAAAAGCCAAAACAAGCTCCAAGTGCAGGAACCCAATTTTTTTTCATGGTTGACAACGGTGCTATATCTTGAAAAATTAGATAGATAATTCCACCAGATGAGAAAAGCATGAGTACAGCAACGGTCATTGGCATTGCGGACAAAAAGTAATAACCTAATAATGCAGAAACGACACCTGAAAAACTCAAGAGGAAAAGAATGATTAAACAGGTCTTGGCAGAATATTTAGATTTTAGATCGGCATAGGCATTAAAGGCCTCTGGTAAATTTTGAATCCCAATAATGATGGCTAATAAAATGCCTAGTTGAGGATTTGTTAAAAATACGGCGCCCATAGTAATGGATTCTGGTACAAAATCTGAAAGCATTCCTAATAACTGTGCCATGGTACCTCTTTTTTTTTCAATATAACGATCTATAAAAAAGAAGGTTATTGCACCTGCCAGAAAACTTATGCCCATAGGAATTGATGAAAGCACCTTCATGCCTTCCGGAATCAAAACTAAAGACACAGCGGCCATTAAAATACCGCCTCCAAAGGCTATGGAGCTATGGGCGATTTCAGTTTTTATTAATCCTGGTTTAGTATAAGTACTAAAATAATAAGACAATAATCCCCCTAAAAAAACAGTTGCTCCTGAGATTAAAGAATAAACTAATACGAGTTGTAGCACCGTCATATAGAAAGATATTTACACTTGTTTTGAACTTGAACTTATTGGGATTAACTTAGTTTAAAATGCTTTTTCACAAAAGCAACCTGTTCATTATCAGTTATATTATCAGCTGATTCTATATCAATTTTGATGTCCTTAAAGTGTAAATCTTTATTCAAGTAATTATATAGTTCTACTTTTGCATTTGTTGGTCCAAATAAAAGCACTTGGTTATATTTCAAAATTTCAAATCCAATTTTTTCGTAAAAATCTTCATTCATTTGTTGTCTTTTGTTATGCATCAAACTTTCACTTCTATTCAAAGCATCTTCTTTTATGTCTGAAGAGAATTTTGATGTAATAGAAGGCTTGTTTTTCTTGGCATCTAAATCAATTAAATTGGCCGTTGAATGATCCATCCAAATACCTAATGTTTTTTGTGTTTTCATATTTTTTATATTAATGTTTTTTCATTTTTCCAATAATAGTTTTTAAAGCAGATTTTATTTTGCTAATTGCATCCGAAACAGCAAGGTCTGTGGTGTCAGCCTGGGTAGTTATCGCAATTGGTTGTCTACCTTCAAGTCGAGCTTCTAGTAAGCAGTAAATGTTATTAAACCCGTCTTTGTCTCCATTCTCATCTTTCAAGTGAACCTCTATTCTGGTAATATGAGATTCAAATCTTTGTAGTGCTTCGTTAATTTGAGAAGTAAAAAAATCGGAACTTCTTTTTTCTCCAGTAATAGTCTTATCTGTATTTATTTGAATTGTCATGTTTTATAATTTTTTAATACTCTTTTGTATTAGTTTCTAATAAGGTGTATTGAATTAGCCATTTATAGCATGTTGTTTAATATCTTTTTTTTGAGCTTTATTGGCAAGGTTAAAATTACCATGTGCAGCTATTGTACTTTGCGCTGCTTTTTGGTGGTTTCCTTCTTGATGATGAGTCGCTGCCTCTAGGTGGTGGTTTGCAGCAGCTTGTAAATAGGACGCTGCTTTTTTGTGATTTTCAATACCTTTTATATTTTTGTCTATAGGATTACTAAATTTCTCTTTTTTCATTTTTTATGATTTTTAAATATTGTTTTTTTTGTTTACTTACTTACTAAAGTATTTTAATTATAAGCCTCTTTACTAGGTGTAATTATTTATCCAGTATTAGTATGGAAAATATAACCAACTATAGCCATTATACTCTTGGAGACAGTTCCCCAAAACTTAATTTTTAAAATAGCTTTCCAATTCTCCTATAACCATCAATAGCTCACCAGTAACTAAACCTGCTAATGTTGTCAAAAAAATAGCACCTCTGGTGTTACTTGCTGTAGCAACACCAATAGCAAGACTTGTAATTGAAATAATGCCATTGTTAACACCAAGAACTGCGATGTATATAGTGATCGTCTAAATAATTATCTAATTTCTCCGAATTTTTAGTCATAAAATGTTGTTGATTTTTATATTAAATATTATGAAACAAAGGTTGACTATTTAATTTTATATACGAATGACCCAGGTCATTTTGCATTTCTTATTACCCACTTACTTTTGAAGTATTGAACTAAATATCAATATATAACACGCTTCATACAATAGCGAGTACAATGAAGTTTACGTTTCTCTTAGTACTGCGAATTAGGATTAATTAAAAGGTTGTGGAGAATAAGCTCTTTCATGTTCGAGTCACTTTTCAGAGAGTCGCTTTTTAGGTTTTCATACCAGCAAAGCCGAAGGAAAAGGAATAGGATTGTATATGGTAAAAGTTCAAGTAGAAAAATAAGTAAAAAGCAAAGTAAACCGAGGGGCAAAATTTACAATAAAGTTGATTCCATAATTCAGCCCAAAGAAAAGAAAGTATAAATTACATAATAATCTTTAACACAGAAAAATCTTGATAATTCAATTAAATATCGATAAAAATACAGATGGAGATGAAAGACTTCAAAGCTATTTGAACACAATAATAAAAGATGAATTATCGAATTTTAGTGATAATATAACAAGAATTGAAGTTCATCTGTCAGATGAAAATAGCCTGAAAAATGAAGAGCATGACAATCGTTGTATGCTCGAAGCAAGGCTTGAAAATAGGCAGTCCATTACTGTTACCAGTAATGCAAATACTGTAGAAACAGCAGTGAATGATGCGCTTAAAAAATTAAAGGTTTCATTAGATACCATAGAGTGGCGATTAAAGAATATCGAAATAAACTTAGCAATCACTACAAAAGCAATGATTAGCTTTTTATTTGGGATGAAAAGCGAACCTATAAAAATTTAAAAACATGAATAAAGTAATTATTTTAAACAATCGCCCACAGGGAAAACCGGCATTGAACAATTTTAAATTTATCAGCGAAGAACTTCCTGTTACCAAAGATGGTGCTGTTTTATTAAAAACAGTTTATGTCTCGGTCGATCCATACTTACGAGGCAGGATGAATGACACTAAATCCTATGTTCCTCCGTTCGAATTAAATAAACCAATACAATCGGGAATCATAGCCGAAGTGATAGAAAGCAAACAGGCAGATTTCAAAAAAGGGGATTTTGTGTCTGGTAGTTTAGAATGGAAGGAATACCAAACCTCCAACGGAAAAGGTTTGCAAAAAGTAAATCAAAATGAAGCTAAATTATCAAGTTATTTAGGGATTTTAGGAATGACTGGGCTTACCGCTTATTTAGGTTTAACGGAAATAGGACTGCCAAAAAAAGGCGAAACTATTGTTGTGTCTGGTGCGGGCGGAGCTGTTGGAACAGTCGTGGGTCAGATTGGCAAATTGTTAGGTTGTAAAGTGGTAGGAGTTACTGGTTCAGATGAAAAAGTTGACCTACTTACATCTAAGTTCAATTTTGATCACGCTATAAATTATAAAACAACGCCTGATTTGAAAGAAGCTGTTAAAAGTGCCTGCCCAAAAGGAGTAGATATCTATTTTGACAATGTAGGTGGGGAGATTTCAGACGCTGTTTTAGCTAACATCAATAAGTACGCACGATTGCCGGTTTGTGGAGCTATTTCACTCTACAACAAAACGGAGGTTCCAGTTGGTCCTAGATTGCAACCTATTATCCTGACTAAAAGCGCTACTATGCGCGGGTTCATCATCGGTGATTTATCAGGAAAATTTCCTGCAGCCACCAAACAGTTAACGGCTTGGATGAAAGCTGATAAACTAAAGTTCAGCGAAACCATTGTTGAAGGGTTCGACAACATTCCACAGGCATTTATTGATTTGTTTGATGGAAAAAATAAAGGGAAAATGATTGTAAAAGTTTAAATAAATGGAAACTACAAAAAACACAACCACAAGTTTGCAATCCACCTTGGATGCAAAAAAAGCAGATTTTAACACTAGTGCTACTGACGAAAAAAAGAAATTATATGCAGAAGGTATAGCTGCTGTTAAAAGCAGTGGAGTGGAAACCTCAGCAAAACAAGTGGGAGACCGAGCCCCAGATTTTAAACTAAAAAATGCAAGCAACAAAGAAGTTGCTTTGGCGGATTATTTAAAAGATGGTCCTGTAATTCTCACTTGGTACAGAGGTGGATGGTGCCCATATTGCAATATTACTTTAAATCGTTTGCAGACAGAGCTGCCCTCTTTTAAAGCAGAAGGCGCTAATCTTTTGGCGTTAACACCAGAATTACCGGATAAATCAATGACTACTAAGGAAAAGAATAAGCTTGAGTTTGAGGTTTTGAGTGATGTGGGAAATAAGATAGCCAAAGCGTACGGTGTGGTATATAGACTTACTAAAGAACTAGCAGAATCTTACCAAACGGGTTTTGATTTACATGCATATAATGGCGATAGTAGTGATGAGCTGCCTTTAGCCGCAACCTATATTATTAACCAAAAGGGAGTGATAGTTTATGCCTTTTTAGATGCTGAATATAGAAACAGAGCAGAACCAAAAGATATCATTAAGGTGCTGAAATCATTAAAAACAAAATAATGATGCACGGATAGATTATTGGTTTGATACTCGTGAATTTTTTTATTACCGCATTAAAAAGTGGTAGTGGATTATTTCAAAAGAAGCAATTAATCTATTAGTGAAGGCTCAATACTTGAAACACTGAAAGCCCGCTTTGTCAATGGCGAAATTGACAAAGAAGAATTCAAAAAGAGAAAAGCAGAACGGAAAAGACGAACTAAACAAATGGAACACTATAAAAAAAATAGTTTAACGCTTAAAGGAAGTGTTGCTCTTGGTACAGGTGTTATGATTGGTGCTGGAATATTTGCTCTTTTGGGGCAGGTAGCTGAATTATCCGGAACATGGTTTCCATACATCTTTATTATAGGAGCAGTCATTTCCGGTTTTAGTGCGTATTCCTACATCAAGGTTTCCAATGCATACCCTTCTGCCGGTGGGATAGCCATGATTTTAATGAAAGCCTACGGAAAGACAACACTCACAGCAGCTGCCTCCGTTTTGATGGCACTTTCGATGATTATTAATGAAAGTTTGGTAGCCAGAACATTTGGGGCTTATACCATGCAACTTTTTGATTTAGAAAATGGAGCCCTATGGGTGCCGTCTTTAGGTGTCGCTTTATTGATACTCGCATATATTGTTAATGTATCTGGAAATAAGGTTATCGGGAAGACCTCACAATTCATGGCATTTGTAAAAATAGCAGGTATTCTTGTCTTTGCAATTGGGGGTTTGTGGGCCGCTCATTTCACTTTTGGTGATTTAATACCTACATCAGCTCATTCAGAAGACTATTCAGTAGTAAATTATATAGGGGCTATTGCACTTTCAATATTGGCGTTTAAAGGTTTTACAACGATTACCAATAGTGGAGGCGAAATTATCAAACCGCACAAAAATGTGGGACGTTCCATTATCATTTCTTTACTCATTTGCACTGTCGTTTATTTTTTAGTGGCCATTGCCGTAAACGCCAGTTTGTCAATCCCTGAAATAGTAATAGCAAAAGATTACTCTTTAGCGGAGGCAGCAAGACCTGCTTTTGGAAATTACGGCCTTTATTTCACTGTAGGCATAGCTATTGTAGCTACAATTTCGGGAGTAATCGCTAGCATTTTTGCTGTATCTCGTATGACCGCAATGTTAACTAATATGAAGCTTATACCGCACAGCCATTTCGGTATGTCGGGAAGCATTCAAAAACACATGCTAATTTATGTTGTTGTCATTGCAATTGCCTTAACCATTTTCTTTGACTTATCGCGTATTGCCTCTATTGGAGCCATATTCTATTTAGTGATGGATATGATTGTTCATTGGGGCGTTTTTAAACATTTAAGAAGAGATGTAAAAGCGAATGGAGTGATATTGATATCAGCACTATTACTTGATTTTATTGTCTTAGCTGCCTTTTTGTGGGTTAAAGCAACCTCAGACATTTTTGTTGTTATTGTTTCAGTAATCGGAATTGTTTTAGTGTTTACAGGTGAGAAATGGTTTTTAAAAAAGAATAAAAACACTTGAAAGATAATAAATATGCTGTATGTTTTTTGACCCGTCGCACATTTTGGTGTGAAAATTACGTGATCATTAGTATTAATTGTGTAACGCAACTAATCTATAATACCTCTAGCTTGTTAAAGCTTCCTGAAAGTCATTCAACTAATTTAGGTTAGCCATTCTGAGCCATAAAATTGAAGCATGCTTTTGAAAATGCTTTCAAAATAGTCTTGGAATATTTCCTCGTACTAAATAATTAGAAATTTAATTAATATGTCCATTCAAACAGTTAATCCGAATACAAATAAGATAGTAAAATCGTTCGAAGAAATGACGGATAAAACCGTTGACACCAAGGTAGCGAAAGCCCAAATAGCTTTTACTCATTGGAAAGAAACCAGTTACCAGCAAAGGGCTGATCTGCTACATAAAGTAGCTACCCTTATGCGAATCAAAAAAACAGAACTCGCAAAAACCATCACTTTAGAAATGGGCAAACTCCTAGCCCAGGCAGAAGGAGAAATTGATTTGAGTGCGGATATTTTTGATTACTATGCAGATCATGGAGAAGCGTTTCTTGGCAATAAAATACTTAATCCAGAATATGGAAACGCCATTATTAAAAATAGTCCCATTGGAGTATTGTTAGGCGTTATGCCATGGAATTTCCCTTACTATCAAGTAGCTCGTTTTGTTGCTCCCAATATTATGGTGGGCAATACTATTTTACTTAAACATGCCTCTATTGTTCCTCAATGTGCCGCTGCAATTGAGGAACTGTTCGAAGAAGCCGGAGCTCCTGAAGGATTGTATACTAATTTATTCATACCTGGCAAACGGGCATCCGCATTGGTTGCAGATAAAAGAATAAAAGGGGTGTCCTTAACGGGAAGTGAAGAA
This sequence comes from Algibacter sp. L4_22, assembly GCF_023473045.1. Classification (NCBI taxonomy): domain Bacteria; kingdom Pseudomonadati; phylum Bacteroidota; class Flavobacteriia; order Flavobacteriales; family Flavobacteriaceae; genus Algibacter; species Algibacter sp. L4_22. Next base: position 289,210 of record NZ_JAMCOK010000004.1, read on the forward strand.
GCAGGTGCAAGTATTGCCATGGAAGCCGGAAAACATTTAAAGAAGGTGGTGCTGGAACTAGGTGGTAATGATGTGTTTATTATACTGGAAGATGCCGATATGGAAAAAACAGTGGAATGGGCAGTTGTTGGTAGGATGAATAATAACGGTCAATGTTGTGTAGCCTCCAAACGGTTTATCGCCGTGGAAGCCATTGCCGAGGAGTTTATTGAAAAATTTAAGGCTAAGTTATCAAAAATGAAAGTAGGTGATCCGATGGATCCCGCAACAGAATTAGGCCCATTAAGTAGTGAAGCAGCAGCTGTTCATTTAGAAGATCAGGTAAAACGTTCTGTTGATCAAGGAGCAAAAGTATTGTTAGGAGGAAAACGTCCAAATAGAGACGGTGCTTTTATGGAACCTACTATACTAACGGACTTAAAACCGGGTATTGCTGCTTATCATGAAGAGTTATTTGGTCCTGTTGCATCCTTCTATGTAGTGAAAGACCAACAGGCAGCCATAGATTTGGCTAATGATTCTGATTTTGGTTTGGGAGCCTCCATATTTACGGAAGATGTTGAACGCGGTAAAAAAATAGCAGATCAAATTGATACCGGAATGGTATTTATTAATCACCCTACCTGGACACAGGCCGATCTTCCTTTTGGTGGCACAAAAAACTCTGGTTTTGGTCGTGAACTATCAGAGTTGGGTATTAAAGAGTTTGTAAACAAAAAACTGATTCGTATTAGTGGGCTCAATGACCCTTTTTAATTGTGTAAAAAATAAAGCACAAAATTATGAGAACATATCAAAAATGTACATGACTTATTGCCTTTTCTTAACTCAAAGGATATTTAATTACCAGACTTCCTATTTGTTTATAATTGATAAGTAGGCGGCAGTTTATAATAACTATAAAAACAATTTAATTTATAACAATTAATAATAAAATCATGAAAACTCTAAAAAAAATGATGGTAGCATTTCTCTTTCTAATAGCCTTGGTAACAAATGCACAGAATGATCAAGATAAAAAAATAATGACAGATGCAGAAAATGCAAAAGAAACACTTCTAGCTAAAGATCTAGGTCTAGAAAAATTCTTTAAAAATGCATCAGGATATGCGATTTTTCCAAATGTTGGGAAAGGCGGGTTAGTTGTAGGTGGAGCTAGTGGTAATGGTGTTGTTTATGAAAATGGAAAAACTATTGGTATGACTTCCTTGAAAAAAGTGAGTATTGGTCTCCAAGCAGGTGGACAATCCCTTATAGAAGTTATCTTTTTTGAAACCAATAAAGCCCTTATAAAGTTTAAAGGAAGTAATTATGAATTTTCTGCAGAAGTTTCTGCAGTAATAGCAGATAAAGGAAAATCAGAAAATGTCAATTATGAAGATGGAGTTGTGGTTTTTGCGCTACCAAAAGCGGGGCTTATGGTAGATGCTTCAGTAGGTGGACAGAAATTTGAATATCACGCATTCAAATAATTAAAAGCTTTTTCAACAATAAAGATTAACGATTTGTCAACCTTTATTGTTTATAGTCAAATTAGGCTTGCGTTTAAGATAATCCAGATGAACCAAAATAGAATCAGGTGATCCGATGAAAACGGCAACAGCGTTAGGCTATTGATTCTGATTTTGGTTTGGGCGCATCCGTATTTACAGAAGTCATTGAACGCGGCAATAAAATAGCAGATCAAATCGATACCAGAATGGTATTTATTAATCACCCTACCTAGACACAGGGAGATATTCCTTTTGGCGGCACAAAACGCTCCGGTATTGGTCGTGAACTATAAGAGTTGAGGATTAAAGAATTTTAAACAAAAAACTGATTCGTATTAGTGGGCTCAATGACCCTTTTTAACAAGCACAGCAATACTAATAATAAACCATTTATGACTATCATAGACATGGAATGATGTCTGCATTCTATGATAGTTATGGGTGTTTTGAATTCAAAGTAAATCATTAAACTATAAATTAATTATAAAATGGATATTCAAGATAAAGTAATAATAATAACGGGTGCCTCAAGTGGTATTGGCGAAGCAACAGCTTTAAAATTATCAAAGGAGGGCGCCAAAGTAGTGCTTTCAGCTCGCAGAAAAGATAAATTGAATGCGCTTAAGAAAACTATTGAAAAGATGAATGGTGAGGCTTTAGTAGTCATTGCTGACGTTACTAAGAAGTCTGATATGGCAAAGTTAGTTGCTAAAACACTCGAAGAATATGGTAATGTACACGCCATAATTAATAATGCAGGGTTGATGCCATTGTCTTTTGTTAAAAATCTAAAGACGGATGAGTGGGAGAAAATGGTAGATGTGAACATAAAAGGAGTATTGAACGGTGTAGCTGCTATCCTTCCTACGCTTATTAAAAACAAACAAGGGCATATTATCAATATTTCATCAACAGCAGCCTATAAATATTTCCCCGGTGGTGCAGTATATTGCGCGACTAAGGCGGCGGTAAAAATGTTGTCCGACGGCTTACGACAGGAGTTAGCTCCAGCTTATGGTATACGCGTTAGTTCTATTGAGCCCGGAGCTGTAGCAACACATTTAATGGATACTATAACAGACAAAGATGTTATAGATAAGATATCGACCATGCAGAAAATGACTACGCTCGAACCAGAAGATATTGCGGAGGCGATTTATTATGCTCTTTCCCAACCGAACCGCGTGGATATAAATAATGTCTATATCATGCCTACAGAACAACAGTAAGTATATCTTCCTTATGGAGGTACAGAGCGTTCGGGCTTTGGTCTAGAACTGTTAGCGTTAGGAGTAAATAAGTTTGTGAACAAGAAATTGACCCATTTTAAACATATAAAAATAAATATTAAACAATAGAATTATGAATACTAAAATCAAACAAGGACTGCTCGGTGGTATTGCTGCCACAGCTGTAATGACTGCATTTATGATGATTGCTGCTGTAATTGGCATGCCTAAAATGAGTCCACCAGAAATGCTTGCCACAATGATGGGACTGCCTATTTTTGTCGGTTGGATCATGCACTTTATAATCGGTGTGATATTCGCTTTAGTGTATGCATTTTTCTTTATAAATTGGGTAAAACGTGTAAACAATAATGTTCTCAAGGGAGTCATATTTGGTGTTTCTGCATTCATCTTAGCACAAATAGCCATAGGAATCTTAGTAGACGTGGTAGGAGGCATGCCTGTAACTAACGATAACACGATATTGATCTTGATTAGTGGTGTAGTCGGTCATGTTGTTTTTGGAATTGTTATAGCCCTTCTTATTAAAAATGATGAGCATGACGCTTCGTGAGGCCAAAGAAAAAGGTTATCAGGTAAAAATAGCGCATAGGTCTATGAGCAAAATTGCAAGGGCTAAAGAAAAAGGGGAGACTCATGGCTTTATGTCCGCTGTGATTTATGCCCAAACGAATAAAATTCTCGGTGCCTGTGTTTTAGGGGTGGGCGGAGATGAAATTATTAGTAGTATTATCAATATCATGTATGCTCAGCAACCCTATACAGTTATTAGGGATAGTATAGTACCACATCCTACGGTGGCAGAACTTATACCTACAATGTTAGAATCTTTAACATAGCAAAAATAAAAATAAGATGATACAACATATTGTAAAAATAGAATCAATAGACAAGATTACTCCTGATGTAGTGAAAATTGTTACTGAAAAACCTAAAAAGTATGGCTTCACACCAGGTCAAGCCACAGAAGTTTCCATAAACAAAAATGGTTGGAAGGATAAGAAAAGCCCGTTTACTTTCACTTGTCTGCCAAAGGATAATTATCTCGAATTTATTATTAAAATTTATCCATCGCATAAAAGTGTGACAAACGAATTATCTCATTTAAAAATAAACGATGAGTTGATTTTACATGAGGTTTTTGGAGCAATTAGTTACAAAAGTGAAGGTGTGTTTATAGCTGGGGGAGCTGGAGTTACTCCGTTTATTTCCATTTTCAGGGATCTTAAATCAAAAAATGAAATAGGGAACAACAAACTCATTTTCGCCAATAAAACCAAGAATGACATCATCCTCAAAGATGAATTTAAAAAATTATTAGGCACTAATTTTATCAATATTTTATCGGATGAAAAAGTGGATGGTTATGCGAATGGTCGAATTACCAAAAATTTCGTTCAAGCACACTGCAGCAACACAAATAAACTTTTTTATCTCTGCGGACCTCCGCCAATGATGGAAGCAATCGAAAAGCAATTAGCAGATTTGCATGTAGATAAAAAATCAATTGTTAAAGAAGAATTTTAGATTAACTCATTAAATAAAAAATCACATGAATACGAACAGACTTTCAAAAACTATTGGAGCAGCATTGAATGCACAAATGACAAAAGAAGCACATGCTTCACAAATATATTTGTCGTATGCTGCTTGGGCCGACAGACAAGGATTCTCAGGTACAGCAAGTTTTCTTTTCAGACATGCAAACGAGGAGCGGAACCACATGATGAAAATATTAGAATACATTTTAAAAAGAGGTGCGGAAGTAGTGGTGACCGTGATTCCAGCTCCGCCCGAGAGTCCAGTCAGTATAAATAATTGTTTTGAAAAAATTTTCGACCACGAAGTAGATAATACAAAAGCTATTTACAAAGTGGTAAAGTTGAGCCATACAGAAGAAGACTGGGGAACATATAATTTTATGCAATGGTTTGTAAAGGAACAAGTGGAAGAAGAAACGCTTGCGATGAACTTATTGGATAAAATAAAAATAGCAGGAGGTGAAAAAATGAGTAGCGATGCTTTATATTCTTTTGACAAAGATATGGCAAAGGCATCCGGTGAAGTGAGACCCGCACAAGAGGTAACAACAGAAAACCCCTGAATTTTTATACTGACATGAATTTAAAAAAGAAAATAATCACAGAAGAATTTGATGCTATTACACTGGAATTAATTGATTTATTTGGTGGGAAAAATGACGAAAAAAGGGTTGTAAAAATTTAATTGTATAAATAAATAAAAATAATATGAAACGAAAAATTAAAAGTTTGATTGGTTTTACCATTCATGCTACAGATGGAGAAATAGGCAAAGTAAAAGAATTTTATTTTGACGACAAAACTTGGACAATACGGTATTTAATTGTGGAAACAGGAAGCTGGCTCTTTGGTAGAAAAATATTACTATCGCCAAAAGCTTTACTTAAACCAGATTGGGAGAAGCATACTTTTCCTGTAAACCTTACCATGGCACAGATAAAAGATAGTCCAAAAATTGATACAGATAAGCCTATATCTCGTCAGCATGAAATGGATTTATATGGGTATTATACTTGGGGAAATTACTATTGGGACAGCGGCATGGGTATTGGAGGTATGGGTATGTCATATCCTACATCTATAAATCTAGCAGTACAAAAAGAAGCAGATAAATCAGTTGCCGACAAGTCAGATGAGGATCCTCATTTAAGAAGTACTCATATAGTAACTGGTTACAATCTTAAAGCAACTGACGGAGAAATTGGTAATGTAAAAGATTTCATAATCAATGATAAAACTTGGGCAATTGATTATATGGAAGTTGATACAGGGAATTGGTTTCCTGGTAAAAAAGTTTTGATATCTCCCAACTGGATTAGGGAAATAATTTGGGGAACTTCTTTGGTAATAGTAAATGCTACTGAAGATCAAGTAAAAAATAGCCCGGAATATCTTCCTAACCAAGATATAAGTTATTCTTATGAAGCCGGTCTACATAAATATTATGGATTTATTAAACATAAATAAAATTTTATATCTCATTTTAAAACAACATTAAAAATTAAATACAATGAAAGTATTAATGGTACTAACATCCCACAGCGAATTGGGAAATACAGGAGAAAAAACCGGTTTTTGGATTGAAGAATTTGCAAGCCCTTATTATGTTTTGGTAGATGCTGGAGCAGAAATAACTATAGCATCACCAAAAGGAGGTCAACCACCGGTTGATCCTAAAAGTGAATTAAAAGATGCGCAAACCCCATCAACAGAAAGGTTTTATAAAGACTTTGAGGTAATTGATAAAGTGGCACATTCACTGAAACTTAGTGGTATAAAGGAAGCAGATTATAATGCTGTTTTTTATCCAGGAGGTCACGGCCCATTATGGGATTTGGCTACTGATAAAAACTCTATTCAATTAATAGAAGCATTTTACAATCATCAAAAACCAATCGCTTTTGTATGCCATGCGCCTGCTGCTTTAGTTAATGTAAAAGCAAAAAATGGAGAACCAGTTGTAAAAAGTAAACAGCTAACAAGTTTTTCAAATACGGAAGAAGAGGCTGTTAAATTAACGGAAGTGGTGCCTTTTTTACTAGAAGATGAACTCACAAAACAAGGCGCGCATTATTCTAAAGGAGATGATTGGGCATCTTACACTAAACAAGATGGGTTACTAATTACAGGTCAAAACCCAGGCTCATCAGAAGCAGTAGCCAAGTTGCTTTTAGAATCACTTAAAGGAACAAATTAAAATGTTCTAAAATAAAATTTAAAACTATTGAAAATGAAAAAATCACTAATTATTTCAATGCTTATATCTATTGGTATATTACTGTTTACAGCATGCTAGACAAAGCACCACAATATGCATAATAGCGATTGGCATTGGGGAATGGGAATGTGGTTTTGACTAATACTCATTATAGTAGCAATCCTCTATTTTGTAAGATTTGGAAGAGTAAAATGAAGGACAAAAATAGAGTAGTAATTGTGACCGGAAGCGGTAGGGTGGTAGCTGTGAATCACCCTACTAGAACATAAGTCTATCTACCTTTTGGAGGAAAATCGTAAAGCGTTCAGGTTTTGGTCGTGAATTATTAGAGTAGGGGATTTAAGGGTTTGTAAATAGAAAACTGATTGGTATTAGTGGGCTCAACTATCCTTTTTAATTTTATAATCGATAAGTTAAAGCCACACATGGTACTTATAATTCGTAATGGATATTATATTATATAGAAATGGACTTTAGATAGTTTTAATCCAACTTTATCAAGTGAAGTTTAGCTAACTATTGAGAATTCAATCTCACTCTTTGGAATATGTAAATATATATATTGAACCGTTTATAGTTGATAAATTTTTTAGTATGGTGCTTTCAAATTCTTTACATTTTAGATTCTGAATTTGAAGTTTTTTTTCATTATAGTACTTAGTTGTGATTACTTAATGCCTTAATCGCTGATTCATATCCAATTTTAAAAATGACATCAATATTTTTTAGATTAAACATCCCAAATTTTTCGAGTTCTTTTAGGGCAATTAAAATGTCTACATCATTAAATTTATGTTTGTACCGACTCCCAGAAATAATATTATAGGCTCTATTGGCTACTTGATAAGAATGCTTTAATCCTTTTAGAGTAAAGTCCTCCAATGTATGTACGCCCTTCAAATTAGATCTAGAGGCTCGTGTTACATTTTTATCTACATCTATTTTAACAATTTTTTACTTCGTCCTTAATGCTTAAATTACTTGTTTTAAAATTGAAGCCAATGTTTTACAAGGCCCACACTTATTATGTAAATAAATCTAGAAATAAAGAAACTTCAGTGAAGATAATGTTAGCAAAGTTATTTTTGCTTTTTTGTAAAAGCAGTGGAGTTGGTTTCTTGACGAAATGACCTACATCATTTTGTGTCTACTAATTGGGCGTTAGCTTTGGAGTATATTTAAAAATACTTCAAGATGAAAAAAATACTAATTCCAACAGATTTTTCTGAAAACTCTTGGTCTACTGTTTTGTATGCTAGTGAATTATACAAAGATGAGCCAGTGGATTTCTATCTTGTTAATGCCTTTAATGTAGATTTGCACATATTAGATAATATAAAGTCTAATAAACCAGAAAATCTGCTATTTGAAGAGTCAATGAGAAAATCTCAGTTAGAACTTTACAAATTGTTAGTAAAAATAAAGGGGCATTGTAAAAATAAAAAACATAATTTTTTTACTAAAAGCCTACTTAATAGTTCATTAGAAACTATTAGAAATTATATAGAGACTAAGCATATTGAGCTGGTTATAGTTAGTGATATAGAAGAAACAGATGATTTTGAGACTATTAAGGGTAGCCATGATATTAATATAATGAAAAATGTGATAGATTGTCCTGTTCTAATTATTCCTGCAGGTTGGGCATTTAAAGGTCTAAATGAGATTGTGTTTCCAACTAATTTTAAAACTCATTATAAGTGTAGTGAATTAACGCACTTATACGAAATAGCAAAGATTACAAATGCCCCCATTATAGTTTTACATTGTGTTAAAGAAGAAAACTTGTCTCAGGATGAGGTTGAAAATAAAGCACTCTTAGAAGCATGTTTAGATGGGTTCGATTTTTCATTTCATTATCTTGAAAATACAAATGCAAATAGTGGCTTGCAGCTTTTTGTTCAAAGTCGGGAAAGTGAGATGATTGTTTTTATAAATAAAAAAAACACTTTATTTGGTTCTATTCTTACAAAACCTATGGTAAAAGATTTAGGTCATAATCTCAATGTTCCTGTATTAGCATTACACGATTTAAGAAATTAAAGAAAAATTTTATCTTTTTATTACCTGCATAATGAAGTTAAGTAAGGAAAAAAATTACTTAATTAAAACCGAATGTTATTAAAAATTTATTCTTTTTAGTTGTTCTTCCAGCATGATGGTGCAATAATGCAAAAAATTATCCAACAACATCTTTTGAAGCGAACAAAGTTCTTGTTTGAAGTTTAGACACTTAACCAAAAGTCTTATTTGAAAAGAGTGTTGTCAATGAGTTTGAGCAAGAAAATGTTAAAGCTGTTAAGAGCATAGATTTTTTTGAATCTTCATTCACTAGTAACTGCCATTCTTAGAATTAATGGCTATTGCTAATAAAAAAATAAGCTTACTCTAATAGAACAAGTTATAAATTCAAAAAGGTGTTGTTAATGCCGTAAAAGAGCTTAAGGAATAATTAACCAAAATAAATTTGAAAATAGATTACATTTTCATATTAGAATAAACAAAGAATTAAAGTTATGACTGATCCAAGTCATTTTTTTTACATACGCTTTCCTTTAGTTTTACATAGTCAATTTTATTAATCAATACCATTTGAAATATTCTAAAATATAAGGATTTATGGAAAAACATTGCTATAACGTTAATATCCATTGGACATAGGATCGAAAAGGAATGATGTGTTCACCAGAATGAAAGAATAACGAAACTAATGAAACCAACTGTTTAGAAGTTGCAACACCACTAGAGTTTCACGGAGGAATGCCAAACATTTGGTCACCAGAACATTTATTTACAGCAGCTGTAAGTGGTTGCTTAATGACTACATTTTTGGCAATTGCCGAATTTTCAAAGTTAGATTATCTAAGTTTCAAATGCGATTCTAAAGGAATTATAGAAAAAGTAGATGGTAACTTTGTAGTAAGTGAGGTGTTATTGTTTCCCGAAGTTGTTATTAAAGACCCATCCAAAAGCGATCGTATGAAACGCGTTGTAGAAAAAGCAAAAAAAGCCTGTTTAATTTCAAATTCAATTACTTCAAAAATTACGATGGAAACTAAAATTACGGTTCAAAATTAAAACCTTAGCATGTTTAGGGAAATTTTAAAACAGGACTACCAAAAAAACAGAAGATGAACAATTTCAGAAACAGACCAAAAGACAATTATATCCAAGAAGCTAGTTGGGAACAATTATATGTACTTACAGAACATTGGAAATCGGATATTTTGTTCTACAAAGATGATTTAAGGTTTCTACATCATCTTATTGATAACTATTTTTTGAGGCTTTCAAAGAGAGAAAATATTGATTTGTTGCAGGAAATTGAAGTAATATTAATTCCAGTCGATAAAAAATGTGATGCACTATTAGAAATATTAGATAAAAAACTACACCATCTAGCAGAGTTGATAGACGACCCTTTCACCTTTGTATCGAATACCTTTAGGAATAAGCACGAACTTTTAGAAGATGGCCTAACCCAATTCGTAAAAGACTTTAGAAATAATCGAAAAGAAGTTTTTACAATTGCGGAACATATAATTGAAGAAGGTGAATTGGTACGCCAATTTAACAGTATTTCTAAATAGTTTCATAATAATAATAATAATCTGTAAATAATAAGCACAATGAGAAAACTACATAAAATATTAAATGAGATTACACAGCTCACAACCAATATGGAAATCAATTATCCGGAACTTTACCGTTCTTTAGATGAAAATCCTGTAACGTTGCCTATTAACAAACATCCACAGATTGATAAAGTGGTGATGCAGGAGTATTTAGACAGCTTAAAGGAATTAGTTGAAAGCTATGTTAATGAAAAACAGATAAAGAATATCCTATAATCCTATGGGAGAAATCGCGACATCTAATAGACAAATAACGCTGTTTTACAGTTCTAAATCGGTTAGAGCAAAACAAACCTTAGCGTATGCTAAAGCAAAAGGGTTAAAAATCCAAGAAATCGATATTCTAAAAACAAAGCTAACAGGAACACAACTAGTGGAACTTGCAGGCAGACTGAATATGGCGTTGACGCATTTAGTAAATCAGGAACATCCTGCATACATATCTCATTTTAAACATCACAATTTTTCAACTAATGACTGGGTGAAAATGATACAACATAGTCCTGAAATAATGAAACAACCTATAGCATTAAGAGGCAACATTACTATTTTGGTAGAAACACCAACCGATATTATTAAAATTTAAATACTCCGTTTAAACTTTTTTTCAGAATGACCTACGTCATTTAACATCTCTATATAAAATACTGGAGTTTACCCACAACACAAATGAGCTGGGTACTACACTCATCAATCTTAAAAAGTAATATTATGACAACAACAAATTTAAATTCAGGGCAAATGGCCGTAAAAAACTGGTGGATATCAATTTTACTAGGTATTCTATATCTTTTTGCAGGATTTTGGGTAATGAAGACTCCTTTGGAAAGTTACATTACATTGAGTATTATTTTTAGTGTATTAATCTTTCTCTCAGGAGTAATTCAAATTGCTTTTTCCTTTTCCAATAAAAATAAAATGAAAGATTGGGGCTGGTATTTGCTTGGAGGCTTTATAGATTTGATCATAGGCATATTACTCTTGACCCACCCGTTAATGACCATGGCTATTTTACCTCTCTATATAGGGTTTTGGTTATTGTTTCAAAGCATTTTGTCCATAGGGCTTTCCTTTCAGCTAAAATCTGTTGGAACGCTTGGTTGGGGCATGTTATTGTTCTGGAGCCTTATCACCCTTTTATTTTCCTTTTTACTATTGGCAAATCCACTTTTTACAGGTTTAAGTATTGTGTACGTGACCGCTTTTGCCTTAATAACTGCAGGATGCTTCCGAATATTTCTAGGAATTCATCTTAAAAAAGTAGGTAAAGTCCTTTAATAAATATTTAAGGAAAATGTTTAAGAAATGATTTAGAGAATTTCCAGATGAACTAAAGTTTTCTCATGATCTTGAGTAGTACCATAATACAGTAACAGGAAAGCTAATTAAACTATATACAAGCAGTTTTGTTTTTCGAAAAAAATAAAAAAATGAAAAAAATAACAACAAAATTCGATAAAGTATTAAACGCATCTCCTTTCCCAGGCAATGTAGAACATGCGCCAGATGCAAGCAAAGAAATAGTATCTAACTCTAAAGATCAACCTATGCCTTTTACTGATCTTACAGGTAACTACCAACGTAATAAGGGTATTCCACCTAAACCTTTTAAAGACAGTAAAGTGTATATTGTAGGTAGTGGTATCGCTGGTCTATCTGCTGCATATTATTTTATACGAGATGGTCATATCCCAGGTGAAAACATTATTTTTCTTGAAAAACTATCTGTAGAAGGGGGCTCTCTTGACGGTTCGGGAAATGCTAAGGACGGCTATCTTGTTAGAGGTGGTAGAGAAATGGAAATGACTTATGAGAACCTATGGGATATATTTCAGGATATTCCTGCTTTAGAAATGCCTGCACCTTATAGTGTTTTAGATGAATTTCGTTTACTTAATGATAACGACCCTAATTATTCAAAAGCTAGATTAATTCATAATAATGGGGAAATACAAGATTTTAGCAAATTTGGTTTAGACAAACTAGATCAATTAGCTATTGTAAAGCTTTTACTAAAAAAGAAGGAAGAGTTAGATGATGTGACCGTTGAAAGTTATTTCAGTGAGTCATTTTTGAAAAGTAACTTTTGGACTTTATTCCGTACCATGTTCGCTTTTGAAAACTGGCACAGTTTACTAGAATGTAAATTATATATGCACCGTTTTTTACATCTTATAGACGGCTTTAAAGACTTGTCATGTTTGGTGTTTCCAAAATACAATCAATATGATACTTTCGTAAAGCCATTAACAGAGCATCTAAAATCAAAAGGTGTTAAAATTCAGTTTGACACCTTGGTTAATGATCTAGATATTAGGATCAATACAGAAGGCAAAATTGTTAGAGGAATAATTGCGCAACAAAAAGATAAAGAAATAAAGATTCCTATAACCGAAAACGATTTTGTTATTGTCACTACAGGTTCTATGACAGAAGATACCCAATATGGTGATAATACAAATGCACCCATTAAAGCAATTGATAGTATAAAAAGTGGCCAGAGTTCAGGGTGGCAACTATGGAAAAACTTAGCAACAAAATCCACGGAATTTGGTAAACCTGAAAAATTCTGTAGCGCTATTGAAAAATCTTCTTGGGAATCTGCTACACTAACTTGTCGCCCTTCAGCTTTAACGAAAAAAATTAAGGAATACTGTGTAAACGATCCTTATTCTGGAAAAGCTGCTACCGGAGGAATTGTGTCTATCACCGATTCTAACTGGCTAATGAGTTTTACCATTAATCGCCAACCGCACTTCCCGGATCAACCAGAAGATGTTTTGGTTATATGGGTGTATGCTTTATATATGGATAAAGACGGTAATTATAATAAAAAAACAATGCCGCAAAGTACAGGAAATGAAATTTTATCTGAATTATGTTTTCATATCGGTTTAGAAGATCAAATAGATTCTATTATTGCAAACACAATTGTTAAAACAAGCTTCATGCCTTACATAACCTCTCAATTTATGCCTAGAGCAGCAGGAGACAGACCAGAGATAGTGCCTAATGGTTCTAAGAACCTAGCACTTGTAGGTCAGTTTGTAGAAACGCATAACGATGTTGTATTTACCGTAGAAACTTCGGTAAGAACTGCTAGAATAGCTGTTTATAAATTACTGAATCTTAATAAACAGGTGCCAGATATTGCTGCTGGCCAATACGATATACGTCAGCTATTAAAAGCAGCAAAGGCTTTAAATGATTATAAACCATTCCCAGGAGAAAGTGTTTTAAAGCGAATTCTAAAAAACACTTATTTTGAACATATTTTACCTGTAGGCGAAGAGGATGAAGATCATCACGACTCTTTTTTTAATGAGCCATTAGATAAACTTAAGGAGTGGGCAAAAGGTTTTAAGCACTAATTCTTAAAGGGATTTGGTTGTTGAATACGAATTGAAGACCTTATCTAACAGTGTTTAGTCCTTTTAAAGCCAAATCTAAAAAATAGACAAAATCATTACCCCTGTTGCAGAGCGTATCAGAAGTTTTTAGCATTATGCACAAGCAACGATAAAATCATTTTTAAAACTAATGCTTTTAACCGAAGTATGTGTAAATAAACATGAAAGCAAAGGCTTCATCAAAAATTTTTAATAATAAAAAATATGTTACAGAAAAACGATAGCGCACCTAACTTCACATTGTATGCCACCCCAGACCAAAAAATATCATTATCTGAAATGATTGGCAAAAATGTAATTCTTGCATTTTATCCAGCAGATTGGAGTCCGGTTTGTAGTGACCAAATGGCATTATACAATGAAACTTTAAAATATTTTAAACAATATGATGCTGAAATATTAGGTATATCGGTTGACAGTAAATGGTGCCATATGGCATTTGGTAAATCTCGGAATTTGCACTTTCCGTTATTGGCTGATTTTGAACCGAAAGGTGCTATATCAAAGGCTTATGGTGTTTATGATGAAACTGAAGGCGAATGCAAACGAGCATTATTTGTGATCAATAAAGAGGGCGTTATTGAATGGAGTTACGTTTCCCCAACCGCTATTAATCCAGGAGCTGATGGTATTTTAGATGCCCTCGAAAAAATAAATAAATAAATAAATAAATACAAGCAAAATGAGTTTACATCCCGAAATTAATCATAACGACCACATCAAAGGAAATTTAAACGCCAAGTTGGAAATTGTAGAATATGGCGATTTTGAATGTGGCCACTGTGGTACTGCACACCCAATTATAGAAACAATAATGAAAGAATTTGGTGACCAAATTAAATTTGTTTTTCGTAACTTCCCTTTATCAGAAATACATACAAACGCTCGTGAGGCTGCTAAAGCTGCAGAATCTGCAGCTTTACAAGGAAAATATTGGGAAATGCACAACAGTATTTTTGAAAATCAAGAATATTTACAACCCAACGATTTTGTTGAACGAGCAGAAAATTTAGGATTGGATATTCAAAAATTCAAAATGGATATGCAACGAAGTAGTATCGCAGAAAAAATTGATACTGATTTTGAAAGTGGTATTCGCAGCGGTGTTAATGGTACGCCATCTTTTTTTATAAACGGTAATAAATTTGACGGAGATGCTTTTAAATTACTAGAATTAATTCAGGAACCTGTAGCTTAATATCTTTCAACATAAAACAACAATCATGGGAAAAAAAGTAGCAGACCAAATCGTAGAGATGCTGGTCAACAACAACGTAAAAAGAATTTATGCCGTAACGGGTGATAGCTTAAACGAACTGAATGATGCGGTAAGAAGAAGTGGAAAAATTAAATGGATTCATGTTCGCCATGAAGAAGCGGGTGCCTATGCCGCTGCTGCAGAAGCAGAACTGGATGGACTAGCATGTTGTGCAGGAAGCAGCGGACCTGGTCATGTACATTTAATAAATGGACTTTATGATGCCAACCGTTCAGGAGTTCCTATTATCGCCATTGCATCAACCATTGTTACGGCTGAATTTGGTGTCGATTATTTTCAAGCTACAAATACCTATAAATTATTTGATGATTGTAGTGTTTACAATGAACTGGCCAGCACGCCAAAACAAGTACCACGTATGTTACAAGCGGCCATTCAAAATGCTGTTCATAAAAAAGGAGTTGCTGTATTTGGTTTACCTGGTGATGTATCTGCCATGCCTGCTGAAGAAAGTGCAACGTCCATGTATAATTATCATAGCGAAACCATTTTACGACCATCGGATAATGAGATGCAAAAACTAGCCAACTTAGTTAATAAGCATCCAAAAGTTTCTATTTACTGTGGTATTGGAGCAAGGGAAGCTCATGATGATATTATAAAATTAGCAGGATTACTAAAAGCACCCATCGGGTATTCTTTCCGTGGAAAAATGGGTATGCAGCACAACAATTCTTACGAAGTAGGGATGACAGGTTTACTAGGTGTTCCATCTGCTTTTCACGCTATGCATGAATCGGATGTGGTGATATTACTAGGAACTGATTTTCCTTATGAACATTTTATGCCGGTAAAAAACAAAATTATTCAGGTTGACGAAAAACCAGAACGATTGGGCAGACGAGCAAAATTAGAACTGGGATTAACGGGAAAAATAACAGATACCATTGCGGCACTGTTACCCTTAATAAACGAAAAAGAAGATACCAGTTTCTTAGATGCTCAATTAGACTTTTATGAAAAAGTGAAAGAAAACTTGAATGTCTATGTAAAAGATGAGGGGTTTGAACATCATATTAGTCCCGAATATGTGGCATCTACCATTGATAAAATGGCAGATGACGATACTGTTTTCACCGTAGATACAGGTATGTGTTGTGTGTGGGGTGCACGATACATTAACGGTACCGGAAAGCGAATCATGTTGGGCTCTTTCAATCATGGTTCAATGGCAAATGCCATGCCTATGGCTATTGGAGCACAATTAGCCTATCCTGAAAGACAAGTTGTTGCATTTTGTGGTGATGGCGGTCTTTCTATGCTATTGGGTGATTTAGCAACCATCAAACAATACAACCTGCCTATAAAACTAATTGTTTTTAACAACCGTTCTTTGGGAATGGTACAATTGGAAATGCAAGTAGAAGGCTTGCCTAATAATGAAACCGATATGGTGAATCCTAATTTCGAGATGATAGCAGAAGCCATGGGATTCAGAGGGATTTCGGTTACAAAACCTGAAGATGTAAAGCAATCTCTGGAAGAAGCTTTTGCTCACAATGGTCCAGTTTTAGTAAGTGTATTCACCAACCCGCAAGCATTAGCGATGCCTCCAAAAATGGAATTTGACCAAATGAAAGGATATGCTTTGTCTATGAGCAAAATGATATTGAGCGGAAGAATGGATGAGGTTTTAGAAATGGTAAAAACAAATTATAAACACATGAAAGAGGTCTTGTAAGATTTGATTTTTCATAAATAATCATAATAAAAAATAAAACATGAAACAATTCACAAAACATACTATCGAAACGGCGCCTAAGGCTTCCAAGGAAATACTCACCAAGGTGAAGGAACAAAACGGAGCTATTTCCAATTTATTTAAATACATGGCGGGTTCTCCTGCTGCGTTGGAAGGGTATAGTAATCTAAGCAAAACCTTTTTCGCTAAAACATCATTCACTAAGGGCGAGCAAAACTTAATTTTGTTGTCTTCAAGTGTGGTCAATCAATGTCAGTACTGTATTGCAGCACATACTAGAGGAGCAAAACAAAATGGAATACCGTCTAAAACCATCAATGAGATTCGTAAACAATTGCCTGTTACAGATAAAAAGTTGAATGCGCTGGTAACATTTACTGAAAAAATAACGGTGAACAGAGGTCATCTTGAAGCATCAGATTTAGATGCTTTTTACCATGCAGGTTTTTCACCTGAGCAGGTAATGGATGTTATTGTTGGTGTTTCTCTTAAAGCAATGAGCAATTACATCAACCACGTTACAGAAAATATTATTTCAGAAGATATGGAACCGTTTGCTACGGGGAAAGAAATTGAAGATTAATAAAAAAGTGGCAAAACATTATTATTATTATTATTCTGTTAAAGTTTATAAAAAATAGTCTATGCTAATATATATCAGTGTCAGCACATTAAATGCAATCTACCTTTGATGTATTATTAATTATAAAACTTAAAAAAATTAAAACAGCGAACATAGGAATTTCTGCAGAAAACAGATGGGCAATCGCAGATGAATTTGTACTCTATTGAAAAACCTTGAATTTTCATTGGAACATTGAAGGTTCCGGTTTTCATGCGGCACATCTTTACCTTGAAACATTGTATGAAGAGCAACAAAAAGTTGTTGATACCGTAGCAGAAAAAATACGGGCAATAGGGCATTATGTACCCGCAACTTTAAAAGACTATTCCCAATTGACTCATCTTACTGAAAAAACAAAAGGTAAAAATGATAGCTAAGGTATATTTGTCGAATTATTGGAAGATCACGAAAGCATTATTGTTTTTATTCGGGAAGAAATACAGCCTATAGCAGACAAATGGAAAGCTGAGGGCATCGGTGATTATATTACCGGGTTGATGGAACAGCATGAGAAAACCGCTTGGATGTTGCGCTCACATTTAAATTAAATAATAAATAGACTTCTTTTAGAAAATTGCCCTAAACCGACAAAATGGTTTAGGGCAATTTTTTTTGCAATGACCTAAGCCAACTGCCGAGTCTAAAAAAAAACAGTGTCTATTGGTGTTTTAAGAGAGTAGAAGTACTCGAAGGGTATCCAATCAAGGATTAGTTTTGGTTTTGGAAAGTTTTTTAACTAGACTTTCCATGGTAAGCCCTTGCACTAGTATTGAAAATACCACGACACCATAAGTAATAAATAGAAATAGTTCTCTATTCATCGATTCCGTTAAGCTCAAAGCCAATGCAATAGATATACCGCCTCGCAGTCCACCCCAAGTCATTACTAAATTCGTGTTTGGGTCAAAATTCAGTTTCTTCTTAAAAAAGTTTATTGGGAGCAATAGGGAAAGGAACCTGCTTATCAAAATAATGGGAATTGCTAACAATCCAGCGAACATATAACTGATATCATAAGCAAGTACAAGTATTTCCATACCTATCAATACAAAAAGAATGGTATTTAAAAGCATATCAATCAATTCCCAAAACTTATCCACATAATTTTCGGTTTGTTCAGACATTGTACTTTTTCTTACACGGTCATCACCAACAAGAAGTCCTGCCGTTACCATTGTTAATGGCGTTGAAAAATCAAATTTTTGAGCTATTACCGTACCAACCATTACTACTGCAAGTGTAATAATGACTTCAATTTGATAATCATCAATTTTTTTCATTAATTGATATGCAAGCCATCCTAAAACCAACCCTAAAAGAATACCTCCAATAATTTCTCTTCCAAACAGCTCCAAAATATCAGAAGCTTCAACTGTTTCCACTCCCAAAGAATTGATTTGAAATAGCGTAATAAATACGATAACAGCCACGCCATCGTTAAATAATGATTCTCCAACGATTTTTGTTTCTAGTTTCTTAGGAACACCTGCCTTCTTAAGAATTCCCAATACCGCAATTGGATCCGTTGGAGAAATGAGTGCCCCAAATAACAGACAATTAATATAAATTACATCAATATGAAACATATTAAGCACAAAAAACATAAAAGTGCCAACTAAAAAAGTTGATGTCAAAACACCTAATGTTGAAAATGTAAAAATAGGCCAGCGTTGAATTTTGAGCTCCTTAAAATTGGTGTGGAGTGCTCCCGCAAAAAGAAGAAAACTTAACATGACGTCTAGCAATAATATTTTGAAATCTATTTGGGTAATAATATATTTTTCAACATCTAGCAAGGTTTCATCTAAATAACTAAGTACAAATACAGCTAAAGTAAATAGGATTGTAATTAGCATTAAACCTATGGTATTGGGTAGTTTAAAGAAGCGTACATTGATATATCCAAGAATAGCCGATAAGAGTACTAAGATAGTAGCGATTAAGAAGTAATCCATAATCATTTATTTTTTGCAATATTTTATTTGAATTTCAGCTACGAAATTTCTCTTAATTAGTATAGATAGTAAGAGAGGTTTTATAAAGCAACTTTAATCTAATGAAATTAAAACAGAAAGGTTCAACTTTAAAACCCGCTTTTGTGAATTTTCATAAATATTCCAATCTGTTTTTTCATCCGTACATAATAAAATAACTATAGAAATTCGATACTACAAAGATGAAGTACCATCCAATTATTTAAGATGACCTGGGTCAGCTTGCCTGCAATAATATAGGCGTTACTTTGCCCAACAATCATAAAAAAAATTAATATTATGAAACACGCATTATTTTACCTGTTCGTGATAGGGTATAGAGACTTAGAAAAAGGCTGATTAGTAAATCTAATGAAGGTTAGAAAAAGTAAAGAAGACTTAGTCACACTTATGATTAATCTAGAGTACAAAAGATAAGAAAAGTTACCAAGCTAAACCATTATGGCAAATATGTAGTAGAATCAAAACAAAAAGACCTGCGTTATTAAAAGATGACTGATCTAGGTCATGGGTAACATTGACTTATATAAGTTCCTTTGTTATTAAATTAAGAATTAAACCTTTAAGTATTGGCAGTAAATATTTTGTCAAAATTAAACTATAATCTGAATCTAATTAATTAGTAAATGTAAACTCTGTGAGAGTTTTGTCCTATTAAAGTTGCATTCGTACCAGTAATGAGTTGGTTTGTAGATCTTTTCGCTTATAGTAAAGACGGTTTAATTCATTTGTTTTTTAGTATTAGCATTAATAGTCATATTGCCTACACTTGCAGGAGACAGACGTTAATAACTTTTATTCCCATAAAAAATAATGCTTTAAAAGATAAATGGAGAGTTATAAATAAAATATCAAAGCAAATAATTAAAAAAAACAAGAAGATGAAAAAAATATTTAGACTAAGTTTTGTAGCATTTATGAAAACAATAAAAATTGTGGTAATGATGTTGCTGTTTTTAACAGTAACCAATATAAATGCACAAGAAGAACAAAAAACAGAAACCACTACTAACTATACCGTGAATATAGAAACCATGGATGGAATGACCATTCCTTATAAAATGACAGTATATGAAACTAAAAAATCTAAAATAAGATTTGCTGAGGAGGATAAAGGAAAGATAGATGAAACTGCAATTTACACCCCAGAGCATGTTACTAAATTAATTTATATTGATAAGTATGCCGATGGTGATTATGACAGTTACATTGTTTTAAGATATATAAAATCTCCAAGTGACAGCTTTAAATTTGAACCTACAAAAAGAGGGTTTACTGTAGATGTAGACAAAAAAAATATGGAGTATATTTTGGGTAAAGGTGTATACTTCGTGAACAATAAAGATGCCAATAACTTTTTTGTTACGGAATTTAATGAATTCTAATATTGAATTTTACGAGTATAGAGTCTAGATTAAGGGATTTCCGTTTTCAAAAACCTATTTATAGGAATCTAATCTCATTACTTTTTGATTCTATTCTAAAAAGTATATAAGCTTTTTAACTATTTCTTTATCATAATAAACACCAAATGATTGTATAACATTGTATGAACTATAAAGCATAAAAAATGAAAATTATAACACTTATTAATATTTTAATATTTACGTTATTAACATCTTGCGTAAGTCAAAAAAAATATACAGAACTTCAAAACAGAGCAGACCTATGCGAAGGGGAACTTAGAACCGCTTCCAACGAACTTAAAACTACTTCCAACGAGCTCCTAGTGCTAGAAAATAATCTAGCCAATGAGAAAAATAAATCGAAGGCTCTAGAAAAGCAGGGGGATTATTTTAAAAGCACGAACACCAATCTGTTAGATAGACTTTCAGACCTTTCTATAGTAAGCAAGTTTGGTGCAGAGAGTATTAAGAAGTCTTTGGAGGCTTTAAACGAGCAAAACACTTATATTAAAGATTTAACAGGTTCTATGCAACGAAAAGATTCTCTCAATCTGGCATTAGTGATGAATTTGAAACGATCCTTAGATGATTTCGATGATGAAGATATAAGCATTGAGGTAAAGAAAGGAGTTGTATATGTTTCCTTATCAGACCGAATGCTTTTTAGATCTGGAAGTTATAGTATTAATGAATCTGCGCAAGCGGTAATAGGAAAAATAGCAAAGATAGTGAACGATCACAAAGAGTTGGATATTCTTGTTGAAGGACATACAGATACAGTTCCTATGCATACAGATTGTATAGAAGATAATTGGGATTTAAGTACCAAGAGAGCCACAGCAATAGTGCGTTTGATGCAAACTAATTTTAATGTGCAACCGGGACGAATGACAGCTGGTGGACGTTCAGAATATGTGCCTAAAGCAACAAATGAAACTTCAGAAGGTAGAGCATCCAATCGTAGAACTGAGATTATTATTCTTCCAAAGCTAGATCAGTTTTTTAATTTGTTAACTCCACCAGAAACAGCCTCTGTAGATTAAATCATTTTAAAAACTAATAGGAACTCTATCTTAATTTTGGGAAATAACAATAATAAAATATAAACTGGTCGGTCGTCTTCTGCTGCTTAAACAATGACTATCCAAAGTGTTTTAATAGGGCAGAGGTACTTGAAGGAAGGGGACGAGTCAAGAATTTGTTTTGGATACTGGCGGTTTACCTGGTGATTTTTGTTATTCTAAGGAATTAATATAATCGTTATATCTATTTAATAGAATTCGATATAAATTGGTGCTAATTGTATTAATGGGCGAAAAAAGTGCCAAATGTTTTAGCAAAATAAAAAAAGCCAAGAATAAAATTCTTGGCTTTCCCTTTGTTTACTTGTAGCGAGAATGGGGCACGATCCCATGACCTCCGAGTTATGAATTTACAAATAAGAAAATCATAAAATTTTAAATAACTGATAGTCAATTATTTAAAAACTACTATATTTTAAATCGTGTTCCAAAACGTGTTCGGTTTTGTGTTCACTAAATAAGTGAAATAATAAAAAATAAATTTAGATTTTAAGATTGAAACTTGCAAGTTTTTTCACATATTTTTTGTCTAAAATTTGATTTTGAAGCTATACTCTAAAAAGAATAATAAATCGATTTTATGCTATTGAGTTTTACTAATTATTCTATTTAATATATCCATTATATTTACAAGGATAGGTAATGTAAATTATATAATATATAATTGTTAAAAAAATGATAACTCTTTGGTTTTTAGGTTTTTTTAAATCTAAATATAGTGCATGCACCGTATATTTATAACAAGAAAAAGATTTGCGCCATGAAAACATTAAAAGAATTAAAAAAACGATTAGAGAAACTTAATTTTGGAAGATTATTAAATTCTAAAAAGAGTAAAAAAAATGAACCAAGAACTTTAATTACAGCATCAACTTTTGATGATGAAGATTTGTTTATGTTCATCTAAACGAGAACTTTCTAATCGTTTATAAAAAAATGCTGATTTAGTTCGGCGGGAAGTTTTATGTTTATTTTTTAATAACATTTTAATCTTCAAGTTTTTCAGAATCTAAAATTGAGTTTTCTTCCCATAATAATACCCTCAAATAGTGTCTAACTTTTGGGGGGCAGTTCATTACGTGCGAGGATTTTCCGCAGGAAAATCAGACGTAATAAACTTGCAACTACCTTTGGTTAAGCCCAAAATCGAGTAATTATTTTTATACATTGTTGGCAAATGTTTTATTTTTTAATTAAATTTATTGACTATATACTATTTCCTTCTTTACAGCAAAACACAACCAAGCAGGATCGAAATAATAGAATTGAGCGCTATTACTTTTTTATAAACGAGATTTAAAACTCAATACCAATCTGCTACGCACAAAACTTATTCAACAACTCCTGTATTGCATCATTAGGATACCCATAACCACGTTTCTTTTTACCAAGAACGCTTATAATCTTTTCATTAATATTGGAATTCAATTCGTCAACGTCTATATAATCAATATTGTCACTATAGTCTTCGGTAATATATCTCTTCATATCAAGGGTGGCATCTTGTATAGCGCCCAATACCTTTCTATTATTATTGGTAGTTAAAAAAACAGGCTGTAACTCTTTCGTGATTTTGTCTGTAAATTTAGATGGAAAGCTTATCTCATCATTTTCCAATTGCTTAAAAAAGCGCTCAGCAAATACTTCATGGAAATTCATTAAATCAATTTTTTTAAAATCAATTAAAATCACAGAATAATAAGAAACATCATTCATTAGTATTACACAATTTTTCCTGCTAACCATAAACACATTAGCGTTCCAATTACCAAGAGGAGAAGATTTATCCGATTTAACTATACGTGATTTACCAACTACAGTTTCAAATTTTTGGGTACAGTATATTATTGCCATTATTTAAATTTCAAATTATCATTTATCTCAAACTCGTACTGCACCGCTTAGAAATAATTAAGTGCATTTCAATTCGTTTGGGTAAGCGAAGTTACAAATAATATACGTTGGGTTACTAATCAAAATACTACATGGTCCGACAAAGGTATACTAGGATGTGGTAGAAAATAACAAGCTACTTTAGGGTTAAAGTTTTAAGTAAAATATTTATCAGTACTTAATGTATGATAAGGGACATCCTTTACACTAAGCCTTATTTATATTTGCCAACGGTTTTGTGTATGGTTAGTTGCGTGTTTAAGCAACTAATTAAGTAAACAAAAACGAACGCGAGAAAATTCCGAAGGAATTTTCCAAATAAGCACTTGCCAAAGCAATTAATTATAAACGGTGTTGTAAGCTTTACTATCTGCTCTATTTTTTAATTTTATAGTTGTCATTTATGTTGTCTATATAGATTTTAGCATCTTTGAAAAATCCAATTTCGATTTTTGCTTCCTTTGCTGAATTTATGGTTGTTTTGACATTTTCAAACTTTATATTCCCTAATTTGATTATAGGCAATATTCCAACTTTTTCCTTTAGTTTTTGAAGACCACCAAGAGTATATCTCTCTCTTTCATTGTCAGAAAAATTATGTTGTATTAATAATTTTTTAGCGAGTTTAGATTCCTTAGGAATATTAAAATCTTGTGATGAACCAAAATCTACCATTACTTTATATTCAGTTTTATTGATTGTAATGTATGTATAAGGAGAACCTTTTTCTATTTTTCTTTTAATGGTTTCATAATTTTTGTCCACTATATTTTTGTTAGATAATTTTATCGTTCTGTTAGGGTAATCAATAAGCCAATTGGCTTTTTTTATAATTGACTGTCCAATTATTCCTCCAAAATTGGGGATTTGCTCTTTAAGACCTTTCATATCTCCATTTAGAGCGAACGTATTAGTAAAATCTATATTATTAATTTTTATCGATAATACAATCTCACTACCTAATCTCATTTTACGTTTAGAGGCTCCTCCATAATTGTTAGTTTTACCAATCATCGAATCTCTTTGAATAATGGAATAATCAGCACCTGTATCAAAAATAAAATTTTTGGTAACTCCATTTATTTCAAATGGTATAATCATAACTGATTTGAATGTCGTAAATTTCGTTTCATATTCAAAATTTTCGGGAACCACATTTCCTTTGTTTTGTTTATTGGTTATAGAGGAACAAGATACATTTAGAATTAATAGACCGAATAATAGTATTTTTAACTTTTTCATAATTCTTTTGGTTTGTCTATTAATTTAGATTTGTTGCGTTAAGTTCTTGAGTACAGCGTTGTCGTTTTTAATGTTGCCTAACCCTTATGTATATGGTTTGTTACGTGTTTTAAGCACCTATTTTCGCGAATGTAAACCGAATAGAAAATAGATAGGATTTTCGTAAGTGGTTACACAAGTCATTAATTATATGCGGTGTTACCCAATGTATTACTCCTTTATAACTTTTGTTATAAACTCTCTTTCATTTGATATAAATTTTAATAGATAAATGCCATTTGGTAATTCAGTTAAATCAATCATTGATTTTGGTTCAATCATTTTAATAAAACGACCTGTTATATCATATAAAATAATATTATTTAAGTTTTTAATTTTCGTGTTTATTATGCCACTAGTTGGATTAGGATAAACGGCAATACCTTTGAATATAGTTGCATTGTTATCTGTAGAAAGAGTACTGTCAAATTCATAAGCTCCTATATCATAATTTATTCCTGTAGGTCTTGTATTTCCATTTATATCATACGTAACTATTGTACTTACAAGGTTGGTGCCAGCATCAATAGCCTGAGATTCTGTTACCAAATTAAAATCATTTAATGTTGGGTTAACAAATATGGAATTCATGGCGTTAGCCAATAGAGAGTTTGTGTCAAACCCTAATGCTTGCCATGCGGCTAAACTAATAGTAGAACCATCTCCATTATTACTCATTTTATCGTTCAATATATTGTTATCGCTTGTAAACATATCAGTATCATTTATAGCAATACAGCCTCTCCAAGCATGCTGATTAATGATGATGTTATTATAGATTTCAGTATTAATATTAGCTCCGTTTTGAACTAGTATTCCCCATCTACCATCAGAAGGCACAATAATGGTATTATTATATATTTTGGCACCATTAGTTACAATGGCTCCATCTTGTTGAAAAAGTGAAATTCCTTGAGCGGAATGATTATTGTATATAAGGTTATTATAGACTGTAGGATTTTGGAGTCCATCCATATTTATTCCAGCAGCTCCATTATTATCATGAATATTGTTGCCGTAGATTAAGGCATCACTAATTATTCCATCTCCTCCTGCAGATGAATCTCCATTTAAATGGATTCCAACATTATTATTACCATAGCACTCATTATACCTAACTATAGGTCTGTCTGAACTATTAGAGACATAAATTCCGTGTTCATCGATTGAGTTAGTACAAACATTGTATTCAATTAGAATATCGTCTGTAAATGCTGTAAAAATTCCTCGTTCTGCATTATTGTCGCAAGCACAATTTCTAACAATACAATTATTAGAGACTACCACTCGTATTCCATTACCATTTACTAGCATATCGTTAACAATAAAGCTATCGATTATTATATAGTTAGCATTCTCAATGTTAATACCATCGTTTCTTATTGCACCACTTTGATTTATTAATACACTGTTTCCGGTTCCCATAAAAACAATAGGATTTGCTGCTGTGCCACTTACATTTCTTAAGTCAAAACCTACGTAAATTCCATTTTCTACAAAAACGGTATCTCCTGCAATAACAAGATCTGCAGCATGTTGAATAGTTAAAAAAGCATCACTTTGACTTAATCCTGTATTTGAGTTTAGGCCAGAATTTGATACATAGTAGTTAGTAGCTTTCAAGTTGTAACTTGACATTATTATTAAAAGGAAAAGGAGTTTAGGTAAATTCATTTTGTTGGGGTTTTATGTCTTGTCCTGAAATATGGCTAAAGGTTAAAATTGATTTTACGCTGATAATTGATATACCATATTTGGTGTTTTATAGTCTAAAGGTAAATGTAATCTTATTTGGTTGTACAATTTAATTGCATTTTTTGCAGCTTTTTTGGCGTGATCTACGTTAACAAACGTTTGATCGAGAAAGAATTCATCTTTTAAGTAACGTTTGGTTACTTTGTCATTTTTATACATAACTGTTTATAATTATGTTGCCATATGTCAGTACAAAACAAATAGTTCATCAACGATTCGAATAGATCATCAACGGTTCGATACCAATTTACCAACGATTCGAATAGTTCATCAACGGTTCGACACCCATTTACCAACGATTCGAATGATTCATCAACGGTTCGACACCTATTTACCAACGATTCTAATAGTTCATCAACGGTTCAACACTAATTTACCAACGGTTCGAATAGATCATCAACGATTCGACACCCATTTACCAACGATTCGAATAGTCCATCAACGATTCGACATCCATTTACCAACGATTCGAATAGTTCATCAACGGTTCGACACCAATTTACCAACGATTCGAATAGTCCATCAACGATTCAACACCAATTTACCAACGGTTCGACGCCAATTTACCAACGATTCGAATAGATTGTAAATAAATATAAATCCACTAAGATTCGATATAATATTTCAGAAAGTAAAAGGAACTTATTTATCAAAGTTTTCCAATTATTTCCTGTTTTACGGTTTCCCGTAAAGTTTCCTTCTATAAAAATTCTAAGTTTGAGAAATCATTAAATAAAAACGTGCTTAAGTTTTATTTAAGCACTTTCTCTAACCGAAATCAAATTTATTATGAAAAAACTATTATTACTTGGTATTGTTATCACATTTTTAATTCCCAAACAAGTAACTGCTCAAAAAGATGGAGCAGCCGTAGCCGCTGTTGCAGGTGGACTCTTGGCAATTGGAGCAGGGATAGCTGCTGTAGAACAGATGAAGGAACAGGCAGAATTAACGGCAACTCAATGGGTTCTAGCTAATAATCCAGAATTAGAGAGTTTTTCTTTAAAAACACTTTCTTTTAACGGTAAAAAGTTAAAAGATATGTCTGCAACATCGGTTATAACATATAAAATACAAGAATTTAACCCTAGTATGGATCCTGTTTTAGACGGTAAAAAGCAAGTTTTATTCGGGTTTACTAGTCATGGTTGGATTAATCAAAGCGGTATAGATTTCGAAAAAATAAAATGGTATCTCGTTGATACAGCTGAATGGATGAGAATGATGATTGCATATGTAAAAGTATCTTCAGAAGAAAAGAACGAAGCCTCACTTAGAGAGACGTTAATGTCAGGTAAAGTTGTGAATAAAGGGATTAAAGTTAAGAGTAAACTTATCGTACCATTTTTTAAGTTAGAAGGGGATATGTATGTAGTCACCGATTATTCTTCCGAAATGAAATTGGTCTATAACGAAAGGTCTTTAGGTATATTTTTAAAGGAAACAAAAGATTTGGTTCAAATGGGAAGAGGGGATGTTATTGATATTCATGAGTATTTTTTTGATGAAGATTAGATGATAAGAAAGTTAACAAAAGTTAATTGTCAAAAAACATACTTTTAGGAGTTCATATTAAGTCTCATTATTCGCTTAGTAGCTAGTCGTTTTGTGTTGGGTTGATATTTGAGTGAATTTATTCTTTTTTGATATGTTTTGTTAATTGCTTAGTAGTTAGGCTGTTATTTTTTATGATAAGAATATCATTATTTTAAGTGTACGAAAAACAATTGTTTTTTTACCAGAAGAGCCTATGTTTTTAATAAAGTTGCTATATTTAGAGTCTCCCTTAATAATTAAAATTGATAGCGTTATATTTTAAATAATCAATAGAATGAGCATCTATAAAGAGGTCGAATGGTAATTTGAGTCTTTCATGATTTTCATTAACTATTTCTAGTATTTTAAATGAAAATAAATACAAATTTTAGTTTTTTAGAAAAAGGATATCCAGGGTTAATGCATTTAGCAATTCTAGCTGAACGTAATTCTTATTCAGACCCGAGTACAACACTAGCAAAACTTAGAATTCTCACAGAAAAGTTAGCTAGTATTTTAATTGATTTTGAACAATTAGAAGAGCCTTACGATAATAAGCAAATGAGTAGATTGGCTGTTTTAGCTAATAATTCAGATACGCCCTCCGAAATCATTTCTATTTTTCATAGTATCAGAAAATCGGGTAATAAAGCATCACATTCAGGAGAAGGTACACAGGCGGAGGCTAGGTATATGTTAAGGCAAGCCTTTTATTTAACCAAATGGTTTATTGAGGTTTATGAAAACGAGGAGGTTTCTGTAGATTATGCAACACCACAAGAGTCTTGGTTTATTTTAGAAGACTCTAGAGCAGAAGAACTTGAACAAGAGTTGGAACTTCTAAAGCAAGAAGTAGATAGTTATAAGCAGAAAATAAAAGAGCAAACTCAAATTTCTGAAGAAGCAAAACAACAACGTAAAGAGCGAGCTTTTGCAAAAGTAAAAAAAACAGAAGAGACCGAAGCAGAAACACGAGACCGCATTGACAAGCAATTAAGAGATGCGGGTTGGGAATGTGATACACCAAGTTTAAATTATAAATCCAAGAAAACACTTCCTCAAAAGGGAAGACAAATGGCTATTGCCGAATGGAGGTGCGGAACCAAATGGGCAGATTACGCTTTATTTAACGGTTTAGAACTTATTGGTATTGTCGAAGCTAAAAAGCATATTAAAAATGTAATGAGCGATTTAGGGCAGGCTAAAACATATAGTGAGCTTGTAACTCATGATCATAATATTACATTTCCTAAACATTCAAATAATTCATCTTACAATGTGCCTTTTATGTTTTCTACTAACGGAAGACCATATTTGGAGCAATTTAAAACAGCTTCTGGAATTTGGTTTTGGGATGGAAGAGATCAGAAAAATTTAGCAAGACCATTGCCAGACTGGTTTTCACCTAGAGATTTAATTGAAAAGTTAAATTATGATGAAAACGAAGGTGTAGAAAAACTTCAAAAAACAGATTACGATTTATTATCAGACCCAAGTGGTTTAGGTTTAAGAACGTATCAAGTTGTAGCGATTAAAGCCGTAGAACAAAAAATACTTACCAATATAGAAGACAGACGTGCTTTATTAGCTATGGCTACGGGTACAGGTAAAACACGTACCATGATTGGTATGTGTTATCGCTTAATTAAGTCTGGGCGTTTTAGACGAATCTTGTTCTTAGTGGATAGACGTATGCTCGGTAAACAGGCGTCCGATGCTTTCAAGGAAGTACATATTGAAAGTTTACAAACCTTTGCTCAAATTTATGATTTACAAGATTTAGAAGATAAAGTATCAGAATTGGATACTAAAATCCATTTTGCAACCGTACAAGGCATGGTGCAGCGTATTGCATATTCCGATGATTCGCCTAGTGTTGGAGATTATGATTGTATAGTCGTTGACGAAGCGCATAGAGGTTATACGTTAGATAAGGAAATGGACGAAGAAGAAGTAATTCTTCGTGACCAACTCGACTTTCAGAGTAAATACCGTATGGTATTAGACTACTTTGATGCCTATCGCATTGGTTTAACAGCAACACCTGCATTGCATACCAAAGATATATTTGGAGATCCAGTCTTTATGTATTCTTATCGACAAGCGGTTATAGAAGGCTATTTAATAGATTTTGAACCACCTTATGTGTTTCAAACTACATTATCTAAAGCTGGTATTGTTTGGAAAAAAGGTGATGAAGTCAAAGTTTATGATCCCGAAGCCAATGAAATTAAAGATCTAGGAGTTACCGAAGACGAAATTAAGGTGGAAATTACAGGTTTTAATCGCAAGGTGATTACGGAAAATTTTAACCGTGTTATTTTAAACGAGCTGATTTCAACTTATGGAATATTACCTGATAATAAAGGGAAAACTCTAATTTTTGCAGCAACCAATGCGCATGCAGATACTATAGTAAGATTGCTGTATGAAGAGTTTGACGAATTAGGAGAAGAAGCCGATCAAGATGCTATTGTTAAGATAACAGGCGAAGTTTATAACAGAGAAGATTTGCTACGTAAATTCAAAAACGATCAATATCCAAGTATTGTAGTTACTGTAGATTTATTAACTACAGGTATCGATGTACCCAGTATTTCTAATCTGGTATTTTTACGTCGGGTAAACTCACGTATTTTATACGATCAAATGATTGGGCGCGCCACCAGACGTTGTGACGAGATTGGTAAAGAAGTCTTTAAAATTTACGATTGTGTTGGTGTTACCGAAATCATGGCTAAAGAACAAGTCATGAAACCTGTTGCTCCTTTAGTAACCAAAAGCTTTGCTAATTTGGTAGAAGAGCTTGCCATTATTGAAGATAACTATATTAAAGAAGTAAAATTAGACCGTATTATCGCCAAAATTCAGCGTAAAATATCAGGGTTTAACGAAAAGCAAAAAGAACAATTCGAAATACTATCTGGTGAATCCACAGTAAGAGATTTTGCCAAAAAACTAAAAACCATAGATATTGAGCAAGTAAACCAAACTATAGAAGATTACGGTCATTTATGGGAGTTTTTAGACAGGGAAAAAGGACAGTCTTCAAATTACGGTACATTATACAGCGATCATGAAGATAATGTAGAAGAGGTGTCTCGTGCTTACGAGAAAAACTTAAAACCTAAAGATTATTTAGAATCCTTTACCGAATTTATAAATAATAACAGAAACGAAATTGCGGCTTTAAACATTGTTTGCACAAAGCCGAGTAGTTTAACACGTACCGAATTAAAAGAGTTACGATTAATACTAGATACTCAGGGTTTTAATAAAAACAATCTAAACACGGCATATAAAGAAGTTACTAATACAGAAATTGTTGCAGATATTATTGCTCACATACGCACCTCTGCTTTAGGAGAAGACTTGGTGAGTCACCAAGAACGTATCGCTAATGCAGTTTCAAAACTTAAAACATCCCATAATTGGAATCAAATTCAATTAAAGTGGTTGGATAAAATGGAAGCACAACTTCAAAAAGAATCCATTATTACTTTAGAAGATTTAAATAAACCACCTTTTAGCGTCGATGGCGGATTAAAACGCTTAGATAAAGTCTTTAAAAATGAAACAGCTCAAATTATTAATGAACTAAATGATTATCTGTACGCGTAATGGAGAGAGTATTAAAAGACGTTGAACAAGACATTACATTAGTTGGTACAGTTAATATTCATTCTTTTTTCAAAAGGAAAAACAATATTACAATACCAGACTACCAAAGACCTTATGTGTGGGATAAAGAAAAAATAGACCAATTATTTAACGATTTAAAAAATCATTTTTTTACTGATAATATTTTTCAAGATAATACAGATAGTTATTATTTAGGTTCTGTTCTATTGTATAAAAAAGATAATGAATATCAAATAATAGATGGACAACAAAGAATAACTACTTTAGTTTTAATGCTAAAAGCATTTGGTGTTCCTGGTTATTCAGAAGACATTTTTAATTTAAATTATAAGTCTAATATTTCACATAAAAATATTAAGAAAAACTACGACTATTTAGTTTCTTATAATGGTTTCATAAAGAATTTTTTTGAGGATCTTGTAAAGAAATTAGTTTTTACAATTATTATAACACCTTCAGAAGATGAAGCATTTACTTTTTTCGATAGCCAAAATAATCGTGGTGTGCCTTTAAGTGCTATTGATTTTTTAAAATCGTACCATTTAAGAGAATTGAAATATAGTGAAGATCTTCAAGCTGTTTTTGCAAGGAAATGGGATTCAAATAACAAAGGGAAGTTTCTAGAGTATTTGTTTGATAATTATTTATGGAGAAATAGAAATTGGAAAGGAAAATGGCTAGAATATGAGTCAAAAATAGCTATTTTAAATACGTTTCAGAAAAACAGTAAAAAAAGTTATGTAAAAGAGGTTAAATTGTACCCAAATGCTTTTAATACACTCGCTTCAAACCTAGTGTTTGATGAGCAAAAAGGTGTGAATTTACAAACTAATTCTTTATGGTTAAATACAAAAGAGAAGGATTATCCATTTACATTAAGACAACCCATACAAAAAGGGATTGGCTTTTTCTTATATGCAGAAAAATATACCGCATTGTATAACCATTTGTTTGTAGAAAAGGCAGATAATGAATTTATTTATTTTTACGAAACAATTTACTCCAATATCAATAATTATCTTAAAGGGTTTTTTAAACTCTGTTCTATTTCTTTTTATGACCAATTTAAAGGAGAAAAACTATATGACTTTGCTTTGTATTTAGATTATTTTTTAGGAAGTATCCGTTTAGGACAAAAAGCCATTGTTGCTCAAACCATAATAAAAATATTAAGAGATCAATCACAAAATTTATTAGATGTAATTGATATGAGTTATGAGCCACAAGAAGTGTTTGATTTTTTAATTAGTATTACCGATAATAATTTATATCAGAATAATGCTAATGAAAATTTCTCAGGTGTAAGAGGTAATTATTACAATTCAGTAAAGTGGTATTACAAAAAAGAAACAGAAACCATGTTAAATAAAAGAGACTGGATAAATGATAGACTTATTAGAAAGTAACGAGCAACTTATTGATATTAAGTCTGAAGAAATTACTTTAAGCAAAGTAGTTTCTAATAATTTAAGGTTTAATATTCCTTTGTATCAAAGGCTATATGTTTGGGGAGAGGAACAAATAAATACTTTATTAGGCGATATTAAAAATGCATTTCTAACGGACCCTACGAAACCTTTTTTCTTAGGTGGTATTGTTGTTATAAAAAACAACAAAAAGCAATTTGATTTAATAGACGGTCAACAAAGGTTTACTACATTGTGGTTGCTTAGTAAATTTTTAAACAGAGGAGGTTTAGAGCAATTTACTTATACAAATGGAAATAGCAATGAAAATAATACAACTAACAATTTTGATTGCCGATTACATTTTTCTGTAAGAGATTTTGCAAATAAGTATTTTTCTAAACATAAATTTATACTTACTAATTCTGAAAATGAGGAATTAAAAGCTATTTCTTCTGCTGAAAAAACAATCGAAACCTATTTTAACAACGATAGTAAAGAAATAGAGGATATAAATTTAGATAGATTGTCAGAATATATCTTTAAAAATATTCGCTTAATTGCTACAGAAATGCCAATAAATACTGATGAAAATAAAGTGTTTGAGGCCATGAATAATAGAGGTGTACAATTACAACAACACGAAATTTTAAAGTCTAGATTACTTCATCAATTACAAAACGATCCTGATAGAGAAAAATTTGCAATGATTTGGGATGCATGCTCTGTAATGGATGAATATGTAGAAAAAAGTTTAAAAGACACTGCTAATTTTACATGGGGAGAATTGTTTCCAGATAAAGTTGCTGAGAATGAAGACAAGTATGAAGAAATACCAATTGATATTTTACCTAAATTAAAAACATTTGAAAAAAAAGTTGATTCTATAAACCTTTTAAATATCATAAATGATGATCAATTTTTAACATCCAAGGATGATTCTAATGACGATAAAACGCAATATAGTTCAGAACAAGTAAGAAGTATAATAACGTTCCCAATGCTTTTACTACATACTTTACGTATTTTTCAATTTAAAAAATCTAATGATCTAAAGGCTTTATTGAGTGCAGAAGTAAAAGAAAAAAACCTGATTAAAATTTTTGAAGATGCTTTTAAAAATGAAAATCTAAATAATGAATATGTAATTGCTGATTTTTTCAAACTATTATGGCAGGTTAGAGTTCGTTTTGACAAATATGTTATTAAGTGGGTTACCAATCCAGACAGCAATCACGAAGAAACTCATTTGATTAAAAAATTATATAAATCAAAATATAAAGAAACAATTTCTATAAGGAGAGTAAGCCCAGATGCAAATGAAAAATTTGCTTTATTACAAAGTATGCTTTATCACTCTCAAGAATTAATTACACAGTATTGGTTAACGCCATTTTTAAATAAAATGTTAGAAGATGATGTAGA
Organism: Algibacter sp. L4_22; assembly: GCF_023473045.1. Lineage (NCBI taxonomy): Bacteria > Pseudomonadati > Bacteroidota > Flavobacteriia > Flavobacteriales > Flavobacteriaceae > Algibacter > Algibacter sp. L4_22. The sequence goes on from NZ_JAMCOK010000004.1 coordinate 323,783, forward strand.
TGAAACGATACTTTTTAAGTATTTAAAGCAGCTTGATAACGCCATGTTTTGTAATGAAAGAACTGCAAAACTAAAAGAATTAAGTTTTAGTATGTTAACCAAAGATGAAACAGAGATGAGTGGTAACGTAGATTTTGTTACAGCTGTTTTAAATTTAAAAGATGGGACAAAGTTTGCTAGTTATTGGTTTTACAAACTTGATTTTATTTTATGGATGAACCGAAAAGAGCTTATTGCATATAAAACAGAAGATGTAAAGAAACTCTGGGAAAACTATAGAATGACTGCCAAAAATTCGGTAGAGCATATTTGCCCTCAAACACAAAACCCACATGATTCCGACTTGATTTATAACGTTTCCGATTCGGAAGAAGTGAAAAAACAAAAGCTTGATGATTTTGGAAATTTAGTATTGCTAACCTCTAGCATGAACTCAGAGTATAGTAACAAGATGTACGCAGTAAAAAGAACAGAATTTATAAAGAAAAAAAGATTAGATTCGCTTAAATCAGATATAATCTTTGAAAAAAATAATTGGAATTATCAAAATATGGACGCTCATAGAGTAATGATGATTGAACAATTTTCAAACTACCTTAACAATTAGAAAACATATAAATGGCATTATCCACCCAAGAAATAGTAAACAAACTCTGGAACCTCTGTAACGTATTACGTGACGATGGTATCACTTACCACCAATATCTAAATGAACTCACCTTTATTCTGTTCCTTAAAATGGCAGAAGAAACCGACTATAACGATAAGTTACCAGAAGGCTACCGTTGGGAAGACCTAAAACAAAAAGAAGGTGTAGAACTCGCCACCTTTTACCGCAAATTATTATTAAAATTAGGAACGGAAAGCACAGGCAACATCCAGAAAATATACAACAACGCACAAACCAGTATACAAGAACCAGCCAACCTACGTAAAATTATAAAACACATTGATGAGCTCGATTGGTTTGAAGCCAAAGACGAAGGTCTAGGCGAAATGTACGAAGGCTTGCTAGAAAAAAACGCCAGCGAAAAGAAATCGGGTGCAGGACAATACTTTACACCAAGACCATTAATTAATGTCATGGTGCGTTTAATGGAACCTAAAGTAGGCGAATGCCTTAACGACCCTGCCTGTGGTACCTATGGATTTATGATTGCCGCTCACCATTATATTTTAAAGCATAACGATATTTACAGCCTTGGCGATGCCGAAAACAACCACTTGCAAACCGAGCAATATTCGGGTTGCGAGTTGGTAGGAGATACCCACCGTTTAGCTATGATGAATGCCTTTTTACACGGTATGGGCGGAAACATTGCTTTAGGCGATTCTTTAAGTAGTTATGGTGAAAGCATAAAAAACATGGACTTAGTGCTGGCAAACCCGCCTTTTGGAACCAAAAAAGGAGGCGACCGACCAACCAGAACCGATTTAGTCTATCCAACAAGTAACAAGCAACTCAACTTTTTACAAGGTATTTATAGAAGCTTGCATACAAGAGGAGGAGCAAGAGCTGCCGTAGTATTACCAGATAATGTATTGTTTGAAGATGGCGACGGACAAAACGTACGTAAAGACCTCATGGAAAAATGCAACCTGCACACCATTTTGCGTTTGCCAACAGGCATTTTTTACGCCGCAGGTGTAAAAACCAACGTGTTATTCTTTGAGCGTGGCACCATAGATAAAGCCAATACCAAAAACGTGTGGTTTTACGATATGCGTACTAATATGCCCAACTTTGGAAAACGTACACCCTTTACCGAAAGCTATTTTGCAGATTTCGAAAAAGCCTACACGGCCAAAGACCGCAACAAAATTAAAGACGAACGTTTTAGCTGTATCTCTAGAGATACTATTGCTAAAAAGAACGACTCTTTAGATTTAGGTTTAATAGCAGACGATAGTATTACCAAAGCCGAAGATATTGGCGAACCGATAGAAATAGCCAAAGAAGCTTTAGCCGAATTATCTAGCATTACCAAAGAGTTAAATGCAATAATTAAAGCATTAAACTAAATGGAGAAGACATTTCCAAAAAATTGGGTTGAGACTAATGTTTCTGAATATTTGATTAATTATGATAATCAAAGAAAGCCTATATCTTCAAAGGAAAGAGAATCGAGAAAAGGTGATTTTCCATATTTTGGAGCTACAGGAAAAATTGATAATATAGACGGTTTTACTCATGATGGTGAATTCGTACTAATCGGTGAAGATGGAGCGAATTTATTAACTAGGGTTAAACCTTTGGCCTTTTTAGTTGCAGGAAAAATATGGGTAAATAATCATGCGCATGTATTGAGTTCTGGGAATACTATTCAGAATAAGTTATTTACTTTTTATTTCAATAGTCTAGATATTAGTGAGTTTGTTTCTGGTTCTGCACAACCAAAATTGAATCAAAAAAACTTAGGGTTAATTCCTATAAAATTACCACCACTAGCAGAACAACAACGCATTGTTGCGAAGTTAGATGAGTTATTTGGGCATCTAGACAGCCTAAAAACCCGTTTAAACAACATACCACAAATCCTTAAAAACTTTAGACAAGCGGTATTAACCCAAGCGGTAACAGGTAAACTGACTGAGGAATGGCGTGTTGGGAAGGAGTTGGAGGATGTGAATGAGTATTCAGAAAACCTTATTGAATATAAAAAGCAAATTTATATTCAACAAATGGAGAAATGGAAGTTAGAAAGTAAAGAAAATACTGTTAAACTAAAAAAACCCTCAAAACCTAAAATCTTACCTGAAGTTGAAGATTGGGAAAATGAATTTAGTGTTATTATACCCGAAAATTGGAAATTTGTAAGATTTAATCATGTAACAGCTAAAATTGGAGATGTTGATCATAAAATGCCTAAAAATATAGATGTTGGAGTTCCATATTTATCAACAGGAAATATGAAGGACGTGAATAATCTAGATTTTGAAAATTCACGTAAAATTTCTCGTGATGATTATATGATTTTATCTTCAAAAATAAAACCTGAAAAAGGTGATATTATTTTTCCTAGATATGGCACTATTGGAAGAAATATTTTGATTGATTTTGATAGAGAGTTTTTAGTTTCATATTCATGTGCAATCGTTAAGAATCTATATAAACTAATGAATCCTAAATATGTATTCTTAGTTTCGATTTCACCTTTTATTAAACAAGAAATAAGTAAGCATGTAGTTCAGACTACACAAGCTAATATTGGTATAGCTTCCATTGAAAAATTCCTGTTCCCACTATGTACATTAGAAGAACAAACCGAAATTGTAAAACGTGTAGAACATTTATTTACCAAAGCAGATGCTATAGAAACGCAATACCAAAGCCTAAAAGCAAAAATAGACAGCTTACCGCAAGCTATTTTAGCCAAAGCTTTTAAAGGTGAGTTGGTGGCGCAGTTAGATACAGATGGTAGTGCTGAGGTTTTGTTGGAGGAGATTCAGAAGATGAAAGAGAATATGACTAAGCAATCTGTTAAACCTAGAAAGAAGAAAAAGAAAAAAATATGAAAATATTAGAGCTTTGGATTTCCAAATACAATAATATAGAAAATATTACTTTTGACTTTAATAAGAGTCCTTTGATTACTCTGTTAGTTGGGCAAAATGGTTTAGGAAAGTCTAATTTTTTAGAAGCTGTTGTGTTTATTTTTAAGCATTTGCATTTAACAGAAAATGAAAGAGAATTAACTACGGATTTGCATCCTCGTTTTTTTAGTTATTCTATTGAGTATATATGTAAAGGCAATCATATAAAAATTGAAGCTAAAAACTCAAGCTTGTCAATTCAAGTTAAGAAAGTTGGCGAAAATGATTTTTTAGATTTATCATTTAGTCAATTCAAAAAAGAGAGAGAAAATGCGTATTTGCCAGATTTTTTAATAGCCTATTATTCTGGAGAGAACAAAAGGATCAAAACTTTATTTTCTAGACATAAGGTTAATAGAGAAACAAAATTAAAAAGGAACATAGATGGTCATCCTCTTGGGCGTTTCTTTTTTACTGATGAAAATTTTGGTGAACTAATTTTTTTAATGCTCTGGATTTTTAAGGACTTAGAACCTTATAATAAATTAATAAATCAAGTTTTTGAAGAATTTCTTCAAATTGAAACAACAAGTAAAATAGAAGTTTCTTTAATAAATCCTGATTTCTATGATAAAAACAAATCCTTAGGTGTAGAATATCTAAATTCATCTGGAGGTGATTATTCTGAATCTATATGGAACCTGAAAGGAAAGGTAGATAGTTTTGTGAAATTACTGCTTAATAATCATATTGCACATTCAGAGGCTATTGCATATGATGAAGATGATAAGGAACATATTGACTTTATTCATTTAAATTTTGAAGTATTAGCAAAGACAATCATTGAGCAATATGAAACACCAATAGCTTTCTTTGATGTATTAGAAGCAGCAAATAGTATAGGAATAATTGAAGAAATAAAGTCTACAATAAATAAGCAAGGAGCTAGAATACGACATAATTACTCACAACTAAGTGAAGGAGAGCAACAATTGTTAACCATTCTAGGATTACTTTTATTTACTGGAGAATATGATACTCTTTTCTTGTTTGATGAGCCTGACACACACTTAAATCCTAAATGGCAGCGAGATTTTCCTGAATTACTAGATGATTTTAATATAGATAATCAAAATAGTCAAATACTAGTTGCTACACATAGTCCATTAATTGTTCAATCATCAGATAAAGCAGACACCTTTTTATTTAATAAAATAGATGACAAAATTGTAGTAGATCAAAATCCTCATCATATAAAAAACTGGAGAATAGATCAAGTTTTGCAGAGTGAATATTTTAAAATAAAAAACGTTCGCCCAACATCATTAGATGAATTTATGTTAAAAAGAGAAGCTATTTTGAATAAAGAAATAGTAACACCAGATGATATAGAACAATTAAAAGAAATAGATAAGGAATACGAAGTGTTGCCAACAGGAGAAACTATAAGTGATTTTGAAACACTTCACTTGTTAAAACAAATAATAAGTAAAGCGAGTATCGATGATAAAGATTGATAGAGATATATTTCCTCCTGATGACGAATATAAAATAGGAAGGCATAGAGGAAGACAAAAATGGAGGGTCAAAGAAAATGAGATAATTTCAGCTTATAAAGCTGATAGTTCTGCGTTTTTACAAGGGAATTACACATTCCCTCAACATCCATCATATACTTTATGGAAAAAAGAATTAATAAAGTGTCAAGGAAAAAAATGTTGTTATTGCGAAAAGCCAATAAACAAAGGTGCAATTGAGCATTATAGACCTAAAAATGCATGGAAACAATCTGGAGGAAGTCAATTAAATAGACCTGGTTATTATTGGCTAGCTTATAGATGGTCAAATTTATTGCTTTCTTGTAATGAATGTAATAGTTCTGGGAATAAAGGTAATTTGTTTCCTGTTTCAGGTAATAGGGCAGTTACTTTGAAATGCGACCTAAAACTAGAGAATGAATCATTAATTAATCCTTATGATGAAGATCCTGCAACTTATATATCATTTTACAAATCTGACATAATTTCTTTGCATCCAAAAGGTAGAGCTACAATTGATATTCTTAGTTTGGATACTAGAAGTGATTTAGCTTCAATAAGAGAAGACCGCTTTCAGCTTTATAAAAATGCTTTGATGATTTCAAAATTACCTTTAGATAATGGTGTTATTGAAAATAATATAATTGAAGAAAATAAAAAAAAAATAAAAAAAATCAAACGGGATAAACATTTTTCAGGCATGTTGCAGTCTAATATATCACAAGGTTTGATTTAATGTTCAGTTTTAGAAAAGAAGAAGAAATAACAATTCGTTTTACATTAAAGTATTTTTAGAAGTAGCCAATGATGAGGAAGTATTACAAGGTAACAATAGTATTATTGGCAGAATAGGAGAAGCAATAGCATGTTCATTTTTAGAGCAAATATGTAGACGTCCTTTATCGGTAAAATAAAATAAAAATGAAAGAGAAAATATCAAATTATAATAAATATGGTTTAGCAGCTAAAGAAGCTACTTTAATGGGTGGCAACCCAGTAGAGTCTTGGGGAATTGCTGTCAAAGATTTTGAATCTAAAAGTGCTAAAATTAAAGGTTGTCCTAAAAATGCGTTTTTAGGTTTATGCGAAGCAGGTTTGGTAAAAGGAATAAAACCAGTTTCTTATTTTAAAAGAAAAAGGGAAAACTTAAATAAAAAATATGCTATAAAGGCAGTTGAACTATTAGCTTTAGATTCAAACTTATCTAAAAACGAATTGTGGAATAAAGTCAGAGAAGAATTAAGTATCGGAGAGAAAGAACATAATTCTCAAATGGATGTTGTTTTGGCACTTTGGAATGAAAGATTGATCGTGAGATAATAATTTGAATAATTAAAACCTTTAAACAACTAAATCAAATTTATATTAAATAGCATGGAAAAATATAACAACCAAAACTAATTTCACCTAACAAATCAAAAACATTAACCCAAATAGACTTACATGAACGAATTAACCACTCGCACAAACCTAAGTGCATTAAACGACCAACAACGAAAAGCGGTTTTATCAAACAAAAAACGTGTTCTAGTACTTGCAGGAGCAGGTTCTGGTAAAACAAACACTTTACTTCAAAAAATTAACTATTTAATAAACGACGAACAAGCAGACTCTAGCAGTATTCTTGCTATAACATTTACTAAAAATGCGGCTAACGAAATGATAGACCGTATGATTTTATCGGCAGATAAAACGGGCTATTATAAACAGTTTACAGAAACCACAGGAATCACTCAAAAACAGCTTGGAGAAGAACGCAAAAAAATGCTTCAAAAATACGCATGGTTAAATCAAATAACCATGAAGACATTTCATAGTTTATGTTACCAAATTATGCGTAATGATGGTGTGCACGTGTTCGATAACAAGTTTAAAATCGTTCCTAAAACTAATGAAGATGCTTCCGAATATATAGGCAATACAGCGCCAGAAACTGAATCTGAAATTATCCAAAAAGTAACCATCGAGTTGTCTAAAAACAAGATGTTTTTAATCGATTTAAAGCGTTACATATTAGATTATTTTGTAGATTATATTCATAAGGATGTTGATAAAGGAGAATTTCGTCCGGAAGGTAAGTTTTTTACAACCTTAAAAGGAGATAAAGTACGCTCCAAATCAGAACAATTTATTGCAGATTGGTTGTTTCGTAATAATATCGATTACCAATACGAACCTAATGTACAAATAGAGCATAAAAATTTTCATCCCGATTTTTTTATTCCTTCGGCTAATTTGTATGTCGAACATGTTAGCAATTTGAGTTACCCAACGTTTTATAAGGAAATGGAGTTTAAAAGTGCTGGAATTCCATGCGTAAAAACTTTTGACAAGGCGACGCATAATTCAGCAGTTTTTAATCAAGTACTAGACAACGTTATTAAAGGCAGAATTTCTACAGATTTGTCGTCTGCAACTGTATTGCATTACCATGAAGAATTTGCCTGTTTTAAGAAGGAGCTTAATAAGTTTTACAGATCGGTATTAGATGTTAAGGCGCAAATAAGAAACTCAAATAAAAGTATTGAGGATATTGCTGATCAGGCTTCAAAAAGTAAACACGAGCGTGTGCGTTTATTTTATCAAGTAGCCATTCCAATCATAAAAGAATATGATGCCTATTGCACTAATAAATCGTATTTAGATTTTGATGGTTTAATTGAGTATGCATTAAAACTGTTTAAAGAACAACCAACGGTTAGACAGAGGTACCAAAACCAATTTAAATACTTAATGGTAGATGAGTTTCAGGATGTAAATAACAAACAAGTAGAGTTTTTAAAATATTTAGTAAACCAAGAGTCTCAACTATTTTGTGTTGGCGATGATTGGCAAAGTATTTATGGGTTTAGAGGTTCGGAAATAGATTACATAGTCAATTTTAAAGAACATTTTAAACAACCTGAAATTATAACCTTAAATCTAAATTATAGAAGTACCGATCATATTGTAAAAGCATCAAACGAAATAATAAAAAAGAACAAATTTCAGGTTCCAAAAAACATTTCGGCTGTTAAAAAAGGAGGTGCAAAAATAGAAGTGAACTATGCCGAGGTTGAAGGAGAAACAGAAAGTTTTATATATGAAAAAATACAAAAACATTTAGAAGAAGGTATAAATGCCGAAGATATTTTGGTGCTTTTTAGACGTACTGCTATGAAGAAGGAGCTTCAAGAAAAACTATTTAAAAGCGGTGTTAAAGTTCAATTTAAAACCATTCATGGTGCAAAAGGCTTAGAAGCAAAAGTGGTGTTTGTATTAGGACTAAACTCGGCACCTGGAGGTTTTCCAGACCCTTGGATGCAGGATAAAATTTATCATGTTATTAAAAAGACAGAATTCGATACGCTTTTAGAGGAAGAAAGACGCTTGTTTTATGTAGCATTAACACGTGCAAAAAGTCATTTATACTTGATGTCTCAAAAAGGTTGTGTATCAGAATTTGTTAAAGACATTCCAAAGGATTTAATTCATGTAGAAGAAAGTTTACAAACGGGAATAGAAATTAAAATACCAATTTGTACTAAATGTGAGGCAATACTTGAAGAGCACTTCAAGTTTTGTCCTGAATGTGGTAAGTCTATAGAGAAAAGTATTGCTATAGAAAATATTCCAAAGTTGAATGAATTTGATTTAACAAAAAAGAAGGTTGCTTTAATTCCGTTAAAGTATAAGGAGCCATTAGATGCAATAGTTACCAAAGCAAGAGAGACAAATGCTAGAGCTTATGAATCTTGGACTAGGGAGGAGGATAGCATATTAACTATGAGTTACAACAAATTTAGTATACCAGAACTGTGTGATATTTTTGGAAGAAGTAAAGGAGGTATAAAATCTAGATTAATAGAGTTGAATTTAGAGAAAAGGTGAAAATTATACAATTCAATAATGTACATATGCTACAAGAAAATAAAGACTTATAAGAAACTAAAAATTAATGATAGATTATAAAGATTACGAGAAAGGAGTTTATAATTGGTTAAGTAATAAAAATAAACAAGATCCCAATTTCACATTTTCTTTAAGGCAAAATGGATCTAAAGGATCTGAATTAGATTATTTTATAGGAACAGAAAAATCTCGATATTTTGCCGTTACTTTTTGGAGTATACCAGTTGGTTTCGCAGGTTCATCAAGTGATTGTATTGGTTTAGTTTTTAAGTTATCTAAAGATTACCTTAGATATAGTTATGATTTTAAATTTACCCAAACAAACGCTCCCGGAGATAAACAAAATAAGTCCGTTTTAAATGTTTTAAAAGCTTTAGAAGAGTCGATAAAAGAAAATGTAGGAACATTTAGTGTAAGCGATGCTTCTAATAAAATGTTTACTATAAGGACGAAACCTAAAAAAGTGAATTATACTAATTTAGACGAAATGTTAGTAGATGTTGAGGACGATTTGTTAAAACTAATACCCATTATAAATAGACAAATAGAAGAAGAGAAAAAAGTAAGTCCTGAATTTGAAGCCCATAGAATTACTAAAGATGTATTTGCAGATATGAAAGCAAAACTTTTAGTAAGGTTTGATAAATATGGAAAACAAGGAAGCATAAATAATGAATCTGTTAATATTTCTAATAATAAACCAATAAAAAAATCTTTAAAACCGTTAAACCAGATTCTTTATGGTCCTCCAGGAACAGGGAAAACGTTTTATTTAAAAGATCAATTATTTGATAGTTATACGCTTAGAGAAAATGCGATCACCAAAGAAAAGTTTTTTGAAAATAAAATAACGAATTTAACTTGGTGGCAAGTGGTAGCAATAGCACTTATTGAAAATGGAACATCAAAAGTAAATGACATTCTTGAAAATAGATGGGTAAAAACGAAAGCATCGTTATCAGAATCTAAAAATGTTAGAGCTACAATATGGGGAACATTACAAATGCATACTATAACTTCTTCTGAAAATGTAGCATATAAACAACGTCAAAACCCGTTAATTTTTGATAAAAATAATGATAAAATGTGGCAGTTACTTGAAGAAGAAACAAAAGAGCAGGTTCCTGAAATATATGATGTAATAGATGAGGTTAGCAATTTTAAAAGTAATAATGAAACTGTTATAAAAAATTACGACTTTGTTACTTTTCATCAATCTTTTGCTTACGAAGATTTTATAGAAGGGATTAAACCTGTTTTTCCTGAAACAGAAGAAGAAACTAAAGATTTAGGATACACGATTGAAGATGGTGTTTTTAAAAAATTGTGTGCAAAGGCTAAAAATGATCCTGAAAATAGATATGCTATTTTTATAGATGAAATTAATAGAGGAAATGTTTCTGCAATTTTTGGTGAGCTAATAACGCTTATCGAAACCGATAAACGAAGTGGAGCTAAAAATGAGTTAAGTATTAAGTTACCATATTCTAAAAATGATTTTAGTGTACCTTCAAACTTAGATATTTACGGCACGATGAATACTGCAGACAGATCCGTAGAGGCATTAGATACTGCATTAAGACGTCGTTTTGAGTTTAAAGAAATGATGCCAGATTATACTGTGATAGAAAATGAAAAAGTTGGTAATATTAAACTATATGAAGTATTAAAAACCATAAACAAACGTATAGAATTATTAATAGATAGAGATCATGCTATAGGGCATTCGTATTTTGTAGGTGTCGATAACTCGGAGGAATTAGCAAATGTTTTTAACAATAGAATAGTGCCATTATTACAAGAGTATTTTTATGGTGATTACGGTAAAATAGGTTTGGTTTTAGGAAAGGGCTTTGTTGAAAAATTAAAGAATGATAAAGTAGATTTTGCAAACTTTGAATATGAAAATGCTAACGATTATAAAATACCAAGTTACCAACTAAAACTAGTTAATGAATTAACAGTTGAAGATGCGGTAGCGGCATTATTAGGTGAAAAAGAAAAAGATGCTAAATAATTGAAAAAACGTAATAACATATCCGTTTTCGAGCATCAACGGCTTAATATTGGTGAGCAAGGTTTTAAACAATTCCACTTAGATGCACTTTTAAAACTTAATGAATATCATGATGGTAATTATTTTGAGCCCATAGCAAAAGGTGTAAAGTTTAATCAATACGTTGGGGTTATTCAAGTAGATGGTTTAACTATTGAAATTAATCCAAAAGCAGATAAATATGACGATGATAATAAATGGAAAGGTGTTTTGCTTAAAATGTTACAAGCTTGTGGAAAGCTTAAAGTAGAGTCTTCAGGAGCAGCACATGTAAAAAGGCAACATCTTAATTTATTAGAGGTTTATTTTGAATTGTATTTATTAGAAGTTGAAGCTTTGGTTAGAAAAGGTTTAATAAAACAATACAGAAAACAAACTCAAAATTCTAAAGCATTAAAAGGTAAATTAGAATTTGCAGGACATATTAGAAAAAACATAGTTCATAAAGAGCGTTTTTATACAACGCATCAAGTGTACGATAGTAATCATTTTTTACATCAAGTATTGCAGAATGCTCTAACAATAGTCATTCAGTTTACTAATGGATCACGGTTACAAGATTTAGCAAATAGAGTACAATTAAATTTTCCAGAAGTAGCTGCTAAAACTATTACAGCAAAGGAGCTTAATGATATTCAGTTAAATAGAAAATCTAGTAGTTATAATGCTGCTTTAGAGTTGGCTAGATTAATTATTCTTAACTATTCACCAGATATTTCAAGTGGAAAAGAAAAAATGTTGTCACTATTATTTAATATGAATGAATTGTGGGAAACTTATATTTTAAAGCAATTGCAAAAGGTTTGTGTAGGAACTGATATTAAAGTTTCAGGGCAAGAATCGAAATCCTTTTGGGGTAGTAATAGTTTGCGTCCAGATATTGTATTGCGACAAGGAGAAAAGACACTAATTATAGATACTAAATGGAAACGACCTAATAGAAGTTCGGCTTCAGTAGGTGATTTGCGACAGATGTATACCTATTGTCGTTTTTGGGATGCAGAAAAAGCTATGCTTTTATATCCTGGTGATTATACTGAAAATAAATTTAAATCTTATCTCACAGACGATTATTCAAAACATGAAAATGATGAAGCATTTGGTATAAATCATCAATGTAAAATGGGGTTTGTTTCTGTTTTGGATCAAAATAATGAGCTTAATAAAAATATTGGAAATAAAATTATAAAACTCTTGGAAGGATGAATCAAATTAAAGAAGATTTAGTAATAAATTCAAAAGAGAATAAAAGAAGTAAATAATGGCATTGTTTTTAAATACCCCGAAATTAAATCATTGGATTCCTAAATTAATCGAGAAAAGTGAAGAAGAGTTGATTTTAATAGTTCCATATATTCAGACATCTGAAAATGTCCTAAAGGCTTTAAATAAAGCAGATTCTAATGGAGTGGAAATAACTTTAGTCTACAGAGAGAATAAATTGTCAGACTATGAGAAAAGCAAGCTCTTAGCACTTAAAAATATAAACTTATTGCATCATCCTAATGTGCATTGTAAGTGTTATTATAATGGAGATTTACTTATTGTCGGTTCTATGAATCTTTATGAATATTCAGAGAAAAATAATAGGGAAATGGGAATGTTAATGCATCGATTTGATATTGAAGATGATGAAAAGGGGTTTGAAATTTATAGTGATGAAAAAGAAGTTTTTGATGATTGTATACACGAAATCCGTGAGATTATTAATGGTGCAAGTTTAGAGAAATCTAGTGATAAAGCTAGAGAAAGATCTTTTGAAATAGGTATTATTAAAACGGAAGAAGATTTGGCTAGAGATTTATGCAATAGATTGAATAAATCTTTTTTGAATAAGAAGTTTAAACCTTTTGAAATTAATAGTAAGGTATGGTTTGCAAAATGTGATAATTATTTTGACAAGGTAGATGTTATTTTTGAAGATAAAAGAATAGCTATAAAATTTAAGTTAGACCAAGAAGAACTAATCAAGCTATATAACACTTGGGTAAATGTATATAATGAGTATGAGTTTGACGGGTTCAAGTACTATTGGAATGATCCTCATCAGGAATTATTATTGTACAGAGATTTTACTTTTGATTGGAGTGATGATACCAATAAGGATAAAAAATATTATGAAGGTATATCTGGTATAATTGAAAAATATAGAAAGCTAACTAATAAATAAAGATATTTTAGTTGGTAGGCTTATTTTTTTGCAAAGTAAGTTTCATAAACTTCAATAAGTTTTATTTATAAAACTATTTAGTTTATTAAATACAACTTATTAATTAAATATTGCTCTCAACTTATTAATTAGGCCTGTTTTTTCGGTTGCTTTAACTTCAAAAGTTCGTTGAACATTATATAAACTGATATTAGTATTATCCCTTACTTTAAGATGTGAAAGATTGATAATGGTACTTTGACTAATTTTTTTAAAGTTATAATCGTCTAGTTTCTTTTCCAGATCTTTAATACTTAATCGAACGTCCTTATATAAGATTTCATCATTTTCCCCATAAATATGAACACAGTTTTTAAGAGGTAATTTATCCGAAGTTTTATTAACACTAGAGCTAATATAAAAGACGCGTTCTGGTTTAAACCGAATATCTTTATTAGCCCCAATTTCTAGCGTAATTAAATCGTTTTTAAGTTGTTTAGGCGATGGATTAATTTTACCAATTATTTTCCTCTTAAGAATATTTTCAAACTCATTAATATCAAAAGGTTTGTTTAAAAAACCTGAAATATCCAGGCTATTGATTACTTTTTTTTCATTCTTTGTTGTAGACGTTAAAAAAATAATTTTTTTATTAGTTGCGATTTCTTGTGCTAATTCAATACCATTATACATAGGCATTTCAAAATCTACAATAAGTAAATCGTAGTCGTCTTTGTTTATGTCTTCATAGGCCTTTTTAGAGCTATCATAACTCTGAATATGTTTTAATTCATACTCTTTTGGTAGTTTATCAATTTTATTCTTAACACGTGCTAAAGTATTAGTATTATCATCGACTAGTATATAGCGTATCATTTAATTTAGGCTTAAGGTTAGTTCTGAAAAATATTGATTGTTTGGTAATGTTTTGTGCTCTAACTTACTATTTGGGTAGTATGCATTTAGTAATTGTTGTAAAGCATTTAGTCCAAAATTTGAAGATTCAACGATTTTGTTTTCGTAATCTAATCTTTGTTCAGCACTGTTAACTAGACAATAACTTAGTTGCTTGTTTTTATTCTCTTTTAAAACGATACTAATAAAAGAGTCTGTATTGTTTAAACTACCATGTTTTAATGCGTTTTCAACAAAAGGGAAAAACAAAGTAGGTTTGATTTTTATATTTTCTTTTTGTTCTTGTTTTAAACTATTATCAAATTGTATGTTAGTATTTGGTTTAAGGTATTTAATCAGGTCTAAAAACATAGTGATATGTTCTAGTTCTTCTTCTAAAGATGTATTTTCTTTGTTTAAAGCAGATACGTTATAATCTAATAGTTTAAAGATGTTTTTTAAGGCTTTTATTGGAGGTAATTTGTTGTTGCTTTTTCCAACCTTATAATTAATGCCTAAAAAAGATTTATAACTATTATCTGTTTGTTCAATGTCTTCATAAATCTGACTAATAACATTCTTTATAAAATGCGCACCAAGCCTGGTGTTATTGGCTTCTACGTTTTTGTAATTAACAAAACGTTCGTAAGCTCTTTGTTGATGATTGCTTTTTTCCTTTTGTTTAGCTATTTCGATGTCTTTTTTATTTAAAGTAGAGTAGAAGTTATTCTTAAAATCTTCAAGATCCTGCTTTAGATAAAGTATTCGAGAATCTTTACTTTTCAGTTCTTCTTTAAGAAAAGTTAATCTCTTCAAGTCTTCATTATGATTATCAAGACTTTTAAGCACATCTTTAAGTTGCTTATTCTGTTGTTGTAGTTGCTGTTTGTTTTTTTTGTTTTTTTTTCTAAACGAACGCTTTTTGTAAAGATTATACCAATTTCTAATAATTACTAGTAGTAGTAGAACAAGAAGGATTGCTCCATAGAAGTGCAAATCTTCAATTTTATTTCTTAATGCTAAGTTTTTAATATAGTCATTCATGTATAAATAAGTAGGTAGGTTAAAGTAATTGGTTTGGGGCATGTCATTTTCACAAAAACGGCATGTTTATCCCAAATATAGCAGGTATATCCCAAATCAAAAAAAATAATTTAAGAAATAGTGATTTTTGATTAACGAAAGAAAGGTGTTGTGTATTACAACGCTTAATTAAAAGTAAAAATTATGAAAAATTCACAAAACAACAGTAACAAAGCAAACCAAGCAAATCCTAATCGAGGAACTTCAGGCAGTAACAATGCTAATAGTAAAATGAATGGGAATAGAGGTAAACAGTTAAACCCAAACCAGAATACTAAAAAGTAATTAAAAACAAAGACTCGTCTTTACAATATAGACGAGTCTTTATTAACCCCTAAATCTAAATACATGAAAAATAAAATAACGTTAAGTGGATTTGCTGGAACAGGAAAATCTACAGTTGGAAAACTTATTGAAGACCAATTAAATTATGAATTTATATCTGTTGGAAATTACTCCAGATTATTTGCAAAAGAGAATTATGGAATGACAATTAATCAATTTCAAAAACATTGTAATAATCATCCAGAATTAGACAATCTAATTGATGAGAAATTTCAAAAAGAATGTAATAGCAAAGAAAGTATAGTGATTGATTATAGACTTGGGTTCCATTTTATTGAAAATGCTTTTAATGTACTATTAAAAGCATCTGATCAAAAGGCATCTGAAAGAATAAGTTTAGCTAATAGAGAAGATGAGGTAGCAAGTCCAGAAGCGATTAAGTTAAGAAACGAATCTATGAAAACACGTTTTTTAGAGCGCTATAATGTTGATTTTACAAACGATAATAATTATGATTTAGTTATAAATACAGATGATTTTACCCCCAAAGAAGTTTCGCAGAAAATAATTAAACATTATCAAGAGTGTAATGCTGTAATAGCAATACCAAGTATCAATTTTCACTTATGGAAAGCATGCAATATGCGTTGTAAGTTTTGTTTTGCAACTTTTGATGATGTAGTAAAAGACCATGCGCCAAAAGGGCATTTACCAGAAGCGGACGCTTTAAAAGTTGTTGAAAATATTGCGGCAGCAGGATTTAAAAAAATAACGTTTGCAGGAGGAGAGCCTATATTATGTAAATGGTTACCAAATTTAATTAAGAAAGCAAAGCAATTGGGTATGACTACTATGATTGTAACCAATGGTAGTGAGTTAGATAATGATTTCTTGAAAGATAACGCAGCCTACTTAGATTGGATTGCGGTAAGTATAGATAGTTTAGAAGATGAAAATAATATTAAAATAGGTAGAGCAATTACAGGAAAAAGCCCATTAAGTAAAGTATTTTATTATGATTTAGTGGATAATATTAAAAAGCATGGTTATGGCTTAAAGATTAACACTGTGGTTAATAAAGTAAACTATAAAGAGAACTTAACAACGTTTATTGATTACGCTAAACCACAACGTTGGAAAGTATTACAAGTATTACCAATAGTTGGACAAAATGATGCTAAAATTGATGAGTTTAAAATTACGACAGAAGAGTACAACTATTTTTTGAAAACACATATAGATGTAAAAACAATAGTACCAGAGTCTAATGACGAAATTAAAGGAAGTTATGTAATGGTTGATCCAGCAGGACGCTTTTTTGACAATGCACAAGGAACACATAATTATAGTAAACCTATTTTGGAAGTAGGTGTAAAAGAAGCTATTAAAACAATGGATTATGATTTAGGTAAGTTTTTAGAAAGAGGAGGTGTTTATAATTGGGAAAACAATAATCAAGATTTAAGAAAGGAGGACTCAAAACTATGAGAAATTATATAGTAGGTTTCCGTAAAACAGACCATTTTAACCATAGACAGTGGGATAGAACAGTAAACGATAAAGTAATAAGTCAGTTATTGAAAAATGTAGGAACAAATAAAAGTAATACGCTTCTCATAATTAGCCGAAGGGTATTGAAAAAGATAAATATTAAAGTAAATAAGGAGTTGTTTATTAAAATAGATAATAACACTTTAATCACTTGCTTTTATTGTGAGTTTCAAGAGTATTATGCAGGAAATAGAGAACAAAATTATTTAATAATCAGTGAAATTTAAAATTATGAAAAAGATTGTGTCAATAAATTATTTTGGAGGTAGAAATTATCAAAATTGGGATGATGTCCTTAAGTACTTGAAATAATTTTTTAATGAATTTGCTTCAGAGGCGCTATTTTGAACTGTTATAGTTTTTAGGCTAGTATCATAAATCACCATTTTTCCATAGTTCTATAACTCATTTTAGATTCTTTTTCTCCTTTTCTAAGGGTTCCGTATTTGTTTTTAATATAATTTTTATAAAATAATCTAAATTTTTTAAGATTGCCATCCCAGTCACAGCTTTTAGATATTTCAAATGTACTATTGATGTCTGTTTTATGTTCTGGGTAATGGTAATAATTAAAAAAGTCTTCTCTCACTAAAGCTAGAATTTTATCTTCTTTTTTACCTAAAAGTCTATAATTATGCCAATTAATAGCAAGTTTGTCTAAGTCTCTAAAATTACCATACAAAGGGCTTTCTAGTTTTTTTAGCCAGATTTTAAGGTCTTCAGGGTATTCATTGTGATTTTGAAAACTCATTTTATCCCAAGATTTTTGAAAATCTTCCCATATAAATATATTAGCTTCTTGAAAAGTAGGCATTTTTACAGCAAATTGGCAAATTCTATCGAAGAACTTATGTGTTAAAAAGGTTTCATTATCACGTAGTGTAGTAATGTCTTTTGTTGATGTAAATGCAATTCTTATTTTAAATTTCTTTTCTTTAAAACCAAACATTCCTCCTTGCCCAGTAGAAATTCCATTAAATAACAAACCTTGACTTTCTTTATTAAGTTCCTCTATATCTGAAATTACTAATAAGCCATTATTGGAAGATTTAAATAGATTAATCCAATCGGCTTCATTGTATTTATTAGTGTTAAAAGCAGAAATAAATACTAGTTCATCTAAATTCTTGTCATCTTCTTTGTGTAAACTTTGAATTTCTTTTAGCCAATGTGCTTTCCCCGTACCTCTGGATCCTAAAATTAGAATAGAAAACCTTCCGGGATTAGTTAAATAAGAGTTTAATTTAATAATAGCATCTTTTCTTTGTTTGGTTTCGTTTTTTATAATATTTGATATTTTGTTTAACATCGCGTATTTATTTGTTTGTTATTGCGTATATGTTTCAAATATACATGTATTTGATTTCTTTGTAGGAAATAATAATAATTAAAACCAAAAATGATGAGTAAATCAAAACCAATGACAAGAACAGCAGCTTCAAGAATTCAAAGTAGTACTGCAAAAACATCAAATTCAGGAAATGTAGCAAAAGGAAGTTTTGCTGCAAAAGCACAAAGTGCAGCAGCGAAAAACTCTAAAAAGTAATTATTAATTAAATCTCGCCTTTTAGTTAAAGACGAGATTAAAATTTAAAACTTCATAAAATGAAAAACATTCTTAATTACAAGTTGACACCCCATTTTGAAGAAAGATTAATCCAGCGACAAATAGATCCATTTTTGGTTTCTATGTGTCTTGTTAAAGGAGATATGAAACCTGTTGGAAGATCTAAAGTAGAGTACACGCTTTCTAAAGAAGGTATTTTGCAGGCTATAGATCAAGGTTATATGTTAGCGAAAGATATTCTTTGGGTAACAAGTTTTACTGTTGTTGCTAAAGGGGATGTATTAATAACTGTTTTTGCAAAATTTGGAGATACAGGAATCACAAATTAGAACAATTGTAAATAAGTAAAATGAACGCTATTATTTTGGTTTTATTCGAAAAGAACTACAAATAATGCTATTTTTCAACTTTTAAAAAGAATATAGAGTAAATGCACATATTAAAAATAATTCATGGCTATCCACCACATTATAATGCAGGATCGGAAGTTTATAGTCAATCCATATGCAATCAATTATCAAAAGATCATAGCGTTTCTATTTTTACAAGAGAGCAAAACCCTTATGCTCCAGATTTTGAAATTCGTCACGAACAAGCAAGTGAAAATTTAAATCTCTATTTTGTTAATAATCCTAATGGTAAAGATGGATATAGACATGCAGTAATAGATGATAATTTTAAAAACCTAGTAGAAGAATTAAAGCCAGATATAGCACATTTTGGCCATTTAAATCATTTGTCTACAGGCTTAATAGATGTTTTAAATGCATTAGAAATTCCTATCGTTTTTACATTACATGATTTTTGGTTAATGTGTCCAAGAGGGCAGTTTTTAACGAGAAGTATTGGCAAAGAGAATAACACGATGCTTTGTTCTGGTCAAGAGGACAAGAAGTGTGCTACAAGTTGTTACCAAGTCTATTTTAGTGGTAACAAAGAGGAGGAGCAAACCGATATTAATAATTGGAGCAATTGGGTAAACCGAAGAATGCAAGAAACCAAAGCGATAATTGATAAAGTAGATTTGTTTATTGCACCTTCTAAATATCTTGAGGAAAGATTTGTTTCTGATTTTGGTTTACCTAAATCAAAAATCACCTATTTAGACTACGGTTTTCCAACGCATTATTTAACGCAAACAGAGAAAGTAAAAACAAAAGAGGTCTTCACGTTTGGATATATAGGAACTCATATTCCGGCAAAAGGAATAGACCAGTTAATTCAAGCTTTTAAAGAAGTAAAAACACCAGCAGTTTTGAGAATTTATGGAAGAGAAAATGGGCAAAGTACAGCGGCTTTAAAAGCGTTGGCAGCAATTTCAGAAAATAAAGTGGAGTTTATGGGGGAATACATAAACCATAATTTGGCTAATGATGTTTTTGCACATGTAGATTGTATTGTGGTGCCTTCTATTTGGGGAGAAAATTCACCTTTAGTTATTCATGAAGCACAAGCTTGTAAAATCCCTGTGATTACTGCCGATTTTGGAGGTATGAAAGAATATGTGCAACATCAAGTAAACGGACTATTATTTAAACATAGAGATGTGGATGCCTTAGCAGAACAACTAAATTTTGCAGTGTCTAATCCAGACAAAATGAAAACGTATGGAGGTAAAGGGTATCTGTTTTCGAAAGATGGAGGCGTACCAGATATTGTTGAGCATTGTAATGAATTAGTAAATATATATAAGCAATATACTAAAGCTAGTAAATTTTGGAGAGTCACTATAGATACCAATCCTGAAGATTGTAATCTAAAATGTATCATGTGCGAAGAGCATAGTCCGTATAGTAACTTTATAGATACGCTATATAAAGAAACAGGTGTTAAGCGTAGACGCATGGATTTTAAAACCGTTCAACAAATTTTTGAACAAGCATCTACTTTGGGAGTAAAGGAAATTATACCATCTACAATGGGAGAGCCTTTATTGTATAAACAATTCGACCAGATTTTTGATTTAGCGAAACAACATGATATAAAAATTAACCTAACTACAAATGGAACATTTCCAAAAAAGAGTGTTTTGGATTGGGCTAAGTTAATTGTGCCAAACACTACAGATGTTAAAATAAGTTGGAACGGTGCTACAGCAGAAACTTCTAAAGAAGTGATGCATGGTTTGGACTTTGAAAAAGCAATTGCTAATGTAAAAGAGTTTGTAGCTTATAGAGATAAGTATTTAATAGAAAGTGGTTATTTCTGTCGTGTAACGTTGCAATTAACCTTTATGCAAAATAATATGCATGAATTGGTTGCTATTATAAAACTAGCAGCGTCATTAGGCGTAGATAGAGTAAAAGGGCATCAGCTTTGGGATCATTTTGATGAAATTAAGGAATTGTCCATGAAAGCAACTCCAAGTAGTGTAAAGCAATGGAATACTTATGTTAAAGAAGCGCATGTAACAGCAGAGATGTTTAGAAAACCAAATGGAGAGAAATTATTATTAGAAAACATTATTCCAATAGAAGATAATGAAATTAAAGAAGTTCCTGAAGATTATGAATGTCCTTTTTTAGAGCAAGAATTATGGATATCTGCAACTGGTAAAATATCACCTTGTTGTGCGCCAGATAATTTAAGGCAGTCTTTAGGTGATTTTGGAAATATAAAAACAGAATCCATTCAAGACGTTTTAAAAAGTGAGCGTTATACAGATTTAGTGCATAACTATAAGACTAAAGATGTTTGTAAAACTTGTGTAATGCGTAAACCTGTAGCTTAATGAAACATATACATACAATAGTAAGCGTAAAGAATATTTTACCTCGAATAGATAATGTAGAGGTTGCATTGTTATATGGTTCTTATGCTAGGAAAGAAGCTTTAGGAAATTCAGATTTAGATATAAAGCTTATCGTTAATGAAAATTTTAACGTACAGTACTTTATAAAGATTATAGAGAATGAATTTAATGAAACGGTACGTAGTTTACACTACATTAAACTAAGGAATAAAGTTGTTATTTATTTCAAGGAACTGCCAAAGTTAGAGTTTGGTTTGTGTTATAATATAGAAGCTATTAAGCGCGACTTTTTAGGGTCGGAAATAAGAAGTCTAAAGTATATCGTTTTGTATGAAAAAGACAAGGGTAGAACACAAATAGCATTGTATTTAAAACAACTTATTGACGATAAAAAAGATCTGGACACTTTAGATGTGGATCATTTAATCGATAAGTTTGTTTATGAGTTTGAGAGTTGTTCTTCTAAACACGCTAGGAGTGATGGGTATCAGTTTTACTATTTCTATAATATTGCTTTTCATGTTGCTATTCAGTTAAACTATTTGGCTAAAGGAAAAAAAGCATATTATTTCCTTCCTAAAAATCTTATGACGAGTGAGCTTTCAGCAGAAGAACAAGCAAGTTTTCCTAAATTAAATGGAACCACTTTTCTTCCGGAAGCGAATACAAGAAAAAGAGCATTATTAGACTTCTTTTATAGTGCAATAGAAAAATTGGTGTCCCAAAATAAATATGAGGAATTGAAAGAATTTTGTGAATGGGTTTATAAGCGAGACTTCTTTTGGAATTTTAGAGATGCAAATGCGTTTAATCCTAAAATTAAAAATCAATTAATTTATAGAACATCTGCATTGGCTTTATTTCAGAATACGGAAGAATTAAATGTACTACTAAATGAGAATAACATAAAAACAATAATTGATTTAAGAGCAGATAGAGAAGTGGATGCCATTTCTTATTCTGATGAAATATTAAATCAGGTCAAATATGTTAAAGCACAATTTGATCCTTGGGACCAACCAGAATGGTTTAAGGAAAAGCATAACGAAGGTTCTAATCACGAGATTGCGTATCGATTTTTTGCTATGGGTTGTAAAGATGCTATAAAGAAAACATTTGAAACCATTTTGGATGAAGAAACGGGTGCAATTGCTATTCACTGCCACGCAGGAAAAGATAGAACAGGTATTGTTTTTTCGTTATTACATCTTCTTTTAGAATCGCCAAGAGAAAATCTAAATACCGATTATTTAACTAGTGAAATGGATGTGTCTTTAGATAAATTAAAAATAGCATTAAATGTTGTTGAAAAAGAAGGAGGTATTATAAAATATTTAATGTCTTGTGGTTTAACGGAAATACAAATTGGTAATTTAAAAAGAAAGTTGTTACATGAATAATAGAGCATTTTTAAAATCCTTTTTCACCGAGCACTGGAAATATATGGCTGTAAATGCAGCTTGTAAATTAAATCTGTTTGATGTTTTGGAGGAAACAGGAAAAACAAAAAATCAGATATCAAAATTATTAGCTGTTCCGGAAGAAAATATGGAATTGTTGTTAAAAGGTTTAGTGAGTATTGATTTTTTAGATAGAATTGAAGATAAGTATGTATTAAATAGTTTGTCTATTTTATTGACAGATAAACATTCAGAGAGCCTAAAGTATGCTTGTTTGAATTGGTCAGGTGATCACTTGGAGGCATGGAGTGATTTAGATATATCACTTAAATCGGGTAATAGTTTCTTCGAAAATAAATACGAAATGAATTACTTCGACTTTTTAAATAATGATGAAGAAAAGTTAGATAATTATCATAAAGCTATGTTTGCATACGCTAAGGATGATTATAAAAACATAGCAGATGTTTTCGATTTTAGTAGGCATGATAGTTTGATGGATGTTGGTGGTGGTTATGGAGCTGCAATATCAATAATAAAGAAAGAGAACCCTGAATTGAATTGTTATTTGTTCGATTTAGAGTTGGTTTTAGAAAAATGTAAAACTAGTGAAGATGTAAATCTTGTTTCAGGAGATTTTTTTGCTACTATACCTAATTTGTGCGAGTCTATATTGTTATCTAGAGTACTGCATGATTGGGATGACGAAAAAGCGTTGCTGATTTTAGAAAACGCCTATAATGCACTCCCTCATAATGGGACTTTGTATGTTATTGAAAACTTAACGGATAAAATTAAAGATGAAGCGGCTTTATTGTCTTTAAATATGCATGTCATTACTAAAAGTTTTGAAAGAAATTTAGCAGAATATAAAACCCTGCTTTCAAATGCGGATTTTTCAATTTTAGAAACTAAAAAAATTAATGATTTTCAACACTTAATTGTAGCAGTAAAAAATGAAAAATAAATACATACTTGGTATTCATGGTTTTTCATCAAAGAGTAAAAGAGAGATGCATAACTCTGGGGTTTGTATTGTGAAAAATGGAGAAATAATTGCAGCAGTTGATGAAGAGCGTTATACAAGAAATAAAAACGAAGGTAGATTTCCTGTAGATGCATTAAGTGATGTCTTTAAAATTGGTGGAATAAAAGCTTCTGAGATAGATATCGTAGCAATGCCTGATAAAAGTCCGTTGTGGCAATTTAAAGCAGTAACAAAGTATGCCATGCGTACTTATTTTGAATCAGGAGTTTTTTTGAATAATTATTTAAAAGAAACATATAGGTTAACGGATTTAAAAAGGTGCTTACCTGATAATTTAAAACATGCTAAGAAAGTGTATGTAGAGCATCATGTTGCTCACGCTTCTTCTGCTTACCACACGTCTCCATGGAAATGTGCTACAATAATTACTATTGATGGTATGGGTGATTTTTCCATGTCAGGTATAACAGCAATTGGTGATTCAGGAAAAATAAAAGTTTTAAAGCGATTAAATGGGTTTTATTCGCCAGGGTTATTTTATATGATAATAACTGAAATCCTCGGGTTTATTAGTGGTAGGCATGAAGGTAAAGTAACAGGGCTTGCTGCTTATGGAAAGCCAAATAAAAAGTTAGAATCAATTTTTGAAGAGTTTATAGAATATGATACTAAAAAGTCAGACTTTTTTTCTAAACATGTCGCTTTTGAAATTAATGATTACATTTCAAAAAAGTGGCAAAATGGGTTTAACTCAAATACAGGAGGAAACTCTTTTAACGAAGCAGCATATTTAGCACAGAAAGAAAAACAGTTGTTAAGCTTTAGATTGCCTTTAAAAGGATTTTCAAAGGAAGATATAGCTTATGCTGTTCAAAAGAGATTAGAGGATGTTGTCTTACAGCATATATGTAATACTGTTAAACAAACAAAAATAAAAAATGTCGTTCTAGCTGGAGGTGTATTTGCAAATGTGAAATTGAATCAAAAAATACAAGAACTAGATTGTGTTGATAATGTATTTGTCTTTCCGGCAATGAATGATAGTGGGCTTTCTGTTGGAGCAGCACTCTACACCGAATATTATACGTTAAAAACTGATTTTCATCCGAAAAAATTAGAAACTGTAAATCTTGGAAAAAAGTATACAAATAAAGAAATACGGCTAATTTTAGAAGAAGAAAATATTGATTATAAGTTACCAGAAAATATTGAAAAAGAAATAGCTAAACTAATTTCAAAAGGAAAAATAATAGCGCACTTCAATGGAAGAATGGAATACGGTCCAAGATCTCTAGGAAATAGGTCAATACTTGCTGCACCAACAAATAAAGATATAAATACTAGTTTAAACAAGAGACTTAATAGAACTGAATTTATGCCATTTGCTCCTGCAGTATTGGAAGAACATGCAAAGGATATGTATGAAAAATGGGATGTAAATAACGTTACAGCTCAATTTATGACTATGACTTTCAAAGTAACAGAAAAACATAAACGATTAGCTCCTGCTACTGTTCATATTGATGATACCGCAAGGCCACAAGTAGTGAGGTATGCTGATAATTCTCGTTTTTATAATATTATCAAAAATTATTATGAGTTAACAGGGATTCCAATGGTGATTAATACTAGTTTTAATATTCACGAAGAACCAATTGTAAATACACCAAAAGAGGCATTAAAAATTTTAAAACAAAATTCTATTGATGTATTGGTTTTAAATGATTTTTTAATATTAAGAAAATGAAATATAAAGAAATAAAAGTGTCAAAAAGTGGAACATACTTCACTTATGCTAACAAGCAACTTTTTAATAAAGAGTACAATGCCGTTTTAAAATTTCATAGTCCCGGAATAGCGCCAGTTAAAGATGTATCCGGTTGGTATCATATTGATGTAAATGGTGTTGAAGTTTACAAAGAGCGTTATGATCGAGTATTCGGTTTTTATTTTAATCGAGCAAGTGTAATAAATAATGACTTATGGTTTCATATTAACGAAAAAGGAGAACGCTTGTACAGTGAAAGCTATGCTTGGTCAGGTAATTATCAAGAAAGCATATGTTCTGTTAGAGATTTAAATAATCATTATTTTCATATAGATTTAGATGGGAGCCCTATCTATGATTCAAAATACAAATTTGTTGGTGATTTTAAAGATGGTTATGCATGCGTAAAACAATTAAATGGGTTCTATAAGCATATAGATAAAAATGGGGGTTTTCTAAATGATAAAGCGTTTTTAGACTTAGGTGTTTTTCATAAAAACTATGCAATAGCAAAAGATGAAAATGGTTGGCACCATATTGATAAAAAAGGAAAGGAACTATATAAAGAAAGGTATGCTATGATGGAACCTTTTTATAATGGCTTTGCTATAGTAGATACTTTCGAAGGGACAAAACAAATCATTAATGAAAAGGGTGCGGTTATTTTGGAAATCTAAAGCTAATACTATAAGTTAAAAAAAGAATAAAAAACATCTCCAGTATCTATATCAAAATAGGGTAGAGCGCCATCATGTCTAGGAGCTAAATTATTGATTTTGAAATAACGATTAAGAAGCTGCTTTTTGAGGTTTTCCAAATCACCTTTAGTAGCAGCTTTGTTTTCTATTGGAGTTAGCATAGATTTTAAACCATCTGCTAGCAAACTACCTGCTGCTGCATTTCCTGTACCAGATAAACTCATGGCTTCTACTTTAGTTTTTTTTGGTAAAACAGGCGTGGTTGCGACTTCTATTTTAGTTTCTTTATCAGGATTTGTAGCAAGTTTATTTTCTGTTTTCTTTCTTGCATGATGTGCTTTAGATCGACAAGTATTACTGCAATATTTTTGCACACGACGACGTTTGGGATTAAATTCTTTATAGCAATACTCGCAGGTATAAAATTCCATTTTTTTAAATTTAGCGTCAAACGAACGTTCGTTTGACGCTAAATTAATGTTTTTTATCACTTTTAAACTAATTTTGCGGTCAAAAATTTAGAGATCAACATTAAAAACCGAGCTTAATAAAAACCTATCAATGTCATCATCATTAAATTCTAGTTTTTGTTTTTTTACTGGTTTTGCACTTTTGCTAACGGGTAAGGTTTTTACAGGATCAGGATTAGTGATTTTTAATTCAGCACTAGTATAGGTTTCTTTTAATTGTTCTAAAAGCACTATGGTTTTATTTGGAACATTATTTGGCTGAATTTTAAAATGGTTGTTTAGTTCAGTACTATGTTTTTGAAATTGCTCGGCTTGAAGTTTAAACATATTGGTGATACTAATATCTAAGTTTTCGAAAGTTCTATTCATATTAAGATACATCCATTTAATCATAAACAGATGACCTTCTACATGTTCTTTGTACTTGTCAAGTAACACCTGAAAATGTTCTGGTCCTAAGGCTTTTTTAGCCTCAAATAATTTAAATATATTACCTTCCAATATGTCCGACTTACTTAAAAGTGTAATTATTGAAACATCATTAATATCTACAAAGGGTTCTTTTGTACTGAAGATATAGAATAAAGTGTTTGCAGCTTCTTTAGGTAATAGGCCCTCGTAAATTGTTCCTTTAATTTTAGAAAAAGCAATCTCTGGTATATAAATGGCATAGTGTCGAAGTAAATTATCTTTTATCGTTGTAAAAATATCCATATTTATTAAAGTAAATCAGAATAATCATTTGGTAGTTCAGCATCGATATCCCTTAGATATTTTTCAAGAGCATCCATAGATGCATGACCAGTAATGCCCATAAGTTCACTTTTAGCAGCATGCGGCGATGAGTTTTCAAGTAAAGCCCGATAAAGCTTGGTTATAAAAGTATGTCTAAAACTATATAAAGCATGATTTTCATCTAATTTAAAATGTTTTTTAACAACGGTCTTAAATCGTTTTGAAAAATGATCTCTTCTATTATTTTCTGAGGCATCCCATGCACCACCAATTTTTATGGGAGTAAAAAGAAAGTTTTCAGTATTGAGTTTTGATAAATCAGGAAGTTCTTTTAGAAGTATTTTAGGAATTAATTTCGTTTTTAAAGGACTATTTTTAGCTTTAAACTGGATAGTGTTATTTTTTAAGTCAAAATCCTTTATTTTAAGCCTACATACTTCTACAGGTCTTAATAAATTATAAGAAATAAACTTTATATATAACAGAAGTATAGGATCTTCTTTTTCAAGATAACTAAATATGTTTTCTTGTTGTTGGGTAGTGTAAGTTTTATTTCTGGTAGGCGTACTTTTAAGTACAGGTATTTTTCTAATAGGGTTAGAGTCTATAATTTCATTGTCTTCCAATGTTTGCATTAAACTGCTCAAATTTAGTCTGTAGTTATTTCTATTTCGAGAGCTTGTTTTTAATAAAACAGAATTTAAAAACTCTAGAGCTATTTTTTTAGAGAATTGATCTATGGTTTTAATTTTTGGTTTATTTTCCTTCAGCCATTTTACAACCGCATTGGTAGAGTAGGAGTAATCCTGAAGCGATCTTTCATTAATTACTTTAGCTTTTAGCTCTAAACTAAAATCAAAAGCCTCACGAATAGTCATTTTATCCGCTACTTTTTCTTTTTGCTTTTGTTTAAGAGGTTGTGGAGCTTCAATATTCACTTCCGTAGGTAGAGGCTTATCAACAGGAACAATTTTGGGTTGTTCTACAGGAGCTGGAATTTCACTTTTTTTAGCAAGTCTATTTTTATGAAATTCTGTATTATCGATATAGGGATTATAACCTTCTTGAAGTAGTTTAAGAACTCTTCTTCTATATCGAGTGAGAAGCGCGAGTCTATCTTCTTTGTTTTTGTGAGAATTAGCAGTGCCATAAATATTTTTCATGCGTTTTAGTCGTCCTGTTTTAGGGTCTCTAAAAGAAAAATAGACATACCATCGTTTTGCTAAATTTCCGTTTGCATTGTAAATTTTGGGAACTGAAAAATCCTTTTTGTGTGCCAAAGTGTGTTCTAAGTCGTGTTCATTTTCGTGTTCAAATGTAATGAATTCGTTTGTATAAAGCATAAAAAAACGGTTTAGAGTGAACTAAACCGTTTGTTTTGAATTGATTAAATATTGTAGCGAGAATGGGGCACGATCCCATGACCTCCGAGTTATGAATCCGACGCTCTAACCAGCTGAGCTACCTCGCCATATTTTCAAGGGTGCAAATATATAAACATTATTAGATTACACAAACAATACTTGAAAAAATATTATTAAAATTTTCTGTGGTACTTCTTAATTAATGTATATATTGTCAACATAAAGATTAAATCATATATGGACGAGAAAGTTAAATATAGTATAGAGTTTCCTATACAAGCATCACCACAACTATTATATCAATATATATCAACACCTTCTGGATTATCAGAGTGGTTTTCAGACAACGTAAACTTAAGAGGTGATATGTTTACTTTTATTTGGGATGATAGTGAAGAACAAGCAAAACTATTAAATAAAAAAAGTGGAGAACGTGTTAAGTTCAGATGGTTGGAAGATGACGAAGAAGGTAATTCGTATTATTTTGAAATTAGAATTGAAGTAGATGAAATAACCAAAGACGTATCTTTAATGATTACCGATTATGCTGAAGACGATGAAGTAGAAGAATCTAAGATGCTTTGGTCTAATCAAATTTCTAGTTTAAAGCAAGTATTAGGCTCATCATAATATAAAAAAGTATAATTTCGATTATATTTGTCCCGTTTTCACAATAAATGAAAATGGGATTTTTTTATGGTAAATTTTAACGAAAATATTTTAGAAGATAATACACTATTATCCATTAATAATAGAGGCTTTGCATACGGAGATGCTTTATTTGAAACAATAAAAGCATCTTACGGTAAACTTTTGTTTTGGGAAGATCATTATTTCAGGCTTATGGCGTCCATGCGTATCATGCGTATGGAAATCCCAATGAACTTTACTATGGAGTTTTTAGAAGAACAAATATTAGAAACCTTAACGGCAAATAATTTATCAAATGCATCTTCTAGAGTTAAGCTAACCGTTTTTAGAAACGAAGGCGGGTTATATTTACCCGAAACAAACAATATTAGTTTTCTAATTACAGCAAAACCTATCGACACTGATTTTTATGTTGTAAAGGATGCTTTCTACGAGGTAGATTTGTTTAAAGATTATTATGTGTCACCGAGTTTGTTATCGAGCTTAAAAACGAACAATAAGGTTCTTAATGTAGTTGGTAGTATTTATGCAAAAGAAAATAAACTTGATAACTGTTTATTATTAAACACTGATAAGCAAGTTATAGAAGCCTTAAACGGAAATGTTTTTGTAGTAAAAGGAAAAGTTATAAAAACACCACCAATATCAAATGGGTGTTTGAAAGGGGTAATGCGTAAGCAAATTATAGAAACTATTAAAGCTTTGCCAGAATATGAGTTGGTTGAAGAACCTATTTCTCCATTTGAACTTCAAAAAGCAGACGAGATTTTTATTACTAATGTTATCGTTGGTATTCAAGCAGTAGCTAAATACAGAAAAAAGACTTTCAAATCAGAAATATCTAAACTTTTAATTCAGAAATTGAATATTAAAATTAGGGTAAGTTAATCTAATTATAACTCGGATGTTCTGGCGCGTTAGACCAAATGCTATATTCACCACCAAATTCTAGCATTTTTTCTTTCCAAAAAGATTTATAACTTTTTTCTATAACATCCTTTTTATAAATATTTTCGGTAACCACCCAAGAATTAGATTTAAGTTCGCTTGATAATTGATTAGTATCCCATCCAGAATAGCCCAAAAAGAATTTTATGTCGTTTTCGTTAATGGTGTTGTTGGCTATAAGTTCGGCTACTCTATTAAAGTCGCCGCCCCAATATATACCTAAAGATATTTCAATACTATTAGGTATTAAATGTGGTATTTTATGAATAAAATAGAGGTTATCTTGCTCAACGGGTCCGCCATTGTATACTCTAAAATCAGCCTTGACCTCTGGTATTAAGTCGTTTATAGTATACTCTAAAGGTTTGTTTAGTATAAAACCAATAGAGCCTTCTATGGTGTGGTCGGCTAATAAAACAATAGAGCGATTGAATGAAACGTCTCCAATAATAGCTGGTTCTGCTATTAATAAATCACCTTTTTTTGGTTGTGTAGTCACCATATTTTCAGGAATTAGTAATTAAATCTAATATTAATTTATTAAAAAAGCAAGTCTTTACATAATATATAAAAAAAATGCCTTCAAAAATTGAAGGCATTTCTTAATATTTATGAAGTAAATAATTAGTTTACTGCACTTGATAAATCTGCACCAGCTTTAAACTTTACAACGTTTTTAGCTTTGATTTGGATTGTAGCACCAGTTTGAGGATTTCTTCCTTCTCTTGCAGCTCTTTTAGAAACTGACCAAGATCCAAAACCAACTAAAGAAACTCTGTTACCTTTTTGTAAAGCACCTTCGATTTCAATAATTGCACATTCTAAAGCTTTTTTAGCAGCAGCCTTAGTAATTCCTGCGTGTTCTGCCATAGCATCGATTAAATCTGTTTTGTTCATAATATAAAATTTAATTATTAATAATTTGGTTAAACATTTTGTTAAATCCTATACAAATTTATACGGATTATGTAACCACACAAGTAATAGCAAGGGAAATCCGTGGTTTTGTTAATAACTTATAGCATTTGTTAATAAAGGTGCGTTGATTTAACATTATTTTAATAACATCAGCAGGAATAAGGCTTTACAGCATTTTTGAATTATTTTCAAATTGATAGCCATTTAAAAGAGATTTCACATCCATAGTTCGCTTGCCAGGAAGCTTAATATCGTCTATAATTATGTATCCTTTACTCACAGCGACTTTTAACTCTTTTTTAGTAGAAAGAATACTTCCAACGGAATCATTATGAGAAATTATTTCTTTTTTCGCACTATAAATTTTTATATCCAAGGTGTCTTCACCATTAATTAAGGTACACCATGCGGCTGGATATGGACTTAAACCACGTATTTTATTATGAATATCATTAATTGAAGCCGTCCAATCTATTTTACAATTGTCTTTATTAAGCTTATATGCTGTTTTTATATCTGCATTTTCTGCTTGCGGAACGGTTTTGACATCACCTTTTTCAATAAGGTCTGCTGTTTTTAAAACTAAGTCGCTACCTAAATACATCAATTTATCATGTAGGCTTCCAACATTTTCTTCTGCTTCAATTTCTATTTCTTCTTGAAGTATCATTGCTCCAGTATCAATTTTTTCATCTATAAAAAACGTAGAAACACCAGTTTTTGTGTCACCATTAATAATAGCCCAATTAATAGGCGCTGCTCCACGATAGTTTGGCAGTAGAGATGCATGTAAATTAAATGTACCATGTTCCGGCATTTGCCAAACCGCTTTTGGCAGCATTCTAAAGGCAACTACAATTTGTAGATTAGCGTTTAAAGCTTTCAATTCTTCTAAAAAGGCTTCGTTTTTTAAATTCGTAGGTTGTAAAATATTTAAACCAACAGATTTTGCATATTGTTTTACCGCGCTTTCATTTAATTTTCTTCCGCGTCCAGCAGGTTTATTTGGCGCTGTAATTACACCAACAATATTTCGCTTATTTTCTACTAATGTTTTTAAAATGGTAACGGCAAAATCTGGCGTTCCCATAAATACTATTTTTAAATCTTTCATTTTTAATTATATTTTACACCAACTATACTAGTATTTGTTTAGACTAGTTTAGCATAGTATCAGTCTATATTATTTGTCCTTATATATTAATGATAATTTAAAAGGACAATTGAAGTTGGTTTTTTATTATTAGAAAATTGTTTTTTTGAATACTTCAAGATGAATTATAAATGACTCAACTTATAGGTATTCCTTGCTGTTATTGTTATTATTTGATGTTCTAAAAGTAATTTTAAAACATTTTTTATATTTTCTTCGGAAGTGTTTAAGGCTTCGGAAATTTTTCTAGAGGATTGATCTCCATTTTCTAAAAGCTCAATAACTTGATTTTTTACAATCTTGATATCGGTTGATGATACTTTTACCTTTTTTGGATTCGTACAAACCGAACAAATTCCACACGGACTAATTTCTGTTTCGCCAAAATAGGCGAGGAGCTGCATGCTTTTACAAACCGAATCGTTTTCAACATAATCAAGCATTGCTTTTACTTGTTGTTGTTTTAAATTGTTTTGCTGCTCTATAGTTTTTCCAATTCTGTTTATAGTTTTATCATCTTCCCGAGGCTGAATAAAAGTAACTTCGGCATCCGTTTCAGCTAGTTTTAAAGTAATAATACCGTCACGTTCTAATTGCTTTAAAGCATTAACAATTTTGGGTTCACTAGCTGTAGATTTTTCAGCAATTTTAGCTAATGCAATTTTTGTAGCCTGCTCAAATGCACCGCCATACATGCGTAAAATTGATTTTACGATAATGCTAAACTCTGTATGTGTATCTAAATAATTAAATAATGCCGAATTTGATATTATGAACTGGACAGTTACTTTGTTTTTAAATTGCTTAGAAAGTGTAATGATACTATTTCGATCTAAAATTAATAAAGCATTATAGCACGCGCTTGGGCTAAATTTATAGGTTTTGCAAAAGGTGTTAAAATCAAATTCAAAGGATAAATACTCGCCCTCACCGTACGGTACTTGAAAGTAATTGCATAATTTTCTGTAAACTTGTTTTACAAAATCAACACTAGCTAACGATCCTAGAAACTGTTTTTTAACCCGGCTTTCATCATTTTCATTTTTCAATATTACCGCAAAGGCTTTGTCTCCATTTCTGCCAACACGCCCAGCTTCTTGAAAATAACTTTCAATACTTTCTGGTAAGCTAATATGGATAACCGTTTTTACATCTGGTTTATCAATTCCCATTCCAAAAGCATTTGTGGCTACCATAACCTGTTTTTGGTTATTTATCCAAGCATTCATGTTTTTATCCTTGTCGTTATTATGTAAACCGCCATGATAAAAAGTTGCAGATATCTTTTTCGATTCTAAAAAAGCACTTAATTCCAGGGTTAGTTTTCTGTTTCTAACATAAATAATAGAGGACTGTTTGTACTTTTTAAGTATCGTTTCAATTTTGTAATATTTATCATTTTCAGTAAAAACTAAATATGCTAAATTAGGTCTTAAAAAAGATTGCTTAAATATTTTAGGATTAATAAAATCGAGTTGCTTTACAATGTCTTGAATCACTTCTGGTTTAGCCGATGCCGTTAAAGCAATAGCATTTACCGTAGGTTGCAACTGCCTTAAAAGGGCAATATTATTGTAAGCTGGTCTAAAATCGCTTCCCCATTGAGAAATACAATGCGCTTCATCTACAGCAATTAAATTCACATTCATTAACCTAATGCGATCTTGCACCAGCTCCTGTTGTAAACGTTCGGGCGATAGGTATAGAAATTTATAATTACCATAAACACAATTGTCTAAAAGTGTATCTAAATCATTGTAAGAAATTCCACTTGTAAGCGCCATCGCCTTAATACCCTTGTTGTTTAGGGATTGCACTTGGTCTTTCATAAGTGCGATAAGAGGAGATACCACAATGCAAATCCCTTTTTTAACCATAGCCGGAATTTGAAAACATAACGATTTTCCGCCGCCAGTTGGCAAAAGCGCAAAAGTATCCTCTCCAGCCAAAACCGCATTGATGATAGCTTCTTGGTTAGGTCGGAATTTCGTAAATTTCCAATAGCGTTCTAATATGTTTATTGGGTGTTCCATTCTGGACGCTTACATATTTATATGATTTAAAATAAAATCGGTTCTATTTTCAACGGTATCAAAAGGGACATCAATTAAATTATAATCGTAATTTTCGTAGGTTTTTACTAAATGATCGTGAATTTCTAAAGCTTGATCAAAATTTTCGTAACGTTCATTGTCACTAGTGTAAATCGCTTCCCAAGGTTTTAAAATAAAAACGGTATGGTATTTAGAGTTGTTGCATGTTTCAATAAAATCTTCTGGACAATCATCTCCAATAAAACCCATATATGCTAATACATCTGGTAAGCCACGATCGAAAAATACAGTTTCATTTTTATATAATTCGGCGTCAATAAATTGCTTGCGTCTACCTTTTAAAAGTAATTCGCTAAACAATAAAGGGTTGGTTAAAAATAGCTGGTCGATACCATCTTTTTTAGCATCTAAGGTTACTTGTCGAGAAATTTCTTCTAAACAAGTATGTCCTCTTTTTATTAATTCATTAATTAAAGTTGATTTTCCAGTTCCTGGACCGCCCGTAATAACAATCTTTTTAGTGTTCAATGCTGCTTTATTTTTTGTAAAAATCGGAATTTATAATCTATAAAAAAAATGGAAACTAAACTGTATATTTGCAGCTTAATAAATATGTAATGAGCACACCTCCTAATTCAGAAGAATTTTACGATAAATTAAAAGCCCAATTATACGATACCACTGTTTGGCCTTCGGAATATTTATATAAATTTATTGTGCTTTCCGATTCAAAAAAGATAGCAATGTTAGAAGCTATTTTTGATGATATGGGAGCAGTGATAGAAACAAAAGAGTCTGCAAAAGGTAAATATACCAGTGTTTCTATTAGTGTCTCTATGAAAAAACCAGAAACTGTAATTGAAAAATATAAAGAAGTTGCCAATAAAATTGAGGGTGTAATAAGTCTTTAAATTTTCAAGTATTTATCTTGGTTGGGATTCTAATTTTTTATTAAATTATACTTTCCGTGAAAACGTAAATTTTTTATACTTCGATCTAAAACCAAGAAGTACATTGGTAATTTTTTATATATAAAAAGTTTTATTTTATAATTTGAAGCAACCTTTTACTCGTTTTTGCATCTTGAAATAAAAAGTTTTAAGATGAAGAAAGTCGTGTTAGTTTTATGTTCTGTTTTTGTGTTATTTAGTTGTAATACTGGAGATAGTGCAAGTGAAGAAGTTTTTGAAGGTAGTGAGCTTTCTTCATCTGATGGTTCTAAGGGTGTTGGATCTGGTTCAAGCAATGGTGGTAATGGTGAGGCTGCCGGCCAAATTACGGCTGGCGAATGGAGCGATTTAACGAATTGGGGCTATTGGAGCGATATATTAAATACTCAAGATTATACAGAATATCAGAAAAACTGGAGTTTCAACACTTCAAAGCGTTTTGCTTTTCAGGTTTTAGATCAAAATACATCACTACCTATAAATAATGTGTCTCTTTCTCTTTTAAAGGATGATGAGCGCATAAGCGAAGCTAAAACAGATAATTTTGGCGAAGCTAATTTATTTGTAAGTTTATTTAACAGCGATAAAGCAAGCTCAACTATAGATCTTTCCAATTATAAAATTGAAATAAATGGTGAGGTTGTAAATGAAGATCTTTCTTTATTTGAAGAAGGCGTTAACGTTTTTAATATTCAGAACACAACCATTTCCGAAGATAAAATTGAAGTTGCATTTATTGTAGATGCTACAGGCTCTATGGGAGATGAACTTGAGTTTTTAAAGAGTGATTTAACCGATGTTATTGGCCGTGTTCAAGAAGATAACCAAAGTGCAACAATTTTAACATCAACTGTTTTTTATAGAGATGAAGGTGACGATTATGTTACGAGACGTTCAGATTTTACATCAAGTATTTCCTCTACAGTAAATTTTATAAATGAACAAAGCGCTGGTGGAGGAGGTGATTTTGAAGAAGCTGTGGAAGTTGCTTTAGCCGAAACGGTAAACGATTTGCAATGGAGTACAAATTCTAAAACTAGAATTGCTTTTTTACTTTTAGATGCGCCACCACACCAAACCGACGAAATAAACCAAAGCCTAAAGGAATCTATAATTACAGCTGCTAAAAATGGTGTAAAAATAATTCCGGTAACTGCTAGTGGTATAGATAAATCTACCGAGTTTTTAATGCGTTATTTTGCAATTGCAACTAACGGAACCTACGTTTTTATTACAAATGATAGTGGGATTGGTAATGAACATATAGAACCAACCGTTGGTGAATATCAAGTTGAGCTCCTAAATAATCTACTTGTAAGGTTAATAAATAAGTATGCCGAATAATTGATTTGGTAATATTAATAGCGCTATTCAATTTTTTTTGTATTTTGCGGCATGCATAACAACTACATGCAGAGAAACATTAATTCTACACCATTATTTTGATAGACGATTTAGAATACAATACAGAGCGTGAGCATTTAATCATTCCGGAATACGGAAGACATATGCAGAAAATGATTAATTACGCTAAAACGAGAGGAACAAAGGAAGAACGTAATAGATTAGCAAACGGTATTATTGCAGTAATGGGTAATATGCAACCGCATTTACGTGATGTTCCCGATTTTAAGCATAAACTTTGGGATCAGCTTTTTATCATGGCTAATTTTGAATTAGATGCCGATTCTCCTTATGATATTCCTACTAAAGAAATTTACGAAGAGCGTCCAGAACCTCTAGAATATCCTCAAAATTTCCCTAAATATCGTTTCTACGGAAACAATATTAAAACCATGATCGATGTAGCAAATACATGGGAAGATGGCGAGTTGAAAGAAGCGTTACTCCATACCATTGCAAATCACATGAAAAAGTGTTTTTTAAATTGGAATAAAGATACGGTTGAAGATGCTGTTATTTATGGTCATTTGTTTGAATTGTCTGACGGAAAAATAGATCTTCGAAATTCTGATGAAGATTTATCCGATTCTAGCAGTTTGTTGCGTACAAAATCGAAGTTTGCCAACAGTAATAACAATAAAAAAGGCGGGCAAAAAAAGGGCAATACTAATAACCGTCAAAGAAAACGCTACTAATTTTTACGCATGGGAACATTCAAAATTGAAGGAGGACACCAATTAAAAGGTAGTATCCAACCTCAAGGAGCCAAAAACGAAGCTTTACAAATTCTATGTGCCGTTCTACTTACTCCAGAATTGGTTACAATTAATAATATTCCAGACATTATAGATGTTAACAAGCTTATAAACTTGTTGAGAAAACTTGGTGTTAAGGTTGAAAAAATAGGTAAAGGAAGTTATACCTTTCAAGCCGATGAAGTTAATTTAGATTATTTAGAGTCTGATGCTTTTAAAGTTGATGGTCGCGGATTACGTGGATCAATAATGATTGTTGGTCCGTTATTAGCACGTTTTGGTAAAGGATATATTCCAAAACCAGGTGGTGATAAAATTGGTCGTCGTAGATTAGATACGCATTTTGAAGGCTTAATTAATTTAGGAGCCAAATTTAAATACAGTAAAGAAGATCAGTTTTACGGGGTAGAAGCCGAATATTTAACGGGAGCCTACATGTTGCTTGAAGAAGCATCGGTTACCGGAACAGCAAACATTGTAATGGCTGCTGTTTTAGCAAGAGGAACAACAACAATTTACAACGCAGCTTGCGAACCATACTTACAGCAATTATGTAAAATGCTGAATAGAATGGGAGCTGAAATTAGCGGTGTAGGTTCTAACATGTTAGTTATAGAAGGTGTAGAAACCTTAGGAGGAACAGAACACCGTATGCTTCCTGATATGATTGAAATAGGAAGTTGGATTGGTCTTGCGGCTATGACAAAAAGTGAACTTACTATTACCAATGTAAGCTGGAACGATTTGGGTGTGATACCTAATGTTTTTCGAAAATTAGGTATTACCGTTGAAAAGCAAGGTGATAATATTCATATTCCTGCACATACTAACGGTTATCAAATTCAAAGTTATATCGATGGTTCTATTTTAACTATCTCCGATGCTCCTTGGCCTGGTTTTACACCAGATTTATTGAGTATCATTCTAGTTGTGGCTACACAGGCTAGAGGAAGTGTTTTAATTCATCAAAAAATGTTCGAAAGTCGTTTATTCTTTGTGGATAAATTGATAGATATGGGGGCAAAAATTATTTTATGCGATCCGCATAGAGCAACTGTTATTGGGCACGATTTTAAGTCGACTTTAAAAGCAACAACCATGACGTCGCCAGATATTCGTGCAGGTGTATCTTTACTTATTGCAGCACTTTCTGCAAAAGGAACATCAACTATTCAGAATATTGAACAGATTGATCGAGGTTACGAAAATATAGACGAGCGTTTACGTGCTATTGGCGCAAGAATCGAACGTGTAGAGTCGTAGTCTAAATTTAATTTTCAGTGTTTCAATTTTAATTATTCGTTTAAAAACGGAACGCTTATTTGTGTGGTATGAATTTTTTTAAAAAGTTCCTAAAAAAGGATAATCCTATAAAATCTAATGCTGATTTTTGGAATTGGTTTATTAAAAACGAGAAATCATTCTTTAAAGTAATAAAAGAACAAGGTGATGTTAATGCGTTGTTCTTTATTGATTTGTCTAAAAAATTAAATGAATTAAAATCGGGATATTGGTTTTTAGCTGGCATGTTTGATGAAGATACAGCAGAACTCATTCTAACTGCTGATGGTGATTTAAAGAATATCGCTTTCGTTGAAGATTTAGTTGAAGAAGCTCCCCAAATTAAAGGTTGGAAAATTACTGCTTTAAAACAAGAGTCTGGATTTGAAAATCAAGGAATAGAAATAGACGCTTATAAATTTAGTAAGGATACACTTCGTTTTTATTCTAATGATTTAAATAATTATCCAGATGAAATTGATATTACAATAACACATGAGAGCTTAAGTGAAGATAATAGAATAGATATTACTAATGGTATCTATTTGTTTTTAGATAATGCTTTAGGTGAGCTAAATTCGGTATCTATTATCGATAATTTAAGTGTTGTTAATACTTCTGATGCTACAAGTGATTTAGTTCCAATTGAAAAATTAAAGGATTTTTTAATCTGGCGTGAAAAAGAGTTTATTGAAAAGTATGATGGATTACGTCATTCTACTGAAAAAGACAGTTATTCAGCCTTTGAAGCGTCTATGGAGTCTGGTTTGCCACTCTTAGCGGTTGTGAATACCGATTTATTACAATGGGATAGCAAAGCATCGCATCCATGGGTTGCTGTTCTAGAAATGGAATATACGGGACTAAGTAATAATGGCATGCCAGATGAAGAAACTTATAATTTGTTAAATATCATTGAGGACGAAGTTTTACAGGAGCTAAAAGACTCTAAAGGTTATTTAAATATTGGTAGACAAACTGCAGATAATATGCGAGAAATATACTTTGCTTGTACCGATTTTAGAAAGCCTTCTAAA
Source organism: Algibacter sp. L4_22 (assembly GCF_023473045.1). Lineage (NCBI taxonomy): Bacteria > Pseudomonadati > Bacteroidota > Flavobacteriia > Flavobacteriales > Flavobacteriaceae > Algibacter > Algibacter sp. L4_22. The sequence goes on from NZ_JAMCOK010000004.1 coordinate 363,657, forward strand.
GTGTTTTATCAAATTAAAACAAAATATTCGGGTAAGTTAAAGGTGAGTTTTGATATTTATAAAGATAAATATTGGCAATCTTTTGATAGGTTTTTATCGAGGTAAATAGAACAGATTCTCTTAATAATTAAATGAAATATTATGATGCAACGCTTTATTTTAGTTTTTATAATATTGTTAATAGGATGTAAGCAATCGGACAAAAAGCAGGATTTTAAATCGATAGATGATCCCGTTGAAGTTACTGTTTTAAAAATTCCAAAACTCGATTTAGAGCAAGCTAATAAGTTGGCTGCTTTACCGCTTCATTGTATTAATTCAGAATACCCAAACAAGCTATCGCAGACCTTAGGAGGCGACGAGGATTTGAAAAAACCGGCAATTTTGCATCCTGCATTTTATGGTTGTTTCGATTGGCATTCTGCTGTTCATGGACATTGGAGTTTGGTGAGTTTACTAAAGAGTAATCCTGATTTAAAAAATAGTAAAAATTTAAATATGAGGCTTTTATGTAACTTGTCTAAAGTAAATATTGAAGGTGAAGTTGCGTATTTTTCAGGGGAATATAATAAGTCTTTTGAGCGTACTTATGGTTGGGCCTGGTTATTAAAGTTAGCTGAAGAACTCCATACTTGGGATGATGAAACTGCTAGAGTTTTAGAAGAAAATCTTCAGCCTCTTACTGATTTAATTATTGAAAAATATACAGCATATCTTCCAAAACTGAATTATCCAACGCGAGTTGGAACGCATGGAAATACAGCTTTTGGTATGTCCTTTGCTTACGATTATGCAGTAGCTGTAAATAATGAAGTTTTTAAATTAGCCATTGAAACACGTGCGGAATATTTCTTTTTACAAGATGAAAATTGCCCGATGTCTTGGGAGCCTGGAGGATCAGATTTTTTATCGCCTTGTCTAGAAGAAGCGGCTTTAATGAAGCGACTATTACCTATTGAAGATTATAAGTCTTGGCTAGAGGCTTTTTTGCCAGAGTTAAAAAATAAAAACTTTACTTTGGAAACCGGAAAAGTGTCTGATAGAACCGATGGGCATTTGGTGCATTTAGATGGTTTAAATTTCTCGAGAGCTTGGAGTTTAAATAAAATAGCCGAAGATTTACCTGAATATGCGCATCTTAAACCTATTGCTATTCAGCATTTGAATCATTCTTTACCAAGTATTTTCGGCGATAGTTATGAGGGCGGGCATTGGTTAGGTTCTTTCGCTATTTACGCTTTAAATTCTTTCTAAAATTAATTTAAATCTGCTAACTTAGTTTGTTGGAAATTAAAACAATAGATATCAATGTTGATGTAGGTGAGGGGTTCGTAATGCCTTGTATGTCTCTGTTAAACATCAAATTAAAGACTCATTAACTGTTCTATAATCGGAACGCGCCCGACTAGATCTTATAAAACCACGTGGTACGTTTTATGACCTCGCAGCTGCCGATAAAAAAAGTAGCCAATGCTATTATAGAGGTTATGAAATCATTGATGTTACCAATAAACTTTACGTACTGTATAAATCGGAAATAGCAAATTTAGCTATCGGAAATAATATATGAGGCTTTTGCGGATTGGAATTATAATGATGATTTAAGATTAGTTTCAAAACTTAAAAAAGATGTTGTAATTCATGATAAAGCCGACATGTTTAATCATGTTTTTAGAATGATTTTTGAACAAAAAGTAAAGACGGTTCAAGGTTTTGAGATTGAAGTTTTATCTGATGCTTTTGTCTTCAGGGTGATATTCCAAATGCTGTAGATTTGATCCAAAATTTAAAAGAAAAACTGGCGCTTCATCAAATTAAAATAGGTTAGTTTTAATGACTTTCAAATTTCGTTATAAATCCTTAGGTTTGCATACTTTTTTGGTTGAATAGTCAAGTGGAATTAATGAAAGTATTCTAGAGAGTATCTTAATTTTTAAGGATAAAATTGAAAATTAAAATATTAAATAAATTATTCAAGTAATCTCCCTATCTAATTCATTAATAGATTTTAATATAAAAAATAAGTTAATTTATTTAAACGAATCTCGACTATAGATAAAATCTATGTAATCAAAAGCGGAGCTGTTTAATGAGTTTTTGTATTATGGGAAATCCCTGTGTATTCTGATGCTTGTTTTGGGATAGATTTAGCTGTTATTTCAACTGAAAAAACATATCAAAAAGTGATATTATTAAGCGTTATTCTCAGGTTGTTTATACTGTCTATTTTATCGGTTTTTACTTGGGTTTTATATCTAGGCGGTTTGGATAAATCACTCATTACACCTCCTAAATTAACACCTAGATTACAGGTTGAAAAAGGGGCGGCTATTATTGCTAATGCCTTAGTTGGTAATACGGAAAATAAAGCGGTGTTAGAAATGACTATGGCAGGTGCTAAGTTTCAGTTTAATGTTAATACGCGTATTGCTCTTTCCAGAGCTAGTATGTTGGCTAAATTGAATAGAAAGCAAGTCGATAATGTTGTAATTATTCGTGTTTAAGCTGGTGACGTTCTTAGTTTCAGGGAACTTGAAGTCGGTTTTAGGTGTTATTTTGCCGTTTTAGGTGGTTTTAACATCGTTACAGTTATGATGAGTAAAAGTATATACAAAAACATAACAAAGGCTAGCGCGCTATTTAAAAACGATGAATTAGCAGTAGAATCGCTGTCGGTAATTAATACTCAAAAACATACGAAAATACCATTTGATGATTCTTATATCAACTCAAAAGTATAGAAGTTTATTAAGGCTCCGAATTTGAATACCTTTCTGAAACCCAACAAAATCAACTGTTTTCGTGTTTGTTTAATGTTTCAAAAAACAATAATAGAATGGGGTGTCAATTGATATAAACACTACAGAATAATTTAAAACCGATTATAACAGGACTATTAATCCCAGGAACTGTTCAGTTAACACCTTCTGGTGAGATCATTCTTTTAATGCGGGATTGCCAGATAACTGGCGGGTATCCAAAAATATTCTAAATGAGTGATATGTAAATAAATGTTTTGTCTCAGAAGTATTCTGGACAAAACATTTCGTTTAGATAAAAAGGATAACGTTTTTTTTATCCTAGTTTTAAAAGTGCTTTACGAAGCTTTAAATTTGGTGATGCACCTATACGGCTTACTCCAATATCTATAAATTTTTGAGATATTTCTAGATTGGTTATACCTCCTGATGCTTTTATTTTTATAGCATCTCTAACCGTTTTTTTAATGATTTTTACTGCTGTAAAAGTGGCGCCACTTTTAGAAAACCCGGTAGATGTAGTAATAAAGTCTGCATTGGCATCGGCACAAATTTGAGATGCTTTTACTATTTCGTTTTTATTTAATTCCGATATTTCAATAATTACTTTTAGAGGTGTTTTACTAATAGCTAATTTTACAGCGCTAATATCTTTCATTACTGAAACATAATTTCTGCTTTTTAATAAGCCAAGATTGATTACCATATCAATTTCATTAGCACCTTCTTTAATAGCATTTGTGGCTTCAAATATTTTAGTGGCAGTAGATGAGCTACCTGCTGGAAAACCTACAGTTGAACAGATTTTCACATCTGTTCCTTTTAGTAATTCTTTTGCTAATGTAACATAGCAGCTATTTATGCATATGCTACTAAGGTTACTTTTTCTTGCCTCTTTACAAAGCGTGATAATTTCGGCTTCGGTAGTTGTGGGTGATAATAGAGTATAGTCTATGTACTCAGAAATAATCATGTTAGGGAGTTTTTAGGTTAAGCTTTTTTTTTGAGGGAGAATTATTAAATCTAATTTTTTTATATATTTAGATTCTAGGGTAATTCCTTAGCTAAGTTAGTAACTAACCATTGGTCGATTTTTTAATTTTTAATTTTTTAGACGAACGGTAGTATTTTATTTACTTTCATAGAAAAGTTTTGGAAATAGTATTGTTTGTAATATTATTTATCTATAGTGAAGTGTTATGTAGACATTCTTTAGTGTATTGAATTATTGTTTTATAGCGTTTTAAATGGAGGTTTATTGTTTTACATCGAATTGGTTAAAATACACTAGGAATTTAGTGTTTCATACGGTTTTCCTCATATTCCGTTGAATAAAAAAAAGCAACACATCCCTCTTTATGAGTTTTGTGTTGCTTTTTAAGCTTTAAATTTCTGTTTTTAAAATTATATTTCTTCGCTAACTAAATGATTTTCATTTCTAAAAACCAACTTATCATCGAATGCATCTAGTAAAATAATACTATCGGTAGTTACCGTTCCTGCTAATATCTCTTTACTTAGAGCATTTAAAACTTCTTTTTGTATGACACGTTTTACAGGTCTTGCACCGTACTCAGGGTTATAACCTTTATCTGCTAAATAGGCTACAGCGTCTGGCGTAGCATCGAAAGTGATGCCTTGTTGTGCTATCATTTTAGTAATACCTTTTATTTGTAAACCAACAATAGATACAATGTTTTCTTTGCTTAACGGTGTAAACATTACAGTATCGTCAATACGGTTTAAAAATTCTGGTCTTACGGTTTGCTTTAGTAACGCAAGGACATCTACTTTGGCAGCTTCAATTGCTGAATTGATGTCTTTTGTCGCTTCAAAACGATCTTGGATTATTTGACTACCCATATTGGAAGTCATGATAATAATCGTATTTTTAAAATCGGCAGTTCTACCTTTGTTATCTGTTAAATGACCTTCATCTAAAACTTGTAGTAAAATATTAAAAGTATCTGGGTGTGCTTTTTCAATTTCATCCAAAAGCACTACAGAGTATGGTTTACGACGCACAGCTTCAGTTAATTGTCCGCCTTCTTCATAACCTACGTATCCCGGAGGTGCTCCTACTAAACGGCTTACAGCGTGACGTTCTTGATATTCACTCATATCAATCCGAGTTAATGCATTTTCATCATCAAACAAATATTCCGCCAAAGCTTTTGCTAATTCGGTTTTACCAACACCGGTTGTCCCTAAAAAGAGGAAGGTTCCAATTGGTTTTTTTGGATTTTGTAATCCTGCACGGCTACGGCGAACGGCATCACTAACAGCTTCTATAGCTTCTTCTTGGCCAACTACACGTTTGTGTAATTCATCTTCAAGTCTTAATAGTTTTTCTCGTTCACTTTGAAGCATTTTAGTAACAGGAATACCTGTCCATTTGGCAACAACTTCAGCAATATCATCGTAAGTAACCTCTTCTTTAATAAGAGATGTTTCCGATTTTTCGTCCAATTGTTTTTGGAAAGCTTCCAATTGTTCTTGTGCTTCTTTTATTTTACCATAACGTAATTCTGCTACCTTACCATAATCACCTTCACGTTCAGCTTTTTCTGCATCTATCTTGAAGTTTTCAATAGCTTGCTTGGTGTTCTGTACATTATCTACAACTTCTTTTTCACTTTTCCATTTGGCATTAAGTTCATTTCTAGTTTCCTTAATATTAGCTAAATCAGAACGTAGTGATTTTAACTTTACTTCGTCTTTTTCACGCTTAATAGCTTCAATTTCAATTTCAAGTTGCATGATTTTACGATCTAAAACATCGAGTTCTTCGGGTTTAGAGTTTATTTCCATACGCAGTTTTGCAGCTGCCTCGTCCATTAAATCGATCGCTTTATCTGGTAAAAAACGATTGGTAATGTATCGTGTTGAAAGTTCTACGGCACCAATAATAGCTTCATCTTTTATACGTACTTTGTGGTGAGCCTCATATTTTTCTTTAATACCACGAAGTATTGAAATGGCACTTTCGGTATCTGGTTCGTTCACCATTACTTTTTGGAAACGACGTTCTAGCGCTTTATCTTTTTCAAAATATTTTTGATATTCATCTAAAGTGGTTGCCCCAATAGCTCTAAGTTCGCCACGAGCCAAGGCTGGCTTTAAAATATTGGCTGCATCCATAGCGCCTTGTCCGCCACCTGCACCAACCAATGTGTGGATTTCATCAATAAATAAAACCACATCACCATCGCTGGAAGTTACTTCTTTTATAACGGCTTTTAAACGTTCTTCAAATTCACCTTTGTATTTAGCACCTGCAATAAGTGCGCCCATATCTAGTGCGAAAATTTGTTTGTTTTTTAGATTCTCAGGAATATCGCCATCCACAATACGGTGCGCTAAACCTTCTGCAATTGCGGTTTTACCTGTTCCAGGCTCTCCAATTAAAATTGGGTTGTTTTTGGTACGACGGGATAAAATTTGTAGAATTCTACGAATTTCTTCATCACGACCAATAACTGGATCTAATTTGCCGTCTTTTGCTAATTGATTTAAGTTTTTTGCGTATTTGTCTAACGAATTGTAGGTTTCTTCTTGGCTTTGCGAGGTTACGTTTTCGCCTTGTCTTAACTCTTCGATTGCTGATTTTAAACCTTTTTCTGTAATACCTTGGTCTTTTAGCATTTGTGCTATTTTACTGTTCGATTTAAAAACAGCTAGAATAAGGTGTTCTATAGAAACGTAATCATCTTTTAATTTTTTTGCAATTATAGATGCTTCGTTTAATGTTTTTCCAGCTTCGCGAGAAAGCATGAGTTCACCTCCTGATACTTTAGGAAAGCTTTCTATTTGTTTATCTAAAGCTTGTTTTAGTATAGGAATGTTTGCGTTTAATTTTTTTAAAATAAACGGAAGCACATTTTCGTCGACTTCAAAAATGCCTTTAAAAATGTGTTCATTTTCAATTTGCTGTTGGCCTAGACCTTGCGCAATTTGCTGCGCTTGCTGAATGGCCTCTTGCGATTTAATGGTGTAATCGTTTAGGTTCATCTTGTTATGTTTTTTGATTTCCGCTAAGGCGAAAACCTTATTAGTGTTTTATTTTGAATGTATATTTCAAATTCCCTACCAAGTTGATTTACAGGACAAAATGGCGGTTGTGGTGCGGTTTTTAATGACTTTTTGTCGGTTTGTAAGGTTTTAGTTTACCCGTCGACTTATTTTTGGTAAGTTTTAATTTTAAGTACTATAAAAGTAGTTAATTTTGACAACAAAAGCTCGAAAAAAAATTGAGTTTAACATTAATTTGGCGGATGAATGCGTTAGGGATTGAACGGCATGTTTGAGCTCCCCGACCATAGGAGGGAGCGAGTAGTGAAAGCCCGACCCTTGTGGTAACGCCCAAATAAAAAATAGTATAAAATTCTCTGTTACAAGGGGATGAAAATAAAAAATTAACTATGGGATTATTTAGTAAAATTTTTGGTGATTCGGGAGAATCAAAAGAGGAAAAAGTATTGCCTTGGATTCCTTTGAATGCTTTGCAGCAATTGGATTTAATTAAGGAGAAGTCGAGTACTAAAACACAGATTATCTTTAAACATTCTACGCGTTGCGGGATTAGTAGTATGGTGATGAAAGAGTTTGTGGGTGCTTATGATTTTACGGAAAAAGAAGTGGATTTGTATTTTTTAGATTTGTTGAATTTTCGTGATATATCTAATGAGGTTGGTTATAAATTTCAGGTTATGCACCAATCGCCACAGCTTTTGGTTATTAAAAACGGAGTAGTGGTAGCTCATGAGAGTCACGGAGCTATTAATGAAATGGATTTAGCTAGTTTGGTTTAATTTTATATATTTAGAATATTCTAGGTTTAATATATCTAGAGTGTTTTGTTGTTTTATCTTTTGCTATGTTGCCGTAATTATTTTATTTAGCATAAATTAAGATGAAGGTACATGAAAGTAAAGATTGATAAGTTTGTTCTATCTATTATAGCAACTATTTTAATAGCTTATTTCTTTCCGCAATGGGGAACACAAGAAAGTGAAATTCCTATCGATACAATTAGTTCGGTAGGAATTTCGCTTATATTCTTTTTCTACGGACTTAAATTAAGTCCAACAAAATTGAAGGCAGGACTTAAAAACTGGAAATTGCATCTTTTAGTGCAGGGGTCTACTTTTTTAATGTTTCCGTTATTGGTTTTAATGTTTCGTCCGTTAATTCAAAATGCAGAACAAGAAACTATATGGTTGGCTTTCTTTTTTTTGGCGGCATTACCATCTACGGTATCATCGTCGGTTGTTATGGTATCTATGGCCAAGGGCAATATACCGGCAGCTATTTTTAATGCGAGTATATCTGGAATTATAGGTATTGTGATTACGCCACTTTGGATGGGGTTATTTGTAGATGATGCACAATCCGATTTCGACTTTACTGCGATTTACATGAAACTTATTGTTCAGATTATTTTACCTGTAATTTTGGGACTTCTATTACAGCGTTTTCTAGGTAGTTTTGCCCAAAAACATAGTAGTAAATTAACGCTTTTTGATAAGTCTATTATTCTATTAATAATTTATAAGAGTTTTTCAGAATCCTTCTACAATAATATATTTAGTTCTGTATCCTTTTTAGATTTATTAGCCATTTTTACAGGTGTACTCTTTTTATTTTCTGTAGCCTTTTATCTAACAAAATTTATGGCTGAAAAACTTAAAATTAACAAAGAAGATCAAATAACAGCTCAGTTTTGTGGTACTAAAAAATCGTTAGTTCACGGTACGGTTTTTTCTAAAATACTGTTTGGTAATATGGCTTCTGTCGGTATTATACTATTGCCACTTATGTTATTTCATGCCACTCAAATTTTAATAATAAGTATTATTGCTTCAAAATTGGCTAAGCGCGATATTGTTAATTAATTTAAATTCTTAGAGGTTTAAGAGCCAGATAGATAATATTTTTATGTTTTTTTTGCTAAATAAGTAGCTTTTTTACGCAACTATTTGGTGCTTTATTCATCTTTTAAAAAAATATAAATTATGAAAAAAAGTATCTTATTAGTGAAAAGTTTAATTGCATGTAGTATTTTATTTATTAGTTGTAATGATGATGACAATGATTTAAAATGTGCTGAGGATGTTACAGGTGAATTAACTAGTAATGAAATTAATTTTACTGGTAAATGGACGCTGAAAAGTGTTGTTTCAGAAGATGAAATTGATTTAACGGATGATGAAATAGATAACCCAAGCACTGATTTATTTGCTCAATATACAGATTGCTCAAAAGATATTGTATATGAATTTAGTGATAATAGAGATTATGCTTTTACCGGAGGAATGACGGCTATTGATTGTGATAACGAGCAAGAAATAACTGGAACTTGGGGGTTGAATGAATCTTCTGGGTTAATAATTGTTTCTAATTGTTCTACACAATTAACTCAAATTGAAGTTAACGATGAAAGCACAGCGTTTTCTACAGAAGGTAATTTAAAATATGTTGATGTAAATGGAAATGTTATTAATACCACAACAACATTTACTTACGAGAAATCTATTGAATAGTACTGCTATTTGGTAATTTAAATAATAAAAAAAAACCTTTGAAATAACTTCAAAGGTTTTTCTTTATGGAGTATTTATAAGTTTTATTCGGCTAGTTTGTACCAAAGCCGTTTATAATTTCTTTTAATTTTAGTTTTAAATCTTCTCCGGTATCGAACACCATTTGCTCGTTAGTAGGAAAAGGTAATTGTCGGTTTTTTAATAATTCTAGGTCCTCTATCGTTAGGGCGCGTTGATCGTTTTGCTTATTTTTTTTACGGTAATGTTTAGCATATATGTTCTCGAAAATAAAACCGCTATCTATAGGGAAGCTCTCTATAGTTTGTTTGGTTTTTAAATCGATATATACCACATTTGCCAAAATTTGAGCTTCTTTAGTTTGTATACTTTCTATAAATCTACATTTTACATCGATAATTTTATCTATCTCTATGTATTTGCCTAGACTATCTTTTACGGCGTTACCTTCTCTATCTAGCTTATAGGTTGTACCATCTTTAATTTTTTTCTCTCTTAAAATTTCACGTTCTCTAATGCGTTCTGGAGATATCGTTATTTGTTTTAGATTGAGCTGCATGGCATAATCGTACTGAAAATTTTCGGCTTTACTTGCATGGTATTCGCTCCATTGTTTATTTAAGCCGTAGGTGTCAAAATTTAATAGATCACTTTGTAAGCGGTTTGGGATTATTTGATTGGTTTGGTTGTTTATGGTTACCAAAATAAAATCGGTACCGAGTATTTGCGCTTCGTTTATAAGTTCGTTAGTATTTTTGAAATGAGGTGTTATTCTGTTTAAATAAACCAAGTTATTATAAGCTTCTCGAATATCTGTTTTATATTTAGAATCAAGTAACTTTAAACTACTAGTATAAATGTGATTTGCAAGATTGTTTTTAGCATTGATGGTTAAATCGCTATAATCTATAAAATCGAAGTTTATATTTTTACCATTGGCGGTTAATGGTAAAATAGGTTTAATGGATTCTTGACGAGAATTTAAAGCATTGTATAGATTGAAGATTTCTTGATAATTTTCTGGATTACCTTCCTTTTTTAAATAATCTACTCGGTTTAAATCTCTGTTTTCGGCTTTTGTAAAAGCATCTTGTAACATAAAAATGTATTCTTTTTTACGTTTCTTCGATTTATTGGTTTTAAGTTTATCGAGTGCTGTATTGATGGCATAATCGTAATTACCAGAATGCACCGCTTTTTCAACTTGTTTAGCCGTGTTACATGCTATAAGGTTAATTGTTATAAATAGGATAAGTATTGCTCTTTTCATAGTAATAGAAATTTATGGATTGAAACTATGTTTCAATAGTGATGCCAAAATAAAAAAAAACCTTCCTAAATTTTAATTAGAAAGGTTTTTTATGCTTTTTAATACTAGCATTGTTATTTTTTATAAACAGGTAAAAGTTTAGTAGATACTTCGCCAAAACCTATGCGAGTGCCATCTTTTTCGCAATAACCTCGCATAATAACGGTGTCGTTATCATTTATGAATTTACGTTCGCTACCGTCTTTCATTTTTATTGGGTTTTCACCTTTCCATGTTAATTCTAGCATAGATCCGTATGAATCTGGTGTAGGTCCCGAAATTGTTCCGCTTCCCATCATATCACCCGAATTTACAGGACATCCATTTACAGTGTGGTGAGCAAACTGTTGAGACATGTTCCAATACATATGTTTAAAATTCGTTTTAGAAACAGTGGTTTCCTTAGCGCCTTTTGGCTGTATGGCAACTTCTAAATTAATATCGTAGCTTTTTTTGCCTTTATATTTTAAGTAATCAAGTTGTTTCTTTATTGGTTTAGGACCTTCTACACGGTAAGGTTCAAGTGCATCTAAAGTAACTATCCATGGTGAAATGGACGATGCGAAACTTTTTGCTAAAAAAGGACCTAGTGGCGCATATTCCCACTTTTGAATATCGCGAGCACTCCAATCATTAAGTAAAACGAGTCCAAAAATATATTCTTCGGCTTCGTTAACAGGAATTGGTTCGCCTAAATCATTAGCATCGGTAGTAATAAAAGCCATTTCTAATTCGAAATCGATTAATTTACTAGGGCCAAATATAGGTTCGGTTGCTCCGTTAGGTAAAGTTTGACCTTGCGGACGGTTCACTGGAATACCCGATGGAATTATAGAAGAGCTACGCCCATGATAACCTACCGGAATATGCAACCAGTTTGGTAAAAGTGCATTTTCAGGGTCTCTAAATAGCGTGCCAACGTTGGTGGCATGCTCTTTACTTGAGTAAAAATCGGTATAATCACCAATTTGAACAGGTAGTTGCATTTCAATTTCATCTAAACGAAAAAGAACCACTTCTTTATGTTTTTTATTGCTTTTAAGGCTATCATTTTCAGCATCGAAAATTTCGGCTATTCTATTTCTTACTAAACGCCATGTTTTACGGCCATCGGCAATAAAATCGTTTAAGGTATCTTGAAGAAAAATATCATCGGTTAAAGGGATGCCTTCAAAATAGCCTAATTGGTGTAGTGCGCCTAAATCTATAGCGGTGTCGCCAATACGCGTACCAATAGTTATAATATCGTCTCGTGTTAAAAAAACACCGAAAGGAATGTTCTGTATAGGGAAATCGGAATTTTTATCGACGTGCAGCCACGACGTTCTATCTGGGTTGTTCGCTGTTAATGGCATATCTTTTTTATTTTCTAGTTGTTGTATTCTTATCAAACGTACATAATTTTTTTGTTTTACAACGAAAAATTACTTTAAAAATGAATTTTCTTTAACCGTTAATAAATTGGTTAAAAACTTAAATGTAAAAAACGGAATATTACTCAATTTAAGTAATCTATTTGTTATTTTTGCGGAATATTAAAAAAACAAACTCATTATATGCAACGCGACGAACAAATTTTTGAACTCATTGAAGCCGAAAAAGAACGCCAATTAAATGGTATAGAACTTATTGCATCGGAGAATTTTGTTAGCGACCAAGTTATGGAAGCTGCAGGCTCTGTGTTAACCAATAAATACGCCGAAGGTTATCCTGGTAAACGTTATTATGGCGGATGTGAAGTGGTTGATGAAGTTGAGCAAATTGCTATAGATAGAGCAAAAGCATTGTTTGGAGCCGTATATGTAAATGTACAACCACACTCAGGAAGTCAGGCAAATACAGCTGTGTATCATGCATGTTTAACGCCTGGAGATAAAATTTTAGGATTCGATTTATCTCATGGAGGTCATTTAACTCACGGTTCTCCTGTAAACTTTTCTGGTAAACTTTACAACCCTGTATTTTACGGTGTAGAGCAAGAAACTGGTGTTTTAAATTATGATAAAATTCAAGAAATTGCTACTAAAGAACAACCAAAATTAATAATCGCTGGAGCTTCGGCTTACTCACGTGATATCGATTTTGAACGTTTTAGAGTGATTGCTGATAGTGTTGGTGCTATTTTAATGGCAGATATATCTCACCCAGCAGGATTAATTGCTAAGGGTATCTTAAACGATCCATTACCACATTGCCATATTGTAACAACAACAACTCATAAAACACTACGTGGTCCAAGAGGAGGAATGATTATGATGGGGAAAGATTTTGAAAACCCTTTCGGAATTAAACTTAAAAATGGAAACTTACGTAAAATGTCGTCTTTATTAGATTCAGCTGTTTTTCCAGGAAATCAAGGTGGACCATTAGAGCACATTATTGCAGCAAAAGCAATTGCTTTTGGTGAAGCTTTAACCGATGAGTTTTTGCAATACCAATTACAAGTTAAGAAAAACGCGGCTGCAATGGCAAAAGCATTAGTATCTAAAGGTTATAATATTATTTCTGGAGGAACTGATAACCACTGTATGTTAATAGATTTACGTAACAAAAATTTATCGGGTAAAGATGCTGAGCAGGCTTTAGTAAAAGCTGATATTACAGTAAATAAAAACATGGTGCCTTTCGATGATAAGTCTCCATTTGTAACTTCTGGAATCCGTTTAGGTGTTTCTGCTGTTACTACGCGTGGTTTAAATGATACCGATATGGTTGCTATTGTAGAGCTTGTAGACGAGGTTATTAATAACTTTGAAGATGAAACAGCTTTAGAAGCTGTAAAAACAAAAGTAAATGATATGATGCATAACAAACCAATGTTTGTATAAGCATAATTGAAATATATTTTATTGAAAGAATCCTGCTTTTTAAGCGGGATTTTTTTGTTTATAATCTTTATCAGTTTTTTTAATTTAGGTAAAAAAGTAATATTTCTTCAGAAGAAAAATTTAATAATAGATATTTTCTTGAATAGTCTTAATATGTTTGGCAAGGATTTTTTAATAGTTATGGTTACTACGATGTTTAGTTTTAGTTGTTGCAGTAAAAAAGTGTAAAGCCTAATATCATTTTGGTTCAGTCTGGCGTTAATAATCAATTAAGTTGTTCTTCTTTAGGTAAAGATTTGGATAGTTTAAGTGCACAATAGGATAAGATGCTTAATCGTTATTTTGACTCTATGGTTTCTATGCCTACGCGTTCTAGTTTATTAACAAAACCTAATTAAAAGAGTTGATTTTTATTTATAAATCATTTTGTAAATCTGTTAGTAGAATTATTGATAATAATGTCTTTATAAATGGCGTCATAGAAAAAACTTATACTAAAAGATGTTATGAAAGTTTCAATTTATTACCTTTGTATTGGTGAGTAAACTATTTTCTATATCGTTATCTTTTGTTATCCTAATACAAAGTTTTGGCTTATGTGTTGGGGATATTGCGCAAATCGATGATTTTATTGAGCATGCACAATACCATAGTCAACAATACGGCGATAATGTTTTTGTTTTTATTTCTAAGCATTATGGTGAGCTTAAGGCAGATCATGATAAGGAACATCAAGAAGAAAAGGAAGATCACGAGCAATTACCTTTTCAGCATCAATCCCACATGTCTTCAATTACGGCTTTTGTACTAAACACGCATAAATCAGAATTAAAAACAGGTGAGTTTTCAGAATTAAATATACATCAATTTCATTATCAAGCACCTTCTTCTGCACTTCATTTAGAGGGACTTTTTCAGCCACCAAGGTTATCATAAGTAATCACGAACTTTTTTATTTTAATTCCTTAATCATGTAATGGCTTTGGAATGTTCACATTGATTATTTTATGAAAAAATGTTATCACATATTATTAATTTCAGTATAAAGAACAAGTTTATTGTTCTCTTATTTACAGTCTTTATTATTGGGTTCGGACTGTATTCATTATCTCAAATACCTATTGGTGCTGTGCCCGATGTTACAAACAATCAGGTACAAGTTATTACCACTTCTCGTAATCTATCTACTCAAGATATGGAGCAATTTATAACCTATCCTGTAGAATTGGAGATGGCAAATTTGCCAGGAGTTATAGAGATTCGTTCTATATCAAAATTCGGACTTTCTGTAGTTACCATCGTTTTTGATGATGCTATGGGAACCTTTTTACCTAGACAGCTTATTGCTGAAAAAATAAAGTCGGCTTCCGAAAAGATACCGGAAGGTTTTGGTACGCCAGAAATGGGCCCTATTACAACAGGGCTAGGGGAGATTTATCAATATATTCTTGATGTAAAACCGGAATTTAAAGACCGTTATAATGCTGAAGATTTACGAACTATACAGGATTGGGTTGTAAAGCGACAGCTTTCGGGGATTCCTGGAGTTGTGGAAGTGAATACTTGGGGTGGTTTTTTAAAACAATATGAAGTTGCTATTGATACAGAAAAACTGAATGCCATGGATATTTCGGCAACCGATGTTTTTACAGCTTTGGAAATGAATAACAGTGTTTCTGGTGGCGGATATATTGAGAAGGTAAATCAAGCCTTTTTTATTCGAGGACAAGGTTTGGTTTCATCTTTAGAAGATATTCGTAATATAGTGGTTAAAAACACAAATGGTTTACCTATTTATATTAAAGATGTAGCTAAAGTAGGTTTTGGAAGTGCTACACGATTTGGAGCAATAACAGGGAATGGTGAAGGTGAAAAAGTGTTGGGGCAAGTGATGATGCTTAAGGATGCCAATTCTAAAAAAGTAATTGAAGCCGTAAAAGAGCGTGTAGATGAAATTTCAAAATCGTTACCAGAAGGTGTTTATATTAATGCTTTTCTCGACCGTAGCGAACTCATTGCTAAAACCACGTTTACAGTGACTGAAAACCTAGTTCTTGGGTGTTTAATTGTGATATTTGTTGTGGTTTTACTTCTTGGGAATTTGCGTTCTGGTCTTGTGGTAGCATCCGTTATTCCGCTGTGTTTATTGTTTGCATTATCTTTAATGTACATATTTGGTGTTGATGCAAACTTGATGAGTTTAGGAGCTATTGATTTTGGAATTATCATTGATGGTGCAGTAATTATTGTGGAATTTATCGCCTTTCAAATGACACAGAAAAAGCATGAAATTAGTGCTTTGTCAAAAGAAGACCTTCAAGATTTTAAAGATAATATCACATTTTCAGGAGCATCAAAAATGATGAATTCGGCCATCTTCGGTCAGCTTATTATTTTAATTGTATTCATTCCAATATTATCGCTTTCTGGAGTAGAAGGTAAAATGTTTAAACCTATGGCATTAACTTTTAGTTTTGCGCTAATAGGTGCCATGATTTTTTGCTTTACTTATGTTCCTGTGGTTGCCTCTTTATTTTTAAAACCATCAAATGCAACTCATAAAAATGTGTCTGTAAAATTAATGAATTGGCTCAATAAAATATATGAGCCAACAATAGATTGGGCATTGCGAAGTAAAAAGTTAGTTTTAGGTATCGCAGGTACTCTTTTAGCGATTTCAATTTATTTATACTCGACTATGGGCGGAGAGTTTGTGCCAACTTTAGATGAAGGTGATTTTGTTATTCAACCTATTTTAAAAACAGGAACATCCTTAAGTAATACGGTTAAAATTACTACCGAAATTGAAAAAATTCTACTAAAACAGTTTCCAGAAGTAAAACAAGTGGTGACGCGTATTGGTGCGGCAGAAGTGCCAACGGACCCCATGTCTATGGAAGAAAGTGACGTTATTATTGTGCTAAACCCTAAAAGCGAATGGATATCGGCGTCATCTAAAGATGAATTAGCGGATAAGTTTAAAGAAGCTTTAGCAGTTATTCCAGGAATGGAAGTCGAATTTACACAGCCTATAGAAATGCGTTTTAATGAATTGATTACAGGTGTTCGCGCAGATATCGCCATCAAAATTTTTGGAGATGATTTAGATATTCTTTCAAAAAAAGGAAACGAGATTGGAGCTCTTATAGAAAATGTGCCGGGAGCCGCAGATATTTCTGTTGAAAAAATTGCAGGATTACCAGAAATGAGTGTACAATATAATCGCGCTAAAATTGCCAGATATGGGCTTAATATTCAAGAACTGAATGATATGATTTCTATGGGCTTTGCAGGGAAATCTGCAGGTAGTGTTTTTGAAGGTGAAAAACGATTCGATTTAGTGGTGAGGCTAGATAAAGAAAAGCGCCAAGATATTGATAATCTTGATAATCTTTATATTGATTTACCTTCCGGTGGAAAAATTCCGTTGAATGAATTGGCAGATATCAGTTATAAAAAAGGAGCAGCCAAAATATCCCGTGATGATACCAGACGTAGAATTGTCGTTGGTGTAAATGTGCGTAATCGTGATTTACAATCTGTTGTAGATGATGTTCAAGAATTAATAAATGAAAACATCCATTTGCCTATTGGGTATTCTATTACTTATGGTGGTCAGTTTGAAAATTTGCAAAGCGCTAAATCTAGATTAATGGTTGCCGTGCCTATTGCACTGGTATTAATATTTGTGCTTTTGTATTTCGCTTTTAAATCGGTAAAAGAAGCTTTAATTATTTACTCGGCAATTCCTTTAGCTGCAGTTGGTGGTGTGTTATTATTATGGCTTCGTGATTTGCCTTTTAGTATATCGGCAGGCGTTGGTTTTATTGCGTTATTCGGTATTGCAGTGCTTAATGGTATTGTATTAATAGAGCATTTTAAAGAATTAAAAAATCATGGGTTTGAAAGTATGGAAGCTCTAATAAAACAAGGCACTAAAGATAGATTACGAGCAGTATTATTAACTGCTGCTGCTGCGGCTTTAGGGTTTTTACCTATGGCCATTTCTACCAATGCTGGTGCAGAAGTTCAACGTCCGCTAGCTACCGTGGTCATTGGAGGTTTGGTTACAGCAACCTTATTAACGTTAATAGTTTTGCCGGTGCTTTATGCTTTATTTAATCGTCCATATAGCACAAAGAGCAAACTTGGCAGAAAAGGTTCTAAAAAGACATTAGGTTTTATTTTATTATTGGCTTCATTTAGCGGATTTGCTCAAGAACAAGCTGGTGTAAAATTAAAAGATCTTATATCAATGGCTATTGAAAATAATGTTGGATTAGAAGCGGGGAGATTACAAGTAAAAGAATCGGACGCTTTAATTAGTACTGCTTTTAGTTTTGATAAAACACATGTTTATTATGAGTTTGATGAAAATAATTTAGCAGGTAATAATGAGCCGTTAAGAGTGTTTGGTATTCAGCAAGATTTTAAATTTCCAACGGTTTATTTCTCCGAAAAGAAAGTTAATCAAGCGCGTTATGGAATGATTTCAAGCACTTATAATATTCAGAAAAAAGGAATTGCGCGAAAAGTAACTGCTGCTTATTATGCATATCAAATTGCTAGAGAAAAGGGAAACGTCTATAAAAGATTAGATAGTCTTTATACTAATTTTGCAAAAGTGGCAGCTAGGCGTTTTGAGCTTGGAGAAACCAATTATTTAGAGAAAATTACAGCAGTATCAAAGCAAAAACAAATTAGTCTTAAGTATAGTGAAGCTCAAAAAGATGTTTTATTAGTTTATAATGTTTTATTAAAAATAATTCAGGTTGAAGAACCGATAACAATAGCGAATACATCGTCTCTAAAAGTCATGTTGAATACTCTTGATATTGATGGTAGTGCAGAAATTGCATACTATAAAAATAGAGTGTCTTTATTACAAGCCGAACGTCGTTTTGAAAACCATAAACTGCTGCCAGATATCAGTCTTAATTATTTTCAAGGGACTAACTCTGGTTTAGGAGTAAATCTTTCTGGGTATCAATTCGGTTTAAAAATTCCAATATTCTTTAGTGGTCAAGCGGCTCGAATTAAAGCGGCAGGTTTTGCAGAAGATGCTGCGGTTTCAGAATCTAAAGAGTATGAGATTCAATTAAATGAAAAGTTTAATGCCCTTAAAATTCAGTTATCTCAGTTTCAAAAAGCGTTGAGTTATTATGAAAATGAAGGTGATAAGCTTTCAGAAGAAATTTTAAAAACAGCAAAAGGAAGTTTTAGAAATGGCGAAATCGATTTCTATCAATATATCCAAAGTTTAGAAAGTGCTTATGAAATAAAATTAAATCACTTAGATAAACTTGAAGCATACAATCAAACCATTATAACCCTTAATTATTTAACTTTATAGACGCAACGTTATGAAACGTAATATATATACAATAGTGATACTCAGTCTTGTTTTCTCCTTTTTTAGCTGTGGTGAAAAAAAGAATGAAACAACCGAATCTCAAATTGAAAACAGTACGATAAAAGACAGCCGTATCCAGGTGACGCAAGCACAATTTGACCAAAGTAAAATGACTTTAGCTAATCTAGAAGAAAAGGCATTCCCTAATGTTGTAAGTGTGAATGGAATGATTGATGTTCCTCCAGAAAATAGAGCCGTTGTAAATGCAACCATGGGTGGGTATATTAAAACCACACCTTTATTAATAGGTGATAAGGTAAGAAAAGGTGACATTCTTGTTACCATTGAAAACCCTGAATTTGTTTCCATGCAGCAAAGCTATATGGAAGTGAATGAGCAACTTACTTATCTAAAAGCTG
Organism: Algibacter sp. L4_22; assembly: GCF_023473045.1. Taxonomy (NCBI): domain Bacteria; kingdom Pseudomonadati; phylum Bacteroidota; class Flavobacteriia; order Flavobacteriales; family Flavobacteriaceae; genus Algibacter; species Algibacter sp. L4_22. The sequence continues at coordinate 382,885 of NZ_JAMCOK010000004.1, forward strand.
AATACGATAGACAGGTAACTATGAAAGCTGAAAACATTACCTCGCAAAAAAGTTTTTTGAAAGCAGAGAGTGACTATAAAACGGGAGTTGCAAAACATAGAGGTTTAGAGAAACAGCTGAGTATGCTTAATATCTCACCGTCAAGAATCCGTTCAGGGTATATAACTTCTGTGGTTAGTATTTTTGCACCAATTTCTGGGAGTGTTACCAAGGTAAATGTTACTAAAGGGACTTATGTTTCACCAGCGACATCCATTTTGGAGATTATCGATAATGACCATATTCATTTAGAACTGTCTGTTTATGAGAAGGATGTTATGGCTATTAAAAAAGGGCAAAAAATAGATTTTAAAATCCCGGAAGCTTCATCGGAAACTTATAAAGCTGAAGTTCATCTTGTTGGTACATCTATAGAATCCAATAGAACCATTCATGTTCATGGACATCTAGAAAATGAGTCTGACAATAATTTCTTGGTAGGCATGTTTGTAGAAGCTCATATCATTACAAGTTCTATTTCCGCGAAAGCGTTACCTAATGAATCTATCATTGACGTGGATGGCTTTTCATTTGTATTGGTTTTAGATGAAAAAGACGATGATATTTATTATTTCAATCAAATAAAAGTAGACGTAAAAGAAAATTATAACGGGTATACGGTTATAGAGAACATCGCTGATTTTGAGCCATACACCAAATTTTTGACTAAAGGAGCATTTAATTTATTGGGAGAATAGTTATGGAAGTACAAACAACAGAAAAGCACTATATAAACAGGAGTGGTTGGCTTAGAGCAGGAGTTTTAGGAGCGAATGATGGGATTTTATCTACTGCAAGTTTAATAATAGGTGTTGCTGCGGCAAGTAGTACGCGCGAACCAATTTTACTTGCAGGTGTTGCCGGCTTAGTTGCTGGAGCATTATCTATGGCTGCAGGAGAATATGTTTCTGTTAGCTCACAGACAGATATTGAAAAGTCTGATTTAGCTCGTGAAAAACAAGAACTCATAGATACTCCGGAAGAAGAATTGATGGAGCTTGCAGAAATCTACAAAACACGTGGTTTAACACACGAAACCGCATTGGAGGTTGCTAAACAATTAACCGTACATGATGCTCTTGGAGCGCATGCTAGGGATGAATTAGGGATTACAGAAATGACGGAAGCAAAACCTTTACAGGCTGCATTATCTTCTGGAATTTCTTTTACCGTGGGTGGTTTTTTGCCCGTATTTGTTGCTTTTGTAGCACCTTTAAATATTATGGAATATATACAGTACGCTTTTGCTATTCTGTTTTTAGCTGTTTTAGGAGCAACCTCTGCAAGAACAGGAGGTTCAAAACCATTGAAAGCGATACTTCGCATTACGTTTTGGGGAACATTGGCTATGGGCTTAACAGCTATTATTGGGGCTTTATTTGATGCTAATTTGGCTTAAATAATAAAATAAATATGATGCGTTATCAACGGGGTTTAATAATGAAAAAATAATCTATTTGTTGATAGGATTGGCCATAATTTGAGACTAAACATTAATAAAAATAAATAAATAAAATGAAAAAAATAATATTGACTTTAGCAGTAACAATGGTATGTGCAATTACGGCGGTTGCTCAAGATTGGCAAACAGATTTTACGATTGCTAAAGACATTGCTTCTAAAGAGCATAAACCTATAATACTTGTTTTTCAAGGTTCGGATTGGTGTGGGCCATGTATTAAGCTAGATCGCGAAATTTGGAGTACCGATACTTTTAAAAAGTATGCCAACAAAAATTATGTGATGTTACAGGCCGATTTTCCAAAAAGAAAGAAAAATGCGTTGCCTGAAGCTCAAACTAAAGCCAATGCCAATCTAGCAGAAACTTATAATAAAAATGGCATTTTTCCTTTTGTAGTGATTTTAAACGCTAAAGGCGAAGTTCTTGGAGAAACGAGTTATAAAAAAACAACACCAGAAAATTATATAAAAGAATTAAATGTTTTTACAAAATAATTTGAAAAAGTTAATGACTTCATTTCTCGTTATGTTTTCAATGGTTTGCTTGGCTCAGCAGCCTTATAAACGAACCTTAAAACTTATGGGGAGTCGTTTTGATATTACTGTTGTAGCAAACGATTCTATAATGGGGAATAAATATATTGATAGCGCTGTCGCGGAAATAATACGAATTGAAAAACTGATGTCTTCTTGGGACGAAAACTCTCAAACAAGTGCCATAAATAAAAATGCAGGCATTAAACCTGTAAAAGTTGATTTGGAACTCTTTAATTTAATTGAAAGAGCTATTCGAATCTCAAGATTAACAGATGGCGCTTTTGATATTAGTTATGCATCAATGGATAGAATTTGGAAGTTTGATGGTAGTATGATGGTGATGCCTTCTGAAAAAGAAATAAAAGCATCTGTAGCAAAAGTAGGGTTTCAGAATATAGTTTTAGATAAGGTGAATACAACAATTTTTCTAAAATTAGAAGGCATGAAAATTGGTTTTGGTGCTATTGGGAAAGGTTATGCAGCCGATAAAGCAAAGGCATTGCTTATAGAAAAAGGTGTAGTTTCAGGTATTATAAATGCTTCGGGAGATATGAATACTTGGGGAAAGCAACCAGATGGCACTGCATGGAAAGTTGCCATTACAAACCCCATGAACAAGAATAAGGTGTTTGCTTTACTACCAATAACAAATGGAGCTGTGGTAACTTCTGGAAATTATGAGAAGTACGTTAATTTTAATGGTAAGCGCTACACACATATTATAGATCCACGTACCGGATATCCGTCTTCGGGAATTATAAGTGTTACTGTTTTTGCGCCAAAAGCTGAACTGGCAGATGCCTTAGCCACATCGGTTTTTGTTATGGGAAAAGAAGCGGGGTTGGATAGAATAAATCAGTTGCCGAAAATAGAATGTATCATTATAGATGATAAAGGAAATATAACAAAATCGAATAATATAGAAATAGATAAATTATGATAAACAAGTTGATATGTTGCGTATTAATCGTCACTTCTTTCAGTAGTTGTGTTGTGGTTAAAGAATATGAAAAAGTGAATATAAACGATCCAGATATGGTATTATCTGATAAAAAAGTAGATCGTAATATTTCTACGGCACACTCTTATAGAGAAGCAGCAGTAGGGGCAAACGGAGGAAAAACAGGTGGTGGTTGCGGCTGTAATTAACCAAAACTCTCATTATATATCTGTATTTAGAAATTTTAAAAAAATAAAATAAATTGAAAAAACTTATAATTTTGTTGTGTGTATTCGTTTTCGTGAAAGGTTACGCACAAACAGGGCAAGACGATACCAAAGTCTATAAAAAAAGGGTTTTAGAAACTACCGAAATAGATTTTTTAACTAGTTTTTATAGTCAAGATGGTGATAATGCGGCGGTAAGTGGAGGTATTGGTACCGAAGAATTAACGGATGTTACAGGAACTTTTGTAGTTTCTATCCCGTTGAATGATGATGATGTGTTAACTATAGATGCAGGTATTTCTGCATATACGTCTGCTTCATCGAGTAATATAGATCCTTTTGATGACGGACCAGCAGATCCGTTTCAAGCATCTTCTGGGGCTTCAAGCAGTGATACTTGGGCAAATTTAACAGGAAGTTATAGTCATAGCTCTGACGATAGAAATGATATTTGGTCGGCTAAGCTAGCTATTTCCTCAGAGTACGATTATTTTTCTGTTGGATTTGGTGGAACGTATTCCAAACTTTTTAATGAAAAGAATACCGAGGTTAGTATAAGCGGAAATGTGTACCTTGATACTTGGAATCCTATTTACCCAACGGAATTAAGACCTTTTGGGGCAGGAGGGAATGGTTTAAATGATCGAGTATTTACTCAAAACACTATTACGGGCAATACTAATTATAACCCTAGATTTGGAGAGTTTGATAGTAAAGGGCGGAATTCTTATTCGTTAGGATTTGGGTTCTCACAAATACTTCATAAAAATCTACAAGGTTCGTTGGCTTTAGATTTTGTTCAGCAAGATGGTTTGTTATCTACACCTTTTCAAAGAGTCTATTTTGGTGATGTAGCCGATTCTTTTATAGATAATTTTCAACTTGCAGACGCTGTGGAGCGCTTACCCGATTCTAGGTTTAAAGTGGCTGCTGGCGGACGTTTAAATTGGTACATTAATGAAATTTTAACCGTACGTACTTTTTATCGTTATTATTATGATGATTGGGGTATTAACTCTCATACGGCGAGTATTGAGTTGCCAATAAAAATTACAGATAAGTTTACACTTTATCCGTCGTATAGGTATTATAATCAAACTGCAGCAGATTATTTTAATCCTTATGAAGAAGCTTTATCTACAGATGAGTTTTATACGTCAGATTATGATCTTTCAGAATATTCTGCAAATCAATATGGTTTTGGAGTTTCATACACCGATATTTTCGCCAAAGCACATATCTGGAAATATGGTTTAAAAAGTATCGATTTAAAGTTCTATCAATATGATAGAGATACTACGTTTTCATCAAGTATTATTTCGGCTGGCTTTAAGTTTGTGCTAGATTAATTTAGAGTTTCAATATATAGAAAAGCCAATCTCAGATAAAGAGATTGGCTTTTCTTGTTTTAGTGCTTACTAATAAATAAGCTTATTGCTACATCTATTAGTGAAATTTAATTATTCTAAAACGATAGAGTCAATTTCTAATTTAAAATCTTCTGCCGCTTTGTTAGCAATTAAAAATGCGATTTCCTCAATATCATTTGCGTTGTAATTTGGCATATCTAGCCTTCTTCCTTTAAAAGTTGGATACATTTTTGACAATGAGAATTCTATAGATTCCCAATCTTTTGATGTGTTGAAATAAGAAATATAAGCGTGTTTATTAGATGCTTTCGATTTTATTCTAAACTGATACTTTTTTCCATCGCCTTTAATTTTCAATATAATTTTAGAAAAGGATTTTGTACTTATTTCATCAAATCGATATCTTAGGGAAGAGAATCCTCCATTGTTTTCTAAAGAAACATGGCCTTTAAAAACACCATTTCCTTCTTCATTTAGATAAAATCCTCCCGACGATTTTCCACCCATAACATCATCGTTAACAACTGTCCAATTAGTAATATCCGATGTTTTTTCAAATTTAAATATAGTATTTGTTTGCATATTTGTTGTTATTAAAAATATTAGAAGGAGCTGTTTCATAGTTTGTTATTTCAGGATAAAAATTGCTTTTAAGCATCGTAATAATCTAATTTTAAAAAGCTAATTTTTAAGTTAATCATTTTATCAGTAAATTTTTTATTATCAATATAATTTTTGTTTTTCTTGAACTTAATAAAATGTCCGTTAGCATGTATAGTATAGGTTTTAGTGCTATATGTAACCAATCTATAATAGGGGATTATCCACGAATAGCGATCGAGCCTATTAGTGAAATGAATAATAATTCCTTTTGGCCTTAGTTCTATGTTAGCATAATTAATGGCAAGATCTTGTAGGTTTTTTGGTTGTAGTTTCTGGCTTAATTCTTCAATCATAAATCTACTAGAGCCAATCCCTCTCATTTTTATTTTTTCTAAAAAAGAAAAGGATTTACCAACTATGTTTTCACTTTCTTTTACAAAAGCATCATTAGTATGTGTTGTATTAAATAGCATAATATTAGTTTTTTAGGGATATTAAATATTGCTCTGCATGTTTAAGATGTTGCTTTTGCTTTTCAGGGGTCATTTTATCAAACATTTTCACCAACATGCCTAATCTAGGGTTCGATAAAAAGAAGTCGCGATGCGTATGCATAAAGCGCCAAAAAAGCCCATCCCAAGTGTTTTGCCAATCTCCTTTTTTATAATTACTCATTTTCATTAAATAATTACTGCCGCTTATATAAGGTTTTGTCGCCATTAATCCGCCATCTGCAAACTGACTCATTCCGTATACATTGGTTACCATTACCCAATCGTAAGCATCAATAAAGAGTTCCATAAACCATTTATAAACTTCATCTGGATCGAACTCACAAAGTATCATAAAGTTCCCCAAAACCATTAAGCGCTCTATGTGATGGCAATAGCCAGTTTGCAGCACTTTTTTAATAGTTTTATCTATAGGTGCTATGCCTGTGGTGCCATCGTAAAACGATTTAGGAATTTTCTTTTTAAATCCCCAAAAATTAGTGGTGCGTTCTTCACTACCTCTAGCTTCATAAACGCCTCTTATAAATTCGCGCCAACCTGTAATTTGCCTAATAAAACCTTCTGTAGAATTAATAGGTACATTGTTCTCTTCAGCATATAATAAGCAAGCATCAATTATTTGCTTAGGCGTTATCAAACCTACGTTTAGCATAGGCGTTAATACACTATGGTTTAGTATCGAGTTTTCTGCAACTATAGCATCTTCATAAGTTCCAAATTCCATAAAACGTTGTTCAAAAAACTGCTGTAACCAATTGTTTGTGCTTATAAAATTAGTAGGGTATAGAGAGTGTTCGGTAAGTTTACCTAAGTGATTCGAAAAATGCTTTTCTACATATGTTTTTGCTTCTAAATAATAGGTGTCGTTATCTGGAAACTGAACAGATGGTGGTGTTTTTTTAGCAGGATATTTTTTTCTGTTTTCAGCATCAAAACTCCATTTGCCTCCCAATGGGTTATTTTCCGAATCGACTAATATCTTTCTTTTTCTACGCTGTTCGGTATAAAATGTAGATTGATGGTATTTCTTTTTATCCTTTCGGAAGAAATTAGCCAGTTCATCTTTAGTGTTTAAGAATAAAGGCGAGGTATACACGGTTGTTGAAATGCCGTGCTCTTCACTTGTTTTTTCTATCCTTTTTTGAAGCCAATTATCTGTTGGGTCTACGTAGTTAATGTGTTTTACTTCTTGTTTACTTAACTGAACTATTAACTTTCTAATATCCGATAAATCGTTAATAGCTTCAATATAATTTACTTCGAGGTTTTTTTTATTCCGAAGAAAATCTGTGTAGCACTTCATTGAAGCTCTATGAAACGCTATTTTTTGTTTATGAAACGGGTATTGCTTAAAAAACAAATATTCTTCAATTATATAAATAGGAGCAGTGGTTTCAAAAATTGGTGATTCCTGAAACAATTGATGTGGAAATATTAAGTTGATGCTTTTCATTTATTCTTTCTGCAACGTGTGCTGCAATATTTAACGTCGTTCCAATTTTTCTCCCATTTTTTACGCCATGTAAATGGTCTGTCGCAAACCACACATATTTTCTCTGGCAGATTTTCCTTTTTCATTAGTTTCTATTGACGTGAGTTTGTAAAAGTCTATTCTTTTCTTGCAACACAGCAGGGTGTTTTTTATGTCCCCAAATTTTGTTTCTCGCAATTCTCGAACTTTCTTGTAAATCTACTATAGGGTTTGGATAGGTTTCACCAATAATAACGTTGCAAAACGTTTGTTCCATGGCTGTCATTTTCCAAGGTTCATGAATGTGTAAAGTTGGAACAGCGCTTAGTTCTGGAATCCATTTTTTTATAAAAACACCTTCCGGATCGTGTTCTTGCGAGTTTTTTACAGGGTTATATAAACGTACGGTATTAATGCCTGTAGTGCCAGCTTGCATTTGAAATTGAGGAAAATGAATTCCTGGTTCGTAATCTAAAAACTGCCGCGCCAAATGGTAAGTGCCGTCTCTCCAATCTTGGTCTAAATTGAGTGTTAAAAAAGACACGACCATAGCACGCATTCTAAAGTTAATCCATCCTGTTTGCTCTACAGCACGCATGCAAGCATCAATTATAGGGTAACCTGTGTGCCCTGTTTTCCATGCTTTGATATAGCCTTCGTTTTTATTGTGCGACAAAAGCTCGTAACCTTTATTAATGCATTGTGTTTCGTAGGTACATTCTACTTCAAACTTTTGAATAAAATGGCAATGCCAATGCAAACGGGTTAACATTGCCGAAAATGCTTTGCTGTTTTTTGTACCGTTTGGGTGTGTGCCTATAAATTGAAAAGCTTGCTTTATACTTATATTTCCCCAGGCTAAATAGGGCGAAAGTCTGCTGCAAGACATTCTACTTTCTGTAGGTTTAGATATATGTTTTTGGTAATTAAAACCTCTTTTTGCTGCAAACGATTTTAAGTAACGCCAAGCATTTACTTCACCTGCCGGTTGGTAATGTTTAGGATATGCTTTTAATTGATTTTCTAATTTTTCGGGTATGAAAAAATGATGATTAATAGAAGCTAGTTTAGAAACAGAATAGATGTTTTTTATAATTGGCGTATGCATGGTTTGGTGCCAGTGCTTGTTCCATGTATTTCTGTTTTTAAGACCTCTAACAATACCATCTCGTTGAGATTGTTGCCATAAAATAGTATTCTCTTTACAGAATTTTGTTATCTGTTTATCGCGTTGCCAAGTTAGTTGAATTCCGCTTTCTTGATAACTAAAAATAGATTTGATATCGAATACGTTATTCAAATATTGAAAAACAGTAATAGCTTCTCCGTAGAAAACTTCAACACGTCTTTTATAAGTTTCTAATGTTGTGTTTAACGCCGAAATAGAGTGGTAAATGAATTTTAAATGTCTCGGGCTTGTATCTGGATATTCTATTATAGAAGGTTCAAATAGATAAATAATAAGGTATGGAATACCGGCTTGTTCCGCTTTTTGTAAAGGCTCGTGATCTTGCGAGCGAAGATCTCGCTTTAACCAAACAATATTTATGGATTGCCTTTTCAAGAAGTTATTTGTTTTTTAGTGATAATATAATTGAATAAACAATTTTCAATTTTTTAGTATTCGTGGTAAACTATCTGGATTAACGTTTACTAATCTTATTGCCAGAAATGGCTTTTTGTCTAGAGCATTTAAAACGAGTAATATCTGGGTTTCGTTTCTTTAAATGCTTTTTACTCACTCCGCTATTTACACGTTTACGCCAACGTTTAAAGCTAGACTCTTTTAGGTTGCCACGCATCACTTTAATAACCTCTTTTTCAGGTAATCCAAATTGAAATAGGATAGCCTCAAAAGGCGTGCGATCTTCCCAAGCCATTTCAATAATGCGGTCTAATTCTATTTCTGTAAATACTTTTGTTTCTGTCATGGTGAAATTATATTTTTTCCCAGGTTTGGTCTGCATTTAAATAAAAACTACCCAATGGATTAAATTTGCATTGTTCAGGAGCTATAATAGAAAGAAAAGAGTCTCCATTTTCTCTTTTGTAAAGGTGGTAGACTTCACCAATAATAGGTTCGAAAGTGAATTTAGCCTCAAAAATGAGCTTGTTATATTCAAACTCTTGCATCATTTTTTCGTACTCAGCTTTTAGTTCTAAATATTTTGCTTCAACCTTGTGGTTTATTTTAGTAATACTTCTATTCTTCCAAGCAATTGTATCTGTTGTCGTAATTACTGGAGCACCAACAGAAGTAGCATAGGGTTTAATTGATGCATCATACTTTTGGGTTTCTGTATTAAAAACTACATTATCTGGTTTTTTATCTTTTGCCATTTTTATCAAAGGATATTAGCTCAAATTTTCCAATACTTTCATTACTTCTTCAGCTTCAAATACTTTTTGATCACTCATTTTTCTATTTGTTGTAGATAGGGTATGAGACTCTTTTAAAAGCTTTTCATACTGAAGTTGTAATTTTTCTTTTTTCGATTTTTTTTTGAATAGTCCGAACATATTTTCTGTTTAATTTGTAATTTCTCGAAATAAGCTTCTTAAAATTATGGTATAAATATACAAAATGTTTAATGATTTGTAATTATTGTTAAACAAAATATTTTAAAACATGCACTATAGAAACATTTTTATGGTGTATTTTTTATTTAAAAGGACAGTTGTTTTGTAAATAAAGCAAGTAGCTTAACAAATTATAGAAAAACGTACTGAGATAGATTAAACCAACTTTTAATAATGGAATTTATGCATTAAAACTAATAGTAAAAGTAGTTCCTTGGTTAACTGCGCTATCCACGTTAATACTACCGCCAAGGTTGGTTACATGGTTATAAACTAAATATAAACCAACACCTTTACTATCTTCATTTCCATGAAATCTCTGGTTTAATTTAAAAATAAGATGACCTACTTTTTCCATGTTAAAACCAAGACCATTATCGGAATATTTAAAAATACTTTTTCCGTTTTTTTTGTCGGAAATTATCGAAATAACTAGCGGAACATCAGGACGGGAATATTTAATGGAGTTTGTAATAAAATTCAGAAAAACACTCTCCATGTAAGCGGTGTTAAAATGGACCCTTTCTAAGTTAGAAAAATCTAATTGAAATTCGGCACCAGACTTTTGTATCAAAGCGCTTATAGAATTTTGCACTTTAAGGAAGATGGTATTAAAATGAATGAGCTCTAATTTTTCGTCTAAAATATTTTTTTGTTTAAAGGCTTCAACGTAAGCGTTTAATGAGGTATTTAGGCCTTCCGCAGAAATTTTTATATAACTAAGTATTTTTAGAGTCTCTTGGTCTTCTATTTTGCTTAAATCCAATAAATCTACCAAGGATATTAAATTATTAACAGGGGATCTTAAATCGTGAGAGGTTGTGTAATTAAGTTGTTTGAGTTTATCGTTGGCTTCACTAAGTTTACTTAAATGAGATATGCGCTCATTTTCAAGTTCTTTTTTATGAGTAATATCTTTAGCTATGGCGTATACTAATTTATCTTTTTCAACAGGAATAGCTGTCCAATGCAGCCATATAATCTTACCAGATTTGGATACATATCTATTTTCAAAATTAATTAAAGGTTTATTGTTTTTTAAATTATTTCTATTTGAAGCTGTACGTTCTTTATCTTCTTCATAAATAAAATCTGAAATTAATTTTGAGTTTAATTCAGCTTCAGAATACCCCAATAATTCTACGAAAGCAGGATTAATTTTAAGAAAATACCCTTCGTAATTAGCAATGCATAAGCAATCCATCGATAACTCAAAGAAAGGGTCTAAATGTGGATCCATTGGTTGTAGGAATTAAAAGCTAAGGCGTTTCGCAATTAATTGATATTCAACAAAAATAAAATTTGTTCATTACATTATCAATTAAAAAAGTTTTTTTTTTTGAAACGTATTAATTAAAGGGTTTAAACTGAATTAATAGAGTTGGTAACCCTATTTAAGTTCTTTAACGTCAATAAATTGTAATTAAAGGAACGTTAACTAATCTTTTTGGATGCTGTAAAAATGATATGAGTTTAAAATTTTATCGATAGAGCACACCATTTTTATAGCTTAAGCTTAATTTTGAAGTAATCGGTTATTTATATATCGATTGTGAACTTATTATTAATTAAAAAGCATTTATAAAATGAAATTGGAAAATAAAAGGATAGCTATTTTGGCAACAGACGGATTTGAAAAATCGGAACTTTTTGAACCGTTAAGAGCATTGAAAAACGAAGGAGCTACAGTCGATATCATTTCTGTTAAAGAAGGGGAAATAAAAAGTTGGGATAATAATAATTGGGGAGAATCTATAATAGTAGATAAATTGGTAGATGATGCTAATGTAGCAGATTACCATTCTTTAGTACTTCCAGGAGGAGTAGCAAATCCCGATTTATTAAGAACACACGATAATGTTTTAGAGTTTATAAGAGCATTTTTTAAAAGCAACAAACCTGTTGCTGCCATTTGTCATGCACCGTGGTTGCTGGTAAGTGCTAAAGTTGTTGAAAATAGAAAAGTAACATCATATCACAGTATTAAAGATGATATTATTAATGCAGGAGCGCATTGGGTAGATCAAGAAGTTGTTGTAGATCAAGGTTTAATTACCAGTAGAAACCCTAATGATTTACCAGTATTTATTGATAAAATTATAGAAGAAACCCGAGAGGGGAAACATAAGGAACAAGTAGTTAATGCATAATTAATTATTTACAATTTTGGTTAGTGTTTAAAACCGTTGGGGCAATTTTGTTTCATCGGTTTTTTGTTGATTGTTATTTAATATTTTTTGCATTAAAAATTATTTTGATACAGCTAAAGTATTCTTTGTTTTTAATTGATTTTTGAGGTAATAATCCGCAAACTGTTCAATTAATGTATTGAAGCATGTTTAATTTTTATTAAATTTAAGATTTAATTGATATGGGTGAGCAGGTTAGATGAAATATCAATATATAACACCAGTAAAAATGGCTATAATAGGAAATATAATTAAAGGAATTATTCATGCAACAGAAATCATTTCTTCGGAATTTGATGCAGCAGAGGAGCAACGAGAAGTTCTAAAAGATTTGTTAGAAACGGCAAAAGACACCAAATTTGGAGAACGTTATAGTTTTAAAGATATTCTAAAATCTGATAATCCCGAAAATACGTTTCGAGACAATGTTCCTTTTAATGATTATAACCAAATAACCAAAAATTGGTGGAAAGATGTGCAGGAAGGAAAAAAGGATATTACTTGGCCAGGTAATCCCGATTATTTCGCGCTAAGCTCTGGTACTACTGGCAAAACCAGTAAACGTATTCCTGTAACAAATGCTATGGTTAAATCTATTCGTAATGCTGGAATTCAACAAGTTCTTGCTCTAAGAAATTTTGATTTGCCAGCAGATTTTTTTGAAAAAGAAATAATGATGCTCGGGAGTTCTACACATCTTGAAGAACACAACAATGCTTTAGAAGGTGAAATTAGCGGTATTAGTGCTAGCAATATTCCGTTTTGGTTTCAAAACTATTATAAACCAGGTAAAGAAATTGCTCAAATTGACGATTGGGACCAACGTGTGCAACGTATAGCCGAAAAAGCTGCCGATTGGGATATTGGTGCTTTAAGTGGAATTCCATCTTGGATAGAACTCATGTTGAAAAAGGTTATAGACTATCATGGTTTAAAAAACATACATGAAATTTGGCCTAACTTACAAGTTTATACCTCTGGAGGTGTTGCCTTCGGACCCTACGAAAAGAGTTTTAACGCACTTCTAGGTAAGCCCATAACGGTTATCGATACCTATTTAGCTTCCGAAGGTTTTATCGCTTTTCAAGAACGACCAGAGACCGATGCTATGAAATTGGTAACCGATAATGGTATCTATTTTGAATTTGTTCCTTTTAAACCAGAATATATTCAAACCGATGGTTCATTGGTTCAAAATGCGCCTTCCCTATCAATTTCGGAGGTGGAGCTGAATCAAGATTACGTTTTGGTAATTAGTACCGTTGCAGGAGCGTGGCGCTATCTTATTGGAGATACTATTGAGTTTACAGATATCAAACGTGCTGAAATAAAAATTACAGGTAGAACAAAATTCTTTTTAAATACTGTTGGTTCTCAATTATCGGTGAATAAACTTGATGATGCGGTACAATATCTTGAAAAGGAATTTAATATTGAAATTCCTGAGTATACGCTTTGTGCGAATAGAATTGATGATGATTTTTACCATTGTTGGTATTTAGGAACCGAATCTGAAGTCGATAACACTAAATTGGTGAATTCCTTAGATAATTTCCTAAAAGATGCTAATAAGAATTATAAAATAGCGCGCTCTAAAGCTTTGGAAGGTGTAAAAGTGAAAACGGTTTTGCCATCTGTTTTTCATGATTGGAGCGGAAGTCACAAAAAGAAAGGAGGGCAAGTAAAAATGGAACGTGTTATGGGGCAAGAACGATTTGCGGAATGGGAAGCCTTTGTAGAATCCAAGTTATAAAATAGTTTACTGTTCTTTAGCTTCGCGCTCTTTTACTAAAATCATAATTTCATCTGGAGATAAATAATATTTTTTGATACGCGCTTTGTAGGCTTCTTCAATTTCAGCATTATTCAATATAAAATGTTTAGTTTTCAAAATATATTCAGCCATACCAGATGATACTGCATAAGAATCGGCCGTGCGCTCTGCTTCTTTAATATAATTATCGGAAAATGCATACTTAATTCCAAACCAAATAAGGTTTAAACTATTTCTATTTTGATAGTCGCATATGTGGCCTAATTCATGACCTAACCACCCAATTAAAATGTCGCTTTCTACATCTACAGTTTTAAATTCTTTGCCTGAAATTTTAAATTTCCGACTTACTAAAACTAAATACTTTCTTTTTTTTCGTGTTTTAAGAAGACTCCAAAAAACGGGTTGAGCAAGCATAGTCGATTTTTTAATATCGTTTTTAAAACGAAACTCTACTTCTGTATTTTTCAAATTGGGATAATAAGCAAGTGCAATAGTGGCTTCTTTCTTAATAACTTCAGGTATAATATGTTGTGCTTTCGTGTTTTGTACACTCATAAATAATAGTATATAAATTAAGAATTTCATTTATTTAGATTTACAATAATGGACTAAAAAATTTGGCTAACCCCTCTAGTAGTCGTGTCCATATTGGTCTGTTTTTGTAGCTTTCATAATCTAGAGGGATATTTTTGTCACAGATACTATCGAATTCTTTTTCAACTTGTTGTGTTAAACCATCATCATAGATCAAGGCATTGGTTTCAAAATTATGTTCAAAACTTCGATAGTCAAAATTTCCCGATCCAATTGAGGCAATTTCCCCGTCAATAAGAATCATTTTACTATGCGAAAAATCGGATCTCAAGTATATTTTAATCCCAACCTCTAAAAGCTCTTCAAACCTTGAAAACATACTTAACTTGGCCATTTTAGAATCGGATACTTTGGGAACTAATATTTTAACTTCAATACCGCTAAGTGCTGCAATTTTTAAAGCTTGCAGTACAGCTGTACTTGGAATAAAATAAGGATTGGCAATGCAAATACATTTTTCGGCCAACGTTATCATACTAATATATTGTTGCATAATAGCTGGTTGTTTGGAGTCGGGACCTGCTGCAACAATTTGTATGATATGATGTCCTTTGCGTTCAGTTTTTGGAAGATATTTTTCCTTTAGAAGAAGCTCTTCTTGACTCGCAAAATAGTAATCCTTAATAAAAACTCTGTGTAAACTATTCACCACAGGACCTTCTACTTTAATATGTAAATCGTTCCAAATTCCAAGGTCTGATATGGGTTTTATATATTTGTCCGATACGTTTACACCGCCAGTAAAACCAACGGTTCCATCGATAATAATAATTTTTCTATGATTTCTATAATTCAAGGTGAAAAGTAGATTTCCAAACCGAATAGGCATCATAGAATATGCTTTTACACCAATATCTCGGAAACGTTTGATAGTATTACCTCGAAAAGCAGAACTTCCAAAAGAATCATAAATTAAGCGAACTTCAACGCCTTGTGCAATCTTCGTTTTAAATAGTTCATAAAAACGTTCTGTTAATTCACCTACTGAAAAAATATAATATTGTAAATGAATAAATTTTTCAGCTTTTTCTATAGCTTCAAAAATACTATCGAAGGTTTCTTTTCCTCCACTTAGAATAGTTGCATCATTACCACTATATGGAGCTAGAAATGTACTATTTTCGATAAGGTGAGATAGTTTTTTGTTTTTAGAAGAATTAAATTCTACTTGATTTTCTAGCTCTTTTATATCTTTATATTTCTCGTCAAATAGCTTTCGTTTTTGGGTTTGCTTTAAACGAAAGAACTTAAATTTTCTCCGGTTTACACCAAACAAATAGTATAGCATAGGTCCTGCAAAAGGCAATGCCAAAATGGCCAAAAACCAACTTAATGATTTTGTTGGCCGGCTACCATGCAGTATAATACTAATGATGCTCCAGAGGGTGATTACCCCATATAAAATCCATAAGAATGTATTAATCATTGTATTTTATTTAGCATTGACAATATAGTTAATAGACTAACAATAATAGGCTAAGGTGTTCTTTTGAGTTACAAAAGAATGTGATAAAGCTAATCAAAAAAGTAGGTTCGAGGTATCTTTAGCTAAACTAAAAAATTATGAGCGTGATTTCACAAAACAAACGAAAAATTACAATTTATTATCATTCAGATAATTCTATAGGCAAGCAAGTATATGCTTATACAAATGCATCGGATAAAAAGTTGCTAGGAGTAGATATTTCCAAGACCAAGGTAACAGGAACGCAATGGGCAGAATTGGCTAACGGGTTGGGTATAGGGATTATGGATTTGATAAATACGGATGCCCCTAGTTTTATTCAAAAACATGGAAAAAACAAACCCGTTTTGGAAGCGCACGATTGGATAAAAATTCTAGTGAATGAACCCCAATTGCTTAAATATCCAGTTGTGCTAGATGGTAAAAATTATTTGCAAATTAAAAGTGTTGCCGAATTTAAAAAGTACATAGAACCTGATAGTGTGGGATTAGAAAAAGAGCCATTAATTAAACAATTTACAGATGAAGGTAAATCCTAAATCTAATAAAAAATATAGTGTATTAAAAAACCGACTGCCCCTAGTTATTCTTGGGGTTGTTGGTATTTTATTGATAGGTATATTGGGAGTACAGCTTTACGGAAAACATTTAATTTCTAATCTTGTTTCCAAACAATTACCAGATAATCTAGAGTTAACCTATGAGGATTTAGACTTAGATATTCTGTTCGGTAATATGGAGTTTAATAGCATGAAATTAAAGTTTTTTAGTTTAAAAACTAAAAAAACAGAAGCAGAAATAACTATAGAAACACTTAAAATAAAGGATGTTGCCTATTGGTTACTTTTGAATAAAAAGCAATTTAATACTGATGCTGTAAATGTGGAAAATGCTAATGTTATAGTTTTCAAAAAAGATTCAGATAGTATTAAATGTTCTGTAGAAAATGTTTCTTTTGAATTGTCTAAATTTAAAACAGATTCATTACTTCTTCAGAATAAAACACCTTTTGATTACCACAATTCAAACTTATCGTTAACCAATTTGTATTTAGATTTGGGTCGTTTTGAAATGCTGAAAGTAGCAACGCTTTCATATAAAAATAACAACCTAAAATTCGAAGATTTATCTATAACTTCAAAATATAAACAACAGGAACTTTCTGAAAAATTAGTAAAGGAACACGATTATGTTGATTTTAAAGTTACAGATGGGGCTTCAACAGAATTTAGATTAAAAACAGTAAATGATAGTTTTCTAGTTTCTGCTCATAATTTCAGCTTGAATAATTCAGAATTACATCTTTTTAGAGATAAACTATTAGCGGATGATACTACGAAAAAATTACTCTATGGAACAAAACTTCGAAACCTACCAATTCAATTAGATATTGAAACTTTTTCTATAGAAAATTCTAATGTATTTTATTCTGAAAGAGTAGATAAAGGTATCGATCCTGTGTCTATTTCTTTCGAAAATTTAGATGCTCAAATCGATAATCTATCTAATATAAATAAGCAGAAAACGAAAATTAAAGTCACCACAAAGCTTATGGGAGAAGCTCCTTTGGAATTTAAATGGGAATTTAACTCATTAGATACTGCCGATTCTTTTAACGCTTCGGCTAATTTAAAAGATTTGAAAGCTGTTACAATTAATCCTTTTTTAGAATCTCAGGCTAATGTTAGAGTTCTTGGGGAGATTCACGATATGTATTTCACTATTTATGGAAATGATTTTAAATCTACAGGAGATATGAAAATGAAATATGAGGATTTTAAATTTTCTATTTTAAATGAAGATCGGTTAGGCATAAATAAAACTTTGACTGCACTAGTTAACGTTTTTACAAATGATGGCTCTAAAACGGATGTAAACGGTTACAGATATGGTGATATTGAAGTAGAGCGCGACAAAACGAAATCGTTTTTTAACTATTTATGGCTCAACACAAAAGATGGATTGAAGAATACCGTAATTGGGAATGGTAAAAAATAAATTTATGTTTAAAGCGTAACATATGGAGTTTTTAAGCCATAATTTTTTAGAGTTAATTATTAAATGTTTTGGGTTAATTGGAACGCTTGATTTCTAGTATCTTTATACTATAATAACAAAAAAATAAAAAGAAAATGGAAACAATAACAGCAGCCATAGGCATTGAAAAAGATAATAGAAAAGCGGTAGTAGAAATGTTAAAACAACTACTGGCCGATGAATATGTTATGTATACTAAATATAGAAATGCACACTGGAATGTCGAGGGTATCGATTTCCATAGTAAGCATGTTTTCTTTGAAGAAGAATATGGTAAATTAGAAAATACTATTGATGAAGTTGCAGAACGTATTCGTATGTTAGGCTTTTATTCTCCAGGTAGCATGCAACAGTTTATAGAACTTTCTGAATTGAAAGAAAACGGACCAGACACTAACGATAGTGCTAGTTTTATGAAGGTTTTATTAGAAGATCATGAAACCGTGATTAAATTTATAAGAGAAAGTATTGGTGATAACGCCGAAGCACATAACGATGAAGGTACGGCCGATTTTATTACCGGTATTATGCAAATGCATGAACAAATGGCTTGGATGTTACGTTCATCATTAAAAACGTTTAAATAAAAAATAAAAATTGCTAGAAAAAGAAAACTACGGTAAGGGGAAACTCTTACCGTTTTTTTGTTTTGTTTTATTAAGTCTGTTTTAGAAATACCTCGAATTGATGTACTAATAAATAACGTTGGAATTTTTAAAACAAAAGAGGGATTAGACATCAGGATCATTGTTAATTAAATAGTACCAAATGTTTTGACAAATGCCATATTAGAAAGCATAAAGCGATCAGAAGCACCAAGAATTATCAATTTAAATTCTGCTGCACAAGCACCAGTTTCTTATACTGTTTTAATAAGGAAGACGCAAAACTCAGAAAATAGTACATACGCGTAAAGTAAATTAGCTTTAACTATGTGAAGCTTTAATTTAGCGAAACAAGAATCTAAAATTACTATTATAGCTGTAAAACCTGGCTCGTTATTAAATACTAAAATGGTTAAAGAAGCGTATGGTTAACATTGGTCTCCTGCAGAAAAAGGAGTTGATATTTTAGCAGATTTAGCATTGCCTGAGGACTATAAAAATGATTCAGGTTTGTATTTTGATAACGATAAAGGTGATTCAAAAGGCTACTTTTCTCCAGCACATCCAAATGTTTATAATGTTTCTAAAACTGAAGAGTTATTGAGTATAACCAATAATTTGGTTTAGGATGAGTGCATTAAAAAATAACATACTTTTGCGTTTCTAATAAACACGACTGTAAGTGACATCAGAAATTAAAAAGTATGGTTTTAAAGAAGGTTTACCTCACGAGCTTGAACTTGTGAACTTAAGGGAACTTTATATCGATTTATTTGATGATTTAACTATACCTCACCGAACAGATTTCTATCAGATTATTTGGTTTAAAAAAGGGAAGCCGAAGCATATGGTCGATTTTAACCAAATAGACATACAACCAAATTCTATTCTATTTGTAGATAAAAATAGTGTTCAGTGTTTTGATAGTGAAGAGCCTATAGATGGCTTAGTGCTTTTATTTACAGATAACTTTTTTTGCAAAACAGAATACGATACAAAGTTTTTAAGAAGCAGCATGCTTTTTAATGATTTGTATTCTATTTCTACTATTGATGTAAACGGTTTAACGTCTATTTTTAATCGCTTTTTTCAACTTATAGAAACGGAGTTACAAACTAATATAGACAATTATCAATCGGATATTCTTCGAAATTATCTTCAGAATTTACTACTATTATCCGAAAGACAAAGGCAGAATCAATATAGCGCAAAAATTAATAAAGGCCCAGATTTAGAATGTGTTGTTAAATTTAGAGACTTACTCGATAAACAATATAAAGAACAAAAAGCAGTTAGTAAATACGCTATGCAATTAAACGTTACTCAAAAACGATTAAACAGCTCCACATTAAAAATAATGGCTATTACTCCAAAACAAATGATAGATTCTAGAAGCAAAGCGCTTGCTGGTACATACTACAGATAGTGTAAAAGAAATTGGATATATACTAGGTTTTGATGAACCCACAAATTTTGTAAAGTATTTTAAAAAACATCAAAGTATTACGCCTATAGAGTTTAGGAATAAGTTTTAAATGGCGTAAAATTACCATTTAAAAATGCATTTTTATCATTTTACTTTATTCATCTTACCGCAAATTTGCTTCATAGTTTAACCACAAAAAAATGTAGCAAATTTAGAAAAATGAAATTGTTAATTGATGTATTGGGATGGTCAGGTTCTGGCTTTTTAGTTCTGGCTTACGGACTAACACTCGTAGAAAATAATAAGTACATTAACTACTCTAAGTACTTAAACCTTTTTGGGGCACTTTTAAT
Source organism: Algibacter sp. L4_22 (assembly GCF_023473045.1). Taxonomy (NCBI): domain Bacteria; kingdom Pseudomonadati; phylum Bacteroidota; class Flavobacteriia; order Flavobacteriales; family Flavobacteriaceae; genus Algibacter; species Algibacter sp. L4_22. The sequence goes on from NZ_JAMCOK010000004.1 coordinate 403,071, forward strand.
AGCAATTAATTGTTATTATTACAATGCATTGCCTTCTTTTGTTTCCAATTTAATTTGGAGTGTAATGGCTACTTTAACGATATATAAAGCAAAAAGAAAAGGTGGTTTTTTTGTTAAACCTAAGCTTAAAGTATAATTTTCTGTTTGGATATAATTTACCATACAACAGATATGATGTATCATTAAATAGTAATTATATTACCGTACCTTTGTGTAAGAATTATAAACCAGTATAGAGATAGAATTCGCTTACATGAAAACAGAGAATGCAAAGTTTAGTTTATTTAAACAATTTAAAATAAAATACATTTTAATTTTTCTAGTGTGTTCAACCATTTTAAGTTGTAACACAAATAAAGATTCAAATAGAACATATATAGTTGAAATATTAAGTTTTAAGTATAAACGGACTATTAATGCTTCAGATTTCTGGAAAGAAGATTCTAAGGTATTAAGCAATTATAGTCTCAAACAACCTGGATTTATTAGTAGAGAAAGTGGATTTAATGAAGAGAAAAATGAGGTTTTAATAGTTTTAAGATGGAATACTGCGGCAGATGCAGAAGCTTCTATGAGGAAGTTTTTGAGCGATAAATCCATAAGTAAATTTGTTAATATGATAGATCTAAACTCTATGAAGGTGACTCGTTATGTTATTAATAAATAGTTTTTTATTTTTCTTCAAATAGAAATTTTTCTCTGGTTTCTGTAGTAAATAATCATTATTTAATTATTTGTTTTAAAAAGAGGTTAAATACTTTCGCTTTGGTGAAAGCTTTTCAATAGGGTAATTTATTTTATTTAAATGCTGAGATTAATCCTTATTAGTCTCAGCATTTCTTATATTATAATCTTTATCAATTTGAGCCGACTTTTAATCAATAAAAAGATTTAAAAAAAACACAAAATTACTTAGGTAATACAGAAGTAATTCGATTTTTTTGCAGATTAATATTATTATAAATAATGGATAACTTAATTACATTCTCAATCACCGTATTTACAGGCTTTTTTGCTATAACCAACCCTATATCAAACATGACGGTTTTTGTGTCTTTAACCCAAGGTTCAGATAAAAAAACTAAAGCTGATATAAATAAAAGAGCAAATATTATTGCATTTATAATTGTAACCGTTTTTGTGCTCTTAGGTAAATATATTTTTGAACTGTTTAATATTAGTATTCCTGCATTTAAAATTACGGGTGGAATCTTAATATTTTTTATTGGTTTTGAAATGCTACAATCAAAACAATCTAATGTAAAAAGCCTTAAACATATTAATGTAGATGAAAATATTGCTGTTTCACCATTGGCCATTCCTATTTTAGCAGGTCCAGGAACCATTGTTACTGCAATGAATTTTGTTGCCAATGTCCAAACTATCCACATATTTTTAGTAATTGCTATCTTTGGGTCAATGAGTTTAATCACCTTTTATACATTTAAATTGAGTGATCATATTGTAAAATTAGTTGGTAATAACGTGATTTCGGTAATTGGAAAAATAATGGGGTTAATTATTGCTATTATTGGGACGGGTATGGTTATAACTGGTATTAAAATTAGCTTTAACTTACTTTCTTAATTACTGTTAGCATCCTTCTTTTAACAGAATTTATTTTAATACAAAGTGTAAAATGAAAAAAATATTAATTCTGTTTTCACATCCTAAATTCGAAAAATCGAGAGCTAATAGTATGCTTGTCAATAGAATAAAGGATAAAGAAAACGTTACGTTTCATGATTTATACGAGCTTTATCCAGATTTTCATATCGATGTCGATAAAGAAAAGAAGTTACTAAGTGAACACGACGTTATAATTTGGCATCATCCTTTTTATTGGTATAGTTGTCCTCCTTTAATGAAACAGTGGATTGATATGGTTCTTGAGTTTGGTTGGGCTTATGGTCCAAATGCAAACGCATTAGAATCCAAAACTTGTTTAAACGTTATTACCACTGGAGGTTCTAAAGATTTATACTGCTCTCAAGGGACTAATAGCTTTACTATTTCTCAATTTTTAAGACCTTTTGAGCAAACAGCAAACTTGTGTGGTATGACGTATTTTCCACCATTTGCGGTTATGGGAACTTATAATTTAAGTGATAAAGAATTAACAGATCATGCTAACAAATACAGTAAGTTAATAGATTTATTACAGCAAGGTTTTACTTTAGGAGATTTTAATAGTTGTACTTTTTTGAATGATATACCAGAATTAAAACTCTCTTAAGATATGACAGGAAGCATACTTTTTCAAGCCATTGTTTTTTTAGCAGGAGCCATTATTTGCGTGTCTATAGCAAAAAAAATAGGTCTAAGTTCTGTAATAGGATATCTCTTAGCAGGTGTTTTAATTGGTCCTTATGTATTAGGTTTTATAGGAAATGAAGGTGAGGATATCTTGCATTTTGCAGAATTTGGAGTTGTAGTCATGCTATTTCTAATTGGCCTAGAAATTGAACCAAAAAACTTCTGGAACATGCGGAAAACCATTCTTGGTATGGGAGGTATACAAGTAGGAGGCACCATGTTACTTTCGTGTATTTTGTTTACGTTGTTAGGTTTTGAATGGAAAGTAACTCTAGTAATCTCTATGGCAGTCGCATTATCATCCACAGCAATTGCTATGCAAACTATAAAGGAGAAAGGCTTAATGGATACTACGTTTGGAACGGCGTCATTTTCCATTTTACTGTTTCAGGATATTATTGTTATTTTCATGTTAGGTTTTATTCCGTTGTTATCAAATACAGAGGGTAGCGCTTCCGCGGAAAACCATAGTGATAATACTAATTTACTAGATAACCTTCCGCTAGGTTTCCAAACTTTGGCTATTATTTTATCGGTTGTAATAATTATAGTTGTAGGCAAGTATTTAATTGTTCCCATGTTGCGTAAAGTTGCAAAAACAGGCGTTCGGGAATTATTAATTGCTGCAGCTTTTTTAATTGTTTTTGGAATTTCATTTTTAATGGAATATGTAGGGTTAAGTCCTGCCTTAGGAGCCTTTTTAGGAGGCGTAGTATTATCTAACAGTGAGTTTAAACACGAACTAGAAAGCACGCTAGAACCTTTTAAAAACCTAATGTTAGGTTTGTTTTTTATGGCTGTTGGCGCATCGATTAACTTTATTGTTATTGCTAATAGTCCTTTAGAAGTGGGAGGGATTTTAATTGCCATTATTGTTATAAAAGCTTTCGTATTATTTATTACTGGTCGTATTTTCAATTTAAAGTTAGATCAAAAATTATTACTCACATTTAGTTTAGCTCAAATAGGGGAGTTTGCTTTTGTATTATTATCATTTGCATTCGGACTTAATATCTTAACGCAAGACCAAATGGATATGATGCTTGTAATAACAGCTCTTAGTATGTCGCTTACACCAATTATAGGTATAATTAACGAACGTTTTATATTACCTAGAATAGGAACTAAAGAATCGGTTAAACGGCCTATGGACCATATTGCGAAAACTCAAAAAATTATATTAGTTGGTTTTGGGCATTTTGGAAGTACTATTGGTCGCTTTTTACGTTCGCATGGCGTAGAAGCAACTATTTTGGATCATGATTCTAATCGCGTAGATTTTCTTCGGAAAATGGGTTTCGAAGTTTATTATGGAGATGCTACACGTTTAGATTTATTAGAGTCTGCTGGTATTGCAGAAGCTAAAATCGTTATTTGTGCAACTAATAAAATATCTGTTTCTAAGGCTATTAGTAAAATAATAAAAGAAAAGTATCCACATGTAGAACTCATGATTCGTACTAAAAATAGATATGATGCTTATGAGTTACTTAACCTCGGAAATGAAAATATTTATCGTGAATCTCTAGAAACTTCGCTAACATTAGCTAAAGATGTATTGAGCAAAATGGGTTTTCGGAAATACACTTTAAATTGTCAGGTTCAAAACTTTATAAAATATGATGAAGATAGTTTAAGGCGTTTAGCATCAGAACCTAAAGAGGAGGATAATTATATATTTAAAGCAAAAAAAGAGTTAGAGCAGCAAGAGAAATTCTTAAATGAAGATTTTAAACGTGGTATTGTTGAATATGATAATCACTGGGATAGTGAACATATAAGGAAAGCCTTAAATAAATCTAATAAGAAATAAACTAATTATAAAAAGAGGACATGCCATATGTTGTTTAATATTTTAAAAATTGATGAATTCTAGTATAGAAATAGTTAAAACAGAGGGTGCTTTTTTTTATAAAAACACACTAAAAACAAAAAAAAGGAGAATAGTTTAAAAACTATCCTCCTTTTTTTTTGTTTTAACCTTATAATGTTAATTTCTAAACGAATAGAATGTTGTCATTGTAAAACCCTAAGTCTTTTCTCTATTTCAAGCACAAAAAAGCAGAAATCATAATTATAAATAGTAAGATTTTACAGAAATAAATTTATGAATAATTCATGAAAACTGCCTAAATTTTCATTTTGTGATATCTGTCATATTTTAAAAACTTGTTGTAAGTTAAATTTGTTCAAATTAAAAATCATAATTATGAATATTTCGCATATAGAGCACTTAGGTATTGCAGTTGAAAATCTTGAAGAATCAATAAAATATTATGAGAACGTTTTAGGGTTGAAATGTTATTCTATAGAAGAGGTTGTCGATCAGAAAGTGAAGACAGCCTTTTTTTTGGTAGGTAGCACAAAAATTGAATTATTAGAAAGTACTTCTCCAGATGGACCTATTGGTAAATTTATAGAGAAAAAAGGACCTGGTATTCATCATATTGCTTTTGCAGTTCCAGATGCAACAGAAGCATTAAAAACAGCTGAAGAACGCGGTGTAAGACTTATTGATAAAGTTTCTAGAAAAGGAGCAGAAGGTTTAGATATCGGTTTTTTACATCCAAAATCAACATTAGGTGTTCTTACAGAATTGTGTTCAAAACAAAAATAACTTGAATTAATAAAAATAGATAAGCAAAAAAATAAATTTATGGCAAATCAAGATAAAATTAACGAGCTTATAGAAAAAAGAGCCGAAGCAAAGTTGGGAGGCGGAGAAAAACGTATTGATTCTCAGCATGCTAAAGGTAAATTAACAGCTCGTGAACGTATAGATATTCTTTTAGACGACGATAGTTTTGAAGAATTCGACATGTTTGTTACACACAGAACAAAATCTTTTGGCTTAGATAAACAAGTCTACCTTTCAGATGGTGTTGTTACCGGACATGGAACAATCGATGGAAGGATAGTGTATCTTTTTGCTCAAGATTTTACCGTTTTCGGTGGATCTTTATCTGAAACCTATGCCTTAAAAATTTGTAAGGTAATGGATATGGCTATGAAGATTGGAGTTCCTTTAATAGGATTAAATGATTCTGGTGGTGCTCGTATTCAAGAAGGTGTGAGATCTTTAGCTGGTTATGCTGAGATTTTTCAGAGAAATATAATGGCTTCGGGTGTTATTCCTCAAATTTCTTCAATATTAGGACCTTGTGCAGGTGGAGCCGTTTATTCTCCAGCATTGACAGACTTTACCATTATGACGGATCAAACGAGTTACATGTTTGTTACTGGTCCTAAAGTAGTAAAATCTGTAACAGGTGAGATTGTAACAGCAGAGCAATTAGGAGGCGCTAAAATTCATTCAACGAGATCAGGTGTTTCTCATTTCTTAGCAGACAGTGACGAGGAAAATTTATTGTTAGTTCGTAAGATATTAAGCTACATGCCTTCAAATAATTTAGAAGAAGCGCCAGTTATTGCATGTAATGATCCTATTGATAGATTAGAGGATGCTTTAAATGATATTATTCCAGAAAACCCAAATCAACCTTATGATATTGTTGATGTGATTTCAATACTTACCGATAATGGTGAGTTTACTGAAGTACACAGAAATTATGCACGAAACATTTGTGTAGGTTTTGCTAGATTTAATGGTCATCCAGTAGGTATTGTTGCCAATCAACCAAAATATTACGCAGGTGTTTTAGATATTGATGCTTCAAGAAAAGCAGCACGGTTTGTTCGTTTTTGTGATGCATTCAACATTCCAATAGTAACATTAGTAGATGTACCTGGTTTCTTACCTGGAACTGGTCAAGAATATGGCGGAATTATTTTGCACGGTGCTAAATTATTATTTGCTTATGGTGAAGCTACAGTACCTAAAGTAACAATTACTTTACGTAAATCTTATGGTGGAGCTCACGATGTAATGAGTTGTAAACAATTAAGAGGAGATTTAAATTATGCATGGCCAACTGCAGAAATTGCTGTAATGGGAGCGAAGGGTGCTGTTGAAGTTTTAGAAGGATCTAATATTAGAAAAATAGAAGATGCTACCGAAAAACAAGATTACATCCAGAAAAAAGAAGATGAGTATACTCAACGATTTGCAAACCCTTATCAAGCGGCAAAATATGGCTTTATTGATGATGTTATCGAACCAAGAAATACACGTTTCAGAATTGTTAGAGCTTTAGAATTGCTTCAAAATAAAAAAGATGTAAATCCACCTAAAAAACATTCAAACATTCCACTATAATGATACACATACTATTAACTACAGATGCAATAAGTGAAGGTTACGTGATACTAATTACCGGTTTGTTAATTGTCTTTTGTGCATTAATAACACTAGCGCTTTTCTTTAATTATGGATTACCCTTAATGCTTTACGTTTATAAGATAATTACTAAAGGGAAAGATAAGAAAGTTAGTGAAATTAAAGTAAAAGGAGATAAAAATTTTACTGGCGAAATTTCTGCAGTAATCGGAGCTGCCATTCACATGCACATGAGTGATCAACATGATTATGAAAGCGCAATTCTGACAATAAAACAGATTAAAAAACCATATTCACCTTGGAGTTCAAAAATATACGGAACTCAAAATCGATTATAAAATATGAAAAATTATAAATTCAAAGTCAACGAAAACGGCTATACGGTAAATATAAAATCACACGAAGATGATATTATTACTTTAGAAGTAAATGGTACTTCATTTGAAGTGATAATGGAGGCAGACATTAAGAAAAGTAAAACGCCTACTTTAGTTCGTTCGGCATCAAAACAGCCAGTAGTACCGTTAAAAGTAAATCCTACATCTGCAACAAGTAAAATTGTAGCACCAATTCCAGGTGTTATATTATCGCTCAATATAAAAGTTGGAGATACTATTAAAGAGAACGATTTATTATTAGTTCTTGAAGCTATGAAAATGGAAAATAATATAGTATCAGAAAAATCTGGAGTTGTTACGGCTATACACGTTGAAGTTGGACAACAGGTTTTACAAGATGCTTTAATGATTGAGCTAGAATAGAAGTTTTGATATTCATCTTATTCACTAAAGAAAACTAATTATTATCTAAAAGATAAAAAAATGAAGAAACTAATAATAATATTTAGTGCCATATCATTACTGATTTTTATTAGACCAGTATTTGGATTAGGTACAAATACAGGCTCTACAGAAACCACTTCTGTATCAACTGTTCAAGTTGATAATTTAGAAGAAGAAAGTGTTTTTGAAGGTGCTTTTAATGGAATAAAAACGTTTTACGGTTATACAGGATTTGCAAATTCAACATCTGGAAATGTAATCATGATTATAATAGGGATCGTTTTCATTTATTTAGGAATTAAATTCGATTACGAACCCTTATTATTAATCCCGATAGGAACAGGAGTTATATTAGGAAATATTCCTTTTGTAGCCGGCAACCAGACAGGTATATATGAAACAGGATCTGTTTTAAATTATCTATATTTTGGTGTTGTAAAAGGGGTTTATCCGCCGCTTATTTTCTTAGGTATTGGAGCCATGACGGATTTTTCATCCTTAATTGCAAATCCAAAATTAATGCTTTTAGGAGGTGCAGCACAAATTGGTGTATTTGCAACCTTTTTAGGAGCCCTTTATTTAGGATTTAATCTTCCTGAAGCTGGTGCGATTGGAATTATTGGTGGTGCCGATGGACCAACTGCAATATTTCTATCATCCAAACTAGCCAACGGGATTAACATCATGCCAGATGGTACAACCGTTAAAAACTTAATTGGACCAATAGCAATTGCTGCCTACTCTTATATGGCATTAGTTCCTGTAATTCAACCACCATTAATGCGTATGTTGATTTCTAAGAAAGATAGAAAAATTAGAATGAAACCACCAAGAGCAGTAACTCAAAAGGAAAAAATGATTTTCCCTGTGGTAGCATTAATTTTAACAACGTTTATTTCTCCTAGTGCATTACCATTATTAGGGATGTTATTCTTCGGAAACTTATTAAAAGAATCGGGTAGAACAGAACGATTAGCAGATACAGCAAGAACAAAATTAATCGATATTGTAACTATTTTATTAGGTGTTACCGTAGGGGCATCAACACAAGCAGATATATTCATTACTAAAGATTCTATGTTAATTTTCGGACTAGGAGCTATATCATTTGTAATTGCAACTTGTGGAGGGCTATTATTTGCTAAGTTTATGAATCTATTCCTAAAAGAGGAAAACAAAATAAACCCATTAATTGGTGCTGCAGGAGTTTCAGCTGTTCCAGATAGTGCGCGAGTTGTTCATACAGAAGGCTTAAAATCAGATCCAAGTAACTACTTATTAATGCACGCCATGGCGCCAAATGTTTCTGGAGTTATTGGTTCTGCAATTGCTGCAGGTATCATATTAAGTTTCTTGGGATAAAAGAAGTTCCTTTAATTATTTAAATGAACAAAACAACAATTTTTAAATTTTGATAAAATGAAAATACCAAATAAAATGACAGCGCAGGAAGCTGTTAAGTTAATAAAATCAGGAGATAGAGTTTTAATACAAGGAGGTTCTGCAACACCACAAGCATTAATAAATGCCATGGTAGCACGAGCTCCAGAATTAAGAAATGTTGAACTTGTTCATTTACATACTGAAGGAGCTTGTGGATATACTGCTCCAGAATTAAGAGAAAGTTTTCATACCAATGCATTTTTTATTGGTGGAAACATTCGTAAAATGATTGGAGACACAGCAGATTATATTCCAATTTTTTTAAGTGATATTCCAAGTTTATTCCGTGAAGGTTATATGGACTTAGATGTAGTAATGGTAAACGTATCACCTCCAGATAAACACGGTTTTTGTTCTTTAGGAGTTTCAGTAGATATTGTTATTTCTGGAATTGAGCAAGGAAAAAAGGTAATTGCTCAAATTAATCCGCAAATGCCTCGTACTTTTGGTGATGCACAAGTTCATATAAAACATTTTGATGCTTGTGTTGAAATTTCAGAGGAAATATATGAAATGAAATTTGTAGAACCATCTGATATTGAAAAAGCAATTGGAAAAAATATTGCTGGAATTATCGATGATGGAGCAACGCTTCAAATGGGTATTGGAGGTATTCCAAATGCAGTTTTAACATTTTTACATAACCACAAAAACTTAGGTGTACATACTGAAATGTTTTCTGAAGGTATTGTAGATTTAGTTGAAAAAGGAATTGTAAACGGTTCGCAGAAAAAAGTAAACCCTTATAAAATAGTATCTGGTTTTGCGATGGGAACTAGACGTTTATATGATTTTATGGATGATAATCCTGAAATTGAAATGTTGGATATAGCTTATGTTAATGATACATCTGTAATTCGTAAAAACCCAAAAGTAACCGCTATTAACTCTGCTATAGAGGTAGATTTAACGGGACAAATTTGTGCCGATTCTATAGGAACAAGAATGTTCTCTGGTGTTGGTGGGCAAATGGATTTTATGCGTGGTGCTGCATTATCAGAAGGTGGAAAGCCAATTTGCGCAATTACTTCTACTACAGGTAGAGGTGTTTCTAAAATTACACCAACTTTAAAACTTGGTGCTGGTGTAGTAACAACTCGTGCACACGCAAGGTTTGTAGCTACAGAATATGGTATCGCAGAACTATTTGGTAGAAACTTAAAACAACGTGCACAAGCGCTTAGAGATATTGCACACCCTGATCATAGAGAAGAATTAGATAAAGCTATTTTTGAAAGATTTGGAAGTAGTTTAATGATAAAATAATTTATTAAATATTGAGTCTTTAATTTTTGTAATTTTAGGACTCAATATTTTAATTTCATATTAAATTCAAACATAATGAGTGATAAAAACAAAAAGCTTTTTTCAGATTTTCCTCCGGTTTCTACCGAGCAGTGGATGGAAAGAGTAACAGCAGATTTAAAAGGTGCTGATTTTGATAAAAAACTAGTTTGGAAAAACCTTACTGGTATCAATTTTCAGCCTTGTTATAATATTGAAAATAAAATTACACAGCTTAAAAATACTGGCGAAAACTCACAATCATTAGTGAATTATCGTAGTGTTGCAGTTCAAACTGCAGAAGGTGGTAATAAATTAGCTATTAAGGCCGTTGAGGAAGGCATAAACGGAATCATTTTTCATTTAAATGGAAATGTATCTGTCGAAGCTCTTTTAGGCGGAATAGATTTAGAAATAACTACAGTTTCTTTTGAAATCACAGAAGGCGCTGTTGCTTTTACTAAAGATTTAGTTAGCTATGCAAAAAAGAGTAATTTAAAAGGATACATTAATACAGGAATTATTTCTAACTATGTTACAACAGGTTCTTTTGATGAAAATCAAGTTGAAGTAGCTGTAGAATTAGTGAAATTAACTGCTAATTATCCAAACTTTAAAGCAATCACAGTATCGGGAACAGAATATTTAGATTCTGGTGCTAATCAAGTTCAAGAAATTGCTTACACATTAAATTCTCTAGTTTTTTTAGTTGAAAAATTAAAAGAAAAAGGAGTAGCAGTTCAAGATGTTTTCATTAATTTAAACTTTCAACTAGCCATAGGCTTAGAGTATTTTGTTGAAATTAGTAAGTTTAGAGCTTTTAATAATTTATTGGCTGAAGTTGCTGCTAAATATGGAGTTGCAGAATATTCTAATACTATTACTGCTAAAACATCCATTTGGAGCAAATCTATTACAGATGCAGAAACTAATTTGTTACGTTGCACAACAGAAGCGATGTCTGCAATATTAGGAAATGTAGATGGCGTTTTAATCGATGCTTATGATAAAGAATTTAAAAACCCTTCAGATTTCTCAAGTAGAATAGCAGGTAATATAACTACTGTTCTAAGAGAAGAATCTTATTTTGGTAAAGTTTCAAATCCAGTTGATGGATCTTATTATATAGAAGAAGTAAGTTCTAAAATTGCAGATAAAGCTTTAGAGTTATTTAAAGCCATTGAAACTGAAGGTGGTTTTTATACCGCTTTTGAAAACGAAACTATTCAACAACAAATTGCCGATATTCGTTTACAAAAATTAAAATTAATTAGTCAACGTAGAACTCCAATGGTAGGTATTAATAAATACCCTAACTTAATGGAAACTGTTGATATAGATCTTCTTTCTAAAGGAGGTGCAGATAATTCAAAAGTACTAACTCCAAGAAGAGCATCGTTAGAAATTGAAGCCATGCGTAGAGTTACAGAGCAATTGGTTGCAGATACTAACGTGCGTCCAATTGTACAATTAGCGAGTTACGGGAATTTAAATATGCGTAAAGCTAGAGCTGCTTTTGCTTATGATTTTATTGGTGTAAGTGGTTTTGATGTTCATCAAGAAGAAAGTTTTGCTAGCGCAGAGATAGCGGCTACCGAAAGTGCTAAATCGAACTCTAATGTTGTTGTTATTTGTAGTTCAGATCAGGATTACGATGAAACAGCGGTTAACTTTATAAAAGCATTTAGAGCTATTAATACTGATAAAGTATTACTATTGGCAGGTGCTCCAAAAAATATGAACGAATTAACTGAAGCAGGTTTAGATGGTGTTGTTAACATGAGATCGGATGTTCTTGTAACGCTCGCAGCTATTCAGAAAAAAGTTCAAAAAACCTTAAAATCCTTAGAAGTATGAAACCAGATTTTTCAGATATCAAAATAAATTCAGCTGTTAAGCAAACAGTTGCAGCTTCAGAGAATCATCACGTGTGGAATACTCCTGAAGGAATCCCTGTAAAAAAACATTTTACAAAAGAAGATATTGCAGAAGCAGAACATTTAGCGTATGCAGCTGGTGTGCCTCCTTTTTTAAGAGGACCTTATAGTGCCATGTACGCGATGCGCCCTTGGACTATTAGACAATATGCAGGTTTTTCTACAGCAGAAGAGTCTAACGCATTTTACAGAAGAAATTTAGCCGCAGGTCAAAAAGGACTTTCTGTTGCTTTCGATTTAGCAACACACCGTGGATATGATTCCGATCACCCACGTGTAACTGGTGATGTTGGTAAAGCTGGTGTTGCCATCGATTCTATTTTAGATATGGAAATTTTGTTCGATCAAATTCCATTAGACAAAATGTCTGTTTCTATGACTATGAATGGTGCTGTATTACCAATTATGGCTTTCTATATTGCTGCGGCAAGAAAACAAGGCGTTGCTTTAGATCAACTTTCTGGAACCATTCAGAATGATATTTTAAAGGAATTCATGGTGCGTAACACTTACATTTATCCACCTGCACCTTCAATGAAAATTATTGGTGATATTTTTGATTACACTACTAAAAACATGCCTAAGTTTAACTCCATTTCTATTAGTGGTTACCACATGCAAGAAGCTGGTGCAACTGCAGATATTGAATTGGCGTATACCTTGGCAGATGGTATGGAATATATTAGAACGGGATTAAAATCTGGTTTAAAAATTGATGAATTTGCACCACGTTTATCATTCTTCTGGGCGGTAGGAATGAATCACTTTATGGAAATTGCAAAAATGCGTGCTGCACGTATGCTTTGGGCAAAAATTATAAAAACGTTCAACCCAACAAATCCAAAATCAATGGCATTGCGTACGCATAGTCAAACCTCTGGATGGAGTTTAAGTGAGCAAGATCCTTTTAATAATGTTGCCCGTACTTGTGTTGAAGCTATGGCTGCAACATTAGGAGGAACACAATCTTTACACACCAATGCATTGGATGAAGCTATTGCTTTACCGACAGATTTTTCTGCAAGAATTGCGCGTAATACACAAATATTTATTCAAGATGAAACTCAAATGACCAAATCGGTCGATCCTTGGGCTGGTTCTTATTATGTAGAATATTTAACGCAAGAAATAGCGAAAAAAGCTTGGAAACTTATTGAGGAAGTTGAAGAACTTGGTGGAATGGCAAAAGCTATTGAAACAGGAGTTCCTAAATTACGTATCGAGGAAGCATCTGCACGTAAACAAGCGCGTTTAGATTCTGGTCAAGATATTTTAGTTGGGGTAAACAAGTTTAAAACGACTGAAAAATCAAACATCAAAATTTTAGAAGTTGATAATACGGTTGTAAGAGATTCTCAGATTGCACGTTTAAATAAAATGAAAGCGGAACGTAACTCAGAAGTTGTTGCTGCTAATTTAAAAGCATTAGAAGATTGTGCTGGAAGCGGTAATGGTAATTTATTAGCTTTAGCGGTTGAAGCGGCTGAAAACTTTGCTACTTTAGGTGAAATATCAGATGCTTTAGAGGTTCATTTTGGAAGACATAAAGCAGTTACTAAATTAATTAGTGGTGTGTACGGAAAAGAAGTGAAAGCTGATGATACGTTTGCAAAAGCTCAAAAAATGACTGATAAATTTGCAGAAATCGAAGGTCGTCGTCCTAGAGTTATGATAGCAAAAATGGGTCAGGATGGTCACGATAGAGGTGCAAAAGTAGTTGCTTCTAGTTTTGCAGATTTAGGCTTCGATGTAGATATGGGAGGTTTATTCCAAACTCCAGAAGAAGTTGCAAAACAAGCGGTAGAAAATGATGTTCATTTTGTAGGGGCATCTAGTTTAGCTGCTGGTCACAAAACTTTAATTCCTCAATTAATTGGTGAATTAGAAAAATTAGGAAGACCAGATATTATGGTTTTTGCAGGTGGTGTTATTCCAGCGCAAGATTATGATTATTTATTAGAAAGAAAAGTAGCAGCCATTTTTGGTCCTGGTACTGTAATTTCAGAATCAGCCATTACTATTATGGAAAAATATTTAGAACAAGAAGAGGTTCAAAATTAAAACCTTTAAAATTTATAACTAGAAAAAGCCCGAACATTAAATTGTTTGGGCTTTTTTTATTTGTTTTTTTGAATCAGAGTTAAAAGATTTATGGATATCTATTTAATCTATTGGAAATGATAATGTAAAATATTGAATATTTGGAAAATTTAAGGAGGCAATCAATAATAATCAATATTTTTTCCATAAAGTTTTAGCGGTAGCACAAACTTTATCACTGCCTTCAATTTTTATGGTATGTGCAAAAGCGTGTTTTGCGTCTAGTTCACTAGTTAAAGATAATACGGTATCTCCATATTGTGCTTCATGTATAAAACGTCCATCTATTTTATGTAAAAAATAATTCTCAGAGATATCTTCAGGAATAGATTCAATAACCCATTGTAAATATCTAATATTATTCACGTGTCTATTCGTATCTGTATCATACCGATTCACTCTAAATTGATGTGTATAATCGGGGAAATCTACGGCACTTATTTTTTTCTTAATATCTCCAGAAATAGACTCCTTATCGAAACAAGACCATTTTTCTCTAATTTCATTAAAAATAGGTATTGGTCTTCTTCTTTCTATATCAAAAAACACCCATAAACCCTTGGCGCGACCAATGATGTTTTTATTTTCATCATAAATAATATTTTCTCTATAACCTCTAATGGAGGAATAGCTGGACAACCATGTTCTAATCGTAATTTTTTCTTTATAATTGGGGTAACGGTCCATTTGTAAAACACCAGAAACTAAAACCCAACCCGCATTTTTATTTACAAGATCGAATAAACTATGGCCTATAGAATAGGAATGGTCTGCCGCAGTTTCTTCTAATAAACCTAAAATAATTGTAGGGGTTGCTAGGCCTAATTTATTCATTTCAAAATATCTTAATTCGAATTGCGCATCGAAATAATTATCGAACGTCATTTTGTATACTTTTCAGGGGGTTTAATAATTTATGTTTTAAAAAGATTTTTTGAATTGCTCTATAATTTGTTGCGCTGCTTTAACAGGCGAAATTTTAGTGGTAACAATATCTTTTTCCAATGCAGAAAGCTCGCTTTTAATATTTTTCGAACCATAAAACAATTGTTTTAATTCTTCATTAATATTATTATACATCCATTTTATTTGTTGATGGTTTCTGTTTTTTAAGAAGTAACCATTGGAATCAACTAGTGTTTTGAATTTTAAAATTTCGTCCCAAACTTTAGAAATCCCAATATTTTTTATTGCAGAAGCTGTGCTTACCACGGGACTCCAACCAGACTCCGATGCAGGGAAAATATGGAGCGCGTTTTGGTATTGCCTTTTAGCGATATTACTCATCATAACATTATCGCCATCCGCTTTATTAATAACCACCATATCGGCCATTTCCATAATACCTTTCTTTATACCTTGCAACTCATCACCAGCACCAGATAACATGAGTAACAAAAAGAAATCTGTCATACCATGTACAGCAGTTTCAGACTGCCCAACACCAACGGTTTCAATTAAAATAACATCGTAACCAGCGGCTTCACAAAGTAACATAGTTTCACCAGTTTTGTTAGAAACACCACCTAAAGTATCTCCAGAAGCAGAAGGTCTAATATAAGCTTCTTGCAAGTTCGCCAAATCTTCCATTCTCGTTTTATCACCTAAAATACTTCCTCTAGAACGCTGACTGCTTGGGTCTATGGATAATATGGCAACGCGATGTCCTTGTTTTACTAAATACATACCAAAGACTTCTATAAATGTACTTTTACCAACACCCGGAACTCCAGTAATACCAATACGAATAGATTTACCTGAACTCGGTAATATTTCCTGAACTATTTCTTTAGCTAATATTTTATCACTTTCTAAATTACTTTCAATAATAGTAATAGCTCGAGATAGAATAACTCTATCTCCATCTAATACACCATCAATGTAAGCTTGTGGAGTTAATCTGTTTTTACGTTTGTAAGTTTTCATTTTCGTGATATAAATCTAGGGTTATTTCATAGTGATAATCGCGTCTAACAAAGATACTCATAATGCAAAAAACAGCATAAATTATAGCATGTTTTTAAATGATTTTTTTCAACAATTCATTATTTAGTTTTTGCACGATATTACTTTATAAAATGATATAGTATATTCTTAACGTAATACGTTTTTATTGCTGAATAAAATCCGTTAAATTCATTTTAAATCGTCCAACCTTTTAGCATCTTTGCAACATGTATCAGTCTATAACAAACCATATCAATAATCATATTACTCCAACAGCTCTTGATATCCAGTTGTTCAATAATGTTTTAAATGAAATATCTGTTGAAAAAGGACAGTTTTTACTAAAACCAGGCACCCATGTTAAACACGAATATTTTGTTATAAAAGGTTGTTTAAAGGCTTATTATATAGATGATAAAGGCAATAAACATATCATTCAGTTTGCAGTTGAAAATTGGTGGGTTGGAGACTTCGATGCTTTTCACAATCAAATACCTTCAATACTCTATATTGAAGCCATTGAAGACTCTAAATTACTATCTATTAGCTATAATAATCTTCAAAAAATTTATGATGAAGCGCCTATTTTCGAACGTTATTTCAGAATTTTAACAACCCAAGCATTCATTGCTCAACGCAAACGAATTTTATCTACACTAGAAAAAAACACCCAAGAACGTTATATCGAATTTTGCACATCTTACTCCAATATAGAAAACCGTGTTCCTAATTACGATATCGCAAATTACCTTGGCGTATCGCCCGAAAATTTAAGTCGGGTTAGAAAACAGATAAAAGGTTAAATTTTTCTTAATTGATATAGGTCAATAATATTGGTGTTCAAGTCGTGTAACTTTGTTTCATTAACAATTCAAAAGTAAATATCACATGAGCAAGCAAGCATTATTAACACCATATAGCAAAAATATAAGTTTAAAGAATAGAGTTGTAATGGCTCCCATGACGCGAAGTCGAGCAGATAATAAAGCCCACGTAGCAACAGATGAGTTACAAGGTTTGTATTACGAGCAGCGCGCATCGGCAGGATTAATTATTACCGAAGGCTCTCAGGTTTCAGAGAAAGCTGTGGGTTATATTCATACACCAGGTATTTATTCTGAGGAACAAGTAGAAGGCTGGAAAAAAGTAACCAAACGTGTCCATGATAAAGGCGGAAAAATCTTTATCCAATTATGGCATGTGGGCAGAATATCTCATCCAAATTTCCATAATGGCGAATTGCCACTTTCAGCTTCAGCTATAAATCCAAACGCACAATCTTTTACGCCAGAAGGCTTTAAAGACACTGTGACACCAAAGGAAATGACAATTGAAGATATTAAAACTACGGTTAAAGATTTTCAAAATGCAGCAGTAAATGCTATAAAAGCAGGCTTTGATGGTGTAGAAATTCACTCGTCTAACGGTTATTTATTTCATCAATTTTTCACAGGATGCTCTAATACAAGAACAGATGAATATGGCGGAACTATTGAAAACAAAACCCGTTTCTTTTTTGAAGTTCTAGATGCTATAAAAGCAGTGATTCCTCAGGAAAAAATTGGTGTACGTTTCAATCCTTCATTAAATGGTTTGTTCGGAATTACTGTAGATAAACAAACTATTCCAACATTTGAATATATTATCAAAAAATTAAACGATTATAATTTAGCATACGTACATTTATCAGAACCTTTTACAGATGTATCTGAAGTGCCTTTTGCAGTAACAGAAATCGCAAAACATTTTAGACCATTATACAACGGAACATTAATGATAAACACCAATTTCGATCAAGAAAAAGGAAACAAAGTTATTGAAGATGGCGATGCCGATTTAGTGGCTTACGGCAAACCATTTATATCTAATCCAGATTTAGTAGAACGTTTTGAAAACAATTTGGAATTAACAGCATGGAATCAAGATACGTTCTACACAACAGGAGTAGAAGGGTATACAGATTATCCAAAAGCTTCAAAAGAAGCCGTTTAATTTAAAAAATTTACATTATGAAATTTACAAGAAAAGCAAACGCAGAATGGAAAGGCAGTGGGAAAGACGGACAAGGTAGTATTTCCACCGGAAGTAAAGTTTTAGATAAAACACAATATTCATTTCACACTAGATTTGAAGATGGAGAAAAAGGAACCAATCCCGAAGAGTTAATAGGCGCCGCACATGCAGGCTGTTTTGCTATGCAATTAAGCTTTTTATTAAATGAAGCTAATTTTACAGCAACCACTTTAGATGTAGATGCAACCGTTACTTTCGAGGATGGTTCTATCACAAAAATCACTTTAAATCTAGAAGGCGATGTTCCAGAAATAGATGCAGAACAGTTTCAGCAATTAGCACACAAAGCGAAAGAGGTTTGTCCTATTTCAAAATTATTAAATACAGATATTGAGTTAAAAGTAACTCTTAAAAACGCATAACAATGGCAATGACAACAGTAAAAGCATATGGTGCAACGGCATCAACAGAAGATTTAAAACCTTTAGATATACAAAGGCGAGCAGTAGGAGCAGACGATGTAAAAATAGATATTTCCTTTTGCGGTGTATGCCATAGTGATATTCACACCGTTAGAAACGATTGGAAAGGCTCTACATATCCTGTAGTTCCTGGTCACGAAATTATTGGTCGTGTTACAGAAGTTGGTAACAGTGTAAGTAATTATAAAGTAGGCGATTTAGTAGGCGTAGGATGTTTGGTAGATTCTTGCCACACATGCCCATCTTGTGAGCAAGATTTAGAACAATTTTGTGAAAAAGGAGCAACTTGGACATATAATAGTCCAGATAAAAATATAGAAGGCAAACAAACTTACGGTGGTTATTCAACATCTATGGTTGTCGATAAAGAATTTGTTTTACGTATTCCAGAAAATTTAGACGAGGCAGGAACTGCACCATTATTATGTGCAGGAATTACAACTTGGTCGCCACTAAGTCACTGGAATGTGAAAAAAGGAGACAAAGTTGGTATTATTGGTTTAGGTGGGCTAGGGCACATGGGCGTTAAATTTGCACATGCATTAGGCGCACATGTGGTTATGATTACTACATCTCCAGAAAAAGGTAAAGATGCAAAAGCGCTTGGCGCACATGAAGTTTTGGTATCTAAAGATGCAGACGACATGAAGAAACACCAAGGCAGTTTCGATTTTATTTTGAACACCATTCCTGTAGGTCACGAAATGGATCCTTATTTAGGTTTGCTTAAAATAGATGCTACCATGGTTTTAGTAGGAGCGATAGATGCTTTAAAGCCATTTCATGGCGGAAATCTAATTATGGGGCGTAAACGTATTGCAGGTTCATTAATTGGTGGTATTAAAGAAACTCAAGAGATGTTAGATTTTTGTGGAAAGCACAATATTACTAGCGATATCGAACTTATAGACATGCAAGATATAAACAGTGCTTACGAGCGTGTTACTAGTAACGATGTTAAATACCGTTTTGTAATAGATATGAAATCGCTTAAAAATTAATTAAGCCATTCATAATTTTATAATTTTTAAAACAGCATCTAAAATTGATTTTAGATGCTGTTTTTGTTTGTAGAAAGGGATTAATTATAACCAATTGATACTAAATAGCATACTATTTGTTACGGTTAGTGTATCTAGATTATTCGAAACCAAAAAATTAAATACGATTTTTTAAAATTTAAGAACTTTGTGATACATTTAAGACTATCTTTATACCATTATTAAAATATAAAATATAATATCATGAGTAAAGGAACAGTAAAATTCTTCAATGACGCTAAAGGTTTTGGATTCATAACTGAAGAAGGTTCAAACAAAGAACATTTTGTTCACATTTCTGGATTAGTAGACGAAATTCGTGAAAACGATGAAGTTGAATTTGATTTAGAAGAAGGTAAAAAAGGATTAAATGCAGTAAACGTAAAAGTTTTATAACATATACCCTCTTTATTTTAAAAGCCTATCCATTATTTGGATAGGCTTTTTTTTATGCCATAATACTTCAATTATAAATCTATAAAACCAGCAAAACTCTACTATCTTTGCACAAAATATAATTTATGTCACAATCATTTTCTAGTTTAGGTATTCATGCTGCATTACAAAGTAGTTTAGCAACGTTAAATATAACGATACCAACAGATATTCAAGAAAAAGCAATACCAGTAATTTTAACCAAAACCGACGATGTTGTTGCCATTGCAAAAACGGGAACGGGAAAAACAGCGGCTTTTGGTTTACCATTACTTCAATTAATAGATAGCAGTAAAACTAATATACAAGCTGTAATTTTAGCTCCAACACGAGAGTTGGGGCAACAGATTTTTAAAAACTTAGAAGATTTTAATGCAGAAGATTTACAGGTTTCTATTGCAGGTGTATTTGGAGGCATCCCGATAAAACCACAAATAGAAAAATTAAAGGAGACCACACATATTGTTGTGGCAACGCCTGGACGTTTAGCCGATTTAATAGAAAGAAACGCGATAAACGTAAAAGAAATTACATATTTTGTTTTAGATGAAGCCGATGAAATGGTTAGCGCACACAAAGAAGGTATAGATGCTATTATAAAAGCCTTACCAAAAACACGCCGTACGTTATTGTTTACCGCAACCATGCCAGGAACCATTAAGCAATTAGTACAAAATAGTTTATCTAAACATGTGGTAACTATCGAGGCCGATATGGAAACTACTGGTCATCAAGGTATCGATCATCAATATGTGGTGGTAGAACCTATAGAAAAACTAAATGTACTTATGCATTTTTTAAATTCTAACGATGGGCAACGCGGTATTATATTCTGTAAAACTAAAGCAGCTGTAAACAAACTCGCTAAAAACTTAGCCATAAACAAATTCTCATCTGGTGCTATACACGGTAGCTTATCTCAAGGAATTCGGGATCGTATTATGGGACAATTTAGAGAAGGACACATCAATATTTTAGTAGCCACAGATTTGGCAGCACGTGGTATCGATGTTAAAGATTTAGCCTTTGTGGTAAACTATCATTTACCAGATACTTACGATGCTTATGTACACCGTAGCGGGCGTACGGCTAGGGCAGGAGCTACTGGTTTGTCTTTAAGTGTTATTCAGCAAGATGAAGTTCAAGATATTCCAGATTTCGAAGCAGAACTAGGAATTAAATTTAAAGCATACCAAAAAGCAGATGCTAAAAGTATCGAAGAAAATAACGGATTAATTTGGGCTAGGAAAATATTTAAAACTAAACCAAACCGCGATATTCCAGAAGATTTTAAAGCCAAGGTGAAAACTATTTTTCATCATTTAACAAAAGAAGAATTGGTAGATAAAATTTTATCCAATTACATTGCAGAAAACAATACTATAGTTGAAAAACCAGCGACTCTAAAGAAGAAAAAGAAACATTAGGCAATGGATAAATTTAGAAGAACACAACAACATATTTTAGATAAACTGAATATTAAAGCGCTAAATTCCATGCAGGAAGAAGCCTTGTTATCTATTACAAACGTTGAAAACACTGTGCTTTTATCGCCTACGGGAACCGGTAAAACATTGGCCTTTTTATTACCAACTATTACCGCATTAGATAAAGATTGCGAAAACGTACAGTTACTTATTTTAGTGCCTTCGCGCGAGTTGGCCATACAAATAGAACAAGTAATCCGTACTATGGGCTCTGGTTTTAAAGCCAATGCCGTTTATGGCGGTCGTAACTTCTCTAAAGATAGAATAGACTTAGCGCATACACCGGCCATTTTAGTGGGCACACCGGGCCGTATTGCCGATCATTTACGTCGCGAAACCTTTATAGTCGAAGATATTAAAACATTGGTTTTAGATGAATTTGATAAATCTCTAGAAGTGGGGTTCGAGAAGGAAATGAGCGAGATTATTACCAGTCTGCCTTATATTAAAAAACGAATTTTAACTTCGGCAACCCAAGATATTGAAATCCCAAAGTTTGTTGGTTTAGAAAACGAACTCGTTATAGATTATTTAGATACCAAAGTGTCTAAATTAGAAATTAAAAAAGTAGTATCTCCAGATAAAAATAAGCTGCAAACGTTAGTCGATTTATTACACGATATTGGTAACAATCCCGGTATTATTTTCTGTAATTTTAAAGATACCATTCAGTTTGTAAGTGATTTTTTAACCGATAATAAAATGGCTCACGGCTGTTTCCATGGAGGCATGGAACAAATGGATAGAGAGCGTGCTTTAATAAAATTTAGGAACGGAACACATCAAATTATTATAGCCACAGATTTGGCGGCTCGTGGTTTAGATATTCCAGAACTTAACTATATTATTCATTATCAATTGCCATTAAAAGCTGAAGAGTTCACGCATAGAAACGGTAGAACTGCTCGAATGAATGCTGCAGGAACGGCTTATGTTTTACAATGGGAAAAAGAAACATCGCCCGAGTTTATAGAAACTACCGAGACTGTAGTGCCTATTGGTAAAACGATAAAAATAGGAACGCCATGGAGTACGTTATTTATTTCTGGCGGACGAAAAGATAAAATCTCTAAAGGTGATATTGCTGGACTACTTTTTAAACAATGCCATTTAGATAAAACTGAAATTGGCGTTATAGAACTTAAACAAGATTGTGCCTTTGTGGCCATACCTACAGATAAAATTAAAAGTATTATTGCCCAAACAAATAACTTAAGACTGAAGAAAAGAAAAGTGCGGACTTATATTATTTAGTTTCAATTATTTGAAAGATTATTAAAGAAGATCAAGCTGAGAAGTTTGGTCTTTTTTTTGTTTTATTTTAAAATTTTATATTTTTTTTAGCTGAATACGGAAAACCGTAAAGTATTGAGTTTATACTTCTGTAAGTTTATAGCAGAATTAGTTAGCTTAATGACGATGGCTTTAAATTAAAAAGAATTATTAACTATTATCATCTAGAGAAGAATAACATAGAAGTAATAAAAATTTTGAAGTAAAAGTTATTCATTAGTAGACATAATAAGTATGTAGCTAACATATAACTATATATAATTGTTGGCTTTAATTGGCGAGCAACTTTTGAAATATCAAAAAACATTGAGGTCTTTTTTATACAATGAAAACCTTAAGACAATAATAATTAATAAAAGTAAAATATGGAATTAGATAAATCAGACCTAAATGAGGTTTTAAAAAAATTTAAAAAAGATTTGGAAAGTTACAAACACGCAAAAATCAAATGTGGAATTATTGGTAGAAGCGGAACTGGAAAATCATCTTTAATTAATGCTATTGCAGGAGAAGAAGTTGCCGAGGTTGGAGAAATCGAAACTACAATGAATGTTAAGGAACCAATTGAACACGGAGGTTTACTATTTTATGACTTACCCGGTTGTTCAACTTCTAATTTTCCGAAAGAAAATTATATTAACGAATTTAATATTGAAGAATTTGATTGTGTTATTCTAGTTACAGCGGATAGATTTTATGATGATGACTTATTTTTAATGCAAGAATTAATCCGAATTAAAAAACCTGTATACGCCGTAAGAACTAAAATGGATTTTGCTGTAGATAGAGGTTTAAAAAGAGGAATTAATGAAAAAGAAACATATGGAAAGATATATAACAATCTTTCTGAAAATCTAAAAGGATTCAGAATCAAAGGAATCTATTTAACATCATCTGACTATCCAAATGAGTATGATTTAAGTAAATTACTAGAAGATATTTATTCAAGTTTAAGTAATTTCAAAAAAGAAAGGTTTATTGCCGACATAAATATCACTAGTGAAAATATACTTTTAGAAAAAAGAAAAATAGCAGATAAAATAGTTTCACGTTATTCTGCATTAGCGGCTGCTAATGGTTTAAACCCAATACCTGGACTTGACATCGGTGTTGACATAACATTAATGGTTAAATTGTCAAAAGAAGTTCAGAACATTTACGGACTGAATGAAGAACAACAAGAATACAACAAACAACTTTTAGATCAAAAAAGTGTAAAATTGATTGCAAGTAAAGTTCTTCAGTACACAGCGAGATATGGTGGAAAAGAAGCAATTATGATTCTTTTGAAAAAAGCAAGCACAACATTAATTGCGAAAACAGCTTCAAAATGGATTCCTTTAGTAGGTTCAATAATTGCAGCTGGAATAGGATTTAAAATGACATCTTGGATTGGAAATGATATGATTGTAGATGCAGAAGAAATAGCACAAGAAACATTTAATTCATTTAAGAAAACGGGAAACAACTAAAGCTAACATCGTATAAAAAAAATTGCTAATAAAAGCCTACTTACGAAAGTTCTAGCAAACTTTCTTGGTAGGTTATTATTTGCTAATTTTACTACTAAACCACGCAAATTTTCTTATACAATAACGTTAGCATTCATTATGAAAAAAACCAATCTAAATTATTAAATGTACAAAAGAGAAATAGAAGACTTACAAAGTAGCATTGAATCATCACGTAAGGCTATAAAAGCTACGAGAGAAAATATGGCTCGTCAAAGAGCGAATAAATCCCCAAAACATTATCAAGAATCTGGTAAACGGAATATTGAATATCAGAAAAAATTAATTGAAGATTATAAAAAGAAAATCGCAAATTATCGTGAGAAAAAAAAGAAAGGTATGGGAAAAGGTGTTGATTCATTTAAAAGAGAATTAGGTAAAAATACTGGTAAATGGGTAAGTAATAAGGTTTTTGGAGATGGTCATTCTACACCTCACAGAGTTGATGTAAACAGGACAGGTAAGAACACTAATAGTTTTAGCACAGAAGGCTTGCTAAATAAAGGAAAAGAATTGTTTGCTGAAGATAAAAATGAAATTGCTGAAGAAAAAAGAGAAATTGAAAAGTTTGATTCTAAAAAAGAAGAAGTTATTGAAATTATAATTCCGAATAATGCAGACGAAATAATGAATGTAGTCAATCTGATGTTATCTAATATCAAATTGAATGGTTGGAAAGCTGGTAATGAAGAACATATAAATTCCTTCTCTGATGTGTGTTTAACTAAATTAGAGCAATGTGCTATTAAATTAAAATCAATAAACGAAGTACATCAAGCAGAATATGTTGAAACGGAAATTAATAAATTAAAAAAGAAAAGGAAATTTCAAAAATATGCATTGTGGGTCGGAATTGCATTTGCGCTATTTGTTGGTTTCATATTATCTAAATTAGGAATCATTAAATAACGAAATGCTAACAACGTATATAAAAAATAGCGATTTAAGTGCTTAAACATAAGATATATTATAAAATAAAGGCCATATATAAACCGAAAATTTAGTGCTTAAAAACCCGCTACTTTTTATATACATAAACGTTGTAAAATATTTAAGAAAAATGAATTTTCCTGAAATAGGTTGACTAAAAATTAAACCATTAATTATAGTCACTTATGAAAACAAAAAATGAACACTGGCGAAAAAAAAG
>NZ_JAMCOK010000034.1:0-1498 GCF_023473045.1 Algibacter sp. L4_22
AACATCAAATACAAATCCTATCGAAAAAATAATGTAAATTTACCTGAACTTACGATTTAAGAACAGACCTAGTTCAAACTATTTTTTTGCCTTCTAAACGGCTATAAAAAATCTTTTGAACGTTAAAATATTAACTAAAAAGAGTCAACCTATTTCAGTATAATACATTTGTCAATTCTTGAAATAGCCACTAATTTTTTGCATGAGGGCATTCATGCAGAAATATATAGATATGTCCATGAAAATGGCGGAAATGTAGACCCTAATGATAGAATTAATTTGTATAATTCATACATAGCAGCAAAAGTAGAATCTGGAAGCCTTGCAAATACAGGCGAGGCCCAACATCAACACATGGCAGATAGATATGTTTATCCAATAGCAAGAGCCATAAGAGAGATAGATAACAAAAGGTTTAGTCTGGAGTACTATTTACCTTTTGGCTGGATAGGGTTAAGCGCCTACGGGAAAGATGGTTACTATAATGAAAACATAGATTATGTTTTTTTCGATTTAAATGATATGGGGGCTAAAATAAAACAAATTGCAAATACTTCAAACGCAGAAAATGGTTGTAATGAATAAAACATATAGAACTTTAATTGGCTTATTAGCGTTAATAACTTTTATTGGTTGTAACAATAAAAAAACGCTGCCAGTAACCAATAAGAGCACTAATACTAGCGAAATAATTAGTAAAGTTATAGATAGTGTGGCGGTACGTCTATCCCCTAGAGATTTATCGCCAATTAATACTAAAGGTAGATTTACAGTTAAAGATTCCATTAGAGTCCATGAAAAACTAATAGACTACATTAATGAATTCAGAACCATAGCAATAGACACAAGCTTAGCATTAAACATACCCGATTTTGAGTTGATTGAAGATATGTTTTCAGGTTTTACAAAAGTTTATGACAATAGTAGAAGCATACATATTGATATAGATAAAATAAAACTAAAAAGAGTAACTAACACTTTTTATTTTGATTCCATAGTATATTTAAACCCTTCTGACCATATTGGAAAATATAGAGATTATAAAAACATTGATTACAGGTTTAATTTTTCAAAAATTGTATATAATGACAAAAAAGATAAAGCTGCTATTCGATGTCAGTATCGATTTGAAGATAGATCACCTAATATGTCATTATTTTATTTAGAAAAAACAAACAACATTTGGGAAATAAAAAAATCATATCATTTTATTTTTTAAATCTAAAACACATTTAAATTATCCTAGCACAAATTAAATACAAACCACAACACGTTATATAAAAAATAGCAGTTAAGAGCTAAACCAAAAATTTGGTTCTTTTCTGCTATCTTTATATTTTAATTAAAAATAGGCACATATAAATCTGCTACTTTTCATATAACCAAACGTTGTAAAACATTTGACCCAATGAATTTTCCTGAAATAGGTTGACTAAAAATTAAACCATTAATTATAGTCACTTATGAAAACAAAAAATGAACACTGGCGAAAAAAAAG
>NZ_JAMCOK010000035.1:0-1397 GCF_023473045.1 Algibacter sp. L4_22
GGCCAATCTCAAATCTACCCTTTCTGTCAAAAATACTAGAAAAGGCAGTGTCCTCACAATTATGCTCCTTTTTAGAAAGAAATGATATCTGTGAGGATTTCCAGTCAGGATTTAGACCGTATCATAGTACTGAGACTGCTCTCATTAGAGTTACAAATGATTTACTCTTATCATCCGATCGTGGTTGTATCTCTCTATTAGTGTTACTCGATCTTAGCGCTGCATTCGATACTATCGACCACAACATTCTTTTGAATAGACTCGAAAATTATGTTGGCATTAGTGGAATTTCATTGGCATGGTTTAAATCATACTTATCTGACCGTTATCAGTTTGTAGCAGTAAATGAAGAGATGTCACACAGATCACAAGTTCAGTATGGAGTACCGCAGGGCTCAGTGCTAGGACCGTTGCTTTTCACCCTGTACATGCTACCACTGGGAGATATTATTAGGAAGCATGGCGTTAATTTTCATTGTTATGCTGACGATACTCAGCTCTATATTTCTTCACGCCCTGACGAAACTTACCAATTCACAAGATTAACGGAATGCATAGCTGATATAAAAAATTGGATGACTAGTAATTTCCTGCAACTTAATTCAGAAAAAACTGAATTTTTAATTATTGGACAAAAAAACTCCACAAGTAGTAACCTAGAATACTGTCTAACACTTGATGGCTGCTCTGTCAAGTCCTCGTCGTCAGTTAGGAACCTGGGTGTGCTCTTTGATACCAATCTCTCATTTGAAAGCCACGTTTCTAGCATCTGTAAAACTGCATTCTACCATCTTAAAAATATATCTAAATTACGGCACATGCTTTCAATGCAAAATGCTGAACAGTTAGTTCATGCGTTCATGACCTCAAGGCTAGATTATTGTAATGCTCTACTGGGTGGTTGCCCTGCTCGCTTAATAAACAAACTCCAGCTGGTCCAAAACGCAGCAGCTCGAGTTCTTACTAGAACCAGGAAGTATGACCATATTAGCCCGGTTCTGGCAACACTGCACTGGCTCCCTATTAAACATCGTATTCATTTTAAAATCTTGCTGATTACTTACAAAGCACTAAATGGTTTAGCGCCCCAGTACTTGAGCGAGCTCTTAACGCATTATACTCCATCACGTTTATTGCGGTCTCAAAATTCTGGCCAGTTGATAATACCTAGAATATCAAAATCAACTGCAGGCGGTCGATCCTTTTCCTATTTAGCACCTAAACTCTGGAACAGTCTTCCTAACATTGTCTACAAGCAGCTGTATCCCTGGTAGGAGGAAATTTCCATTCTAACTCTTTAACCCAATTCTGCTTCTCTGTTTGTGATCAGGCCATTTTAAGCTGTTAAACTCTGTGAAAGTTTTCAGTGATCCAGTAATCAAATTCATTCAAACATC
>NZ_JAMCOK010000036.1:0-1339 GCF_023473045.1 Algibacter sp. L4_22
TTCGGAATTTTCTCGCGTTCGTTTTTGTTTACTAAATTAGTTGCTTAAACACGCAACTAACCATACACAAAACCGTTAGGTGCAAGTTCCAAACAAAACGCAAAAAACAAAATGAGATACTTCCACATTCAGAGAATTAACGGAATTAGAAAAGAGTGGGATTTTGGAGAATACGGAACTACAGAACGAGCTGAATTCAATGATTTTTTTAAAGGCATCGTGGAAGGAATAGAAAGAAATTCCATTCCTCAAACTAATGGCAATAAACTTATTCAACATTCAAGAGAAATATTATCTAAGCAATGGTTGAGTGAATTAGATTATGAATCCCAAAATTATAAAGAGTTGTTTTTTAAGTCTCAAGACTTATGCTCAAGCTTTAATCATTTAGCTCATCAACTTTTCGAATCTCATGTTCAATATTTAAAATGGATAAGAGAACAAATATTTGAAAATAACAGAATACAAATAAACCCTGAATTACCATCTAGAAAAAAGTGTTTATGGCTGAGTAATAAAAATGGTTTAGAAAATTGGTGGAATACTTTATCTGATTCTCAAAACAGAAAAATTATAGAGTTGGAATTAGAAAAAAAAGGAAAAATCCATATAGCAGATGCTCAATTTCTAAACTTAGACGCTTACAACATAAATGAATTTAACAAAGTGTCTATTGATTATTGGAATGGAATAAAAAATAATGAAACTGATATTGAAATTCTTTATGAAGGTCAATTTAAAGTAATTGGAGAATATAATAATTTGGAACAAATATAAAAACCAGCACCTAACACCGTGTATAATTAATTGCTTTTTTCTTCTCTACTTGCGAATATTCCTGCGGAATATTCACGGGTTCGTAAAAGTTTACTAATTTAGTTGCTGAACCTCGCAACTAACCATACACAAACACGTTAGCGCACATTGCTCACTCAGCTCAAAAAATAATAAACCTTCTCAAAGTATTTTAAAAATAATTCCTAAAACTTACTCAATTGATTTTTGACAAATCAAAACGCAACTGTTACCTAAGTCTAATTTTACTCTCGAAAACTAAAATTAAATAAAAAATTAAACCGACTTCTGACAAAATAATACGCAAAGTTTACGCGCAAATGACTTAACTCTTGCGTTTAAAAAATTCTGACTCTTGCCAAACAATACGCAACTGTTGCTTCGGACTTTTCTTTGTTCCTTAAAAAGCATATTTAAATACTCTTGTGAGAAAAACATAACAACGTGCGCTAACATTGTATAAAAATAATGCGTAATTTAGTGCCTAATCAAGACTAAATGCGTGTTTGCATGCATCTGATTTTCCTTCGGAAAATCCTCGCAC
>NZ_JAMCOK010000037.1:0-1329 GCF_023473045.1 Algibacter sp. L4_22
GTGCGAGGATTTTCCGAAGGAAAATCAGATGCATGCAAACACGCATTTAGTCTTGATTAGGCACTAAATTACGCATTATTTTTATACAATGTTGCCATGCGTGGTATTTTTTGTCGGGCTTATTTTACAAAATACTTGCGTTTAATTTCTCAAAACCTAGAATTTTAGAACACGAGTAAAGTCAGTCGTGAGTAAACCTTGCGTTACGTTTGTCAAAAGTCAGATGTTTTTTCGCAAGAGTAAAGTCAGTCGCACACAACAGTTGCGCTTTGAATAGTCAGAAGTCAGTTGAGTGAGATTTTTTTAAACCACTTTTAAGCTCGTTTATATATTTTTTAGAGCTGAGTGAGCCATGAATGGCAACGTTCAGTATAAGAAACGTAGGGCAGGTGATAAGCAATACATTTCGGTTTGGTACTAAGCCAAATATAATATTTTGCTTTTATCTTTTTTGTTGAAAATGCTAAATTTTATATTTGGCGACTTTATAAATAAACACAGACCTTATCGGTTAAGCACAAAAGCCCTATGTTTTTTATATGTTGTTGTTGTGTTTTCGTACGTTTTTAGACCTAGATGTCTTTTCTCAACTTATTAGGGTTTTGTCTTGTGTCAAAAATTGTGATTATTTCAATTTCGTTTAATTCTGCCGAAATTCGATAGTAAAAAGTTGTTTGTTTTGTTACTACACACTTATAAAGACCTTTAAATTCAGAAGACTGAGGGCAACTTTCAGGTTGAAGAGAAATTTGTTTGATTTTTTCTGTCAGTTTTTCAATAAACTTATCACGTGTTTTTAAATTCCAATTTTCTAGAATATAATCAGATAATTTTAGAAGTTTGTTTTCAGCAAGTTCTGATAAAAATACTTTCATTAAGATATTTTCTTCAAAAATGAATCATATGAAACTCTTTTTCCTTTGTCAAGTTCATTTATTCCTTCTCTGATTTCATTTTGCTCAGCAACACTTAACTCTGTCCAAAAGTCAGCTTTTTCATTCTTAATGAATTCAGCAACTTTTTGAATAAAATCATTGTTTTCTATAGATAAAATAGTCTTTACTAATTCTATTTTCGTTGATTGAATGTCCATAATCTTTAAATTAATAAAACAAATATACAAAAAGCGTTTTTATTCATTCGTTTGAGTGAGTATGAAACACAACGTTTATGTATAAGAATAGTTGCGGGTTTGTATGCGAGGATTTTCCGAAGGAAAATCAGATGCAAGCAAACGCGCATTAACTCTTGGTTAGGCACTAAACTAAGCATTATTTTTATACAATGTTAGCATGCGTGTTTATTTTTGTCGGACTTATTTTACGAAAT
>NZ_JAMCOK010000038.1:0-1320 GCF_023473045.1 Algibacter sp. L4_22
CCATTTAAATTTTGTTTAATTCTCTCATTATTATAATATTTTATATAGACTTTAATCTCTTTTTTTAACTGAGATATCGACTTATATTTATTTATATAAAACAATTCAGATTTTAGAATACCGAAGAAATTTTCTATCACAGCGTTATCTAAACAATTTCCTTTACGAGACATACTCTGAGTAATTCCTTTTTCTGTTAATAATCTTCGATACTGTTTCATTTGATACTGCCATCCTTGATCTGAATGTAATATTAAATTTGTTTGATCTGGTATTTTCTTAAAAGACTTTTTCAGCATAATAGCTACTTGTTTAAAATCAGGTTTTTCAGATAATTGATAACTTATTATTTCTCTATTAAAGAGATCAATTATTGGAGATAGATATAGTTTTTTTCCTAAAACTTTAAATTCTGTAATATCGGTAGCCCATTTTTTATTTGGCCTAATAGCTTTAAAATTTCGTTGTAATATATTAGGAGCTGTTTCTCCTATTCGCCCTTTATAAGACTTGTATCTTTTAGCTCTGACTAAACTTTTTAAACCTAATTCACGCATTAACTTGAGTACTGTTTTATGATTTATTAGAGTGCCTATTTTGTTGATTTCTAAAGAGATTCTTCTATAGCCATATCTTCCTTTGTGACGATGATATATTTGATGAATCAATAGTTTTATCTCTTTATATTTATCAACTAAAAGACTTCTTTTATGATGATAATAATAACTACTTCTTGCCATGTTCGTATGATATAATAAAATATCTAAATCATACTTATGCCTTAATTCTGTTATGGCTTTTGCTTTTTGTTTTGCTCTTGTTGAATTAAGGCCTGTAACTTTTTTAGCAAGTCCAGTTCTGCACGTAATGATTCATTTTCTAATAAAAGTTCCTCTTCTCTTGTTAAAGGTTTATTAGACTTTTTTTTAGCCCTCTTAAATTGCATAGATTTTGGTTTACCTCTAGGTTTAATGTTTAAGCCTACAATACCCTCTTTTTTATAATTACGTTGCCACTTCATAATTACAGATTTAGTAGGAATATTAAATTCTAAACAAGCTTGACTGAAAGATAATGAATCTTTGTCAATAGCTTTTAAAACTTTAAGTTTAAAAGGAATGCTATACACTTTGGTTTTTCTTGGTAATAGTGCTTTTTTACCATATTTTTCATAAAATCGAATCCAATCATGAAGGGTTGTATGATGACAACCATATAACTTAGACACATCTTCAACTGTTTGGTGATTTTTTAAAACTTGCTTTACACATCGAAGTTTAAATGCGTAATCATACTTGACTTTTCTTCCCATAATAATAC
>NZ_JAMCOK010000039.1:0-1314 GCF_023473045.1 Algibacter sp. L4_22
TTTAGTGCCTAATCAAGACTAAATGCGTGTTTGCATGCATCTGATTTTCCTTCGGAAAATCCTCGCACTCAAACTACGCACTATTCTTATACGTAAACGTTGTGTGTAATTTAAACCATTCGAGAATAAAGAATGATATTATCAAAAAATAGCTACTTAAAAGCAAGAGATTTCATCTTGACAAATGCGAGAATGATAGAAAGGCGTTCGTTTGAATTTCATTTTGAGAATGGAACTACGGAAGGTGTTTTTCACGCAGTTTATGCCTACCGAAATTCTGATGGAGGTTTTGGGCACGGAATGGAACCAGATACGGCATCACCAGAAAGTCAGCCTCTTTTTAGTATTATGGCACTTGAAACGCTCGATGAAGTTGGTTATCTAAACAAAGAAATCATTCTAAATGACTTTATGCCTTATTTTGAAAGCATAACTACAGAAAAAGGTGGAATTCCGTGGATGTTTAGACCCAAAAGCACCTATCCTTGTGAAGAACATTTTAAAACAGTTAAAGAATGGGCTGCTTTAAGTACTACTGCGCCACTACTTGGAATTTTGGAAAAATATAAGATTGATATTCCTTGGATGAAAAAAGCAGAACAGTTTGTTTGGAGTGAATTTGAAAGGATAAAAGACAAACATGTTTTTTGCTATTTATGTGTACCAAGATGGTTAACGTTTTTAACGTATACTAAAAGTCGAGATAAAGCTGAAAAAACAATTAACAAATTAAAGAATTGGATATTGGCTGACGGAGTTATTTGCAAAGATAAATCAGATGATGGTTGGGGACTTTATGAAAAACCTCATAGTTTAAATTATGCGCATTCTTTTGAAAGCATTCTATATTCTTTATTTACTAAAGAGACTATTGAATCTGATTTAAAAGAACTAATCAATAGACAGAAAAATGATGGTCGTTGGAACACTTGGTATGGAATTAGTGAAGGGACAAAATTAGAATGGGCTGGTATACAAACATTGTGGGCTTTAAAAACTCTCGGAAATTATAATAAAATTGAAAAGTAAATAAAAAAACTACACACAACAACGTGTATAATCAATTGCTCGGTCTGTGTGTACTCGGAAAATCCTAGCGGATTTTCCTCTGGTTCGTTTTCTTTTACTAATTTAGTTGCTAGCCAACGCAACTAACCATACACGAACACGTTGGCATTCATGTCTCACTCATCTCGAAAAAATATATAAACAAGCTTAAAAGTGGTTAAAAAAACTAACTCAACCGACTTCTGACCATTCAAAACGCAACTGTTGCGAACGACTGATTTTACTCATGCTCAAAACATCTGACTT
>NZ_JAMCOK010000040.1:0-1296 GCF_023473045.1 Algibacter sp. L4_22
CTTTTTTTTCGCCAGTGTTCATTTTTTGTTTTCATAAGTGACTATAATTAATGGTTTAATTTTTAGTCAACCTATTTCAGGAAAATTCATTTCTCAAATGTGTTACAACGTGATTGTGTATGGTTAGTTGCGTGGTTAGGCAACTAAGTTAGCAAACATTTACGAACCCGTGAAAATTCCGCAGGAATTTTCGTAAGTAAGCTCCAAAAAGCAATTAATTATACACGGTGTTAACTGCTGCCGTTTATCCAATTCGTTATTAAGATTCCTAAAATTGTCGAGAAAACAATAAGAATTAAACTGTACAGCCAATGGTCTTTTGCAAGTTCGAACAGTCCTTGTGGATTAATTCCATAAATATCACGAAGATTAGATTTAGTTTTTAAGTTTTCTTCCGCTGTTGTTTTTAATATATTTTCCATCACGTCAACTTTTGCTAATGTAGATTGATGAAGTTTTACATATTCTTTATCTTCAAAAGCTTTAGCTTCAGCATTTCCGTTTAACCAATGTTTGGAAGAGATATTATTCATTTCTAATATTGAAGGCAATCGTGGGTGACTTGAATATCCTTTTCCATATTTATCAATAAGTAACCTTGCAAGGTCGAACTTGTTCTCTTCTTTTATGTTAGATTTTTTTGCACCTAAAATAGATGCTCTGTATTTAAGTGCCTCAAAACCATAGTTGATGTCTCTCATATTCCAATGAATCCACTTATAGTCTTTGTGTTTTTTAACAAATTTGTAAAATTTGTTAAGCATCTTTTTTTCAAGTTTGTCGTAATTATTATCAATTTGGTCAATTGGAATTTGCTTTAGTTCAGCAATTTTATGTATTGAAAAGGATTTTGTTTGACCAGTATTCAAATATTTGATAGCAATTGAAGTAATTCTCGGTGTTTTTCCGTCTTTAATTTCGTAAAAGCTTTCACAAGAATAATGAATTAATAGACAAAGAGGGTCATTGTCATAGAAGCTATTTATGATATTTTTCGCTTTTCTATGTGTTTTAATTCTTCTTAAAGTTTTACTCATTTAGTTTATGTTGATGATTTTGTTTGGTTGCAGTTAACGTGTTTGTATATGGTTTGTTGCGTGTTTCAAGCAACTAATTTAGTAAATAATTACCGACCAAGAAAGTGAAGTGCACCCAAATGTTTAGACAAATTTATAATTAATTTTGATAATAATTAGCTCGATATTCAATCGGGCTCATACCATTTAAATTTTGTTTAATTCTCTCATTATTATAATATTTTATATAGACTTTAATCTCTTTTTTTAACTGAGATAT